>CAVSDH010000018.1:0-10113 GCA_963726765.1 uncultured beta proteobacterium | reverse complement strand
GTCGACGAGCGCGATCGAGTAGGAAGCCCGTGAACGCCCCTCTGGAATCCGGTCTTGCACCTTTCGTCCTTGCATCGACGCGCGAAGGCATCTGCACGCTGACGCTGAACCGCGCGGACCGGATCAATCCGCTGTCCCAGGGGATGATCGCTGCGCTCGAGGCCGAGCTCGACCGGCTTGCGCAGGATGTCGACACGCGCGTGGTCGTGCTGGCCGCGGAAGGGAAGGGCTTCTGCGCGGGCCATGACCTGAAGGAGCTTCGCGCGCATCCGGACCTCGCGTGGCAGCGCGGACTCTTCGAGGCGTGCGGCCGGATGATGGTGAAGATGACCCGCCTGCCGCAGCCGGTGATCGCACGCGTCCACGGCATCGCGACCGCCGCGGGATGCCAGCTCGTGGCAATGGCCGACCTCGCGGTGGCCGCCGACACGGCAAGGTTCGCCCTTCCCGGTGTCAACGTCGGCGTATTCTGCTCGACGCCCGCCGTCGGCGTCGCGCGCAACGTCGCCCGGAAGCGCGCGATGGAGATGCTGCTGACCGGCGAGCCGATCGACGCGACGACGGCGCTGGCATGGGGCCTTGTCAATCGCGTCGTCCCGGCGACCGGACTCGATGCTGCCGTCGGCGACCTCGCCGGCGCCATCGGGGCGCGCAGCCGCGAGGTGGTTGCCCTCGGCAAGCAGGCGTTCTACGAGCAGATCGACCGGGGTCTCGCCGGCGCGTATGAGTACGCAGGGGAAACCATGGCCTGCAACCTGATGCTGCCCGACGCGGCGGAAGGGATAGACGCGTTCCTGGCCAGGCGCCCGCCGCGCTGGATACGCTGACGCGGCGAGTCGCCCACCGAGGGCCGGCTGCGCGCGCAATCGGAAGCGGGCGGGCGGACAATGCCGGCGCGGTGGCTATCGGGTGCCTCTACTAAGGGATATGCTCCCGATTGCCGGCCGGTCTCGACTTTCCGGCGGTTGACCTGCATCAACACAGGGCCCGGGTGATCGTGAGCCAATACCGGGCGGGGCAGGGCCGGGCGCGAAACGAGCGTCCGTTACCGGAAGCGCACAGCGCTCTATTGGGGGAGACCATGGTGGACACATCGGGCATCGACTGGAAGGCAATCGACAGCCGGCCGGAGTTTCAGGCATTGCACAGCAAGAAGATGGCGTTTCTTTGGGGTCTGATGATCTTTTCGCTGTTCTACTATTTCCTGCTGCCGATCGGCGCCGCCTACTTCCAGAATCTGTACAAGATCAAGGTGTGGGGGCCGGTCAACGTCGGAATCCTGTTCGCGATGTCCCAGTTCGTCGTCGCATGGGCGCTCGCCTACATCTACGCGCGGCGCGCGAACACGGTGTTCGACCCGATGGCGGCGGCAATCGCCCGCGACGCCGAGAAGCAAATGGGAGGAAAGAAATGAGCTCGCGGCGCATCGCACTGGCAGCGGGCGTGGTCGCGCTCGCGCTGATCGCCACCCCGGCGCTGGCGCAGGGCGCCGTCGCCGCGCAGTGGAAATGGCTCACGTTCCTCGTGTTCGGCGTCATCATCGCCGTCACGATGTACGTGACGTACGTCGCGGCCAAGCGCGTCAAGACCACGGCCGACTTCTATGTCGCGGGTGGGGGCGTGTCGGGGCTGCAGAACGGCTGGGCGATCGCCGGCGACTACCTGTCCGCGGCATCCTTCCTCGGCATCGCCGGCCTCATCTCGCTCTACGGCTACGACGGCTTCATGTATTCGGTCGGCTGGCTCGTTGCCTACATCACGGTGCTCCTGGTCATCGCCGAGCCCTGCCGCAACATCGGCAAGTACACGCTGTCCGACATCCTCGCCTACCGCAACAACCCGAAAGCCGCGCGCATCGTCGGCGCTTTGTCGACGATCACCGTATCGACGTTCTACCTGACGGCGCAGATGGTCGGCGGCGGCGTGCTGGTGAAGACGCTGATCGGCATCGACTACGAGATTTCGGTGATGGTCGTGGGCATCCTGATGCTCGCGTATGTGCTGTTCGGCGGCATGGTCGCCACGACGTGGGTGCAGATCATCAAGGCCATCCTGCTCGTCACGGCTTCGATCCTCCTCGTCATGCTGGTCTGGGTGCCGTACGGCTTCAGCCTGCCGGCCTTCCTGACCGCGGTGATCGGCGACGCCAAGGTGCAGAGTCAGGTCGCGCTGCTCATCGGCGACGCCGCGAAGAACATGACCCCGGCCGAGCTCGGCCAGCGATTCCTCGAGCCCGGCCTCCTGTTCAAGGCGCCGATCGACCAGATTTCGCTCGGCATGGCACTCGTGTTCGGCACGGCCGGGATGCCGCACATCCTGATGCGCTTCTTCACCGTCCCGACGGCCCAGGACGCGCGCAAGTCGGTGATCTGGGCGATGGCGATCATCGGCGGTTTCTATGTTCTGACGCTGTTCCTCGGCATGGGTGCCGCGATGAACGTCGGCGCGGTGAAAATCAAGGCGATCGACGCGGGCGGCAACATGGCCGGCCCGCTGCTCGCGCAGTACGTCGGCGGCGGTCCCGACTCGATGCTGGGCAACCTCTTCCTCGCGTTCGTCGCGGCGGTGGCGTTCGCGACGATCGTCGCCGTCGTGGCAGGGCTGGTGCTCGCGGCGGCCTCCGCAATGGCGCACGACCTTTACGTCGGCGTGATTCGCGAGGACCACGTGTCGCCGGGGGAGCAGGTCAAGGCGGCGCGGATCGCCACGGTCATCGTCGGCGCCATGGCGATCACCATCGGCATCCTGTCCAAGGGGCAGAACGTCGCCCATCTGGTCGCCCTCGCCTTCGCCGTCGCGTCCTCGGCCAACTTCCCGTGCGTGCTGCTGACGCTGTTCTGGAAGCGCTGCAACACCGGCGGCATCGTGCTCGGTATGGTGGTCGGAACGCTGACCGCCATCGGGCTCGTGATGGTCTCGCCGAACCTGACCTATCCGCTGGCGCTGAAGGCGCCGCAGGAAAAGATCGTCGCCACCGAGACGGCCAGCCTGACCAAGCTCGCCGCCGATCTCGCGGCGGCGACTGAAGCGGCGGACCAGGACAAGATCAAGGCGGCGATCGACAAGTCCGAGAAGGCGAAGGCGGCCGCGGAAGCGAGGATCACGGCCATCGGTCCCGGCCGGACGTCGATCATGGGGCTCGAGAAGCCGCTGTTCGAGCTGCGAAATCCCGGCCTCATCTCGATTCCGCTCGGCTTCCTCGCGGTGATCCTGGGCTCGCTGCTGTATCGCGACAAGCGCTCCGAAGACATGTGGGACGAGCTCTATGTCCGTCAGAACACGGGGCTGCTGCTGGCAAAGCCCGTCGCGCACTGACATTCGTCCGCAGACGAACGGCAATGACCCCCGCCCGTGTGCGGGGGTTTTTGCCTGCGCGGCATGCCGTGCATCCGTAGGCTGACGCAATGAACCGGACAGGCACGGCTGCCGGCGACGACGTTCGGGAATTCCTTTCGCGTTACGCGCCGTTCAATCGAATGAACGGCGAAGCGCTCGCGCTGCTGGCGCCCAGGTTGACGCGCGCGCGTTTTTCCCGCGACGGGACCATCCTCGCGACGCACAGCGGCCCCGTCGCGCACCTGCACATCGTCGAAAGCGGGCTCGTCGGGCGTCGCCAGGACACCACGCAGTCGGCACCGGAGCGCACGCTCGGTCCCGGCGAGATGTTCCCCGTCGGCGCTTTGTCCGCCGGCGGCGCGACGACGAAGGTGTTCACCGCGTTGCAGGACACGTCGTGCTTCCTGCTCGGCCGCGAGGACTTCCTCGCGCTGCGGCAGGCCTCCCCCGAGTTCGAGCGCTTCTGCACTCAGGCAATCACCGAGACGCTGAAGCAGTCGCTCGAGAGCCTCTACGCCCAGTACAGCCAGCGTGCGGCCGAACAGCAGTCGATGACGCGGCCGGTCGGTGAACTCGTCCGCAACGCCCCCGTGGCCTGTCCCGCGAGCACTCCGCTGCGCGAGGCCGCGCAGCGGATGGCGAACGCCAAGGTGCGCACGATCATCGCGCTCGACGGAAACGGCGCGCCTGTCGGGATGTTCACGCTGGTCGATCTGCTGCGCCGCGTCGTGCTCCCGGGACACTCGCTCGACTCGCCGCTGGCCGACGTGATGACCTCGCCCATCGTCGCGCTGCCGGCCTCGGCAAGCGCATCGGAAGCGATGCACGCGATGGCCGAGCACGGCGTCCGGCAACTCGTCGTCGTCGACAGCGGCAGGCTCCGGGGCGTGGTGAACGAGCGCGACCTCTTTTCGCTGCAGCGCGTGTCGATGCGCCAGGTCAATGAGGAGCTGCACGCGGCGGACACCGTCGAGATGCTGAAACGCACGAGCGACGACATCCGGCGTCTCACGCAGAACCTGCTCGCGCAGGGCGTCGGCGCGGAACCGCTGACGCGGACGATCGCCTCCTTCAACGACGCGCTGACGCGGCGGACGATCGAGCTCGCGCTCGACCGGCACGACCTCGGGGCCGTCGACTGGTGCTGGCTCGCGCTCGGCAGCGAAGGACGGGGCGAGCAGACGTTCGCCACCGACCAGGACAACGCGATCCTGTTCGTGGCCGCCGATGACGCCGACGCGCAGCGGCAGCGCTCGCGCTTGATGGCCTTCGCCCGCGACGTCAACACGGATCTCGACCGGCTCGGGTTTCCGCTGTGCTCGGGAAACGTGATGGCGAGCAACCCGGACTACTGCCTTTCGGTAGAAGAATGGAAGACCCGATTCCTGGCGTGGATCCGCGAGCCGACGCCGCAGGCGCTGCTCAACGCGAACATCGTCTTCGACTTCAGGCCGCTCTATGGCGACATCGCGCTGTGCGACGCGCTGCGCGGGTGGCTCTTCGCGTACACGCAGGCGAACGCTCCTTTCCTTCGGCTCATGGTGCAGAACGCGCTGCAGGTCGAGCCGCCGCTCGGCCTGATCCGCGCGTTCGTGGTCGACGACGAGGCGAATGTGAAGGGCACCCTCGACCTCAAGACGCGCGGCACGCGCCTGTTCGTCGATTGCGCGCGCGTATTCGCGCTGGCGCAAGGCGTTCCGGACGCGGGAACCGCCGCACGGCTGCGCGTCGCCGGCAGCCGCCTGCGCGTCGAGACCCGGCACGTCGACGCCACGATCGAGGCGTTTCATTTCCTCCAGCTGCTGCGACTGCGCCAGCAGGACCAGCCGGCGTCGGGCGGGAACCCCAACCGAATCGACCCGAATGCGCTGAACGAGGTCGACCAGCGAATGCTGAAGGAAGCATTCCGCCAGGCGAAGCAGCTGCAGGAGCGGCTGCGGCTTTCGTACCGCTTGTAAGGAGGCGGTGCGCGCACGACGCAGTTGGTAACATGGGGCGACAATCGGGCCGCCAGGGAGAGCGTCAATGAAGCAGTCGATCGTCAAGAACCAGCGCCTCGTCGCGCTGTTCCTGCTGGGAGTCCTGTTGTTCAATTACCCGCTGCTGGCGCTGGTCAGCCGCGCGACGATGGTGTTCGGAATCCCCTTGCTCTATGTGTACATCTTCGGCGCATGGGCGCTCTTCATCGGCCTGCTCGCCTGCGTCGTCGGCCGTAACCGGTAACACGGGCGCCCGGATCCCGGCATCGCCATGCTCCAGAGCTTCGTGATCGTTCCTGTTGCGCTCGCCTACATCGGGATTCTGTTCGCGATCGCCCGCTACGGAGACCGGCGGGCCGACCAGGGACGGTCGGTCATCGCCAACCCCTATATCTATGCGCTGTCGCTGGGCGTGTATGCGACGGCGTGGACGTTCTACGGCAGTGTCGGCCGCGCCGCCAGCGACGGCGTGGGGTTCCTCCCCATCTACGTCGGCCCCACGCTGATGATGGCGCTCTGGTGGCTGGTGATGCGCAAGATCGTGCGCATCAGCAAGGCCAACCGCATCACGTCGCTCGCCGATTTCGTCTCGTCCCGATACGGCAAGAGCGCGCTGATCGCCGGGCTCGTCACGATCATCGCCGTGATCGGCGTGCTTCCGTACATCGCGTTGCAGCTGAAAGCGGTCTCGCACAGCTACACGATCCTCACCCAGTATCCGGAGCTCGTCGTCTCGGAACCGCGTGTACCCGCGCCCATCGGGGCCGACACGGCCTTCTGGATGGCGCTGCTCCTCGCGATTTTCACGATCCTGTTCGGCACCCGGCATCTCGACGCCTCCGAGCGCCACGAGGGGCTGGTCGCGGCGATCGCGTTCGAGTCGCTCGTGAAGCTGGTCGCGTTCGCGGCGGTGGGCGCGTTCGTGACCTGGGGCATCCACGACGGGCTGGCCGACATCTTCACGCAGGCCGGCGCGCACCCGCGGCTCGCCACGCTCTTTGCGCCGCTTGGGGCGACCGCTGGCAGCTACGCGAGCTGGGCCTGGCTCACCGTGCTTTCCATGCTGGCGATCGTGTTCCTGCCGCGGCAATTCCAGGTCGCGGTCGTCGAGAACGTCAACGAGAACCACCTCGGCATGGCGATCTGGCTCTTTCCCCTCTACATGCTGGCGATGAACGTCTTCGTCGTCCCGGTGGCCTTCGGCGGCGTCCTCCATTTCTCGGCCACCGCGGTCGATCCCGACACGTTCGTGCTGACGCTGCCGATGGCGCAGAAGCAGGAGGCGATCGCTCTTCTCGTCTTCATCGGCGGGCTGTCGGCCGCGACCGGGATGGTGATCGTCGAGACCATCGCGCTGTCGACGATGGTCTGCAACGATCTCGTGATGCCCGTGCTGCTGCGGATGCGGTCGATGCGGCTTGCCGAGCGGCAGAACCTGACCGGACTCCTGCTCGGGATCCGCCGCGGCGCGATCATCGCCGTAATCCTGCTCGGCTATCTCTATTTTCGTCTGGCAGGCGAGGCCTACGCGCTGGTGGCCATCGGACTCATCTCCTTTGCCGCCGTCGCGCAGTTCGCGCCGGCGACGCTCGGGGGCATCTACTGGAAAGGCGCGACGCGCGCGGGAGCGCTGGCCGGACTCGGCACAGGTTTCGTCGTATGGCTGTACACGCTGCTGCTGCCGTCGTTCGCCAAATCGGGATGGCTGCCGGCGAGCTTTCTGCAGGAGGGCCCGTTCGGCATCGCGCTGCTCAAGCCCTATGCGCTGTTCGGCCTCGAGGGCCTCAACGACATCACGCACGCAATGCTGTGGAGCATGATCGCCAACGTCGGCGCATACGTGCTGGTGTCGATGCTGACGTCCCAGACCGTCGCCGAGCAGGCGCAGGCGGCACGCTTCGTCGACGTCTTCCGCCATGCCGACGAGGGGCAGGATGTCCACGTCTGGAAAGGCAGCGCCTCATTGCCCGACCTGCGCGCGCTGCTCTCTCGATTTCTGGGGCCTGAGCGCGCTGCCGCGGCGTTCGCGGACTACGCCCGCCGACGCGGGGTTGCGGCACCCGCCGAGGTTCCCGCCGATGCGCTTCTCGTCCGGTTCGCGGAGACCGTGCTCGCCGGCGCCATCGGCGGCGCGTCCGCGCGGATCATGGTTGCGTCGACGGTCAAGGAAGATGCGCTCTCGCTCGACGAGGTGAGGTCGATGCTGGACGATGCCTCCCAGGTCATCGCGTACAGCCACGAACTCGAGCAGAAATCGCAGGCGCTGATGGCCGCCACCGCGGAGCTTCGCGCCGCCAACGAGCGATTGAAGGAGCTCGACCGCCTGAAGGACGATTTCGTCTCGACCGTCACCCATGAACTGCGGACACCGCTCACATCGATCCGCGCCTTTTCCGAGATCCTGCGCGACAATCCGGACCTCGACGCCGAGGAGCGGCAGAATTTTCTCAGGATCGTCATTCAGGAGAGCGAACGACTCACGCGGCTCATCAACCAGGTGCTGGATCTCGCGAAGCTCGAGTCCGGGCGAGCGGAGTGGAAGGTTTCGCGGGTCGACCTCAAGGCGGTCGTCGAGGATTCGATCGCTGCGACGGGCCAGCTTTTCCGGTCGCGCGGAGTCGGTCTCGAAGCACAGCTGCCGGCCGAGGGTGCTGCGGTCCGCGCCGATCGCGACCGGCTGCTTCAGGTATTGATCAACCTTCTTTCGAATGCCGCCAAATTCGCCCCTGCCGACGACGGTCGCGTGCGGGTCCTGCTGGCCTACGCCGACGGTCTCGTTCGCGTCTCCGTATCGGACAACGGGCCGGGCGTGCGAGTCGCGGACCAGACGATGATCTTCGAGAAGTTTCGCCAGGCCGGAGACACGATGACGGAAAAGCCCCAGGGCACCGGACTCGGCTTGCCGATCAGCCGCCAGATCATCGAACATTTCGGCGGCCGCCTCTGGGTGCAAAGCGCACCGGAGCAGGGCGCAACGTTCGTTTTCGAGCTGCCGTTGGCGGATCCCGCGTGGCCGGAGGCCGAGCGCGAATCCGCTGACGCATGACGCGACAGCACGGGTAGAGGCGGGAGCATGCGCCCGAGCGGCGCGGGAGGACGGAATGGTCAAGAAAGTCCTTATTGCGGACGACGAGCCGAACATCGTGGTCTCGCTGGAATTCCTGATGAGGCAGCGCGGTTACGACGTTCGGGTGGTCAGCGACGGCGCCGAGGCGCTGAAGGCCGTCGATGAATTCCGCCCGGACCTGATCCTGCTCGACGTGATGATGCCGCGCGTCAGCGGTTACGACGTCTGCCAGAAGGTGCGCGAGAATCCGGACTGGCACGGTACACGGATCATCATGCTCTCCGCCAAGGGGCGCGATGTCGAGGTGACCAAGGGCATCGCGATCGGCGCCGATGCCTATGTCACGAAGCCTTTCTCGACCCGCGATCTCATCGCCAAGGTCGGCGAGCTGCTCGGGGAATAGCCGGTGTCCGAGCGGACGAAGGTGGCGCTGACGTTGTTTGCGGCATGGGGGCTCCTCCTCGCAACGATTGCGGCGACCGTCGTCCTCGTCGGGGCGGACATGAGCGACCCGGAGCGCGCGCTGCTGCTGCCGGTGCTGCTGCAGCGGGCCGCCAGCGTGGCGATCGTGTCGCTGCTGCTGCTCGCTCCCGTCGCCGTCATCGTGCGCGCGTTGTTCCGCCGGTATGTGACGGCGCCGCGGAAGCTCTCCGAGGACGCAAGGATCATGCTGACCGCGAATCCTGCGCATCGTGCGCCGCTGCGCGGCGCCGGTGAGATCCGGGAGCTGGCCGACAGCGTCAACGCGTTTGCCGAAGCGAACGACGCGCTCCGGAAGGATGTCGAAAAGCGGGTGCGCGACGCCAACGCGCGCCTGGAGCAGGAAAAAAACAGGTTGGCGGCGCTGATGTCGGAACTCGCGCAAAGTGTGGTCGTGTGCAACATCGAGGGGCGCGTCCTTCTTTACAACGCACGCGCGATGCAGCTCCTGCGCAAGCCGCTCGAAGGCGCCATGCCGGGGGGCAAGGGGCCCAGTCTCGTCGGCCTGGGGCGCTCGATCTTCGGCGTCTTCGACCGCAATCTCATCATTCACGCGCTGGAAAACGTCCGCGAGCGGCTGCGCCAGGGCACGCAGGGAGTCGTGGCAAGCTTCGTGACCACGGCGCCCGCCGGGCAGCTCGTGCGCGTGCAGGTGGCGCCGGTTTTCGGCACGGCGACCGACGCGACCGCCGGCGCGGGCGCCGAGACCGGGCGCGACGGGATCGCCGGGTTCGTCCTCGTGCTGGACAACATCACGCGGCGGATCGAGAGCGGCAACCGGCGCGATTTGCTGCTGCAGACCTTGACGCAGGGGACGCGGGCTTCGCTCGGCAGCGTGCGCGCGGCGGTGGAGACGATTGCCGCGTTTCCCGACATGTCGAATGACGAGCGAAGCCGGTTCATCGGTGTCATTGGCGACGAAGCACGGCAGTTGAGCGCGCGTCTCGACGCGGCCGTGAGCGAATTCTCGGATGCGCTGCGCACGGAGTGGCCGCTCGAGGAGATGCGCGGCGCCGACCTGATTTCGGCGGCGCGGCGCCGGGTGGAATCGAAACTCTCGCTGCCGACCAAGCTCGAGACGATCGACGAGTCGATTTGGGTAAACGTCGACAGCTACTCGCTGATGCAGGCGATCACCTACCTGGCGAGCCGGCTCGCCGACGAGTTCGGCATCCGCGAGCTTCGGTTCGGCCTCGAGCCCGCAGGCGCGCTGGCGCACCTCGACCTCGTCTGGACCGGCGCGCCGCTCGG
>CAVSDH010000017.1:0-14495 GCA_963726765.1 uncultured beta proteobacterium | reverse complement strand
GGACCAGGCGCTGATCGCGATCGAAAATACGCGGCTCTTCAACGAGACGCAGGAAGCGCTGGAGCAGCAGACCGCGACCGCCGAGGTGCTGCAGGTCATCAGCGGCTCGATGGCCGATGCGCAACCCGTGTTCGAGAAGATCCTCGACAGCTGCCAACGTCTGTTCGGCGTCACGGATCTCGGGATTTGCATGGCCAATGCCGACAACGGCACGCTGCGGCTCGCCGCGCGCCGCGGCATGTTCGCCGCTGCCGCCGCCAGCGATTACCCGAGACCACTGCCCGGTACGATCAGCGACATCGCAATCCGGCAGGGCGATGTGCTGCACATCCCGGACACGCTGGGGACCGAGGGACTGCCGGAGTACGTGTATGACACGGCGCGCAGGATGGGCAATTTTTCGCTCGTCACGGCGCCCATGATGTGGGAACGGCGCGGCATCGGCACCATCGACATCATCCGGTCGCCGCCGCGGCCGTTCAGCGACAAGGATCTGGCGCTGCTCAAGACCTTTGCCGACCAGGCGGTCATCGCGATCCAGAACGCGCGCCTGTTCAACGAGACACAGCAGGCGCTGAGTCACCAGACGGCGACCGCGGACATCCTCCGCGTGATCAGCGCGTCGCCGACCGACACGCAGCCGGTCTTCGACGCAATCGTCAGCACGGCGGTGACGCTGCTCGGATGCGACCTCGCCTCGTTCGTGCGCGTGGACGGCGGGAGCTACGTGCCGAGCGCGCACGCCACCACGGACGGACTCGCGAACAATCTGTTCATGGACCCCGTCCCGATCGATCCGGCCGCCAACTTCCCTTCGCAGGCGATCGCCTGGAAGCGGACGGTCCACATTCCCGACTGGGACGCGATCGAGCTTCCGGAGAGGCAGCGGCTGATCCGCGACGCGAGGGGCGTGCACGCATCGCTCGCCGTGCCGCTGCTGCGCGAAGGCGAGGCCGTCGGCGCGCTGATGCTGTTCCGCAAGCAGGCCGGGGGCTTCACCGACAAGGAGATCGCACTGGCCGAGTCGTTCCGCGACCAGGCGCTGATCGCGATCGAGAACACGCGCCTGTTCAATGAGACAAAGGAGGCGCTGGAGCGACAGACCGCGACGGCCGACGTGCTGAAGGTGATCAGCGAGTCGCCGACCGACGTGCAGCCCGTGTTCGACGTCATCGCCGAGCGAGCGGCAAAGCTTACCGGCGCTGGCTATGGCTGGGTATTCCGATACGACGGCGAGCTGATCCACGTCGTGAGCTTCCACGGCGTCAATGCGCAGGGAGTCGAGGCCACAAGGAATGCGTTTCCCATGCGCCCCAGCGGCGGCTCGGCGGCCGCGCGCGTCGTGCGCGACGGCGCGGTGGTCAACATCGGCGACGTGCTGGCCGAGGACGATGCGGACTACAAGGTCAAGCCGATCGCCAGATTGGCCGGCTACCGAAGCGTTCTCTGCGTACCGATGTGGCGAGAGGACCAGATCGTCGGCGTGATCACGGTCACCCGTGCCGAGGTCGGCAAGTTCCACGACAAGGAAGTCGACCTCCTGCAGACCTTCGCCCGCCAGGCCGTGATCGCGATCGAGAACACGCGTCTGTTCAACGAGACCCGGGAAGCGCTCGAGCAGCAAACCGCGACCGCCGAGGTGCTGCAGGTGATCAGCAGCTCGGTGGCCGACACCGCGCCCGTGTTCGACAAGATCCTCGACAGTTGCCAGCACCTTTTCGCCACCGAGCAGCTCGGCATCTTCATCGTCCGCGACGACGAAATCGTTGACGTGGGCGCGTGGCGCGGCGCCGCACTGGGGGCCATCGCGGCGACGTTCCCGAAGCCGCTGGACCAGACGATGACCGCCAGCGTCATACGCGAACGTCGCACGATGCACATTCCGGATGTGCTCGGCACGCCCGGGACGTTGCCCATCGTGCGCGGCGTTGCCGAGCGGATCGGCAACTTCTCGATCGCATGGGCGCCGATGCTTTGGGAAGATCGCGGCATCGGCTCGATCGCGGTGATGCGCCAGCCGCCACGTCCGTTCACGGACAAGGAGCTCACGCTGCTCAGAACCTTCGCCGACCAGGCGGTGATCGCCATCCAGAACGCGCGGATGTTCAACGAGACCAACGAGGCCCTCAGCCATCAGACGGCCACTGCCGAGGTGCTGAAGGTGATCAGCGAATCGCCGACCGACGTGCAGCCGGTGTTCGACACCATCGCCGAGCGCGCGGCCCGGCTCACCGGCGCACAGTTCGGACTGGTCTTCCGCTTCGACGGCGAGCTCATCCACGTCAACAGCTCGTTCGGCGTCGATCCGGAACGCCTCCGTGATCTACTGCGCGTCTGGCCGATGCCGGCCGATGGCCCTTCGATCGCCGCGCGCGCCATTCGAACCGGCCAGGTGGTCAACGTGGCCGATCTCCTCGCCGAGTCCGATGCCGATTATCCGCCCGTGATGAAGCAATCCGTTCGCAAGGCCGGATTCCGCAGCGGCATGAGCGTGCCGATGCTGTACGAGCAGCGCGTTGTCGGCGCCATCAACGTGAATCGCGCGGCCCCCGGGCGATTCACTGACAAGGAAGTCGGGCTGTTGCAGACATTCGCAAGTCAGGCCGTGATCGCCATCGAGAACGTCCGCTTGTTCAACGAGGCGCAGCAGGCCCGCGCCGCCGCAGAAACGGCGAACGAGGCCAAGAGCTCGTTTCTGGCGACGATGAGCCACGAGATCCGCACGCCGATGAACGCGGTGATCGGCATGAGCGGACTGCTTGCTCGACACGTCGCTGGACGCCGAGCAGCGCGACTACGCGGCGACGATCCGCGACTCGGGCGACGCGCTGCTGACCATCATCAACGACATTCTCGATTTTTCCAAGATCGAGGCCGGGCGCATGGACATCGAGGCGCATCCTTTCGACTTGCGCGAGTGCGTCGAGTCGGCGCTCGACCTCGTCAGCACGCGCGCGGCCGAAAAGCACCTGGACACCGCGTATCTGTTCGAAGGCGACGTGCCGACGGCGGTGAACAGCGACGTCACGCGACTGCGCCAGATCCTGCTCAACCTGCTCTCCAATTCGGTGAAGTTTACCGAGGCCGGCGAAGTCGTTCTCGTCGTCAGCGCGAAGGAAGCCGAAGGCGGCGTGGAGCTGACCTTCAAGGTGCGCGACACCGGCATCGGCCTCTCCGCCGAGGGGATGAGCCGACTGTTCCAGTCGTTCTCGCAGGCCGACTCGTCGACGACGCGCAAGTACGGCGGCACCGGGCTCGGACTCGCCATCAGCAGGCGGCTGGCGGAATTGATGGGGGGCACGATGTGGGCCGAAAGCGCCGGTCCCGGCAAGGGATCGACGTTTGCCTTCACCATCCGCGCGCCACTGTGCGACGCGCCTCCGACCCAGCGGCGCGAATTCATTGGCGTGCAGCCGGCGCTCACCGGCAAGCGCATGCTGGTGGTGGACGACAACGCGACCAATCGTAAAGTGCTGGCCCTGCAGGCCACCAAATGGGGCATGACGACGCAGCCATGCGATACGCCGGCGGAGGCGCTGCGCCGCCTCGAGCAGAGCGACGCCTTCGATCTCGCGATCGTGGACATGCACATGCCCGGGATGGACGGCATCGCGCTCGCAAGGGAGATTCGCGCGCGGGCTCCGTCGCTGCCGCTCGTGCTGTTCAGCTCGCTTGGCCGGCGCGAGGCGGGCGACGCGGAGGGCCTGTTCAGCGGCTACCTGACGAAGCCGCTGCGCCAGTCACAGCTGTTCGACACGCTCGCGGGACTGCTGTCGCACGATGAGGCGCCCAAACCTTCCGCCCCCACCACCAGGGTCACGATGGATCCCGGCATTGCGGCGCGCCACCCGCTGCGCATCCTGCTGGCCGAAGACAACGTGGTGAACCAGAAGCTCGCAATGCGCCTGCTGCAGCAGATGGGCTACCGCGCGGATCTCGCGAGCAACGGCATCGAAGCGATCGAATGCGTGGAGCGTCAGACGTACGACGTCGTGCTGATGGACGTTCAGATGCCGGAGCTGGACGGGCTCGAAGCCTCGCGCCGGATCACTGCGCGCTGGAAGCCGGGCGAGCGCCCGCGCATCGTCGCCATGACGGCGAACGCGATGCAGGGCGACCGCGAGGAGTGCCTCGCCGCCGGCATGGACGACTACCTCACCAAGCCGATTCGAGTGGAGCGGCTGATCGAAGCTCTCGAGCCTGGTGCAAACGCGCGGGAGCCCATGACATGACCGGACCGACGATCGACCTGCCGACATTCGAAGCGCTGAAGGCCACGGCCGGCAGCGACTTCGTGCTCGAGCTGGTGGACACCTTTCTCGCCGAAGCGCCGCCGATGCTCGACGATCTTCGAAGCGCGCTCGCGGCGAACGACGCCGATCGTTTCCGTCGCGCCGCGCACTCGCTCAAATCGAACAGCAACACGTTCGGCGCATTGACCCTTGGTGCGATGGCCCGGTCGCTTGAACTGGGGGGGCTCGCTCCCGTTCAACAGGCGAACGGCGGGCCGCTCGACGACCTGGCGGCGGAATTCGCGCGTGTGGCGCAGGCTCTATCGGGGCTCAGGCGTGCGTGAGGCCTGGCACACTGGCGCGCGGCTCCTTGTCGTCGACGACAACAAGGTCAACCGGCTCCTGCTGACCCGGAGCCTCGAGCTGCAGGGCCACAGCGTCGCTTCAGCCGAAAACGGCCGCGTGGCACTCGACATGCTGCGGGTCGGCGGATTCGATCTCGTCCTGCTCGACATGGAAATGCCGGAAATGGACGGCTTCGCCGTGCTCGAGCAGCTCGTCAACGACCTTCAGCTCCGCGACCTGCCGGTCATCGTCACGTCGTCGCTGGAAGGCATCGAGAACGTGGTCCGCTGCATCGAGCTGGGCGCCGAGGACTACCTGACCAAGCCCGTCAACCCGGTGTTGCTGAAGGCGCGCATCGGAGCGGGCCTCGAGAAGAAGCGGCTCCGCGACCAGCAGAAGGAACTCGTGCGACGCTTCGCGACGCCCGAGGTGGCGCAGGACCTGCAGAATTCGGGCTTCGCGCTCGGCGGAAAGCGCGTGCACGCGACGGTGATGTTCTCCGACATCCGGAACTTCACGCCCCTCGCCGAATCGCTGCCCCCCGAAGAGACGATCGATCTGCTGAATTCGTATTACACGCTGATGTTCGACGCGATCAGCGGGCATGGCGGCGTCGTCAACATGATGGCGGGCGACGGACTCATGGCCATCTTCGGCGCCCCGTTGCCGCTTCCCGATCACCGCGAGAGCGCGGTGCGGGCCGCGCAGGAAATGATCGAGCTCGTGGAGATGTTCAGCCGCGACCGTGCGGTTGCCGGCAAGCCGCCGATCCGGATCGGCATCGGCATCGCCACCGGCGACATGGTGGCGGGCTACACCGGGACCAACGAGCGTGCGACCTACACCTGCATCGGCGACACCGTGAACGTGGCTGCGCGGCTCGAGGCCCATACCAAGGAAGTCGCGCGACCCATCCTGATCGACGGCGCGACCCGTGCCGGCCTCGGCCCGCAAATCCGGGCCGATGCGCTTGGCCCCGTCCCCATCCGCGGCAAGGCACAACCGGTCGACGTCTTCGCGGTCGCCGTGCAGCAGAATTCCTGAACGCGAAGCTGCGCCGGCAACGGCGGTGTCGATCGCCAGCGGCGCAATTGCGCGGACACGGCTCGGGTTTCCGCTATATCCTCCTGATCATGCCCGCGATCGGCGAGAGGTGCTGCGAATGAGCGCAGTCCCGCCCGACAATCCCATTGTCCGCGCACGCTGGTTGCCCGGCGCAGAGACACTTCGCACCTACGAGCGCGCGTGGCTGGCAAAGGACCTCGTCGCCGGCGTGGTGCTGACGGCGATACTCGTGCCGGCCGGCATGGGCTACGCACAGGCCGCCGGATTGCCGGCCATCTGCGGCCTGTACGCGTCCGTAGCTGCGCTCCTCGCCTACGCGGTCTTCGGCCCGAGCCGGATTCTGGTGCTCGGGCCCGATTCCGCGCTCGCTGCGCTGATCGCCGCAACGGTACTGCCCCTGGCGGCAGGAGACCCCGATCGCGCGGTGGCCCTGGCGGGCGTTCTCGCCATTCTGTCGGGTGCCTTCTGCATCCTGGCGGGGTTCCTGCGATTGGGCTTCGTCACCGACCTCCTCTCCAAGCCGATTCGTTACGGCTACCTCAATGGCATCGCGCTGACCGTGATCGTCGGCCAGCTGCCGAAATTGTTCGGCTTTCCGGTGAATGGGGACAATCTGCCGCGCCAAATCGCGGAGCTGGTGAGTGGCGTCCTGCTGGGCCGGATCAACGGAGCCGCATTCGCAATTGGCCTGTCGTGCCTCGTCGCGATCATCGCGTTTCGGCGCTACGCGCCGGCAATGCCCGGCATCCTGTTCGCGGTCGTCGGCGCATCCGTCGCCGTATCAGTTTTCGATCTTGCGGGGAGCGCCGGAGTCGGCATCGTCGGTCCTCTGCCCCAGGGGATGCCGATACCCGGAATTCCCATGGTCTCGGCGGAAGATCTGCGCGCTCTCGTCGCCGGCGCGGCCGCAATTGCGCTGGTGTCCTTCGCCGACACGAGCGTCCTTTCGCGCACGTTTGCGCTGCGCAACCGGCAGGATGTGGACAGCAACCAGGAGCTCGTCGCGCTGGGAATCGCGAACGTCGCCTCGGGAATGCTGCAGGGATTTTCGGTGAGCGGCAGCGCATCGCGCACCCCGGTTGCCGACGATGCGGGTGCCAGGACCCAGCTCACCGGCGTGGTCGGGGCCGCGTGCATTTCCTTGCTGCTGATCGCGGGGCCCGGGCTGGTCGAGAACCTGCCCACGGCCGCGCTGGGCGCCGTGGTGATTGCCGCGTGCATGACGCTGGTCGACCTGCGCGGCGTGCTTCGCCTCTACCGCCTTCGCCGTGGCGAATTCGTCCTTTCGATCGTCTGCTTTCTTGGCGTCGCGCTGGTGGGTGTCATTCACGGCATCTTCATCGCCGTCGGATTGGCGCTGCTCGCCTTCGTCTGGCGAGCCTGGCGACCCTACGACGCCGTGCTCGGTCGAATCGACGGCGTGAAGGGCTATCACGACATTTCGCGTCATCCGGAAGCACGGCGCATTCCCGGGCTGGTGCTCTTCCGCTGGGACGCCCCGCTGTTCTTTGCCAATGCGGAGATCTTCAAGGAGCATGTGCTGCGCGCCGCGGCGGACGCGCCGACGCCAACCCGATGGATCGTCGTGGCCGCCGAACCCGTCACCGACGTCGACGTCACCGCGGCCGATGCGCTCGCCGACCTCGACCGCGAACTGCACCGGTCCGGCATGGATCTGTGCTTCGCCGAGATGAAGGGGCCGGTAAAGGACCAGCTGAAGCGCTACGGCCTCTTTACAACGCTTGGCACCGAGAGCTTCTTCCCCACCGTCGGGCAGGCTGTCGACCGCTACCTGGAAACGCACCAGGTCGAGTGGCGGGACTGGGATGATTGACGCGCGGCCGGCGCGCACGTTATCAGTCCTCGTACTGATCGTGGCGGCGTACCCAGGCCATCGATTGCGGCAGACCGTCCTCGTCCCGGCCCTTCGGCGTGATGTCGAGAAAATGATAGGCGCCGTTCAGCATGTCGAGACCGCGCGAGTAGCAGGAATACGTGTGGAAGACCGCTCCCGCGTCGTCGCGGAAGAAGACGCTGATGCCGGGCAGCTCCGACATCGAGGTCTGCGTCAACGCGTAGTTGTACTGCGCCTTGCCCGCCGCGACGTCCTCCGGCCGAAACGACACCCGATAATCGAAGTTGAAGTCGGTGCCGTACGACGACACCCACGGAAAGGTCCAGCCCATGCGACGCCGGTAGGCTTCGATCTTCGCAAACGGCGCGCGCGACACGGCGAGCAGCGTGACGTCGCGGTGGCGCAGATGCACGTCGATGCCGTTGAAATTGTCCGCCCAGAAGGAGCAGGACTTGCAGCCCTCCTCCCAATCCGGACCCAGCATGAAGTGATAGACGACGAGCTGCCGGCGCCCGTCGAAAAGGTCGGAGAGACTGGCGCGGCCGCGCGGTGTTTCGAACATGTATTCCTTCTCCACGCGCTCCCACGGCAGCGCCCGCCGCGCCGCGCTCAGCTCGTCGCGTGCTCGCGTGAATTCCTTCTCCTTTTGCAGCAGCTGCCGACGCGCTTCCGTCCACTCGTTGCCGGTAACGATCCTGTTCTCGTTCATGAGGTTCTCCTTTCGGGGGGTGCCGAGCTATCGGCAGTGCGACCACGTGGGCAGGGGCCGGCCCGTCTCGAGCAGCGACTTCATGCTCGAAAGCACGCGCGGCCAGCCTTGCGAGATGTTGCGCAGCATGTCCGATCCGGGTTCCAGCTCCTGGTGCGTCACGGTTACCCGCACCATGTCCGCGATCGGCTCGAGCTCGATCGTGACCCGGCTGTGCTTCGCGGGATTTGCGGCGTCGGCAGGCGCGGCCCAGGTCAACACCAGCCGGCGCGGCGGCGCGAATTCGATCACCTTTCCTTCCATGCCGAGCGTGCGCGACGGATCGGTCCGCCGGTGTTCCCAGCGCGAACCGGGTTTCCAGTCCGACAGGTTCTCGCCTTCCCAGTATTGGCGGGTGAATTCGCCGTCGGTCAGGGCCGCGAAGACTCGCTCGGGCGTCGCGGCAATGTAGATGGCGTAGACGAACTGCGAATTATTCATCACTCTCTCCTTCGATCCGTCTCTTGAGGTCCTGCAGGGCGTCGAGACGCCCGCGTTCGAATTTCCTGATCCAGCGCTCGTAGATCTCGTGAACCGGCACGGGGTTGAGGTAATGCAGCTTTTCCCGACCCCGCCAGACCGTAACGACCAGGTTTGCGCCCTCCAGGATCGCAAGGTGCTGCGAAACCGCCTGCCGCGTCATCCTGAGGTGCACGCACAAGTCGGACAGCGTCAGTCCGCTATCTGCATGCAGCCGGTCAAGCAGCTTCCTTCGGCTGGGATCGGCCAGCGCCTTGAAGATCCGGTCGACGTCCTTCACGTCATATTATGCAAGTATTTACTTGCATGTCAAGTGCGCGGTTTCGGCAGGCCGGCCGCGGCCTGACGACATCATGGGTGGGGTCGATCCGGTCGCGTGCGATTCGACGGCGAGCGGGTGCGTCATCCACCATGCCGTAGACCCTCTCCGCCACCGGGAATACGGGCAGCGCGAACTCGCCCACGTGTGTCAGCGAATGCGCGTCATGCGCCGCGGCGACCGCGCGAGCAGTCGGTCCCTACGACTTGGGCGGATCGCGCAGCTCGCGCCGCAGGACCTTGCCGATCGGCGTCTTCGGCAGCGCATCGCGGAACTCGACGTGACGCGGCAGCTTGTATCCGGTGAGTTGCGCCTTGCAGTGCAGGATCACCGCTTCCTTCGTCAGATTCGGATCCTTCCTCACGATGACGACCTTCACCGCCTCGCCCGACTTTTCGTCGGGCACGCCGACGACACCGCACTCGAGCACGCCCGGGTGCGTCGCCACCACGCTCTCGATTTCGTTCGGATAAACATTGAACCCGGAAACCAGGATCATGTCCTTCTTGCGATCGGTGATCGCGAGGTATCCCTTCGCATTCAGGTAGCCGACGTCGCCTGTCTTGAGCCAGCCTTCCCGCAAGACCTTGGCGGTTTCGTCCGGCTGGTTCCAGTAGCCCGTCATCACTTGCGGGCCCCGGATGCAAAGCTCGCCGGTGTGCCTTTCGATGTCCCCTTCGCCGGTCCACACGGGCAATTCATTGAAGCTGTCGTCGCGGATCGAAACCTCCGTCGACGGGAACGGCATGCCGATGGTGCCGTTCCATGGTGTTCCCAGCGGATTGGCCGAGACGCCCGGCGAGGTCTCGGTCAGCCCGTAGGCCTCGGTGACGTAGTGCCCGGTCGTCTTCTGCCAGCGCTCGGCCACCGTTTTTTGCACCGCGGCGCCACCGCCGACCACCACCTTCAGCGTGGAAAAGTCGAGCCGGTCGAATCCGGGCGTGTTCAGCAGGCCGTTGAAAAGCGTGTTGACGCCGGTCATGACGCTCCACTTCCACGCACGCAGCTCCTTCACGAACGCCGGCATGTCGCGCGGATTGGTGATGAGCACGATCAGGCTGCCCCATTTCATGAACGACATCGTCGAGGTGAGGCAGAAGATGTGGTACATCGGCAACGGCGCGATGACGATTTCCGTGCCCTCCTTGAAGCTGCCGGAAACCCACACGCCCGTCTGCTCGAGGTTGGCGAGGATGTTGCGGTGGGTGAGCATCGCGCCCTTCGAGACGCCGGTCGTGCCTCCGGTGTACTGCAGGAACGCGATGTCGCCGTGCCCGACGTCAACCGGCTTCGGCGGCGACGCTCCGCCGCGCTCGAGCGCCGTCCGGAAGCCGATGGCGCCGTCGATGCGCCAGGCGGGGACCATTCTCTTCACCCTCTTCACGACCAGATTGACGATCCAGCGCTTGGGCGCAGGCAGCATGTCGCCGACTTGCGTCGTGATCACGTGCAGGACGGGCGTTCTCGCCAGGACTTCCTGCAGGCTGTGAGCGAAGTTCTCGAGGATGACGATGGCCTTCGCGCCGGAATCCTTCAGCTGGTGCACGAGCTCGCGCGGGGTGTAGAGCGGATTGACGTTTACCACCGTCATGCCTGCGCGCAGGATGCCGAACAGCGCTATCGGGTATTGCAGCAGGTTCGGCGCCATGATCGCGACGCGGTCGCCCTTGGCCATTCCCGGGAGCCCCTGCAGGAAGGCGGCGAAGTCGCGCGACAGCCGATCGAGCGCTGCGTAGCTCAACGTGCAGCCCAGATTGTGATACGCGGGCCTGTCGCGGAACTTCCTGGCGACCTTTTCGAACATGTCCGGAATGGACAGGAACAGATCCGTGTCGATGTCGGCGGGCATGCCGACCGGATAATTCTGCAGCCAGATTCTGCTCACCACGACGATCTCCTGTCGTCGAACGACGGGCCAGGTCCGGCAGGGTCCGACGCGACGCTTGATTCGCGAACCGCAACGATCGAGGCGCTTCGAAGCGACCGGCGCCGTCCGGGCGACGAGCCCGATTTCCCGGTCCGCAGTCGTTCACACTAGAACAGGAAGCCGATTGCCGCGTTGACCCGAATCAACGTTCGTTGCCGCACAAGCGCAGGCGACCCCGGTCGCGAGATCGACCGACGACGGCGACGCGGATCGAATGTCCGGCCGTCTATGGGGCATCGCCGCGATCGCCGAACCAGTGGAGCTTTCGCCGCGTCAGCAGCATCCTCCAATCAATCTTCGTGAACAGATAGAGCAGCGCAAGTACGACGGCTTGCGAAACGACGAAATAGAAATTGAAATACGACGAAGCGTCCGGGTATTCGAGAACGATGTGCCTGGCCGCCGCGGAAGCGCTGAAGGCCCAGAAGTAATAGCTGATGAAGCGGCCGGCGAAAAAGGGCAATGCGATCAGTCGGAGATCGAGCGACGTCAATCCGTACGCGATGAAGAGATAGTTGGAGGGAAAGGGACTGAACGCGTAGAACAGGACGACGCCGGCAGTCAGGACGCGCCTGCCTTCGAGCGCTTCCCGGATGGCGTCGATGTTCGCCACGTTGCGCTCGTTCATCAGCCGTTGCCGGATGATGGCCCGGGACAGCTTCGCCAGCGTCAATCGACCGAGCGTGGCGGCGGCGGCGCCGATCAGCGCGAGCGCGGCCAGGTTGATCCCGGGGTAGTTGAATCCGACCCATGACAGGGCCATCCATGTCGGCGGGGCGAAGGCCGGCACGCAGTTGAGCGTGTAAACGGCAACGAACAGGACTACGGCTTCACGCATCGCGATCCGGACTTCCCGGGGGCGCCTGTCAATCCGAAAGTTTCGACGGAGCCACAATCGCGGCACCCAGGAACTTCGCCATCTCGAAGGCAACGACGCACACCAGCGAGGCGGCGATGCAGACCATCAGATCGGCGGAGTGCAGTTCCCCGAAGTAGAAAAGGCTCCGCAGCGACGGCACGCAAAGGATCAAGGCAAGCAACACGAGCGCGCCGCTCGTGATCCACCAAAGCGCCGGATTGGGGGCTCGGAGCGTGGCCAGCAAGGTTCGCGACCGGGACCGGTTGCTAAAGATCAGTCCTACGCTGGCGACGACGAGCGTGGCGAACGCCATGGCGCGCGCTTCGTCCGCGCCGAGGCCGCGGTGCAGGGCTCCGGCATAGAGGCCGAAGATCACCGCCAGCAGGACCACACCCTGCGCCACCCCGAACAGGAGCGTCGATCGGTCGAACAGGCGCGCGTCCGGCGACCGCGGGGGGCGGCGCATGACGTCGACCTCCTCCGGCTCGGCCTCGAAGGCGATCGAGCACGCGGGGTCGATGATGAGCTGCAGAAAGAGAATGTGGACCGGCAACAGCACCAGCGGCCACCCCAGCGCCACCGGAATCAACGACAGTCCGACGATCGGCACGTGGACGGCGATGATGAACGCGATCGCCTTTCGCAGGTTGTCGAAGATTCGCCTGCCGAGACGCACGGCAGCCACGATCGAGGCGAAATCGTCGTCGAGCAGCACCAGCGCCGCCGACTCGCGCGCCACGTCCGTGCCGCGTGCGCCCATCGCAATGCCGATGTGCGCGGCCTTGAGCGCAGGCGCGTCGTTCACGCCGTCGCCCGTCATGGCGACGACCTCGCCGCGTGCTTTCAGGGCTTCCACGAGACGCAGCTTCTGCTCGGGCGCGATGCGGCAGAAGATGTTCACGCTGCCGACCCGTTCACGCAATTCGGTATCGCCGAGGTCGCAGAGCTCCTGTCCGGTGAGGTAACCCGCCTCCGACCGGAGCCCGATGCGGTCGGCGATGTTCATGGCGGTGCCCGGGTAGTCGCCCGTGATCATGACGACGCGAATGCCCGCGGCTCGCGCTTCCCGGATGGCCCCCGGCACCGCCTCCCGTACCGGGTCCGCGAGCCCGATCAGTCCCAGGAACTCGAACTCGAATTCATGCTGGATCGCCGGCAGGCCGGGCCGCGCCAGCGATGCGCGCGCAACACCGAGCACGCGCAGGCCCTGACCGGCCAGCGCCTCGACGTGCGACGTGAGCGCCAGTACGCGAGCCCGATCCAGATGACACAGGTCGAATATGGCTTCCGGCGCCCCCTTGGCGGCGATGACATGCCGCCCGCGGTCGCCCGATCGCCAGACGCGCGACATCGCCAGCAGCTCCTGCGAGAGCGGATATTCGGCCACCAGCTCCCAGTCGGTATGGAGATGCTCGGTGCGCGCGAGCGTCTCCTGCGCACTCCGGCGGATCGCCTTCTCCATGGGGTCGAAGGGATCGCTGTGGCTCGCCAGCACGCTGAACTCCAGCAGCTCGTGGAACGCCTCGGGCAGCCCGTCGCGCGGAAGGTCCGCCAGATCCTGCACCTCGTCGCCTGCGATGAGCCTGGCCAGCGCCATGCGGTTGTGCGTCAGCGTGCCGGTCTTGTCGGAACACAGCACGGTCGCGGCTCCCAGCATTTCGACGGCGGGGATGCGTCGCGTCAGCACCTTCTTCTGCGCGATGCGCCACGCCCCCAGGCCGAGAAAAAGGGTCAGTACGACAGGCAATTCCTCGGGAAGAATGCCCATCGCCAGCGTGATGCCCACCAGAAGCCCGTTCAGCCAATCGCCGTTGCCGACGCCGTAAGTCACGGCCGCCAACCGTGCTCAACGCGAACGGCGACCCACGCCATGCGCTTCGCCACCACGCGCGTCTCGCGCTGAATGCGGGTCGATTCCTCGCCGACGTTCCGGAGCGCCTTGCCGACGCGTCCGATCTCGGTGGAAGCGCCGGTCGCAAGGACTTGCGCAATGCCCTTTCCCTGCACCACGAGTGTCCCCGAATAGAGAAACGGAAGGTCGTCGCCACCCGGTCTTGCCATAGCGACCGGAGCGATCTTCGCGGCCGCCTTGCGCACGGGTACCGATTCCCCGGTGAGCAGCGACTCGTCCACCGAAACACTGGCCCCTGTCAGCAGCACCGAGTCCGCCGGAACGCGATCGCCTTCGGCCAGCACGACGAGATCGCCGCGAACGACCTCCCGCCCGGGAATGCGCCTCTCGATGCCACCGCGAATCACGAGCGCGCGCGGGCTCGCGAGATCCCGCAGCGCCTCCAGCGCCCGCTCGGTCTTGCGCTCCTGCACCAGCGTGATGCCCATGATGATGACGACGAAGCCCAGCAGCATCAGGGCCTCGTGCGTGTCGCCGAGCAGCAGGTAGACCGCTCCGCAGGCGACAAGGAGCAGGAACATCGGCTCGCGCGCAACGCCGAACGCCAGGGCAAGGAATCCGCGCGGCGCGGTCGTCGGCAGCTCGTTGTGTCCCTCCCGCGCGACGCGGCTTGCCGCCTCGTCCTCGGTGAGACCGTCGAGGCGGTCGGATTCGAGTCGATCGTTCATCTGCGTGGTCGAAATCCGCAACCCATAGAGGTCCTCCCACTCCAGCGCAACCGAACGGTCGCACGGCAAAGGAGCTGGGTTATGG
>CAVSDH010000016.1:0-44700 GCA_963726765.1 uncultured beta proteobacterium | reverse complement strand
CGAAGGATTCCGCGAGCGCGATCTCCTCGTCATGGAACGCGCCTGGCGCATGACGAATCAGTGCCAGCACGCCGATGCATTCGCCTTCGCGCAGGAGCGGCAGCATGAGCGAGGACCTGACTCCGAATGACGCATGGATTCGCTGCTCGTGGTCGGGGAGGTCGATGGCCGACCAGTCCGGCAGGTGCAGCGCGGTCTTGCTTACAATCACCCGCGACGGGAAGTTGGCATCGGGATCTACGGTAACGAAGGGATTGACTATGTCCATCGGGCCGCCGTCCCTGCGCGCCCCGGCGGCGGGGGAGAATGTCTTTCCGTCGCACCGCAGGAAGACCACGGAGTCGCAGGACAGGAGCCGCAGCGCGGTACGGACAATGGCGTCGAATACGGGTTGATCATCGGTCGGCGAGCCGCTGATCACACGCAGAATGTCGGCGGTGGCCGTCTGTCGGGCGAGGGCTTCCTGCGTATCGTTGAACAGTCGCACGTTCTCGATCGCGATCACGGCCTGCTCGGCGAAGGTCTGAAGCAGCGCGACGAGCCGATCGGGAAACGCACCTGATTCGGCGCGGGTCACGCCGATCGACCCGATCACCCGTCCCTCGCGAAACATCGGCACCGCGAGACCGCTTCGGTAGCCGACCGCCCGCGACGCATCCTTCAGCGCGTACTCCCGATCCTCGAGCGTGTCGGGGATCTGGACTGGCGCTCGCTCGAGAATCGCTCGCGTGCTGACGGCGCCGCGCCCGAGCTTGATCGGGTAGGCAGCCTTCATCGCGTCCGTCGCCTTCTGCGTTGCGCCACGGAAGGCGCGCAAGTGCACGAGCTCGCCATCGAAATGCGTCACGGTCCCGGTGAGGGCGCCGCAAAGGATCATCGCCCGCTCGGCAATCGCGTCGAACACCGGTTGGACGTCCGTCGGCGACCTGCTGATGACCTTCAGGACGTCGGCCGTCGCCGTCTGCTGTTCGAGCGCCTGCTCCGTTTCGTTGAACAGGCGCGCGTTCTCGATCGCGATCGCGGCCTGGTCGGCGAACGTCGTCAGCAGATCCGCCTGCCTTTTCGGTGTTTCGCCGGGGTCGGGCCATGCCACGACGATGACGCCGATCGGGGCGCCGTCCCTCAGCATCGGCGCGCCGATCATGCGGCGCCACTGGCCGACGTGTGCAGTGGTTCGATCGTAGGCCGGGTCCGCGTGCGCGTCGACGATCGTCTCGACATGGCCGGACAGGATGACGCGGCCGCTCATCAGGGCACGGTTGGGGAGGCGACGGATACCTACGGCGGCCGTCCTCCAGCGCCTCGGCAGACCAGTCGCGCGTGCCGACGAGGTGGACCAGCGTGCCGTCGAAACGAAAGACGGCGGCGATCGACGCCCCGAGGAGCTGCATTGCGCTGTCCATGATCGCTTCGAACACCGGCTGCACGTCGGCCGGCGACCGGCTGATCACGCGCAGAACTTCGCTGATCGCCGTCTGGTAGCCCAGCGATTCCGCAAGTTCCGCGTTTCGCTCCTCGATCTCGCACTCGAGACGCGCGAGACGTTCGGCGTCAACGCGGCCCTTCACTTTCAGCGCCGACGATGCCGTGTCGGTGGCCTTCGCATGCGGTCCCGTCCGCGCGATTTTGCGCACCGCCGATGTCTTCTTGGCCGCGACCCCCGACTTCGGCTTTGCGCGGGGACGGCGGGTCGCCTGCTTGGCGACGGGCTTCGGCTGCTTCGTCAAGTCAGCGCTCCTGTCGCGCGGCGACGTTGTAGAGCGCCGCGACCAGTTGGTCGACGCGAATCGGCTTTGTCAGGTAGTCGTCCATGCCGGCGGCGAGGCATTCCTCGCGGTCGCCCTGCATCGCATTGGCCGTCATCGCCACGATGCGCGGACGCTCGTGCGAGCTTCCAGCGCGCGGTGATCTGGCGCGACGCGTCGAGTCCGTCCATTTCCGGCATCTGGACGTCCATCAGCACCACGTCGTACACCTGCCGCTGCACCGATTCGATCGCTTCGATGCCGTTCGACGCAAGGTCGGCGCGATAGCCCATCTGCTGCAGGATCCGCAATGCGAGCTTCTGGTTGACCACGTTGTCCTCGGCCAGCAGGATGCGCAGCGGGTGACGCGCGGCCATTCCCGGATCGAGGCGCGACGACGCCGGCGCGGCGGACGCGGACTTCGGCGCTGCGCTCTGCGCAAGGATGCCGACGAGCGTGTCGAAGAGCTGCGACTGCCGGATCGGCTTCGTGAGATAGGCGTCGAAAAGTCCGTCGTCGGCGCCCGCCTCGCGCCGGCCGAGCGAGCTGAACAGCACGACGAGGCAGCGTGTGCGCGGCGCTCCCGGATCGCTTTGCGCGAGCGTCACGCCATCCATTTCCGGCATGTGCATGTCGACGATGGCGAGGTCGAATGCTTCGCCTTGCTCGATCCAGCGCAGTGCCTCGGCAGGCGACTCGGTGGCGCGCGACGACATGCCCCACTTCGACGTCTGCAGCTCGAGCACGCGGCGGTTCGTCGCGTTGTCGTCGACGACCAGCATGCGCTTGCCCTGCAGCCCCGGCTGGACGCCGACGAACTCGCGTTGTCGCGCGGGCGGCAATTCGCCGACGGGCGCGACGATGCTGAAGTGGAACGTCGACCCTTTGTTCGCGCCGTCGCTTTGCGCCCACATGCGTCCGCCCATCAATTCGGACAGTCGCTTGCTGATGGCGAGGCCCAGCCCGGTGCCGCCGTACTTTCGCGTAGTGGACGAGTCGGCTTGCGAGAACGACTGGAAGAGGCGGCTCATGCCTTCCGCGGAAAGGCCGATGCCGGTGTCGCGCACGGCGAACGCCAGTTCCACCTTGCCGTCGGCGAGCGCCTTTGACGCCACGGTGAGAACGACTTCGCCTTTTTCCGTGAATTTCACCGCATTGCTGAGCAGGTTCAGCAGAATCTGGCGCAAGGCGCGTGACGTCTCCGACGATGGCCGGCGGAACGTCGCCGTCGAACATGTAGGCCGTGTCGAGGTGCTTATCGACGGCGCGCGCCGCGATCAGGTCGAGCGCCGATTCGACGCAATCACGGAGATCGAACGGCTGTGCCTCGATGTCCATGCGTCCGGCCTCGATCTTCGAGAAATCGAGGATGTCGTTGATGATCGTGAGAAGCGCATCGCCCGATTCGCGGATCGTCGCGACGTAGTCGTGCTGCTCGTCGTCGAGCCTGGTGTCGAGCAGGAGTCCGCTCATGCCGATCACGGCATTCATCGGCGTGCGGATTTCGTGGCTCATCGTGGCGAGGAACGAGCTCTTCGCGTCGTTGGCGGATTCGGCCAACGCGCGGGCCTCCTGCGCCTGCCTGAAAAGACGCGCGTTCTGGATCGCGATCACCGCCTGGTCGGCGAAGCTCGCAAGCAGGGCATGCTCCTTTGCGCTGAACGGCCGCGGCGGGAGGCGCACGACGTGCACGGTGCCGATGCCGCGGCCTTCCCAAAGCATTGGTGCGATCAGCATCGAGAAATTGCCGAGGTCGCGTCCGATCCTGCGCATGGCCTCCGGCACCTTCGGACCGTTCGCCATGTCCGGGTAGTGCACGACGCGCCGCTTGCGGATCGGATAGGCCTGGTAGGCCTCTTCGAGCGGCCGTGGAAACTCCTGATTGAGCCGCGACCACATGCGCTCGCGCACGCTTGCGGACACGTTGGGCGGCACGGCCATCGCCGCGTGCTCGACCCGGCCATCCTCGCGCACCAGCGAGATCACGACCTGGTCGCTGCTGAAGAGCTGCTGGCAGGCGCGGCCGATCGCCTCGAACACCGGCCGGGTGTCGGCCACCGAGTTGCTGATGACGTTCAGTACCTCCGCGGCCGCCTTCTGCTGCTCGAGCGCCTCGCGCGTCTCGTTCCACAATCGCGCGTTCTGGATCGCGATCGCCGCCTGGTCGGCGAAGGTCTTGAGCAGCGCCTCCTCCTTGGGGGTGAAGGGTCGGGGCGGCTGGCGAAAGACGCAGAGGGTGCCGATGCCGCGGCCTTCCCAGATCATCGGGCTGTAGATCGCGGAATAGGGGCCGAGCGTCGCGGCGAGCTTCTGCGCGGCCGGATTGGGCAGCGCGGCCATGTCGGCGTCGGTCGCCTGGATCGTTCGCCGCTCGCGGATCGCCCGGCCGGTGAACGTCGTCTCGACCGGCATCGAGACGACGTCTCGCGCGAGGGCTTCGAAGGACGAGCCGCGCCAGGCGGCGGGGTACACGCGCTCGTCGTCGCCTAGCAGCATCACCGCGAGCTGCTCGCTCGCGAACAACCGCTGGCAGCTCGCGAGGATCCTTTCGAACACCGGTTTGGGGTCGGCCATCGACTCGCTGATCGCCTGCAGAACCTCGGAGGTGGCGGTCTGCTGCTCCAGCATCGCGGTCGTCTCGTCGAACAGCCGGGCGTTCTCGATGGCGACCGTCGCCTGCAGCGAGAGGCCGGTCAGAAACTCGAGCTCGGTGTCGTTGAACGGAAGGCCGCCCGTGCGCCACACGGCCATTGCGCCGCGGACGGTCGTGCCGGCCACCAGCGGTGCCACCATCAGGCGCTCGTTTTCCGACCGGTCGGTGCCGGGGATCTGGATCGCGCGCGGGTCGGTCTGCGTGTCGTTGATGTACTCCGCGCGCCCGGCTTCCAGAAGGCTGCCGATGATGCCGGAGCCCGACACGACCTCCGTCGCCTTGATCGCCTCGGCGATCTCGCCGACGGCGGCGATGGCGCGATGGGTCCTGCCGCTTGTGTCGGGAAGGAAGATCGCGCCGTTGTCGGCGTGGAGCAGGTCCTTCGCGTGGCGGGCAATGCGATCCATCACCGTCGTAAGATCGAGCGTGGACGAAATGTCGCGGCCGACTTCTGCCAGCGCCGCGGTCTCGCGCGCGCGGCGCTGCGTCTCATCGAAGAGGCGAGCGCTCTCGAGCGCCATTCCCATCGAATTCGCGATGGTCTGGAGGAGACGCACCTCCGGCTCGCCGAATGCGTGCTCGCGCCGGTGGTCCTCGAGTCCGATCACGCCGACGACGCGGTCGCGGACGACGATGGGAACGTAGGCCATGGAGATCGCGCGGTCGGTGCCCGGGGCCGCCTGGACGCCGGCGGCGATCTGCTCGGCGACTGTGTGGTAGACGTTGTGCCGGCGCGTGTCGATCAGACGGTGTGTCACGGCGCTGGCCTCCGCCAGCAGGCTCGGCGGCAGCGTGAGCCTCACGCCATGCTCATAATCGTAGAGACGCTGCACCATTCCGCCGTCGTGGTCGAACCAGCGGATGCTGATGTCGCCGGTGTGCAGCAGCTCGCGCAAGCGGTCGCCGACCAGGTTGACGATGCCCTTGAAGTCGAGCGAACCGGCGATCCCCTGCTGCACGCTGTTGATGACGGCAAGCTCTGCGTTGCGCTGCTCGGTCTCCTTCAGCAGCCGCTGCGTCTCGTCGAAGAGGCGAGCGTTCTCGAGGGCCACGCTCATGCTGTTGGCCAGCGTTTGCAGCAGGCGCACATCCGATTCGGAGAATGCGTCCTCCCTGGGGGAGTAAAGCGCGACGACGCCGCGCGCCTCGTCGCCGATCAGGATGGGCACGCCGACGTAGCTTTGCCCGGTGTCGCCGACGCTCGGATCGCCGATCGTCTTTGCGCCGATCTCCACGGCCCGCTGGTACAGGTCCTTCCCGATCACCAGCGGCTGCCGCGTACGGATGACGTGTGCGGTCAATCCACCCGCCATCTGCATGGGCTCGACGGGGAAACGCTCGCCGTGCTCCAGGTAGTACGGCATGGCGATCACGTTGCCCGGACGGTCGTACAACGCGATCGACATGTCCTTGGAGCCGAAGATCTCCGCCACCTTGTCGCCGACGAGGTCGATGATTGCCCGGAAATCGAGCTCCGCAGCGAGGCCCTGCTGCACGCTGTTGATGATCGCGAGCTCGGCGGCGCGCTGCTCGCTTTCCTTGAACAGCCGCTGCGTCTCGTCGAACAGGCGCGCGTTCTCGAGTGCGACGCTCATGCTGTTCGCGAGGGTCTGCAGCAGCCGCACGTCGGATTCGCTGAACGCGTGCTCGCGCTCCATATCGAAAAGATTGATCAGGCCGCGTGCCTGGTCTCCGGCGACCAGCGGGACGAACACCGCCGACTTCTCGGCCTCGGTGCCGGGCAGGCTGAAGCTGCCGAACCTCTCCGTGGCCTCGTCCATGCCCTCGTTGATGACCAGCGTCTCGCGTGTGCGCAGGACATGAGGCCCGAACCCGCCTTCAGGCAGCGGCCCGGACTCGATTTGCAGGCGCCTGCCCTTTTCGTACAGGTAGGGGAAGTGGACGAAGTTCGTCTTCGGGTCGTAGATGCGGATCCCCATGTCCACGTTGTGGAAAATCTCGCGGATCTTGTCGCCAACCGCCTCGTAGATGCCCTGGATGTTGAGCTCGGCCGCCAGCGCCGCCTGCACGCTGTTGATGATCGCCAGCTCGGCGTTGCGCTGCTCGGTCTCCTTCAGCAATCGCTGCGTCTCGTCGAAGAGGCGCGCGTTCTCAAGCGCCACGCCCATGCTCGCGGCGACCGTCGCGAGAAGGCGAACCTCCGACTCGCCAAACGCGTGTTCGCGCTCGTAATTCTCGATGACCACCGAACCCAGCACGCGATCGCTGCCGATGATCGGCTGCCCCACCGACGAGAGACTCTGATCGGTCCCCGGTACGACACTGAATCCCTGCGCCGCGAATTCAGCGACCGTGTTCGCCACGATCGGCTGCCGCGATTGAAACACCTTGAGCGCCCCAGGAGACGGCGGTCCAGGGGGATAGTGCGTGCGTGCGCCGTGTTCGTACTGGTAAAGAAAGTGCGCCAGGTTCGTCTTCGGGTCATACCAGCGGATGCCGATGTCGCCGGTATGAAACACCTCGCGCATTTTGTCGCCGACGAGATCGACGATGGCCTGGAAGTCGAGGTCGGCGGCCATTCCCTCCTGGATGCTGTTGATCACCGCCAGCTCGGCCGCGCGCTGCTCGGTCTCCTTCAGCAGACGCTGCGTCTCGTCGAACAGCCGCGCGTTCTCGAGGGCCACGCCCATGCTCGCCGCGACCGTGCTGAGGAGCCGCACCTCGGCCTCGCCGAAGGCGTTTTGCCGTTCGAAGTTCTCGATGTTGATCAGGCCGAGCGCGCGGTCGCCGCCGAGGATGGGCACGTGCGCGGACGAAAGGCACTGATCCGTCCCGGGAATCGCCGTCGCGGACAGCGCCCCAAACTCCGTCGGCGAGTTGAGGACGACCGGCTGGCGCGTCGACGATGCGGTCTCCCACAGCCCCCCGGAACTGGGCGGTCTGGATTCCAGCGTGATACGGGACCCGTGTTCGTAGCAGTAAAGATAGTGGAGCAGATTCGCGCCGGCATCGTGCCAGACGATGCCCATGTCGCCCGTCCGGAACACCTCGCGCAGCTTGTCGCCCACCATGTCGATGATGGCGTGGAAATCCAGCTTTTCCGCCATTCCCTGCTGAATGCTGTTGATGACCGCCAACTCGGCGTTGCGCTGCTCGGTCTCCTTCAGCAGCCGCTGCGTCTCGCCGAAATTGCGCGCGTTTTCCAGCGCCACGCCCATGCTCGCCGGCGACGGTCTGCAGCAGGCGAACGTCGGCCTGGTCGATACGCGTAGTCTCGCGCCGTAGTCCGCGAGCAGAACTGCCGCCCAGCACGCGGTCGCTGCCGATGATCGGAACGTTCAACAGTGACGAGCGGCTTTGCGTCGGTGCCGGGATCACGCCGCTGTCCAACGCGTCGGAATCTCCGCGGGCGTGTTGCATGACCTGGCGACGGCGCGAACGTTCGCAGCCGCATGAACGGGCCGTCCGGCGTCGGCGTGCGCGGCGCGATTCCGGGTCGATGACGCTCGCCGTGCTCGTACGCTGTACACGTATTGGATGAGGTTGGTCACGCGCGTCGTCGCCAGCGGATGCCGATGTCCTCGGTGTTTAGCACCTCGCGCAACTTGTCGCCCACCAGTCGACGATGCCCTGGAAGTCGAGCGTCCCCGCCATTCCCTGCTGAATGCTGTTGATCACCGCCAGTTCGGCATTGCGCTGCTCGGTCTCCTTCAGCAGCCGCTGCGTTTCGTCGAGCAGCCGGGCATTTTCGAGCGCAACACCCATGCTCGCGCCGATCGTGCACAACATCCGCACATCGGATTCGCTATAGCCGTCTTCGCGCTCATAGTTGTAGAGGGCGATCTGGCCGATGACGCGGTTATTGGCCACAATCGGCGCGTACACCGATGACTTGCTCGGGGTGCCCAGAGTCTGGAGTCCCAATCGTTCGCCTTCGGCGTGGCTCCGGAGGATCAGCGGCTCGTGCGTGGCCACCATCTTCGAGAACGTTCCTCCGGGCTGCGGTGGAATCGGCGGATATTCCACGCGCACGCCTTGCTCGTACTCATACAGGTAGTGGGCAAGATTGGTCTTCCAGTCGTACCAGCGAATGCCCATGCTCTCGGTGTTGAACACGACGCGCAGCTTGTCGCCAACGAGATCCACGATGCCCTGGAAGCCGAGTGCCCCCGCCATGCCCTGCTGGATGCTGTCGATGACCGCAATTTCGGCCGCCAGCTGTTCGACCCGCGCCTTTGCGCCTCGTGCTTTCGACGTGGGTGCCGGCCGTTTGACGCGCTGAGCGGGCCGCTTTGCGGCGGGCTTCAACGCAGGGTTCGGGGCCCGCTTTTTCTTGCCCGGCTTTGTCGCCGGTTTGGCCGTCCGCTTCGCGGTCGGCATTGCGGGGGGCGTTGCAGTCCGCTTTGCGGACGCCACCGGGCGGCGCTTCTTCGGAGTTTTTCGCGCTGCAGGCATTCGCTGTTCCGGTCCGGTGTTTCGATCGCGATCGGCGATGCGGGCTGCGAGCGGAGGAATCGGGTCGAGGCGCCCCCGAAACGATCGCAGCGCGCCGAAGGGGTGCAGCGAATCCTAATATAAATGGGAGTGACGCGGCAGGGGATCTCACCGTCACGTCATGGCGTCGACAAACACCATGACGTCAATTGCACGGGAATCCGCGCCGCACGCTGCGATGCGGGAGGGCAGCCGACCGGCGCGGCCGGTCGTCTTTCCAGGGCGGCCTCAGCCCACGGCAAGGCCGAAACGCGCCGAATCAGGCCTTCTTGACCCAGGCCGTGCACCAGCCGTTGGCGCTGACGAGCTTGCCGCCGACCGCGGCGCAGGCGCCCGTGGCGTCGGTGGCCTTGCCGCCGAAGAACTGGCAATTGACGCAGGTGTGGTCCTTGGTCCACGTCGGATATTTCTTGGCGTCGACCTTGGTCGCGTCCATCCGGTATCCGAGCGCAGTGGCGAGGGGATCGTTTTCCTCGAGTTTCGCCGCTTGAGCGGAGGCGGCACCCGCAACACCGAGCAGCATCGCGGTTGCGGGAAGGGCGGTGAGCACGAACTGCCGACGGGTGGTCATGGGAGTCTCCTGCAGGGTGACAACGGGACCCGGAGTTCGGATCCTCACGCGGTGAATCTTACAGCACCGGGGGACCGTGGGTTGCCGGAAGTCCCGCATTCCGGAGATCCCTTCCCGGGCGTCCGTCCATGGTTGCGCTGGCGAAAGTCGGGAGGCGCTGATCCCGTTTGCGCGCGGGTGAGCGCGCACGTGCCTGGCCGGTTGACCCCACCCCTCAATCCCGCAATACTCCCGGCCACACTCCGCAACGCGGTCCCTCGGTCGCAGCCGGTCCATCGGTGCCAAGCTCCCGCGAGAGGGCGCATCCGAACCGCGTCCGCGTCCTGTCGCACGTCCACCAAATCTTGCGGGCCTACCCATGAGCGAAACCACGACGGCGCCACCTACGGAAGAAGCCAAGAAGAAACTCCGCGAAAAAGTCGACGCGCTCCTCGCTTCCGAGCCGCGCAGGAGTTCCTCCGCAGTCAAGCTCCACGGCAAGGCGATGAAATACACCGCGATCGCCGCTTTCGTTCCCGTGACGGCGACCAGCATCGACGACAAGCGCGGCGACCCCGAGGCCGCTGTCTTTACGACATCGTATTTTCTCGACGATGCCGATCCGAAGACCCGCCCCGTCTGCTTCGTCTTCAACGGAGGGCCCGGCTCGGCGTCGATCTGGCTTCATTTGGGCGCGGTCGGGCCGAAGCACGTCGTTACCCGGGAGGACGGCACGATGCCGCCGCCGCCGTACACGGTGGCCGACAATCCGGAATCGTGGTTCGAGCATTTCGACCTCGTGTTCGTCGACCCGCCGCACACGGGTTACTCGATCACCGCGAGCGAAGAGGCGCGCAAGAAGATGCTGAGCGTGGACGGCGACGTCGACGCGCTCGTCGACTGCATCCGCGTGTGGCTCGGCCGGCACCGCCGGTGGAGCTCGCCGCTCTATCTCGTCGGCGAAAGTTACGGGACGACGCGCGGTGCGGCGCTTGCCGACAAGCTGCAGCAGTCGGGCGTGGCGCTTTCCGGCCTGATCCTCGTGTCCTGCGCGATGGATCTGCAATCCCTCGTGTTCGCTCCCCGCAACGATCTTCCGTACGCCCTGTTTCTGCCGGGATTCGCGTGTGTCGCGCAATACCACGGCAAGCTCAAGGGGGCACCCGGCGAGTCGCCGGCGGCCGCGCGTGCGGCCGCAGAAGCGTTTGTGATGGAAGAGTACCTCGGCGCGCTGCACGCCGGAGCGCGATTGTCGAAGGATGCAAGACGTCGCATCGTGAACCGCGTGGCGCAGCTCACGGGGTTGTCGCCCGCGCTGGTCGAGGAAAAGAACCTCCGCATCAGCGACCAGACGTTCTTCTTCGAGTTGCTGCGCGATCAGGGCCGCATGGTCGGCCGCCTCGAGGCGCGCGTGACCGGGCCGATGGCCGCGAGCCGCACGCGCGACTGGGAGTTCGACCCGGGCATCGAGGCGATCGTCGCGCCGTACACGATGGCCGCGCATGCCTACATGAGCGAGACGCTCGGTGTCGAAACCAACGCGCGCTACGAGGTGCTGTCCGAAGACGCGCACAAGCACTGGAACTGGAATCGCGGAGAGGAAAAGGGCAACAGCTACGCCTGTACCAGCCCCGATCTTTCACGGGCGCTGCGACGCAATCCGCACCTGCGCGTGCTTGTCGCAAGCGGCCATTACGATCTGGGAACGCCCTACAGCGCTTCCGACTGGTCGCTCGCCCAGCTCGACGTGCCCGCCGACGTGCTCGCGCGTGTCGAGCACCACTACTACGATGCCGGCCACATGATGTACACGCGGGAAACCGACATGAAGAAGCTGAAACGCGATCTCGCCGCCTGGCTCGGCAAATGATCGTCCCCGCGCGGTAGGTCGTCCATGGCGGCTCCGAAAACCGGAAAGGCGCCGGCCGCGAGGAAAGTCGCGACCACGCGCAAGCGTGCCGCGCCGCGCTCGCCGAAACGCACGTCGGCGCCTCCTTCCAACGAGGTCACGATCGCGCGTGACCTCGCGTGGGGCGGCAAGCACATCGAGGCCAGCGAGGTTTGCTCGCGGGCGCTCGCGGAACACGGCGGCGTAGCGTTGACGCCGTTGGTGCGGATGGAATTGCTCGACGTGCGCGCCGAATCCTGCGTCGCGCAGGGAAAGCTCGATCTCGCCGCCAAGGATGTGGCCGCGATGGTCAAGCTGGCCGATGCGGAAAAGAAGCCCGCGCTGAAGGCGAAGGCTCTCAATCGCCAGTCGCTGGTGCAAATGCGGCTTGGCGAGTTGACGTCCGCTGTAAAGACTGCCAACGCTGCCCTGGTCGCGGGGCGGCAGTCCCGACAGAACGCGCTCGTGGCGGAAAGCCTGTTCCGGCTGAGCGAGGCCCAGTCTCGCACACGGGCCGATGAATTGTCCGTTCAGAACGCGCGCGCGGCCGAGCGGATTTACCGGACGCTGGGCGATGCCTCGGGACAGGGCCGCAGCTTATGGGCGCTTGCCATGGCGGCGACCAACCTCGGCCACGCCGATGAATCGCGGCGCGCGGCGGAAGCGGCGCTGGCGCTGTGCCAGCGCGCAGGCGACCTCTACGGCGTCGGCAACGCGCTCAACGTTCTGACATTTTCCGAAGTCGACATCGCCCGAAATCTGGAACACTTGCGTCGGGCGCGCGTGGCATTCGAAGCCGCCGGCTACCTGGACCGCGTGACCACGGTCCAGCACAACCTGGCCCGCAGCTACCTCATTCTCGGTCTGTTTCACCGCGCCCGCCGCCTCTTCATCGACGCGAACGAAATCGCCCGGCGCATGGGCGAGCGCTCGGGGTTGGCGCTGGGCATGGCCAATCTGGCCTTCGACGAAATGTGCCTGGGCGCGAACGCGAGGGCACGTCAATGTTTGGCTGCGATGTCCGACTTGCTGCCGGAGATCGGCGACACGTTCCTTACCTGGGTCCATGCGTACAACCTCGGGCTGATCGAGCTCGCCGGCGGCGAGGCGGGATCCGCCGTCCGGCTCCTCGAGCACGCGGCGGGCGTCGCGCGCAAGTTCGAACTTGCCGCCGGACAAATCGGGACGATGACCGCGCTTGGGCGGGCCTATCTTGCGAGCGGCAAGCCTTCCGCGGCGCTGGTCGCGACCACGCGGGCGACCGAGTTGCATCGGGCGCAGAAGCTGTCCGAGATCGACACCGTTCAGCGGCAGGAAGTCTGGTGGCGGCATTCGGAGGCGCTGTCGGCGTCCAAGCGTCCGGCCGATGCGCGGGCTGCGCTGGCGCGAGCACACGAGTTCCTGCTCGAATCCATCGCGAACCTCCGCGACGAAGGCATTCGCCGAAATTTCCTCAACAAGAACCAGTTCAATCGGGAAATCATCGACGCTTGGCTCGCGGACGGCGCGAAGCGCAAGCTCCCCGCGAAGCGCCTGCTCGCTCATCTTGCGATCGAATCCAACGTGCGCGAGGTGTTTCAGCGGCTGGCGGACACCGGCCTTCGCCTCAACGCGCTGCGGTCGGCTGCCGACCTGCATGCGTTCCTCGTCGAGGAAGCCACGGAATTGAGCGGCGGCGAGCGGGTATTGCTCGTTCTCGAGCGCGACGGACGGCGCGAGCTCGCGGAGTCGCTGATGCCGCGCGGCGAGAACGCGCAGCAGTGCCTGCGCGAGATCGAGCCGCTGCTCGAACAGGCTCGGTTGACGCGGAGTGCGCAGCTCGTCCACACGCCACCGAAGGCGACCGCGCTGAAGCAGCGCTCGCGGATCGTCGCGCCGCTCGTCGCGCAGAGCACGCTGCTGGGCTGCCTCTACGTCGACATGGACGGCGTCTACGGCCGCTTCGACGACACCGACCGCGACATGATGGGAATGCTCGCCAACCAGGCGGCGGTCGCGCTCGACAACGCGCAATGGGCGCAGGGGCTGGAGCGCAAGGTCGAGGAGCGCACGACGGCGCTTTCCGCATCCAACGCCAAGCTCCTGCAGCGCGCCGCGGAGCTCGCGATCATCAACAGCGTGCAGGAAGGGCTCGCGTCGAAGCTCGAGATGCAGGCGATCTACGATCTCGTCGGCGACAAGATTCGCGAGATTTTCGACGCGGATGTTGTCGGGATTCGTCTCTACGATAAAACCGCGAATCTGCTTCACGGCGTTTTTACGGTCGATCACGGCGAGCGCTTCATCCTGGCCCCGGAAGCGCCGGCAGGATTCGGCGCCCACATTCTCGCCACGCGCGAACCGCTCGTCATTCATACGGCCGAGGAATTGGACCGGCGCATGGCGGAACTGAAATCGAGCAACGTGGGCGGATCGACCGAGGACAATTCCTTCATCTACGTTCCGGTTCTGCGTCACGACGAGGTGACCGGCCTCATCAGCGTCGGCAAGCAGGCGGCACACGCGTTTTCCGAATCCGACGTGAGCCTGCTGTCCACGCTGGGCAACGCGATGAGCGTCGCGCTCGACAACGCCCGCCTGTTCGACGAGACGCAGCGGCTGTTCAAGGCCGAGCAGGAGCGCGCCGCCGAATTGCAGATCATCAACAGCATCCAGCAGGGGCTTGCATCGAAGCTCGACCTGCAGGCGATCGTCGACCTCGTCGGCGACAAGCTCCGCGACATCCTCGGCACCGACGACATCGGAATCCGCCTGCTCGATCGGAAGGCCGACCTGGTTCATTACCTCTACGAATTCGAGCATGGCCGGCGCCTGACCGTGTCGCCGCTGCCGCCCTCGGCGATGTTCCGCAAGCTGTGCACCGACCAGCAGCCGATCTTCGGCAGCACGACCGAAATCACGCGCAAGTTCGGTGTGCTGCTGGTGCCGGGCACCGAACAGTCCAAGGCGATCGCGCAGGTTCCGATCATTGCCGGCGACGTGGTGATCGGAAACATTTCCGTCGAAAGCTTCGAGCGCGAGGATTATTTCAGCGAGTCGAACATCCGTCTGCTCCAGACGATCGCGGCGTCGATGGGCGTCGCGCTGGAGAACGCGCGGCTGTTCGACGAGACGCAGCGCCTGTTCAAGGCCGAGCAGCAGCGGGCCGCGGAATTGGCGATCATCAACAGCGTGCAGGAAGGTCTTGCGTCGCGCCTCGACATGCAGGCGATCTACGAGCTCGTCGGCGACAAGCTCGCGGAAGTGCTGAATTCGCAGGATATCGACATCCGGCTCTACGATCAGGCGGCGCGCCAGGTCACCTATCCCTATGTGAAGGACCGGGGACGACGGATCCGGGTAGCACCGACCCCCGTGAGCGGCGTTTCCAAAGTCGTGCTCGAAACCCGCCAGCCGTGGGTGGTGAACCGGGACATGGAACGCCGGATGGAGGAAATCGGCTCCAGGAACATTCCCGGAACGCAGATGGAGAAATCGTTCCTTGCCGTCCCGATCATCGCGGGCGACCGTTTGATGGGACTGATCGGCATCGGCAACTACGAGACCGAGGACGCCTTCAACGAATCGAGCGTGCGGCTCGTGCAGACCGTTGTCGCTGCGATGAGCGTCGCGCTGGAAAACGCGCGGCTGTTCGACGAGACGCAGCGCTTGCTGAAAGAGACCGAGCAGCGCGCGGCCGAGCTCGCCGTCATCAACAGCATTCAGGAGGGCGTGGCCGCCGAGCTCGACTTCCAGACCATCGTGGACCTGGTCGGCGACAAACTGCGCGAGGTACTGCAGACCGGAGAGATCGGCATCCGCTGGTTCGACGACAAGGACAGGGTTGTCCGGTATCTCTATGAATTCGAGCATGGCAATCGACTGACGATTCCGCCGGCGCCGCCCAGGACAATCAGCTGGGAGGAGTTGATGTCCCGGCGCGAGGCGGTCGTAAACAACACCGGAGCGAAAGTGATCGCAGCGGGTACCGTGCCGGGGACGGATACCGCAAAATCAAATGCGATGGTGCCGATAATCGGCAGCGATCGGGTGGTAGGCTCGATCATCGTTGAGAACTACGAGCGCGAGTACGCTTTCAGCGAATCGGACGTGCGTCTGCTGCAGACCGTGGCCTCGAGCATGGGCGTCGCGCTCGAGAACGCGCGCCTGTTCGACGAAACGCAGCGGCTTTTCAAGGCCGAGCAGGAGCGTGCGGCCGAATTGCAGATCATCAACTCCGTCCAGCAGGGGCTTGCCGCCGAACTGGAGTTCCAGGCCATCGTCGACCTGGTCGGAGACAAGCTGCGCGAGGTCTTCCGCACGCCCGATCTCGGGATCGACTGGTACGACGAAACGACCGGTCTCCTCCACACGCTCTATCAGTACGAACACGGCAGTCGGCTGCAATCGAGAAGTGTGGCGCCGCTTCCGGGCGGGATCTTCGAGACGATTCGCGAGAAGCGCCAGCCTGTCATCCTCAACAAAGCCACAGACTATGCGGTGCTGAATGTCGGGTTGGTCCCCGGCACCGATCAGAGCAAGTCCGCCGTATTCGTCCCCATCATCGGCAGCGACAGGTTGGTCGGGCTCATAAGCATCGAAAATTACGAGACCGAGAACGCATTTGGGGATTCCGAACTGCGTCTCCTCACCACGATCGCGGCCTCGCTTGGAACGGCGCTGGAAAACGCTCGCCTCTTCGACGAGACGCAGCGGCTGCTGAAGGAGACCGAGCAGCGCAACGCCGAGCTCGCGATCATCAACAGCGTGCAGGCCGCGCTGGCCGCGGAACTCAACATCCAGGGCATCTACGACGCGGTCGGCGACAAAGTCCGTGAAATTTTCGGCAGTGCGGACGTCGGCATCCGCATCTACGACCCCAAGACCAATCAGCTCCACTTCCCCTACGTCTACGAGGACGGAAAGCGGATAGCGATCGATTCGATCGCCGTATCGGGCCGCGGCTTCAGCGGCCACGTGCTTCGCACACGCGAGACCCTGGTTGTCAACGAGAACATGACGGCGGCCATGGCGAAGTACGGGAGCTTCGCCCATCCCGGCACGAAGGCGGAGAAATCACTCGTCATGGTTCCGCTGATCGTCGGCGATCAGGTGCGCGGGACGATCGACATCGTCGACATGGAGCGTGAGCACGCGTTTTCCGAATCCGACGTCCGCCTGCTGCAGACTCTCGCCAACAGCATGAGCGTGGCGCTCGAGAACGCGCGCCTCTTCGACGAGACGCAGCGCCTGTTCAAAGCCGAGCAGCAGCGGGCGACCGAGCTGGCGATCATCAACAGCGTGCAGGAAAGGCTCGCTTCGAAGCTGGAAATCCAGGCCATCTACGATCTCGTGGGTGAAAAGCTTCGCGAGCTGTTCGACTCGCAGGGTATCAGCCTCGTCGCATTCGACCATCAACGAAGCCTCCGGCATTACCACTACCTCCTGGAAAAGGGCCAGCGCTTCGACGTGCCCGACGCCCCCATCGCGCCGCTGTCGCAGTACATCATCCGGACCAAACAACCGCTGCTCGTCAACAAGGACGTGACGAAGAGTCTCGCCGAGTTCGGGGTCACGACGGCCACGGTGCCGGGCACGGAGCCGACCAAATGCATGGTGCGCGTCCCGATTCTCGTCGGCGCGGAGGTTCGTGGCGTGATCGGTCTCGACAACGTCGATCGCGAGAACGCGTTCAGCGAATCGGACGTGCGCCTGCTGACGACGCTTGCCGGCAGCATGGGCGTCGCGCTCGAAAGTGCGCGCCTGTTCGAGGAGACGACGCGCCTGCTGCAGGAGACCGAGCAGCGCGCCACCGAGCTCACGACGGTCAACACGATCGCGCAAGCCATCGCGGCCCAGCTGGATCTCGACGCGCTCATCCAGTTCGTCGGAGAACAGATGAGGCAGACGTTCCGCGCGGACATCGTCTACGTGGCCCTGCTGGACAAGCCGAACGGCCTGATCCGCTTCCCCTATGCATTTGGCGACGAATTGACACCGCTGGTCCTGGGCGAAGGCCTGACCAGCCGGATCATCCAGTCGGCGAAGCCTCTGCTGATCAACGAGGCGGTGGACGAAACGACGGCGGCCATCGGCGCAACGCAGATCGGCGTGGAGGCCAAATCCTATCTTGGCGTGCCGGTCATGGCGGGCACCGAGGCCATCGGCGCGATCAGCGTGCAGAGCACCCAGCGTGAAGGGCGGTTCACCGAAGCCGACCAGCACCTGCTGGCGACGATCGCATCGAGCGTCGGCGTCGCGATCCAGAACGCGAGACTCTTCGCCGAGACGCACGAGGCGCGCGCCGCGGCGGAGCAGGCCAACCAGGCGAAGAGCGCATTCCTCGCCAACATGAGCCACGAGCTCCGCACGCCGCTCAACGCGATCATCGGATTCACGCGGATCGTGCGACGCAAGGCCGAAGGGCTCCTGCCGGAGAAGCAGACCGAGAACCTGGAAAAGGTCCTTTCCAGCGCCGAGCACCTGCTGGGCCTCATCAACACCGTGCTCGACATCGCCAAGATCGAGGCGGGCCGCATGGACGTGACGTCCGCGACGTTCAACGCGGCGCAACTCGTCGACCAGTGCGCGACGACGGCGACACCGCTGCTCAAGTCCGGCGTCAAGCTCGTCAAGGAATGCCCGTCCGATCTTGCCCTCGTCCATTCGGATCAGGAAAAGATCCGCCAGATTCTCCTCAACCTGCTCAGCAACGCGGCCAAGTTCACGCATGCCGGCCGGATCACCATTACCGCGCGCGCCGACGACGATCGCCTGACGCTGGCGGTGGCCGACACCGGCATCGGGATGACCGACGAGGCGATGGGGAGAATCTTCGAAGAGTTCCAGCAGGCGGACACGAGCACCACGCGCCAGTACGGCGGGACCGGGCTGGGACTGTCGATCAGCCGCAGCCTCGCGCGCCTCCTGGGCGGCGACATCACCGTCGGCAGCGCGCTCAACGTCGGCTCGACGTTCACGCTGAGCGTGCCCCTGCGTTTCGGGGAGGACGCGCGGAGCGGACAACCGGTTGCCCGCCCGGCCGATGCGCCGTTGCACGCGGGGCGCCCGATTGTCCTCGCGATCGACGACGACCCGAACGACATCGACATCCTGCAGGAGAACCTGAGCGAACTGGGTTACGACGTCGTCGGCGCGTCGAGCGGCGAAGAGGGCATCGCCAAGGCCAAGGCGCTGCAGCCGAACGTCATCACATTGGACGTGATGATGCCGAGCAAGGACGGCTGGCAGGTCCTCTACGACCTCAAGTCCGATCCGGCGACGTCCGGCATACCGGTGATCATGCTCACCATCGTCGACAAGAAGCCGCTGGGCTACGAACTCGGCGCCGCGGACTACCTGCTGAAGCCGTTCAACACCGAAGCCGTTCTCGCCGCCCTGCAGCGGGTCACTCATCTCATTGGCGGCAAGCCGCTGCGCAAGCTGCTCGTCGCCGACGACGATCCCGATGTAATCGACCTCGTCACCCAGCTCGTCGGCGACCAGTACCAGATGGTGTCGGCGCGCGACGGCATCGAGGCGCTGGCCGCGATCCATCGCGAGCGCCCCGATGTAATCCTGCTCGACCTGCTGATGCCGAATCTGGATGGATTCGGCGTCATCGAAAGGCTGCGGGAGGATCCGGATCACCGCGCGATTCCGGTGGTCGTCCTGACGGCCAAGAGCCTGACCGCCGAGGACATCGCGCGTCTCAATTCGAGCGTTGCCAAGGTCGTCCAGAAGCAGGGGCTCGCCGGCGACGCGCTGATACGTGAAATCGAGGGTGCCTTTCCGCCGCGCCCGGCCACACCCTGACACGAATCCTCCACCACACCGCCAGACATGAAGAAAATACTCATCGTCGAAGACGTCGACCTCAACATCGAGCTCCTGACGCAGCTCCTCGAGGACGACTACGAACTCGTGATCGCCAAGGACGGCGAACAGGGCGTGGCGCTCGCGGGCGCGGAGCGGCCCGATCTCATCCTGATGGACATGTCGCTGCCCCTCGTCGACGGCTACGAGGCGACGCGGCGAATCCGCGCCGGCGCGCTCGCCATGCCCATCATCGGCGTCTCCGCCCATGCGATGAGCGGCGACGCCGAACGGGCGCTCACGGCCGGATGCAACGACTATCTCACCAAGCCGATCAACGACGCGCTGCTGTTCGAGAAGCTCGACCGCTATCTCAAGGACTCCGCAGAGTGACGACCCTCGCGCGCACGCCGGCGCGGCGCTGAATGCCCGCGCAGCGCCCGAAAATTCTCGTCGTCGACGACGAGCCCTTCAACGTCGACTATCTCGAGCAGGAGCTGGACGACCTGGGCTACGACACGGTCGCGGCGTTCGACGGCCGCCAGGCGCTCGATCAGGTTCGCGCGGAGTCTCCCGATCTCGTGCTGCTCGACATCATGATGCCCGTGATGGACGGCTTCACGGTGCTCGCGCACCTCAAGGCCGATCCGCTGACGCGCGACCTGCCGGTGATCATCATCTCCGCGATGAACGACCTGCAAAGCGTCGTCCGGGGCATCCAGCAGGGCGCCGACGACTACCTGCCCAAGCCGTTCGAGCCCGTGCTGCTCCGTGCGCGCATCAGCGCCGGGCTGGAACGCAAGCTGCGCCGCGACCGGGAACTCGAATACCTGCGGCAGGTGGAACAACTCACGGCGGCGGCGCAGGCCGTGCAGAGCAGCGCTTATGACGAGACGGCGCTTGCGTCCGTGGCGGCGCGCGAGGATGCGCTCGGCGATCTTGCCCGCGTGTTCAGGAAAATGGCGCAGGAGGTGGTCGCACGCGAGCAGCGCCTGCGGCAGCAGATGCGCCAGCTGCAGCTCGACATCGAGGAGCAGCGCAGCAGCGCCGCGGACACGGCCGCCGTCTACATGCCGATGGACCGGCGGCAGGCGCTGGCGGAAGGACGGGAGCTGCCCGAGCGCGCACACGGCGCGGCGCTCACCGCCGATATCTCCGGCTTCACGCCGCTGACCGAAATGTTCGCGCGCGAACTCGGCCTGCAGCGCGGCGCCGAGGAGATCACGCGGCAGGTCAATCGCGTGCTGGCGGCGCTGATCGGCGAGGTTCACCGCTTTCGCGGCAGCGTCGTTCTGTTCGGCGGCGATGCGCTCACCTGCTGGTTCGACGGCGACGCCGGAAGGAACGCCGTCGCCTGCGCTTTTGCGATCCAGAGCGCCATGAAGCAATTTGCGGGCATCACGGCACCCGGAGGGATGGTCGTCTCCATCGGCGTCAAGGTTGCGGTGGCGGCGGGACCGGCGCGCCGCCTGCTGGTCGGCGATCCCGAGCGGCAGGTCATCGACGTGCTGGCGGGACGGGTGACCCGCGAGCTCGCCGAGGCGGAAAGGCACGCCCGGAAGGGCGAAGTCGTCGTCACCCGGCTCGTCGCGGAGACTCTCGGAGACGCCGTCGCCGTGACGGAATGGCGGGGCGAGAAGGCGTTTGCGTGCGTGACGGCCGTGAATGCGGGGGCGACGGCCGATCCCTGGCCCGACCTCCCGGCAACCGCGATTGCTGACGACGCGGCGCGCGCGTGGATGCCGCCGGCGGTCTACGAAAAGGTCCTCCGCGGGCAAAGCGCGTTCCTGTCCGAGCTTCGCCCTGCGGCGACGCTGTTCCTGCGATTCGCCGGCGTCGATTTCGACAGCGACGCAGATGCGCAGCCGAAGCTCGACGCCTTCGTGCGCTGGGTGGAGGGCGTCGCCGAACGCCACGACGGCGCGGTGCTGCAGGTCGCCGTCGGCGGCGACGGCGGGCAGGTCTGCATGAATTTCGGCGCACCGATCGGACACTACGACGACGCATTGCGCGCGGTGCGGGCGGCACTGATGCTGCGCTCGCCGCCCATCGACCTCGCATGGGTCACCCGCCTGGCCGTCGGGGTCGCCTACGGACCGATGCGCGCGGGCGCGTACGGCAGCTCGGCGTATCGCGCCTACAGCGTCATCGGCGACCGTGCCAACCTGGCCGCGCGGCTGATGATGGCGGCGGCACCCGGCAGCGCGCTGTGCGACGATGCCGCGCATGCGGGTGCCCGCGACCGGATCGACTTCGAGGCATTGCCACCGCTCGCCGTCAAGGGCAAGTCGGACGCGGTCGCGGTCTATCGGCCGATTTCGGAGCGCGGCACGGGCGCGACTCCCGCGACGCACGACCGCGCGACGGCGATCGACCGGCTGGCGCCGGGCCCGCAGCTCGTGCTCAAGGCGGCCAGCGTGATCGGGCACGTTTTCGCATTCGGTACGCTGCACGACATCTGCCCGGACGAAAGCGATCGGCCCAATCTGGACGCCCATCTCGAGAACCTCGTCGCGGAGGACCTGATCGCACTGGCGCCGGACCAGGGCGATCGCATCTACGTCTTTGTCGATGCGAACACGCGGGAGACGGCCTACGGCCTGCTGCTTTTTGCGCAGCGCCGCCAGCTGCACCGGTCGATCGCCGAGTGGCTCGAGCGCGCGCACGCGACAGACCTCGCGCCGCACTTCGTCCTGCTCGCCCGCCATTGGCGCGCCGCCGACGAACCGGCGCGCGCGGGGCACTACCTCGAGATGGCCGTCGAACGGGCGCGCCAGCGGGGCGAGTTCGAGGAGGCCAGGCGGTATCTCGACGAATCGCTCGCGCTCGATGCGACGTCCTCGGTGCTGAGCAGCGACTACGGCAACTAGGTTAGGGGGGTCCGATGGCGCTCCTGGAGCATGCCGCGATTTTCCTGGCGACGGCCGTGGTGGTCGTGCCGCTCTTCCGGCGGCTCAAGCTCGGCGCCGTTCTGGGTTATCTGGCCGCCGGTGCGCTGATTGGCCCGTGGGGACTCGGGCTCATCGCCGACGCGCAGGCGACGCTGAGCTTCGCGGAATTGGGCGTGGTCCTGCTGCTGTTCCTGGTCGGGCTGGAGCTGGAGCCTTCGCGGCTCTGGGCGCTGCGGCAACCGGTGTTCGGCCTGGGGGGCGCGCAGGTGCTGGTGACGGGTGTCGCGCTGGCCGGCGTCGCGCGCTGGCTCGGCCTGTCGTGGGAAGCGGCAATCGTCACCGGCTTCGGCCTTGCGATGTCGTCGACCGCCATCGTGCTCGCGTGGCTCGGCGAGCGCGGTGAGCTTTCGAATCCGAGCGGACGCCGAGCGTTCGCGATCCTCCTGTTTCAGGACCTCGCGGTCATTCCGCTGATCGCGCTCCTGCCGCTGCTGTCGCCCGCGACCACCGCAGGGGAGAACGGCTGGATGCTCGCCGCGAAAGGCGGCGCGGCGATCGTCCTCGTCATCGTCGTCAGCCGGACGGCAATCCGGCCGCTGCTGAAGCTCGTCGCGCGCTTTGGCGGCCGCGAGGTGTTCACCGCGGCTGCGCTGCTCGTCGTCATCGGAGCGGCGCTCGTGATGGAGGCGATCGGCCTGTCGATGTCGCTGGGGGCGTTTCTTGCGGGGGTGCTGCTGGCCGACTCGGAGTTCCGGCACGAGCTCGAAGCGGACGTCGAGCCGTTCAAGGGCCTGCTGATGGGGCTCTTCTTCATGGCCGTCGGAATGAGCGCCAACCTCGAGCTGTTCCGGGCTCATCCGATCGCGGTGCTCGGCACGGCGACCGGAATGATGGCGCTGAAGTCGGTCCTGCTGTACGGCGTGATGCGCGCGACAAGAGCCGGCGGCGAGGATTCGACGCGCATTGCAGTGCTGCTCGCGCAGGGCGGCGAGTTCGCTTTCGTGCTGTTCACCGCCGCGCGGACGGCCGGAATTCTCGCGGCCGAGACGGCGCAGTTCCTCGTGCTCGCGGTGACCATCTCGATGCTCCTCGCACCGCTCTCGTTCGTCGCGCACGAAAGGGCGCTGGCGCGGTGGCTGGAACGGAGGAGGCCGCCCGAGTTCGATCTCATCGACGGTCCCGGGAATCCGGTGATCATCGCCGGATACGGACGTTACGGGCAGATCGTCTCTCGGGTCCTTCGCATGGCGGGCATTCCGTTCACGGCGATCGAGGCGAATTACCAGCAGGTGGACTTCGTGCGCAAATTCGGGAACAAGGTGTACTACGGCGATGCGTCGCGCGTCGAGCTGCTCGAATCCGCCAGGGCGCGCGACGCAAGGCTCTTCGTGCTCGCCATCGACGATGTCGAAGCCTCGATGAAGACCGCTGCCGTCGTGCGCAGGCATTTTCCCGACCTCCCGATTCTCGCCAGGGCGCGAAACCGCGTGCACTACTTTCGCCTGCGCGACCTCGACATCCACGCCGTCCAGCGCGAGACCTTCCTTTCGAGCCTCGACACCGCACGGCAGGCGCTCGAATCGCTGGGTTTCGAGCCCGCGCAGGCCTCGCGCGCGGTCGACCTGTTCCGCCGGCACGACGTCGAGCAGCTCGACGTGCAGTACGCGGTGCGGCAGGACGAGGCGCAGTTCATCCAGACCACGGCGCAGGCCGCGGCACAGTTGCAGGAGCTCTTCGAGTCCGACGTGAAGGAGAGCGCCGAGCTGGTCCGGACGCCAGGAGGCCGGCTGACGCGTGCGCGTTGATGGAGCGGCGGTGGGAATGCGGCCGGCGCGCCAGCTGTTGTCACGGACATTCTCCGGTCGAAATCGATTTTCGTGTCCGATACACTGAATAAGCGCCTGCGCCGAACGATGCTTCGCTCGATCGTCGGCGGGTGCCTTCTTGCGTCGGCCGGTGCCGGCATCGGCGCGGACTGGACCGTCGACACCGATCACGTCGCGGTGAATTTTGCGGTCAGCCACTTCGACGTCTCCTACGTGCGCGGGCGCTTCGACAGGATTGCAGCGACGGTGCAATTCGATCCCGCGGCGAGGACCGGGCAGGTCGTCGTCACCGTCGATGCGGACTCCATCGATACCGGCAACCGGCTGCTCGACGGAATCCTGCGCTCGCCGCAGTTCCTCGACTCCGCACCTTTTCCGGAGATAAGGTTCGTCAGCGAACGGTTCGTCTTCGACGGCGACAAGCTGTCGGCGGTCGAGGGCACGCTCTGGCTTCACGGGATAGCGCGTCCGCTGCGCCTGACGGTCGATCGCTTCGTCTGCAGGGACGTCGCGGCGGGAATCGTCCGCCGCCATGTCTGCGGGGGTGCGTTGCAGACCACCTTGAGGCGCTCCGATTTCGGCATGACGCGCTTTCTGCCCGACGTGGGCGACGAGGTTCGCCTCGACATCAGCGTCGAAGCGACGAGGGACTGATAACGGCGGGGGGGTCCCGCAGCCCCGGCCCTCTGCGCAACCCTCGGCAGGGCCGCCACCGCGCTACCCCGCCGATGCGCTATCTTCGGTACAATTGAGCGCTTCTGCCGTGCACCCCGACCCTCAAGCCCTGCTGCTGGAAGCCGTCGCGTTCGCGGCGGACAAGCACCGCAACCAGCGGCGCAAGGATGCCGAGGCCTCGCCCTACATCAATCATCCGATCGCGCTGGCCGGCGTGCTGAAGCGCGAGGGGGTCGACGACGTCGCCGTTCTCTGCGCGGCGCTGCTGCACGACACGATCGAGGACACCAACACCACCGCCGACGAACTCCGCGTGCGCTTCGGGGAGATCATCACCTCCGTCGTGCTCGAAGTCACGGACGACAAGAATCTCGAGAAGTCGGAACGCAAGCGGCTGCAGGTCGCGCACGCACACGCGCTGTCCGGGCGCGCCAAGCTCGTGAAACTGGCCGACAAGATCTGCAACGTCTACGACATGGTCGCCGCGCCTCCGGCGAAGTGGACGCCGGAAAGAAAGCGCGAATACCTCGATTGGGCAAAGGACGTCGTCGACGGGCTGCGCGGCACGCACGCCGGGCTGGAGTCGATCTTCGACGACGTCTCATGCAAAGGGAGTGCGGGTTCTGGGAGGACCCGCCTAGCTTCTCCCGTGTCCGCAATCACCCGCCTGCCACACATCGATTCGAAAGCATTTCACCCCATGGTCGCCAATCGCCTCTTCCGTTCCGCACAGCACAAGGACGCCGACCCGGCGCGGCGACTCCTTGGTGTTGCCGAACTGCCCGCGGATTCGGACGAACTCGGCGTGCTGCTCGCCAGCGATCCCGCACCCGAGGTCCGCCTTGCCGCGGCGAACCGATGCGCCAATCTCGGTACGCTCGCCGCCGCCTGGGAGAGCGAACCCGATCCCGCCGTCCGTTTTGCCCTGGCCTCCTCGCTGGCCACCGTGGTTGCGGAAACGGGCGACGCCGCTCGCGCGACGGCATTCCTCGAATCCGGTGCCTGTACCGATGCGATCCGTGCCGAGGTGGCGCGACGCACGCCGGATGCCGCGCGCCGCCGATCCGCGATCGCCGCGATCCGCGAGGAAGGCACGCTGGTCGAGCTTGCATTCGCTGCCGAGCACGCGGAAACGCGAATGGCGGCCGCGGAACGCGTGCATACCCCTGAAGGGCTGCGCAAGCTCGCCGAAGCGGCCGAGAACAAGGACCGCGGCGTGGCCCGGCTTGCGAGGAAGCGGGTCGATGCCATTGCGGATCGCGAGGGCCAGGTCGCCGCAGCGGATGCCATTCTCGCCGACCTGGAGGCGCTGGCGAACAAGTCCGGCCCGATCCTCACGGCGGTGATCGAGCTCAATCGCCGCTGGGAGGCGCTGCATCTCGGCGACGACCCGGTCCGTCTCGCGCGCTGCGAAGCGGCGCGCCAGACGCTCCAGGCGCGCTTCGCCCGTGAGCATGAAGAGCAGCGTGCGCGTGCGCAGTTCGAGCGCGGCCTTGGCGAATGGCTTGCGAAGGCGGAACCGCCCGCCACGCCGGACGCGCTGACCGTGCTGCTCGGCGAGCTCGCGGAATTGCGCGCAGGCGCTCGGAAATACGCCGGCGACTGCGGCGCTGTCGAAGCTCGACGAGGCGGAACAGCGCATCGAGCGGTGGACACAGGAGCTTCACGCGCTGGCCGGCGCGGAGTCGCTGGTCGTCGAGGCCGAGGCGCTCGCGGCAGGCACGTCGATCGACAATGCGAAGCTGCCGGAACGTTGGCAGGCACTCGATCGCGGAATCCGGACCCCGGCGCTGACGCGCCGGTTCGAAGCTGCGCTGATCGTGATCGAGCAACGTCGCCTCGCGCAAATTCGCGCCGCCGAGCAGGAAACGAGCGCCGCGCGTCAGCACGTGCACGGCCTGCTGCACACCGCGGAACAGGCGCTTGCCGCCGGTCAGCTGCACGCCGCGCGCGCGGCGACGGAGGAGATCCGCGCCCGCAAGGGCGATGCAGGTTCGCTGCCCAAGCCCACGGCGCAGCGCCTGTCGCGACTCGCGCAGCAGCTGACGGAGCTCGAGCGCTGGGAGTCGTTCGGACAGCAGCAGGCCCGGGTTCGGCTCTGCGAGCGAGCCGAGGCCGCCGCGTCGCTTTCGCTCGACGCGTCCCGCCTCGCGGTTGAAGTGCAGGTCCTGCGCAACGAATGGAAGGCGCTCGACCAGCAGTACGCCGGCGTCCCCAAGGCGCTGTGGGAACGATTCGACCGCGCGTGCGAGAAGGCGTATGCGCCCGCCGCGCGGCATTTCGCGGAACAGGCGGCGTTGCGCAAGCAGGTGCGCAAGGCGCGCGAGGAGTTCGTCGCTGCCGCCGCGGCTCACGCGCCGACGCTGCTGGCCGAACCGCGCGACTGGCGCGCAATCGAGCGCTGGCTGCGCGACACCGAGCACAAGTGGCGTGACGGCGACCTCGGCAGCGTCGAGCCGAAGGCGTGGAAGGGGTTCGATGCCCAGTTCCGGGCCGCAATCGCTCCCGTGCGCGATGCGATTTCCGCCGTGCGTGACGAAGCGAAGGCGCGCCGGGTGACACTGATCGACGAGGCGATCGCGCTTTCCGCGAAGGCGATGGAGCGCGACACGCCGTCGCAGGTCAAGGCGATCCAGGCACGATGGCAGGCACAGGCAAAGGAACTCGCGCTCCCGCAGCGCGACGAGCGCGCGCTGTGGGAGCAGTTCCGGGCCGCCTGCGACGCGGTATTCCAGGCGCGCGAAGCGAAACGCAAGCACGAGGACGACAAGAAGCACGAAGGCCGGCGTGCGCTCGAGGATCTCTGTGCCGAGCTCGAGAAGCTCGTGCAGGCGACGGACACGGACGATCAGGAACTGCGTCGAGCCCTGCGTGATCTCAGCGAGCAGTGGAAACAGAAGACGCGCAGGCCCAATGAGGCGCCCCGCGGCCTCGAAGCCCGATTCGCGAGCGCGCGAACGGCGGTGGAAGGCACGTTGTCGCTTCGCGCCCGCGCGCGCGACGCGGCCGCATGGCAGACGCTGACGGCGAAGGAACGCCTGTGCGAGACGCTGGAGAGCGGGCTCCGCGCGCAGGGCGGCGACGCCAATGCGGCGGCCTCAGTCGTAGAACGGTGGGCGGCGCTTCCTGCGCTTCAGCCGGCTGCGGAGAAGGCGATGCTCGCCCGGCGCGACGCGGCGATCCGTGCTCTCTCCGACGAAGCCGTGGCCGCCCTGCATCTCGAGCGGATCGAAGGCGCCGCCGAATCGCGGCGCGAAATGCTGCTCGAGCTCGAAATGCAGCTCGGTCTCGAGATCCCGCCGGAACTTCAGGCGCAACGGCTGGCGCTCCAGGTGAAACGGCTGCGCGACCGCTTTCAGGACGCGTCGACCAGCGGCGCCAGAACGCCAGGCGATCGCCTGTTGGCCTGGTGCGCCGAGCCCGGCATCGCCGATGCTCAGGAACGGCAACGTGTTGATCGCGTTTTTGCGGCGATGGAGCGGATGCGCGGAACGGACAGGTGATGTCGTCGACCGATCTCGCGGGGCGCGTGCCGAGCTCGAGCGAGGCAGATCCTGACGACCGCTGGATCGCCGCCACCTATCGGGTACGCTCGCGGGCGGACGCGATCGGGGCCCGCGCGCAGGCGATCGCGCTGGAACAGAGCATCGAGGCGCCGCTTGCCGCCGTCGACGACGCGCGGGTCCTGCGCGAGGTCGTCGCCCGTGTCGCGGGCATCGAGCCGGTTGCCCCCGATGCGTTCGACGTCACGATCCACCTTGCGGTCGAGACCATCGGTGCCGAGGCTGGGCAGCTCCTCAACATGCTGTTCGGAAACACGTCGCTGCACGATGACGTGGCGCTCGTCGACGCCGCATTTCCGCGCGCGTTCACCGCGCAATTCGGCGGCCCCCGCTTCGGCATAGCCGGCATCCGCAGGGTTACCGGCGCCTATGGACGGCCGCTTACCTGCGCGGCACTGAAGCCGCAGGGGTTGCCTCCCGCGCAGCTTGCTGCGATCGCGGGCGTATTTGCGCGTGCCGGCGTCGACGTCGTCAAGGACGATCACGGTCTCGCCGACCAGGCGGCCGCGCCATTCGGCCCCCGCGTGCGCGCCGTGCAGCTCGCCGTCGACGAGGCCAATCGCGAGACGGGTGGTCATTGCGTCTATGCGCCCAGCCTGACCGGCCACTACGGCCAGCTGGACGCGCGGCTCGCCGAAGCGCGCGATGCCGGTGTACGCATGGCGCTGCTTGCGCCGATGGTGAGTGGTGCGGGCAGCCTCGCCGCGCTCGCTCGGGATGCCGGCCTGCCGTTGATTGCGCACCCCGCGCTGGCCGGTGCCTCGCGCATCGCGCCTCCGCTGCTTCTCGGCAGGCTGTTCCGCCTCTTCGGCGCCGACGCTACGATTTTCCCGAACGCGGGCGGTCGGTTTACCTACACGGCCGAGACGTGCCTCGGCATTGCGGACGCCGCCCGATCGCCCTGGAACGACCTGGCGCCGATGTTTCCCGTGCCCGCCGGCGGAATGACCGTGGAGCGCGTGCCCGAGATGCGCGAGCGCTTCGGCGAGGATACGATGCTGCTGATCGGCGGCAGCCTGCTCGCGGCGCGCGAGGCGCTTCCACAGCGCGCGCGGGAATTCGTTGCCGCCGTCCGTGGGTCCGGAGCAAAGCCATGAGCGAGTCGCCGGTACGACCTTTTGTTCCCTCCGGGGACGCCTACCGCTGGGCTGCGGTCGAGCCGACGCGCTACAAGGAGGAGGGCGACGCCCCCTTCCGCGACGTGACGCGGCAAACGCTCTTCCGCCGTGCCGACATGCGCGGCGAACTCCGCTATTTCGAGGTTGCGCCGGGCGGCCACTCGACCCTCGAGCGCCACCTGCATGCGCATGCGGTGATCGTCCTGCGCGGCGCGGGCGACGTGCTGGTCGGAGACGCCGTCTTCCCGCTCAGAGCATTCGACCTCGTCACCGTGCCGCCGTCGACGTGGCATCAGTTTCGGGCGACATCCGAATCGCCGCTGGGCTTTCTATGCATGGTCGACGCCGAGCGCGACAAGCCGCAATCGCCCGATGCCGGCGAGCTCGATCGCCTGCGTTCCAACCCGGCGACGGCCGCCTTCCTGGACGGCAACCACCGGGCCCCTCTTTGACCACAATCAAGGTGGTGACGGGAAAGTAGGGGGAAAGTAGCGTCGGACCGCACCTCCCCCGAGGCACTTTCGGATGTTCAACGACACAGTAGCGCAGCTTCTGCAGTGGAAGACGCCGTCGGCACTCGTCTCCGTTGCACCGGACGCCACGGTTACCTATGCCGTCTGCCTGATGAACCACAACGACGTCGGCGCCGTGCTGGTCATGCAGAACGGGCAACTCGCAGGGATCCTGACTGAACGGGACGTGCTGCGGCGCGTCATCGAGCCCGGTCTCGATCCGCGCATCACTCGCGTCGACGAGGTCTACACGGTCGAGCCGCAAACGATCGGGACGGACGAGCGCGCGGCGCGCGCGGTCGACATCATGGTCGACGGCAATTTCAGGCACCTTCCGGTGACGGTCGGAGGCAGCGTGCAGGGCACGCTTTCGATGCGCGACCTCACGCGGTGGCTCATCTGGAAGCTCGACGCGCGCGGAACCGCGGCGCCGACGCTTCGCTGACGCCGCCGTTGCACGGCTGATCGAGGCCGCGCGGTCGCTGCCCGGCCTCGGCCCGCGATAAACTCGGCCCGTGGCCGAGTCCGCCGTTTCGTTCGTCGCTCGCTGGTTCCCCGCATCGCCGTTGCGCCATGCGGCGTTCCTGCGGCTCTACGTCGGCTCCGTCGGCGCCGCGCTGGGCTACACCATGCAGACGACGGTGTCGGCGTGGCTGATGGCAACGCTGACGCCCTCGGCGCTGATGGTGGCGCTCGTCCAGACAGGCAGCACGGCGCCGTCGCTGCTGTTCGGGCTCGCGGCCGGCGCGCTCGCCGACATCGTCGACCGCCGGCGGATCATTCTCGCGACTCACGTCGTCCTGATCACCGTCACCGCGGCGCTCGGTGTCGCCGAGCTCACGGGGATTGTCGGTCCGGTCACGCTGCTTGCCGGCACGTTCCTGATCGGCACGGGCTTCGCGGTCTACCTTCCGGCGCAGCAGGCGAGCGTCAACGACATCGTCACGCGAAGCGAAATCCCGCGCGCCGTCTCCCTGGGGGCCGTCGCCTTCAACGTCGCCCGGGCGCTCGGGCCGGCGCTCGCCGGCGCGCTCGCGGCGTGGTTGAGTTCCGGCAGCGCCTTCCTGGTCGCGTCGGTCTTCTTCTTCGTGATGGTCCTCGCCGTCTACCGGTACCCCAGTCCGGGCCGTCCGATTCCGGGGGTGCCGGAAACGCTGCTGTCCGGAATCCAGAGCGGCCTCCGCTACGCCCGGCATTCGAAGCCGCTGCGGGCGCTCATCATCCGCAACTTCAGCTTCAGCTTCTGCGCGAGCGCACTGTGGGCGCTGATGCCGCTCGTCGCCCGCGATCAGCTCGCCCTCGGCGCCGGCGGCTATGGAACGCTGATGGCGTCGTTCGGCACGGGAGCCATCGTGGGCGCGCTCGCGATCCCGCAGCAGATGAGCCGGCGATCGCTCAACAGCATCGTGAGCTCGGGGGTCGTGCTGTGGGCGGTGGCGGCGACGCTGGTTGCGGTGACGCAGATGCTGGCGCTGGCGATCGTCGGCGCCTGCGCCGCGGGGGCGGCGTGGGTCACCGTGCTGTCGAGCCTCGCTGCAGGAACCCAGAGCGTCGCACCGGCATGGGTGCGCGCGCGCGCGGTTGCGACCAATCTCGTGACCAACCAGACAAGCCTTGCGCTCGGCAGTATCGTCTGGGGAGTCGTGGCTACCCATTTCGGCACGCCCGTCGCGCTAGGGGCGTCCGTCGGCGCGATGGCGCTTCTGCTTGCGCTGAACCGCCGGGTCAGGGTGGCGTTCGCGGACGAAGCCGACGTCACGCCCGGTGCGCGACTTCCCGACCTCGCCATACCGCTGATGCCGGCCCCGGACGACGGTCCGGTGCTGATCCAGATCGAATACCGGATCGCACCGCAGGATCGCGCGGCCTTCCTGAAGGCGATCCACAACGTCGAAGCGACGCGCCGCAGGAATGGCGCGGGCAGCTGGCGCGTGTTCCGCGATCTCGAGCAGGACGGACGCTTCGTCGAGCGCTTCGTGATCGAATCGTGGGCCGAGTACACGCGGCTGCGCACGCGGATGACACAGACGGACAGACGCGTGCAGGACCGCGCCGAGCAATTCCAGCTGCCGGACGTGCCGATTCGCACGTCGCGTTACATCGGCGTCGGGCGCGACGACATGGCGATGCCATCATGACGCGACCGGGGTTCCCGGGAGGTGCCGATGCCGGCGCCTTCGAATTCCGCTAGAATCCCTCCCTCGGCCCGCCGGTTGGCGGGTCAGGGGCGCACGACGGGCGCGCGATGGACAGGTCCGGGCGCGGCGCGAAATCCCGATCCGACGAGAGGCCAGGCGCCCGTAGCTCATCTGGATAGAGCACCGGCCTTCTAAGCCGGCGGTAACAGGTTCGAGTCCTGTCGGGCGCGCCAGATTCGACATGCGCGGCGGTTGCGTGAACTTCGATGGATCCGGGGTTTTGCGACCGGCGCGTTGCAGGGCAATGGTGGCTGTAGCTCAGCTGGTAGAGTCCCGGATTGTGATTCCGGTTGTCGTGGGTTCGAGTCCCATCAGCCACCCCATCTATCTTCGGTTTCCCGCGTAGCGCGCACTAACGTGGGCGATCTGTCCGTGCTTTTGTCCGTACCTGTCGGCGCTGTTTGACGTCGAGGGATATCGGATCGAGGCGTGCAAGTAACAACTGGGCGCGCCTAGGCAAATACTGCGTGCCGATGAAGGGCCAAGCACCCCTGTATCTTTCGCAATCCCATTGGCGCTAACATAGCGCCGTGCGGTCCCTCTTAGGGACGTTCGTAGTCGTCAGTCCGAGTTTCTCGGCTGGCATCCCGTGATGCTCCATTCGGGCGAGCGGGTTCCCTTAACTCTGAGGAACCGCTATGTCCAAGTCCTTCCTTCGTTCTCGTTCCCTCGCGTTTGCGCGCCAGGGGTACCGGTGTTACTACTGCACGTCCCCAATGTGGGACGACAACGTCGAGGCATTTGCCACTACGCATCGCCTCACGCTTGCTCAAGCCAGGCAGTTCGAGTGCACGGGCGAGCATTTGATTGCTCTCCAGGACGGCGGGAATCACTCCGAGGCAAATGTCGTCGCTGCATGCCTTTACTGCAATCGGCATCGGCATCATCACCGACCGAAGGCCGCGCCGTCGCCCGAAGCCTACAAGCATCGGGTACAGAAGCAAGTGAAGAAGGGATGTTGGTTCGGCGCACAGCTCCTGAGCGTCAAACGCCGCACAGCATTTCGCCTGGAATGTGATCGCGCTTGTTAACCTAACCCTAGAACGGCCCAGGTTTCCTGATTGCGTGTCGCGCGCTGCCTCTCGTGTTATGAGGGCCGGAATGGAGTTCCCGGGGTTTTGTGGAGAGTCATCGGCGTAGGATTTTTGGGGAGACCGACGACCATGTCCACGAAGGCGAGCGTTGGCAGGTCGGTAAGACATCAGACGATTCAAAGGTCAAATTGCTTCGGCACAAGAACGATGCGCGAGGTCGGCTCGGGCCTGTCGTTGTAACGGTCGCTCCGCGGAGCAGGGCTCCCGTGGGGCGGTGCTTCATCACGCGGTGGCGAATAGGCGCGTCGACCGTATTGCGATGCGCCCGGCGGTGCGCCTCGTCGACTCAATCGCCGTCTCTGAAATTCGACATGGCCTGAGCGACGATCGCCTCGACGAGCTCGGGCTCGTCCCAGGGCACGTCCACGGGATAATCGCGCAGATAGGGACTCGTCGGGTCGCGCATCCATTCGTGCGGGAAATGCACGACGACGTGCTCCTCGCCGGGGTCGACGTCAGAGCGCGTCGGCACGGCAACCCGTGATCGCGGCGTAGAGCGCGGCGCCGAGGTTCACGTCGAAGGTGGCGCCCCGATGGGTACCGTGGGTCATGCGCCGATTCACCTCAACGAGGTAGGGCGTTCCGGTGGTTTCGTGGACGATGAACTCGGGGACGTATACGCCGGTGATCCCGAGCCCGGCGGCCAGCGCCGCCGACACCGACCGCAGCTCCGGCGAGCGATAGTAGCGTGCGGCGCTGGCGGGACCTCGGGGCGTCGCCGCGAGCTGCACGCTGGCCTGGCCCGCGAGCAGCACGCCCTTCCAGGCCACTGAGTTGTGATAGTGGGTGCGGCCGGGGATATGCGCCTGCACGAGCAACACGCCATCGCGCGTATCACCCAGGTCGAGTGCGGCGGGCCGCGACAGTGCGGCAAATTCGCGCAGGAGATCGTCGCGGTCGGGGCAGATGGCAACCCCCTGCCCGGCGCTCGAATGACTGCGTTTCAGCACCACCGGATAGCCGTGGAGATGCGCGAACTGCTCCGCTTCGCCCGGATTCGACGCGAGGGTGTACGGGGGCACGCGAAGGCCCAGCCCTTCCGCAGCGGCGCAGAACAAGGTCTTGTCGACGCTCGCGAGAAAGTGGGCTGGCGTGCCGAGGGATTCGCGGACGAGCGCCGCCAGCTCGAGCCAGAGCGTTTGCTGCAGGTCCCCGGGCGGCGTCAGGACGAGGGCATGCAGCAATCGGACCGCGGTGTCGTCGCATGGCAGGACGAGTCGTGGCGTGGTGGCTTTGACGATGGCCGCGAACGCGTACAGCCACTCCCTGGGGTTCGCGTTGTCGGGCAGGTGGCCGACGTTGGTGACGTAGCGGCTCCTTTCGGACGGCGAATTTCGCGGCGTCAGCAGAGACACCGCGAATCCGGCCTCGGCGAGGCAGCGGGCCATCCGCGCCGCGCCGTACCATTGGGTCGCCGTGGCGACCAGAAGCACGGGCGTGGTCACTTCGGATCCCGGATCCGTCGCGCGCCTTCCGGCCCGGGCCGACGTGCAGCCGACCGGCTTCGACCGGCATCGGAAGACGGGCGACGGTGCTCAATGTGCGGCGAGAAAATCGAGGACCGCACGATTGAATCCGGCCGGGTTCTGCGAGCTTGCGGAGTGTCCGGCATTGGGGATGATCACCATCTTCGCGCCGGAAACGCAGCGTCAGCTTCCGCCAGATCGCGTGACCCGCGTGAGGTTGCGCCGGGTCACGGTCAAGGGGATCCGGATCGCGGCCAGATCGGTGCAAGACAGGCGCGGACCGGGAGGAGCAGCGAAATGCAGGCGATCGTGCGTCCGTTGGCCAGATGCGCCTCCTGCGCCGGCGCGGCAGCAGCTGGAAGGCCCCCGGCTGCCCGTTGACCCGTTCGTACGCTCCACATTCCTGCAAGAGTCTAGACGCCCGAATTCTGCAGGATTCCTCGGCGAGGCCGGCAGTCGCGACGGCTTCAATGCCGTACGGCGCGGACGGCGCCCACGATCTGTGCGCTGTCGAACAGACGGCGCTCGCGGTGGCCGATATTCTCGCCACGCCGTCCAACTTTGCGACACGGGTTTGGGAGCGCTGATCGTCCTGCGCGGAATTTTATCGGACTTTGCCGGCTCGCGGCGCCGGGATGGCGGCAAATCTTTGCAGGCTGCACGATTCCCCGCTCACGAGCGATTCGGCGAGCACTTGCGCGAGGGTCGCGCTGCCTCCGGAGGCTTCGTGCATCCGTGGTTCAATTGCGGCCTCGGCCGCTCTATACTGGCCCGATTCCCCCGATACCACCGGATCCGTACGTGCCATGGGATGCTTGCTCAAGCAAGGTGGCGGAATCTACCCGCGCCGCTTCGCCGCCTGTGCTGCCGCGGCGAAGGCCGCCGCATGGGCGGCGTCGCGAAGCCGCTCATTCGCCTCCAGGGCGTGCCGCTGATCAGCCGCCAGCTCGTCGCGCTGAGCGGCGCCGGCGTCGACGAGGTGGTCGTGGTCACCGGCTACGCCCGACGCCGGACCGAGGAAGCCGTGCGAAGCTTCGCCGTGACGCTCGCGCACAACGACGCCCTATGCCGCCGGGCAGCACGGCTCCGTCCGCGCCGGGCTGGCCCCGCCGACGGGTCCTCGACGCGTCATCGTCGTCCCGGCCGACCAGCCGCTGATCGGCGCGAGCGATCTGACCGAGCTGATCGGCGCGTTCAAGAAGCGCCCCGGCCGGCCACGTCGTCGTGCCCGGTCGTGGACGGCCGGCGCGGCAATCCGATCGTGCTGGACGAGGTGGCGCTGGCCGGATTCTCGCCAGCGGCGCGAACCTCGGCTGCCGCCACCTGATCGAGCGCGAGCCGGAGCTCGTCCACGCCTACGAACACCGCCATCGCGCGTTCGTCACGGACCTCGACACCGTGGAGGACGTGCAGGCCCTTGCCCGGCGCACCGGCTGGCGGCTGGAGCTTCCGGCGCTCGAACCGGCTCGATAGTTCGTACGGCAGGCGCCGGCATTCGTGGCAACGTTCGCAGTGCGCGTCTCGCGACCTTCGCTCATTTGCGCGAGTCGCGCGCCAATATTCGCGCAGTGGCGCGCGTCGAATCCCGCGGAACGGAATGTCGCCGATCGCGAATCCCTCGCGACAGCGATAAAGCACTTGTTTTGTTGCGGTGCGTTGGGCCAGGATTTGCGGTCGACCGAGAGAGCAGGATGAGCCATCGATGATTCCCCGCGCATTCGAGTATCACGCGCCGCAGTCCATCCCCGACGCGCTCGCCCTGCTGAACGCAGTTCGGCGACGAGGCGAAGCTGCTCGCCGGCGGCCACAGCCTGCTGCCGATGATGAAGCTGCGCTTCGCCGCAGCCCGGTCACCTGATCGACCTCGGCAGGATCGCGGAACTCAAGGGCATCCAGCGAGGACGGCGGCACGCTCCTCATCGGCGCGATGACCACCGAGAACGAGCTCATCTCGTCGCAGCTCCGTGCAAGGACAGGTGCCCGCTGCTCGTCGAGGGCGCGCGGCTCATCTCCGACCCGCAGGTGCGCTACAAGGGCACGATCGGCGGCGACATCTCGCACGGCGACCCGGGCAACGACCATCCGGCGCTGATGCTGGCGCTGGGCGCTAGCGTTCGTTCTGCCGGTCGGCGGCGGACGAGCGCGTCGTGCCGGCCGACGGCTTCTTCGTCAGCAGCTACGCCACGCCGATGAAAGCCGACGAGATCATGACCGCGGTCCGCATCCCGGTTCCGGCGGCGGGAACCGGCTGCGGCTACGCCAAGCTGAAGCGCAAGGTCGGCGATTTCGCCACGGCCGCTGCGGCGGTGATGCTGCGCATGAAGGGCGACGCGGTCGCTCGAGGTCGCGATCGCCCTGACCAACGTCGGCCCGACGCCGCTGAAGGCGCGCGCGCCGAGAATGCTCTGCGCGGCAAGACGCTGAACGACGCGTCGATCGCTGCGGCTGCGCGAGCTCGCCATGAGCGATCTGCGATCCCGGCGGCGGACCAGCGCGGCGATGCGGAATACCAGACGGCGATGGCGGGCGAGATGACGCAGCGGGCGCTTGCGCACGGCGCGCGCTCGCGCCGCAACTGAAACGAGACGGAGAACAATGAGCCATGGCCACGAAGCAGGTCGGTATCCTTCAAGCTCAACGGCGAGCGCGTCGACGTCGTCGTCGAGCCGCGCGAGCTGCTGATTCACACGCCTGCGCGAAAGGCTTATCCACACGGGACCGCACATCGGCTGCGAGACCAGCCACTGCGGCGCCTGCACCGTGGACATCGACGGCATGTCGGTCAAGTCGTGCACGCGTGCTGACCGTGCAGTGCCAGGGCGCGGACGTGCTGACCATCGAGGGCTTCGAGCAAGGGCGGCGCACTGCACGCGCTGCAGGAGGGCTTCACGCAGCAGCACGGTCTGCAATGCGGCTTCTGCACGCCCGGCATGATCACCCGCGCCTACCGCCTGCTGAAGGAAATCCCCAATCCTTCGGAAGAGGAAATCCGCTACTGGATGGCTGGCAACCTGTGCCGCTGCACGGCTACCAGAACATCGTCAAGGCCGTGCAGCACGCCGCGAAGAAGCTCGGCGTGAACCGCGCATGAACGTCCGCGCCATCGAGTCGCTGCCGAACCAGATCACGCTGAACCACAACGATGAGGTGCGCATCGCGGCGCAAGGAGGACGCCCGCTTCATCCGCGCAGGTACCTCGTCGACATCGAGCTCGGCATATTGGCGCAATAGTACGCACCCGTACGCGCGGCGCGATCAAGTCGATCGACGACGAAGCGCTGGCGGTGCCCGGTGTGGTGGCGGTGCTGACCGCCAACGACCTGACCATGAAGCTCCACTCGATGCGACGCTGGCAAGATCTTCAAGCCGGCTCCCCAGAAGTCTTCAGACAACGTAGGATCTCGGTTCGGCACACGCGGCCGAGGAGTGCCCCGGCTCGTCGAGCTTCAGCGACGCACCTACCCTACGATGGCGCCCTGGTCGGAGGACAGGTTCGCGAGCCAGCTCGACATCTTTCCGCAAGGACAGGTCGTGGCCGAGTTCGACGGGCGCCTGGTCGGCGCGGCGAGCTCGCTGGTGGTGCTGTGGGACCAGTGGCCGGTCGAGCACACCTGGAAGGAGATCACCGACTCGGGAACGTTCGCGACCGACGATCGGCGCGGGCGCGACGGCGCCCACGATCTGGCGCTGCGAACAGACGGCGCTCGCGGTGGCCGACATTCTCGCACGTACCCGCGCGCCTGGCCGCCTGCAGATTGCGAGGCGGCCAGGGTGGCACCGCAGGTGTTGTACCGTCGATCGTGATCGTCCCGCAACCAGCTGGACGGTGGAAATTTCGCGCGGTGGCGGCGGAAACTCACTAAGAATCAAGCCTGACGCTGTACGGTGCCGAAGTGTTCGTCGACACGAAGCTGCGCGGGATGGGGAACAACCGGCGAACTACGTCAAGGATTCGGTCATCACGACCAAGATCAAGACGCAGTTGGCCACAGAACATCCCCGGCAGCATGAAGCACATCACGGTCGATACCGACAACAACGGCGTCGTCTGGATGACCGGCACGGCGAAGGAGAAGACATTCCCGATGCCGGCATCGGCCGAGGTCGCCTGGGATTTCCTGCAGAACATCGAAGCGGTTGCCGGGTGCATGCCCGGCGCCACGATCACGGAGCGCCTGCCCGCGGGCGGCTACAAGGGCACGGTCACCGTGCGCGTCGGCCCGGCGACCATGTCTTTTCGCGGCGAGGTCGAGGTGCGTGACGTCGATCCAGCGTCCCGCTCGCTGACGCTGCTGGGCAAGGGCACCGACAGCACGGGGACCTCGGGCGCGTCGATGGATCTCAAGGCGCGGATCGAGGCCGTCGGTGATGGATCCTGCAATCTGGTGGGCAGGAGTGAAGTGTCGATGAGCGGCAAGGCTGCCGCTTTCGGCGGGCGCATGATGAATTCCGTGGCTGACCAGATCCTGAAGCTGTTCGCCGGCAACTTCGCGGCGCAGGTCGCGGCCTCCGCGGCGCAGCGCGGGGCGGTGCCGGCGAGTTCGGAAAATGCGTCTTCGCCGGAGCCTCCCGTCGTTCGCGAGCTGAACGGTTTTGCGCTCCTTTGGACAGTGATCAGGGAATGGCTTCGCGGCAGGTTCGCCAGGAGCAAGACGTGAACCCCGCCTCGAACCGGATGGACGACATCACCGACCTGCAACGCCAGATGCAGGGCGCGGGTTACGTCGCCGAGGCGTCTTTGGCCGCCGCGCTGCTGCTGATGCTGGACCTCGCGCGCCCGCTCTTGCTGGAAGGCGACGCCGGCGTCGGCAAGACCGAGGTCGCGAAGGCGCTCGCGACGGTGCGCGGCGCGCGGCTCATCCGCCTGCAGTGCTACGAAGGGCTCGACGTGCACGCGGCGATGTACGAATGGAATTACCAGCGGCAGCTGCTCGCCATCAAGCTGCTCGAGCACGACGATCGCCCCGTCTCCCTCAAGGAACAGGACATCTTTTCGGAGCGCTATCTCCTCAAGCGGCCGTTGCTCGAGGCGATCAGCGGTGCGACTCCGCCCGTGCTCCTGATCGACGAGGTCGACCGCGCCGACGAGGCGTTCGAGGCCTACCTGCTCGAACTGCTGTCGGATTTCCAGATGTCGATTCCGGAGCTCGGCACCGTGCGCGCCGTCTCGCGTCCGCTGGTCGTCATCACGTCGAACGGAACCCGCGAGCTCTCCGATGCGCTGCGCCGGCGGTGTCTCTATCAGTACATCGACTATCCCAGCGTCGAGAAGGAACTGGCGATCGTGGAGATGCGCGCGCCCGAGGCGTCGGGCCGGTTCGCGCGCCAGCTGGTCGAGTTCGTCCAGAGCGTCCGCCGCATGGACCTGCAGAAGAAGCCGGGCATCGCGGAGACGCTCGACTGGACCGCGGCGCTGCTTCGGCTCGGCATTTCCACCATCGACGACGACGGGGCGGAGCGCATTCTCGACACGCTGAGCGCTCTCATCAAGACCCGCGCCGATCGCGCGGGCTTCACCCGCGACGTCGTCGCCCGCATCGCGGCCGCATGCTGATCGTTGCGCGGGCGGGGGCCGGCCAGCCTCCGGGAGCGTTTCTGCGAACCCGCCTCGCGGGCTTTGCCGGATTCCTGCGCGCCAACGGATTCGGCGTCGGAGGCGGCGAGTCGATACGCCTGCTCGAAGCGGCGGGACATTCCGGGATTCTCGACGGAGAAATACTGCGCTGGAGCCTCAAGGCCCTGTTGTGTGGCCGCGGCGAGGAATGGCGTCGATTCGATGCGCTGTTCGATGCCTACTTCCTGCCGCCGAACAGGAAGGCCTTCACGGAAAGCCGTGCCGTGGCGACAAGGCCGCCCGAATCGTCCGGGACGTTGGCCGGTGGGGAGCAGCAGCTGCCCGCCGTCGCCTCGGGTGAGGGTGCTTCGAGCGGGGATGACGATCGCGTGGACAGGCAGGGCGCGAGCCGCGAAGAATCACTCGCCTCCACCGATTTCCGCGATCTCGATCGTGCCGATCAGATGCGCGACATCGAGGCCCTGATGCGCCGCTTTGCCCGGCGGATGAAGCACCTGCGACTGCGGCGCGAGGCACGCGTCCAAAGGGGTCGCCGCCTCGACCTGCAGGGAACGATACGCCGAAGCGTCGGGACGGGCGGGACGCCATTCCGGCTTGCGTGGAAGGAACGCCGCCGGGTCCGCCCGCGCCTCGTCCTGCTGCTCGATGTCAGCCGATCGATGAGCCCGTGCAGCTTCTTCTACCTGCGGCTCGCGCGCGCGCTCTGTGCGGAACTTGCGGACGTGCATTGCTTCATCTTTCACACCCGCATTACCGACATCGGGGAAGCGTTGCGCGACCCCGATCCCTGGACATCGCAGGAGCGCCTCCACCTTCTCGCGGCCGGCTGGGCGGGCGGCACGCGCATCGGCGAATGCCTGACGGATTTCAATCGTCTTTACGCGCCGCGCCTCGCGCACTCGCGCACGGCCGTGATCGTCGTGAGCGACGGCTACGACACCGGAGAGCCTCAAATCCTCGGGTCTGCACTCGGCGCGCTGCGGCGGCGCGTGCGGCGCGTGGTCTGGCTCAATCCGCTCCTGAACCAGCCGGGCTATAGCCCGGTGAGCCGCGGCATGCAGGCGGCGATGCCGCATCTCGATCTGTTCGCGGCGGGAGCCGACCTCGCCTGCATCGAGCATATACTTCCCAGTCTCATTGAGGCGCTCTCATGACCCACGACGAACTCCTCGACATGGCACGCGAGTTGAACGATCGTCGCGAGCCCTACGCGCTGGTCACCGTCGTGCGCGCCGTCGCGCCGACGTCGGCGTATCTGGGCGCCCAGGCAATCGTCCTCGCGGACGGGTCGTTGCACGGCTGGATCGGCGGCGGATGCGCGAAGGACGTGGTCGTCGGCGCGGCGAGGAGCGCCATCGCCAGCGGCGAGCCCAGGCTCATCCGTATTTCGAACGACCGTATTCAATCCGACGAGGCGATCGAGCAGCACACGATGTCGTGCGCGAGCAACGGCACGATCGAGATCTTCATCCAGCCCTACAGTCCTCGCATTGCGCTCTGCGTGCTGGGCAACACGCCTGCCGCCGACGAGGCGCGATTCCTTGCCGAACGACTCAGGATCCGGCTTGCCGACGCCCCGGAGGACGCGCCCGTGGTTCTCGTCGCCACGCAGGGGCAGGGCGACGAGGAGTCGCTGGAACGCGCTCTGCGCAGCCCGGCAACCCACGTGCTGATGATTGCCAGCCGGCGAAAGTCGGAAAAGTTGCGCGCGGTGATGCGCATGCGCGGCGTGAGCGAAGACCGGCTCGCGCGGCTCTGCGCGCCGGCGGGCCCGGACGCCGGAGCCAAGACGCCGGGAGAAATCGCGTTGGTGGCGATCGTCGGTGTTCTCGCCGTGCTTCGCGGCCGTTCACAGATGACGAACTTCGATGCGCGTCCGCTGGCCGCGGCCTCGCCTTCCCCATTGGCGCCTCCGCCGCCGATTTCGGTGCCCGCGGCGGAAACAGCGGCAACAGGGAGGACGTTCGTCAACCCGGTCTGCGGTATGGCGGTGGACACATCGGCGCCGAAACACGTCGAGCGCTATGACGGCACTGCTTACTACTTCTGCTGCGACGGCTGCCTGACGACGTTCCGGAAGGATCCCGGGAAATATGCGGCGATTCATCGTGCCGCCGCCGAACGCGCCTCGGCGTGAGGCGCGGTGTCACGAACGCGCGCTACGCGGCATACCGTCGACGCAGCCATTCGTCGACCGCGAGCTTTCCCGGGCCGTAGAACAGCGTCACCAGCAGCATCGTGCCCCAAAGGATGTGATCCTTGACCCCGGCCGGAGAAAGGTCCGGATACGACGTGGCCGCCACGATATTGAACACGAACAGAGCGAACGCCGCGGCGCGCGTCCCCAGCCCGAGCACCAGGAAGACGGGCAGCCCGATTTCGGCGGCGGTGCCGAGCACGGCCGCGAGATGCGGCGGCAGCAGCGGGACGTGGTACTCGTTCTGGAAAAGACCGAGCGTTCCCGACCAGTTGGCGAGCTTGACCATACCGGAATTGAAGAACACGCGGGCGACACAGACGCGAAGCAGCAGCGCGAACACCGGCTGCAGCCGGTCGACGAGCCCGGCGGCCGCAGCGTAGAGACGCACTGCGCGCGGAAGCAGCGAATGCGCGTGGGGCAGTGGCGTGGCGACGGTTTCCATGGTGGTGCGCTCCTCGTGGATGGGGTTCCCTATCGGTCGCCACGCCGGCGCCTGCCTTACATCACTCGGTGCGAATTCCCGCGATCGCCCCGTCCGCGATGCGTGCGCGCAGCACCGTGCCAAGGTCGAAGGACGCATCCGCGCCTTGCGCAGCCTCGATGCCCTTCGCCAGCGATAAACCCGCGGCGAATGCAGCGAGCAACGCGTACTCGTCCGCGGCAACGCGCTCGATCGTCACCCCTTGCGGTTCACGGCGAACGAGCAGCCGGTCCGGGCCCTCATCGAGCGCGACGCGCTGGTCCCCCGTATGGCCAATCTGGTTCACTTGCCAGATGCGAAGGATCGGAAAACTCGACGCGACGAGCCGGCACGACGGCGCCAGCGCGAACGTTGCGCCCGGCAACTTTTCCGGTGCGATCTCCGCGAGGGCCGCGAGCACTCCTTCGGGCGGCGACGAAGCATCCGCTGCGCGATTCGCCTCGTCCTGCGCCCATTCGAGGGACGCGACGTCGGCGAGGTACGAAAGATCCGCGGCAGGCGGGTAGACAGCAAGGAACGCGGCGAACATGTCGCCATAGACGTTGAGGTCTCCGCTCGCGGACGGAGACGCGACGACGAAGGCATCGACCGCAGCGCGGAAGAAGAGCTCGCCGACCAGTCGACTCACGACGGGATAGCTCGCGGCGAGCGCATTGCGATAATTGGCGAACATCGCGCGCCGATAGACGGCGATCCGATCCGCGGCGCGGTCTTCCGGAACCGTCGCAAACGCCGGCGCCGCGCCATCGCCGGCGAAAAGCGTCGCGGCGAAATCCCGCTGCAGATCACGCAGCGAGGGCATCGGGCGTCTCCAGGATCGCCTGGGCGGTCGCGGCCTCGGCGAGCAGCGTCGCGAGCGGTGGAATGTCGGTGTCCCATTCGATCAGCGTCGGGACGGGACCGAAGCGCGCGATCGCGCGACGGTAGAGCGCCCACACCGCCGGCGCGACCGGCGCGCCGTGCGTGTCGATCAGGCACGTCTGCGTCACCTCGAATCCGGCGAGATGGATCTCGGCGACTGCCTCATGCGGAAGTGCCGCGAGGTAGCCGTCGGCGTCGAATCCGTGGTTCACGGCGTTGACGTGGATGTTGTTGACGTCGCACAGCAGTTTGCAGCCGGTGCGCCGGGCCACGGCGGCGACGAACTCCCATTCGGGAATCGTTGCTTCCGCAAACGCGAGGTACGACGACACGTTCTCGACCAGGATTTCGCGGCCGAGAAAATCCTGCACTGCGGTCACGCGCCGGCAGACGTGCGCGAGCGCTTCCTCGGTGTACGGCAGCGGCAGCAGGTCGTTCAGCGCACGGCCGTCGACGCCGCTCCAGCAAAGGTGCTCCGACACGAATGCGGGCTCGGTCCGCTCGATGAGGCGCGCGAGCTTCGCGAGATGGGCGAGGTCGAGCGGATCGGTCGAGCCGAGAGACATTCCGACGCCGTGCAGCGACAACGGATAGTCGGCGCGGATGCGATCGAGCACCTTCAGCGCCGGGCCGCCGTCGACGTAGTAATTCTCGCTGTGGATTTCGAGCCACGGTACCGGCGGACGTTCCTCCAGGACCTGCCGCACGTGGGGAGTGCGCAGTCCGATGCCGACGCCAGTCGGTGGAAGGGAGAACGTCATCGTGAAAAACCCGGCCGGGCGACGTTGCGCCGGGCCGGGTGAGACGAATCGATTCCGGCGGCGACCGTTACATCTTCGCCGGTTCGTTCTTGCCGCCCACTTTCTCGCAGGTTCCCTTGGCGACGTACTTCCATTCGGACCCATCGTTGTCCGTCTTGGCCCCGAGGCCGGCGCACGCGTGCTTTGCCGTACCGCAGTCGTTCTGCCCGCCCTTGGCGATGCCGTAACACTTTTCCTGGCCGGGTTGCGGCGTGACGGGCCCCGCGAGCGTCGTCCCGGCGATTCCGAGGGCGAGTATGCCGGCGATGGCGGCGTGGATCGTGGATTGATTCATCGTGAATCTCCTGTGGGTGGGGGTTGGCGACAGGCACGATGCCCATCTGAAGCGTTGGTC
>CAVSDH010000015.1:0-101184 GCA_963726765.1 uncultured beta proteobacterium | reverse complement strand
GCACTTCCGGCACGCGCTTGACCGCGCGAATCACATGCGCAAGCTGGCTCCGGTCGCGGACCTGCACGCTGAAGAACATCGCGATCAGCCCCGCGCCGTCAGGCTTTTCCATCGACACGTTGTCGATGTTGGCGCCTGCGTCCGCGATGGCAAGCGCGATGTCGGCAAGAAGTCCGCGACGGTCGGAGACGAGCAGCCGTACGCCGGCGTCGAACTCACCCTGCACATCGGGCGCCCATTCGACGTCGATCAACTGGTCGGAATCGGGGCGCTGCTTCCTGAGCGTGACGCAGTCGCGCGTATGCACGAGCAGCCCCTGGTTCTTGCGGAACTGGCCGACCACCGTGTCGCCCGGAATCGGCCGGCAGCAGCGTGCGTACTGGATGGCGACTCCCTCCACGCCGCGCAGCGTCAGCGCGGCCGGCTTGACTCCCATTCCCGCCTGGGCGGTGCCCTCGTCGCCGGCCTTGCCGGGTAGCGCGCGTCAGCGCCTGCGCAACGACGAACGACAGCCGCTTGCCGAGCCCGATGTCGGCCATCAGCTCGAGCTGGCTCTTCGCGCCGTATTCCTTCTGCAGCGCTTCCCAGCGATCCCAGCTGATCGACTCCGGCGCGACCTTGAGGGTCGCCAGCGCCTGCGCGAGCAGGCGCTCGCCGAGGGCCGCCGATTCCTTCTGCTGGAGACCCTTGAGGAAGTGCCGAATGCGCGAGCGCGCCTTGCCGGTGGCGACGAACGACAGCCAGGACGGATTCGGCCGCGCCGTCGGCGAGGTCAGGATTTCGACGTGGTCGCCGTTCTTCAATTCGGTGCGCAGCGGAAGGAGCTCGTAGTTGATGCGCGCCGCGACGCAATGGTGGCCGATGTCGGTGTGCACGTCGTACGCGAAGTCGACCGCCGTGGCCCCGCGCGGCAGCGCCATGATCTTGCCCTTCGGCGTGAACACGTAGACCTCCTCGGGGAAGAGGTCGCCCTTGATGTTTTCGAGGAATTCCTTCGAGTCCCGCGACTCCGACTGGATCTCGAGGAGGCTTTGCAACCAGCGATGCGTCTCGCGCTGCGCCTCGGCGAGATCGAGCACGCCGCCCGACTTGTAAAGCCAGTGCGCGGCGACGCCGGCCTCGGCGATCCGGTGCATGTCCTGCGACCGGATCTGCGCCTCGAGCGGGGTGCCGAACGGACCGAAAAGCGTCGTGTGCAGCGACTGGTAGCCGTTGGCCTTCGGGATGGCGACGTAGTCCTTGAACTTGCCGGGAATCGGCTTGTACAGGCCGTGCAGCACGCCTAGCGCCGCGTAGCAGGCGCTCTTGTCCGGCACCAGCACGCGCACGCCGTAGATGTCGAACACCTGCGAGAACGTGTAGCGCTTCTGTCGCATCTTCTTGTAGACGGAATAGATGGTCTTTTCGCGGCCGGTGACCACGGCGGTGATGCCGGCCTTGGCATAGCCTTCGCGAATGACGTCGAGCAGCCTGTTCATCACTTCGCGCCGGTTGCCGCGCGCCGCCTTGATCGCGTTGGCCAGAATGCGATAGCGCAACGGATTGAGGTGCTTGAACGCAAGGTCCTGCAGCTCGAGGAACAGCGCATTGAGGCCGAGACGGTTCGCGATCGGCGCGTAGATGTCGAGCGTCTCGCGCGCGACACGCTTGCGGTGCACCGGCGCCATCGCGTCCAGCGTGCGCATGTTGTGCAGGCGGTCGGCGAGCTTGATCAGGATGACGCGGATGTCCTGCGCCATCGCGAGCAGCATCTTGCGGAAGCTCTCCGCCTGCGCGTCCTCACGCGACGTGAACTCGATCTGGTCGAGCTTGGACAGGCCGTCGACCATGTCGGCGACCGGCTTGCCGAACGACGACTCGATCTCCGACTTGGTGATGGCGGTGTCCTCCATCACGTCGTGGAGGAGCGCCGCGGCAAGGCCCTGCGCATCGAGGCGCCACTGCGACAGGATGCTCGCCACCGCGAGCGGATGGGTGATGTACGGCTCGCCGGACTTGCGGAACTGGCCGCGATGGGCCGAGTCCGAGAACTGGAACGCGCGCTCGACGAGCTCGATATCAGGCGGCGGCAGGTAATTGCCGAGGTGTCGGGTGAACTCCGCGATTTCCGACATGCCTCATCGCCGCTGGACGGTTACGCGTCAGCTCTGCGCCTTCAACAGCATTTCGATGCCGACCTTGCCGGCCGCGACTTCGCGCAGCGCGATGACGGTCGGCTTGTCGCGGTCCGAGTCCACGAGCGGCGCGGAACCCGCGCTGATCTGCCGCGCGCGGTTGGTGGCCGCGAGCGTGAGCTCGAAGCGGTTCGGAATCCTGGCAAGGCAGTCTTCGATGGTGATGCGGGCCATGGCAACCTCGTGAGCATTCAGGGTTCGATGAGTCGCTGGATCAAAGGCGCATGTCGCACCTTCTGCCGCGACGAAGTCAGGCGGGCCGCGCGCACGATCGCGGACAGATCGTCGACGGCCCTCGCAAAGTCCTGATTCATAATAACATAATCGAAGTCCCCGCAGTGGCGCATCTCTTCACGCGCGGCATCGAGCCGACGTTCGATGACTTGCGGCGCGTCCTGCCCGCGCTTTTCGAGCCGCTCGCGAAGCGACGCGAGCGACGGCGGCAGGATGAAGATCAGCACGGCGCCGGGAATCAGGCGGCGCACTTGCTCCGCGCCCTGCCAGTCGATTTCCAGCAGGACGTCGTGCCCGTTCGCGATCTGCTCGCGCAGCCACGAGGCGGAGGTCGCGTACCAGTTGCCGTGGACGTGCGCGTGCTCGAGGAACTCGCCTCCGGACTTCAACGTCATGAAGCGCGGCTCGTCGACGAAGTGGTAGTGGACGCCGTCCTTTTCTCCCGGGCGGGGAGGACGGGTCGTGTAAGACACGGAAAGCCGAATGCCGGGCTCGCGTTCGAGCAGCGCGTTGACGAGGCTCGTCTTGCCGCCGCCCGACGGCGCCGCCAGCACGAACAGGCAGCCGGAGGCGGGCGGCGCCCGCGTGGGAGCCGCAACGGGGGCGTCGTTCGTCTCGTTTCGCGCCGAGGTCATGATCTGCCCGCCTGCCGCGACCTGTCCCTATTCAACGTTCTGCACCTGTTCGCGCATCTGCTCGATCAGCACCTTGAGCTCGAGCGATGCCTGCGACAGCTCGGCATCCACCGATTTCGAGCCCAGCGTGTTCGCTTCCCGGTGGAGTTCCTGCATCAGGAAATCGAGCCGCTTGCCCGCGCTGCCTCCGGCCGCGACGACCCGCCTGACTTCCGACACGTGCGCGGCGAGTCGCTGCACTTCCTCGGCGACGTCGATCTTGGTCGCGAACAGCGCGAGCTCCTGCTTGAGGCGATCGTGGTCGGGATCGAGCCCCGCCTCCTTGAGTCGCGCGCCGAGCTTGTCGAGATAGGCCCGGTGGAGTTCGGGAATCCGCGGCGCGACGCGCGCCACCTGAACGTCGATCGCGGCGCATCGCTCTTCGAGTGCGGTGGCGAGCTTCGCCCCCTCGCGGACGCGGGACCCGGCCAGTTCCGCAAGAGCCTTGCCGAGGAGGTCCTGCACCAGCGCTGCAAGCGCATCCGGGGCGATGGCCGGCTCGGCGAGCACGCCGGGCCAGCGCAGGATCTCGGCGACCGAGAGCGGAGCGGCCCCCGGGGCATGCCGTTCGACGTCCGCCGCGGCACGCGCGAGGTCCTGCACCCGTTCCGTGGACACGGCAAGCGTGGCTGCGCCGGGCGAGGTCCGATTGAGCGAAATCCGGCATTCGACCTTGCCGCGCTTCAATTCGGCGCCGAGGCGCTCGCGCAGTCCCGATTCCAGGCTCCGGAGCTCGTCGGGCAGCCGGATCGAAAGGTCAAGGTATCGATGATTGACGCTGCGGAGGTCGATCGTGAGGGAGGCGCCCGGCAGATCCGCGGCAACCGCCGCGAAGCCGGTCATGCTGAGGATCATGGGCTGTTTCGTGAAGCTTTATGCACGTTTTGCGGGTATACTCAAAGGTCGGGATTGGCCAGAATGTAGGCGTTATGTCCCGGGGGCGCAAGCCGAGCCGGGTTCGCTGGCATACGAATTGCGAGCGTTGTTGACGGATTCCCCTACCGATTGCGCCCATGGCTGTCACGAACCAGGCCCTCACTGCGGGCTACCAACTCCTGAACTACCGGATCGACCGGCAAATCAGCCGTGGCGGCTTTTCGATCGTCTATCGCGCCTTCGATGAAACCGGCGCGCCGGTCGCAATCAAGGAATACCTGCCGTCCTCGCTGGTGCTGCGCACCGAGGGCGACATCGTGCGCGCGAGCTCCGCCGAAAACCTCACGTCGTTCCGCTACGGGATGAAGTGCTTCTTCGAGGAAGGCCGCGCGCTGGCCAAGATCAACCACCCGAACGTCGTGCGGGTGCTGAATTTCTTTCGCGCGAACGAAACGGTCTACATGGTGATGCGCTACGAGCGCGGCCGCACGCTGCAGCAGCAGATCCAGATGCGCCAGGACCAGATGTCGGAGCGGCTCGTGCGGCACGTGTTCATGCACCTGCTGAACGGGCTGCGCGAGGTGCACACGCACAAGCTCCTGCACCTCGACATCAAGCCGGCCAACATCTACCTTCGCACGGACGGCAGCCCGGTGCTGCTCGATTTCGGCGCGGCGCGCCAGACGCTCACGACCAATCGACCGAAGCTGGCGCCGATGTACACGCCCGGCTTCGCGGCGCCCGAGCAGTATCGCGATCCCGACCGCCTCGGCCCGTGGACGGACACCTACGGCGTGGGAGCGAGCATGTTCGCCTGCCTCGCGGCGTTCGCGCCCCAGGCCGCCGACGCGAGGGTGCAGGAAGACCATCTCGTTTCGGCGAAAAAGATCTGGTCGGGACAATACTCGGACAACGTGCTGGAGGTGATCGACTGGTGCCTGCGGCTCGACCCGCTCGAGCGCCCGCAGTCGGTCTTCTCGCTGCAGAAGGCCATTCGCGAGATTCCGCCGAAGCGGCGCAAGCTCACGTTCTTCGGCAGCCTCAAGCGCAAGCTGTTCAGCGAAATCGGCGCCTGACTCCCCTCAATCCGGCCGGCAAGTTCTCCAGAGGATGCGGTTCACGATCTTCCAGGAATCGCGGAAGGGCTCGCGCAAGGTCAATCAGGACCGGATCGCGTACACCTACAGCCGCGACACGCTGCTCCTCGTGGTCGCCGACGGCATGGGCGGGCACGCGGGCGGCGAGATCGCGGCGCAGATCTGCGTGCGCCTGTTCATCGAGCGGTTCCAGCAGGAGGCGAAGCCGATCCTCAAGAACCCTCTCAAGTTCCTCCAGGATTCGATGCTTCGCGCGCACGCGGCGCTGGGCTCGTACGCCAACCAGTTCTCGATGCTCGAGACGCCGCGCACGACCTGCGTCGCCTGCATCGTCCAGGCCGGTCACGCCTATTGGGCGCACGTCGGCGACTCCCGCCTGTACCTCTTCCGGCAGGGCGGGCTGATCGGCCAGACGAAAGATCACTCGAAGGTCCAGTATCTCGTCGATCAGGGAATCATCGGCGCCGCGGAGGTCGCCGAGCACCCCGACCGCAACAAGATCTTCAGCTGCCTTGGGGGCCTCGTCGACCCGGTCATCGACCTCGGCAAGCGCACGCCGCTGCGCAACGGCGACATCCTGGTCATGTGCACCGACGGCATGTGGAGCGTGCTGACGAAGGAGGAAATCTCGACGTGGCTCACGTCGACCCCGATCCTCAAGACCGCGCCGCAGATGATGCGCGAGGCGGAACAGCGAGGCGGCCCCGATGGCGACAATCTCTCGGCGATCATCGTTCGCTGGGGTCCGGAGACGCTCACCGACGAACCGTCGACGACGATCACCGAAACGCTCGGGCTCGGCGAATTCCAGACGCAGATCGATCGCACGCTCACGCTCACCGACCGCAAAGGCGCGCAGCGCGATCTTTCCGACGACGAGATCGAACGCGCGATCGCGGAGATCCAGGCGACGATCCAGCGCTACCGCCGGTGATTCGCGCACCGGCGTTCGCATCAGGGCGATAGAATGTGTGCTGCGGACCGGCGCCGATTGGCCCTCGTCAGCCCGCCCCGGATCTCCCGATGCGACAAATCGTCCTCGACACCGAAACGACCGGCCTCGACCCGAAGCAGGGCCACCGGATCATCGAGCTCGCGGGCATCGAGATCGTCAATCGCCGCGCGACCGGCCGCACGATCCAGTTCCATCTCGACCCCGAGCGCGAGATCGACGCGGGCGCGACCGAGGTGCACGGCAAGACGTGGGACGATCTCAGGGGCAAGCCGAAATTCGGCGATATCGCCTCGGAGTTCCTCGAATTCGCGCGCGGCGCCGAATGGATCATCCACAACGCGCCGTTCGACGTTGCGTTCCTGGACGTGGAGCTCGGCCTCGCGGGGCACCCGGCGTGCCACGGCGCCTACGGAAAGCTGACCGACACGCTGGCCCTCGCCCGCGAGATGTTCCCGGGCAAGCGCAACGGCCTCGATGCGCTCTGCGAGCGCTTCGGTGTCCTGCACGCCCACCGCACGCTGCATGGCGCGCTGCTCGACGCGCAGCTCTTGGCCGAAGTCTGGCTCGCCATGACGCGGGGGCAGGATTCGCTCGCGATGGAACTCGGCACGCCACCGCCGGGGACGAACGGCGGCGGCCCGGATTCTCTGCGAATTCCCGCTGCGGACCGGGGTGTTCCGCTCGTCGTGATCGAGCCGACGGCCGGGGAGCTGGCCGCGCACCGCGAATACCTTGCGGCGCTGAACAAGGAAACCAAGGGGCGCTGCGTCTGGCTTGCCCTGGGAGCGGAGAGTTCCGGGGAGCCGAAAGCGGGCCTTGCATGACCGGCCGAACGGACGCCGACCGTCGGTGTCGTAACATGGGCGTCACAGGACGCTGTCACGCTCATGGAACCGCTTCACCATTCGATTCCGCACGCCAATTCCGGTGATCCGTTGCCGGACTCCCGGCTGCGCGTGCCGATGCCCGGAACTCCCGCCGATACCGCGCCGATCAACCGCGAGCTTTCGCTCCTGGCGTTCAACCGGCGGGTGCTGGCGCTTGCGGCGGACACCGAGACGCCGCTTCTCGAGCGGCTCCGCTTTCTTTGCATCGCCGGAAGCAATCTCGACGAATTCTTCGAGATCCGGATTGCCGGCATCAAGGAGCAGCTGCGCGCCAAGTTGCCGCCCGCGGGCCTTACGCTGCAGGAGGGGCGCACGCTGCTGGCGAAGATCGGCGAGGAAGCCCGCGCGCTGATCGACGCGCAATACGCACTGCTCAACCGCGACGTGCTGCCGGCGCTTGAGCGAGCCGGGGTGCGACTCGTGCGGCGCACCGAGTTCACCCCGGCCGAGCGCGCATGGACGTCGCAGTACTTCCAGCGGGAAGTGCGCCCGCTGCTGACGCCGATCGGGCTCGATCCGGCGCACCCGTTTCCGCAGGTCGTCAACAAGAGCCTCAATTTCGTCATCGAGCTCTCGGGCACCGACGCGTTCGGGCGCGACACCGCGATCGCGATCGTGAAGGCGCCGCGCGTGCTCCCGCGCATCATCCGGCTGCCGCCCGAAGTCGCCGGCGGCGACCAGGCATTCGTCATGCTGTCCTCGATCATCCACTCGCACCTGCACGAGCTCTTCGCCGGGCGCGATGTCGTCAACTACGCGCAGTTCCGGGTGACGCGCGACGCCGACCTGTGGATCGACGAGGAGGAGGTGAAGAACCTTCGCCAGGCGCTGCAGGGCGAGCTTCCGCAGCGCCAGTTCGGCTCCGCGGTCCGCCTCGAGGTGGCGGCGAACTGCCCGGAGCCGCTCGCGCAGTTTCTGCTTCAGCAGTTCGAGCTCACGAGCGCCGATCTCTACCGCTGCGACGGGCCCGTCAACATCGCGCGGCTTTCCTCGCTCGCGGACCAGGTCGACATCGACGCGCTCAAGTTTCCGCCGTTCGTGCCCGGGCTGCCCGACCGGCTCCGCGAGCAGCCGGACATCCTGGCGGCGATCCGCGAGCACGACATCCTGCTCCACCACCCGTACCAGTCGTTCGAGCCGGTCGTCGATTTCATCCGCAAGGCGGCCGACGATCCGGATGTCGTCGCCGTCAAGCAGACCGTCTACCGCACCGGGGTCAATTCCGTCCTGATGGAGGCGCTGATCGAAGCGGCCAGGCGCGGCAAGGAGGTGACGGTCGTCGTCGAGCTGATGGCGCGCTTCGACGAGGAGGCGAACATCAACTGGGCCGAGCGGCTGGAACGTGCGGGCGCGCAGGTCGTGTACGGCGTATTCGGCCTCAAGACGCACGCCAAGCTCGCATTGCTCATCCGACGCGAGCCGGACGCGCGCGGCCGAATGCGCCTGCGACCCTACGCGCATCTCGGCACCGGCAATTACCACCCGCGCACGACCCGCCTCTACACGGATTTCGGCCTGCTCACCGCGGATCCCGCGATCTGTTCCGACGTCAACGAAGTGTTCATGCACATCACGAGCCTCGCGAAGGCCGGGCGCATGCGCCATCTGCTGCTGGCGCCGTTCACCATGCACCGGCGCGTCATCGACATGATTCGCCGCGAGACGAGCGCACGCGCGCGCGGGGAAGCCCGGGCGCATCGTCGCCAAGATGAACGCACTGCTCGAGGAGGGGGTGATCCGGGCGCTGTATGCGGCATCGCAGGCCGGCGTCGAAATCGACCTCGTCGTACGTGGCGCGTGCGCACTGCGCCCGGGAGTTCGCGGGCAGTCCGACAACATACGCGTGCGGTCGATCCTCGGCCGATTTCTCGAACACCATCGCATCTGGTTCTTCGCGAATGCCGGGACGCCCGACGTCTGGCTGTCGTCGGCCGACTGGATGGGCCGCAACATGTTCCGGCGCATCGAGGTCGCGTTTCCGGTGCGCGACGTCGTTCTGCGCAAGCGCGTCGTCGAGGAAGGACTCTCCGCGTGTCTCGCGGACACGCGCGACGCATGGGAACTCCTGCCCGACGGCGCCTGGCGGAAGCTCGCGCCGCGCGGCCGCGCGCGGACCCGCTCGGCGCAGCAGACACTGCTTGCCGCCATGCGCGAGCCGGAAGAGAGCGACTGACGATGGACCTCGTTCTCTGGCGCCATGCCGAAGCCGAACCCGGCGAGCCGGACCTCGGGCGCCGCCTCACCGCCAAGGGCCAGAAGCAGGCCGAACGGATGGGAGAGTGGCTCGATCGTTTCCTGCCCGACACCGCGCGCATCCTGGTGTCGCCCGCCGATCGCGCGCAGCAGACTGCCCTCGCGCTGAAGCGGAAATTCCGCACCGTCGAAGAGATCGGTCCGGGCGCCACGGTTGCCGCAGTACTGAGCGCGGCGGGCTGGCCCGACTCGCGCGAGACGGTCGTCGTGGTCGGCCATCAACCGACGCTGGGCGCCATCGCGTCGTTCCTGCTCTCCGGCGAGGAAGCGTGGTGGTCGGTGAAGAAGGGAGCGGTCTGGTGGCTCACCAATCGGGATCGCTCCGGCGCGTCGTCGGTCGTGCTGCGTGTGGTGATCGCGCCGGACTTCGTCTGACGGGTGCGCGCCGCGCGCTCCTCGTGCGCCCCGAGCGTGCTCAGGCAATGCTGAACCGATAGCCTGCCGCCATCCATTCGTCGCGCTCCTTCTCCAGCAGGTGCGCGGAAAGCGGATGCGCCCTGAGCCAGCGCACGGGTACGCTTACCTCAATCCGGGCGCCCGATTTCAGCCCGACTTTCGGGATGTCGATCGCACGCCGCGCATGATGAAAGAGAACGGCAAGTCGCAGCGCGATGAGTCGCGCGCGAAACCGCGGATCCGTGAGGGCGGCCCCCATCTTGGAAAGCCCGCCGCGGCACCCCAGGACGAGCAGCGCAAGGTCGTGCTGCTCTCCCGCGGAGAAGCCCGGCATGTCGGCGTTCTGCAGGATATAGGCGCCGTGCTTGTGGTACCCGGTGTGCGAAACGGAGAAACCGATCTCGTGCATCAGCGCCGCCCACTCGAGTCGACGGGTCGCGTCCGCGTCGGCTCCGGGAACGGCGCGCAGATACAGATCGACGGCCAATCGCCGCGATGCGAGTGGCGTGCGCGTGGTCGATGCGATACCGCGTTGAGAACTGGTCGATCGTGGCAACGCGAATGTCCCGGCGCACCTGGCGCCCGAGGAGGTCGTAGAGCACGCCGAGGCGCAGTGCGCCGCCGACCGGGTTGATGCGGGCGACGCCGAATTCCGCGAGCGCCGCCGCCATGATCGCCAGGCCGCCGGCAAGAACGGGCACGCGCTCGGGCTTGAGTGCCGCGAGCCGTAGCCGCTCGACGTGCCCGCAGCCGATCATTCGCTTGCGCAACCGCGCGAGTCCGTCGGGCGTGATGCCGGCGGCGGAGAGCCCGTTCTGCTCGAGGATTTCAGCCAGTGCGAGCGCGGTACCCGACGACGCAAACGCGGCATTCCACTGATCTCGGTGAAACGCCCCCGAGATGGTCTCGATTTCCGCGCGCGCCGCCGTGTCGGCGGCCGAGAACGCGATGGCGGAAAGCCGGCCGTCGGCAAAGAAGCGACGCGTCATGCCTACGCACCCGAGCTGCAACGACTCCAGTCGCTCGGGATCGAGACCCCGTCCGATGATGAATTCGGTCGAACCGCCACCGATGTCGATGACAAGCCGCGGCTCGCTCGACGCCGGCAGCACGTGCGCGACGCCGTTGTAGATGAGCCGCGCTTCTTCGTGGCCGGTGATGATGTCGATCGGAAATCCGAGCGCCCGCTCGGCCTGGGGCAGGAACGTCGACGCGTTGGTCGCCACACGGAACGTGTTGGTCGCCACTGCCCGCACGCCTGAAGGATGGAGGCCCTTGATGCGCTCGCCGAAACGCGCGAGGCAGGCGAGCGCCGCTCGCCGCGCTTCGGGCACGATGCGGCCGCGCTCGTCGATGCTGGCGCCCATGCGCAGCGTTTCGCGCCAGGTATCGAGGCGGAAGATCTGATCGCCCTCGATGCGCCCGACCTCGAGACGGAAACTGTTCGAGCCCATGTCGACGACGGCGAGGGTCTCGGCGGCGGGAACCGGACGCTGCATGGCGACCGAGCGTAACAGAAACGCGAGCGGAGCCCCACCGCGGCGTACGGGACCTTCGAACCGGTGCGCGCGGTGATTCAGCGTCTCGATCTTCCATTCCCGCGGCCGGCCCTTTCCTGCTACGCTCGACGATTGCCGTACCGTCGAAAATCCGCCATGCCCATCGACTACCTGCAGAAGATCCTGACCGCGAAAGTCTACGACGTCGCGATCGAGTCGCCGCTCGAGATCGCGCCGACGCTGTCGCGGCGCCTCGGAAACCGCGTGCTGCTGAAGCGCGAGGATCAGCAGCCGGTGTTCTCGTTCAAGCTGCGCGGCGCCTACAACAAGATGGCGCACCTGTCGGCGGCCGCGCGCGCGCGCGGGGTCATCGCGGCCTCGGCGGGAAACCACGCGCAGGGTGTCGCGCTTGCCGCGCAGAAGCTTCGCTGCAAGGCGACGATCGTGATGCCGGTCACCACGCCGCACATCAAGATCGCTGCGGTGGAGGCGCGCGGCGCGAAGGTCGTCCTGCACGGTGATTCGTACAGCGACGCCTATCTCCAGGCGATCGCGCTGCAGAAAGGCTCGCGCGCGACGTTCGTGCACCCCTACGACGATCCCGACGTGATTGCGGGTCAGGGCACGATCGGCATGGAGATCCTCCGCCAGTGCGAGGGGCCGATCGACGCGATTTTCGTCGCCGTCGGCGGCGGCGGCCTCATCGGCGGCATCGCGTCGTACGTGAAGCGCGTGCGGCCGGAAATCCGGATCATCGGCGTGCAGCCGGTCGATTCCGATGCCATGGCGCGATCGCTCGCGGCGGGGCGCCGGGTCAAACTGTCGCACGTGGGTCTCTTCGCCGATGGCGTCGCCGTGAAGCAGGTCGGTGCGGAGACGTTCCGCATTGCGCGCGAACTCGTCGACGACATGGTGCTGGTCGACACCGACGCCACCTGCGCCGCGCTGAAGGACGTGTTCGAGGACACGCGCTCGATCCTCGAGCCGGCCGGCGCGCTCTCCATCGCCGGCGTCAAGGCCTGGGTCGAGCGCCACCGCATGAGGGACCGCACGTTCGTCGCGATCGCCTGCGGTGCCAACATGAATTTCGACCGGTTGCGCTTCGTCGCCGAGCGTGCCGAGCTCGGCGAACGGCGCGAGGCCATTCTCGCCGTGACGATTCCCGAGCGGCCGGGCAGCTTCCGCGCGTTCTGCCGGCTGCTCGGCAAGCGGGCGGTCACCGAATTCAACTACCGCTATGCCGATTCGCGTGTCGCTCACCTGTTCGTCGGCATCGAGGTCGCTGGCCGGCACGAAACCGAGCGCCTGCTGGGCGACCTGAAGCGTCACCGGATCGAGGCGTCCGACCTCACGGACAACGAAATGGCCAAGCTTCACGTGCGCCACCTGGTCGGCGGCCATGCGCCGGCGGCGAAGCACGAGATTCTCTACCGGTTCGAATTCCCGGAGCGTCCGGGCGCGCTGATGCAGTTCCTCAACAGCATGAGCCGCGGCTGGAACATCAGCCTCTTCCACTACCGCAATCACGGCGCCGATTACGGGCGGGTTCTGGTCGGCATGCAGGTCCCGCCCGCCGACAAGCGCCAATTCCGCACATTTCTCGACCGACTTGGCTACGACTTCGTCGACGAGACCGGGAACCTCGCGTACCGGATGTTCCTCGGCAGGTGACCGCGTCACCCGGCCTGCCGACGTGCGCCGGGACGAGGGGAAACGCTCACTCGGCGTCGGTCGCGCGCCGCGCAACCGCCACCGGCCATTGCGCGCGGCACGGGGATTCGGACGTTTCGGGGCAAGGGGTGCCGCCACGCGGCATCGTTTGACCCTGCAAAATTGCTCAGGTGTTGCAAATTGGTGCCAATTGGCACGCCGGAGCCGATTCAGGCAAGGTTTATGCTCTAGGCAACTGACACCCGGCGTGGCAAACTTGCCCCGCGAGGATTGCAGTTGTCATCGAGGCGCCCCCCGATCGGGGCGCGCGGATTGGAGAATGCGTTGGCGGAGCAGAATACGCTGTCTGGCGTCAAGGTAATGGTGATCGACGATTCGAACACCATTCGCCGCAGCGCTGAGATATTCCTGCTGCAGGCGGGCTGCACGGTCATCCTCGCCGAGGATGGTTTCGACGCGCTCGCCAAGATCGCCGACCACCAGCCCGACCTGGTATTCGTCGACATCATGATGCCGCGTCTCGACGGCTACCAAACCTGTGCCCTGATCAAGAAGAACGCAAAGTTCCACCTCACGCCCGTGATCATGCTGTCCTCCAAGGACGGCCTGTTCGACCGTGCGCGCGGGCGGATGGTGGGCTCCGACCAGTACCTGACCAAGCCGTTCACCAAGGAAAGCCTGCTGAAAGCCGTGGCCGCGCACGTGAAACGCGCCGCGGCGGCCTAGTGGGCGCCGGCGCCCTCCGCGCGCTGCGTGGAGGACCGGGCAAAGCAGGAAAGAAGGCAGGAACCATGGCAATCAGGAAAATCCTCATCGTCGACGATTCGCCGACTGAGCGGCACGTGCTGAACGACCTGCTGACGAAGGCCGGCTACGAGGTCGTCACCAGCGACAACGGCGAAGACGCGATCCTGAAGGCGAAGCAGGCACGACCCGACCTCATCCTCATGGACGTCGTCATGCCGGGCCTCAATGGCTTCCAGGCGACGCGTGCGATCAGTCGCGACGCCGACACGCGAAGCATCCCGATCATCCTGTGCACGTCGAAGAGCCAGGAGACCGACAAGATCTGGGGCATGCGCCAGGGCGCGCGCGACTACGTGGTCAAGCCCGTCAACCGCGACGAATTGCTGCTGAAGATCGCCGCGCTCGGCTGACCTCGCACCCACGGAACCCCTCTATGGCCCGCGCCGCGAAAGTCGACCTCCGCACGTTCCAGCAGGAACTCGCGTCCCGCCTCGCCACCAAGACGGCGGCGCAGGTCGAGTCCTCCCGATTGGGCCTCGCTTGCGGTGGCGCGCAGTGGTTGATCCGCCTCGCCGATGCGGGCGAAGTCATCACCGTGCCCCAGGTCGCGGGCGTTCCGCTGACGCAGCCGTGGTTTGTCGGCATCGCCAACATCCGCGGGAACCTGTACAGCGTCATCGATTTCGGCGCCTTTCTCGGGCGCGAGGCGAGCCTCGGGGCCATCGCCGGACAGAGTCGCCTCGTCGTCTTCGGTCCGCGGGCCGGCGAACTCAAGGCGGGCATCGTCGTGCAGCGCGTGCTGGGCCTGCGCAACCTCGCCGAACTCGCCCCGGCATCGCCGCCCACCGACGTGCCGGAATGGTACGGGCAACGCTGGATGGATGCCGAAGGCGGCGCCTGGCAGGAAATCGACCTGGCGCGGCTCGCGCAGGACCCCGGGTTCCTGCGCGTGGGACTCTAGCAGAAGGCACCGGCACGCGCGGCGCGCCGATCGGAGGACGCATGGCCATTTCACTCAAACTGCCGAAGATGTTCGGCGCCGACAAGGGGGCTCCCGCCGCCGACCTCGACATGCCGACCACGCAGGTGCGCGCGTCGCAGCCGGGATACGACCCTCTCGCCTCCGTGTCGATCATGGAGCAACTGCGTTCGGCGACCTCCGAGATGCGGATGCCGAGGCGCCTGCCCGTGATCGGGCACCTCCCGATCGTCCGTCAGTTCCAGGTGCTGGGCGTTCTGCTGCTGACGTTTCTCGTGCTCGCCGCGATGATGCTGTTCCTCGACGGCCGCCTCACCTCGCAGGGCGCGGCCGCCGTATCCACGTCGACTGAAATGCAGATGCTCTCGCAGCGCCTCTCGCGCGCCACGGCGCTCGCGTCGCAGGGCCAGGCTTTCGGCGTTCCCCGTCCTGAAGGACAGCCGCGACCGCTTCAAGGCGGACCTCGAGGCGCTCCAGAACGGCGGCACGGTGAGGGGCGTAACCCTCGACGCGCCGTCGGACGACGCCGTGACGAAACTCCTGACGGAGATCAAAGGGCGATGGGACCGGGTCGACGTCAACGCCGGGCGCGTGCTCGAGAACCAGCAGAGCCTCACGACGCTGGCGAAGGGGCTGGAGAACATCTCGTCCGGCAACAACACCATTCTCGAGCTTGCGCAGCAGGCGGTCCAGCAGGTGGGGCAGGGCGGGGGCTCGCTGCGCGAGATCGAATACGCGAATCAGCTTGCCGTGCTGTCGCAGCGCATTGCGAAGAATGCGAACGCGCTCGCGTCGTCCGAGGAAATCGATCCCGAAGTCGCGTTCCTGCTCGGCAAGGATGCCGGGACGTTCCGCGAGATCCTGAACGGTCTCCTCAAGGGCAGCGACGCGCTGCGCCTCTCCGGCGTGCGCAACGAGGAGGCGCGCGCGACGCTCGTCGAGCTGCAGAAGCGCTTCGTGGTGTACGACCAGGGCGTCGCGGCGATCCTGCAGAACATGAATCGCCTGGTGTCGGCCAAGCAGGCCGCCCGCGGCATCGACACCGACTCCGAATCGCTGCTCGGCGACACGACCAAGCTCGCGCAGCAGTTCGAGTCCGGCGCGCGTTCGCGCGGGGCGTTGTGGGCAGCCGTGGTCTTCGTGGTCCTCGGGCTCGTCTTCCTGGTGCTGCTCGGCAAGGTCTTCCTCGACGATGCGCGCATCCGCGCGGCGGAAAGCGAGGGCGAGAACAAGCGGAACCAGGAGGCGATTCTTCGGTTGCTGAACGAAATGGGCAACCTGGCCGACGGCGACCTGACCGTGCAGGCGTCGGTGACCGAAGACGTGACCGGCGCCATCGCCGACTCGATCAACTTCACGATCGAGGAACTGCGCACCCTGGTCAAGGGCATAAACTCCGCGACCGACCAGGTGGCCAAGGCGACGCAGGACGCGCAGGCGATCTCGAACCGCCTGTACGAGGCTTCGCAGCGGCAGAACAAGGAGATCCAGCAGGCGTCGTCGTCGGTGCTCCAAATGGCGCAGTCGATCAGCGAGGTGTCGCAGAGTGCCGTGCAGTCCGCCCGTGTTGCCCAGCAGTCGCTGGCCGCCGCGGAAAAGGGCGGCCGCGCCGTGCAGAACCAGATATCCGGCATGAACGAAATCCGCACCCAGATCCAGGACACGTCGAAGCGGATCAAGCGCCTTGGCGAGTCGTCGCTCGAAATCGGCGAAATCGTGGAGCTGATCTCCGACATCACCGAGCAGACCAACGTGCTGGCGCTCAACGCGGCGATCCAGGCGGCATCCGCCGGCGAGGCGGGCCGCGGGTTCACGGTGGTGGCCGAGGAAGTGCAGCGCCTCGCCGAGCGCTCCGGCGAGGCGACGAAGCAGATCGAGGCGATCGTGAAGACCATTCAGGCGGATACGCAGGACGCGGTGGCCGCCATGGAGAAATCGACGGTGGGCGTGGTCGAGGGAACGAAACTCTCGGACGCCGCGGGCCAGGCGCTCGAGGAAATCCGCAAGGTGTCGCGCGAGCTCGCCGAGCTGATCGGCAGCATTTCGGCGCAGACGCAGAAGCAATCGGCCTCGGTGTCGGACGTCACGCACGGGATGCAGGGCATCCTCAAGATCACCGAGGAAACGACCGAGGGCACGAAGCAGACCAACGTTTCGATCGGCCAGCTGACGCGGCTCGCCGCCGAATTGCGCAGCTCGGTGGCGGGGTTCAAGGTCTAGCCGCCGCCAAGACTCGCCTGACGCGGAAGCCCGGCGCCCGGCCACGCCCGGCAAGGGCAGGCGCGGTTCTTGCTCAGACGATCGGGATTGGACGAAACGAACGTGGCCACTGACTCCGCAACCGAATTCGACCTGGGCCCGCTGTCCTGGGTCCAGGGCGAGATCGACCAGGCGCTGACACGCGGCCTGGAGTCGCTGGTCGCCTTTCGCGCTGCGGGCATGGACCCGGCGGCGCTCAAGCACGCGCGCACGCACATCCACCAGGCCGCGGGCGCCATCCAGATGGTGGGGCTCGACGCCGTCGTCGCCTTCACCGACGAGGTCGAGCGGCAGCTGTCAAGGCTCGAGGAACTCCCCGAGGCCGAGGCGCCTGAAGTGTGCGAGGCGATAGAACGCGCCTGCAAGAAGCTGCGGATCTTCCTCGATGAGCTCGTGAACGGCGCGGTGCCGATCCCGCTCAAGCTCTTTCCGGAGTACGAGGCGATGCAGCGCGGGCGCGGCGTGAAGGCCGCGTCGCCGACGGACCTTTTCTACCCGGATCTCGGGCCGCGGGCGCCGAACCTCGGCACCGCGCAGGTGATTCCGGCCGCCAAGCTCCCGTCGTACATGGTGAAACAGCGCCGCCTCTACCAGCGCGGACTGCTGTCATGGCTGCGCAGCGCCGACGATGGGGAGGGCGCCAAGACGATGCGCGACGCGGTCGCGGGCATCGAGAGCGCGACGACGCAACCCAATCTGCGCGCATTCTGGTGGACCGTCGGCGCGCTGCTCGACGCTCTTGTCGAGCGCGGCCTTGAATCGGGATTCGGCGTCAAGCAGCTCGCAGCGCGCATCGACCTGCAGATTCGCCGCGTCGTCGAAGGTTCTTCCAAGGTCGCCGACCGGCTGCGGCGGGAGGTTCTCTACTACGTTGCGATCAGCGCGCCGGTGGTGCCGTCCGTGCAGGCGGTGCAGAAGGGCTTCAAGCTGTCGGGCTTCATTCCGTCGGCCGAGGTGCTGAACGCCGATCTCGTGCGGATCCAGCCGCTCCTGCGCGATGCCCGCGAGTCGCTCGTCTCCGCGAAGGACGCCTGGCTCAAGTTTGCCTCCGGTCGCGCGGAAAACCTGCCGAAGCTGAAGCAGACGCTGGCGACCGTCCACAAGCATGTTGCGGAAGTCGGCAACGGCGCGCTGATGAAGCTGACGGCGGGATTGGTCGAACGGCTCAACAAGATGCCGAATGCCATTCCCGAGACGCTGGCGATGGAATACGCGACCGGCATGCTTCTGGCCGAGAGCGCGCTCGAAAATTACGCGAACCTCACAACGGAATTCCCGAAGCAGGTCGAGACGATGCTGTCGCGCCTCGACGCCGCGCGGACCGCGCGCCCGATGACGGGCGCGGCGGCGGCGCCGCTGCTGGACGAGATGTCGAAGCGGGCGCAGGAGCGCCTGCTGCTCGCCCAGGTGAGCCGCGAAATACAGGCGAACCTTCGCCACATGGAACAGGTGCTCGACGCGTTCTTCCGCGACAGCGCGAAGCGTGCCGAGCTCGCGTCTCTCGGCAAGGACAGCCAGCAGATCCGCGGCGCGCTCAAGATCCTGGGACTCGACGACGCGGAGCGCCTGCTCGGCCTTTGCGAGGAGCAGATCGGCACCTACGCGAATCCGGACACGGCGGTGTCGAACGAGGATCTCGAGCTCCTCGCGGAGTCGCTTTCGGGCCTGGGTTTCTACGTCGAGGCAGTCGAGCAGCAGCGTCCGGAGCGGGAGCGCCTGATCGCGCCGCTGCTTGCGAGGCGGCTCGGCGAGACGCCGCAGAAGCAGGACGACGACCGTGGCGACACGGTCGAGGCCGCGGTCAAGGAACTTCGCAGCGCCCTGCCGGCGCTGGTTGCCGAAGTACGCGATGCTCCCGCGGACGACGCGGCCAGGGCCGAGCTTCGCGCGCGGCTCGAGGACCTTCGCAACGACGCCGAGCTCATCAGCGACACCGATCTCACGGCGCAGGCTGCCGCGGCGCTGACCGAGTTCGATGCGGGCGGAACGGCCGCCCTCGACGCGGCGGTTTCCGCGATCGCCGCCGCCGGCGGCGCGGCGCCTGCCCCGGAAATTTCCGAGGAGACGCAACGGCTGCTCGAGACCGACGCCCAGGGCCTCGACGCCGAGCTGCTCGACATCTATCTCACGGAAGCGCGCGAAGTACTCGACACCGTCGCCGCCCAGCGCGCCATCCTGGCGGAGAACCACGGCGACCGCGAGGCGCTGCGCACCGTGCGCCGGCAGTTCCACACGCTGAAGGGCAGCGGTCGCATGGTCGGATTGACCGATCTCGGAGAGGTCGGCTACAAGGTCGAGAAAATCCTCAATCGGCTTCTCGAGGAAGACCGCATCGTCACGCCCTTCGTGCTCGACATGATCACGGTGGCGGAACGCAGCTTCCGCGCGTGGGTTGTCGACCTCTCGACGTCCGGTCGCGTGGTCGCGGATCCGGTCGCCTTGTATGCCGCGATCACCGCCGTCGAATCCGAGCTTCCGGCGGGTCGCGAATCAGTGCTGACGTCGACGCCGCCTTTCCCCCGCGCGGAGCGCGACGAGGCGCCATCGGCTGCGCTCGCGGAACCGGCGGCGGAGCCTCGCGCCCGGGTGCCGCTCGAACACGACGCAGCGGTATCGCTCGAGATGCCGCTCATCGAATTGCCAGAGGTCGGCGCTTCGCCGCTGGTCGATACTCTCGCGATGGAGCCGATGCCGGCGCCGGCGTTGCCGCTTCGGGAGCCCATCGCCGAGGCCGACGCCCTGGCTGATGTCGCCGATCGCGCCCGACGAAATCACGTTGGAAGACATCGAAACGGAGGCCGTGGCGTTCGGACGCGCAGGATGCGGCCGGCCCGGCATTCGAGGAGACCGCCGTTGCCGAAGCCGGCGACGACGGCGCGGTGACGGACGAGATCACCGTCGGCGACGTCACTCTGTCGGCGGCGCTGTTCGGCATTCTGGTCGAGGAAGCCCACCAGCACCTCGCCACTCTCGCGCACGAACTCGACGTGCTGCAGTTCGATGCGCGGCAGCGGCCGTCCGCGGCGATGGTGCGCGCCAGTCACACGTTGTGCGGCATCCATCGCACCGGCGGATTCCCGCTGATCGCGGCGGCGGCGAAGTCGCTCGAACAGTCGCTGCTGGTGCTGCAACAGCGTGAACTGCCGCTGCCGAGCGCTGCGCTTCCCGTACTGGCGCGCGCGGTGGAAGGGCTTCGCGCTTTTGTCGGCCGCGTACACGATCGCGCAGGCTTCACCGCAGCCGACGCTGCGGAGGCGTCCGACATCCAGCGCGAGCTGGAGGGATTGCGCCAGGAGGTGGACGTGGCGCCGGCGCTCGCCGATGCCGAATCGCAGGCGGAAGACGAGGCAGCGCGCGACGAGCACGACGAGGCGCGCGCACGCGGACCGGTCGCGGTCCCGTCGCCGCCGCCCGAGATCATCAATTCCGCGGTGCCGAGCGGAAGCGCGAATGCCGCCGCCGTGACGGCGGATGCGCCCGCGGATGGCGCCGCTGCCGCCTCGGAGCGGCCCGTGCACGTGCTGCCGACGCCGTCCGTGGAGCCGGAGGTTCGGCTGCCCGAGCCCGTTCGAGACCCGGTGGCGGACCTTCGCGACGAAGTGGACCAGGACGTGCTGCCGATCTTTCTCGAGGAGGCGGCCGAGCTCTTTCCGCAGGCGGGCGAGCAGGTCCGCGCGTGGCGCCGCCGGCCCGCGGACGTCGAAAGCTCGCGCCAGCTGCGCCGCACGCTGCACACGTTCAAGGGCAGCGCACGGATGGCCGGCGCGATGCGGCTGGGCGAGCTCACGCACCTCATGGAATCGCGTCTCGACGTCGGCGGTGTCGCCGTGACGGCGACGCCCGACCTCTTCGATGCGCTCGATGACGATCTCGATCGCATCGCTTTCGTGCTCGAGGCGCTGCGCGAAGGCAAGTTCAACGTTCCGTTGCCCTGGGCAGCGGAGGACATCGAGTCGGTAGCGACGCGTCCTGCCGAAGTGGTGGAAGTCGCGCCGCCAGCGGAACCGGCGCGCGCGCGCGCGGCGGACATTCCGCCGCCGGCGTCGACGGTCAAGCCGATCGTCGTTCCTCGGCCGTCGATGGCGCCCGCGGCACCGCCCGCCGCGGCACCCCCGCCTGCGCATGCCGAAGCCGACGCCGGCCAGCGCGCGCAGTTGCGCGTCCGTGCCGACATGATCGACCGCCTCGTCAACGAAGCGGGCGAGGTGGCGATCGCCCGCGCCCGCGTCGAGGGCGAGTTGCGCTCGCTCAAGGCGAACCTGCTGGAGCTGACGGGCAGCGTGATCCGGCTGCGCTCGCAGGTGCGCGAGATAGAAATTCAGGGCGAATCGCAGATCCAGTCGCGGATGAGCCTCGCGGGCGAGTCCGCCGAGGGATTCGATCCGCTCGAATTCGACCGTTACACGCGATTCCAGGAACTTACCCGATCGCTCGCGGAGGGTGTCAACGACGTCTCCACGGTCCAGCAGTCGCTGTTGAAGAACCTGGACGATGCCGACGCTGCGCTGGTCGCACAGGCGCGGCTTTCGCGCGACGTGCAGCAGCAGCTCTTCTCGATTCGCACCGTGCCGTTCGGCAGCGTGTCGGAGCGGCTGTACCGCATCCTGCGCGCGACGGCGAAGGAGCTCGACAAGCGCGCCAATCTCGAGATCCGCGGCGGCCAGACGGAACTCGACCGCTCGGTGCTGGAGAAGCTGGTCGGACCGCTCGAGCACCTGCTTCGCAATGCGCTCGATCACGGCATCGAGTCGCGCGCCGTGCGCGCGGCGGCCGGCAAGGCGGAAACCGGCGAGATTACGCTGACGGTGCGCCAGGTCGGCAATGAAATCGCGATCGAGCTGGTCGACGACGGCGCCGGAATCGGCCTCGACCAGATTCGCGCACGCGCTGTTGCGCAAGGACGCATTGCCGCCGACGCCACGCCGACCGACGCGCAGCTGATCGAGTTCATCTTTCAGCCGGGATTCACGACGGCCGCCAAGGTCACGCAGCTCTCCGGTCGCGGAATCGGAATGGACGTGGTGCGTGCCGAGATCGCAGCGCTGGGCGGCCGCGTCGAGGTGACGACGCAGCCGGGCCGTGGCACGACGTTCCTCCTCTACCTGCCGCTCACGCTCGCCGTGGCGCAGGCGGTGCTGGTGCGTGCAGGCGGAAGGCTCTGGGCGCTGCCTTCGCCGATGGTCGAGCAGGTGCAGCAGATCAAGGCCGAGGCCCTGGTCAACCTGTACGTCGCGCGCCAGGTCGAATGGCAGGGCAAGACCTATCCGTTCCATTACCTGCCGCGCCTGCTGGGTGACTCCCATCACAATCCCGAGACCAGCCGCTACAATCCGGTCCTGCTGCTGCGCGCAGGCCAGAACGTCGCCGCCATCCACGTCGACGAAATGGTGGGCAACCAGGAAGTCGTGGTGAAGAACATCGGGCCCCAGCTCGCGCGCGTCTCCGGCATCGCGGGCGCGACCGTTCTGGGCAGCGGAGAGATCGTGCTGATCATCAACCCGGTGCAGCTCGCGCAGCGCCCGGACGTGCCGGTGTTCGACCCTAACGAAGAGCGGATGGCGCCGAAATTGACGGGCAGGACCGCTCCGGCGCCGACGGAAGCGGGACCGCCGCTCGTGATGATCGTCGACGACTCGCTGACGGTGCGCAAGATCACCAGCCGAACCCTGGTGCGCGCCGGCTTCGACGTGCTGACGGCGCGCGACGGCATCGACGCCCTCGAGCTCCTCAACGACAGAATTCCCGACGTCATCCTGCTCGACATCGAGATGCCGCGGATGGACGGCTTCGAGTTCACGAAGACGATCAAGAACGAACCCAGGCACGCGCACATCCCGATCATCATGATCACGTCGCGAACCGCGGAGAAGCATCGCAACCGCGCCAAGGAGCTCGGCGTGGACCTCTACCTCGGCAAGCCGTATCAGGAAGACGAATTATTGCGGAACCTCCGCGAAATGCTGGCGCTGTCGCTGTAACCCACGCGCCCGCGACGCGGGCCGCAAGTCCGCGCTTTCCGCACTCCTCCTCCAGGGACGCCACGGAATCGACCGTGCTCCCTCCCGCGGCCGGTTACGCAGCGGTTAGCTTGCCGTTATTTCGACTGGACGTACGCGGCGACCGCCTGAATTTCGGCGGGCGTGAGGTCCTTGACGATGCCGTGCATCACGGGCGCCGCACGAACGAGCGACTGAATGTAGTTGAGCTGTTTGACGACATAGCTCGCGTGCTGTCCCGCGAGCCGCGGGAATATGGATTGACCCTGCGCGTCGGGTCCGTGGCACGTGGCGCAGGCGGGAATTCCGCGCGCAGGCACGCCCTTGTCAAAGACTTCCTTGCCGAGGGTTACCGCCGCGGGATCTTGCACCCGGCCCGCGGCCGGCGGCTGCGCCGCGTAATACTGCGCAATCCCCTTGATGATGGCGGGATCGAGGTTGCCGGCAATGCCCCACATGATGTCGTGGGCGTCTTTCTCGGCGCGCGTATGCGCACGGAACGCATCGATTTGCGCCTCCAGATAGCTCTCGCGCTGAGCCGCCAGGATCGGAAAGTCCGGCGACGTGCTGATGCCAAAGCGGTCGCATTGTCAGGCGTCGGGCCCGCGCCGTAGCCCGCGCCGGTCGCCTGGACAGCGGGGTAACTTGCATTGTATTTCTGCTTTTCCCAAATGTAGGTCGTCTGCGCGGTGAACGTGTGCTCGTCCGAAATGAATTGATATTGCGCATCGAGCGCTACATCCTGGTAGCGGTCGGTAGGCGTAGTCGTATCGAGGTTGTCGGGAAAGACGTTGGCGACCATGCCGTAGGTGCCCACCATGATCGAGTTCGGGCCCCAGTCGTGCGTGTACGCCAATCGCCAATACGGATTGAAATTGTTGACCCGGAATACACCTCCCGGGGTATTGATCGGCAGTCCCAACCGGAACAGGTCGCCCGCGACGTTCGCCGTGCGGTAGCCCGCAAATTCGGCGTAGATCGTCTTTTGCCACCAAGCGTATGCACCCAGCCCGACGACTTGCTGTGCAAGACCGCCGTCGATGATCGTCGCCGCGGCGGGCGTGTTCGCGAGCGGCGGTGTCGTATACGGATATCCCCATGCCGGTGTGCTGTTCCAGGGGTCCTGGACGGTGGGGTTGTTGTTGAGCGTCACGCCGAAGACCCACTCCGGCTCGCCCGCACCGGCCGGCGAATATTTGAACGCGCCGCGCAAATCGATGTTGTCTACGCTGCTGTGCCCCCCGAGCGTTCCATCCGTCACGGTCGCGAGATTGTCGTAGGTCCATTGGATGAACCCGCCCACGTAGTCACTCACCTTGCCTGCGAGAAACACGCTTCCACCGGAAAAGACGCCGCTGTTGTTGCGCTGGGTCACGGGCGCGGTCTCGCCGGTCTCCGGATCCACCGTCGTGTTCTTCCGGGTGTTGGTGACCGAAGCCTGCGCCATCACCGCAAGAGGCGAGTACTGGAGGCCTTCCGATGTAATGGCCGCCTTGCCGATCGTGTATCCGGTGAGCTTGAAGTACCGTCCGTAAGGCGTGAGTTCGGGCCAGCTTACGTGGCAGGCAGGGCATTCCTGCCCCGTCTGGCGCGCGAACGACGGCACGGCGTTCGCCGGGCTCGACAGCAATGCACAAAGCAGCATCGCCAACGTTCCACCGCTCCCGAATCCCTTCACTGCGCGACGCTCCATAGACACTCCTGTTTGCTCGTGGCGACAGCGGCACATACGCACTCACCTACGTGGTGCCGGATTAGCGACTGCCGCGCGTTTCGAGAATAGGTGCGCCGTCGATTCGATTCCTGACGTGGATCAATGAACGGCGATGTCCTGACCCATGATTTCCTCCGTGTTGCCGTTTTCGAACACTTCTCATGCAGTCGTCAGCAAATCGCAAGCAAATCGTCAGCAGTTCGTAAGCAATGTGCGACAGCACGCGGACCGGACCTCGTGTCGGCGCGGAAAACGAAATGTTTGCGAAATCGGATTGCGCGCGAATCGTTTTCGCGATATTTCGCCCGGTTTTTGCCGTCGGAGCGGGTCCGGGCAGGCCGAAAGGGCGTCACGGGGGACCCCGGTATAATTCACCGGAACGATAGGAGGGGGGACGCATGGCGCATTACGCCACCGAAAATATCCGCACGGTCGCACTCGTCGGCCAGGGCGGAGCGGGCAAGACGACGCTGGCCGAGGCGCTTCTGCTTGCCTCCGGCATGATCAAGGAAGCGGGGGCGGTCGAGCGCGGCACAACGGTCGCGGACTTCGATCCCCTCGAAAAGACCTGGCACCATTCGCTGCGCGCGTCGGTGCTCCACGTCGACACGCCGGACACGCGAATCCATCTCGTCGACACTCCGGGCTTTCCGGATTTCATCGGGCAGGCGATTGGCGCCCTGGACGCGGTCGAAACCGCCGCAGTCGTCGTGAGCGCGCAATCGGGACTCGAAATGATCGCGTCGCGCATGATGGACTGGGCGGGCAAGCGGCGACTATGCCGCATCGTCATCGTCAACAAGATCGACGCCGAGAACGTCGATCTGCCGCGTGTGCTGACGGCGATCCAGGCCGCGTTCGGCAAGGAGTGCCTGCCGATCAACCTGCCGGCCGGCGGCGGAACGAAGGTCGTCGACTGCTTCTTCAACCCCGACGGCGAGTCCGATTTCTCGTCGGTTGCCGACGCGCACCGCGCGCTCGTCGACCAGGTCGTGGAGGTCGACGAGGAGCTGATGTCGCTCTACCTCGAGCAGGGTGAGATAGCGCCCGATCAGCTGCATGCCCCCTTCGAGAAGGCGCTGCGCGAAGGCCATCTCGTTCCGGTCTGCTTCGTCTCGGCGAGGACCGGGGCCGGGGTTGGCGAACTGCTGGATGTGCTGGTCAAGCTCGCGCCGAACCCGACCGAAGGCAATCCGCCGCTGTTCTTCAAGGGGGAGGGCGACTCTGCACAGGAATTCCGGTCGGAGCCCGACGCGAAGAAGCATGTACTCGCGCACGTCTTCAAGGTCGTCGTCGACCCGTTCGTAGGCAAGCTCGGCGTTTTCCGCGTCCACCAGGGGACCGTGACCAGGGATACGCAGCTTTTCATCGGCGACGGCCGCAAGCCGTTCAAGGTGGGGCATCTCTTCCTGCTGCAGGGAGGCAAGAGCATCGAGATCGACCGCGCCGTCCCGGGCGACATCGCGGCGGTGGCGAAGGTCGACGAAATCGAGTTCGATTGCGTGCTCCACGATTCGCACGACGAGGACAACATTCACATGCGGCCGCTCGAATTCCCGGTGCCGATGCACGGCGTGGCCATTACGCCGAAGAAGCGCGGCGACGAGCAGCGCATTTCGGACGTCCTGCACCGGATGATCGCCGAGGATCCGACGATCGTCGTGGAGCACGACGCCACGACCAACGAGACCGTGTTGCGCGCGCTGGGCGACCTCCACCTTCGTTCGATCCTCGAGCGGATGTCCGCGCAGTTCAAGCTCGAGATCGACACGCGCCCTCCGCGGATCCCGTATCGCGAGACGATCACGGCGCAGGCCGAAGGCTTCCACCGGCACAAGAAGCAGACCGGCGGTGCGGGCCAGTTCGGCGAGGTGTCGCTGCGGGTGGAGCCGCGCGAGCGCGGCGCCGGCTTCGAGTTCGTCGACGCGACCAAAGGTGGCGTCATCCCGCACCAGTTCATGCCGGCGGTGCAGAAAGGCGTCGAGCAGGTGCTCGGCACCGGCGCGATAGCGGGCTTTCCGCTGCAGGACGTGCGCGTCGTGGTACATGACGGCAAGCACCACCCGGTCGACTCGAAGGAAGTCGCGTTCGTGTCCGCCGGCAAGAAGGCGTTTCTCGACGCGATCGAGAAGGCGCGTCCGATCGTGCTGGAGCCCATCGTCAGCGTCGAGATCATCTGTCCCGAGGGCAACACGGGGGACATCGCCGGCGACCTGTCGTCCCGGCGTGGGCAGGTGACCGGCACGAACGGCTTGCAGCCCGGCGTGATCGCGATCAACGGATTGGCGCCGCTGGTCGAGCTCGAGGGCTATTCGGCGCGTCTGAAATCCGTGACCGGCGGGCACGGCTCGTGGTCGATGCAGCTGTCGCACTACGAGCCGGCGCCACCGCCTTTGCAGCACCAGCTCGCGACGGAGTTCAAGAAGTCGCGCAAGCACGAAGAGGACTGACGGCGCGCCCGCGGGCCGGAGCGCGGCTCAGTGAGCAGGAACATCGTGCGATCGAGCGGCCGGCAGGCCAACGCGGGTTTCGTCGAACACGCGGTCGACGCCCGGTTGCGACGCCACGAACGCGACCAGCGCGCGGCGCTGCGCCCGTGAGCGCACGCAGCCGGTCAGCGTAACAAACCGGCGGGTCGTGGCGACGGCGACCGACGTCCGGGCGAAACGCCTGGTCCTGCGCGACTGCGGCGCGGACCCGTTCGTTCACTTCAGGGTCGCGCCGATAGGCGCCGCCCGGCTCGCACCGGCCTTCCAGCGCGCAGTACGTCCCCCGCTCCGCGCGCTCGTGCGCGATGACGCGCATCTCTTCCGGGGTGACGAGCGTCGGCGAGGACATCGGGCATCCGTCGAAGCCGCGCGTCGCCTGCGCGAAGGGATCGAGCTGGATCGTCGTCGGAGACGTGGTTTCCACCGCATCCGAGGAGAACGCAGCCGACCACGCGGCCACCGCGAACGAAATCGAGATCGCCCACCGCATCGGAATGCGGTGGCCATCGGCGACTGGGACAGGATTTCGCCATCACGGGCTGGAGCTACGCGGATTTCGCCGTTTTGAACAACGCCAGCGCCTTCTGCCGCGCGGTCGCGTGGTCGACGATCGGTGCCGGGTAGTCGCGTCCGATCGTGATTCCTCTGGATCGCAGGGTCTCGGGCGACGCGCGCCACGGCGCATGGATTTCGCGGCGGTCGAGCGCCGCGAGCTCCGGCACATAGCGCCGGATGAACGCCCCGTCCGGGTCGAATCGCTCGGACTGCGTCACCGGATTGAAAATGCGGAAATACGGCTGCGCGTCGCACCCGGTCGACGCGGCCCACTGCCAGCCCCCGTTGTTCGAGGCGAGGTCGTAGTCGATCAGCGTGGTGGCGAAGCGGCGCTCGCCCAGCCGCCAGTCGACGAGGAGATCCTTGACGAGGAAGGACGCCGCGATCATCCGCAGCCGGTTGTGCATGTAGCCCGTTGCATTGAGCTGCCGCATGGCGGCGTCGACGATCGGGTAACCGGTCTTCCCGTCGCACCAAGCCGCAAGGTGGGCGGGGTCATTCGGAAAGGCAAGCGCGTCGTACTCCGGCTTGAACGCGCGTGCGACGACGTGTGGGTGATGCCAGAGAATCTGCGCGTAGAACTCGCGCCAGACGAGCTCCGAAAGCCATGTCGCGGCGCCGTCGCCGCCGGGGAGCAGCGACCGCGAATGCGCGAACGCAACCAGCTCGCGAATCGACACGGTGCCGAAACGCAGGTGGACCGACAGGTACGACGGACCCTTGATCGCCGGGAAATCGCGTGCGGCGCGATAGGCATCGATTCGCCCGCGGAAATCGGCAAACAGGGCTGCGCCGCCGCGCATTCCCGGCGTCACCTTGAGTGCGGCGAGATTCGTGCGCTCGAATCCGATTTCCTCGAGTGTCGGGACGCCGTTGCCTTGCCCCTCGGGCGGCTGCGCCAGCGAGCCGGCTGCGCTCCTCGACCGAGCGAACTTCCAGGTGCCGCGGCGTCAGCGCCTTCAGCCATGCGTTCCGATACGGCGTGAACACGCGAAACGGGAGGCCGCCCTGCGAGCGGATCTCGTCGCCCTCGAAGATCACCTGATCCTTGAATGTGTGCCATGCGACTCCGCTGGCGTCGAGCGCGTGCGCGACGGCAGCGTCGCGTTCGCGAGCGGCGGGCTCGTAGTCGCGATTGGCGTACACGGCGCTAACCCCGAGTGCGGCGGCGAGACGGGGAATTTCGTCGCGTGCGTACGCGTGGCGCACGATCAGGCCGCCGCCGCGCGCCCGCAAGGCGGCATCGAGTTCCACCACGCTGTCGCGGATGAATTCGACGCGACGATCCCGGCGCGACGCCAGCGCGTCGAGGATTTCGCGATCGAAAACGAAGACACAGAACACCTCGCGCGCTTCCGTGAGCGCGTGGTGCAGGGCCGTGTTGTCGAAGTCGCGCAGATCGCGGCGAAACCAGACGAGCGCCCGTCCGTGGCTGGGACCGGTCATGGCGCCCCTTGCGCGTCGCGCGGGAACCGCAGGCTCGCCGAATCGACCTCCTGGCGCCACAACAGGGAACCCTCCGTATCGCGTGCCTCCATGGCGATCCGGCGGTTGTCGCCCGGCCCGGAGACCCGGATGAGGCCGAATTGGCGCTTGGCGACGAGCGTCCCCGGCACGACGTCGGGATTGTCGCGATCGGCCGCGTCGATCCGCGCCGGCGGCCGCGACGTCAGCGGGCTCGACGTGAATTCGTGCAATGGATACGCGCCGGCACGCTCGACCTTCAGCAGTTCGCCGAAATGCCGGTCGCCGGAGACAAAGACGAGACCCTCGATGCGCTGGCGAACGAGCCAGTCGGCGAATGCGGTCCGCTCGGTGGCGAAGTGGTGCCAGCCTTCGAAGCGCGTCGAGCGATTCCAGAACTGGCTGCCGCCCGCGACTATCTTGATCGCGGAACGCGGAGCGGCGACGAGGGCCTCTTTCAGCCACTCGAGCTGGCGCGCGCCGAACATGGTCTTCTCCGGCCCGTCGGGCGCGCGATTGGGCGAACGGTAATAGCGGTCGTCGAGCAGGAAGAACAGCACGTCGCCATGGCGCGCGGAGGCGAAGGTGCCCGGCACGTCGGGACGCGCGTGAGAGGCGCTGGGCCAGTAGCGCTGGAAGAGCTTGAGTGTCGCCTTCTTGAGCCGGTACGATGCGTCCGAATCGTTGGGGCCGTAGTCGTGATCGTCCCAGATCGCGAGATGCGAGGTCGCGGTCAGCAAATTCTGCAGCGGCGGAAATGCGCGCTGGCGGCGGTAGCGTGCGGCCATCGATTCCGGGTCGTAGAAATCGGGCGGTTGCAGATAAAGGTTGTCGCCGAGCCACAGCATGACGTCGGGCCGGGACGCGGCGATGGCGTCGAAGATGCCGAAGCCGCCGCCGTAGTCGCCGCCGGGCCATCGCGGACCGGGATCGGCGAGAAAGAAGCACGAGCCGATGGCGATCGTGATCTCGCTCGCATCGACGGAATTCGACCAATGTGGCTCCGAGCGGATCGTGCCGCCGCGGGAATCCGCGCCGGCCTCGACCCGATATTCGGTCGCAGCGCCCGGTCGCAATCCGGCGAGCCGGGCGACGACGACGTTGTCCGCAGACGCGGCGGAGATGAACTCTGCGCTGCGTTCCGCCGCCTCGCCTTCGGGGCGCCACGTGACCACGACGCGGGACGGGATCTCCGTCTGAATCCACAGGACGGCGCTGGTTTCCTCCGCGGGGCCGTGCATGACGACGATCCCCGCCGCAACCGGTGCGCAGGTCGCGGCCAGCATCAGGAGCGACAGCAACGCCGTCTCGAACGTGCGGCCAGGGCGGTGAAAATCGGGCATGGTGGACATCGCGGCGCGCGGGATTCGGCCGAACGAAGTGACGCCAATTGTGCGACGGGGGAGCGGAGATTACAATTCGACCCATGGCCGGTCCGACCGCCAACTTTACGCACCACTTCCTGATCGCCATGCCGGCGATGGCCGACCCCAATTTTGCGCACACGCTGACGTTCGTGTGCGAGCACAACAAGGACGGCGCGCTCGGTATCGTCGTCAACAAACCGACCGACATGGTGCTGGCGACGCTGTTCGAGCAGATCGACGTGCCGCTGGAGAGCGCCGAGTTCGGCAATACTCCCGTGCACTTCGGCGGCCCGGTCCAGGTCGACCGCGGCTTCGTGCTTCATCGTCCGCTCGGCAACTGGCAGTCGACGCTCGCGATCAGCGACGACATTGGTCTCACGACGTCGAAGGACGTTCTCGAGGCAGTGGCTCGCGGCGAAGGGCCGACGAGCGTCCTGGTGTCGCTGGGCTACGCCGGATGGTCGGCCGGCCAGCTCGAGCAGGAGATCGCGCAAAACGCATGGCTCACCGTCGAGGCCGACGCCGGCGTCCTGTTCGAGACGCCGGTCGAAGCACGTCTGCCGGCGGCCATGCGGCTCCTGGGAATCGATTTCTCCCGACTGTCCGACGCCGTCGGGCACGCGTGACACGTGGTTGCCGCAACTCGCGTGGACACCGGCACGGTGCTGGCGTTCGATTTCGGCGCGCGCAAGATCGGGGTCGCCATCGGCAACACGCTGGTGCGCGTGGCCAATCCGCTCACCACGATTCGAGGCGAATCGAACAGCGAGCGGTTTGCCGCCATCGGCGCGCTGGTTTCGGAATGGCAGCCGCAGACGCTCGTCGTCGGCCGGCCGCTGTACGCGGATGGCAGCGCCCACGCGATCACGGCGCAGGCGGAGCGGTTCGCGCGAGCGCTCGAGGGACGCTTCCGATTGCCCGTCATGCGCGTCGACGAGCGGTACACGACGCAGATCGCCGACGCGCAGCTGCGCGAGGCCGGGAGTCCGGGGCGCGGCGCGCACGGGTTCCCGCGACGCGGTCGCGGCGCAGCTGATCCTTCAATCCTGGCTCGACGATACCCGTGGCGAAGGGCGCCGTGACGCTCCCTGATGCCGAGCAGACGTTCGCCGCGCTCGTGGAGCGGATGAGCGGCGCAGTTGCGCACGATGCGCGATTTGTCGGTATCTATTCGGGCGGCGCATGGCTTGCCGACCGACTTGCGCAAGCGCTCCCGGGCGACCATTCCGTCGGCTACATCGACGTCTCGTTCTATCGCGACGATTTCAACCGGACCGGACTCAAGCCGGCCGTGAGGACGAGCGAAATCCCGTTCGAGGTCGAAGGAGCGGCGATCGTGCTCGTCGACGACGTGCTCTACACCGGCCGCAGCGTGCGCGCGGCAATCAACGAGCTGTTCGACTACGGACGCCCGGCCACGATCGAGCTGGCCGTGCTCGTGGACCGGGGCGGTCGCGAGCTGCCGATCGAGGCGACGTGGGCGGGCGCGCGGCTCGCGGTCGCACGCGACGTGTCGGTCGTGCTGTCGCGGGGCGGCGACGGTCGCCTCGTGCTGTCGACCGAAACCGCGCCGGGTGCCGCGCATGCGTAACCCGCAGCTTGCGGCGGACGGCTCGCTCGCCCATCTTCTCACGCTGGAGGGCCTGCCCGCCGAGATCATCGTCCGCATTCTCGATGCCGCGGTTCCCTTCGCGTCGATCTCCGAACGCGACGTCAAGAAGGTGCCGCTCTTGCGCGGGCGCTCGGTGTTCAACCTGTTCTTCGAGAACTCGACACGAACGCGGACGACCTTCGAGATCGCGGCGAAACGACTCTCCGCGGACGTCATCAACCTCAACATCGGCGCCTCGTCGACGAGCAAGGGCGAGACGCTCCTCGACACCATCGACAACCTGGTGGCGATGAATGCCGACATGTTCGTCGTGCGTCACTCCCAGTCCGGCGCGCCGCACCTGATCGCGGCGCACCTGAACCGCACCGGACGCGGGCATGTCCGCGTGATCAATGCCGGCGACGGTCGCCACGCGCACCCGACGCAAGGACTGCTCGATCTCTTCACGATACGGCATTACAAGGGCGATTTTCGCAGGCTGACCGTGGCGATCGTCGGCGACGTGCTGCATTCGCGGGTCGCGCGCTCGCTGATTCACGGTCTCACGACTCTCGGCACACCGGAGGTCCGCGCGATCGGTCCGAAAACGCTGCTCCCGACCGCGGTGCAGTCGATGGGCGTGCGCGTCCATCACGACATGCGCACCGGGCTCGCCGGGTGCGACGTTGTCGTGATGCTTCGGCTGCAGAGCGAGCGGATGAAGGGCGCGCTGCTGCCGTCCGCGGGCGAGTATTTCAAGCACTACGGACTCACGCAGGAGAAGCTCGCACTGGCCAAGCCCGACGCGATCGTCATGCACCCGGGTCCGATGAATCGCGGCATCGAGATCGACTCCTCCGTTGCCGATGGCGAGCGGTCGGTAATCCTGCCGCAGGTCACCTTCGGGATTGCGGTGCGGATGGCGGTGATGAGCATGCTGGCGGGCAACTGAATGAAGATCGAGATCCGCAACGGCCGACTGATCGATCCGAAGAACGGAGTCGATCGCGTGACATCGCTCTTCGTGGCCGCCGGCAAGGTCGCCGCCATCGGCGACGCTCCCGCCGGATGGGTTGCCAATCGCGTGATCGACGCGGCAAACCTCGTCGTGGCCCCCGGGCTCGTCGACCTCTCCGCGCGCCTGCGCGAACCCGGACTGGAATACAAGGCCACTCTCGAATCCGAAATGTACGCCGCGGTGGCGGGGGGCGTGACGTGCCTCGCGTGCCCGCCGGACACGGATCCGCCGCTCGACGAGCCCGGTCTCGTCGAGATGCTGAAGCACCGCGCGCGATCGCTCAATCAGGCGCATGTCCACCCGGTCGGCGCGCTCACCGTCGGCCTGAAGGGCGCGGAGCTGACCGAGATGGGCGAGCTGGCGGAGGCCGGCTGCGTCGCGTTCTCACAGGCGGAGGCGTCCCTGGTCGACACGCAGGTAATGCTCCGCGCGATGCAATATGCCGCGACCTTCGGTCATCGAGTCTGGCTGCGGCCGCAGGATCCGTATCTCTCGCGGAACGGGGTCGCGCACGATGGCGAAGTCGCAACGCGCCTCGGGCTCCAGGCGATTCCCTCCTCGGCCGAGACCGTCGCGCTGGCAACCATCTTCGCGCTGGTCCGCGAAACCGGCGCTCGCGTTCACATCGCCCGCCTGTCGACGGCGGAAGGTGTTGCCATGATGCGCGCCGCGAAGAACGACGGGCTTCCGCTGACCTGCGACGTCGCCGCGCATCACCTGCACCTGTGCGACGTCGACATCGGCTGGTTCGACGCCCAGTGCCGTCTCATCCCCCCGCTTCGCGGGACGCGCGACCGGGCCGCGCTGCGCGCCGGTCTCGCCGATGGCACGATCGATGCCGTCTGCTCGGACCACGCTCCCGTCGACGACGACGCGAAGCAGTTGCCGTTCGCGGAAAGCGAGCCGGGTGCGACGGGGCTTGAGCTCCTGCTGCCGCTGACGCTCAAATGGGCCGCGACGGACAAGGTGTCCTTGCCCGACGCTCTTGGGCGCGTCACTGTCCACCCGGCCGCGGTGCTCGGTATCGATGCCGGACATCTTGCGGTGGGCCATCCTGCGGATGTCTGCATTTTCGACCCTGCGGCGCACTGGGTGGTCGATGCAACGGCGCTCCGGAGCCAGGGCAAGAACACGCCCTTCCTCGGGCTGGAGGTTCCCGGCAGGGTCCGGACGACGCTGGTCGGCGGCCACGTCGTATTCGAAAGCTGACGGATTCTCCGTCAATGCTCCGGCGGCGGGAATGCTGCGCCGCCAGCGCTGTTTGCACCGGATTGGTTTTTCGCACCCCTAACGAAATCAGGAGTGACCAATGAGCCTCGACCTCGAGCAGGACATCAAGGGCATGCTTCCCGAGAGAAATATCGATCGCCGCGACTTCATCTGGTCGGCTCTCGGCGCAAGCGCAGCGCTGGCGGTCTCGGCCCCCGCGTCCGCGCAGCTCATCACCACCGACGTCGAGGGCATCGAAGGCGCCGATGTCTCGATTCCGACCAAGTCGGGAGACATCCGGGGGTATCGCGCCTTTCCGCAGAAGGGTGGCCCGTTTCCCGTGGTTCTCGTTTGCGCCGAAATATTCGGACTCAATCATTACACCAAGGATATCTGCAGGCGGCTGGCGAAGGTCGGGTACTACGCGATCGTGCCCGACCTCTACTCGCGCAAGGCCGACCTCACCAAGATGACCGACATGGCCGAGATCAGACCGATCGTGAACGGCAAGTACGACACGGAGCTCATCGCGGACTACGACGCGACCGTCGAGTTCGCGCGCGCGAGCTCGAAGGGCGACCTTTCGCGGATGGGCATTGTGGGGATGTGCCGCGGCGGCAGGACCTCGCTCGTCTACACGTCGTCCAATCCGGCACTGAAGGCGGCGGTGTCGTGGTATGGCCCGGTTGGTGGCGCGTCCAACGAGTTCACGCCGCGAAACGTGACCGATCGCCTGGGCGACTTCAAGGTCCCGGTGCTGGGCCTCTACGGCGCCAAGGACGCCGGCGTTCCGATCGCGGACGTCGAGAAATTCTTCGCCGCGCTGAAGGCCGCCGGCGTGCCTTCGGAGCTCGTCGTGTACCCGGAAGCGGGCCACGGCTTCCACGCCGACTTCCGGCCTGACAACTATCGCAAGGTCGATTCGGAGGATGGCTGGAAGCGGACGCTGGCGTGGCTTGCGAAGTACGGCGTCAATTGATCGACGGAATCGTTCGCTCGAGCGGCGGGCGGCCTCACGGCCGCCCGCTTCGTTTTCGACGGTTCCGTGGGCGCTGATAATATGCGGCCACCGTCATTGCAGGCGCACCGATGCGTTCACACGACAAGTCGTCCCCGAATCCGCCGACGTCCGTGGCAGGCAACCTCGTCGCCGTTTCGCACCACGTGACCGCTGCCGAGCGCGCGGGGCACACCGGGCATGTCGGCGCCGTCGTCTGGCTGACCGGATTGCCGAGTTCGGGCAAGTCCACTCTCGCCATGGCGCTGGAGCGGCGGCTGTTCGACCTCGGCTGGCAGGCGTACACGCTCGACGGAGACAACGTACGGCGGGGACTCAACACCGACCTCGGCTTCTCGCCGCGGGACCGGCAGGAAAACATCCGGCGCATCGGCGAAGTCGCGGCGCTGTTCGCCGATGCGGGGATCATCTGCATCACGGCATTCATTTCGCCGTATCGCGAAGACCGCCTGCAGGCTCGCGCCGCTGCCGGGGAGCGATGCTTCCTGGAAGTGCACGTCAATTCGGGGCTCGCGACATGCGAGAGCCGCGACCCGAAGGGGCATTACCGAAAGGCCCGCGCCGGGATGCTGAAGGATTTTACGGGCGTCGACGCGCCCTACGAGGCGCCGGCGAAGCCCGACATCGCGGTCGACACCGAGACGCAGGACGTTGGCGCCAGCGTCGAGCAGCTGTTCACGTTCGTCGTTGCCTCGTGCCGGCGCGCCACCTGAAACGGCGGCCTGCGGCAATCCTGCAGCGTTGAGGACCGGTCGGCGGGCAGGATTGAATCGGCAGCGGTCAGCGCGTACCGGGAGTCGGCATGCTCTGTTGCGCCTTCAGAAACAGGTCGTCGATGGCCTTCCGGTCCGTGTTTGCCGAAACGTTCCGGGTATTCACGCTCGTGTCCTTGAAGGGGATGCGGCTTCCGGTCACGTACATCTTGTCGTCGTCGTCGGCCATGGCGCTTGTCGTGGAGGTCGTCGAGCAACCGGCGGCCAGCGTGGCGCCGAGGGCGGCGATTAGCACGTATCGATTCATGATCGAATCCCTGTCGGTTTGGGCCACCCTTGGCGGCGAAACGCGATTTTATCCCAGCCCTGCGGGACGTGCCAGCCCGGAGTAACCCTGCCGAATCTGCGGATTTCTACCGTTTCCTGGGGACCCGGCCGAGCAGGTGGAATTCGTCGTTCGGCCGCATCTCGATCAGGTTGGCCATCCGGTTCGACAGCGCGAAGAATGCGGCGATTGCACCGATGTCCCAGATGCCCTCGTCGGAAAAATCGTGCGCGCGCAGTGCGTCGAAGTCCTCGTCCCCGATCTCGGCGCTGCGCAACGCGACCTTGAGTGCGAACGCGAGCATCGCCTTCTGCCGTGGCGTGATGTTCGCATTTCGGTAGTTCACGGCGACCTGGTCGGCAACGAGCGGGTCCTTTGCGTAGACGCGCAGGATCGCGCCGTGCGCGACGATGCAGTAAAGGCAATCGTTGGCCCCGGAGGTGGCGACCACGATCATCTCGCGCTCGGCCTTGGAGAGTTCGCCGTCCTTGCCCATCAGCGCGTCGTGGTAGGCGAAGAAGGCGCGGAACTCGTCCGGGCGATGCGCGAGTGTCAGGAAGACGTTGGGGATGAATCCCGCCTTCTCCTGCACTTCGAGCATTCGCGCGCGGATATCCTCGGGCAGGTCTTCGAGTTTCGGGACCGGGTAGCGGCTGATCGACGGGGCGGCCATACGGATCAGTCTACCAGCCATGAACAGTCCTATCCAGGACGAGGGCGGCACCTGATTGCGCCATGACCGGTAGAGATCGGCCAGAAGCGGACCTGGCGATTTGTCCTCGATACGAGACATACGAGAACCATCGTTGCGAAGGCGCCTCGGGCAGGGCGGCATCGCGATCCTGGCGGTAAGGACGTGGTCGCAGCCGTTGGGGAAATGCGAACTACTGAGCCGTAGTGGACGCTAGACATTGCGATCGAGTAACGCGTTACCGCCTCAGTCGGCCAGCGCCATCTTGTGCAGGAATGCGGCCCAACGCGAATCACCGTGCAGCGAGCGGAGTAGCGGCCGCGTCTTCATTTGGCTGAGACCGACATCGCGCTGGGTGTATGCCCGCTCGAGCCACTCGAAGGCGAGATCAGTCTCGCCACGTGCCGCGTACACTTCGGCGACTTGGTAGGCGGCGCCTTCTGCGTACTTTGCTATGAGTTCGTGCAACGCTGCGTCCGCTCCGTCCTGCCGACCCAGCAGCGTGGTAAATGAACGCGAGCGTGTAGAGACGCCAGACCTCCTCAGGCGACGCAAGCGCTTCGGCCAGCGCCTCTTCGTCCCGTCCTTGTGCCAACAGATTCAGCGAGAGGTATGCACGTGTGACTGCGCGCTGCGGAGCGAGTTCGAGCGCCTTCCGATATGCCAACTCCGCCTCTGCTAGGCGATCAGTTGCGCTGAGCGCGTCGCCGAAGTTGGCGTAGGCCGCGGCACTCAGTGGATCTTGCTCTACGGCGCGCCTATAGAACTCGATGGAGTTAGTGAGACGACCTAGGCTTAGGGCCAGCATGGCGACTCGGCGCAATATCGGGGCATTCCCCGGTGCCAACTCGAGCGCCCGACAATAGGATGCCTCCGCACCGCGCCAATCCCAGTCGTGGGACATCTGGATCATACCCAACTCCGCGTGCCCTTCCGCCATCTCCGGAGCAAGTGACAGCGCGCGCGCCACTGCCTCCCGCGCCCGTTGATACCCTTCGAAGATCGGGATCCAGCCGCTATTGGCTTGCGCCGAGTACGCTTCGCCCAGTTCTGCCCAGGCGAGCGCGAACTCCGGATCCCGGTCCAGCGCCTGCTTCAGGTAACCGATACCCTTCGTGGTGTCGTCACGGGTCAGACGATCAATCAGGTAGCGCGCCTGCAGAAAGAGCCGGTGCGCCTCCGGATCCGTGGCGCGACCTCTTGTGGCCGCCGCCATCTGCGCAGTTACCTCCGTGGCCCCTTTCACGTCCACCGCTTCGCCCATCAGCGTACTGCGCAACTCCTTCACCACCGACTGCGCGATGTCGTCCTGCACAGCAAAGATGTCCTCCAGCGTTCGGTCGTAGGTCTCCGACCAAAGGTGATAGCCGTCCGCCACCTTGACCAGCTGAACCGAGATCCGGATCCGGTTGCCGGCCTTGCGCACGGTGCCCTCGAGTACCGTGGCGACATTTAGCACCCGGCCCACCTCAGCGACCGTTGCCCTCCTGCCCTTGAACGTGAAGGCCGACGAACGTGCGGCCACCCGCAGGCTGCGGATCTTCGCCAACACGTTGAGCAGCTCGTCGGCGAGGCCATCCGAGAAGTATTCATCTTCCTGGTCGTGGCTGCGATTCACGAAGGGCAGCACCGCGATCGACGGCACTCTCGTATCGAGTGGTGCCAGCAGCGTCTGCAGCGGCGGAAACATCTTTGGCAGCGAGGGATGATCTAGCTGGTAGATCGTCTGTCGGCGCGCGAGATCCTTGACGACGTACTCGCCCAGCGAGCTCAGCGCTGCGCCGACTGGCAGGCGATCGCTGCACAACTCGTACGTGACCGAGGATACGAGCGTCTGTCCGCCATGGCCCGTGGAAAGCAGACGTGCCACTTGATTGAGAGGCGGGCCGAAATAGTCTCTTTCACGCAGTTCCGCAGCGCCTGAATGAAGCGCCATCCGGACCCGAATTGGCGCCTGGGGCGGCCACGGCTCCAAATGTAGCGCCTGCTGAATTGCAAGCGCCGCCTCCATCGCGAGCCACGGCGTAGTGAACGCTGCATAGAACGCATCGCCCGCGGTCTTGAAAACGTGGCCGTCGTGCGTCGCGATGCCCTGACGCAGAATGACATCGTGTCGTGCCAACGCGACTTGCATTGCATCCGGCGCGACCTGCCACACGCGGGTACTACCCTCGATGTCCGTTAACAGGAACGTCAATGTGCCGGTCGGCAATGTCGACGTGGTGGCATCGGCGCGAGTGATGGGAGACATCGAGTCGTGTGCGGATCGGCGTGGCGCAATGCGCCCGGAAATGAACGAAATCCTCTACAAGTGCCGCGTGAAGAAAGCGTATCACGGGCTGACATGGCTGGACCAACGGGTAGATAGGGCTGGTGACCGGCGCAGTCGAACGTCGGCTGCTTGACAGCTCGACGGGAAACAAAGGGTCGACCTCAGCCGGCGGGTAGAACGCGAATTGCGGGCAGTCTCGATGCGACGAATGACACTTGGCCACCCGACGCGGCTTGGCATCCTCCGGGCCAAAGGGGTCTGAAACTAGAGCGGTCAATCACAGACATTCATTACAACCGATTAAGCATGACCTGAATTCCGCCGGGCGGCGGGCCGGCGTCAGGAAATCGTTGGGGATGAAGCCGGCCTTCTGCTGCACCACGAGCATCCGCCGCCGGATGTCCTCAGGAAACTCGTCGAGTTCCTGGACGGGATAGCGACTGATTGAACGTGATTTCCCGGGATCGGGCCGTCTTCCGACGTCGCGCGGATGGTCGACCAAATGCAACACGAGACAATGCAGGTGTCTGTCGGCCGACAGTGCGCGCCGTCTGCATCGGCGTTGATGTCATTCGTACCGCCATTCTCCAACCGGCTCTGCAAGGAGGCCACACTTCGGTCCGAGAGACTCGGTTCCTCCTGCCCGAATTCGCAGCCCGCGCCTACGCTGTTCGGCGGGACGTACCCCGACGGCATTTCGGCGCCACCGCCGAAGAAATGCTGCTCCATCTGCTCGGCGAGCCATTTCCGGGCCCGGGCGTCCGCGAGCGACAGACGATTCTCGTTGACCAGCATCGTCTGATGCTTGAGCCATGCCTGCCACGCTTCCTTCGACACGCTTTCATAGATGCGCTTGCCGAGCGGGCCGGGATACGGCGGCAGGTCGAGCCCTTCGGCTTCGCGGCCCAGCTTCACGCAGTTGACCATCCGTGCCATGCGAATCTCCTAGAATTTCTTGCGGTAGACCTGCGACTTCCGTTGAAAGTTGTAGAGCAGCTGTTTCTGTCGCGGCAGGTCGGCGATCGCCGCGGTATGGAATCCGCGCTCGATGAACCACTGCGACGTGCGCGTCGTCAGCACGAAGAGTTCCGCGAGCTTCAGCTTGCGCGCGCGCATCTCGATCTCGTGCATCAGCGCTTCGCCGTACCCCTCGCGCCGGAAGTCCGGGTGCACGGCGAGCGCCGCGAGCTCGCCGACCCTTTCCTCCGGAAATGCATAGAGCGCGGCGCAGCCGATGATGCCGTTGTCGTGTTCGGCGACGACGAAACGCTCGATCTCGGTTTCCAGTCGCTCGCGCGAGCGCCGGACCAGGATGCCCTGTTCCTCGAGCGGCCCGATGATGGCGAGGATGCCGCCGACGTCGTCGATGGTCGCGTTGCGAAGGTTGGCCAGTGGTGCCGCGGCGATCATCGTGCCCACGCCGTCGCGCGTGAACATCTCGAGCAGCAGCGCGCCGTCGAGATGGCGGCTGATGAGATGTGCGCGCTTGACGCCGTTGTCGCATGCCTTGATGGCGCAGGGGAGATAGTGCTGGACGTCGGCGGGAAGCTTGCTCCGTCCGGCGACGAGCAGCGCTTCGGCATCGCGGGTGGACAGCTCGGTCAACAGTTTCCGGCGGCCGTTGCGCACGCCCTCGGTGTCCATCAGGAACACCAGCTTGTGCGCATTGAGCCTTACGGCGACCTGGGTGGCGACCTCCTCCAGCGCGAGGTTGAAAATTTCCCCGGTGGGCGAGTACCCGAGCGGCGAAATGAGCACGATGTCGCCGTCGTCGAGGCGCTGATGGATCGCGTCGGTGTCGACGCGCCGCACTTCGCCGGTGAGCAGCATGTCCACGCCGTCGACTACGCCCATCGGCTTCGCGGTGATGAAATTGCCGGACGAGACCCTGATCCGTGCGCCGGCCATCGGTGAATTCGCAATGCCGAGCGAGAGCAGCGCCTCGATGCGGCTGCGCACCTGGCCGCCGGCTTCGAGCACGCAGTCCATCGTCTCGGCGTCGGTGACACGCAGCCCGAACGCGTAGCGGCTCTCGATGTCCTGCTGCGCGAGGATCGCCTCGATCTGCGGACGCGATCCGTGGACGACGACGATGTGCACGCCGAGGCTGTGCAGCAGGTTGAGGTCGTGGATGATGCCGAGAAACGTATCGTCCGCCACGACCTCGCCGCCGAACGCGATCACGAACGTCCTGCCGCGAAACGCGTGGATATACGGCGCGGCAAGCCGTATCCACTGGACGAACGCACGCGTGGTCGCGGAGTGGGCGGTTGGCGCGGCGCTGGAAAGGGACGGCATCGTTGGCGGGTGCGGCATGCGGGGCGGGAGATGCGAGCGGCCGGATTATAACGCCGCCCCGTATAATTCCTTCCCGATCCGCCGTGTGCGACGGTGTCGCTCTCTCCTGCGTCGATGACGTCCCCCCTGCTCGCGAACCTCAATTCGGAACAGCTCGCCGCTGTCACGCTCCCGCATGCGTCGGCATTGATTCTGGCGGGTGCCGGCAGCGGGAAGACGCGCGTGCTGACGACGCGCATCGCCTGGCTGCTCGCGACCGGGCAGGCGTCGCCCCTGTCGATCCTCGCGGTCACGTTCACCAACAAGGCGGCGAAGGAGATGCTGACCCGGCTCTCGGCGATGACGCCGATGCACACGCGCGGCATGTGGATCGGCACGTTTCACGGGCTGTGCAACCGGATGCTGCGCGCGCATTACCGCGACGCGAACTTGCCGCAGCTGTTCCAGATCATGGACACGCAGGACCAACTGGCGCTGATCAAGCGCCTCTCGAAGGCGCACGGCATCGACGACGAGCGCTTTCCGCCGCGCCAGTTGCAGGCGTTCATCTCCGACGCGAAGGAGAAGGGTCTGCGCCCGAACCAGGTCGAGGCCGGCGATGAATTCGCGCGACGTCTCACCGAGCACTACGCGCTGTACGAGGCGATGTGCCAGCGCGAGGGCGTCGTCGACTTCGCGGAGCTTCTGCTGCGCAGCTACGAGCTCCTGGCCGGCAACGAAGGCATACGCCTGCACTACCGGCGCCGCTTTTCCCATCTGCTGGTCGACGAGTTCCAGGACACCAACGTGCTCCAGTACCGCTGGCTGCGCCTGCTCGCCGGCCCGCACACGGCGGTGATGGCGGTGGGCGACGACGACCAGTCGATCTATGCGTTTCGCGGCGCCAACGTCGCCAACATGCAGCACTTCGAGCGCGATTTCGGATCGGCGGAAATTCCGGTGACGCTGATCAAGCTCGAGCGGAATTACCGCTCGCACGGGCACATCCTCGATCTCGCGAACGCGCTCATCAGGAACAACCAGACGCGGCTTGGCAAGAACCTGTGGACGAGCGAGGGGAAGGGCGATCCGGTGCGCGGCATGGCGGCGCCGTCCGACCACGACGAGGCGGCGTTCGTGGTCGACATTGCGAAAGGCTTGGCGGGTGAGGGCCTCGCGCTGTCCGAGGTCGCCGTGCTCTATCGCTCGAACGCGCAGTCGCGGGTGCTGGAGCACGCGCTCTTCAACGCGGGGCTTCCGTACCGGGTGTACGGGGGCATGCGCTTTTTCGAGCGCGCCGAGGTGAAGCATGCGCTCGCGTACCTGCGACTCGTTGCGGCGCCCGGCGACGACGGCGCTTTTCTGCGCATCGTCAACTTTCCGCCCCGCGGGATCGGCGCTCGAACGCTCGAAACGCTGCAGGATGCGGCGCGTGCCTCGGGCACGAGCCTGTGGCAGGCCGCGTGCGCCGGCACCGTGGGCGGAAAGGCGGGCACGAGCCTCGCGGCGTTCGTCAGGCTGATCGAAGCGCTCCGCGCGGCTACGACCGGATTGCCGCTGCCCGAGGCGGTCGAGCACGTCAACCAGGGATCCGGGCTGCTCGCGCACTATGCCGCGGAAAAGGACGGGCAGGATCGCGTCGACAATCTCGAGGAGCTGGTGAGCGCTGCCGACGGCTTCCTGCGCGAGGCCGATCTCGCCGTCGACGCTCCGATCGCCGTTGCCGGTGAGGATGCAGGCACCGTTGCGGAGCAGGGCGCCGCCGATCCGTTGACGGCGTTTCTTGCGCATGCGGCACTCGAAGCAGGCGAAACGCAGGCCGCGGAAGGCAGGCCCGCGCTGCAGTTGATGACCGTGCACGCGGCCAAGGGCCTCGAATTTCACACGGTGTTCGTCACCGGGCTCGAGGAAGGGCTGTTTCCGCATGAGAACAGCCTGTCCGAGTTCGACGGTGTCGAGGAGGAACGCCGGCTCATGTACGTGGCGATCACCCGGGCGCGGCGGCGGCTCTACCTCACGCATGCGCAAAGCCGGATGCTGCACGGACAGGTGCGCTACAACATTCCGTCGCGATTCATCGACGAAGTGCCACGTGGGCAGATCGTCTGGCTTTCGCCTCCGCGACGGTGGTCGCGCGATGCGATCGATGTCGATCCCTCCGAGTGGGGCGGAGGTGGGCGCCACGCTCCGGCATGGGCTGCGACGACCGCCGGCACGGAGACGGCGCGCGAGCAGGTGCAGGGCCCGGCGTGGCGCATCGGTCAAAGCGTGCGGCATGCGAAATTCGGCCTCGGCATCATCATCGACGCGGAAGGCCGCGGCGCCGACGCGCGCGTGCAGGTCAATTTCCGGGACGGCGGCGCGAAATGGCTCGCGCTCGAGTACGCGAAGCTGGAGGCAGCGTAGCGTCAGCGGTGGCCCTTCGAGCCTTCAGTCGCCGGCTTCGGTAAACACGCCGATGCCGGCATCCATCAGCCACCACTTCCACTTCGGGACCGAATGGAACGGCAGCACCAGGCCGCCTTCGGCGCGCGCCGGTCGGCCCTTCGCCATTTCGAATGCGATGGTCGCGGGCGTCCCGGCTGCCGGTGCCTTGCACGTCCAGTTGTCGCGGTCGACGACCGTGCAATCGCGGTACATGCCCGACGGCGCGTCGGAGCCGCGCATCCAGTAGAGCACTTCGCGCCGTGCCTTGCTTGCGCGGAACGCGTAACGCTTGTCCGGGACAAGCTTGCCGCTGCACGTGTTGCCCTCCCACGTTCCGCGTTCGCACTGGACCGTATAGATCGTCCGCTCGCCCTGAAGCGTGATCCGGTCGCTCCCCCAAACCAGCGCCGCGACCACGGCCAGGAGCAAAACGACCGAGAGCGCTCCGGTCATCCCCACTCCGCGACGCTTGCCATCATCCTGCATCGTCCTCCTTTCGGGCCGAATCGAGCCCGGTGACGCCGGAAACTCCTGGCCGCGCGGCGTTGGCGCGGCATCCGGAGGCGACACCGTGGCAATGGTAGAGGACAAGCCCACGGTACCGCCAGCCCCCGATTGCGGGGGCATCAGGTCGCCGTGTCGGAGTCCGGCGCGGCGAGAGGTTCCGGCCGCTCGTCCGGATGGAAAACGTCGCGGTAGCTCACATAATCGGATATGTGCAGCGTCGCCACCAGCAATGCGAGATAGGGCAGCAGCGCCATCACCACGACCGTGTACGCGGCATCCCTCGGCACCAGCGCCGAGATGATCGCGGCGACGAATCCCGGGAAGCACGCCACCGTAGAAGAAAAGCAACAGCGCGTAGACCACTATCGGACGCCAGTTCGCCATGCCTGCGCGCAGGCTGGTTGCGAGCGCGTTGACCGCGTTGCAGTCCTGGAACACGACGAGCGCCGGCGCGAACCATAGCGCGAGCAGGACCGGCAACGCGCAAAGCGCACCGAAGACCATCGCCATCTGGACGTCGGTGCTCGCGAGAAATGTCTCATCGACCCGCACGGCGCCGGACATGACGTCCAGGAGCTTGCCGCCGTCGATGAGCCAGGTTGCGACGACCGCTCCCGTCATGCCGACGACGAACGCAACACCGAGCAGGAGCAGGGCGCCGAGATTGGCGCGAAAGCCGGCGAACAGATGCCGGATCGCCGGCGGCTCACCTCGCTCCTGCGACCACGCCGCGGCGAGAAAGCCTACGGCGAATACCGGCTTCAGCATCGGCGCGACGAACGGGCCGAGATAAGGCACGATGTCGACCGCCAGGATCAGGACGTAATAGACGAGCAACATCAGAAGCCAGCGCACCCGATATTTCCACAGCATGGCGAAGGCCTGCCGCAGCCAGAGGGCGCCGTGCGCGGCGCTCCGCTGCACGTAGGGAATCTCGGCCAGGACGGGTTCGGTCGCCATCACGCGGTCATGCGGGGCGTCGCCGCGAGCGCGGCGTCCGACAGTCGAAGCGGCTCCGCCGCGCGCGCGCGAAGAATGCGCTCGAAATGTGCGGGGTCATGCGCATGCACGAGCTCGCCGGGACGCGGCAGGTGGAGGTCGTAGAGCCGCGACAGCCAGAAGCGCAGGGCGGCAGCGCGAAGCAGGGCCGGCCACTGCCCACGCTCGTCGACGGTCAGCGGTCGCGCGCCGTGATAGGCGCCGGCGAGGGCATCGACCAGGTCGGGGACGAGCGCGCCGCGACCATCGCCCTCGCGGACGATGCACCAGTCGTTGACGGTGATTGCGAGATCGTAGGCCAGCAGGTCGGTCGCGGCGAATCCGAAATCGATGATGCCTGATACCGCATTACCCACGAACAGAACGTTGTCGCAGAAGAGATCACCATGAATCGCACCGCGCGGCAGCTTGAACTTGCCGAATCCAGTCTGGAACTTGAGTTCCGCGGCGACCAGGGCATTCTGGTCGGCGTCGAGAAACGGCCGCACGGACCGCGCCGCCTGCCGCCACCAGCCGGGCCCGCGACGGTTCGTGAGGCGCGCCCGGTACGTCGCGGAGGCGACGTGCAGGCGGCCGAGCGCCGCGCCGACGGCCGCGCAGTGCGCGACGTCCGGTGTGTCAATCGGAGTACCTTCGACGCGGGTGACGAGAGCAGCGGGCCTGCCGTTGAGGAGGCTGAAATACGCGCCGGTGCGGTCGGGCACCGGGGCGGGACATTCGACACCGGCACGCGCGAGATGCGCCATCAGGTTGAGGTAGAAAGGCAATTCCTCGGCGGGAAGGCGCTCGTAGAGCGTCAGGACGAAACGGCCGTTGGCCGTGGTCACGAAATAGTTGGTGTTCTCGATGCCTTGGGCGATGGGGGCAAGCTCCTGCAGCCGGCCGACCGTGTAGCGGGCGAGCCATGCCTCGAGTTCTTCCGGCGACACTAGGGTGTAGACCGACATCGGGAATCGCGGCGCACGAGGGGCGCGCCGGCATCGAAGAGCGTGCGCAGACGGAAGTCTATTTCACCACGAAAGCAGCACCCACATCGGCACCTTGAGCGCGGTGTCGAGGCTGTCGCGGCGTATGAACGTATTGCCGCCGCCGGTCGGGATCAGGTAATACGGGCGACCATGGCGCGGCGTGACCCTTATCCAGAGGAGTATCCCGTTGACGCGGGCTTCCTCGACCGTCTCGCGTTCCTTCTGCGTGATCGTGACCTGGGGCGCGAGTTCGGTGTCTTCGAGGTTCGGCGGTGGCGGAATTTCGGGCAGCGGCTCGAGTGCGACCGGCGCGCCAGGGTCGGCCGCGCGTGCCGCGCCGGCTGCGAGCAGCAATGCGCAGGCGGCGGCAATGGCGAGAGTGCGGCGTCGGCGATTCATGCGCGAACTTTCAATGCGCCTATTCTAGCAGAGCGTGCACAGGCGACGGTTGCGACGTCACAGATTCAGCATCTTCTCGCGTTCCTCGTGGGTCGGGTGGAATCCGCGATTTTCGTAAAAGCTGAAAATGGCCTCGACGATTTCGGCGGGCTCGTCGATGATCTGCATCAGCGCGAGATCGCGTTCGCTGATCATCTGCTCGCCCACCAGCGTTTTCCCGATCCAGTCGACGAGCCCCTGCCAGAAAGCGCGCCCGACGAGAATGATCGGTATCTTGCGGCTCTTTCCGGTTTGCACCAGCGTAAGGCACTCGGACAGCTCGTCCAGCGTGCCGAATCCGCCGGGCAGTACGACGTAAGCGGACGCCCAGCGGACAAACATCATCTTGCGTGCGAAGAAATATCGGAAATCGAAGCTGACGTCCTGGTACGCATTGCCGCCCTTTTCGTGCGGCAGCAGGATGTTGAGGCCGATGGCCGGTGACTTGCCGGCGAAGGCCCCTCGATTGGCGGCTTCCATGAGGCCGGGACCACCGCCGGAGATCACCGAGAATCCCGCGTCGGAAAGGAGTCTCGCGATCTTCTCCGTCTTCTCGTAGTACGGGTGGCCGGCCTTGATGCGCGCGCTGCCGAACATCGAGACAGCGGGCCGCAGACCGCGCAGCCGCTCGGTCGCGCCGGCGAACTCTGCCATAATCCCCAGCACCCGCCAGGCCTCCTGCCCGTTGGTCGTGTACATCGCCTGCGGATCGATGAGTTCCGGGATCTTGCTGGTCTGTGCCATGCCTCGACTCGTTCTGGTGGATGGTTCGTCGTATCTCTATCGGGCGTTCCATGCGCTGCCCGACCTGCGGACGTCGCGTGGCGAACCGACGGGCGCGCTCCGCGGCGTCGTGTCCATGCTCCGCAGAATAGCCGAAGACGAGAAACCCGACTACTTCGCAGTCGTTTTCGACGCGCCGGGAAAGACGTTCCGCGACGACTGGTATCCGGAATACAAGGCGAACCGGCCGCCGATGCCGGACGACCTCGTGCGGCAGATCGAACCGCTGCACGAGCTCGTGCGAGCGCACGGCTGGCCGCTGCTGATGATCGATGGCGTAGAGGCGGACGACGTGATCGGCACGCTGGCGACGCAGGCAGCCGGCTGCGGGCATCGACTGCGTCGTCTCGACGTCCGACAAGGACCTCGCGCAGCTTGTGCGGCCCGGGATCACGCTCGTCAACACGATGAGCAACGAAAAGCTGGACGAGCCGGGCGTCGTGAACAAGTTCGGCGTGCGCGCCGATCAGGTGCTGGATTTCCTCGCACTCACCGGCGATGCCGTCGACAACGTCCCGGGTGTCCCCAAGGTCGGCCCGAAGACGGCCGCCAAGTGGCTGAGCGAGTATGGCACCCTTGACGCGATCGTCGCGCATGCAGGTGATATCGCCGGCGTGGTCGGCGAGAATCTGCGCGCGACGCTCTCCTGGCTTCCGACGGGCCGCAAGCTCCTGACCGTGAAGACCGATTGCGCGCTGCCGGTCGCGCCCTCGGACCTGGTGCCCGGGGGCCCTGCGAACGATTTGCTGAAGTCGCTCTATGGTCGCTTCGAGTTCAAGAGCTGGCTGCGCGACATCGAAGGCGGCGACGCCGGCAAGGATGCCGGCGCGGTGATAGCGGATCGCGCGTCGCGGCAGGACACGCGGCGATTCGACGACGCGCAGACGCCCGACGTCGGGCGCGCCGTCGACGCACCGCCGCCGGTGGCGCGGCATTACGAAACCGTGCTCGACGTCGCGACGTTCGAGCGGTGGATGGAAGCGATCGAGAGGGCGGAGCTCGTCTGTCTCGATACCGAAACGACGAGCCTCGATCCGATGGCGGCGAAGATCGTCGGGCTCTCGTTCGCGATCGAGCCCGGCCATGCGTGCTACCTTCCGCTCGCGCATCGCTATGCGGGGGCGCCCGAACAACTGCCGCTCGACGTTGTCCTCGCGCGGCTCGCGCCGTGGCTCGGCGACCCCGCGAAACGGAAGCTCGGACAGAACCTCAAGTACGACGAGCACGTGCTCGCCAACCATGGCGTCGCACTGGCCGGCGTCGCGCACGACACGCTCCTCGAGTCTTACGTGCTGGAGGCGCACAGGCCGCACGACATGGACAATCTCGCGTGGCGTCATCTCGGCGTGAAGACGATCAGTTACGCCGACGTGGCCGGCAAGGGCGCGAAGCAGATCGGCTTCGACCAGGTTGCGCTCGAGGAGGCCACCGCCTATTCGGCGGAGGATGCCGACATCACGCTGCAGCTGCATCGTCATCTGCATCCGCAGATCGTCGCGCAGCCGAAGCTCGACCATGTCTACGCCGGGATCGAGATACCGGTGCGCGAAATCCTGTTCCGGATGGAGCGCGAGGGCGTGATGATCGACGCCGCGCTGCTCGCTGCGCAGAGCCGCGAGCTGGGCGAAAAGGTGATGGCGCTCGAGCAGCAGGCGTTTCAGCTGGCGGGCCAGCCGTTCAATCTCGCGTCGCCCAAGCAGTTGGGCGAGATCCTGTTCCAGAAGATGAAGCTTCCGACGCTGCGGAAGACCGCGACCGGTCAACCCTCGACCGACGAGGAAGTGCTGACCGAGCTCGCCGCCGACTATCCGCTGCCCAAGGTCCTGCTCGAGCATCGCGCGCTGTCGAAACTGAAGTCGACCTACACGGACAAGCTGCCGCAGATGGTCAACTCGCGCACGGGGCGTGTGCACACGACGTTCAGCCAGGCGACCGCGGTGACCGGACGGCTTGCGTCGAGCGACCCGAACCTGCAGAACATTCCTGTGCGCACCGCCGAGGGCCGGCGGATCCGCGAAGCCTTCATTGCGCCGCCCGGGCACGTCGTGCTTTCGGCCGACTATTCGCAGATCGAGCTGCGGATCATGGCGCATCTTTCCGGCGACGCCGCCCTTGTGAAGGCGTTCAGGGAAGGCGCCGACATCCACCGTGCCACTGCGGCGGAAATCTTCGCAGTTCCGCTTTCGGAGGTCACCTCCGACCAGCGCCGCTACATCAAGGCGGTGAACTTCGGGCTCATCTACGGAATGGGTGCATTCGGGCTCGCGCAGCAGTTGGGGATAGAGCGCGGCGCCGCGCAGCAGTTCATCGACAAGTATTTTCAGCGATATCCTGGCGTCGCCGAATACATGCAGGCCACGCGTGAATTCGCGCGCGAGCACGGCTATGTCGAGACGGTGTTCGGGCGGCGGCTGTGGCTGCCTGATATCAAGGCGGCAGGCGGACCTCGTCGTGCGGGTGCGGAGCGGGCCGCGATCAATGCGCCGATGCAGGGAACGGCGGCGGATCTCGTGAAGCTCGCGATGATCGCGGTTCAGGACTGGCTGGACGGCGCCGGGCTCGCGGCGAAGCTCGTGTTGCAGGTCCACGACGAGCTTGTCCTCGAAGTGCCGGAGAGCGAGCTCGCGCGCGTCAAGCGAGGAGCTGCCGTCGAAGATGACCGATGTGGCGACGCTTTCGGTGCCGCTGGTCGTCGACGTCGGCATCGGCCCCAACTGGGAACGGGCGCATTGACGAATCCCGGTCCGATACCGGGCCGATGCTTCGGCTGACCACGCGGAGATCGCGCCGCGAGCGCGGATCCGCCTAGGCCGGCGCGCCGAAGATATCCTTGTAGCTCGTATAGACGGTCGCGATTCCCACGGGAATCAGGACCAGCAATCCGAGGAAAAGCGGAATGCACGCGACGATGACGAACGCGAGGCCGAGCAACCCGTAGACCAGGAACGGCGGGACGTTGCGCAGGCACGCCCGGAAGCTCGCGGTCATCGCTGGCCACGGCTCGTCACCGCGCAGAACGACCAGCGCGGGCGCGAACCAGAATGCCATCAGCAACGGGATCGCGAAGAGCGAGCCTACGAGCAACGCCAGAATCGCCGACAGCCCCATCGAGGCCAGCACTGCGATTCCGGCCTGCGTCGCATCGCCGGAGAGCAGCGCCGCGAAGGCGCCGCCGCCGAGCACTGCTATCAGGAGGACGACGGTCGCGAGACCGATGATCACCCAGCCGGCGAAATAGAGCAGCGCGACGACGACGAGCGGGCCAAGCTTTTCGTTGAAACCGGCAAAGAGGTGCTGCACCGAAAGCGCGCCAGCCCGATCCTGCTCGCGGCAGCCGAGAACGATTCCACCCAGGAATACGGGATGCAGCAGCGAGACGGCGATCTGGCCGATGAGTGGAATGAGCGAGAGTCCCATCATGATCGCGATGTACAGGATCGTGACGATGAGCCATATACCGGGCGCCGCCGTGAACAGTTGCCACGCGCTTTTCCACCAGCGGACACCGTGTCCCGCAGGCACGGCCCAGCCGTCGGGCGGGGGAGCCATCGTCCCCACAGTCGAAGCGGGGGGTGGAAGGGACGGGGCGGCGGACGGGTCCATCATGGCGCAGCGGTGGCAGTCGGGGTGAACACTTCGCTATTCCACGCCATCTGCACTTGCTTCCGCGCGTCCGCTGCGATGCGCGCCGAATGTGAGTATGTCCGGCGTTCAGCTGGCTGTCTGCTTCGGCACCCAGTCGCGAATTCGGCGACCGAGTTCCGCCGGGGCGTCAATTCGCAGATAGACGGCGTGGTGCCGGGTTTCCTGGACGAGAACGTAGCCGAACGACGCGAGGAGATGCGCCATTGCCGGACTGTCGCAGCCGAAGCGGTGAACCCGCACGATGTACGCGCGCTTGCCGGGAGGTGTGGCGAGCAGCGCGGTCAGCATCGCCCGCCCGTGACCGTGACCGCGCCATTCCGAATCGACACCCGTGAGCCAGAGCTCGAACCCGATGTCGATCGCCTTGAAGAGGCCAAAGCCGATCGCCTTGTTGGCGCCGCCGCCGTCGGGCACGTAAACGTATCCGGGCACCGCAACGGTCGTGAGGTCGCCGGTGCGAGGGTCCTCTTCGACGAAGTACCCTGAATTGAGCGCCTGCCGCAGATTGGAGAAGAAGAGAGCCGCCTCGCGCGAGTCCGTTGCGAGCTCGCGGTCGAAGCTGCCGCGCGACGCGCCGTCGCGGATCAATGCGCGGAGGATCGGGAGATGGCCGACGTGGGCAGGGTGGAGCATGGACATTTCACCGATTGGGTACCGTGTAACGAATGGATGTTAGCGCCGTCCGCGCGTTGCGGGTATGCCGGCTTACAAACGGTTGCATTGCTGACGCGGACGGTTGGTCTGATTGTGGCGCACAGGCGCTTTGATCGGGTCGAGATACCTTTCGGCAGTGATCGACACCCGATTGTTCCCGCACCAAATCAGCGCCGGATTGCGGCCATGACGTCGATGTCGCATTGCACAACGTCAAGCCGTTTCCGCCTGGTGAAGCCGGAAAGATTGGCCCTCCAAAGGGTTGATTTCAACACCTTTACACCTTATTATTAGCACTCGCTGAAGTTGAGTGCTAACAAGGCGTTGTTTCCCGCGCCTTCGCACCGGCCGCCGGATCCGTTGAGGAACGGTAGTGCAAGCGTTTGATTATTATTGAATATCAACAAGGAGTGAGTGCTTACCATGAAAATTCGTCCTTTGCACGATCGCGTGATCGTAAAGCGGCTTGAGGAAGAGCGTAAATCCGCCGGCGGCATCGTGATCCCCGATACGGCTGCCGAGAAGCCTTCCATGGGCGAGGTCGTACATGCCGGCCCGGGAAAGACCGACGACAGCGGGAAGCTGATCCCGATGGGCGTGAAGACGGGCGACAAGGTCCTCTTCGGCAAATACTCCGGCCAGGAATTCAAGCTGGAAGGGCAGGACCTGCTCCACATGCGCGAAGACGACATCATCGGCATCGTCGCCTGATCCGCCCCCCAACGCACAAGCAATCGAGGAGAACTCCCATGGCAGCAAAAGACGTACGTTTCGGCGAAGCGGGACGCAACCGAATGATGGTCGGCGTCAACGTGCTCGCGAATGCAGTGAAGGTCACGCTCGGCCCCAAGGGCCGCAACGTGGTGCTGGAGCGCAGCTTCGGCGCACCGACGATCACCAAGGACGGCGTGTCGGTCGCGAAGGAAATCGAATTGAAGGACAAGTTCGAGAACATGGGCGCGCAGATGGTGAAGGAAGTCGCGTCCAAGACCTCGGATGTCGCCGGCGACGGCACGACGACCGCCACGGTGCTCGCGCAGTCGATCTGCAACGAAGGCTTCAAGTACGTCGCGGCGGGCATGAATCCGATGGACCTGAAGCGCGGCATCGACAAGGCGGTGACCGCCGTCGTCGAGGAGCTGAAGAAGATCAGCAAGCCCTGCACGACCAGCAAGGAAATCGCCCAGGTCGGCGCGATCTCGGCCAACGCCGACGAGGCGATCGGCAAGACGATCGCCGAAGCGATGGACAAGGTCGGCAAGGAAGGCGTGATCACCGTCGAGGACGGCAAGGGACTCGAGAACGAACTCGACCTCGTCGAGGGCATGCAGTTCGATCGCGGCTACATCTCGCCCTATTTCATCAACAATCCCGACAAGCAGGTCTCGCTGCTCGAAGACCCGTACATCCTGCTGCACGACAAGAAGATCTCGAACATCCGCGATCTGCTGCCGCTGCTGGAACAGGTTGCGAAGGCCGGACGGCCGCTTCTCATCATCGCCGAGGACGTCGACGGCGAAGCGCTCGCCACGCTGGTCGTCAACAACATCCGCGGCATCCTGAAGACCACCGCCGTCAAGGCACCGGGCTTCGGTGACCGTCGCAAGGCCATGCTCGAGGACATTGCCATCCTGACGGGAGGCACGGTCATCGCGGAAGAGCTCGGGCTGAAGCTCGAAAATGCGACGCTCAAGGATCTCGGCCACGCCAAGAAGATCGAAGTGGGCAAGGAAGACACGACGATCATCGACGGCGGCGGCGAAAAGGCCGCCATCGAAGCGCGCGTGAAAAACATCCGCAAGCAGGTCGAGGACGCCACGAGCGACTACGACAAGGAAAAGCTGCAGGAGCGCGTGGCGAAGCTCGCCGGCGGTGTCGCCGTGATCAAGGTCGGTGCTGCCACCGAAGTCGAGATGAAGGAAAAGAAGGCCCGCGTTGAAGACGCGCTGCATGCCACCCGTGCGGCGGTCGAGGAAGGCATCGTCGCCGGCGGCGGCGTCGCTTACCTGCGCGCGCGCGCCAACCTCAAGGGCTTGAAGGGCAGCAACCACGACCAGGACGCCGGCATCAAGATCGTGCTGCGCGCGCTGGAAGAGCCGCTGCGCCAGATCGTCGAGAACACCGGCGACGAGCCCTCGGTCGTTCTCAACAAGGTCGTCGACGGCAAGGGCAACTATGGCTACAACGCCGCGACCGGCGAGTATGGCGACATGGTGGAAATGGGCGTTCTGGACCCGACCAAGGTCACGCGCTTCGCGCTGCAGAACGCGGCTTCCGTGGCGGCGCTGATCCTGACGACCGACGCAATGGTCGCCGAGCACCCGAAGGACGAAAAGCCGATGGGTGGTGGCGGCGGGATGGGCGGCATGGGGGGCATGGGCGACATGGATATGTAACGCTGGCTTCCAGGCGCAGCCCGTCGCAGGTGCGGGTTGCGACTGGACGTGCTGCGTCGCCCGCAAAGGCCCGGTTCGACCGGGCCTTTGCATTTTTCGGCGCATCGCCGCATCACGCGCGGACGTTCCGCAGGTGCGTTCGGGTCGGCGGCCCGCCGCTCGCCCATAGCGGTTGCGCGAGCAAATGCTTTAGACTACCCAAAAAGGCGCCCGGCTGGCGAATTGTGCTGCCGCGGTTCTCCGTCGCCGTCCTCTGCCGCAGGCGGTGGCGAGGGTCGCGGTGCCAGCGATCAGAATATCCATGACCTCAGGAATACTCTTCGCCCTCGCCATCGGTGCGCTCGTCATTGCGGTTGCGATCGGACTGCTGCGGCGAAAGGACCCGGCGGGCCCGAGCACGGTCACCGGAGACTCCCCGAACACCGTCGCCCAGTGGACCGAGGGCGAGACCACGCGGCTGCTGTCGTCCGCGGAACTGCCCGGCCTTTACCTGCTGCGCCCGCGGTTTCTGAGCAAGGCGGAGAACATCGTGTACCTGCTGCTGCGGGCCGCGTTTCCGCGGCACGAGATATTCGCCCGCATCCGTCTCTCGGACGTGCTGCAGGTGAAGATCGGCCCGCAGGGAATGGAGCGGCTGCGCGCGTTCCGCAAGATCGCCAACCAGCACGTCGGGTTCGTCGTCTGTGACCGCGACATGACGATCCTCGCGATCGTCGACTCGAAGGAGCCCGACACCGTCGTCAATCCTCGCGATCAGAAGCTCGAGATCATCAAGCAGCGCTGCCTGCAGGCCGCGCAGGTCAAGTACATCTGCGTCTACCCGCCGCAGCTGCCGCGGTACCGGGAACTGCGCGAACAGATTCTCGGCCCCGCCGGTGGACTCAACTGAGCCGCGCCCGGCCAGACGGGCCGTGTCATGACCATTCGCACCATCCCGCCGTTTCGTGCCGACCACGTCGGCAGCTTCCTGCGCCCGGCCGAGCTCCTCGCCGCCCGTGACCGATTTGCAAAGGCGCAGATCACGCGCGAACAGCTGCGCGACGCGGAGGATGCCGCGATTCGCGACGTCGTCCGCTTGCAGGAGCGCGTCGGCCTCGACGGCGTCACCGACGGTGAATTTCGGCGCACGTACTTTCACATCGATTTCCTCGAGCAGCTTGAAGGCGTCGAAACGAAGGGTGGCATCGCGGTCAGCTTTCACACCGCGCAGGGCAATGTCGAGTTCGCGCCGCCGGTGATGAAAGTCACAGGCCCGGTTCGGCACGTGAGGCCGATCCAGGTCGCCGATTTTCTCTTCCTCAAATCGGTCACCAAGCGAACGCCCAAGGTGACGATTCCGTCACCGACGATGCTTCATTTCCGCGGCGGGCGCGAGGCGATCAGCCGCGACGCCTATCCTGACCTCGAGGCGTTCTACGCGGACGTCGCCGCGGCCTACCGCGCGGAGATCGCGGCGCTGGCCGGCGCAGGGTGCCGCTACCTTCAGCTCGACGACACGAATCTCGCGTACCTTTGCGACAGCAAGATGCGCGAAGGTGCGCGGCAGCGGGGCGACGACCCCGACGAATTGCCGCGACGCTATGCGCGGCTCATCAATGCGGCGATCGCGGAGCGCCCGCCGGGGATGGTCGTCTGCGTCCACCTTTGCCGGGGAAACTTCAAGAGCGCCTGGGTCGCGGAAGGCGGTTATGAGCCGGTCGCCGAAGTGCTCTTCAACGAGCTCGCCGTCGACGGCTATTTTCTCGAGTACGACGACGCACGATCCGGCGATTTCGCGCCGCTGCGACACGTGCCGAAGGGGAAGACCGTCGTGCTCGGTCTCGTGACGACGAAGCTCGACCAGCTGGAGACGAAGGACTACCTCAAGCGCAAGATCGACGATGCGGCGAAACTCGTGCCGCTCGACCAGCTCTGTCTCTCGCCGCAGTGCGGTTTTTCGAGCACCGTCCACGGTAACGTCATCGCGCGCGACGCGCAGGCGGCGAAGCTTTCGCTCGTGGTCGAGACGGCGCGGGAAGTCTGGGGCAGCGCGTGACGCCCGCGTCCTGACCGGTCACTCGAGCGGCAACCCCACGTAATTCTCGGCGAGCGACGCCGAGGCCGCCGGCGAGGCGACCGTGTAGTCGAGCTGCGAGCGCTGCAGACGCTGCTGGAATCCGTCGTCGCCCGGGAACCGGTGCAGCATCGACGTCATCCACCACGAGAAGTGCTCGGCGCGCCAGACTCGCCTCAGGCAGTTGCGGGAATACGCCGCCAGTTCCTCGCGGTCCCCGTTCCTGAAATGCGAAGCGAGAGCGCGGGACAGCAGATGTACGTCGGCAATCGCGAGATTCATCCCCTTCGCGCCCGTCGGCGGAACGATGTGCGCGGCATCGCCCGCGAGATAGAGCCGGCCGTGCTGCATCCTTTCGCACACGTAGCTCCGCATCGGCGTGATCCCTTTCTCGAGCACGGGGCCTTCGTTCAGCTTCCAGCCGTCGTCGGTCTCGAGGCGGATGTGCAATTCCTGCCAGATGCGCTCGTCGGGCCAGTTCGCAATGTCCTCGTCGGGCGGAACCTGCAGGTAGAGCCGGGTGATCTCGGGCGAGCGCATCGAGAAAAGCGCAAAGCCGCGCTCGTGGTACGCATAGATCAATTCGTCATGCGAAGGTGCCGCCCGGGCGAGGATGCCGAGCCATGCGAACGGATAGGTGCGCTCGAAGACCGACTGCTCGAACTCGGGGATCGAAGGGCGGCAGATTCCGTGGAAGCCGTCGCACCCGGCGATCGCGTCGCACACGAGTTCGTTCGCCACGCCGTCCTTTCGCCACGTGACGCGAGGCACGGCCGTGTCGACGTCGTGAACTCCGACGTCGGTCACGTCGAATTCGATGCGGCCGCCGGCGGCGTGGCGCGCGCGAATGAGATCCTTGACGACCTCCTGCTGGCCGTAGACCGTAATCGCGCGGCCGCCTGTCAGCGACGGGAAATCGACGCGGTGACCGCGGCCCCCGAAGCGAAGTTCGATGCCGTGATGCCGGAGTCCCTCCCGGACGAGGCGCTCGCCCACGCCGGCCTTCTTCAGAAGCTCGACCGGCCCGTGCTCGAGTACTCCGGCGCGCACGCGGTGCTCGACGTACTCGCGGCTACGGTTTTCGACGATGACCGATTCGATGCCTTCGAGGTGCAGCAGGTGCGAGAGAAGGAGACCTGCCGGTCCGGCGCCGACGATGCCGACCTGGGTACGTGCCGGCATCGGCCTAGACTCGCTCGATGATCACCGCGATGCCCTGGCCCACGCCGATGCACATCGTGCAGAGCGCGTAACGCCCGCCGCTGCGGTGCAGCTGGTACATTGCCGTGGTCACGAGGCGCGCGCCGCTTGCACCCAGCGGATGGCCGAGCGCAATCGCGCCACCGTTGGGATTCACGCGCGGGTCGTCGTCGGCAAGGCCGTGGTCGCGCGTCACCGCGAGCGCCTGCGCGGCGAACGCCTCGTTCAGCTCGATCACGGCCATGTCGGCCAGCGTCAGCTTGGCGAGCGCCAGCACCTTGCGCATCGCCGGCGACGGGCCGAAGCCCATGATCCGCGGCGCGACACCGGCGACGGCCGCGGCAACGACGCGTGCTCGCGGCGCAAGTCCGTGGCGTTGCGCTGCGTCCTCCGACGCGACGATCGCGGCGCAGGCGCCATCGTTGACCCCCGAGGCGTTGCCGGCGGTGACGGTGCCGTCCGGGCGCACTACTCCCTTCAATCCGGCGAGCGACTCCAGCGTCGTTTCGCGGGGGTGCTCGTCGCGCGACACGACCGTGGGTTCGCCCTTCTTCGACGGCACGCTCACCGCGACGATCTCCTCGGCGAGTCGGCCGGCGGCAATCGCCGCTATCGCGCGTTGCTGGCTGCGCAAGGCGAAGGCATCCTGGTCGGCGCGCGCGACGCGGAATTCGGTCGCGACATTTTCGGCGGTCTCGGGCATCGAATCGATACCGTACTTCGCCTTCGTCAGCGCATTGACGAAGCGCCAGCCGATCGTCGTGTCCTCGATTTTCGCAGTGCGCGAAAACGCGCTCTCGGCCTTGGCGAGCACGAACGGCGCGCGCGACATGCTCTCCACCCCTCCGGCGATGAGCAGCGACATCTCACCGGACTTGACCGCCCGCGCGGCGATCGCGATGGCGTCCATGCTCGACCCGCACAGCCGGTTCACCGTCGTTCCCGGGACGTCCACGGGCAGCCCCGCCAGCAGAACCGCCATGCGGCCGACGTTGCGGTTGTCCTCGCCCGCCTGATTCGCGCAGCCGTAGACGACGTCGTCGACCGCGGCCCAGTCGACACGGGGATTGCGCTCGATCAGCGCACGGATCGGTATCGCCGCCAGGTCATCGGTGCGCACCGTCGCGAGCGCGCCGCCATACCGACCAATCGGCGTGCGGACGGCGTCGCAGAGAAAGGCGTGCGGCATCGCGGCTCCGTCAATTCACGACGGCCATCGACGCGAGGTGCCACCGGGCTGCGTCAGACCCGCGAAGCGATTCACGGATTCGCGCGGCCGCGTCACTTGAGGTAGTTGAGGTAGACCCAGATAATGAGCATGGAGCCGATGATCGAGAGAAACCACCCGGCCGGATGGTAATTGCCGTCGGGCGACTTGAAGATGACGCCACTCAACAGACCCCCCAGGAAGGATCCGGCAATGCCGAGCACTGTCGTAATGACGAAGCCCATTTCGACGACGCCTGGATAGAAGAATCGGGCAAGCAGGCCGACGACGAAGCCGACGATGATGGTCCCGATGATGCTCATGATGCCCATGACGTCTCCCTTGGATGGATCCCGGCCGCGGCAGCGGCCGCGCAACGTGCGCGCCGTGATTGATCCTAGCACAGCCTGCCGCGTAAGCGAGGCCGCGTTGCCATCGACCAATCACCGCGGCCCGGACAACGATCGCCGGCGTCGTCTGGCATTTTCACGCGACGCCGATCGCGGCATCGACGCGGGTCCGCTCGCTCTTGCCTCGGCTGCCGGATGCAGAATCCCTGTCCGAAGGAGAACCGTGGTGACCTGCGTTTCCGACATTTTCCGCATCGGTGCGTTCGCTGCAGCCGTTCTGGCCGTCACGCCGGCGGCGGCGGTTCCGGCCTGCAAGGCGGTGAGTGGCCGCCAGACGGTCGCGTTGGTCGAGCTCTATACCTCCGAAGGCTGCGACAGCTGTCCTCCCGCTGATCGCTGGCTGTCCTCCACGTTCGCGCCGGGAATGGCCGAGGTCGACGCGGTCGCCCTTGCCTTTCACGTCGACTACTGGGATCGGCTGGGCTGGAAGGATCGCTTTGCGGCTCCACAGTGGACGAAGCGCCAATACGACTCCGCGCACGCATCGGGGACGGACCTCGTCTACACGCCGCAGGTGCTGCTGCAGGGGAAGGAACTTCGCGACTGGCATGACGTAAAGCGGAGCACATCGGCGATCGCGGCCGTCGCCCGTTCGACGGCGCGGGCAGACATCGCGCTCGAAATCACGCCGCGGGCAGGTGGCGTGGTCGTGAATGCGACCGCACGCGTGCCGGCGGCCGCCGATCGCAGGGGCACCGCATTGTTCGTCGCGTTGACCGAGAACGGCCTCGCTGTCGGACATTCGTGCGGGCGAGAACGCCGGCAAGCACCTTGAGCACGATCACGTCGTGCGCGCCGTTCGCCGGGAACTGGCAATGGGCGCCGCCGGAGACACTGCCGGCACGATCGAGTTTCCGCTACTGGCGGGAGCCGAACGCTCGTCGACCATCGTCGCCTTCGTCCAGAACGTCGGGACTGGCGACGTCCTTCAGGCACTTGCGCTGCCGATCACGTCCGCCTGTTTCCCTATCCGCTGAAACGCAACCCCGATCGACGTTTCGCGCCCCGAGCACGTTTCGCGTCGCGCGATCGGAGCCGCCGGTACGGTGCTCGCAGGTGGCGGGAATCAGCCGGAAAGGCGCGGTCGACGCTACACTCGCACATTCCCCACGCACGGTCGTGCGCCGATTGCGTTTCGCCGCGGAGAATTCATGATCGACCCGACTCGCCGCTGGATGCGTCACCTCGGCCCCGGCCTCATCACCGGCGCCGCCGACGACGACCCCAGCGGAATCGCGACCTATTCGCAGGCGGGCGCCCAGTTCGGCTACCAGATGGGCTGGACGGTCGTGCTGACCTATCCGCTGATGGTCGGCATCCAGATGGTGAGCGCGCGGATGGGACGCGTCACCGGCCACGGGCTCGCGTCGAACATCCGCCGCCATTTTCCGCGATCGGTCCTGTACGCGATTGTCGCGATGCTGGTCGCCGCGAACACGATCAACGTCGCCGCGGACATCGCGGCGATGGGCGACGCACTGGCGCTGGTCGCCGGCGGTTCGAAGCACCGCTACATCATCCTGTTCGGCGTCGCGAGCTTGCTGCTGCAGGTGTTCCTGCCGTACCAGCGCTACGTCCGCTACCTCAAGTGGCTGACCCTGTCGCTGCTCGCGTATGTGGCGGTCGTGTTCACGATCGCGGTACCGTGGCGCGAGGCGATCGTTGGCATCGTCTGGCCCCGGCTGACCCTGAACGCCGCCGCGCTGACGGTGATCGTCGCCGTATTCGGAACGACCATCAGCCCGTACCTCTTCTTCTGGCAGGCAGCGCAGGAGGTCGAAGAGGTGAACGCCGATCCGGGCGCGCTGCCGCTGGCGCAGGCGCCCGAGACCGCGCGCGCGCACCTGCACCGAATCAAGATCGACACCTATTTCGGGATGGGGTTCTCCAACCTCATCGCGTTGTTCATCATCATCAGCGCCGCGGCAACGCTCCACGGCGCCGGGATCCGCGACATCCAGACCTCGGCGCAGGCGGCGGAGGCGTTGCGTCCCCTCGCCGGCGACGCCACGTTCCTGATGTTCAGCCTTGGCATCATCGGCACCGGGATGCTGGCGGTGCCGGTGCTCGCCGGCTCGGCGGCGTATGCCGTTGCGGAGGCGTTCGAATGGAAGAGCGGCCTCGACCTCAAGCTCCTCGAAGCGCGGGAGTTCTACGCGATCATCGCGCTGGCGACGCTGGGCGGCGTCCTCCTCGACTTCACGCCGATCGATCCGATCAAGGCGCTGTTCTGGAGCGCCGTCGTCAACGGCGTGATCGCGGTGCCCATCATGATCGTGATGATGCTCCTCGCCGACGACGCCAGGGTGATGGGTGCTTTCACGGTGACGCGCCGGCTGAAGGCGCTGGGCTGGCTCGCTACGTGGACGATGGCCGCGGCCGTGGTCGCGATGTTCGTCACCGGAGTGTCGTCGTGAGCGGCGTCAGCGTCCGCCGGGCGCCTGGTTGCCCCCGCGCGCCGCGTCCTCCTCTCCATCGCGGTACGGGAACCGGGTGTGGCCGTAGCGGATTGCCAGCACGGCAAGCGTGAGCAGGAGTATCGCCGCCGAAACGGCGAGCATTCGCAGCTCCGTGAGGTCCTTGATGTCGAGGATGATGTAACGCGCCATCGCGACCATCGCGATGTACAGCGGAAAGCGGACAGGCAGCTGACCGGAATTGAAATACTGGCCGATCATCGCGAGGACTTCGAGATACAGGAACATGAGAAGAAGGTCGGCGAGCGTGACGCGTGCGGCGCGGACCATCTGCGCGACCTCCTCGAACATGGCGAACGTGGTTGCGAAGCCGACGACCAGCAGCCCGACGTATTCGACGAGCGTCAGTCCCCGCTGGAAGAGGCGGTGGATGCGTTTCCATTCCGGCTTGTTCGGCACCACGGCGTTTCTCCTCGAACCGCGGCGCCACGGCGGGCGCAGGCGGGGTAACGCTCAGTGCACGACCTGGGCGAGCTCGCCCGTCCGGTATTTCGTCGCGACCGCCGCAAGGGCCAGCGGCTTGATCCTGGAACCCATGCCCGCGCAGCCGAACTGCTCGTAGCGCGCCTTGCAGATCTGCTTCGCGGCTTCGCGCGCCGGCTTGAGATAGTCGCGTGGATCGAAGGCGCTCCTGTTGGTGGCGAGGAACTTGCGAATTGCCGCCGTCATCGCGAGCCGGATATCCGTGTCGATGTTGATCTTGCGCACGCCGTGCTTGATGCCTTCCTGGATCTCCTCGACCGGGACGCCGTAGGTCTCCTTCATCTCGCCGCCGTTCTCGCGGATGATCTGCAGCAGGTCCTGCGGTACCGACGAGCTGCCGTGCATCACAAGGTGTGTGTTCGGGATCCGCGCGTGGATCGCCTTGATCCGGTCGATCGCGAGTATGTCGCCGGTCGGCTTGCGGGTGAACTTGTAGGCGCCGTGCGACGTGCCGATCGCGATCGCCAGGGCGTCGAGCTGCGTATTCCGGACGAAGTCCGCGGCCTGGTTCGGGTCGGTCAGCAGCATTTCGCGCGTCATCGTGCCCTCGGCGCCGTGCCCGTCCTCCTTGTCGCCCTTCATGGTCTCGAGCGAACCCAGGCAGCCCAGTTCGCCCTCGACGGTGACGCCGATGGCGTGCGCCATCGCGACCACCTTTTTCGTGACATCGAGGTTGTAGTCGTAGCTCGCGATCGACTTGCCGTCGCTCATGAGCGAGCCGTCCATCATCACGCTCGTGAAGCCGAGCTTCATCGCGGACGCGCACACGTCGGGAGACTGGCCGTGGTCCTGGTGCATGACCACCGGAATGGTCGGGTAGCTCTCGACCGCCGCCTCGATGAGATGGCGCAGGAAGATCTCTCCTGCGTACTTTCGCGCCCCGGCGGAGGCCTGCATGATCACGGGGCTGTCAGTCTCGGCAGCGGCGGCCATGATGGCCTGCACCTGCTCGAGGTTGTTGACGTTGAACGCGGGCAGGCCATAGTCGTGCTCGGCGGCATGGTCGAGCAGCTGGCGCATCGATACGAGGGGCATTGCGGGCTCCTGCGGCAAAGGGCGGTTTACCGTCGCCTATTTTACCGCCATCCGTGCGTGGATGCGGTGGCTCGTGCCGCTTGCTCGGGGCTTGGCCGCCCGATGCTCGGGACGCCCGACGGTCAGGCGCGGTGCTCCCCGACCTTTACTATCTTCATCGTGTTGGTACCGCCCGGCTTGCCCATCGGTTCCCCAATGGTCAAAACCACGAGATCGCCGCGCTTCGCCAATCCCTTCTCGAGCAGCAGGTCCTCGACGGAGCGCAGCACCTCGTCGCGATCGATGCTCTGCTCGAGATAGAGCGAGCTCACGTTCCGGTAGAGCGCCATCTTGCGTTGAGTGGCGACGTTGGGCGTGAGCGCGAAGATCGGGCACCCGCAGTCGTGGCGCGACATCCACAGCGCGGTCGAGCCGGAATCGGTGAGCGATGCGATGGCCTCGACCTTCAGATGGAACGCGGTGAACAGCGTTGCCATGGCGATTGACTGGTCGATGCGGGTGAACGTCCTGTTGAGAAAATCGCGGTCGAGCTCCACACGCGTCGATTTCTCCGCCTCGACGCAGATCTGCGCCATCGCCTCGACCGTCTCGACGGGGTATTTGCCGGAAGCCGTTTCCGCGGACAGCATGACGGCGTCGGTGCCGTCGAGCACGGCGTTGGCGACGTCGGACACCTCGGCGCGCGTCGGCACCGGATGAACGATCATCGATTCCATCATCTGCGTTGCGGTGATCGTCAGCTTGTTGCGTTCCCGCGCCATGCGGATCATTCGTTTCTGCAGACCGGGGACTGCGGCATTGCCGACTTCGACGGCGAGGTCGCCGCGCGCCACCATGATCCCGTCCGACGAGTCGATGATTTCCGCCAGAGCGCCGATCGCCTCGGCCCGCTCGATCTTCGCGATGACCTGCGCGTTGCCACCTGCCGCAAGCAGCAGCTGGCGCGCCATGTACATGTCTTCCTTGCTCTTCGGGAACGACACGGCGAGGTAGTCGGCCTTGAGCTCCACTGCCGTCTTGACGTCGTCCATGTCCTTGGCCGTGAGCGCCGGCGCCGTGAGGCCTCCGCCCAGGCGGTTGATCCCCTTGTTGTTCGAAAGGGTTCCGCCGAGCACGACGCGCGTGACGATTCGCGGTCCCTCGACGGCCTCGACCACGAGCCGTATCAGGCCGTCGTTGAGGAGCAGAATGGCGCCGGGCGAGACGTCGCGCGGGAGTTCCTTGTAGTCGAGTCCCACCTGCGTTGCGTCGCCGATCGTCAACTCGGCGTCGAGGTCGAATCGCTGCCCGGGGACGAGCTGGACCTTGCCCTCGGCGAATTTGCCTACGCGGATTTTCGGCCCCTGAAGGTCGGCCATGACGGCGACCTCTCGCCCCAGCTTCTGCGACGCCGCGCGCACGAATTGCGCTCGCTCGATGTGATCCGCGCCCTTGCCATGCGAAAAATTCAGGCGGACTACGTCGACGCCAGCGGCGAGAAGGCGCAACAGGGTGTCCGGATCGCTGCACGCGGGACCGAGCGTTGCGACGATCTTGGTGGCGCGTGGCATGGGAATCCTCGAAGGGAGAAATCATCGAAACGGCGTCGATGTTAAGCCATTTCGAGATGCGGCGAAACGCCGTATTGCGGGATGGCGTGCGCGCGGCCCCGCCACGTCACCGCTGCGGGGCAATGCAACCGAAAATCGCGCACGCTCTCGTCAGAAGTCCTGTACGACGATGCCCTGGAGCGCGGTCGCGCGGACCGACGACGTAGATCGTGTAAATGCCGGCCGCGGTCAGCGTGACCGCCGGCAGTGTAAGGACGGTCGTTGCCGTTCCCGCAACGTCGAAGTCGAACTGGTACGAGGTGCCGGCGATCGCCGCATCGAGCAGCGTGTATCCCGATGCGGCGAACTGCGCCACGCCGGAGGTGGCCAGCACCTGGTTGGCGTAGACGTCGATCGTTCCCACGTCCGGCGAAACGTTGACGAAGCGGACCTGTGCCGTGCGAGCTGACCGTCGACACGTTGGCGTCGGTGAGCACCAGCGCGCCCATGGCGCCGGCGTCGCCGTACAGCGCGATCGAACTGTCGGTCGCTGCCGTCAGCGTCGGCGAAGTGGTCAGCAACGTCGCGCCGGGCGTCGCCGCCGCCTCGACGGTGATCGCGCGCTTGCCCGCGGAGACTCCCTGGTAGTTCGAGACGCCGGCAAATGGAATGTTCGCCAGCGTGAGGCCGCCGTCGACGAAAAGGTTGAGCGGCGAGGCGACGGACGTGGCATTCACGGCCTTCAGCTGCGCGAACCGATTGTTGATGATCGTCGCGGCTCCGCCACTCGTGAGCAGGAGGACGTTGACGAGCCGGGCGCTGCCGCGGCTGTAGGCGACGATTGTCTGTCCCGAGCCGTCCGCGAAGGAGGGAACCGGAGCATCGAAGATCACTTCCTTCGTTCCGGTGCGCGTAAGCCGCAGCTGATAGGTCCCGAGCTGGAACGTTCACGAATGTGCTGTCGGTCTGGTAGACGTGCCCGTCACGAACGGCGACACGGTGCTCAGGTCCGCGCCCGGTGCCGTGAGGTAGGCGTCGATGGCGCCTGCGGTGGACGAAGCGTTTGCGAGGCGCAACGCGAAATTGCCGGCCGGGATGTTCGTCAGCACGGTGTCGCTCAGGAGCAGTCCGCCGACGGTCGTCGTGGCCCCGTACGTCAGAAAGGTGTACGCGGAGACATTGAGCAGCGTGTTGCTCGCGGTATAGGCCGGCGTGGTCGCACCCGCAATGCTCACGTTGAATACGTAGGAGTTCGCCGGGATGTCCTGGTAAGCCGTGACGGACTCGAAGGGCGCGGCGTTCATGAACGTGGTACCGCCTGCGGTAACGGTGACCGCCGTCGCTCCGGGAATGAGATTCGCCACGCGCAGCGTGGTCCCCGTTCCGTTGCCGCTGGGATTGAGCCCGCAGCCCGCTAGCGCGGACGCGGCGAGGCAGACGAGGGCGACGAAGGCGCGAGTCAAACGCATGGAGTTCTCCGGAAAAACGCGAACGGCGGATCTTTCAGCGGTCCTGGGTGAGCGTGCCCGCGAGCGTGGCGCCCGACCCGAGAAGATACACGGTATAGACGTGGCCGCTCGTAAGCACCAACCCGGGCACGCTCAGCGCGACGCTGGTCGTGCCGGCGGCGTTGAAGTCGATCTGGTAGGTCGTGCCCACGCTCGCCGCATCGACCAGCGAATAGGTCGACGCCGAATTGGCGCCAAGCCCTGTCACCAGTTTCCCGAAGTTTGCATAGACGTCGACAGCGGCGAACTGGGGCGACACGTTGACGACGCGCAGCTGCGCGCGGCCTGGTGCGACGACCGGATTCGAGTCGGTGAGTACGAGAGCGGCAAGGGAGCCGGCGGCGCCGGAAAGTGCGATCGACGTGTCGGTGGCGGGCACCAGGTTGGGCGCTATCGAAAGGAGCGTCGCCCCGGGCGTGGCCGATGATTCGACCGTGATCTGCCGGGTCCCCGCCGCAACGATCTGGTACGGTGCGACCGCGGCGGGCGCGACGTTCGATATCGCCGGGACGCCGTCCACCAGCACATTGAGCGGCGACGCGACCGCGGTTCCGTTGGCGACCTTGATTTGCGCCAGCTGACTGTTCAGGACTCCTCCGGATGTATTCGAAGCGAGCAGCACCGCGTTGACGAGCTTGCTGCTGCCCCTGCCGTAGGGGACCAGCGTCTGCCCCGTCCCCGGCGAAAGCGCAACCGGTGCGTCATAGATCACGTCCTTCGTCCCGGTCGCCGTCACCCTGAGCTCCAGGTTGCCGCCGGGCGTGTTGATGAAGGTGGTGGCGCTGCCGTAGACCGCAGCGGTGACGACCGGAGTCGCCGCGGCGAGGTCGGCACCGGGTTGGGTCAGGTACACGTCCATGCTGGGAACCACCGCCGACAAGTTGAGCACGCGAAAAGCGACGTTCGACCCGGGCGAGCCGTATGCGTCCGCAATCAGCACCCCGACCGCGGCGCCTGTCGTGCCGGACGTGACATAGGTGAGATCGGTGGCGCTTCCCAGCGAGTAAACGGTGTCGACAAGGGTTCCAGGGCTGGCGCCGAGGGTGACCTTGAACTCCTGATTGCCGGAACCCACGCCGGTGAAGCCGCTGAGAGCCTCGAAGGATGCGCCGGTGAGAATCGTCGTGCTGCCTGCAGTGATTTTCACGTCGGTCGCGCCGGAAATGAGGTTGAGGGCGCGCACGTTGGCGTTGTCGTTCGAGGATTTACCGCAACCGCCGAGCAGCAGCGTGGAGAGGCAGGCGGCGACGAGCAGGGCGCGGAACAGGAACATGGGTTCTCCGGGGAGGTTCGCGGTGAGGGCGACGCAGTGTCGGTCTCGGTCAGCGGGCCCGCTGTTCGAGCATCGCGACGGCGGGAAGCGTCTTCCCTTCGAGAAATTCCAGAAACGCGCCGCCGGCCGTCGATATGTACGAAATCCTGTCTGCAATCCCGAACTTGTTGATTGCAGCGATCGTGTCGCCGCCGCCAGCGATCGAGAACGCGGCCGAGCCCGCAATGGCCTCGGCAAGCGCGCGGGTGCCATTGGCGAACGCGTCGATCTCGAACACGCCGACCGGGCCGTTCCAGACGATCGTGCCGGCCCTGGCGACGATGAGCTTGAGCGCGGCCACGGACGACGGCCCGAGGTCGAGGATCATGTCGTCGGCCTCGATGTTCTCGATTGCCTTGAGTGTCGCCTCGGCGGCGCCGGAGATGGACTTCGCGCAGACCGCGTCGACCGGAATCGGAACTTTCCCGGGAAACTCGTCGAGGATCGCCTGTGCCTCGGGTACGAGGTCCGCCTCGACGAGCGACTTGCCGACACGGCCGTGCGCGGCGAGGATGAACGTGTTGGCGATGCCGCCGCCGACCAGAAGAACGTCCACTTTCGCCGCCAGCGATTTCAGCACCGTGAGCTTCGTCGACACTTTTGAGCCGGCGACGATCGCCACCAGCGGCCGCACCGGATTCGCGAGCGCCTTGCCGAGCGCATCGAGCTCCGCCGCCATCAGCGGGCCGGCACAGGCGAGCGGCGCGTGCCGCGCGATGCCGTGCGTAGTCGCTTCGGCGCGATGCGCCGTCCCGAACGCGTCGTTCACGTAGACGTCGCAGAGGCGCGCCATCTTCCGCGCCAGCGCGTCGTCGTCCTTCTTCTCGCCGGGGTTGAAGCGGCAGTTCTCGAGCAGCGCAATCTGCCCGGGCGCGAGTGCGACGTGCCACGCCCCGCCGTCTACCCAGTCTCGCACGAGCGGCGTCGGCATCCCAAGCAGCTCGGAGAGTCGCTCGCCGATCGGCGCCAGCGAGTCTGCAGCGTTCCATGTCCCCTCGGTGGGGCGGCCGAGATGCGAGGTCACCATGACGGCCGCTCCGCGCGCGATGCAGTCGCGGATGCCCGGCAGCGCCGCGCGGATCCGCGTGTCGTCGGTGATGGCTCCGTGGTCGTCCTGCGGAACGTTGAAATCGGCGCGGATGAAGACGCGCTTCCCACGCACGTCGACATCCTGGAGGCGGAGAAAGGCCATCGCCGTCAGATCTCGTAATCGAGCGGCAGCATCGTGGCGGCATCGACGACCCGCGCCGTCCGCCCGCGCGAAGCGGCGCGCATCGCGACCAGCGCATCGTTGATGCGGCTGGCCGTCGTCACGAAAAGGAAAGGAAAGAGCGCGTGGACGATCGCCGCGGTGCCGCCCAGCAGCATGCGCGAGCCGAAGCGCAGGGCGAACCGGAGGTGCTGGCCATAGGTTTCGCCGACGGAAGCGGGGTGAGCGGTGAACGGATTGGTCATTTGGCGTTCATGAGGGCGACCGTTGTGTCCAGCATACGGTTGCTGAATCCCCACTCATTGTCATACCACGCCGAGACCTTGACGAGCCGTCCGGACACCTTGGTCAGCGGCGCTTCGAAGATCGACGAGCGCGGATCGTGATTGAAGTCCGACGACACCAGCGGCAGCGTGCTGTAGCCGAGAATTCCGGCGAGCGGGCCGGACTCGGATGCCGCCTTCATGATGGCGTTGATCTCTTCGACGGTCGTGTCGCGCGCCGCGATGAACGTGAGGTCGACGAGCGAGACGTTGATCGTCGGGACGCGGATCGCGAAGCCGTCGAGCCTCCCGTTGAGCTCGGGCAGGACGAGGCCGACCGCGGCGGCGGCGCCGGTCTTCGTCGGGATCATGTTCTGCGCGGCGGCCCGTGCGCGCCGCAGGTCCTCGTGCAGCACGTCGGTCAGCACCTGGTCGTTGGTGTAGGCGTGGATCGTCGTCATCAGGCCGTTGACGAGGCCGACCCTGGCGTGCAGGGGAGCGACCAGCGGCGCAAGGCAGTTGGTCGTGCACGACGCATTGGAGATCACCGTGTGCGCGGCCTTGAGCGCCCCGTGGTTGACGCCGTAGACGATGGTCGCGTCGACGTCCTTGCCGCCCGGCGCCGATATGATCACTTTCCCGGCGCCGCCCTTGAGGTGCGCCGACGCCTTTTCCTTGGTCGTGAAATAGCCCGTGCATTCGAGCACGACGTCGACGCCGAGCGATGCCCACGGAAGCTGTGCGGGATCGCGTTGCGCGAACACCTTGATGCGATCGCCGTTGACGACCAGCGAGTCGCCATCGACCGCGACCGTGCCGGGAAACCTGCCGTGCGCGGTGTCGTACCGGGTGAGATGCGCGTTGGTCTCGACCGGGCCGAGATCGTTGATCGCGACGAATTGGATGGCGTGCTTCGGCTTGCCGTCGACGGCGCCTTCGTAATGCGCGCGGAGGACGTTGCGGCCGATGCGGCCATAGCCATTGATGGCGACTTTGATGGTCATTTGCCTTCTCCCGAATACGCTTCAGCAGCGAGATGCTTCGTTTGTCTACTGCGCCCGGCAGCCGCGGCGGCCAGTGCGTCGAGGTCGCGCCAGCCATAGCCTGCCTCGACCAGATCCATTCCATCCCATTGGAAGGGCTGCTCGACCAGCAGTTCCGCGCCGAGACCCTCGTAGAATGCGCGCGCCACCCGATTGGCAGCGATGACCCACGTCAAGATGCCCGTCGCGCCTTGCCCGCGCATCGCGTCCACGATCGCTGTCACGAGGCGGCGTCCCGTGCCTGCGCGCTGGCGGTCGCGGCGGATGTAGATCGCGGTGAGCTCGGCGTCGAGGCCGTGCTTGGGCTCCGCGAGCCGGTTGCCGGCGGCGAAGCCGACGATGCTCCGCGGGTGTCCCGGCTACGAATACACATGTCCTGGTCGACGCCGCGGACAGCACGCGCGACCAGAGCGCGGCGCTGTCGTCTACGTTCATGGCGGCAAGGTAGGCGTCGGGAATCATGCCTTTGTAGGTCGTGCGCCACGAGTCGACGCGGACCCGCGCGATGGCGAGCGCGTCGTCGGGCGTGGCTCGGCGGACGGTCGGGTCATTCATGGAATCGTCGTCCCGTCACGTTCCGATCACGCGCCTGGCTGCCGCGACGACAGCGTCGACGGTAAACCCGAAATGCTTGAAGAGAACACCTGCGGGCGCTGATTCGCCGAACGTATCGATGCCGACAACCGCGGCCCGGGGATCGTCCGCCGCGCCGACATAGGCGTGCCAGCCGGCAGTCGCGCCGGCCTCGACGGCGATGCGTGGAATGTCCCGCGGCAGCACGCTGGCCCGGTAGCTCGCGTCCTGACGCTCGAAAATACTGGCGCAGGGCAGCGACACGACGCGCGCGTCGATGCCCTCGTTCGCCAGGGCGACGCGTGCCGCCGTCGCGAGCGCGACCTCGGACCCCGTTGCGATGATGACGACGCGTCGCGCTGCGACCGGCCCCCAGTCGGCCAGCACGTAGCCGCCGCGTCGGATGTCCGCACACTGTGCCGCGTCGCGCGGCTGGAACGGTACGTTCTGCCGCGTGAGGATGAGCGCCGTCGGGCCATGTTGGCGTTGGATCGCGGACACCCAGGCAGCGGCAGTCTCCGTGGTGTCGCACGGCCGCCAGACGTCGAGGCCGGGAATGAGCCGAAGGCTCGCCGTGTGTTCGATCGCCTGATGCGTGGGGCCGTCCTCGCCCAGCCCTATCGAATCGTGCGTATAGACGAATATCGAGCGCAGCTTCATCAGCGCCGCCATGCGCACGGCATTGCGCGCGTAGTCGGAGAACGTGAGAAACGTTCCGACATACGGAACGATGCCGCCGTGCAGGGCGAGACCGTTGGCGATGGCGCTCATCGCGAATTCGCGCACGCCGAAATGGACGTAGTTGCCGGACTTCTCCCGACCGATCGGGCCGGCTGCCGGACCAATTGGTGAACACCGAGCCCGTGAGGTCCGCCGAGCCGCCGACGAGCTCGGGCAAGCAGGGCGCGAGCGCCTCGAGCGCCTGCTGCGAAGCCTTGCGCGTCGCCACGTTCTCGGCCTTCGCGGCGGCTGCGTCGACCACCGCGCTCGCGGTCTCGGTCCAGCGCACGGGCAGGTCGCCTCCCATTCTTCGACTGAATTCGGCGGCGAGTTCCGGGTGCGCCGAACGGTAGGCGGCGAAGCGTTCGGACCAGGCCTGCTCGATTGCGGCGCCGCGCGCGCGGGCGTTCCAACCCGCGGATACCGCCTCCGGAATGACAAACGGCGGATGTGCCCAGCCCAGCGCCGCGCGCGCCGCGGCAACTTCCTTCTCGCCAAGTGCCGCGCCGTGCACGTCGGCCGTTCCGGACTTGTTCGGGGCGCCCTTGCCGATGATCGTGCGGCAGCAGAGGAGCTGCGGTCGGCGATGCCGCGCGCCATCGGCCCTGGCCGCAACGATTGCCGCGTCGACGGCGGCGACATCATGGCCGTCGATTCCCGGATGAACCCGCCAGCCATAGGACTCGAAACGTCGTGGCGTGTCGTCGGTGAACCAGTCCTTGGTCTCGCCGTCGATCGAGATCCCGTTGTCGTCGTAGAGCACGATGAGCTTGCCGAGACCCCACGTGCCGGCAAGCGAAGAGGCCTCATGGGAGATTCCCTCCATCAGGCAGCCGTCGCCAACGAATGCGAATGTGTGGTGATCGACGATGTCGTGGCCCGCGCGATTGAATTCGCTCGCCAGAAGCCGTTCTGCGAGCGCCATCCCGACCGCGTTGGCGAGACCCTGTCCCAGCGGGCCCGTGGTGGTCTCGACGCCCGGCGTGACGCCGCGCTCAGGGTGCCCGGGCGTCTTCGAGTGGAGCTGGCGAAAGCGCCTGATCTCGTCGATCGGCAGATCGTAGCCGGTGAGGTGCAGCAGGCCGTAGAGCAGCATGGATCCATGGCCGTTCGAAAGCACGAAGCGATCGCGATCGGGCCACGCCGGATGTGCCGGGTGATGGCGGAGATGCGTCCGCCACAGGGCGAGCGCGATTTCCGCCATGCCCATCGGCATTCCGGGGTGTCCCGATCTTGCCGCTTCGACCGCGTCCATCGCGAGTGCGCGCAGCGCGTTGGCGAGCTCGTTGTCGGTGGCGGCGGCAGACGCGGCGGCGGTCATGTTTGCGGTCGAGGACACTGGGAGGGGTTCCGGCGGGCGCGAGTGACGAGAACCCGCGCGAAAACCTGAAATTCTATCGCGCCACGCGCCTGTCTGTGCAATAATTGCAATCCCATTGTGGGTCGACGATTTTCGGGATGGCGCGGATGCCCTTTCGCCAGTGAAGAACTGGGGTGGGGCTTTTTCTTGACAGGGGACGGCTGATGGACGGAATCCATCTTTTGGGCGAGTGGTACGAGTGCCCTGCCGACACGCCTGCAATGACGCGCGCCGATACGCTGCGCACACTCTGCCTCGATGCCGTCGCCCTGTCGGGACTCACCGTCGTCGGCGATTCATTTCATCAGTTCTCGCCCCAGGGCGTCACCGGGACCGTGCTGCTCGCGGAGTCGCATCTTGCGATTCACACGTGGCCCGAGCACGGATTCGTCACCGTCGACGTCTACGTGTGCAATCTCGCCACGGACAATTCCGCAAAGGCTGAAAAACTCTTCCGCGCGCTCGAATCCGAGCTGAAGCCGCGGCGCACGCGATTCCATTCGATCCATCGCGGCGGAACCGATGCCTGACGAGAAAGGAAATCCCCCGGCCGAAACGACCGGCGACATCGCGCCCGGCGTGATGACGGAATACCTGACCGAATCCTGGGGATACTTCATCCGGTCGACACGGCTGTACGAGAAATTCCGGTCCCCGCATCAGGCCGTGGAGGTGCACGACACCGCGCACTTCGGCAAGCTCTTCCGCCTCGACGGCCATTTCATGACGTCCGAGATGGACGAGTTCTTCTATCACGAGAACCTCGTCCACATGGCGGCGCTCACGCACCCGAGCCCGGAGCGCGCGCTGATCGTCGGCGGCGGTGACGGCGGATCGGCGGAGGAGATCCTGAAGCATCCGTCGATCCGGTCGGTCGTGCTGTGTGAGGTCGATCTCGCCGTCGTCGACATCGCGCGCAAGTACCTGCAGACGGTGCACAAGGGCGCGTTCGACGACAGCCGGCTGACGCTCAAGATCGTCGATGGCTTCGACTACGTCTACGAAACCGAAGACCAGTACGACCTCATCGTTCTCGATCTCACCGACCCGGGAGGTCCTTCGGAATCACTCTATACGCCGGATTTCTATCGCGCCTGCGCGGTGCGCCTGAAGCCGGTCGGGGCGATGACGCTGCACGTCGCGAGCCCGGTCGCGCACGAGGAGCGCATCCGATCGTGCCTTGCGAATCTGCGCTCCGCCTTTCCGCTGGTCACGCCGTACCTCACGTCGGTTCCGCTCTACGGCGGCCTGTGGATGATGGCCTGCGTGTCGCAGACGCTTGATCCGAAAAGCCTGTCCGCGCGCGAGATCGACCGGCGCATCGCACAGCGGGGCATTCCGGATCTCCGGTACTACAACGGGGACATGCATCGCGCCGCGCTCGCGCTGCCCAATTTCGTCCGCGCGCTCGTCGGCTAGCGGCGCCCGGGCCGGTGGCGACACCGTCGCGGGCGGCCCTTGAACGCGGCGCGGGGCGCCCCCAAGTCCGGGGTGTGCGGGGCGTCCGTTGCGGCGGCCCGCGAAACGGAGACCCCATGACGACGAGCGGCGATTCGACGACCTTCGGCGCGTCCATGCACGGCGCCGACTACGTGCTGATCGACGGCATCATGTTCGAGACCGAGTATCTGCGCATTCCGGACCAGGACACGGTCGCGGACGACATCGTCCTCGAGGCGCGCAACGGGGAAACCGAGGTCGCGCTCACCTGCGGGGACGTCGACGGCGCAGTGCATCTCGGCGAAGGCGAATATCGCCTGCGGTCAGGTGCCCAGCTGCGCTTTCTGTCCTCCGCGACGATTCACTGAGGCCGGTTCGCCAGTCACTGGGGCAGGACGATGTCGAACGTGCCGGCCAGGGCGCCGCTTTCGCGTCCCGGTGCTCTGTGCGACAACCATCGTGAGTTGTTCCCGCGTCCCCTTCGGCGACCACGCGAGCACCGGATCCCGGTCGGTGGCATCGCCCGCGATGTAGACCTGAGTGGTGAGCGCCGTCCCGCGCGCCGCGCGCACTTTGAGATGCAGGTGCGGTACCCGCCCCGAATACGCGACGGGGCGGATCGTCTTGAACGCAAAGCGTCCCTCGGCGTCCGTTGTCGTGGCGCCGTAGCCCTGGAATCCATTGTCGCGCGGCGATCCCTCGTCCCCCGCGTGGTGGTAGCGGCCGTACACGTCGCATTGCCACAGTTCCACGTCGGCGCCCGGCTGCGGCTTGCCGTCGCGTGCGAATATTCGCCCGGTGAAATAGAGGCGCGTGCCCTGCGCCGGCGTCGCATTTCCCGCGACCTGCGTAAGGTCGGCATCGTGGTCGGCCGGGATGGATGTCGGATAGAACGGCCCTTCGGTTTGCGGCGGCGTAGGACGGAGCGGCGTCTGGGCGCACAGCGGCACGGCCGCGGCGCAGGCGACCGCGCAGCAGAGCCGCGCGAGCGCGCGCCGACGCGCATCGAAACTTGCGGTAACCATCGGAGACCGACGCATGCGACTCCTTTCGCGACCCGGGGAAGGTTCCGCTATGATGGGCGTGCATTGCCGAATCGCACAAGTCGATGGCCCGCATGCGTCACGCATAGGTCGCCGCCCGGGCGGGCCGCGACGGCCCGGTGGCGGCGAACAGCCTCGCCGGGATAGAATGAGGCAGTGCGCGCGGCGCCGCGGCGAAGCAGGGGTGCCGCCTCGAGGAGGAACGCCAATGGGAACGACGCGCAGGGAATGGCTGAAGTCGGGCGGCGGCGTGACGCTGTTCACGCTTCTCGCGGCTGCGGGCTGGCTGAGACCCGGAGACGCGCTCGCCGAGGCGTGGAACAAGGCCGCGTTCGAGGCCAGGACCATGGACGAAACGATGAAGGCGCTCGGCGGTGGCACGCCGGCGTCGGGCAAGGACATCTCCTTCGTATCGACGCCGGACATCGCGGAGAATGGGGCGGTCGTGCCCATCGGCGTCGCGAGCGCGATTCCGAAGACCGACGCGATCGCGATCCTGATCGAGAAGAACCCGAACATGCTGGCGGCCGTTTTCGACATCCCGGCCGGCACCGATCCCGCGATTTCCACGCGTGTGAAGATGGCTCAGACGTCGAACGTCTACGCGCTCGTCAAGGCGGACGGCAAGTACTACGTCGCGTCGAAGGAAATCAAGGTCACGCTCGGTGGCTGCGGCGGCTGAGGAGGAACGGCGATGGCAGATCCGATGAAGATCCGGGCGACCGTGATGGGCGACTCGACCGAAGTCAAGACGATCATCAGCCACGAAATGGAGACGGGACAGCGCAAGGACGCGCAGGGCAAGACCATTCCCGCCTGGTTCATCCAGAGCATAACGGCATCGCACGGGGGCAGGACCGTGCTGTCCGCGCAGTGGGGAACCGCGATCGCCAAGAATCCGTTCCTCGCCTTCAAGTTCAAGGGCGGCGCCAAGGGCGAGAAGGTGCAGATCACCTGGGTCGACAACCGGGGAGAGACGCGCACCGACGAGGCCGTCATCGGCTGACCGGGCACCGGGCGCGTTGAGGCGGAGGGTGTGATGCGAGCGAGACGACGGTGGATGGCGTGCGGGGCGCTGCCGATGGCGTTGCTCGCCGGCGCGGCGTTCGGGCAGGGAAGCGCCGTCGACGAAATTGCGAAATACCGTGCCGCGCTTCAGGACGGCAATCCCGCCGAGTTGTGGGAAGCGCGCGGCGAAGGCCTCTGGAAAGCAGCCGCGCGGCCCGAAGAACGCGTCGCTCGCGCGCTGCGACCTGGGGCTGGGCGCCGGTGTGGTCAAGGGTGCGTACGCGCAATTGCCGAAATACTTCGCCGATGCCGATCGCGTGCAGGATCTCGAGACGCGGATCGTCTGGTGCATGGTCACACCTGCAGGGATTCACCGAGGCCGACGCGAAGAAGGGCCCGTTCGGCGGGCCCGACCGAAAGTCCGACATGGAGGCCCTCGTCGCGTACGTGACGTCGGAGTCGAAGGGCGTGAAGATGAACGTGTCGCTCTCGAATCCGCAGGAGCGGGAAGCCTACCGGCTCGGCGAGAAGATGTTCTATTTCCGCGGGGGCACGCACGATTTCGCCTGCGCGACGTGCCATGGCGAGAACGGCAAGCGCATCCGCCTGCAGGACCTGCCCAACCTCACGAGCGCCGAAGGAGCACGCAAGGCCTACACCACCTGGCCGGCGTATCGCGTGTCGCAGGGCGAGCTCCGCTCGTTCCAGTGGCGGCTCAACGATTGCTTTCGCCAGCAGCGCTTTCCCGAGCTCGTGTTCACCTCCGACGCGTCGATCGCGCTGACGATGTTCCTTGCCCGCAATGCCAACGGTGCAGCGTTCGACGCGCCGGCGATCAAGCGCTGAAGGAAGGCATGGCCATGTCGCGTCACTTGCTGCCGCTCGCCCTTGTCGCCGCGCTTGCGCTGCCGGCCGTGCTTCACGGCTGCGCGACGGCGCCCACCGATGCCGAGGTCGCCGCCAAGGCAGCGGCGACGCTGAAGTCGTCGTTCCGCGAGCAGGGTCAGGCGAAGCTCGATCGCCTCGTGCAGGACGACACGCAGGAAGCCTGCAGCCTGCCCGCGGGAGCGGTGGTCCCGAAGGACGTCGCGACCCGCATCGAAAAGGAAAACCTCGAGTCGATCCGCTGGCCCGCCGACGGCAAGTATGTCGGCGACTGGAGAAACGGGGAAAAGATCGCGCAGGAGGGCCGCGGCATGCAGTACTCCGACGATCCGAAGGTGGCGGCGGGTGCCAACTGCTACGCGTGCCATCAGCTCACCCCGCAGGAACTGTCGTTCGGGACGATCGGCCCTTCGCTCTACCAGTTCGGCAAGCTCCGCGGCTACACCGACGAAACGCGCAAGTACGCTTACGGCAAGGTCTGGAACGCGGAAGCGTACAGCGCCTGCACCAACATGCCGCGCTTTGGCCACAAGGGCATCCTGACCGAAGCGCAGATCAAGGACGTCGTCGCCCTGCTCGTCGATCCCGAATCGCCGGTCAACAAATAGATCTGCCTGCGGCGAGCGAAGGGTGAACCGCCGCGAATTCCTCCATGCCGTCGCGGCCGCCGCCGCCGCAGGTCTTCCGGTCGACAGCCGCGCCGCGCTCGACCTGTCGGCGGGCGCCGCCTTCTACGATTCCGTCGTACCCTTCGGCAACGTGCGCCTGCTGCATTTCACCGATTGCCACGCGCAACTCCAGCCGGTCCACTTCCGCGAGCCGAGCGTCAATCTGGGGGTGGGCGCTGCGCGAGGAAGGCCGCCGCACCTCGTCGGCGAATCCCTGCTCCGCCACTTTGCGATCAAGGCGGGGTCGCGCGATGCGCACGCATTCACGTATCTCGACTTCGCGCAGGCGGCGAGAGCCTACGGACGCCTCGGCGGCTTCGCGCATCTCGCCACGCTGGTCAGGAAGCTGAAGGCCGTTCGTCCCGATGCGCTGCTGCTCGACGGCGGCGACACCTGGCAGGGTTCCGCGACGTCGCTGTGGAGCCGGGGGCAGGACATGGTCGACGCGCAGAAGCTCCTCGGCGTGGACATCACGACCGGCCACTGGGAATTCACGTACGGTGCCGATCGTGTCAAGGAGATCGTCGACAGGGATTTCGCCGGGCGAATCGAATTCGTCGCGCAGAACGTGAAGACCGCCGATTTCGGCGATCCGGTTTTTCCCTCGTACGCTATGCGCAAGGTCGGCGGTGTCCCGGTCGCGATCATCGGCCAGGCGTTTCCGTACACGCCGATTGCGAATCCGCGCTACTTCGTGGCCGACTGGACTTTCGGCATCCGCGAAGGCGACCTGCAGAAGACCGTCGACGACGCGCGTGCGAAGGGGGCGGAGGTCGTCGTCCTGCTGTCGCACAACGGCATGGACGTCGACCTCAAGCTCGCCTCGCGCGTGACGGGAATCGACGCGATCCTTGGCGGCCACACGCACGATGGCGTGCCGCAGCCGTCTCTGGTCGCCAATGCCGGCGGCAGGACGCTCGTGACCAACGCCGGAAGCAACGGCAAGTTCCTCGCCGTGCTCGATCTCGACGTCAGGAGCGGCAAGGTCGCCGACTATCGCTATCGCCTGCTGCCGGTGTTCAGCGCGCTGCTGCCGCCCGATCCTGCGATGGACGAGCTGATACGCAAGGTGCGCGCGCCGTATGCCGCGAGGCTCGGCGAGAAGCTTGCCGTCACCGAAGGCCTGCTGTATCGCCGTGGCAGCTTCAACGGGACGGTCGACCAGCTGATCCTCGACGGCCTGATGGCGGAAAGGAACGCCGAGATCGCGTTCTCGCCCGGATTTCGCTGGGGCACGACGCTGCTGCCGGGCGATGCGATCACGTTCGAGCACCTGATGGATCAGACCGCGATCACGTATCCGTACGTCACGGTGAACGAGATGACCGGCGAAATGGTGAGGACGATCCTCGAGGACGTCGCAGACAACCTTTTCAATCCGGATCCGTACTATCAGCAGGGTGGAGACATGGTGCGCGTGGGTGGGCTTCGCTACGCGATCGACCCGAACGCCGCCATGGGGCACCGCATCACGAGCATGTCGCTCCGCGGCAAACCGCTGGACGCGGCGAAGAAATACAAGGTCGCCGGATGGGCGCCGGTGGGGGACGACGCGCGAGCCGCAGGGGGCGAGCCGGTATGGGACCTGATGTCGCGATACCTGCGCGCAAGAAAAGTCGTTCCGCCACTCGCGCTCAACGTCCCGAAAATCGAAGGCGTCGGCGGCAATCCGGGAATGGCGTGACGCGGCGGGTCAAAGGACCGTTACTCGCGCGAACCTCCGCTTCCCGGCCTGGACGACAATCGTGCTGCCGGCGGCGATCACCAGCGCCCTGTCCTCCACGACGTCGCCGTCGACCTTGAGCCCGCGCTGAGCGATGAGGCGCAGCGCTTCGGACGTCGACTCGACAATCCCGGCCTGCTTGGCGAGCTGCGCAATGGGAATCCCCGCGTCCGCCGTGCGCAACGTCACCTCGGGAATGTCCTCGGGCAACGCGCCCTGCCGGAAACGCGAATCGAATTCGGCGAGCGCGTGCTCCGCGGCGGCATGCGAATGGAAGCGCGCGACGATTTCCTGCGCCAGCGCAACCTTCGCGTCGCGCGGATTTCGCCCCTCCGCGCATTCGCGCCGGAGCTTCGCGATGTCGTCCTGCGCCCGGAACGACAGCAGCTCGTAGTACCGCCACATCAGGTCGTCCGAAATCGACATCAGCTTGCCGAACATGTCGTTGGGCGGTTCCGTGATCCCGACGTAGTTGTCGAGCGATTTCGACATCTTGTTGACGCCGTCGAGACCCTCGAGCAGCGGCAATGTCAGGATGCACTGCGGCTCCTGCCCGTAGTGGCGCTGCAGCTCGCGGCCCACCAGCAGGTTGAATTTCTGGTCCGTGCCGCCGAGCTCCACGTCCGCCTTGAGCGCAACCGAGTCGTAGCCCTGCGCGAGCGGGTACAGGAACTCGTGGATCGCGATGGGCTGGCCGCCCTGGTACCGCTTGGCGAAATCGTCGCGCTCCAGCATGCGCGCGACCGTGTATTTCGCCGCGAGCCGTATCATCCCGTCGGCACCGAGCGGCGACAGCCACTGCGAGTTGAAGGCGACCTCGGTCTTCTCGCGGTCGAGGATGAGAAACACCTGGTCGGTGTACGTCTTTGCGTTGGCGGCGATTTCCTCTGGCGAGAGCGCCGGGCGGGTCACGTTGCGGCCGGTCGGGTCGCCGATGAGCCCGGTGAAATCGCCGATCAGGAAGATGATGTGATGGCCAAGATCCTGCAGCTGGCGCAGCTTGTTGAACTGAACCGTGTGGCCGATGTGCAGGTCGGGCCGCGTCGGATCGAATCCCTCCTTGATCCGGAGCGGCCTGCCGCGCTTCAGTTTCTCCGCGAGCTCGCTTTCGACGAGCAATTCGTCGGCGCCGCGCTTGAACACGGCGAGCTGGTGTTGGAGGTCGAAGGACATCGCGGAGGGGAAACGGGGGCTGCGGTAGAATCTCTGCTTCGCCCGCAATCCTTCCGAACCATGAATGCGCACGAAAGGCGAATTCTAGCGCAAAGCGCACGTGGTACCGTGGCCCGGTACGCGCATGCGATCGGGCTGACGCGATCAATTGCCGTGGCGATTCTCGCGCTCTGCGGCGTCGCGGCATTCGCGCTCGCACCGGGGACGACGCTTCCGCCGCCGCAGTCGGCGATGGTCGTTCGCCCGCTGCCGTTGCCGGAACTCGCGCTGCTCGAAACCGGCGCCGCGCTGAGCATTCCGCGGGAGGGCCGGATCGAGCGCGGGGACACGATCGGCAACGTGTTGTCGCGGCTCGGCGTCGACGATCCGGCGGCGCTCGCATTTCTGCGCACCGATCCGGCAGCGCGGCCGCTCTATCAGCTGCGACCCGGCCGGACGCTGCGGGTCGAGACCGACGGCAACGGAGTTGCTGCTCGAGCTTCGATTTCTCACCGGCAGCGGCGACATGCTCACGATCGCACGCAACGGCGACCAGCTGGCAGCGACGTCCGCACCGGCTCCGGTGGAGTTGCGGTGGAGCATGGCGGCGGGCGAGATCCGTTCGTCGCTTTTCGCCGCCGCCGACGCCGCCGGATTGCCCGACGCCGTGACCCTGCAGCTTGCGGATGTGTTCGCCGCCGACATCGATTTCTTCAAGGATCTGCAGCGCGGCGACCGCTTCGCCGTCGTCTACGAAATGCGCTACGTCGACGGCGAGCCCATGGGCCCCGGGCGGATCGTCGCGGCCGAATTCGACAACCGCGGAACGACCCACGAGGCGTACCTGTTCCGCGATGCCGACGGCGGCGAGAACTATTACGCGGCGGACGGCACCGCGCTGCGCCGGGCATTCCTGCGTTCGCCGATGGAATTTTCTCGCGTCACGTCGGGATTTTCGAGCGCGCGCTTTCACCCGATCCTGCAGACATGGCGCGCCCATCGCGGTGTCGATTACGCGGCACCGACCGGCACGCCGGTGCGTGCGACGGGCAACGGAAAGGTGACCTATGCGGGGTGGCAGGGCGGGTACGGCAACGCGGTCGTCCTGGAACATCGGGGAGCGTTCTCGACGCTCTATGGCCATCTCTCCCGGATCGCTCCCCGTGTGCGCAATCGGTTCGCGCGTAACCCAGGGCGAGGTCATCGGCTATGTCGGTCAGACGGGCTGGGCGACCGGGCCGCACCTGCACTACGAATTTCGCGTCGCCGGCGTGCAGCGTGACCCGCTTACCCTGGCGGCGTTGCCAGGCGGTGATCCGCTTCCGGCAGCGCGCCGGCCGGCGTTCGTGGCCCGGATCGAGCCCGCCACCGCGCAGCTCGCGCTGGCCCGCCGTTTCGCCGGCGTTTCGTTCGCGTCCGGCGACTAGGCGTTGTCCGACGCGTGACATCTCCGGTGCGCCGCGAAATCTACGCGGGCGTGATGTCGGGGACGAGCCTCGACGGCATCGACGCCGTGCTTGCCGACTTCTCGCCGGGCGCTGCGGCGTGCACGCCGATGGCGGCCACGCACATCGAATTTCCCACCGGGCTTCGCAGCGCGCTGCTCGCGCTGCAATCGGCGGCAGAGGACGAAATCGTGCGTGCGGCGCGTGCCGCAAACACGCTGGCCGATCTCTACGTTCACGCACTGCGCAGCGTGTGCATGGTCGCAAACGTGAAGGCGCACGACGTCATCGCCGCCGGCATTCACGGTCAGACCGTGCGGCATCGCCCGCAGGAGGGCTGGACGCTGCAGATCAACAATCCGGCCCGGGTGGCGGAGCATGCCTACATGACCGTGGTGGCGGATTTCCGTTCGCGCGACATTGCCGCGGGCGGCCAGGGCGCGCCGCTGGTCCCCGCGTTCCATGAGGCGGTCTTTGGCGGGAGCGTGCATCGCATCATCGTCAACATCGGCGGCATTGCCAACCTTTCGGATCTTCCGTCGAATGGCGACGTCCGCGGGTTCGATACCGGGCCCGGGAACGTCCTGCTCGATCTCTGGCACGCGAAGCATCGAGGCGGGGTTTTCGATCGCGACGGCGCGTGGGCGCGCACGGGCGCCGTCGACGCCGGCCTGCTTGCAACGTTTGCGACAGAGCCGTACTTCGCGCTGCCGCCGCCGAAGAGCACCGGACGCGACCTCTTCGATGCGCGTTGGCTCGACCGTGCGCTCGCGGGCCGCGTCGTGGAACCCGCAGACGTGCAAGCCACGCTCGTCGCGCTGACGGCGACGTCGATTGCCAACGCGGTGACCTGCGAGTGCCCGGATGCCATGGAGGTGTACGTGTGCGGCGGCGGCGCACGCAATTCGGCGATCATGGAGGAACTTTCGCGTCGCCTTGCGCCGCGCATCGTTTCCCCTACGACGGCGCTCGGCGTTCCCGTCGACCAGGTCGAAGCGCTCGCATTTGCATGGCTCGCACGTGAAACGATCGCGGGGCGCCCGGGAAACCTCCCGGCCGTGACCGGTGCGCGGGGACCCCGCGTCCTGGGTGCCGTCTACCCGCGGTAGCAAGGCTTCCGGCGGCAGCGCGGCAGGCGCGTCACTCCAGCGCGTAGAGGTTGCCGTCCGTGCTGCCGAAATAGACGATGCCGTCGACGATGAGCGGCGAGGAGAAGATCGACCCGACGCCGAACTGCCGCGCCGTCGCGACCAGCGGCGCTTCGCGCCAGCTCGACGTGAACAGCATCGGGGCGTTGAACCGGCCGTCGGAGGTCAGCGCCCAGCCGGCATTTTGTTTCGATGCATCGGTCTCGAACTTCCACAGCAGCTCGCCGCCGCGGAGATCGCGCGCTTCGAGCGTTCCGTTGAGCACGCCGACGAAGACCACGCTTCCCGCCACCGACGGCGACGAGAACACGTACGCCTTGCCCGTTTGCTCCAGGATCGGCTTGCCGCTTGCCGCATCGAGCACGTGGTAGAGGCTGGAATCCGACGTGCCGAATATCACCTTGCCCCCGGACACGGCAGGTGAGCTGATCACCCAGCTTCCCGCATTGTTGAAGCGCCACAGCTCCTTGCCCGTTGCCGTGTCGAGCGCGTAGAGATTGGAGTCGCGGCAGCCCGTGTACACGACGCCGTTCGCTACTGCCGGCGACGATTGGAACCCGATCTGATTGTGGATGACGGGATCCTCCCCGCCGTGAAAACGCCATTTCTCCTTCCCGGTCACGGCGTCCACCGCGTAGAAGTAGCTGTCCCAGCTTCCAAAATAGAGAACACCGTCCGCGTACGCCGGCGAGGCGTGCACGACGTCGCCGGTCCGGAATTTCCAGCGCAGGTCGCCGGAGGCCGCGTCGAGCGCGTAGACGTTGCCGTCGCCGCTGCCGAAATACACGGCGCCGTCCGCCACGACGGGACTCGACAGGAAAACGTCGAAGGGGTCGGCAATGGTCTGGTGTTTCGGCTGCATCCCGTGCAGGCCCCTCGCCTCGAATCGACGCTCGCCCGCGGTCGTGAACTTCCAGCGCGTCGTCCCGGTGCGGGCATCGAGCGCGTAGAATTTTCCGTCGTAGCTGCCGACGTAGACCAATCCGCCGGAGATTGCCGGCGTCGAAGGCACGGGGCCGCCCGTCCTGTGCTTCCAGATCTGGCGGCCAGTGACTGCGTCGACCGCGTAGACGTTTCCATCGTCGCCGCCGAAATAGATGACGTTGTCCGCAAAGACCGGCGACGAGACTATTCGGTCGCCTGTCGGAAATTTCCACTTGACTCGATGGAACTGGCGCGGGCCGTCGCTTCGATAGGCGCCCGAATGCGCGGCGTCGCCGCGAAACATCGACTGCGCGCCCGCGAGGCCCGCTGCGAGTGCGCAGGCAACTGCGAGTCCGGTCACCGACCCTTTCATGACGGACTCCCGACGGCGCGGCGCAACACCAGGGGCAGTTCGAGCGGTCCCATTTCGAGAGTGCCGGCGATCTCCCCGCCTTCCTTGGCGATGCGTCCTTCGAACGCGACCTGGTTCGCCTGCGACTCGATGCGCAGGAAGTCGCCGTCCTGAAGGACGAGGTCGACCGGAAGCTCCGTCGTTCGCTTGCCGACGATGACGAACCTGGCGGTCGTGCCGGCGCCGTCGTGATGCTCGAGAGTGATCGTGACGAGGCGCGGGTAGCCGCCGAGCTCGTATTCGCCTTTCCACTGCGCGGCGAGCTCGCGGCTGACCGGTGTGCTGCGAGCGGGCATTTCGACCTGCGCCGGCCCGACCTTCGCGAGTGAAAAGCTCGCCACGTTGCCGGCCTGCCGCATTTCGCCCGCCATCCGGCCGTCGGCCGTCATGCGCGCCCTGAATGCTGCCGGTCCGGAAGGCGGGCCGGCGAGCGCATTGACGACGTCGAACGCGACCTCGGCGTCGGTGACGACGATGTTCGACAGCGAAGCGCCCTTGATGCCGAGCCCGGGAACGATGAGCGACCCGGCCCACGGGCCGGCGCCTTCCCTGGCAAGATCCACGACGAGCGGCAGTGGCTCTGCCCGGAATATTGGCCAGTCCTTCCCAGCGGCCCGAGGGTGCGTCCTCGGTGCCCGACGCCCACGCCGGGGCGCATGCAAGCAAGACGATGATCGTTCGCCGCATGATCTCCTCGAGTGTTGACCTACGGTGTCGCCCATTCGGGTCGTGGAGACCCGCGTTGAGAGGTATCGGGGGCGGTCGGTCGCGGTCGACCGCCGCACCGAGGCCCGCCCTACGATGCGGATCCTAGGGGAGACCCGAACGGCCGCGGCAGCCCGGCGACAGACCGCCGCCACGGGCGACAAGACGCTGATCCTTGCGACGGCGCGGAGGCGTCGCCGACGGGGCGAGGGATCCGGCCGCCGTGAAACCGGCGGGTTCGGGCAGGGAAGCGTTGGACCGCTCGCTCGCTGTGCCGGAGTGCCTGCGCCGTCCAGACTCCCGGACCGGCCGCGCCGGCCGCCACGCGGGACCGGCGCAACCGTCATTGAAATGGAAAACGGGGCCCGCGGGCCCCGTTTGCGCTTGCCGGGCTTCGGTGATCAGGCCGAGAACGACGAGCCGCAGCCGCAGGTGGTGGTCGCGTTCGGATTCTTGATGACGAACTGCGCGCCCTCGAGCCCCTCGGTGTAATCGATCTCGGCGCCGACCAGGTACTGGTAGCTCATCGGATCGATGAGCAGCGTCACGCCGTTCTTCACCATCGCCGTGTCGTCCTCGTTGACGACTTCGTCGAACGTGAACCCGTACTGGAAGCCGGAGCAGCCGCCGCCCGTCACGAACACGCGCAGCTTGAGGTCGGCATTGCCTTCCTCCTCGATCAGCGACTTCACTTTTTCGGCGGCGCTGTCGGAGAAGACCAGTGGCGCGGGCATCTCGGTCATGTCATTCATCGTTGCTCCTTGCGTTTGACGCTGGTTCATTATCGGCTTTGCGCGCGGGGTGTCGCAACCCTGCAATCCGCGGGGTCAGCCGGGCTCGCCGCCCGGCATGCCTCTTCCGAAAGCATCATTCCGATGCCACCCGTTTCAATTCGACCACCGAAGCAGACCCGGGTTCGGTGTGGTTGAGTCGCCCTTCGACCACCGCGCCGACGTGCATTTCGAGCGTCTTGTAGGTCACATCCCCGGAGACACGCGAATGGGCCTGCAGTTCGAGATAGTCGTCCGCGGACACCGGCCCGTTGACAGTCCCGTTGATGACGATGTGCGACACGCGAATTTCACCATCGACGCGCGCCTGCTCGCTGATGACGAGCGTGCCCGGCTCGCCGTCCGACGAAATGACATTCCCGTGCACGATGCCGTCGATTCGCAGCCCGCCCTTGAAATTGACGTCCCCGTCGACGGTGGTCCCCGCCCCGATCAGGCTGTCGATCCGCTTCTGCGGCGGCGTATGCTTCCTGCGCTCGAACATGGGGCACTCCTCAGGGGATCACAAGCGTCCGGCTCGCCCGCGCGCTGGTTTGGCCCGCCTCGAAGGCGCGTACGGTCACCGACCGCACCTGGGCATCGGGCGGGACCGGGATCGTCCCTTCAAGCCGCTGATAATACTTGAATTTGAGCTTCATTGCTGGCGCCGAGTCGGGCTGCTCGTCCGGCAGGGTCACGACCGTCGGGCGCGCGGCCACGCCGTCGACGGGCACCGGCAGGACCGTCGCCTGCAGGGTAAGCGCGCCCTCGAAATCGTCTCGCGGCGCCCCGCCGCGCACCACGAGAACGCGGTAATGCCACGCGTCTGCGCGCTCCCGCTCGAGGGTGAGGCGCGGGATCGAAAGCCCGACCTGCTTGCTCGAATCGGAGACGAGTTTCTGCAGGAACGACAGCTCTTCCTTGAGCTGCGAATTCTCCCCCATGAGCTCGAGTGCCTGCTTCGACAGCGTGGCCTGCGCACCGGCGGTCATCGCCAGCTCGCTTTCCAGCTGCGAATTCCGGGCGCGGAGGGCGGTCACGTCGGCGTGAAGCTTCGCGTTGTCGCCCTCGAGGGTCTCGACCTTCGCCAAGGTCTCCTTGCGATTGAAGCCGCCGAAGATCTGCCCGAAATCGTAGCCCCACCACCACATGCCGGCGACGATCGCGAGCAGCGCGAGCGCGGCCGTCGCGCGCCACGGCCAGGGCAGGCGCGCGCGTACCGCCATCCGCGGCGCGTCGATCCTGAAGTGCCGGAAGAACTGGCGCGCACGGCGCCACGAGGCTGGCAGCGCCACGGGAGTCAGGGCAGGACCGGCGCTGCGGTCAGGCCCGTCGTTTCGGGGAGCCCGAACATCAGATTCATGTTCTGGATGGCCTGGCCGGCCGCGCCCTTGACGAGGTTGTCCTCGACGGCGATCACCATGGCGATGTCCCCGCCTTGCGGCCGGTGCACGGCGATCCGGCAGACGTTCGCCGCGCGCACGCTGCGGGTGTCCGGAGCGCTGCCCGCCGGCATGACGTCGACGAACGGTTCGCCGGCGTACCGTTTCTCGTAGAGCGCCTGCAGATCGATGTCGGTGCGCTTCAGCGGCGCGTAAAGCGTCGCAAGAATGCCGCGGATCATCGGCGTCAGATGCGGCGTGAAGACGAGCTTCACCGCGCCGCCGGCTGCCGCGGCAAGACCCTGGACGATCTCCGGGTGGTGCCGGTGGCCCTTGACGCCGTAGGCCGCGAAGTTGTCGCTGGCCTCGCTGAAGATCAGTCCCATCTCGGCCTTGCGCCCTGCTCCCGACACTCCCGAGGCGCAGTCGGCGATGAGATGCTGCGTGTCGACGATTCCCGCCTCGATCAACGGCAGGAAGCCAAGTTGCACCGCCGTCGGGTAACAGCCGGGATTGCCGACGATGCGCGCCTTGCGGATCGCCTCGCGATTGACTTCGGGGAGGCCATAGACGGATTCCGCGAGAAGGTCCGGGCACGTGTGCGGCATCCCGTACCACTGCTCGAACACGGCGGTGTCCTTGAGCCGGAAATCGGCCGCAAGGTCGATGATTTTCGTCCCCTTCGCGACGAGGTGGCGTGCCTGCGCCATCGCGACGCCATGCGGGGTCGCGAAGAACACGACGTCGCAGGACCCGAGATCGGTGTCGGCAGGATTCGAGAATTCGAGGTCGCGCAGCTTGGTCGCGGGACCGCGCAGGCTCGGGAACATGGACGCGACCTTCGTTCCCGCGTCCTTGCGCGAGGTGATGGCCCTGACCTCGGCGTCGGGATGGGATGCAAGCAGGCGCAGCAGCTCGACACCCGTATACCCGGTGCCGCCGACGATGCCGATCTTGATCATGGAAGCCTCGTTCGCTGGACGACCGATTCTAGCACCGGGACCGCACTGTTATGACATTGGCATGACAACATGCGGGTCTCCGGAAAGACGAAGGCCGCCTCGCGGGCGGCCTTCGCGTCGGCGCAGGGGCAGGTCAGCGCTTCGAGAACTGCTTGCGCTTGCGCGCCTTGTGGAGGCCGACCTTCTTGCGCTCGACCTCGCGTGCGTCGCGCGTGACGAGCCCCGCCTTGGAGAGCGTCGGCTTCAGCGCCGCGTCGTAGTCGATCAGCGCGCGGGTGATGCCGTGGCGCACCGCGCCGGCCTGCCCGGATTCTCCGCCGCCCTCGACGTTGATCATGATGTCGAACGTCGCTTCGTGGTTGGTGAGCTTCAGCGGCTGGCGGATCACCATGCGGCCCGTGTCGCGCGAGAAGAACACATCCGCGGGCTTTTCGTTGACGACGATGTTGCCGGTGCCCTTCTTGAGGAACACGCGGGCGACGGCGCTCTTGCGGCGGCCGGTGCCGTAGTAGTAGTTGCCGATCATGGGGGTCAGATGTCCAGGGTTTTGGGTTGCTGTGCCGAATGCGGGTGCGCGGTACCCGCGTAGCACTTGAGCTTCTTCAGCATCTTGTATCCGAGCGGCCCCTTGGGCAGCATGCCCTTGACCGCTTTCTCGAGCGCGCGGCCCGGAAACCGGGCTTGCATCTTGGAAAAGTTGGTCGTGCTGATGCCGCCCGGGTAGCCGCTGTGCCGATGGTAGAGCTTGTCGTCGGCCTTGTTGCCGGTCACGCGGATCTTCTCGACGTTCGTCACGACGATGAAATCGCCGGTGTCGACGTGCGGCGTGAAGATCGGCTTGTGCTTGCCGCGCAGGCGGAGCGCGATCTGGCTCGCGAGGCGGCCCAGCACCTTGTCCGTGGCGTCCACCACGAACCAATCCCGCGCGACTTCGTGCGGCTTGGCGGAATAGGTTTTCATAGGATTTTTCCCGTGTTTCCCCGAATCGGGCATTTTCAGCAAAGTCTTGGATGATAATCGTTTTTGGCCATTTCGGTCAAGGCGAGCTGCTCCGCGCGGCGGGAACGTGCGCGCTTGCCGATCTTCTGTCGGTTCTGCGCGGACCGGCATTGAATTGGGGATACCCGCACCGCACAATCGCGGTAGGCGGGCGAGGGCCGGTCCTGAGTAAGCGCCCACTGACCGGCACTTTCCGGGGCGTTGCGGGCACATATATTCAACATCATGAAAACAAAGATAAAACTGATAGACGGCGTCAGCTTCGTCGGTGAATCCGGGAGCGGACACGCCGTGGTCATCGACGGCGCGCCGGAACATGGCGGACGGAACCTCGGCGTTCGACCCGTCGAGCTCGTCTTGATGGGGGCGGCCGCCTGCTCGGCGTTCGACGTCGTCCACATCCTCCGAAAGGCAAGGCAGCCCGTTTCGGACTGCGTGGTCGAGGCCGACGCCGAGCGCGCGGCGACGGACCCGCGAGTGTTCACGAAAATCCACCTGCGCTACGCGGTCGCCGGACGCGGGCTCGAGAAACGGCATGTCGAGAGGGCGGTAAAGCTTTCCAAGGAAAAGTACTGCTCGGCGACCATCATGCTCGCCGAGACCGCCGAAATCACCCACGAATTGGCCGTTTTCGACGCGGATCGCGTTCCTGCCGGCGCCTGAATCGCCGCGTAGCGCGATGCGGCAAATGTCGACGCTAACCCGGCTTTGCGCCGGGTTGCTCAGGCGGCGGATTCGCGCGCCGGACCAGGACGTCGATCTCAACCGAGGTCGTCTTGTCCGGTCGCTCGAAGAATCGCAATGTCAGGGGCACCGAAGCGCCGGGGAAGAGATCCTGGGCAACGTCGCGCAGCTCCAGCCGGTCGCCGCCGTAGGCGAATCGCGTTTCCTTTCCGCCGGGGAGCTCGATCTCGGCGACGGCTGTCTCCGCGACCGAACCGTCGGGGTTACGGTCGACCAGCACCAACGCCACCGACTTCGCAAGCGGCGAGGTCGCCCCGACGAGCTTCAGCGGAATGTCGGTGCGAATGTCGACGTAGATCTCGGCCTTCGCCGCCCCCGAACGCGCAGGCTGCATCCAGGCGTTTTTCAGCGCGATGTCGGCCGCGGCGGCCGATGCTGCCAAGGCAGGCGAGAAACGCCGTCAGCACGGCGAAGCGGGCGGATCTGAGCAGGCCGGTCATCTCCGCTCGCGCAGCAGGCGAATGAGACTCGACGTATCGAGTCGCCCGCCGCCCATCGCCTGCAACCTGGCGTAGAACTGGTCGACCAGCGCCGTGACCGGAAGCTGCGCGCCGTTGGCCCGGGCCTCCGCGAGGCAGATGGACAGATCCTTGCGCATCCAGTCGACGGCAAAGCCGAAGTCGAACTGGTCGGCCGCCATCGTCTTGCCGCGATTGTCCATTTGCCACGACTGCGCCGCGCCCTTGCCGATGACGTCCAGCACGGCCAGCACGTCGAGCCCGGCCTTCTCGGCGAAGCTGATGCCTTCGGCCAGCGCCTGCGCCATGCCGGCGATGCAGATCTGGTTGACCATCTTCGTGAGTTGCCCGCTGCCCGGACCGCCGAGCAACGTGACCGCACGCGCGTAGTGAGCGAGCACCGGCTCCGCGCGCGCGAATACCGGGGCATCGCCGCCGCACATGACGGTGAGCTTGCCGTTCTCGGCGCCCGCCTGTCCGCCGGAGACGGGAGCATCGATGAAGCCGACGCCCTTCGTCGCCGCTGCCGCGTGAACCTCGCGCGCGACCTGCGCGGAGGCGGTGGTGTGGTCGACCAGCACTGTCCCGGAGCGCATCGTCGACAGTGCGCCGTCGGCGCCGAGCACGACGGCGCGCACGTCGTCGTCGTTGCCGACGCACATCATCACGAGATCGGCGTTCGCGGCCGCGGCCGCGGGTGTGGCTGCGGACTGTCCGCGATGCTGCGCGACCCATTTCGCGGCCGTCGCCTGCGTCCGGTTGTAGACGGTCACGCGATGTCCTGCCAACGCCAAGTGTCCGGCCATCGGGTAGCCCATGACGCCGAGTCCGAGGAAAGCCACGTTTCTTGCGTCCACCGTCAGCTCCGATGCGCGTTCACGGCAGGTTCGTCACGCGGCGGACGCGCCGAGCGCTGCCCGCGCCATCGCAATGGCGGCGCGCACCTGCCGCGGCGCGGTGCCCCCGACGTGATCCCGGCTCGCGACCGAACCTTCGAGGGTCAGCACGCCGAAGACGTCTTCGCCGATGGTGGGCGCAAACCCACGCAGTTCGGCAAGCGGCAGGTCCGAAAGGTCGACACCCTTCGCTTCGGCGTGGCGGACCGCGCGGGCGACCGCCTCGTGCGCGTCGCGGAACGGCATGCCGTTGCGCACGAGGTAGTCGGCGAGATCGGTGGCCGTCGCGTAGCCTTCGCGCGCGGCGGCGCGCATTCGTGCGCCGTCGACCTCGATGCCGGTCGCGACCAGGTCGGTCATGATCGCGAGCGTATCGGCGAGCGTATCGACCGTGTCGAACAACGGCTCCTTGTCTTCCTGGTTATCCTTGTTGTATGCGAGCGGCTGGCCCTTCATCAGCGTGACGAGGCCCATCAGGCCACCCACGACGCGCCCGGTCTTGCCGCGCACGAGCTCCGGAACATCCGGGTTCTTCTTCTGCGGCATGATGGAACTGCCGGTGCAGAAACGGTCGGCGAGGCGCACGAACGCGAAACGCGGATTCGTCCACAGGACGAGCTCCTCGGCGAAGCGCGACAGGTGCAGCATCACGAGTGTCGAGGCGGCGGCGAATTCGATCGCGAAATCGCGGTCCGACACGGCGTCGAGCGAATTGGGGCACAGGCCCTCGAAGCCGAGCTCCGTCGCAACCCGCTCGCGGTCGATCGGATAGCTCGTGCCGGCCAGCGCGGCGGCGCCGAGCGGCAGCCGGTTGACGCGGCCGCGGCAGTCGGCAAGGCGCTCCATGTCGCGGGCGAGCATCGCGTCGTACGCCATCAGATGGTGGCCGAAGGTGACGGGCTGCGCGACCTGCAGGTGGGTGAAGCCCGGCATGATCGTGTCCGCATGTCGATCGGCCAGGTCGAGCAACGCGCGGCGCAGGCCGGCGAGTTCGCCGCCGAGGTCGTCGATCGCGCCGCGAAGCCAGAGCCGCAGGTCGGTCGCAACCTGATCGTTGCGCGAGCGCGCCGTATGCAGGCGCTTGCCCGCGTCGCCGACGAGGGCCGTCAGCCGGTGCTCGATGTTGAGGTGGACGTCCTCGAGGTCGCGCGACCACGCGAACGCGCCGCGCTCGATCTCGCCGCGAATCGACTCCAGTCCGCGCTCGATGGCCGAGAGGTCGGCGGCGGACAGGACGCCCACTGACGCCAGCATGCGGGCGTGGGCCAGCGAGCCCGCGATATCCGCGGAGGCCAGTCGGCGGTCGAAGTCAACCGACGCCGTGAATCGCTTGACGCGCTCGGCGACGGGCTCGCTGAAGCGGCCCGACCAGCCGGCGGCGGGGACGTGCGGGGGCTTGGGCGAGGCCATGGCTTCGGTTGCAATCGAGGGAACCACAGGACCGAAAGGACACGATGCGCATCGGCCGGAAATGCCGGGTGCCGATGTTTCTTGCCTCAGCCGCCGCCGATACCGACAATGGGTGAAACGCGGTCCCGTGCGGCCGGCACGAACATTGCATCCGGCTCCCGTATATGCGGCCGATTATAAGGCAAAACTCGGACCTCCCTGCGCTGCCGGATTTCCGGAATCTGGGCACGATCCTGCGCGTTCTCGTCGCGGTCAACGCGGCGGCCGCGGTTGCGGCGGTCATCCAGGCGCCGAGGCTGGAACTCTGGGCCGCGCAGTGGCTCGACAACATGTCGCGGCTGGAGCCGCACCTCATGCTCCAGCTCGCGCTGCTCTACGGCGTGCAGCCCTGGATCGCGCGGCTGCCTTATGCGACGGGAGCGTGGGTGGTCGCCGGCATCACCGTCCTCTGCGGCCTCGTGGTCAATGCGCTCATCGAAACGACGCGCATCGTCCGCGGGGGCGATCTGCTGCGCGAGCTCGTCCTCGGCCTCCTCGTGTGCGGGGCCTTGCTCGGCTACTTCCGACTGCGAGCCCGGGCTCTGTCGCCGGCCATCACCGAAGCAAGGCTGCAGGCACTGCAGGCGCGGATTCGCCCGCACTTCCTGTTCAACAGCATCACCGCCGTGCTCTCGCTCATGCGCGACGACCCGCGGCGGGCCGAATCGGCGCTCGAGGACCTCGCCGATCTCTTCCGGGTGCTGATGCGCGACAACCGTGAACTCGCCCCCCTGGCCGACGAGGTCGAGCTGTGCCGTCAGTACCTGGAGCTCGAGAAGCTGCGCCTGGGCGACCGCCTGCAGGTCGAGTGGCACCTCAACAGCATGCCGGGCGACGCCCTGGTGCCGCCTCTGGTGCTGCAGCCGCTGCTCGAGAACGCCGTCTACCACGGCATCGAGCCGTCGAGCGCGCCGGGCATCGTCTCGATCAACATCTTCTTCAAGAGCGGCGACGTGCACGCGATCCTGCGAAATCCCTATCAGGCGAGCGGCGGACGCCACCACGCGGGCAACAAGATGGCGATCGCCAACGTGCGCGAACGGCTCGCGCTGCATTTCGACGCGGAAGGCTCGCTCGCCTCGAAGGTCGTCGGAAACACCTACGAGGTTCACCTGCGGATGCCGTACCGCCCGTCGAATTCGGCGGCGACCCTCGCGGAAACTCGCGGGCCCGCCGGGCCCGGCGATTCTCCTGCGTCGTCGTCGAATGCGGGCAAGACGCGCGTCCGGATTCATGGTCGCCATCGGAAGGCTTTCCCATCATGGCTGACGTGCCGTTGCGAGTGCTCATCGTCGACGACGAAGCGCCGGCGAGACGGCGGCTGCGCGAATTGCTGGACGACTGCGCGAGCGCGATGCCGCTCGCCGTCGTCGGAGAAGTGGCGAACGGCCGCGAGGCGATGGACGTCCTCCACTCCGTCACCGCGGATCTTGTCCTCTCGGACATTCGCATGCCGGAGATGGACGGTCTCGAGCTCGCCCGCCACCTGCTCAAGTTGCCGCACCCGCCCGTCGTGATTTTCACCACGGCCTTTCACGAGCACGCGCTGCAGGCGTTCGACGTCAGCGCGATCGACTACCTGATGAAGCCGGTCCGAATGCAGCGGTTGCTTGCGGCGTTGCTGAAGGTCCCGCGCCTCAAGCCGATTTCGGCCGCCAAGCTCGACGAACTCCCCGCGCAGGCGCGGCGCTTCCTGTCGGTAACCGAACGCTCGCGCGTCGTGCTGGTGCCGATCGACGAAATCGTCTACCTCAAGGCGGAGCTGAAATACATCACGATACGCACGGCGCAGCGCGAGTACCTGCTCGAGGAGTCGCTTACGCGGCTGGAAGAAGAGTTCGGCGCTCGCTTCATCCGCGTGCATCGCAACTGCCTCGTCTCGCGCGACGCGATCCGCGGTTTCGAGCGCTGCGTGGGCGACGAGGGCGACGCGCACTGGGAAGTCGTATTGAACGGCGTCAACGAAACGCTCCCGGTCTCGCGCCGGCAGCAGTTCGTCGTTCGCGAAATCGGCCGCGAGAGCCAGTAGCACGCGGGTTTCGGCGTATCGTCACCGGTCGGCTCCCGGCCGGGTTAAACTGCCGCGCCTCTCCTCGTTTCCGGATGACCATTGCGCCTCATGGACAGCCCGCGCACGTTGATCTGCGGTTCGCTCGCCTACGACACCATCATGGTGTTTCCCGACCGTTTCGCGCGGCACATCCTGCCGGAGCAGGTGCACGTCCTGTCGGTGTCGTTTCAGATCGGCGAGATGCGCCGCGAATGGGGCGGCTGCGCGGGCAACATTGCGTACAGCCTGCAGGGGCTGGGCGGCGCGCCGGTGGTGATGGCGACCCTTGGCGACGACGGCGCACCTTATCGCGAGCGCATGACCGCCCTCGGAATCGCGCAGGACGGCGTGCGCACGGTACCGGGCACGTTTACCGCGCAGGCGTTCATCATCACCGATCTCGACGACAACCAGATCACCGCCTTTCACCCGGGTGCGATGAATCTGTCGCATGAAAATCGGGTGCGCGACGTCGAGAGGATAGCTCTCGGAATCGTCGCGCCGGATGGCCGCGAAGGCATGCGCACGCACGTCGACCAGTTCGCCGCCGCGAAGATTCCGTTCATCTTCGATCCGGGCCAGGGATTGCCGCTGTTCTCCGGGCCGGAGTTGATCGAGATGATCGATGCGGCGACCTATCTCGCCGTCAACGACTACGAGGGCCAGCTGCTCGCGGAGCGCACGGGCATGTCGCTCGACGATCTCGCCCGGCGCGTCGACGCCGTCATCGAAACGTTGGGCGGCGACGGCTCGCGCATCCGCACGGAAGGCCGCACGCTGGCGATTCCCGCCGTCGTCGCCGACGAGGTCGTCGACCCGACCGGCTGCGGCGACGCCTACCGCGCAGGGCTGCTCTACGGCATTGCGCACGGCTGGGATTGGGAGAAGACCGGCCGACTCGCGGGGCTGCTGGGCTCGCAGAAAATCGCGTGCCGCGGCGGCCAGAACCACACGGTGAGCCGTGCCGCCACGGGTGAGCTTTATCGTGAAAAATTCGGCGAGTATCTCTGGTGAGACAGGGATGACCGACCGCCTCGTTCACTCGTCCACGGTGCCGGTCGCGATTGCGGCGGCGCGCATCGCTCGCTGACGAGCCGCAGCCGAGCCCGCGTCCCGCGCTCGCGCGGAACGTCTCCCGAACATGCGACACCCGGCAACGATTCGCGTCGACGTGGTGGCCCGTGCGCGTGGCGCGCTCGGCTCGACTCGGCCTGCACGTCGTCGAAGGTGTGGCGACGACGCTGATCGTGTTTCCCTGGATCGGTCCGCCGCGGCGCCGCGCAATCGTCCGCCGGTGGTCGGTGAGGATGCTGCGGATCCTGCGCGTCGAGACGCGCTTCCACGGCGTGCCGGAGGGCGGGCTGCCGGGCAACCTGCTGATCGTCGCCAATCACATCTCGTGGCTCGACATCTTCGTGCTGAACACGTTGCAGCCGGCGCGGTTCGTCGCCAAGGCCGAGCTGCGGCGGTGGCCGGTCATCGGCTGGCTCTCGGCCAGTGTCGGCACCCTGTTCGTCGAGCGAGAACGGCGGCGGCATGCCCGCTCGATCAACGCCGAGGCTGCCGCGGCGCTCACGCGGGGCGACGTCGTCGCCATATTTCCCGAGGGCACGACAACCGACGGCACGACCATGCTGCCATTCAAGGGGTCTCTGCTGCAGCCGATCGTCGACGCCGAAGGCCACGTGCAACCGATTGCGATCCGGTATCGCGATGTGGCGGGCGCGCACAGCGCGGCGCCGGCCTATGTGGGCGATACGAGCTTCATGGCGTCGTTCTGGCGTGTGACTGCGGAACGAGGCCTCGTCGCGGAGCTGCATCTCGTTGCCGCGTTGCCGGCGCGAGCCCGGCATCGGCGCGAGCTCGCGCGCGCCGCCGAGGACGCTATCCGAAGGGTTTTGGCGTCACCGGCGACCGGCTCGGCACCTGATACACGCGGCGATCCTCGAGCCTGACAGCGGTCAGCGTTCCGCCCCAGAGGCAACCGGAGTCGAGCATCAGGACGTTGGGCAGCAGCTTGAGCTCCAGCGTCGACCAGTGGCCGCAAACGATGGTGACGCCCGCAGACGCGCGCGCCTCGTGTTCGAACCAGGGCAGGAATCCCCTGGGTGCCGCATCCGGACCGCGCTTTTCCTGGAACTCCATCGTGCCGTCCGCCGTGCAGAAGCGCAGGCGGGCGCAGGCATTGACGACGACGCGCAACCGGTCGAACCCGGACAGGTCGTCGCGCCAGGCGCGCGGCTCATCGCCGTAGAGCGCGGCAAGGAACGCATCTGCGCGCACGCTCGCGAGCACCGCCTCGACTTCGCGCGAGAGCATCAGCGCGGTCGCCGGCGTCCACTGCGGCAGCAATCCCGCGTGAACGAGCAGATGGTCATCCTCGACCACGACGAGCGGGCGCCGCTGCAGCCAGTCGATCAGCTCGTCGCGATCGGGCGCCGCGAGGATCGGCGCGAGCGTGTCCCGCCGATGCGCCTTCGTGTGACCGGCGGCGACCGTGAGCAGGTGAAAGTCGTGGTTGCCGAGGACGGTGACGGCGGCCTCGCCCAGCGCCTTCACCTCGCGCAATGCGGCCAGCGAATCGGGTCCGCGATTCACGACGTCGCCGACGATCCACAACCGATCCTCGCGCGGCGAGAATCCGATAAGTTCGAGCAACTGGCAGAACTCGGTGTGGCAGCCCTGGATGTCGCCGATCGCGTAAAGACTCATGGGAAATCGACGGAGGTGGCCGCGCTGCCGATGATAGAATCGTCGCGAATCTTAGCATCAGCGCGCGTCCCCTTTCCTCTTCCCCCGATGTCGTTTCCGCTCAACCCGGCGCAACGCGAGGCCGTGCGCTATCTCGATGGGCCGCTGCTGGTGCTGGCGGGCGCGGGGAGCGGCAAGACGCGCGTGATCGCCGCGAAGATCGGCCACCTGATCGAATCCGGCCACGATCCCAAGCGCATCGCAGCCATCACGTTCACCAATCGGGCAGCCCGCGAGATGCGCGAGCGCGTCGGCGAACTGCTGGCGGCACATGGCCGCCGCGAGCTTGCCTCGGAGCTCGCGATCTCGACGTTTCATGCGCTTGGCGCGAAGATCCTTCGCGCGGACGCGAAGGCGCTCGGCCTCAGTCCGGGATTCTCGATCCTCGACCCGGACGACATCGAGCCGATCGTCGCCGAGCTGATCCGCACCACCGACCGCGCGCGCACGCGGGCAGCGCAATGGGCGATCAGCCGGTGGAAGAATGCGATGGTGGCGCCTGCCGCTGCCGGAAAAGCGGCGAAGAATGACGACGAGACCGTCGCTGCAGGCGTGTTCCAGCGCTACGACGAGACGCTGCGCGCCTATCAGGCGGTCGATTTCGACGACCTGATCGCGCTGCCGATCGCACTGCTCTCGTCCGGTGACGACGTCGCAGCCAAATGGCGCCAGCGCTGCAGCCATTTGCTGGTCGACGAATACCAGGACACGAACCCCGCCCAGTACCGCCTGCTGAGGCTCCTCGCCGGCGAGCGCGCGTCGTTCACGGCCGTCGGCGACGACGACCAGGCGATCTACGGATGGCGCGGCGCGTCGGTCGACAATCTCGCGCAGCTGCTCCGCGACTATCCGGAGCTCAAGGTGATCAAGCTCGAGCAGAACTACCGCTCGACGGTGCGCATCCTGCGTTCGGCCAACGCGCTGATCGCGAACAACCCGAAGCTCCACGAGAAGAAACTCTGGAGCGAGCACGGCCACGGGGACGCGATCCGCGTGACACCCGCCGCGGACGACGAAGCAGAGGCCGAAGGCGTCGTGCGCCGGCTGCTCGCGCACCGGTTCGAACATCGGGGCAGGTTTTCCGATTACGCGATTCTCTACCGCGGCAACCATCAGGCGAAGCTCTTCGAGCAGCAGCTGCGCGCGCAGAACGCTCCCTACGAAATTTCGGGCGGGCAGTCGTACTTCGAGCGTGCGGAGATCAAGGACCTGGTGGCGTACCTTCGGCTGATCGCGAATGACGACGACGATCCGGCGTTCATCCGCGCGGTGACCACGCCGAAGCGCGGCATCGGCGCGACGACGCTGGAGCGGCTGGGAACGGCAGCAACCGCGCGTGGCACGAGTCTCTTCGGCGCGGTGTTCGCCGAGGAAACTGCCGGCGCGATCCCGTCGCGTCAGCGCGAGTGTCTCGATGCCTTCTGCACGCTCATCAACAACCTGCGGTATCGTGCGGAGCGCGAGCCGGCGGGCAGGCTCCTGGACGAGCTCGTCGCGGCGATCGGGTATGAGGATTTTCTCGTATCCACCTGCGATCGCAAGCAGGCGGAGGCGCGATGGCAGAGCGTACGCGATTTCGTCGACTGGCTCGCCAGGAAAGGCGAGGAGGACGGCAGGAACCTGCTCGAGCTGACGCAGACGATTGCCCTCATCACGATGCTGGAAGGCCGGGATGATCGCGAGCCTGACGCGGTGCGGCTGTCGACGCTTCACGCGGCGAAAGGCCTCGAGTTTCCGCACGTGTTCCTGGTCGGGCTGGAGGAGGGCCTGCTGCCGCATCGCGAGTCGATCGCGAACGGCAATGTCGACGAAGAGCGCAGGCTCATGTATGTCGGCATCACCCGCGCGCAGCGGAGTCTCCATCTGTCGTTCTGCCGCCGGCGCAAGCGTGCCGGACAGGCGATCGAGTGCCAGCCGTCGCGCTTCCTCGGCGAGCTTGCGCAGGAGGATCTGCGCTGGAGTGGTGGGCCGGTGTCGGCGGACGAGGCGGCGCGCGAGAAGGCGGACGGTACCGAACGCCTCAGAAACCTCAAGGCACTGCTCGCGCGCTGATTCCCGAAGCGCCATTGACCAACCGCGGTCCGGCGACGATAATGGGGTTCGCGCCGATTTGAGCCACAGCTTGCGGGCGCGTAACAAATGCCGCTAAAGCGAGGCCCGAAGCGCCGAGTCCGACAATGATCCGGCAGGCGCCGCCAGCCCGTTCAGCGGAAGTTGAACGGGCTTTTCGTTTTCGGGATCACCGTGAGCGCCGCCGGGCCACGCCAGGGCGCTCGCCCCCTTCCGCGGGAAGGGGGTGCGCGAAGCCACGCAGCGGCGAGCCTGGGGGAGGTTGGGCAATGAGCACATCGAAACACCGCGGCTTCACCACCGCGATACTCCATTCGGATCGCGATGCCGGCATCGAGCACGGCGCGCTGCACAAGCCGCTGCACGTGTCGGTTGCCTACGGCTATCGCGACGCGCGCGAACTCGCCGCCGTCTTCCAGGGGCGCGCGCAGGGGTATGCCTATGGCCGCCAGGGCAATCCCACCGCCGCTGCGCTCGAAGCGAAAGTGACCGCGATGGAGGACGGCGTCGCGACCGTCTGTTTCGCGACCGGCATGGCTGCGATCGGCGCGATATTGCTCGCGCTGACGCGTGAGGGCGACCACGTCGTGGCGAGCCGGTTCCTGTTCGGCAACACGGTCAGCATGCTCGGCACGCTTGCGTCGCACGGAGCGAACATCGACTACGTGGACGCGACCGACGCGAGCGCCGTCGAGCGCGCGCTGACGCCCGCCACGCGGCTCGTCTTCGTCGAGACGATCGCCAATCCGCGCACCCAGGTCGCCGACCTCGGGCGCATCGGCGCGCTGTGTGCCTCCCGCGGCATCCTCTTCGTCGTCGACAACACGATGACGTCGCCGGCACTCTTCCGGCCGAAGGCGGTCGGCGCGGGGCTCGTCGTCAACGCCTTGACCAAGTACATCGGCGGCCACGGCAACGCGCTCGGAGGCAGCGTCACCGACACGGGACTGTTCGACTGGACGCGATATCCGAACATCGCCGAGAGCTACAAGGGGCAGAAGCCGACGCTGTGGGGCGCGCAGCAGCTGCGCAAGAAAGGGCTCCGCGACTGGGGCGGAACGCTTTCCGCGGAGCAGGCGCACCACATCTCCGTCGGCGCCGAGACGCTGGCGTTGCGGATGGAGCGCATCTGCGCGAACGCGCAGGCGCTCGCCGACGCGCTCGCCGCGCATCCGAAGGTCCGTGCCGTGCACTATCCCGGACTTGCGGCTCATGCGCAGCATGCGCTTGCCAAGGAGCACTTCTGCGGTTTCGGCGGTCTGCTTTCGTTCGAGCTTGCAGACGCCAATGACTGCTTCGAAATCCTGAACCGTCTGAAAGTCGTCGTCCTGTCGTCGAACCTTGGCGACAACCGGACGCTGGCGATCCCCGTCGCGCACACGATATTCTGGGAAATGGGTGCCGATCGCCGAGCGGAGATGGGCATCGCCGAGTCCCTGATCCGCGTGTCGTGCGGCATCGAGGATCGCGAGGACCTCGTCGCGGATTTCGTGCAGGCGC
>CAVSDH010000014.1:0-310926 GCA_963726765.1 uncultured beta proteobacterium | reverse complement strand
GACAATGCCAGTAATACTGTCATAGTACGCTGTATGAAACAATCGGGGACACCGGCCGCGACCTACAACCTCGACGACCTCTGCGCCCTCGCCGAGCTGCCCAAGCGCACGGTCCGCTACTACATCCAGCTCGGCCTCGTCGACCGGCCCATTGGAGAGACACGGGCGGCTCACTACACGAGCCACCACCTGGAGCAGCTTCTGCTGATCCGGAAGTGGACGCAGGCGGGGGTGTCGCTGGAGCGGATCGGCGAGTTGCTGAATGACGCGCCGCCGCCGGTGCCGCCCCGCCCTCGCGGGCCAGGCACCGTCGAGGTGTGGAGCCACCAGGTGCTCGCGGACGGGCTCGAGATCACGCTGGAACCGGGCCGGGCGGGGCTCTCGCCCGAGCAGGTGCGCGAATTCTTCCGGGGCACGCTGGCGCTCTATCGGGACATCACGAAAAAGGAATGAACATGCGTCACGAAGCCGCAGTTCTGAAATCGATCAAAGGCGAAACGATGGCACTCACGGGTGTCACCGCGAAGGGCAGCGTCGACGGCCTCCTCTTCCAGCTCGGGGTCGAGCAGCGCTACCGCAATCCGTCGGCGACCAACATCGAGGCGGTCTACACGTTTCCGCTGCCGTCCGGCGCGGTGCTGCTCGATTTCGACATCAAGCTCGGCGACAAGCTGCTGACCGGCGTGGTGGTCGAGTGCAAGACCGCCGAGAAGCAATACGAGGACGCGATCGACAAGGGCGAAACGGCGATCATGCTGGAGCGCGCCGGCGACGGCCTCTGCACGGTCAACCTCGGCAACCTGATGGCGGGTGAGGAAGCGACGATCCGCTACCGATACGCGCAGCTGCTGCGCTTCGAGCACGGCAGCGTGCGCCTCACCGTGCCCACCGTCATCGCGCCGCGCTACGGCGATCCCGCGCAGGGCGGCCTGCAGCCGCACCAGGCGCCGGTCACCGATTTGGCGGTCGAATATCCGTTCGCGCTGTCGATCGAGGTTCGCGGTGCGATCGCCACCGGCACGATCGCGTCGCCATCGCATCAGATCGCGACGGCCTGCACCAAGGACGGCGTCACCGTGACGATCGCTCGCACCGCGTGGCTCGACCGCGACTTCGTACTCACCGCCTCCGGTCTTGCCGCGCAGTCGCTGGCCACCGTTGCGAAGGACGGCGACGGCTACGTCGCGCTGGCGAGCTTCTGCGCCGACGTGCCGAAGGATGCGGACGAGCTGCCGCTGCGCCTGAAGCTCGTGGTCGACTGCTCCGGATCGATGGCCGGCGACAGCATCGCGGCCGCCACTGGTGCGTTGCACCGCATCTTTGCAGGGCTGACTCCTGCCGACCGCTTCAGTTTCACGCGCTTCGGCAGCCACGTCGTCCACGAGATCGACGCGCTGGTCGCGGCCGACTCGGCAGCGATCCGCAAGGCCGCGGAGCGCGTCGCGCGGACCAACGCCGATCTCGGCGGCACGGAGATGGAATCCGCGCTGCGGTCTGTCTTCGCGCTGGGCGGCGCCGAGGGTGCCGCCGACGTACTGTTGATCACCGATGGCGAGATCTGGGGCGCCGATTCGCTGATAGCCGAGGCGCGCGGCGCGAAGCAGCGTGTCTTTGTGGTCGGCATCGGCAGCGCACCGGCTGAGGGCTTGCTGCGCCGCCTCGCCAACGAGACCGGTGGTGCCTGCGAGTTCGTCGCGCCGAACGAGGACGCCGAGGCCGCGGTCCTCCGCATGTTCGCCCGGCTGCGTGCGCCGCGCGTCGAGCGCGCCGAGATCGCGTGGCCGCAGGCGCAAAAGTGGGTCACGCCGACCCCGCAGGGAATGTTCGGCGGCGAAACGATCCACGTTTTTGCGGGATTCGATGCGCGGCCATCGGGCGAGGTCACGCTGCAGTTGGTGCCCGCACGCGGCGGCGCGGCGCTGAGCGCGCGTGCGGTCCTGCAGGCGACGGCTGTCGAGGACACGACCTGCGCCCGGATGGCCGCGGCGACGCGCATCGAGTCCGCGGACGAGGACGCGAAGCTCGTCCTGGCGCTGCAATACAGCCTCCTCACCGACCGCACCAATTTCATCGTCGTTCACGCGCGTGCCGAGGGCGAAAAGGCGCAAGCGCTGCCGGAACTGCGCACGATCGCGCAGATGCACGCGGCGGGATGGGGCGGCATGGGGAGCGTTTCCGAGAGCAGGAAGTGTTGCTTTATGGATATGGGTTACCCAGATGAACCAATGTCGGTTCAGGCATCGGGTTCGTGTGCCACACCGAAGGAAGGGGTTGCTTTCGATGCCTTGTACTACAACCCCGGTGCTGTCTGGCGCGAGTCGGTGCCGCCGGCACTGTCACCCGCTCTCTCGGGTTCGTCCGAACTCCCACTCGCCGCCTTCATCGAGGTGCTCGATCGGGATTTCACCGGCCCCCCGAATGGCGTGCTGCCGCAGACCGGTGCCGAACTGCTGCAGATGGGACTGGGACCCGACGTCGTCGCTGCTATCTGGCAGCTGGTCAAGGAAGGCAACGCCGAGAGCGACGTCGTGCGCGCGTTCCTCGCCGCGCTCATGCCTTGGGCCGGCCCGCACGTCTCGCGCCATCTGCGGCGTGCGTTGCGCAACGTATTCAGAACGCCGGACGAGTGCGCGGATCTACGCCGCGCGGTTGCGGCGATCGTCGGCACGCCGAGCGTTGCCGCAATCGAATGACGCAAATCGGCGTCACGGATCGAGCCAGCGACTGATGTGGATTGATGTGAGACAGCGATGAGAACAAGTACACTTCGCGAACCTCGCTCACTGCCCAATTTTGCGCAGCGCCTCGAGTCGCGCCGCGAGGACATTGCCCGCAGTCTCTGGCCTGACCCGAACAACGAGGCCGATGGTCGCGAAATCGATGCCGCACTGGAAGACCTAGCATACTGGCTAAACCGATCCTGGCTGTTCCTGCGTCACGCCGATCGAAATGCTTCGATTGCAGTTCAGCGAAAGGTATTGGCTGACCTCGCGGCGAATCCGGTAACTGATATTCGCGGACTCGATGACCTGGACCCCGCAGTTCTAATTCGAATCGGCAGCCACCTCACAGACGATGGTCCCCAGCGGGGACCCTTCCGCGTGATGATCGGTGCCGTAACGGTGCAGGAGATCCGCGAGGCCATTTTGTCCGCATTGAACAGTCTGGGTACTGCCCGTCGCGGCCGGCCGCCAGGCACGGATAGCCTGGCTCTGCGCCAGCTCGCCTATGGGCTGGCCGCGGTCTGGGCCAGTTACAGCGGCTCGGCACCCGCTCGACGCGTGGCGTTTGACGACCATAATGAATATGGACCGTTCCGAACGTTCGTTGCGAGCGTCCTCGACGCCTTGCCACGCCGGATCCGCATGACCCGCAAGGGTGGAGTTCGCGGAGTGGACTTCATCGTCAGGTTGGGCGTACAAGGTTTTCGGGCCGCCCAAACCGGGCCGGCCTCTATGAGACCGTTCGGTCCGCTGGAAGACAGTCGCTGGTAATTCCAGGCGTCGCTCTGACGAATCGGTGCCGTCCCCCGCGGCACATGCGCGCCATATCCTGACGGATGCTGGGGGTTCGGCCCCCTCCTCGTTCGTAATCCGACGCCCACGGCATGGGTGTCGGTTCGCGCTGCGACATTTCGCGGCGATCAATTATTTTCCATTGAATTGCTCTGCGTCCGGACGTTCTCAAGGTCCGATGCGACGCGTCATGACGGTCCGAATTATTCTCCATTGAGAATTGCGCAACGAGCCCTTTTGTCGAACGATGAATCCAAGCATCATGTTTGCACCACGCCGAAGATCGCTGCTTTGTTGGTGCGATCACATGCGGCACATGCGCGAGCGGCGGACTACGCCCGCAACAGATGATCCATGAACAACGATGAAAGGGAGTGCCATGAGACAAAAGAGTTTGGGCCAAGGCCAGTACCTGAGTCTGCGCCAGGTGGCGGAGCGGTTGAGCGTGTCCGAGAGGACTGTCATGCGGCGAATTGGCGATGGGGAGCTTCGCGCGTCCCGGATCGGCCGTCTGATACGAATTGCCGAGGCGGAAATCCAGCGATACATCGAGCGCAACGAAATCCAAGCGGCGTGATCGGGTGTCCGCTCATGTCACACTATGTCATTGAATTATTTGGTATCGGGAATACTCTATATCACTAATCGTTCCATCTACTTTGAGATAGAATACCCAAATGGGCACACCTGATCCCTCCTGTCGCCACCCGTCCGCGGGTGGCAACCAGGCCGGCTTCCCAATCCCACGTCGTGCACCACAGTCGACGCAGGTACCCGCCACAAAGCCTACGCTTGCGGATGCTCTTGCCATGCTCGACAGCGACGGTAGCGTTTCAGCAGACCGGCACAAGGCATGGACCTCAGCCATCAACACCCTCGCCAACTGGATCGGCCGCCCGCCCAGCGCGATCCCGGCGTCGCTTCCCGATTTGCAACCGTTGATGCTGGCACTTACCCCGACCACGACCAAGCGCACGAAGAAGACACTCGCCAACACCAGGTCGTTGGTCAAAGCCGCCCTCACCCACCTCAAGCTCCACGTCCGTGTCCGAGCCGATGGCACGCCCCGGCTGCGCGAATGGGATGCGCTCTACCGGCAACTCCCGGATAAGCGCATGCGCAACGGGTTGTCGCGCTTCATCAACTACGCAAGCCGGTTGGGACACCTGCCCGATCAGGTCGATCAGGAACTTCTCGATCAGTTTGTCGCCGAACTCGAGGCAAGCGGTGAAGTGGCCAACGTCACGCACCGCCATCGGGATACCACCGTTCTTTGGAATCGGGCCGTATCAACCATCGCGGGCTGGCCGCAATCGAAGCTGGCCGAGCCCAGCGTCGAGCGAATCAAGAAGCACCTGTCATGGGATGCGTTTACACCCGCATTCCAACGCGATGTGGAGCGTTATCTGCGGTGGCTTTCCGGAGCGGACTTCCTGGACGATGAGGGGCCGGCCAGGGGCTGCAAGCCACTGACCTTGAAACTTCGCCGGGAGCAACTCCGCATCGCGGCCTCTAGTCTGATCGCGACCGGGGTACCAGTCAGCGCAGTCACCAAACTGGTGGATCTGGTCGATCCGCTGAACGCCAAGGCACTTCTGAAGCGCATGATCGAGGCAAACCGTGGCGAAATCAGCGCCTTTATCCGGGGTGTTGCGACCACGTTGGTTGCGGTCGCCAAGTGGTGCAAAGTCGACCAGAAGGTGCTCATCGAAATCAAGCGACTCCGGAGCCGGATTGGGACCCAACCGAGCGGCTTGACCGAGAAGAACCGCACGCTGCTGCGCAAGTTGGAGGATAAGACCGTGCTCCGGGCGCTACTTGCCCTGCCGAATGAGCTCGCGGCCGAAGCCCGACGCAGCCGCCACTCGCCGGCGCGCCGCGTCCAGCGTATGCAGATTGCGCTGTTCCTGGAGTTGCTACTGAGCGTCCCCCTGCGACTGCAAAATCTTTCGCAGCTGGAAATGGGCGTTAACCTATTGCGCCCCGGCGGACCGGCAAGACCCATGCAGGTTGTCTTCAACGCCGACGAAGTCAAGAACGATCAATCGATGACCTTCGACATTCCAGCGGCCGTCCAAGCGCTGATTGATGAGTACTGGACGCACTTCCGTCCGCTGCTCGAGCCCGGAGCCAGCAATCATCTGTTCATCACTTTGGGCGGGGCCAGGAAAAGTCCGGGTTCACTTCGGGACGGAGCTATCAAGGCAGTTCGGCGACACGTCGGCGTGCACATGACGCCGCACCAGTTCCGACACCTGGCTGCGAAACTGATGTTGGATGCCAAGCCGGGCGCGTATCTGCTGGTGCAGCACCTGCTAGGGCACAAGAACTTCAAGACGACGTTCGCGTTCTACGCCGAGTCGCAGGCGCGAAATGCTGGCATCGTGTTCGACGAAGTCATTGCTGAACTACGCGCGCCCAAGGGACAACGCTGACATGCCGCGACGCATCGGTATTCCCCTTACCGACTGGCCGGCACCGGATCGCAAGGCATGGGAACGTGCGCTCGCCGCAGGCGATGTATTCGCCGACAGCGGCATAGCCGCGCGATGGCGGCCGGCAACGCGAAAAGACGCGATCAATGGGTACGGTTACTGGCTTCGATTCTTGATCGACGAGGATCGTGACCTGCTTGACCTCGATCCCGGTGTGCGCGCAACACCCGATCGCTTGCGCGCCTATCTCAAGACGCTGCTTTCGCGAATGACCGACATGAGTGCGGCGGCCGCGCTTGGTCATCTTGTGTTGGCACTGCGAGCAATTGCACCGGACTACGACGTGGCCGACTTGCGGGCACTCCAATATGCAACGAACGGAGGGCAAGGCCACGCGACAAACGGGCAAGACTCGTGTCGAGCGAACGACTTGTCGGGCTGGGCATAGAGCTCATGACCCGCTCGGAGCTCGATAACGAAATTCGCGATCCGCGGACATATCGCGATGGATTGATCATCGCGCTTCTCGCTACTCGACCCATGCGGTTGAGCAACCTCGCCAGCCTGGAAATCGATCGTCACATTGAAATTAACGGCGAGAACGTAGTCCTCAAGTTGCCCTTGCGACGAGACGAAGAATGGACGACCTATCGAATTCTGGTTGCCTCGGGATCTCGTAGCGCCCTTCGATCGATACTTGCGCGAGGTCCGGCCGCGCTTCCATTGCGCTGGCCAACACACCGGACTATGGCCATCAAGCAGGGGCCGTCCACTGACGCCGTCAGGCGTATATCAGATCATAATTCGCCGGACGGAGACAGGCATTCGGCCAGGCCGTGAATCCTCACCTGTTTCGCGACAACGCGGCGACAACCCTGGCACTTGCGCGCCCCGAGCAAGCGCTTTTGGCGCGGGATCTTCTCGGCCACGCCCGCTTTGAAACTACCGAGCGGCACTATCTACATGCAAAGACTGCGGAAGCGGGTCGTGCGTATGCGGGCCAAATCGAAGCGTTGCGTAGAGAACGCAAGAACGCGACCCGGGCTATGAGTGACCATCTCCCCGATTAGGAGTGTTGGTCGCGGACACCGCGTTTTGAGCGGAGCCTTTGAACAGGCCTCGGCGGGAGGCACCCGGGTGTCCGCGATACCGTGGGAAGTCCATAGTTTCCTGGACAAACCATTGGAGGCTGCATGCAAACGCTAATTGAACGTCTGCGAACGGATTTCGCCAGGAAGACGTTGGGCGAGCTCATCCAGGAGCGTGAGGCCGCAGCGTTTGAGATTGAGCGATTGACTAGAGAATTGACTCTATGTTGCGAACGTGTGTCCGCTCCCCGCGAACCGCGCCTCCCTCCGCCTCGGGTACCGCAACGAGTAGCAATGAAGCAGACGGATGCTCGCAAACTTTTGCGGCTCCATGATGTCTGCGAAATCGTCGGTCTATCCCGGTCATCAATCTACGCCGCGATGGGGAGCGGAACATTCCCGCGTGCAATTCGAATCGGCGAACGAGCGGTTCGATGGAAAGCGAGCGATATCGAGAACTGGTTGGGTTCGAAAGACGCGCAAGTACGGTGAGCTGTCCTAGTCGCAATTCGACCTGACGGACGCTGTCTGATCAGTCTGATGCGCCTTCGATGCAAGAACCGAGATCGACACCCAGTCGTTTTTTGGGTGCAGCACCGTGGACTGGTGCAAGCGCGATACCGGCCAGTCAGTGTCACCGCTCAAGTTGCCCGAATGCGGTCGTCCACCCCGGTAAGTAGCGGGTAGTAGTTCAGTAATCGTTTCGCTATTTCTTCGTACAGCCTTGGTTATTCTTGCCCTTGGCGCAAACGGTGCCATTGGGGCCTTCGGCCACGCCCATGCCATTCTTGGTTTTGGCTTCTCCGCCCCGCGCGGTCTTGGTGGTGGTAACGCCATTCTGATTCGTCTGCGCCACGGCAGCATTGCCCGTTCTGGGATTCACGGCGGCCTTCGTGCCTGTGCTGCTTTGCACGGTCGTCACCCCGCCTGAATTCTTTTGGGCGGTAGTGACGGTGCCGGTGTTGGGGTTGACCGCCACGGCCTTCTCGCCATTGCTGCAAACGGTCTTGCCGCGAGCGTTGGTTACGCAATCAGCCGCCGATGCCACTGACGCAAAAGACAGGAGCGCCATTATCAATACTAGCTTCATTTGCATCTCCATAAATTGCTGAATGAGAATCCATCAACGATTATTGCGACTAGCTCCGTTGAACTTTTCCATAATAGCCTACCCTGCGCACCGCAGCCCGCGTTTGTGCTGAGTCAACGGCGGTCCATTGCTTTTCAGATTCGAAAAGTCCCGGCCGTACTACGGCGGCTCTTTACGCCTGCATGGCCGCTGTGCCTGAGTCCGCGTGTCGCTCGAATCGGCACCGTGCAGGTCTCTGACCGGCCAAATGCGGACATTTGCATCGGACTATTGAATTACCCGGTCTGCTCGCACGAGCACTGATTGTGGAACCGTGATGCCCAGCGCCTTGGCGGTCTTGAGGTTGACGATCAATCCAAACTGCGTGGGCTGTCGGACAGGAAGATCGGCGGGTTTTGCGCCGCGAAGGATGCGATCGATGTAATCGGCGCGTACGCGGCTTGCTTCGGCATCCGTTGGGCTGTAGATGATCAAGGGGCCACCCTCTTCTTCGAGGGCCATGGTTGGTAAGCCGTGCTTCGTCGCGGCGCCGACGATTTCTACGCCGTGGTCGATCATGAAAGCGGAGGATTCGAGCACCACCGCTTGGACGCGCTGCCGCACGAGTTGGTCCATGGCAGCGTCGATCTCGCCCGCTGCTCCGATCTCGGCGAAGGTTGGCACGAGATGGGCCGACTGGCAGAGCTGATCGACTTGGCTGCGAGTGGCGCGAGCGTACGGATTTCCCACTTCAGACATCAGGCCGATGCGTTCGAGCCGTGGCAGGAGCTCCTTTAGCAGCGACAATTCTTTGGCGAATACCTCCGGTCCTGCTACCGAAAACCCGGTGACATTGCCGCCGGGTCTAGCAAGACTCGCAACCAAGCCGAGAAGGACCGGATCACCCGATGACCGAATAACGATCGGAATAGTGATTGTGGCACGCTTCGCGGCCAGCGTGGCGCCGGTACCGGAAGTCACGATGATTTCGACGTTTTCACGGACTAGTTGCTCGGCAAGAGCTTGCAGCTTTTCGGGTTGCCCATTGTCGTAACGACGCTCGACATGCAGGTTTTGGCCTTCGACCCATCCAAGCTCTCGCAAGGGCTCGGCTTCCTTCCTGATCTCCTCGGGGGTGTTTGGCTTGCCTGGATATAGGACGCCAATGCGACGAACCGCCCTCGACGATTGCGCAATTGCCCTGGCTGGGGCGACGAGAACGCCTGCTAACGTCCGGCAGAAGTCGCGCCGCGACAACGCTCGCCGATCCTGTGCCATCCGCTCCCCTCGGTAAGGCTGGGATCAGCGGACTATAGTAGGAGATTCACTAAGTCGCAAACCGACCAACGACCGCTTTCTTAACCCGAGCGCAAAAAGAATTACCCGCACCTACCGACAATGATGCGGCAGGGCGGGCAAAGGCGCCACGTAGGAGGAGTAACACGGCGCTTGGATCAATTGTGTACGCACAACATTTCAGTTTCGTTGCGCCGCAGGCGCTCCTCCCGGCGAACCGGCGCGAGTGTCCGCTCCGCTCAAGCCCGACCGACCGCAACGGGTCGACGGCGGGCGAAGACGACTCGCGGCCAACTGGAGACCCTCGGCAGCGACGCCAAAAATACCCCGAAAGCATACAGCCGCCGGCGGGCGTACTATGGTTGGAATTCCATTCGTCGAAGAGTTGATTGAGTAATGGATCGGCGTACTTTCATCGGCACGCTCACGGGTAATCTCCTCATCGCGCCGCTCGCCGCTCAGGCGCAGCGAGCGAGAAAGGTGTATCGAATCGGTTTTCTGCTGCTTTTCCCGCGGGACGTGCAACTGAATCTCATCGCAGCCTTCGAGGCCGGGCTGCGCGAGCAGGGATACACGCCGGGCCGTGAGGTCGTCATCGAGTACCGCTCCGCCGACGGCCATTCCGACCAGCTTCCCATTCTGGCGGCCGAACTCGTCCGTCTCGGTGTCGACGTGATCGTCACTGGCGTCAATCCGAATACAATCGCCGCCAAGCGCGCGACGGGGACGATCCCTATCGTGATGGCCGCTTCCTTCTTTCCGGTCGAAGACGGCCTCGTCGCGAGTCTTGCGCGACCCGGCGGAAACGTCACCGGCTTCACGCAAGAGGCGGGCGAGGAAGTCGCCAAGCGGCTTCAGCTCCTGCGGGAAGTCGTACCGAAACTGACGCGGGTCGCGACCTTGTCGGGAGTCGGCATGTCGTACAACCCGTATTTCGTGAAAACGCTCCAAGATGCTGCTCGCGGCCTCGGCGTCGGCGTCCTGCAGTTTGAGATACGCAATGTGGAGGATGTCACCCGAGCCTTCGTCGACATGGAACGCGCACGCGTCGACGGTTTGATCGTCTTCGGTGGTCCAGTCACCCTTGCGCACCGGTTCACGATCATCGACTTTGCAGCCAGGAAACAGTTGCCGGCCATTTGGAGTGTCGAGGACCGCGTTGGCGACGGCGGCCTTATGTCCTACGGTGCCGACGTGGCCGATCTGTACCGCCGCGCCGCCGGGTACGTCGATCGCATTCTGAACGGGGCCAAGCCCGCCGATCTTCCGGTCGAGCAGCCCACGAAGTTCGTGCTGGCAGTCAATCTGAAGACCGCGAAACAACTCGGTTTGACGATTCCACAATCGCTGCTGCTTCGTGCGGATGAGGTGATTCAGTGATGGATCGGCGAACGTTCGTCGGCACTGTGGCAACTTCCCTGCTCGCCTGCGCCCAAATCGTGGGCGCGCAGCAAAGGGAAAAAGTCTGGCGCGTTGGATTCCTTGCGGGCGGCGTTCGTCCGCCAGACGGTGCAGCTCCTGCCGCGCTGCGCGAGGAGCTTCAAGCGCTTGGCTATGCCGAGGGTAAGGACATCATCTATGAGGGCCGCTGGGGCGAAGGACACAACGAGCGGCTTCGGGAACTCGCCACCGAGTTGATTTCGAGCAAGGTTGATTTGATCGTCGCCTTTGGAGGCCCCGCAGCTGAGGCGGCGAAAAAAACGTCCTCTACCACTCCGATCATAGTCCTCAGCGCGGGCGACGTGGTGGAAACGGGGCTTGTCGCGAGTCTCGCGAGGCCAGGCGGTAACGTGACCGGCGTCAACGATCCTGCGGCTGTGCTGAGTGCCAAGCGGCTTGAGATTCTGAAGGAGTTGGTGCCCGTCGCAAAGCGCGTTGCAGTGCTTTGGAATGCGGGAAACTACTCCATGACGTTGCGCTACCGGGAGATCGAGAAGGCGGCGCAAGTGCTGGGCATAAACATCGATCCGCTCGGTGTGCGCGAACCCGATGACTTCGACGTTGCGTTGGCAGCCATGGGCCGCGCGCGTCCTGACGCATTGATGATGGTGACCGACGCGCTTACAAATCTGAACCGGCAACGAGTCCTCGACTACGTTAGTGCGCACCAAATTCCTGGCATGTACGAGTTCGGTTATGTAGTCCGAGCAGGAGGATTGATATCGTACGGCAGCGATCAGAGCGAATCCTTCAAGCTCGCGGCTGATTATGTCGCCAAGGTCCTCAAGGGGGCAAAGCCGGGCGATCTGCCAGTGGAGCAACCGAATCGGTACTTCCTGGTCATCAACCTCAAGACCGCGAAGAATCTTGCCCTGACTATCCCGCAGTCGTTGTTGCTGCGCGCGGACGAGGTGATCCAGTGATGGGAGCGTCGACGGTTGGCGACCGATTTGGTTTTGCAGCGACGCATGATGCGCCGATCCCATACTTACAGCGTATCCGTCAGTATTACCTGGCATTGGGCTACGACGCGCCGTACGAGTGGGCGCACTATTCCACGGTCCCGTTTCACCCGCTGAATAGGCCGCTATCCGAATGCCGGATCGCGCTGATCACGACCGCGGCGCCCTATCAGCCGGGCAAGGGCGACCAAGGTCCCGGCGCGCCATACAACGCGAAAGCCAAGTTCTACTCCGTGTACTCCGAAGATGCGTCAATGGATCACGACCTGCACATTTCGCATATCGCCATCGACCGCAAGCATACGACGGGTGAGGACATCGGCTCGTACTTCCCGCTGACCGCGCTACGTCGGGCAGCGGCTGCGGACCGAGTCGGGTCAGTCGCCCCGCGTTTTCATGGCGCGCCCACTAATCGCAGCCAGCGCGTGACGCTCACGATCGACGCTCCCGAGATCGTCGCCCGTTGCAGGACTGATGCAGTCGATGCCGCGATCCTGGTGCCCAATTGCCCTGTCTGCCATCAGACCGTCAGCCTGGCCGCGCGACTCTTGGAGGAAAACGGCATCTCCACGGTCGTCATGGGTTGCGCCAAGGACATCGTCGAATATGTCGGTGTGCCTCGCTTTCTATTCTCCGACTTTCCGCTTGGTAACAGCGCGGGCCGCCCGAAGGATTGCGAGTCGCAGGTCTTCACCCTCGATCTGGCGCTTAGTGTTCTCGCAAGCGCGCCGGCGCCGCGCACTACCGTGCAATCGCCATTGAGATGGAGCGCCGATCCGGCGTGGAAGCTCGACTACTGCAACATCGAACGTCTCACGCCGGATGAGATCGAACGCAGGCGCGGCGAGTTCGACGAAGGTAAGACGCAGGCCAAAAGAGCTCGCGAAGAGGTCGGCATTAGCCACCCCGATGCAGAAGATAGGATCGCTTGATCAACTTGCCATCGACCAAGAAATGCGCAAACCTACGTCTGCTTTCGCATGGCCGGATGTCGGCTCTGGGTCGGGTCCCGAAGTTGGCGAACGGCGGCTTTCGAGCCGCGAATCCTGAAGAACGACCGTCGCTGACCGGCCAATTGCTGCCGGTCCCCGGATACATCTCAATGTTCTGACGAACGGTCATGGACCTCCCCGTTGTGCCGGATTCGCTTATCGCCTAGCATTGATCGCTGGAAGACTGCGAGCCCACGTTTGGCGTGTTCCTCTCAGCCCCGGCCCTTCGGCGTAACCCGGTACGCCTTCCATGAAAGGCGGCGGATATGAGCGGTCTCCTGAGCCATTCTTCGTGGTTGTGCAGGATCGCGTTCGGTGTATTGGGGTTTCCGATCGCGGCGAGTCCGGTCGCGCACGCGACCGATAGCGTGTTCATCCTCGCGCAAGCCGACAAATCAGAGGAGCCAAAGAAGGCGACATCCGCAGTCTATGTTGTCAAGCCGGTGGCCGAGAAGAAGGTCAAGCATTTGCCGGAAGGTCCCCTGTACTGGCGGGTGGTGAGTTTCCCCTACCCTTGCACAGGCACAGGCCGCCATTGGACCGGATCGTTGGAATCCGAATACGGTAAGTTATGACCCCGAGACATCGCTGGTCGCTGAAGTCGCGGGCAAGGTCTGGTTTTTCGCTCTTGGCCCCAAGGGCGGCTCGACGCCCGGTGGAACCACAGTCGCCGAGATTGGGCCCGTGCCGACGATTGCCGCGCCCGAGTATCTGCTGCGCATCAATTACGGCTCCGGTCCGCCTGGAGCCACGACACCGCAGCATTCCCATCCAGGCTCCGAAGCCTTCTACGTGGTGGAAGGTCGGCTAGGCCAAAGGACTGTCCAGGGCGCGAGCTATGTCGAAGCCGGTCAAACAATGAATGGTAAGTCCGCCGACGTTCCGATGGAGGTCTTTAACGGCGGCACGTCCGAACTGACCGCTCTGATAATGTTCGTTGTGGACGCGACCAAACCATTTTCGTCCCCAGCCAAGATTCACTGAGCGATGCGTTGCCCCGGCCCGCGCAACTGCGGGCCAGCACACTGCGCGCCCATCCGCGCATCGAGCCGTCTTCGATTCGACGGCGAATTTATTTCCCCGCAGTCTTCTTGTGAGCGACAAGCATTATCGACCTATGACTGATTTCGAGTGGCGCGCATGACCGGAATGGGTCGTCTAGGGACGAACGGCCTTCGGTCCCGAGAGACCGCTCCACGATTCAGAGCGGCCCTCGATGCGCAGCCGACCGCCGTAGGACACGCAGCGGACACTCAGTCGAATCGAATCAATGCCGGCGACCGGCCAACAACAGAACATTCTTGCAGCCTCCGATGCGCGCCAAAGCAGTCATTTCGAAAGAACCAGAGAACATCGGTTTCGCGAGCGCCCCGTAATTCGCTACCGCAGTTCAGGTTTTCGATGAAGACGTGGTGTAACGGGTTCGGCGGCGGGCTGCTTGTCGCCGGCGGCGAGCAATACGAAATCGCCCTTGCTGCACTGCAACAGGAAGGGCCGTATACTTGGCCCTTTTGGTCCGAGGCGCACGAGCGATGCCACGCCAACCTTCCGCGACCCCCGCGGCAATGTGCCCCAAACATGATCGGACTGTGTTCGTGTTTCAGGGGGGTGGGGCGCTCGGCGCCTATCAGGCCGGCGTGTACGAGGGCTTTGCCGAAGCGGGTATTCATCCCGATTGGGTCGCGGGCGTTTCGATCGGCGCGATCAATGCGGCGCTGATTGCGGGGAACACGGTCGAGCGGCGGCTCGAGTGTATGCAGGAATTCTGGAGCCGAGTTTCATCGGGCATTCCGATCGTCCCGCCGGCGGCGTTCGATCTATGGCGGCTGGCCTTCAACCGGCTGAGTTCCACGGCCACTGCCACGTTTGGAGTTCCAGGATTCTTCTATCCGCGACTGCCCGGTCCGTTTTTCGCGCCGGAGGGCACGCCGGAGGCGCTCTCGATCTATGACACTTCTCCATTGCGCGAAACGTTGCTTGAACTGGTCGATTTCGATCTATTGAACACTCGTGCGACACGTCTCTCCGTCGGCGCCGTAAACGTGCGCACCGGCAATTCTGTCTATTTTGACAATCACGATCCTGATCTGGTGTTTGCTCCGGAGCACGTCATGGCAAGCGGCGCGCTGCCGCCCGGGTTCCCGCCCGTGCATATCAAAGGCGAATCGTATTGGGATGGTGGACTCGTTTCGAACACGCCGCTGTGGTACGTGCTGGACGACGATCCGAACCTCAATGCACTAATCGCGCAGGTCGACCTGTTCAGCGCGCGTGGCGAGCCGCCGGAATCTCTCGACGAGGTGCTCGAGCGCCAGAAAGACATTCAGTATTCGAGCAAGACACGCCTGAACACGAATCGCGTGAAGGAAATCGAGGGACTGCGCGGCGCACTGCAGCGCGTCCTCCAGAAACTGCCGCAAAGGCTCGCTTCGGATGCTGATGTCAAGGCGCTGGCGGAACTCGCGCGGGGCCGCAAGCTTTCGATCGTGCACCTGATCAATCGACGGCTCGAACATTCGTCGCAATCGAAAGACTACGAATTTTCGCGCGCGACCGTCGAGGCGTTATGGGATGCGGGCCGCTCGGCCGTGCACCGAACGCTTGCGCATCCAGATTGGCGCAACGCCTGCCGCGCCGAGCGTGGGATGCGCGCCTACGATCTCGCGTTCTGATTTGCCTTCCCGGAAGGGCGCCCATGACTGCAGACGAAGTAAGGAAGCGAGCGTTCGCGATGCCGTTCACGAGCCCGGCCTTTCCGCCCGGCCCCTACCGTTTCGCGAATCGTGAATTCTTCATCGTCACCTACCGCACCGATCCCGCTGCGCTCAAGGCCGTGATCCCGGCACCGCTCGAGTACATCGAGCCGCTGGTCAAATACGAATTTATCCGAATGCCGGACTCGACTGGATTCGGCGACTACACCGAGAGCGGCCAGGTCATACCGGTTCGCTACGAGGGCAAGAACGGCGGCTACGTCCACGCGATGTTCCTGGACGACGAATCGCCGATCGCCGGGGGTCGCGAGCTGTGGGGCTTTCCAAAGAAGCTCGCATCCCCGAAATTGTCGGTGGAAAAGGACACGCTGCTCGGCGTTCTGAGGTACGGGCCGGTGCCGGTCGCGATCGCCACTATGGGATACAAGCACCGCGCACTCGATCCGGCGCCGATTCTTGACTCGCTCACCGCGCCGAATTTTCTGCTGAAGATCATTCCACATGTCGATGGCACGCCGCGCATCTGCGAACTCGTCCGTTATTATTGCGAGGACGTAACGGTCAAGGGCGCGTGGTCCGGTCCGGCGGCGTTGGAACTCTTTCATCACGCGCTGGCGCCTGTCGCGGCGTTGCCGGTACTCGAAATCGTCTCCGGCGTTCACATACTTTCGGACCTGACCCTCGGGCTCGGGACCGTCGTACACGATTACCTCATCTGAGCACTGGGAAGGAGATCGCGATGAAGCTCAAGGATCAGGTCGCAATAGTTACCGGTGCGGCCAGCGGAATTGGTAAGGCCATCGCGGAGAAATACGCGACCGAAGGCGCGAAAATCGTAATCGCGGATCTTGATCTCGACGCCGCCAATGCCACGGCAGCCGAGATCAAGGCGGCGGGCGGACAGGCGCTGGGCGTGGCGATGAACGTGACGAGCGAAGACGAGGTCAACGCCGGAGTAGCCGCGACGATCGAGGCCTACGGTCGTGTCGACATTCTCGTCAGCAACGCCGGCATCCAGATCGTCCATCCGCTCGAAGAGTTTTCCTATGCCGACTGGAAGAAGTTGCTGGCCATTCACGTCGACGGCGCGTTCCTGACGACGCGGGCGTGCCTGCCGCACATGTACAAGGCCGGGCGCGGCAGCGTCATTTACATGGGCTCCGTGCATTCGAAGGAAGCGTCGATGCTGAAGGCGCCGTACGTGACCGCAAAGCACGGGCTAATCGGGCTTGCCAAAGTCGTCGCGAAGGAGGGCGCTGCTCACGGCGTGCGCGCCAATGTGATCTGTCCCGGTTTTGTGCGGACGCCGCTCGTCGAAAAGCAGATTCCGGAACAGGCGAAGGAGCTCGGCATCTCCGAAGAAGACGTGATCAGGAAGGTGATGCTTAAGGAAACGGTCGACGGTGAATTCACGACGCTCGAAGACGTCGCGGAGGTTGCGCTGCTCTTTGCGGCGTTTCCGAGCAATGCTCTTACCGGACAATCGTTGGTCGTGAGCCACGGTTGGTTCATGCAGTAGAACATTCGGTCCAAAGATGATGCGACCGACACTCCTGGTCGGCGTCAGCGCACCCGCCAGGGCGTGAATGCCGCGCCGATCGGTTGCCGCGGCTCCGGCGGCCCCAGGATCTCCGATTCGAGTTGCGCGGCGACCTTACCCAGAGTTCGCGATGCGAATTCAACGGCCGTCTGTTTTCGCACCAGGTCAATTCGGCAAGGCCCCCTCCCCTCGGCTGACGTTCGCGGCTTTGGACTATATGTTGGGTTTCACGACTCCGCAAATACTGGCTCCCTGTCCGCTTCGGGTCGGACTTTGCCCCCTGAGTCAGGGGTTCCCTGCCCGGGATTGCTCCCGTATCCTGCAACGCTCGATCATCGACCGGAGTGGAGCATGTCCCAAACCACCCTCAAGGGCAGTTGCTTGTGCGGAGCCGTGAAATACGAAGTGACCGGCGAACCAAAGCGGTTCTACCATTGCCATTGCTCGCGCTGTCGCAAGGCGACGGGAACGGGGCATGCCTCGAACCTGTTTCTGCAACCGGCGGCGCTCAAGTGGCTCAGCGGTGACCAGCAGATCCGCTCATTCAAGGTGCCCGAGGCCAAGCGGTTCACCAATGCCTTCTGCGCTACGTGCGGCGGCCGATTGCCGCGTCAACCCAAGGACTCCGACATTGTCGTGATTCCGGCCGGATCGTTGGACGACGAGGCCCCAATCAAGCCGCAAGCGCGCATCTTCTCCAGCTCGCGCGCGAGTTGGTCGTGTGTCGATGACGAGTTGCCCGTCTACCCGGAATCCGTGCCCCAGTAGCGCACTGAGCAAAGAGGTGGCCGCTTTCTGCGCGGCGGATGGTTCATTTCGAGCGGACGGTGTCCGTCAGGTCTGATTTCAACTAGGACAGGTGAGCTGTCCGGATGAATTGCGGGCAGCGTCGAGAAGCGGCTTCTGTGTCGTACTAACTAGCACGCTTCGTCGCGGGGGGTTACGTCCGGCCGAAGGCGTCTGCGCTAAAATATGCGCCTGGAGACGTGGATGAGCGGTTTAAGTCGCACGCCTGGAAAGCGTGTTTAGGGTAATACCCTAACGTGGGTTCGAATCCCACCGTCTCCGCCAGTTCCTTGTTGGCTCCTCGAACTCATCTAAGCCGCGCGCGACCGGGGTGCCTCGATATCATCTTCGGAATCCCGCTGGCCCGAAGCTCTCGGGCCCCACGATCGCGGTTCTCCCCGAATGCAACCTTGCGACAGACGCGCAAGGAACCCGGTACGTGCGCTGCAAAGGGCAAGATTCGGGGCGCGCCACGAGAAGGGGCCACGAGCGCAATCCGAACACCGAGTGCAGGTATGCGAGGCGCGGTGTCGGAGCCACTTGTCAAACTTAGTAGGATCGCATCTCACAAGTCCGAAATCGGCCATCTCCTCACGGACGGGTTCATCGCCAAAAATGCCGGTAAGCTGACGGTCCAATGGTGGACGAGTGGGGTGCCATTTGGATTGCACCGTGAAGTTCCAACGAACTGATGCACGCACGTTGCTCGGCGAAGGGACGCCGCGTTGCCGAACGCGTTCCGGGAAAGGGCAACGTCGATCTCCTTGAATGCGACGTGGCCAAGAACTCATTCAACCCATCCGCCCCAGAACAGCGACGGCGGCGACTTTTCCCACCAATTTACGGGGTACCGGACCGTCCCCGGCAAAAGTCGACTCCATAGTGCGGCAACGAACGCAAGTATCACGATCCCCAGTCCGACCGGTTGCAGGACAGAGGCAAAACCGGCGTGTGCGTGCAGCATGAGCAGCGGATTGGCGCCGGCCGGCGGGTGTACGGTCTTCGTCACGAGCATGAAAAAGAGCGATAACACGAGCGCAAGAACGTAGACCCAGGTGGCGTCCCCAAAATACTGGTAGCAACTCACGCCGATGAGTGCGCTACCGAGATGGCCCCCGAAAAGGGAGCGGGGCTGCGCCGCCGGTGCACGGGTGAGTCCGAACAGGAAGACGGCACTGCCGCCGAATGAAGCCAACAGAAGAAGGTCGGTTGGCGGGTTGACCAACATGAGGACCAGACCCAGACCGACGGCCGCACCCAACCCGCACCAAAGGATGCGGGCGATAGCGATCATTGCGAATCCAAGCCTTCGAGCTCTTGGTGAATCGTTGCGCATTGATCTGTGCTCCCAATCAAGTCGAGCGTCTGAACACCATCCACTTCGGGCGACGAGCGACTGGGATCGCAGTCGCCGACGGTTGAGCGCCGGTGTCGCCGTCGGTTGACCACATCCTTGCGATTCAGCTCAGTTTCACCGCGAATCCGCGTTGGACGCCGGGACGTGCCATCATCGCTTCATACCACCGCTGAACGTGCGGAAACTCGGCTAGATCGACCTTGTGCCGGGGGTGCCGCCACGCCCACCCCAGGATGGCGAAGTCGGCGATCGACAACTCGCCTGCGAAGAACTCGCGCGTCGCCAACCTGCGGTCCATCACCGCGTAGAGTCGCCGGGTTTCCTTCGAAAAGCGCTCGAGGGCGTAGCGCCGGTCATCTTCATTCTCGACGGTCGCGAAATGGTGGACCTGCCCGGGAATCGGCCCGAAATTTCCCATCTGGAACATGAGCCATTCCAGCACCGGGATGCGCGTCTCCAGATCGCGCGGCCAGAACTTGCCGGTCTTTTCGCCCAGGTAAATGAGGATCGCGCCCGATTCGAAAACGCTGACCGGCTTCCCGTTGGGTCCGTCCGGGTCGACAATCGCCGGGATCTTGCCGCTCGGGCTGATCTTCAGGAATTCCGGTTCGAACTGTTGGCTCTTGCGGAGATCGACGATCTTGACGGTGTAAGGAAGCGCCATTTCTTCCAGGGCAACGCTGATCTTGCGGCCGTTCGGCGTGTCGAATGCGTGAAGTTCAATGGGCATCGAGCGTTCCCTTGCGTTGCCGGTTGCTTGAGCCAGCACCCAGTCGCTGACCATGGTGCAGTGGCGCTCGGCGATGTAGCATCGCGGGCTCCCGACATCGCAATGCGTGTTGAAACGGATGGAAGGGTGGATTATGGCATCGCCAACCTACAAATCTGCGTTGATCGTCGGTGCCGGCCAGGGACTGAGCGCGTCGCTCACCCGCCTGCTCCGCAAAGAGGGTCTCGCAGTCTCAGTCGCGGCGCGCGACACCGCGAAGCTTGCGCCATTGTGTGCCGAAACAGGTGCACGCGCCTGGAGCTGCGACGCGCAAGACGAGGCAGCAGTACAGGCGGTTGTTTGCCGACATCGACCGCGAACAGGGTGCGCCGGACGTGGTCATCTACAACGCCAGCGCGCGTTCCCGCGGACCGTTCATCGAACTCGTCCCGGCCGAGGTTCAGCGCGCCATGCAGGTCACCGCATTCGGCGCATTCTTGGTCGCGCAGCAAGCCGCCGCCCGGATGCTGCCGAAGCGGCACGGGGCGATTCTGTTTACCGGCGCTTCGGCGAGCGTGAAGGGGTACGCGCAGTCAGCACCGTTCGCGATGGGCAAGTTTGCCCTGCGCGGACTCGCCCAGAGCCTTGCCCGAGAATTGGCGCCGCAAGGGATTCACGTCGCGCACTTCGTCATCGACGGCGGGATTCGTGGCCCCGGACACATCGACGATCCGGCCAAGCCGGATGCGCTGCTCGATCCCGACGCCATCGCGCTCACCTATCTTAATGTACTCCGGCAGCCGCGCAGCGCGTGGACCTGGGAGATCGAGTTGCGGCCCTGGGTGGAGCGGTTCTGACCGGCGACGCATATATCCGCATGCCGGGGTCGGGGCGGACACGGTCGTGGTACCTGCGCGGTTCGAGTGCTTCCCGGCATTCCGTTACCGGGACAAGGCGACGTTTGCTCCGGGCCGGACCGAGTGACGGGCCCGGCTTCAACGTGGACCTCCATCGGGACCTGGCTCAAGTTCATGACACCTAACGTGGCCCTGGAAAGAGTCATCCTCTTCGTTCGGCGGTATCAGCGACTGCTTGGGGTAGCCCTTTTTCTGTTTGCCCTGCTGATGGTGTTCGAAATATCTGGACTGCGGGATCACTTCAACCTGGCGTCTATACGGCAACTCATCTTGCAACACCGGATCGGCGGACTGATTCTGTTCGTGTTGCTCTTTTCTCTCGGCAACCTGATTCAGATTCCTGGCTGGCTGTTCCTCGCTGCGGCAGTACTGACGCTGGGCCGGATGTGGGGTGGTGTAGTCACCTATGTCGCCGCCGTCACCTCGTGCGCATTTACGTTCGTGACGATTCGAGCCCTTGGGGGGGACGCCTTGAGATTGCTCAAGAACCGTGTTGCGGTACGAGTGCTGAGCGAACTCGACACCCGTCCAGTCGCGAGCGTCGCGCTGCTACGAATTCTGTTCCAGACGATGCCAGCATTGAACTACGCGCTGGCGATGTCGGGAATAAAATTCCGTACCTATCTCGTCGGAACGCTGGTAGGTCTTCCGGTTCCGATAGCCTTGTACTGCATCTTCTTCGACTTCTTGGCGACCGGCCTTCACGTCAGTTAGCGCCCCGCCGACCCGATGCGTATAACTCGGCCTATGCCTCGCCGCGCGCCGGATAGTCTTTGGCAACGACGAAATCGAGCGCAGCAAGAATCTCCCGGAAGTGCGGTCGGGCGAACGGCATCGACTGAACGGACGTCGACGTTGGCCCCGTTTTGAGACAGTTCAAAGCGCGAAGCCCACGACGTGCGGCTTGTTGGTCATCCTTCGGACGCCCGTTTTTGGCTCTTAGCTCGACATTCGAAAATGCGCGAATGAGAAGAGTTTGCATTCATTTCGTCTCCGCTGCGATGCATGTACCGGCCGTCCGCAAAACAGGTGTGAAGTACAAGACATTTAAATTCGTAGTGGGTGATTGCGCAGGCACCAACCGCTAAGAGGGCACCCGTTCGCCCGAGCCGCCGGACTCGGCGGATTCCATCTAGGTGATTCGCGCCTTGCTGCTGCCAGCCGAACCGAGCCCTATGTAGGGAACAACCGGAGCTGCCGCGCAACATTGGGACGTGTCAATGGTGGCGGCCATTGACGTTGATCCGCTCGTAGTCGTATTGTCATGCAGTCGTTGCATGCTGTTCAAACACCTTGGACCGTTCAGTCGAGCCCCGGCGATGGCGTCTTGCACATGGAAGGGTCCCGACATCGCAAGGCGTGCAACCAGCGACGACCTAAACGAGAAGGAGTAACCGTGCAAACAATCCTGCGTCATCATGGGGTGGCGACGCTGCTGGCGTTGCTTTCGCTGTTGGCCGCTCCCGTCCTTCCCTTGGGAAGCGTCGCGAGCGCCGCTACGGCCGTCACCACCGCCTGTCCGTCGGGCGGCACGTTCAACAACTGTTTCCTCGCGATTACCGCACCCGATTCGGTGGCACTCGGGCAGACGTTTCCGGTCACGGTTGCGCTCATGGTCTATGGCGGGGAAAGTCCCGCTACCCCCATTCCAAGGAGAGATTCCTGCGCGCGAACCTCGATAACGCTTCAGCTTTACTCCAGCGGTAGCGAAGGGCCGATTGCGGCGTATTCGGCAACGGCCTCGGCGGGGGTTGCCACATTCAGCGTCAACATTCCTGTTCCTACGGACGTCTCGCCCGGCCAGACTTTCTTTTTCTACTGGTACGCGTTCAGCCCGTCTGAAGGCCCTTGCGGATTTGACGATGCGTATTACCCCAATGACACCGACTTCACCGGCTTCGTCCTCTCGTCGACCCAGCCGATCGCCCCCTGCCCTGCCAATGTCGTCTGCTTCCAGACGACAAACAATGGCCAGGGTGGCCGTACGGCGGCGACACTGTATGCGGACAATGGGGCGGATCATCATGTGAGCGAAGCGATGCTCAAGCGCCTCTTCTGCCGCCGGCGCCTGTCGATGCACGAGCTGCCGCTGCTCGAGAGCTTCGAGGCAGTCCGGGACCTGATCCCTGACGTCGTCACCGACGATTGCCTGCAGGGCCACTTGGGCGAAGGCAAGGCCGATCACCGACGCCGGCTCAACGACAGCGCGCTCGCTCTCGGGAAGCTGGTCCAAGCGAGCCGCCAGCAGTGCGTGGATCGTCGGCGGAATCGCGATATCGGCCAAGTCACCGGTCCGCTCCCAGCGACCGTCGACGAGGCGAAGCATGCCGGTGTCGATGAGCATGGAGACGAGCTGCTCGACGAACAGTGGATTGCCTTCGGCAGCGCTGATCACCCTGGCCTTGGCCCGCTCGGACAGCCCGGCCCCACCCAGCAAATTCTCGATGATCAGCGTCGCATCCGAATCCGATAGGCGTGTCACGACGATGCGGGTCGCGCCGGGATCCTCGCCCCACGACGGTCGCTTCTCCAGGAGTTCGTAGCGCGCCGCGCAAAGGAGCATCACGGGAGCGCCGTCGGTCGAGGAGATCAGGCGACCGATCAGGTCCAGAAAGGTCGGCTCGGCCCAATGTATGTCGTCGAACAGGATAACCAGCGGCCGATCCTTGGCGATGATCGCGAAAAATCGTCGTATGCCCCAGAAAAGTTCGGCAACCTGGAATGGCGCATCGAGAAGCCCGACCGCCGCCGCGACGCGGTCGGCCACATCATCGTCATCGACGAGCCTGCGGAGTTTTTCGCGCGCCGCCTCCGGTTTGTCCGTCTCCTGGATGCCGGCCGCTTCGGCAGCCACCAGGACAATCGGCCAAAACGTGATCCCTTCGCCGTACGGGAGGCACCGACCGCGCAAGATGCGGGCGCGATTGCCGACCCCATCGAGAAATTCCTCCGTCAGACGCGTCTTGCCCACGCCGGCGTCGCCGATCAGGGTAACCATACGACAAACCCGATCGGCCGCGGCGCTTTCGAATGCGCGGTACAGGAGCGCCATCTCCGCTTCCCGCCCAACCATCGCCTGGTCCTGTCGTCGGTGTGACGGCGCGGACGACCTGACGGAGAGCAGCCGGTACGCGCGGACGGAATGCGACTTGCCCTTCAGCGTGAGTGGCGCGATCTCTTCGACCTCTGCAAGATCACGAACGAGCGCGTGGGTCAGCGGCCCAAGCAGGATCTCGCGCGAACCTGCCGCCTGCTCCAGGCGGGCTGCCACGTTGACCGCGTCGCCGATCGCGAGACTCTGTCCCACACTCGCGTGCCCGGCCACCACATCCCCCGTGTTGACGCCGATGGCGACATCGAGGCGGACACACTGATCGCTTGCCAGCGAGTCCGCGAACGTCGCCAGCCCCGCCCTCATGTCGAGCGCCGAACGAACGGCACGAAGGGCGTCGTCCTCATGGCTGACGGGAAGCCCGAACACGGCCATGACCGCATCGCCGATGAACTTCGCGACCGTGCCACCGTGCCGCTCGACGCGTTGTCGGGATACCTCGAATGCCCGTGCAGTGAGACCCTTGAGTACCTCGGGTACGAGCGGCTCGCCGCCGATCGTGGTGATCCTGAGATCGGCGAAGACGATCGTCACTGTCTTCCTCGTTTCGCGCGACGGGGTCGCAACGAGGTGCGCACCGCATGAGCCGCATCGATGGAACGCGAGGGGATTCTGCTCCCCGCATTTCGAGCAGATTCTCGTTTCCGCTCGCTCGCCTCGCGGGTTAACGAATTCCTCGGTTTCCGCGATGGGTCTGATCGAGACCAGGCGGTGCGCCGGCACCGGCACGATCGAGCCATTCGGAATCACCGGGTCGGCCGGCACGACAGTAACCTTATCGGCGACGATCCGGTACGTGGGTTCGCCGATCAGGACTTCCATCGTGGGCGCCGATTGCTCCAGCTTGTTCGCCAGCTGAATCACGTCGCCGATGAGGAGGTGCTCGCCTGCACTGGCAGTCGCCACGACGACTTCACCAGTCGCGACCCCGGTGCGGTTGACGAGTCGCACCCCCCAGCGACGATCCAGTTGCTCGTTGAGCGCCGCCAGCGCGGACTGGGTCTCGGCCGCAGCTCTGACCGCGCGCATGGCGTCGTCCCCGCCGTCCGTCCCAAGTCCGAAGACGGCAAAGATCGCGTCGCCGATGATCTTCTCAACCGTCCCGCCGTGCGACTCCATGATGAGCCGCATCGCATCGAAATAGTGGGCAAGCACCTCGACAAGCGACTCGGGGTCGAGCTTCTCGCCGAGCGCGGTCGAGCCCTTAAGGTCGGAGTAGACGATCGTGACGGTGCGGCGCGTCTCCGCTGTGGGCCCGCCGTCGCCCAGGCGAGCGCTGCAGTAGCCACAGAGCCGGTGCGTTCCCGGGTTCTTCTCGCCGCAATCAGGGCAAATCTGCACAATGGAAGTATATGTCGGATTATTCTGCACAGATGCAGATGTGCGACGGCGCAGGACGCCGATGATCCACGCCGTTACGGCGCTCCGCGTCCAGAATCGAATCGGTGCGCCCGAGACACGATCGGCACACACCGTATTCTTCAGCGAACGTCGTGCCACAGCCGAAGGTCGAGCGTTTCCCCGTCATCGCACGGGAGATTTCGTGTCCGGCAGCACGAACAGCCAGATCGCGACAGTGGTCGAACGTCGGGGGCACTACTTCACGCGGGTGCACGTGGGCAGCAACGGGTCGCGACGGCAATACCCGCCGAAGGGCATCGTTCTCCCGAGCTATTCACTTCGGCCAATGACAATTGATGACCCAACTCGATCGGATGACGGATACGACGATTTGACACGCGCCGTCAGATTAAATCTCGGTTACGACAGGTATCAGCTTGATGATTGTCTCGCCGCAGGCAAACAACTGGCGATGGCATTTGAGGGCGGGCAGACACATCCAACTCGGCGCCCGAATTGGTCGCGAGATTCACAACACGGTGATCGCCGAGCGGAGATGAAACCAGAGGAGGCAATCGCTTGGCCATCGCCGTTGAGAGAATCCGTGCCGGCAGACGCGCTCCCTCAAGTCTTCCGGGCAATTTGCGGTACTGCTGGCTGCGACCAATTTGCAAACGCTACTTCCTTCGCGCGAGCTGCGTCAATAGATCACTCCACTTCTGCATCAACTCCCGGCGCCGTTGCAGCAGCGTCGCCCGGTTGTAAGCACGCTCAACCTCCCCACCCAACCGATGCGCCAGCGCAAGCTCGATTGCGTCGTGTGAGCCCAAGTCATGCTCACGGGTTATTGTGCTGAACGTCGAACGAAAACTATGGGGCACGATCGGAAATGGGAGCTCCATTCTCTCAATCGCGCGGTTGATGGCGCTCTTGCTGATCGGTTGATCACGGGCACTGAGGCCGGGCAGCAGGTAGCGAGAAGGGCCGCGCAGCTGCAGTGCTTCGCGCACCAGCTTCGTGGTCTGTTTCGATAGCGGCACAATGTGTTCGCGCTTGCCTTTCATTCGCTCGGCAGGTATGCGGATCACCCCGACTTTCAGGTCGACGTCCGCAGCTTCGAGTCGGCATAGCTCGGAAACGCGCAATGCCAGGTGCGGCAACAACCTGATTGCGTACAGGACGGATGGCGTCAGCGCCTCGACGTCGGCACGAAGGAATTCAGACAACTGTGCCTCGGTCAGGTGGGGGTGCGGCTTCGCCGGCGGCTTCGGAATCGCCCGTCGAAGTGCGGTGGCAACGTTGTGCCGTGCCGCGCCGCGCGCGATCGCATGATCCAGAATCATCGTCACCAGTCCGCGCACGTCGTTGGCGTGTCTGGAAGTCACGCGACGTTCGCTCGCCTCCAGAAGGGCCAGGACTTCAACGGTCTCGATTTCGGCGACCGAGCGATCGCCAATCATGGGCAATATGTCGCGGTCGAGCCAGCGGCGGCAATTCTGTTTCCAGGAATTTGACCGCATCGCCGCAAACCTGCGAAACCAGTCCTCCGCGATACCGCGGAACGTCGTGCCCGCTGCAAGGCTGGCTTTGGTCCTCGCGACTTTGCGCCTTTGAACCGGATCCTTGCCTGCTGCCACCTCGGCGTGGATTTCTCGCGCGACAGACTTTGCGGCCTCGAGGTCGAGCTCCTTCAGGCTGCCGATCACGATCTGCCGGCGCTTGCCATGCAGCCGATAGGCGACGCGCCACGTCCGCGAACCGGCGGGTTGCACGTACAAGCGCAGGTTCTCGGCAAGGGTGTATTCCCCTGGCGGGAGGGTACGGGGATCCAGGGTCATGGGCGGTAACATCCGGTAACATGAGTCAACCTAGCGATGCCGCCATGTTACCACTCGTGTTACCGGACAGGAGCGGACACTTGATGACCCGTGTTACCGGCTCCCTATGAATGTCACCTAGAGTTTCGTGCTGGAAAGCCGCTCCACGTACCGCGCGACCAGGTCCACTTCGAGATTGACCTTCGCGCCGGGTTTCGCACCCTTGAGCGTCGTCACGTCGAGTGTATGCGGAATCAGATTCACGTGAAAGCGCGCGCCGTCGACGCCGTTCACCGTGAGGCTGACGCCGTTCACCGCGATCGAACCCTTGACCGCGATGAAGCGCGCGAGGGATGGCGGCGCATCGACTTCGAGGCGCCAGCTGCCCGAACCCGACGCCACTTCCTCCACCCGTTCGAACGCCACGATGGTGCCCACTCCATCGACGTGACCGCTCACGAGGTGGCCGTCGAGCCGGTCGGAAAGTCGCAGCGCCCTTTCGAGGTTCACGTCGGCGGCGCCGTCGAGGCCGGCGGTGCAGGCAAGTGTCTCCGCGGACACGTCGAAACCGAGCGTAGCGCCGCTCTTCTGGGCCACGGTGAGGCAGCACCCGTTGACGGCCAGGCTGTCGCCGACCGCAATGTCCGCGATCTCGAGCGCGCCCGGCGCGATCACGAGTCGCAATCCGTCCCCTTTGGGCGCAACCGCCGCCACCTTGCCAACCGCCGCGACAATTCCCGTGAACATCAGTCTTCCTTTCGAATGACGCGCGCCTGCACTCTCACGTCGTCGCCGACCCTCGCGACTTCCTGGAGGCGCAACGAAACGCGGTCCGCAAGCCGGGTGAGGCCTCCCGGGAACTCGGCCACGCCGCGCGCGGGATCGCCGATCACGCACGCGGCAAGGTACACGAGGAGCTCGTCCACGACACCGGCTGCCAACAACGCACCATTGAGCCCCGCGCCCGCCTCTACGTGCAGCTCGTTGATTCCGCGTGTCCCAAGCTCCCCCATCATCGCTGCAAGATCTACGCGGCCGTTTGCATCGGGCAGCGCGATCGTAGCGACTCCCCGTGGCCACGCGACATTGACGGCAGCTGCCGTCACGACCAGCGCATTGCCGTCGACCAATGCGCGGGCGGCAGGCGGCGTTTCGCCGTTTCGATCGACGATGACGACAAGCGGCTGGCGCGTCGTTTCGATTCCGCGCACAGTAAGCCGCGGGTCGTCCTGGCGTACCGTGCCGATGCCGGTCATCACCGCGCACGCCCGGGCACGAAAGCGGTGCCCGTCCTCGCGCGCCGCGGCACCGGTGATCCACTGGCTCTCGCCACTGCCAAGCGCCGTGCGACCGTCGAGGCTCGCCGCGACCTTCATCCGCACCCAGGGCCTGCCGCGGGTCATCCGCGAAATGAAACCGAGATTCACCTCGCGCGACTCGTGTTCGAGCAGGCCGATCTCGACATCGACGCCGGACTCGCGCAGGCGCACGGCACCATGCGCAGCGTGAGGATTGGGGTCCGCCATCGCCGCGACGACGCGAATCACTCCCGCCGCGATCAGCGCGTCCGTACAGGGCGGCGTGCGGCCCGTGTGGTTGCAGGGCTCGAGCGTCACGTAGGCGGTTGCGCCGCGGGGATCGTGGCCGCCTGCCTTCGCGTCGATGAGCGCGTTGATTTCCGCGTGCGCTTCGCCCGCACGCACGTGGAATCCCTCGCCAATCGTTTCGCCATTCTTGACGAGCACGCATCCGACGCGCGGATTGGGCGTCGCCGTATTGACTCCGCGCAACGCCAGCGCAAGCGCGCGCGCCATGAACTCGCGATCGGCATCGTCGAATGGGGTCATGGCGAGAAGCGGCGACGCTCGATTGCTCCGATCCCCTGCGCGCTCTGCGCCCGGGGCCCCGGCTCGCCGCTCGCGTCTTCGGCCTCCGCGACGCGCGCGCAATGCCACTCTCGAGTTGTCGGCCTCCTGTAGCCTCGGCCTCCGAACGGGAAAAAGTTGCGAAGGTCAGCTCTGTCGGCCTCGCAGCGCCGATTCGCGATTGCTCCGATCCCCTGCGCGCTCTGCGCTCGGGGCCCCTCTCCGCCGCTCACGTCGCGACTCGCGTTTGCTCGCTCCCCCTTGGCGCTTCGCGCCCGGGGTCCCGGCTCGCCGCTCGCGTCTTCGGCCTCCGCGACGCGCGCGCAATGCCACTCTCGAGTTGTCGGCCTCCTGCAGCGACTCGCGTTTGCTCGCTCCCCCTTGGCGCTTCGCGCCCGGGGCCCCGGCTCGCCGCTCGCGCTGCTACTTCTTCTTGATCTTGCGGACCGCTTCACGAAAATCCTCGACGTCCTGGAAGCTCCGATAGACGGACGCAAAGCGGATGTAGGCGACCTTGTCGAGCTTGTAGAGTTCCTGCATCACGAGCTCGCCGATCTGGCGCGACGGAATTTCGCGCTCTCCCAGCGCGAGTACCTGGCCCACGATGCGGTCGGCCGCCTGGTCGACGAATTCGGTCGGAACCGGGCGCTTGTGCAGCGCTCGCTGAAATCCGTTACGCAGCTTGCCGATGTCGAAATCGGAACGCGTACCGTCGGTCTTGACGACTTGCGGCAGGCGCAGTTCGACCGTTTCGTAGGTGGTGAAGCGCTTCTGGCAGTCCGCACAGCGGCGGCGGCGGCGAATGGAATCTCCCGGCTCGGATACGCGCGAGTCGATCACCTGCGTCTCGGCGCTGCCGCAGAACGGGCATTTCATGGCCGCGGCACGGGCATCGCGTCAGATGTAGACCGGGAACTTTCGATTGAGCGCGGCAACGCTGGCCGCGACGCGGGCGATCGTCGCGTCATCGTGCGGGGCTTCGAGCACGTCGGCGACGAGGTGGCCCAGCTCCTCGCTCTCGATCTCCGTGTAGCCTCGGGTCGTGATCGCGGGGCTTCCGATCCGGACCCCGGATGTAACGAACGGTTTCTCGGGGTCGTTGGGAATGGCGTTCTTGTTGACCGTGATCTGCGCCCTCGCGAGCGCCGCTTCGGCGTCCTTGCCGGTGATTTTCTTCGCCCGAAGGTCCACGAGAAACATGTGGCAATCCGTGCCCCCGGAGACGACTCGCAGGCCCCGCTCCTGCATGACCTTGGCCAGGACACGGGCGTTTTCCAGCACCTGTTCCTGGTAGCGAGAGAACTCCCGTCCGAGGGCCTCGCCGAACGCGACGGCTTTCGCGGCGATCACGTGCATCAGCGGGCCGCCCTGCAGCCCGGGGAATACCGCCGAATTGATCGCCTTCTCGTTCTCGGCACCGGTAAGGACAAAACCTCCGCGAGGTCCCCGCAGCGTCTTGTGCGTCGTGCTGGTCACATAATGGGCGACGCCGACCGGGCTGGGGTAGACGTCGGCCGCGATGAGTCCCGCGTAGTGCGCCATGTCGACCATCAGCTGTGCGCCGACGCCGTCCGCGATCTCGCGGAACCGTGCCCAGTCTATGACCCGCGAATAGGCCGAGGCGCCGGCGATGACGAGCTTCGGCTTGTGCACGTGGGCGAGGCGCTCGACCTCGTCGTAATCGATGAGCTCCGACTCGGGGTCGAGACCGTACGGAACGACGTTGAACCACTTGCCGCTGACGTTGACGGGCGACCCGTGCGTCAGGTGCCCGCCATGCGGCAGCGACATCCCGAGGATCGTGTCGCCGGGCTTCAACGCGGCGAAGAAAACGACCTGATTGGCCTGTGCCCCCGAGTGCGGCTGCACATTGGCCGCCTCGGCGCCGAACAACTCCTTCACCCGGTCGATGGCCAGTTGCTCGACGACATCGACGAACTCGCAGCCGCCGTAGTATCGCTTGCCCGGGTAGCCTTCCGCGTACTTGTTCGTAAGCTGGGAGCCCTGGGCCTCCAGCACCGCCCGGCTCGCGTAATTCTCCGAGGCGATGAGCTCGATATGCGACTCCTGCCGATGGTTCTCGGCGACGATCGCGGCCCACAGATCGGGGTCGGCCTGGGCGAGGTGCTGCGAATGACGGGGCACGGCGGATCCGGTGGAAGTTGGAGGGGCAGAAGGCATTTTAGCATCTGCCTGCCCGCCGCCGGGGACCGGCGAGGGCATCGCGGAGCGCGAGGCTGCGCATCCGCCCGCACGCGGCAAAACCCTTATAATCGCCCGACCCGGCGCGTGGCGTGGGCGAAAGCGCGACGGCCGCAGGCCCTGCCGAAATCAAATCACGAGGAGGCGCCTTGAATCTCCTGCTGACCTTGTCGCGCTTCATCGACGGCGCGACCGAGCGGATCGGGCGCACGGTCTACTGGCTGGTGCTGGTCGCGGTACTGATCAGCGCCGCCAACGCCTCCGTGCGCAAGATCTTCAACTTCAGCTCGAACTCGTTTCTCGAGATCCAGTGGTACCTGTTCTCGGTGATCTTCCTGTTCTGCGCCGGGTACACGCTGAAGCACAACGAGCATGTCCGGATCGACATCATCACGGGCCGGCTGTCGGCACAGGGCCGGGCCATGATCGACATTTTCGGCACGCTGGTCTTCCTGCTGCCGATGGCGTTTCTGATCATGTACCTGTCCTGGCCCGTGTTCGTCGACGCGTGGACGCGCCACGAGGTGTCGACCAATGCCGGCGGGCTCATCATCTGGCCCGCCCGCCTCATGGTTCCGGTCGGATTCTTCCTGCTGATCGTCCAGGCCGTCTCGGAACTCATCAAACGCATCGCATTCCTCAAGGGATTGATTCCGGATCCGAGCGAAAAGATCATCACGAAGACCGCGGAAGAGGAGCTGGCCGAGGAGATCCTCCGTTCGCGGGGTGACCTCGCGATCGCCCAGGAGATCGAAGGGATCGGCGTCGGAAGGACGGAGAAGCCATGAGCGACTTCCTGATTGCCAATATCGCGCCGCTGATGTTCGCCGCGCTGGTGATCGTCCTGCTCATCGGCTACCCGGTGGCGTTTTCCCTGGGCGCGGTCGGCATCGCGTTCGGGCTCCTCGGCATCGAGCTCGGCCTGCTGCAGCCGACGCTGCTTCAGGCGCTGCCCGAGCGGATCTGGGGCGTGATGTCCAACGACACGCTGCTCGCGGTGCCGTTCTTCACGTTCATGGGACTGATACTCGAGCGCAGCGGGATGGCCGAGGACCTGCTCGACACCATCGGCCAGCTTTTCGGCCCGATCCGCGGCGGGCTCGCCTATGCCGTGATCTTCGTCGGCGCGCTGCTCGCCGCGACGACAGGCGTGGTCGCCGCGTCGGTGATTTCAATGGGCCTCATCTCGCTGCCCATCATGCTGCGCTACGGCTACGACCGCCGATTGGCATCGGGCGTCATCGCGGCGTCGGGAACGCTTGCGCAGATCATCCCGCCGTCGCTGGTGCTGATCATCATGGCCGACCAGCTCGGCAAGTCGGTGGGCGACCTGTACGCCGGTGCCTTCATCCCCGGACTCACGCTTGCGGCGTTCTATGCGTTCTATGTGATCGGCACGTCGATCGTCAAGCCCCATTGGGCGCCGGCGCTTCCGCTGGAGGCGCGCACGCTGCGCGAGCCCGACGGCTCGTCCGGCAATCGGTCGCTGCTCGTGCTGACGATTCTCGCGACGGCGTGCCGCCGTCAGCCTTCTGGTTCATCTACTACGACAAGTACAACCCGGATGTCGCGACCGACGAGCGGATCGTCATCACGATGTCGGTCGGGGTCGGCGTCGCGTTCTTCGCCGCCGTCATCAACAAGCTGCTGCGCCTGGGCTGCTGTCGAAAATTGCCGAGCGCGTGACCTTCGTGCTGATTCCCCCGCTCGCGTCTGATCTTCCTCGTGCTGGGTACGATCTTCCTGGGCGTGGCCACGCCGACCGAGGGCGGCGCGATGGGTGCCACCGGCGCGCTGATCATGGCCCTCGCGCGCAAGCGGCTGTCGCTTCCCCTGCTGAAGCAGGCGATGAACACGACGGCCAAGCTTTCCACCTTCGTCGTGTTCATCCTGGTCGGCGCGCGCGTTTTCAGCCTGACGTTCTACGGCGTGAACGGTCACGTCTGGGTCGAGCACCTGCTGACCGCGCTGCCGGGCGGGCAGCTCGGGCTTCCTGATCGTCGTCAACATCCTGATCTTCGTGCTGGCGTTCTTCCTCGATTTCTTCGAGCTGTCGTTCATCGTCATTCCGCTGATCGGCCCGGTCGCGGAAAAGCTCGGCGTCGACCTCGTCTGGTTCGGCGTGCTGCTCGCCGTCAACATGCAGACGTCGTTCATGCATCCGCCGTTCGGGTTCGCGCTCTTCTACCTTGCGCAGCGTTGCGCCGGCCAAGGAATTCCTCGACCGGCTCACCGGCCGCAAGACGGCGCCCGTGACCACCGGCCAGATCTACTGGGGCGCCGTGCCGTTCGTGCTGATCCAGGTCGTTGATGGTCGGCCTGATCATCGCGTTCCCGAACATGGTCTCGGGGGGCCTTGCCACCAAGGAAAAGGTCAACATCCGCGAACATCCGGATCGAGACGCCAGCGGACGCATGGCACCGGCGGACGCGAGCTCACCCGCCGGTGCCGGAAGAGCAGGAGGACGCCGAGAAAGCGCTGGAGAAGGTCGATGGGCGGCGAGCCAGGAAGCCCGACGGCAACTCCGGCGCCGGCCGTCCCGGCTGACGGCAAGGACGCCGCACCGAAATAGCGCACTAGCCGGGCGACCGGGATTCGGCGCGGCCGCGATTGGCCGCGGTCGTTGCAAAGGAAACGGCGCGCCGGCGTTGCTCGCCGGTTGCGCCTTTTTGCGTCCGCTGCGCTCCGCGCCGCGGCTGCGCGTCGATCACTTCTTCATGCGCTGGGTCGCGATCATGAAGTTGTCGAACCGGTTCTCGGCCACGGCAAACCATTCGACCCCGTCGCCGCGGAATTTCTTCCACGGTTCGTAGATCTTCGCGAACTTGGCGTTCTTGGTGGCGATCTCGTCGTAGACTTCCTGCGTCGCCTTGTAGCAGGCGGCCATGATGTCGTTGGTGAACGGCTGCAGCTTCACGCCGTTGCCGAGCAGCCGCTTCAGCGCCGGCGGATTGACCGCGTCGTACTTCGCCAACATGTCGATGTTGGCTTCGGCGCAGGCGGCCTCAAGGATCGACTGATAATCCTTCGGCAGTTCGGAAAACGCCTTGTTGTTCACGAAGAGGTCGAGCTCCGGACCACCTTCCCACCAACCCGGGTAGTAGTAGAACTTGGCGACCTTGTAGAAGCCGAGCTTCTCGTCGTCGTAGGGGCCCACCCACTCGGCCGCGTCGATCGTGCCCTTCTCGAGCGCCGGATAGATGTCGCCGCCGGGAATCTGCTGCGGCACGACGCCGAGCTTCTGAAGCGGCAGGCCGCCGGTGCCCCCGATGCGCATCTTGAGGCCCTTGAGGTCGGCGACCGTCTTGATCTCCTTGCGGAACCAGCCGCCCATCTGTGCGCCGGTGTTGCCCGCGCCGAAGCTGACGATGTTGTAGTCCTTGAGAAACTCGTCGTAGAGCGCCCGGCCACCGCCGTGCATCATCCACGAATTCTGCTGTCGCGCGTTCATCCCGAACGGGATCGCGCAGCCGAAGGCGAACGTCGGGTCCTTGCCGAAGAAGTAGTACGGCGCGGTGTGGCAGCACTGTACCGTCGCGTTCTGCACGGCGTCGACCACGCCGAACGCCGGAACGATTTCGCCCGCCGCGAACACCTGGATCTGGAACTTGTTGTTGGTCGAAGCCGCGACACCGCTTCGTGATCACTCGGCGGCGCCGAAGATCGTGTCGAGGCTCTTCGGAAAGCTCGACGCCAGTCGCCATTTGACTTCCGGCGCGGCCTGCGCGAACGCCGGCGCCGACCCTGCGGCCAGGATGCCCGCCAGCCCCGTGTTTCTCAGGAACGAACGACGTTTCATCAGAATCTCCTCTTCAAAAAGGGTGTCGGCGGTGCCGACCTGCGTGCAGGAAGGCGCGCGGGCTGGATCACGCGCGCTCCCTGCCTGCTGGGGTTCGGCGGAAGGTCATGCGCGCCCTGCGTTTCCGGCGCCGATTCTAACCGAATTCGCTCCGGGCGTCGGAACGGCGAGGATTGCTAGGCGCTCAGCTTCCGCACGGCCGTAAATAACGCCCAGGCCCAGCCCGCCTGCCGCTCGAGGGTCTGGGTGAATCGGATGAGGTATCGGGCGGTTCCGGTGTCGAGCTCGACCATTCCGCCGGGAACGAACCGGTCGTCAGGGCCGATCAGGCTCCGCTGCGACCCCTGCCGGTTGTCCTGGTGGGCGGGAAGATAGATGCCGAAGAACGGCCGGTCGCCGCCAGGGCCGGCCGCGGCCGACGGCGTCACCCATGACCGCAGCATGACGCGCACGAGGCGATGCGCGATGATCTCGGCTCCGACCGTCACCTCGTCGACCTGTTGGCGCTGCATACGGCGAACGACCGCGAGCGACCATCCGTCGCTGTCCCGGATGGCGACGATTTCGCCCAGCCGGGTCGGCGCATCCTTGGCCGGCGCCACCATGCGGCAGCCGGTGTCGCTCCGGTCGGCGATCTGCCACGTCGTGCCGCTTACGCGACGCGCGACCGATTCGGGGTTGAGCGTGGGATTGACCATCTGCGTGACTTCGTCGTAGCTCGCGGCGACCGCGGGCGTCCGAGCTGCCTCGGGCAGCCGCTCGATCTCGGCCACCGCGCGGGTCAGCGCCTGCAGCCCGATCACGACACGCACGCTGCCGTCGGTCTGATAACGCGGCGACCGCGGCGCGTGGGCAATCGCCTCGGGCCCGAACAGCGACGCGAGGCGCATCAGAAGCAGCCGCTGCTCGCGCGCGGGAATCTCGCCAGGCTTCGATGCTTCGTCCTGCTCCGGCAGCCACCGAAGCCGCTCGACAATTCGCGTATAGACAGGCCCCGTGTCGAGGAAAAGCACGCGCCCGCCGGTGTGCGGGCGATCGACCCGGCGCAACCCCTGCGTTCCCGTGAGGTCGACCCGAAACGTCGCGTCGGCACCCGGAGGCGGCATGAGCGAAAGCGACGGCGCCCAGTCCTCCAGCTGCTTGGCCACCCATTCGACCTGATCCGGCGTGAAATTGCCGGAATCGAGGCGCATCAGCAATAGAGTCTTCAGGTATTCCTGCTCGAGGTAGACGCCCGGCCGCGAAAACGTTCCCGCCCCGTAGATCAGCTGTTCGCGCTGCCATCCGCGCATGCGCGCGAACTCGTAGAGCTCGTGGAATTCCCGCCATTGCGCCGGGATCCAGTGGCCATAGCGGAACAGGCGAAATTTCCCGTCGATCCCTTTGAAATGGGCAAGGCGGACGAGTACCCACGGAAGAACGGCACGCCACCGCTTGTTATCGGCGCGCGGGTACCCGGACCGAAGCGAGAGCTGATAGGCGGCGCTGAAGGCCTTCACGAGGTCGAAGACGCCGTGCCAGAGCCTCGATTCGATGCCGGTGCTCTTCTGGTAATTGGCGGCATACTGCTGCGTGAGCTGCGCAATGACCGGCTCGAGGCGGGCGTCGATCCTGAGCAGCGCCTCGACCTGCCCCGGTCCGGCCTCGCTGCGCGCGCCCGGAAAATCGGCGATCAGCTCGAGGCCCTCTTTCTGGATGGTCAGCGCATCCTGCACCGGAAGCGACGCGATCCACCGCGATGCCGTGTTGGCGCTGCGGAACGGGTCGTTCAGCGTTCGGAGCCAGTTGTAGACGGGTACCAGCATCGGATGGCTAACGCCCCACGGCGGCGGGCTTCACGCCCCCGCGATGGTCATGCGGCCGATGAGAATCGACCCCGTGTGCCGCGAAGATCGGCGATCGACGTCGGCGCCGACGGCGACGATATCGCGGAACATGGCCTTGAGGTTGCCGGCGATCGTGATCTCCTCCACCGGGAACGCGATTTCGCCACCTTCGATCCAGAACCCGGCGGCGCCGCGAGAGAAATCCCCGGTCACCGGATTGACGCCCTGCCCCAGCTGCTCCGTGACGAAAAGTCCGCGCCCCATCCGTCGGAGCAGCGCCGCGAGGTCGTCGTCGCCATGCGCCACGACGAGATTGTGGCTGCCGCCCGCATTCGCCGTCGTTGCGAGGCCGAGCTTGCGCGCGGAGTAGCTGCCGAGAAAGTAGCCGCGCAGCACTCCGTCCTGCACGACGTCGCGGGGCACGGTCGCAACACCTTCATTGTCGAAGGGTGCGCTGCCGCGTCCGCGTGGCAGATGCGGCTCCTCGCGGATCGACATCCGTTCTGCAAATACCTGGGTTCCCATTGAATCCGGCAGAAACGACGACTTGCGGTAGAGAGAGCCGCCGGAGACCGCGTTCACGAAAAATCCGATGAGATCGGCCGCCTCGGGCGCCTCGAACAGCACCGGGCATTCCTGCGTAGACAGCTGGCGCGCCCCCAGGCGCCGCGCGGTGCGCTCGCCGGCGCGGCGTCCCACCACGGAAGCGGGATCGAGGTCCGAGGCAGCACGCGCGGCCGTGTACCAGTAGTCGCGCTGCATCGCGCCGTCGCCCGCGTCGCCGATGACCGAGCAGTCGATGTGATGGCGCGAGCTTCGATAGCCAGCGCAAAAGCCGTTCGAATTGGCGTACACGAATTCCGATTCGCCGCGCGCGACGGTCGACCCTTCCGTGTTCACGAGCCGGCGATCGACCGCAAGCGCCGCGGCTTCGGCTTCGCGCCCCATCGCGATCGCCTGTTCGACCGGCAAGTCCCACGGGTGATAGAGGTCGAGATCCGGAACCGAACGCGCAAGACGGTCCGGATCGGCGAGTCCGGCCGCGGGGTCCTCGGCCGTGTACCGCGCGATGGCCAGCGCTTTCGCGACCGTCGCGGCCACGGCATCGGGGGCGAAGTCCGCCGTGCTTGCGTGACCGCGACGCTGCCCGATATAGACCGTGACACCGATTCCCTTGTCGCGGTTGTAGGCGATCGTCTCGACCTCCCCGTTTCTCACCGTGACGTTCTGTCCGACGGCTTGCGAGACCTCGGTTTCCGCCGCAGTCGCGCCGCCAGCGCGCGCAGCAGCGAGCATCGACTCCGCCATGCGCTCGAGTTCGATGGTCGACAGCGGGAAGCGCTGACCCTGTGGGCCGGCGGGCATCGGCGTGTTCGGCGATTCTGAGCGAATGACGGTGGCAGATTCGAGGGAAGCAGTCATCGGGAAGGACTCGGGCGGCAGTCGGAATTCGCACGCAGGACGCCGCGATGGCGGGATCGTCCCACGTTCGCGCCCCATCGTCGGCAAGGCGTCGGCTATCATAGCAAAGCGCCCGACCGGATTCGGCGCCCGATCCCGATTTGCCACCCGATTTCCGACCGAACGATGCGTCCGCCCGATGAAACGCAACATCGACGTCCCGGCTCGGAGGCCGGAGCGGCCAAGGACGACTCGAACGAGCCGCGACCGCCCTCCAAATCGCAGCAAAAGCGCGACATGCTGGCGCTGCAGGACCTGGGCGAAACGCTCGTCGCGCTCGACGCGAAGCGGTTCGCCGAGCTCGCTGCCGACATCGGCCTGCCGGAGCGGCTGGTCGACGCCATTTGCGCGGCGCGCGGCATTACCGCATGGGGCGGGCGCAAGCGACAGTTGCAGTACGTCGGCAAGCTGATGCGCGACCAGGACCCCGGTCCCATCCGACAGCGGCTCGACCTCTGGGCGCAGGGACACGACATCGACACCGCGCGCCAGCACGCGCTCGAACGCTGGCGCGAGCGCCTGCTTGCCGAGCCGGACGCCCTCGACGCGCTGGCTGCCGAATACCCGCGGCTCGACCGGCCGCGCCTGCGCTCGCTCGTCGCCCGCGCCATCGAAGAGCGCCACCGCGGACTGCCACCGCATGCGTTCCGCGAGCTGTTTCGCGCGCTGAAGATGCTGGACGCGACGACCGCCTGACGCGAGCGCGTCGACATGTGCACGCAGACCCCACCGCCATGACCGCCCGCGACGACGCACTGCTGATCGGTCTCGTCTCGATCTCCGACCGCGCCTCCGCAGGCGTCTACGAGGACAAGGGCCTGCCGGGGTTGAAGGAGTGGTTCGCCGCAGCGCTTGCCTCGCCATGGCGAATGGAGACGCGCCTCATTCCCGATGAACAGCCCGTGATCGAGCGAACGCTGGTCGAACTCGTCGATACCGTCGGCTGCCACCTCGTCCTCACCACCGGCGGCACCGGCCCTGCTCCGCGCGACGTGACGCCGGAGGCAACGCTTGCCGTTGCGCACAAGGTGCTGCCGGGGTTCGGCGAGCAGATGCGGCAGGTCAGCCTCCGCTACGTGCCGACGGCGATCCTGTCTCGCCAGGTGGGCGTGGTGCGCGGTCGCGCGCTGATCCTCAATCTGCCGGGCCAGCCCAAGGCCATCAAGGAGACTCTCGACGGCATTTTCCCGGCCGTGCCGTATTGCATCGATCTTGTCGGCGGACCGTACATCGAAACGCGCGACGAGGTCTGCAAGGCATTCCGCCCGAAATCGGCGCTTCGCGCAAAGTAGGCGCGTGACGGCTACGTCCCCCGCCGCCGCAGGCACGGCGTGCGTCGTCGCATCGGCGGCGGCCTTTGGCGCCATGGCAATCCTCGCGCGGATTGCTTTTGCCAGCGGCGTCGACACGCCGACGCTCCTTGCGCTGCGATTTGCGATCGCGGCCGCCGCGATGCTGGCGGTAGCCTTCGCGCGCAAGATTCCACTGCCTTCGGGCTCGACGCTTGGAATGCTGGTGCTGCTCGGCGCCGTCGGGTATGGCGGACAGGCATTCTCGTTCTTCACCGCGCTCACGCTGGCGCCGGCGGGTCTCGTGGCGCTCCTGCTCTACCTGCATCCGGCGCTGGTCACGCTGCTGGCCGCCACGTTTCTCGACGAACGGTTGTCGGCGGTCAAGATCGTCGCGCTCGCTCTCGCGCTCGCGGGTACGGTGCTGACGGTGGCACCGGCGCTCACTGCCTCCGGCAGCGCCTACGCCGGCCCGGGGATCGCGGCAGGAATCGGTTTCGCCGTCGCCGCGGCGGTCTTCTACTCGCTCTACATCGTCGTCGGCGCGTGGCTCGGCCGCCGCGTTGCCGCGTTTCCGACGAGTACGGTGGTGATCTCGAGCTCCGCCGCGCTTTTCGTTGCCGTCGCGCTTGTCCGCGGGCCGCAATGGCCGCAGACGCCGACCGGGTGGCTCGCCGTGGTTGCGATCGCCCTGTTGTCGACGGTCGCGGCGGTTACGCTCTACTTCGCCGGTCTCCAGCGAATCGGTCCGATGCGCGCCTCCACGCTATCGACACTGGAACCCCTCGTCACGGTGACGTTGGCCGCGCTCGTGCTCGGCGAGACGATAGCGCCCGTGCAGATGGCGGGCGGCGCGCTGATCCTCGCGGCGGTCGTCATGCTGGCGCGCGCCCGGGCCGGTTGAGCCCGCCGACCCTGGAATCCGCGCGAGTCGCGCAGGCATCCGCTAGTCCTCCCGCACCAATTCCATGCGCGTGGCGGGATCCTGCCGGTAGAACCACATGAACTGCTTGTAGACCTTTTCGTACTCGAGGACGAGCAGCGAGGGCTCGGAAAAGAACACTTCCGACAGCACCGCGAAGAATTCGGCGGGAGACTCGGCGGCGTACGGGTCGATCGCCGTGTCCTCGCCGCGCTCGACGCGCGCGCGAAAGTCGTCGTACGCAGCAGACAATGTCTTCTTCCAGACATGCGGCGGCATCGTCGCCGGCAGCGGCGGACAGCCGTTGGCCTCTCCGCTTCTCATGTCGAGCTTGTGCGCGAACTCGTGGATCGCGAGATTCATTCCGGCAGCATCCCAGTCGGCGGATGCCTCGATGTCCGACCAGGACAGCACGACCGGCCCTCCCGGCATGGATTCTCCGGCAAGCGGACCTTCGTTCCGGTGCACGACCCCCGCGTCGTCCTCGTACTCCCAGCCGGGAATGAACTCCTCGGGGTAGACGATGACGTTTTCCCAGCCATCGTAGTACGCCATGTCGAGGTTGAGCACGAGCGCACACGCCTGGATCGCGATGATCACCCGTTGCAGCGGCGTGATGTCATGGCCGCGCGCGCCGACGATCGACTTGGCCGAGAGGAACAGGATGACCTTGGCACGCAGCCGGGCGAGCTCGTCGTCGGTGTAGATCGCGACGAACGGCAGCGTTTCGAGCGCTTCGCGCCACAGTGCGTCGGGAATCGCCGCGCCCTTGAGTACCCGCTGCTGGCGCCACTTTCGCAGATTGTCGAACATCGCGAGCGTCAGGCGTCGTCCGGTTCCGCCGCCGACGGCGTCCGCTCGCCTTCAAGCAGCCGGCCTGCGTCCTCGCCCGTCAGCAGCCGGTCGGCCTCGGATTCGGGCAGCGCTTCGACGTCGCGGAGCTTGCGCGCGATCGTCGTGCTCTTGCGCCCGGCATCGTCGAGCGTCTTGCCGACCTGGTCCAGCCGTTCCTTGGTCTTGGCGAGGATTTCGCCGAACTTGCCGAACTCCGTCTTCACGGCGCCCAGCACACGCCAGACCTCGGTCGACCGCTTCTCGATCGCGAGCGTGCGAAACCCGAGCTGCAGACTGTTCAGCATCGCCGCGAGGTTCATCGGACCGCACAGCATCACGCGATAGTCGCGCTGCAGATTGTCGGCGAGGCCGGCCCGCGAGACCGCTTCCGCATAGAGACCCTCGGTAGGAACGAACAGGATGGCGAAATCCGTCGTGTACGGCGGCTCCACGTACTTGTCGCGGATCGACTTCGCCTCGGATTTGAAGAACGTCTCGAGCGCCTTGCGCGTGGCCTCGACCGCCGCCACGTCGGCGCGCTCGATGGCCTCCTGCAGCCGCTGGTAGTCTTCGAGCGGAAACTTGGCGTCGATCGGCAACCAGCAGGGTGCGCCGTCCTCGCCGCGCCCCGGAAATTTCACGGCGAACTCGACGCGCTCGCGGCTGCCCGGACGCGTCGCGACGTTCTGCGCGTACTGCGCGGGTGTGAGGATCTCCGCGAGCAGCGTTCCGAGCTGTACCTCACCCCAGCCGCCGCGACTCTTGACATTGGTGAGCACCTTCTTGAGGTCGCCGACGCCGACCGCCAGAGACTGCATCTCGCCCAGCCCCTTGTGCACCTGCTCGAGGCGGTCCGACACCTGCTTGAACGAAGCGCCCAGGCGCTGATCGAGCGTGGTCTGCAGCTTCTCGTCGACGGTCGCGCGCATCTGCTCCAGCTTCTGCGCATTCTCGCTGCGGAGAATGTCGAGTCGCTGTTCGACCGTCAGCCGGATCGCCTCCAGCCGCAATTCGTTCGCCTTGGTGAGCTCGTTGAGCCGCTCTCCGAAGTGCTTCAGCTGTTCGGACTGCGCGCCGGCCATTCCGTTGAGTTGCTGCGCGATCGCCTGCGCTTGCCGGGCGAGCGTGCCGCCCTGCTCCTCCCGCGCGTTCTTCGCCGCCGTCGCCTGCTCGCTGCGCGCGTTCGCGAGGTCCTGCTTGACGTCGCGTTCGAAATCGTCGCTCTTCGCCGCCAGCACTTCGAGTCGCGTGCGCAGCTCGCCTGCGTCGCGCGTCGCGCTCTCGCGGGCCGCCACGAGTGTCGCCAACCTGACGAGTGCGACCGCGACGAGTACCGCAACGACGACCAGCGTTGCGAGAATTGCGAGTGTCCAGGTGTCCGGCATGCCGCGGCGAGTTTACTACGGTCCGGTCATTCGCTTAGCGCCAGCGCCGCGAACGTCGCGAGCCAGTGGCCGCCCGCGTAATCGGCGCTGTCGAGGCCGACAAGTCCCGCGTCGAGATGCGCCAGGGCCGCCTCGCGCGCAATTCCGGAACGCGGGTCCCGTACCGGAAGCGCGGATGCGATGCCCCTGAAACACCACGCCCGGGACAGGTTGAGACCGTCGAGATGCACGACGTGCGGATCGCCACGATCGCAAACCGTGGCCGGCGTGAACAAATTCTCCGGTCGTCGCTCACCCATCGCCGGCAGGAAAAGGGTCAGCCAATGCGCAAACTCTGCGGGCGCCAAAACCCTGCGCATCAGCTCCGCCTCGATGAGCGCGGGCGAAAGGAAATCGAAGCCGGAAGGTTCCCACGCCGCCGGAGCGTCGCGGTCGCTCCCGTACCACGCGCGCGACTTGTCCGCGCACAGCGACGCGAGCGCGGCCTCGCCCGCACGCCGCGCGTAGTCGAGCGCGAACAGCACGCCGAAGGCGCTGTTCGAATGCATGCCATAGCGGATCGGGTAGTCGGCCTTCGGCAGCCACGCGAGGTAGCGCGCGACGAAGGCCCGCGCGAGCGGCGCGAGTTGTGTCGCCCAGCGGCGCGCGCTGTCGTCCTCGGACAGCGCGAGCTCGTGGGCGAGCTTCAGCAACCATGCCCAGCCATACGGCCGCTCGAAGGTCTGCGCATGCGGACGTCGGAGGTATTCGCATTCGCCGGCGATGTTTTCGGGAGTGAAATGGTCGTCGAGCAGCGCGTCGATCGCGGCGCGCTGCGGCAGTTCCCGGTGCTGCCTGCGTATGAGGACAAGCAGCCAGTGCATGTGCACGCAGGAGTGCCAGTCGAAGCTGCCGAAGAAAGCGGGGTGCAGGCGACGTGGCGGCGCGAGATCGTCGTCAGCGCCCAGCACATGATCCGGTTTTCCCGGATATTCGCGGACGACATTTGCCAGTGCGATGTCGGCGAAGCGCGCGGCGATAGCCGCATCGAGTGACTCTGACGATCGTCATGCGCGATTGTCGCGCCCGTGTGACGTCCGCGGCAAGCCGAAAGATGTCGTCCAGCCGGGGCGGGCGAAGCGAATTGACCTGCGTCGACGCGTTGCGCCTCCATCCGGTCACGACGATGGCGCGCAGGCGTCGCGATGCGTGACAGGATCACCGATTGACGTGCGTCAACGCCGATCCCAACGGCTGCATTAGCATCCAGTGGCCGGGGACCCAATCGGTGCGGTCGAACGCGCGGGGTTGCAGAATGCGCGCTCGGCAGGTGCTCCGGCTCCGCAGGACATTGCCGCTTGAATGCCATTGCCGAGGCGACCAGGGCGAGCGTTCCATGCCCATCATGCGCGCGCCCGGCGAGACGCCCAGGCACGCCTCCAGGCCGGGTTGCGGGTCGCACGCAGTGTGCTGCTATCGACCTACGGTACTGCGCGACGTAAAACTCTCGCCCGGATCTCCGCGCCTCGCCGCTTCGCGCGACGCCGGAAAGCGCGGACGAGTTCGACTTCTCTGCGCTGCGTCGAAATCTTCAGCGTCGGCGCAACCGTCACGCCGCTTCGCGCGACGCCTTCTTGCGCTCGTGTTCCTTGAGGTGTCGCTTGCGGATGCGGATCGACGCCGGCGTCACCTCCACCAGTTCGTCGTCGGCGATGAACTCGACGGCATATTCGAGATTGAGCTGAATGGGAGGGACCAGGCGCACGGCCTCGTCGGTGCCCGATGCGCGGACGTTGGTCAGCTGCTTGCCCTTGATCGGATTGACGACGAGATCGTTGTCGCGGCTGTGGATGCCGATGACCATGCCTTCGTAGAGTTTCTCGCCTGGCGACACGAACATGCGGCCGCGGTCCTGCAGCTTCCACAAGGCGTACGCGACAGCGTCGCCGTCCTCCTGCGAGATCAGCACGCCGTTGCGACGATCCGGAATTTCGCCCTTCAGCGGCGCATACCCGTCGAACACGTGGCTCATGAGGCCCGTGCCGCGGGTCAGATTCATGAATTCGCCCTGGAAGCCGATCAGTCCACGCGCCGGAATCCGGTACTCGAGACGCGCCCGGCCGCGGCTGTCGGACTCCATGTTGGTGAGATCGCCGCGACGGGGCCCGAGAGCCTCCATCACCGCGCCCTGGTGCTGCTCCTCGACGTCGACCGTCAGCGCCTCGAACGGCTCGCAAGTGACGCCGTCGATCTCGCGGAGCACGACGCGTGGCCGCGACACCGCGAGCTCGTAGCCCTCGCGCCGCATGTTCTCGATCAGGATGGTGAGATGCAGCTCGCCGCGCCCGGACACGAGAAATGAATCGGTATCGCCCGTCTCCTCGACCCGGAGCGCAACGTTGGTCAGGACTTCCTTCGCCAGGCGATCACGCAGGTTGCGCGAAGTCACGTACTTGCCTTCGCGGCCGGCAAGCGGCGACGTGTTGACCTGGAAGTACATCGACAGTGTGGGCAGGTCGACGGAAATCGGCGGCAGCGCCTCAGGTGTATCGACCGACGCGAGCGTCGTACCGATCGCGAGATCGTCCACGCCGGTGACGAGCACGATGTCGCCCGCCTCCGCGGCGTCCACCGGCACGCGCTCCATGCCGGAGAACGCGAACACCTGGCCGATCTTTGCCTTCGGAGGAACCGTACCTTCGGCAAGCGGGCCGTTGAGAATCGCCACTTCCTGCCCCGGCACGATTCGGCCGCGGCGAATGCGCCCGATGCCGAGGCGGCCGACGTAGCTCGAGTAATCGAGCGCGCTCACCTGGAACTGCAGCGGGCCGTCCGGGTCGCCGACCGGCTGCGGCACGCGGGACAGAATCGTTTCGAACAGCGACTTCATCGACGCGTCGGGAGGCGCCGCATGGGCTTTCGCTAGGTTCGACGTCCATCGTCGCCCATCCGTTCAGGGCGGATGCGTAGACGACGGGAAAGTCCAGTTGCTCCTCGGTCGCGCCCAGCTTGTCGAACAGCTCGAACGTCTGATTGACGACCCATTCCGGCCGCGCGCCGGGACGGTCCACCTTGTTGATGACGACGATCGGCGCAAGACCCAGCTTCAGCGCCTTCAGCGTGACGAAGCGCGTCTGCGGCATCGGGCCTTCGACCGCATCCACCAGCAGCAGCACGCCGTCGACCATCCCGAGGACGCGCTCGACCTCGCCGCCGAAGTCGGCGTGACCGGGCGTGTCGACGATGTTGATCCGGGTGTCGTGGTACCGGATCGAGCAGTTCTTGGCGAGGATCGTGATCCCGCGCTCGCGCTCGAGGTCGTTCGTGTCCATCATCCGCTCGGCGACGTGGACGTGCTTGGCGAACGTGCCCGCCTGGACGAGCAGCTTGTCGACGAGCGTCGTCTTGCCATGGTCGACGTGGGCGATGATCGCGATGTTCCGGAGGGATGGGGTGGGCGTGGACATGACCGCAAAACCGGTGCGTGGGACTGCAAGGCGCCGCTGCGGCCAAAACCGTGGCGGCAAACAGTCGATTATAGCGGCATCTCGGGCCTCGCAGCCAGAAATAATTCGCAAAATCCGAAACTTAGCCTATAATTACCGTTCGGGCGGCCGTTCCGGTCACCGCCCCCCACAAAACGTGGGGCGCACGCGACCTGATGTCGCGAGTTGCGCCCCTCGGCCAAAGTCTCACCCCATGCTGCCTGGACCGGAAATCCCGCAAGGGATAGGCCGCGACCAGGAGTCTCCATGACTGTTACGAGCTTTGCCGAGCTCGGACTGCGACCCGAACTGCTTCGGGCCGTGGACGAAGCCGGCTACACGACGCCCACGCCGATCCAGGCGCAGGCGATCCCCGTCATTCTCGCGGGCAAGGACGTGATGGGCGGCGCCCAGACCGGCACCGGCAAAACGGCCGGATTCGCGCTTCCGATCCTGCAACGGTTCCTCCCCATGGCGAACTCGAGTCCCTCGCCGGCGCGGCATCCGGTGCGGGCGCTGATCCTCACCCCCACGCGCGAGCTCGCGGTGCAGGTCGAGGAGTCGTTCCGCACCTACGGCAAGCACACCAACCTGCGCACGACCGTCGTGTTTGGCGGCGTCGACATCAAGCAGCAGCTGCCGATCGTGCGCGGCGGGATCGAGATCCTGGTCGCCACGCCGGGACGGCTGCTCGACCACATCGAGCAGAAGAGCGTCTACCTGGGGCAGGTCGAGGTCTTCGTCCTCGACGAGGCCGACCGGATGCTCGACATGGGCTTCATCCCCGACATCAAGCGGATCATGGCGCTGCTGCCCGCGCGGGAGAAGCGCCAGAACCTGCTGTTCTCGGCGACGTTCTCGGGCGAAATCAAGAAGCTCGCCGACCAGCTCCTCAACGCGCCGCAACTGATCGAGGTCGCGAAGCGCAACACGGCAGCGGAAACGGTGTCGCAATTCGCCTACAAGGTTCCCGCCGAAGCAAAGCGCGCGCTGCTGGAGCACCTCGTCCGCTCGCGCAACCTGACGCAGGTGCTGTGCTTCGTGCGCACCAAGCACGGCACGGCGAGACTTGCGCGTGCGCTCGAGAAGGACGGCCTCGTCACCGACGCGATCCACGGCGACAAGACGCAGCAGGCGCGCATGGAGGCGCTCGCCGCGTTCAAGGAAGGCCGGCTGCAGGTGCTGGTTGCGACCGACGTCGCGGCGCGCGGTCTCGACATCGACGACCTGCCGCTGGTCGTCAACTACGAGCTGCCGCACATTCCCGAGGATTACATCCACCGCATCGGCCGCACCGGGCGCGCCGGCGCATCCGGCGAGGCGATCTCGCTCGTCGCGCCGGACGAGGAGCGTTATCTCGCCGACATCGAGCGCCTGCTGAAGAAATCGGTGCCGGTCGTGACAGCCGACGGATTCGACCTCGCGACCGCCCGCTTCGACAAGCCCGAGCGTACGTCGCGCGCCAAGCCGGGCGAGCGCCCTGCCCGTCCCCCACGCGAGACCACGCGAGCGAAGAGCGCCCCGGCCGCGGAGCGCGCCGCGCCGGCGCGCCGCGAAACTCCACCGCCCCGCGGACCAGGCAACGGCGAGTCGCGGCGCGAGGAACGCGAGCGCGCGTATGCGCTCAATCCCGACCAGCCTGCGACGACGCGGACCCATGATCCGGCGGCCGCACCAGGGCCCGCCGCACATCGCCGGCCGTACGGCCACGGCAAGCCGGTCCCGGCGTTGCTGATGAAGCGGAAGAGCACCGAGCAGGAAAAGGTCTGACGCGGCACGCGCGGCGCCAGAACGCTCGTCGGCAATCGGCATGCCGTCCGACACCGCGGCGGCAGTGGCAATGCCGACCCCCTGCACTGAACCGATAATGCGGGTCGGCAGCATCGACCGCGGATGTGCCCCCCGAATTCGGATCCACGCTCCCCGTGAACGAAAGCGGCACGCGCCCCGCCCTCGCGGTCGAAGGACTCTCGGTGTCGTTCGCCTCGACCGAGAGGACGGTGAACGCCGTTCGCGACGTCTCGTTCACCGTCGGCCATGGCGAGACGGTTGCCATCGTCGGCGAATCAGGCTCCGGCAAATCGGTGACTGCGCTCTCGCTGATGCGCCTCGTCGAGCATGGCGGCGGCCGCATCCTCGCGGGGACGCTCGACTTCGCGCGGCGCGACGGCACGCGGATCGACCTCGCGCGCGCCGACAGCGCGACGATGCGCGACATCCGCGGCGCCGAGATCGCGATGATCTTCCAGGAGCCGATGACTTCGCTCAATCCGGTCTTCACCGTCGGCGACCAGATCGGCGAGTCCATTCGCCTGCATCAGGGAAAGGATCACGGCGCGGCCGATGCCGAAACGCTGCGGATGCTGGAGCTCGTCCGCATTCCCGAAGCGGCACAGGTGATGACGCGCTACCCGCACCAGCTCTCCGGCGGCATGCGCCAGCGCGTGATGATCGCGATGGCGCTCTCGTGCCGTCCCAATCTGCTCATTGCCGACGAGCCGACGACCGCGCTCGACGTGACCGTGCAGGCGCAGATCCTGGCGCTGATCCGCCTGCTGCAGGACGAGATGCGCATGGCGGTGATCTTCATCACGCACGACATGGGCGTGGTCGCCGAGGTCGCCGATCGGGTCGTCGTGATGCGCAACGGGCAGAAGATCGAGGACGGCGCCGCGCACCAGATCTTTCACGCGCCGATGGCACCGTACACGCGCGCGCTCCTCGCGGCCGTGCCGCGCCTGGGCTCGATGCGCGGCACGGACGCACCGGAAAAGTACGCTCTCGTGCTGGGCGGCGGAACCGCGCTGCCGGCGACGCCTGCCGGGGCGCCCGTGCAACCCCCGGTCGCCAAGAAGACATTGCTTCAGGTTCGCGGACTCACCACGCGCTTCGACGTCAAGACGGGATTCTTCGGGCGCGTGACGCGGCGCGTGCACGCGGTGGAGAAGGTGAGCTTCGATCTCGCGGCCGGCGAGACGCTGGCGCTCGTCGGCGAGTCGGGCTGCGGCAAATCGACGACCGGCCGCTCGCTGCTGCGCCTCGTCGACGTGGCGGACGGCAGCATCGAGTTCGAGGGCCGCGACATTGCACGCCTGCCCGCATCCGACGTGCGGCCGATCCGGCGCGACATCCAGATGATCTTCCAGGATCCGTTCGCGTCGCTCGATCCGCGGCTCACGGTCGGATTTTCGATCGCCGAGCCGCTCTACGTCCATGGAGTGGCCAGAGGGCGAGAGGCGGAGGAGCGCGTCGCGTGGCTGCTGCAGCACGTCGGGCTGTCGCCGGATCACGCGCAGCGCTATCCGCACGAATTTTCGGGCGGCCAGCGCCAGAGGATCGCCGTCGCCCGCGCGCTCGCACTCAACCCCAAGATCATCGTCGCCGATGAGGCGGTTTCGGCGCTCGATGTCTCGATCCAGGCGCAGATCGTCAACCTGCTGCTCGACCTGCAGGCCGAGTTCGGGCTGTCGTATCTTTTCATCTCGCACGACATGGCGGTCGTCGAGCGGGTCAGCCATCGCGTGGCCGTGATGTTTCTAGGGCAGATCGTCGAGATCGGCCCGCGCCGCGCCGTGTTCGAGAATCCGCGGCACCCGTATACGCGCAAGCTGATGGCGGCGGTGCCGGTCGCAGACCCTGCGCAACGACGACGTCGAACCGAGTTATCATCGGACGAGATTCCGAGCCCCATCCGTGCCGTCGGCGACGAACCGGTCGTCGCGCCCCTCGTGGAAGTGGCCCCCGGCCATTTCGTCGCCGAGCACCCGATTGCCGGACCGCACTGACCGCCCCGACACCGCAATCCCATTCGCCCCTCATGGAGGATTCACGATGAAGACCGTTTTCCGTTCCCTCGCCGCCGTTGCCGCCGCAGCGGTGACGCTCGTTGCCGTCCCGGCACTGGCCGCCAAGGACGTCGTGTTCGCCGTCGCGTCGACGTTCACGACGACCGATCCGTACGACGCCAACGACACGCTGTCGCAGGCGATGGCCAAATCGTTCTACGAAGGGCTCTTCGGCTTCGACAAGGACATGAAGCTCGTGCCCGTGCTCGCCGAAAGCTACGACGTCAGCAAGGACGGCCTCGTCTACACGATCAAGCTGAAGAAAGGCGTCAAGTTCCACGACGGCACCGATTTCAAGGCCGACGCGGTCAAGACGAACCTCGATCGCGTGACCAATCCGGAAAACAAGCTGAAGCGCTACGGGCTCTACAACAACAACATCGCGAAGACCGAGGTCGTCGACGATTACACGGCGCGCATCACGCTGAAGACGCCTTTCTCGCCGTTCATCGCCCAGCTCGCGCACCCGTCCACGGTGATGATCAGCCCGGCGGCGCTCGCCAAGTACGGCAACAAGGACATCGCGTTCAACCCGGTCGGCACCGGCCCGTTCAAGTTCGTGGAATGGAAGGCCACCGATTACCTCAAGGTCGCGAAGTTCGACGGTTACTGGAAAAAGGGCTATCCGAAGGTCGACACGATCACGTGGAAGCCCGTCGTCGACAACAATTCGCGCGCTGCGATGATGCAGACCGGCGAGGCGCATTTCACGTTCCCCGTCCCGTACGAGGTCGCCGAGGTGCTGAAGACCAAGCCGGAGCTCGACGTGGTCGCGGCGCCGTCGATCGTCCTGCGCTACCTTTCGATGAACACTCAGCAAAAACCGTTCGACAACCCGAAGGTGCGGCAGGCGATCGCCTATGCCATCAACAAGGAGGCGCTGGCCAAAGTGGCCTTCAACGGCTATGCCGCGCCGGCCGAGGGCGTTGTCCCGCAAGGCGTCGAGTACGCCATCAAGCAGGGGCCGTGGCCGTACGATGTGGCCAAGGCGAAGCAATTGCTGACCGAGGCCGGCTATCCGAACGGCTTCGAGACCGAGATCTGGTCGGCGTACAACCACACGACCGCGCAAAAGGTCACGCAGTTCCTGCAGCAGCAGCTGCAGCAGGTCGGTATCAAGACCAAGATCACGCTGCTCGAAGCCGGACAGCGCGTCGAGAAGGTCGAGAGCTGGCAGGACCCGAAGACGGCGCCCGTTCGCCTCTACTACGTGGGATGGTCGACGTCGACCGGCGAAGCCGACTGGGCGCTGCGGCCGCTGCTGTATGGCGAATCGTTTCCGCCGAAGCTCTTCAACACCGCCTACTACAAGAACGACAAGGTCGACGCCGACATCAAGGGCGCGCAGCTTACGACCAACAGTGCCGAAAAGGCGAAGCTCTACAAGGATGCGCAGGAAACCATCTGGGCGGATGCGCCCTGGGCGCCGCTCGTCACCGAGCGTCTGCTCTCCGCCAACAACAAGAAGCTCTCCGGCATGTACGTCATTCCGGACGCGTCGTTCAATTTCACCGAAATCGACCTCAAGTAGCGCCGCTCGCGGCGGCATCCTCGACGGGATGTCGCCGCGGCATTTCCCCGCCCCGCCAGGCGCCTGCGCCGGATGCTGCAGTACATCGCCAAACGCCTGCTGGGTCTCGCGCCGACGCTCGTCATCGTCGGCGCGCTCGTGTTCCTGTTCGTCCACCTCCTGCCTGGCGATCCGGCGCGCCTCGCCGCGGGACCCGACGCGAACCCCGAGACCGTCGAGCTGGTGCGCAAGGATCTAGGCCTCGACCGCCCGCTGCCGCAGCAGTTCGTGCGGTTCGTCGACGGCGTGGTGCACTGGGATTTCGGCCGATCGCTGCGAACCAAGCGCTCGGTGCGCACCGAAATCGCGGACCGGTTCATGCCGACCTTCTGGCTGACCGTGTGGAGCATGGGCTGGTCCGTGCTGTTCGGCATGACCATCGGCATCCTCTCGGCCGTCTGGCGCAACCGCTGGCCCGACCGGCTCGGCATGACGCTCGCCGTCTCCGGCATTTCGTTTCCGGCATTCGCGCTCGGCATGGTGCTCATGCAGGTGTTTTCGGTGCAACTGGGCTGGCTGCCGACCGTCGGCGACGACACCTGGCGTCACTACATCCTGCCCTCGATCACGCTTGGCGCCGCCGTCGCGGCCATCATGGCGCGCTTCACGCGCTCCTCGTTCGTCGACATCCTCGGCGAGGACTTCATTCGGACTGCCCGCGCAAAGGGTCTTGGCGAACCGACGGTCGTCGTCAAGCACGGAATGCGCAATGCACTGATCCCGGTCGTCACGATGATGGGCCTGCAGTTCGGCTTCCTGCTGGGCGGCTCGATCGTGGTCGAAAAGGTCTTCAACTGGCCCGGGCTCGGTCGCCTGCTGATCGACGCGGTCGACATGCGCGACTATCCGGTGATCCAGGCGCTCGTTCTCCTGTTCTCGCTCGAATTCATCCTGATCAATCTGATCGTCGACGTGCTGTACGGATTGATCAACCCGACCATCCGGTACCGCTCGTGAACGATACCCCGGCCATCGTCGACGCTTCCGCCGCGACGTCCGAGGCCGTCCGTACGCCCTGGTCGGAATTCTGGCGCAAGTTCCGCAGGCAGCCGGTCGCGCTGATCGCGGGCGCGTTCGTGCTCGCGCTCGTCGCGGTCGCGGTGCTCGCGCCGTGGATCGCCCCCTACGACGCCGAGAATTTCTTCGACTACGACAAGCTCAATGCGCCGCCGTCGTGGCAGCACCTGTTCGGCGTGGACTCCCTCGGACGCGACATCTTCAGCCGGATACTCATGGGTGCGCGAATATCACTCGCAGCCGGGTTCATCTCCGTCGCGATCGGCGCCGTGTTCGGCACGCTGCTCGGGCTTGCGGCCGGCTACTACGAAGGGTGGACCGACCGCGCGATCATGCGGCTGTGCGACGTGCTGTTCGCGTTCCCGGGAATTCTCCTTGCGATCGGCATCGTCGCGATCCTTGGCGGCGGAATGGCGAACGTCATCATCGCCGTCGCGATCTTCAGCATCCCGACCTTCGCGCGCCTCGTCCGCGGCAACACGCTCGCGCTGAAGCATCTCACGTTCATCGAGGCGGCGCGCAGCATCGGCGCTTCCGACCGGACGATCATCGCCCGCCACATCTTCCCCGGCACGATCTCTGCCGTCGTCGTCTATTTTTCGCTGCGGATCGGCACGTCGATCATCACCGCCGCGAGCCTGTCGTTCCTCGGGATGGGCGCGCAACCGCCGACGCCGGAATGGGGGGCAATGCTCGACGCCGCGCGCTCCGACATGATGCTCGCACCCCACGTCGCGATCTTCCCGGCGATTGCGATCTTCGTCACGGTGCTCGCGTTCAACCTGCTGGGCGACGGGCTGCGCGACGCGCTGGATCCGAAGATCGACCGGCGATGAGCGTGCCTGACGCTCCGCGCATTGTCGCGTACTGTCGCGCGGGATTCGAGGCGGAAACGGCGGCGGACCTGCGGCGTGCCGCAGCGGCCGCGAATACGGACGTCGAAGTCGACGCCCCGGTCGGACGCGGATTCGTCGTCGCTGCACCGCGCGCCTTCGACTCGCAGCGCTGGCCGCGCGCGCTCCTGCAGTCGCCACCCGTATTCATTCGCGCACTCTTCTTCGGCAACGGCCCGCACACGCTGTTCGATTCTGCACGGACCAAGGGCCGGCCTGATCGCGTCTCGCCCCTTGCCGAGCTGATCGGCGCCTTCCGCACGGAATTTGCGCTGCCGGGTGCCTCGCACGCGTCGCGCGGGCACCTCGTGTTTGGCGTGCTGCGTCTCGAGACCCCGGATACCAACGACGGGAAGGAACTTTCGGGTGTGTGCAAGGCAATAGCGAACGCGCTGGCGGAACGACTGCGCGATCGAAGGTACATTCATCGCCAACGGCGCTCCCGGCCTGCCCGCGCTGCACGTGCTCTTCACGGACGGCGCGCACGTCTTTGTCGGCGCGAGCCTCGCGCCATGGGGCAGCCCGTGGACAATGGGCATTCCGCGCCTGCGGATGCCGGCCGGAGCACCCTCGCGATCCACGCTGAAGCTCGTCGAGGCGCTCATCACCTTTCTGGGCGAGCGCGAGCTCGACCTCCTGCATGCCGGCATGCGCGCCGTCGACCTCGGCGCGGCGCCCGGCGGGTGGACCTGGCAGCTTTCGCACCGCGGATTGCGCGTCACTGCGGTCGACAACGGGCCGCTGAATCGGGAAGTCGAGGACGATCCGCTGGTCACGCACCTGCGCGTCGACGGATTGAGCTACCTGCCGCGCAAGCCGGTCGACTGGATGGTCTGCGACATCGTCGACCAGCCCTCGCGCATCGCCACGCTCGTCGCGCGCTGGATCGGGGAAGGTCATGCGCGGCACGCGATATTCAATCTCAAGCTGCCGATGAAGAAGCGCTACGACGAGATGCTCCGCTGCGAGTCGATCCTCAGAGACACGTTGAATCGGGCCGGTGTCAGGCACACGCTGGCGCTGCGCCAGCTCTATCACGATCGCGAGGAAATCACCGGGTACTGCGCGCGGGAGCCGTAGCGTGCAAGTCCCCGGCGCAGAACGCCGAGGGAGCGGCATCAAGTCGACGATCGACCGCTACTGAATCGTGAAGTTCGCGTTGCTGTTGTCGCAGACGTTGTTCGAGCCGCCTGTCGTGCAGACACGGATTCGCGCACGTGTCGTCGCCGACCCGGTGACGGTCCACGCACGCGATCCTCCGGTTGCGGTGCTCGGCGTACTCTGGAAGATCGTGCTCCAGCTACTGCCGCCATTGCGCGACAACCTGATCTGCACGTTGCCCGAAATTCCGGTACCGGACCACGTGATCACATGGTTCGAGTTGATCGCCCAGATCTCGCCTCCATTGGGTGAGGTGACCGCAACGGTACGGGTGGAAGTGCCGGTCCCCGCAACCGCTGGCGACGCGCTTCCGCCATTGGAAGTGAAACTGACATTTCCGGAATACGTTGCGGCGGACGTCGGACTGAAACGGATCGTCACGCTCTGGCTCGCACCCGCCGCCAGAGAGAACGAGACCCCGCCGCCAGCGCAGGAGCCCGAGACGACGACGCAGTAGCCGGGCGCCGCGGTCGAGGCGCTTCCGGTAAGCGTGCCTCCACCCGTATTTCTGACGGTGAACGACAGGTTCGCGGTCGCTCCCACCGACACGTTGCCGAAACTGAGCGACGCCGGCGTCACGCTCAGCAGCGGGACGGCGACCGTTCCTGTACCTGTGACCGCTGGCGATGCGCCGCCGCCATTGGAAGCAAAGCTGACGTTCCCGGAGTACGTTGCCGCAGGATGTCGGACTGAATCGGATCGTCACGTTCTGGCTCGCCCCCGCCGCAAGAGAGAACGAGGTCCCGCTGCCGGAGCAGGAGCCCGAGACAACGACGCAGAACCCCGATGCCGCAGTCGAGACGCTCCCCGCAAGAGTGCCTCCACCGGTGTTCTGAACGGTGAACGACATGTCCGCTGTCGCTCCCGCCGCGATGTTGCCGAAGTTTAGCGACGCCGGGGTCACGCTCAGCGCCGGCAGCGGCGGCGCCGACGTGCCCGTGGTCCAGAGCAGCGCCATGTTGTTGGCCAGCTTCGCGCTGTCGAAACTGAACGTGTTCGCCGAGCCGGGGCCGGTCTGCACGCCGACGGTGGCGGAGGCCCCGTAGCTGGGATTAATCGTTGGCGGCCCGTCCACCGCGCAGGACGTGCCCGTCGCCGCGTCGGCGTAGTTGAACAGGATGTCGCTCCTGCCCTCGAAAAACACGACCTGGAAGCGCAGCGTATCGGCGGCGGTGCTGCAGCCGTAGCGCCAGACGTCGCGCCACTCGATGACCAGCTCCCGGCTGCCCGCCGAGCCCGTGACGGCCCAGAACACATTGTGGGTGGGGTCCGCCACGAGATCGTCCCAGAACGGTGCGACCAGCGTGCCCGCGACCGGATCCGGCAGCGACAGGTTGTAATAGTCGGTGAAGGGCGCCGTGAAGTTCAGGTTCCCATTGCTGCTGACGTGCACGGTATCGTAGCTGAGCCCGCCGAATTGGATCGGGAATCCCGGCGTGATCGACGCCGACGTATCGTCTCCCAGGTTGAGGTTCGTCCCGGTGGCGGTGATGTTTCGATAGTTGTAAGCGGTCGCCGCATAGCTGTACGGGTACGGCACGTCGACGCGAACGGCGTCGCCATTGGGGAACGTGACGGCGTCGCTGTTCGGGAACGTGAGGGTGTAGCGGCCATAGTCCGGCGGGCTCCACTGCGCGGCATAGACTCCGCTTCCGTCCAGGTTCTGCAGCGTCACCGGTGCCTGCGTTCCGGCCGGAGCCGTGTCGCGATGAACGGTCACGGTGACGTTCCCATTCGGCGCGGCGCAGTTGATATTCAGCGCGTCGAGCGGGATCGGCGTCCCGACCCCTCCCATCACGACGCTGGTTGCGGGTTGCACTCGCGCCATCACCAGCGAATTCGAACAGGTCAGAGAGCCGTAGGCATTGAGGCGCTTGCCGGTGACCGTCGTTCCGGCCATCGAGGAAATGCTGTCGCCGCCGGCGAGGATGAGATTCTTCAAGTCGACCCAGGTCGCCGTGGGCTTGTAGGCCTTGACCAGCGCGGCGACGCCGGTGACGTGCGGGGTCGCCATCGAAGTGCCGCTCAAGAGTCCGTAGGTGTTGTTCGGTGTCGTGCTTAGGATCGAGTCTCCGGGCGCTCCCAGGTGAACCGTGCGCGCCCCGCGGTTCGAGAACCAGGCCAGGTCATCCGTCGCGGCGGTCGCCGCCACCGAGATCACGTTGGGCAGGGAATAGCTGCCGGGATAGAAAGGTGCATCGTCGTTGTCGGTGGCGCTGTTGCCCGCCGCCGCGATGAACAGAATGCCGCGCGCACGCTGGGCATCGATGGCGTCCATCAACGCCTGGGAGAACGGGAAGCCGGCACCGCCCCAGCTGTTGCTGGAGGCCACGATGTTCACGCCATGGTCCTTCTGGGCGGCGACGTAATCCAGACACGCGATGGCGCCGGCGTTGTTGCCGCTGCCGGTGGAATCCATGAACTTGCAGGCGATGATCGTCACCTGCCAGTTGACGCCGGTAACGCCTGCGTTGTTGTTCCCGACTGCGCCGATCGTGCCCGACACGTGGGTCCCGTGACCGTTGTCGTCCATGGGATCGCCGTTCGGAACCGGAGCATTCGGATTGTTGACGTTGCCCACCACGTTCCAGCCGTGGCAGTCGTCGACGTATCCGTTGGCGTCGTTGTCGACGCCGGCGCCGGTGCAATCGCCCTGGTAGATGTTCGCGGCGAGATCGGGGTGGTTGTAGTCAACCCCGGTGTCGATGACGGCGACCACCACGCTCCGGCTCCCTTTGGTCAGATCCCACGCGTTGGTCGCGTCGATGTCCGCATCCGCCAGGCCCCCGGTCTGGCCCGTGTTGCGCAGGCCCCAGAGCTGATTGAACATCGTGTCCGTCGGCACCGTCTCCACCGAATGGACGATCCAGTTGGGCTCTGCGTAAAGGACCCGGCCATTTCGGCGGTAGTGCTCGATCGCCTCCTTCACGCTGACGCCGGGACCCAGCTTGATGTGCTGGAGATTGCCGAGACGGTGGAACTTCCTGACGCCCCAGGATCCGAGCCTGGTGTGGGCGAGGTCCATCTCGGTGGCACGCGCGTCGTCGGCGAATCGCACCAGTATTTCGCCGGGTACGTACTCGGGTTGGCGCTCGACGGCGCGTACCACCGGTGCCGCGGCATGCTGTCCATTCTGGGCGAAGGCCGGCGGCGCGAGAGGCCCGATGCCCAGCAGAACCAGCGTGACGGCGATCGCCCCGTTCGAAATCCGGGGCGCCCATGGTGTTCTGCGACCTGGGGCGACTCTTCGCGTGGAGCGGGATCCAAAAGCCTCTGCGAATATCGAACGCAGCATCCTCGGCATCTCTTCCTCCCCTGGTTTTGCGGCACAGGGTCGATGCGGTCTTGCCCGGGCCACTCTCCGAACGGTACTTGCGTGCGCGTTGCTGGGCTGGACCCCCGATGAGACCTTGAACCGAAGCGGGTGACGGCGATCGACTCGTCCCGGACGCTCTTCGTCGTATTCGAAATGCCACTTGCCTATGGCGGCAAGAACTCCCCGACAAAAATGCCATAGGCATAAAAAACAATACCTTACGTTTGAGTCTTTCACTTTCGGCGGCTCTAGTCAACGGGGGGGAGCCTGGAGACGCGGGACCGGCCACTTGCTGCGGCCGCTGCGAAGCCCTCGACTGTCGGAATGATCTTCGCGTCGTGCCCCACGGATCGGAATTCATCGATTTCGTTGGACGCGATCTCGAATGATCACGAGATCACGTGGGGACCGCAATCGCGTACATTTCCTCCGAGCCAGTCGTCACTTCGACGCGACTGACGCGCGCCCGTTGCGGGCGCTCAGGCGCTTTCAGTGATGATGCCCAGTCGCACGTAGGTCGGCCGGAGTTCCTTCGCGAGCGCCGGCAGGCGCCGCCAGAACCATAACGCCGCAACCGCGCAGACGAGACCATTGAGCGCGAAAGTCGCCTGCACGCCGACGGCCTTCGCCAGCGCTCCTGCAGCGAGGTTGCCGAGCGGAGCCACGCCGAGAAATGCCATCGTGTAGAACCCCGCGACCCGCCCGCGCAAGCGATCGTCGACAATGGTCTGGATGATCGTGTTCGCCGATGCGGCCGCGAGGATCACGCCGCCGCCGACCAGCGCCAGCAGGACGAGCGCGACCGGGAACACGGTCAGCCAGGCGAAGACACGCGAGTGCTAGCCCCGCGACCGCCGCCGCTCCCACGATGATGCGTCCGAGACCGCGAATCGTGGTCCGGCTCGCGAGGTAGGTCGTCGTCGCGAGCGCGCCGGTTCCGGCGGCCGCGAGCAGGAATCCGAGGGTGTGCGGGCCGCCTCCGTAGATCTGTCCGGCGTAGATCGGCATCAGCGACGAGTACGGCGTGATCGTCCACGCGACGAGCGCCACGAGAACCAGCAACGCCCGCACCGGCGCGAAGCCGAGCGCGTAACCCGCGCCCTCCTTCCAGCTTGCCCAGAACCCGCCGCGGAGCGGAGGCGGCGCCTCCTCGCGCGGCCATTCGAGGCGTGATATCGCGATGATGACTGCGACGAACGACAGCGCGTTGAGGGCGAAGCAGAGCGCCTCGCCTGCCGCCGCGAGCAGCAGCCCGGCGAGCGCCGGGCCGACGACCCGCGCGCTGTTGACGAGCAGCGAGTTGAGCGCAATCGCGTTCGGCAGGTCCGCGCGCGCGTCGACGAGATGCACGTACAGCGATTGCCGCAGCGGGATGTCGAAGGCGGAGACCACACCCAACCAAAGCGCGCACGCGACGAGGTGCCAGACTTCCATGCGGCCGAGCGCGGCCAGCACCGCGAGCGTGACGGCCTGCGCGAGAAGCAGCGACTGCGTGACGAAAAGCGCCCGGCGCCGGTTCACGTGATCGGCGATCACGCCGGCAAACGGTCCCAGTGCCAGGATGCCGACGTTCGAGCAGAAGGCGACCACGCCGAGCAGCAGCGCGGAGCCGGACAGCCGCCAGGTGACCCAGCCCATCGCGATCTGCTGCAGCCACGTGCCGATCAGCGAGAGACCCTGACCGACGAAGAAGCGCCGGAAGTTGGCGTGCCGCAGTGCGCGGAACGTGTGCGCGAGCGTAGGCATCACCGGCCGCAGCCGCGTTGGTGCAAGGCTGCCGTCAGAGATCCCTCAACTGCGGCTTCAGTTGATCGAGCGTCGCCGTGAATCCGGCAAGACGGGCACGCTCCTGCGACACGACCGCGGGCGGCGCGCGCGCGACAAAACTCTCGTTCGAGAGCTTGGCGCTGGCCTTCACGATCTCGCCCTCGAGCCGGGCGATCTCCTTGGCGACGCGCTCGCGCTCCGCGGCGGGGTCGACGGCGATCTCGAGCATGAGACGCGTCCCGCTGACGACCTGAACCGGCGCGTCGGTAGCCGGCAGCGCGTCGACAACCCGGACCTCCGACAACCGCGCGAGCGCGGCGATGTACGGGGCGAATTCAGCCAGCGTCGCCGCATCGCCGGCGGCCAGCAGCGGCACCTTTTGCGCCGGCGACAGATTCATTTCGCCGCGCAAGGTGCGGCAGGCATTCACGATGTCCTTGAAGAGCGTCATCTTCGCGTCGGCTGCTTCGTCTACGCGCTCGAAGTCCGCCCGCGGATACGGCTGCAGCTGGATCGTGTCGCCATGCTTGCCCGCGAGCGGCGCCACGCTCTGCCAGAGCTCCTCGGTGATGAAGGGGATGAACGGATGTGCGAGCCGGAGCGTGGCTTCGAGCTCACGCACGAGCACTGTCCGCGTGCCGCGAGCGGCGGCGGCGTCCCCGGCCGCGTCGGCGCGCGCGAGCTGCACCTTGGCGAGCTCGACGTACCAGTCGCAGTATTCGTCCCAGACGAATTCGTAGACCGCCTTTGCCGCGAGGTCGAAGCGATACGATTCGATGCCCGTCGCGATATCGTGCTTCGCGCGCTGCAGCCGGCCCAGCAGCCAACGGTCGACAAACGTGAGCGTCGTCGGCAGCGACCTGTCCAGGCCGACGTCCTTGCCCTCCACGTTCATGAGGACGAAGCGCGTCGCGTTCCACAGCTTGTTGCAGAAATTGCGATAGCCTTCGCAGCGGTTGAGGTCGAAGTTCAGCGTGCGACCGAATGTCGCCAGGCTTGCGAACGTGAAACGCAGCGCGTCGGCGCCGAAGGCCGGAATGCCGTTCGGGAACTGGCGCCGCGTTCGCTTCGCGATCGACTCCGCCTGCCGCGGGTCCATCAGGTTGCTGGTGAGTTTCGCGACCAGAGCGTCCTGCGTGGTGCCGTCGATGAGGTCGAGGGGATCGAGCACGTTCCCCTTCGACTTCGACATCTTCTGGCCTTGCTCGTCGCGGACGATCGCGTTGATGTAGACCGTGCGGAACGGAACCTCGCCCGTGAAATACACGGTCGTCATGATCATCCGGGCGACCCAGAAGAAGATGATGTCGAAGCCCGTGACGAGCACCGACGACGGCAGGAACGTCCTCAGCTCGTTCGTGTCCGCCGGCCAGCCCAGCGTCGAATGGCTCCACAGCGCCGACGAGAACCACGTGTCGAGAACGTCGTCGTCGCGGACGAAGGTTACGGGTTCGCGGCCGAGCTTCTTCCGCGCCTGCGCCCGGGCCGCGGCTTCATCGCGCGCCACGTAGACATTGCCTGTCTCGTCGTACCACGCCGGGATCTGGTGGCCCCACCACAGCTGCCGCGAGATGCACCAATCCTGGATGTTGTCGATCCACTCGTGGTAGGTCTTGATCCATTCCTTCGGCACGAACTCGACCGTGCCGGTCCCGCCGCTTCGCGGGCTCTTCAATCCCTCGCCGACGGCGGCGAGGCACAGATCCTGGATCGATTTGCCCGGCCACAACGGATGCGTGGCCGGCGCCGGCTTGGTCATCGCGACAAACCACTGGTCGGTCAGCATCGGCTCGACCACTTCGCCGGTGCGCCCGCAGCGCGGCACGACCATCCTGTGCGGCTTTTCCGACACCAGCAACCCCGCCGTCGTCAGGTCGGCGAGCACCGCCTTGCGCGCAACGAAACGATCCATGCCGCGGTATTTTTCCGGCGCGTTGGCATTGATCTTCGCCTCGAGATCGAGAATTGCGATCACCGGCAATCCGTGACGCTGGCCGATCTGCCAGTCGTTCATGTCGTGGGCCGGGGTCACCTTGACCGCGCCGGTGCCGAATTCCTTGTCGACGAATGCGTCGGCGACCACGGGAATCGTGCGACCGGTCAACGGCAGAACGACCCGCTTGCCGACGAAGCTGCGATAGCGCTCGTCGTCGGGATTCACTGCGACTGCGGTGTCGCCCAGCATCGTCTCGGGTCGCGTCGTCGCGACGACCAGCGACCCTTCGGTGCCGTCACCCGTATCGGCGAGCGGGTAGCGAATCTCCCACAGCTTGCCCTGCTCTTCCTCGCTTTCGACTTCCAGGTCCGACACCGCGGTCCCGAGCTTCGGGTCCCAGTTGACGAGTCGCTTGCCCCGGTAGATGAGCCCGTCCTCGTGCAGTCGCACGAAGGTCTCGAGCACCGCCGCCGACATGCCCTCGTCCATCGTGAAGCGCTCGCGCGACCAATCTGCGGCCGCGCCAAGGCGGCGCATCTGCCGTGTAATCGCCGAACCCGACTCCTCCTTCCATGCCCACACGCGCTCGACGAATTCTTTCCGGCCGAGATCGTGACGCGTCCTGCCTTCGGCTTTGAGCTGCTGCTCGACGACGATCTGCGTCGCGATGCCCGCGTGGTCGGTGCCGACCTGCCACAGCGTGTTCGATCCGCGCATCCGATGGTAGCGGATCAGCACGTCCATGATCGTCTGCTGAAACGCGTGGCCCATGTGCAGCGTGCCGGTAACGTTCGGCGGCGGCAGCTGGATGCAATACGCCGGCGCGCCAGCCTTCCAGCTTGGTTTGAAGTCCCCGCGCGATTCCCAGATCGGGTACCACTTCTCCTCGATCGCGTGCGGCTCGAAGCTCTTGGCGAGTTCCATGTCGGGGCGTGCGGCCGGCGCGGCCGAAAGGGCGTCCAAAAGCGTGAAATTATAGCGGAACGCTCGCGCGACTCGCGCCTGCGTCGCTCAATAGCCGAAGTGGCGTGCGAGCTGGTAGAACACGAAGCTCGCGGCCCATGCGAGCAGGATCGACCACGTCACGGACAATGCCGCGAAGCCGCTGCTCTTTGCCTCGGCACGCAACGCGGCGACCGTCGACAGGCACGGCGTGTAGATCAGCGTGAACAGCATGAAACTGTAGGCCTGCACCCAGTCCATGCGCACGGCGAGGTCGCTGGCGAGCGCCTGTCCTTCGAGTCCGAAGATCACGGCAAACGCGCCGATCAGCACTTCCTTCGCCACGAAGCCGAAGATGAGCGCGACGGTCAGCCGCTCGTCGATGCCGAGCGGCGCCAGTATCGGCTGGAACGCATGGCCCAGCATGCCCGCGAACGTGTCCGCCGACCCCGGGGCCGCACCGGCCGGCAGGTTCGTCAGCAGCCAGATCAGGACAACGCCGCCGACGATGAACTTGGTCGCGCGACGCAGGAAGTGACGCACTTCCTGCCATGCGCGAAGCGCGATCTGGCGCAGCGTCGGCAGCCGGTACGGTGGCAGCTCGAGCACAAAGGGTTCGTCGCTGCGGTAGCGGCCCTTGAACGACCGCCGCCGTGACGATTGCCGCGACAAAGCTCATCACATAGAGCGAGAAGATCACCCACGGCGCGTGGCGCGGGGAAAAGATCGCCGCGGTGAGGAACAGGAATACCTGCAGCCGCGCAGAGCACAGCGACACCGGGATGATCATCATCGTCAGCAGGCGCAGGCCGCGCGAGCGCATGATCCGCGTGCCCATCGCCGCCGGAACGTTGCAGCCGAAGCCCATCAACATCATCACGAAACTGCGCCCGTCGAGGCCGAGCTTTGCCATCAGCGCGTCGGTGAGGAACGCCGCCCGCGACAGGTAGCCCGAGTCTTCGACGACCGCCATGAACAGGAAGAACAGGATGATCAGGGGAACGAACGCGGCGACCGTCACCACGCCCGACCACACGCCGTCGAGAAGAAAGCCCCGAAGCATCGCCGGCGCCGACGAGAACAGCGGATCGAGCGCATGTGCGCGTACTGCTTCGAACGCCCATTGCATGGCGCGCTGCAGCGGCTCGCCCAGCGCGAACACGCCCTCGAACAGCAGCAGCATCAGCAGGAAGAACAGCGGCAGACCGAGAAGGGGTTGAAGCAGCACCCGGTCGATGCGGTCGGTGAGCTGCTCCGACATCCGTTCGGGAATGTCGACCGCTGCAGCGAGCGCGGCCGCCGTATCGACCTCGACCCGGTCGTCGGCGGCAAGTCGTTCGCGCACCATGCCCGGCGGCACCGGCGGCGCTGACGCGAGCGCCCGCGTCAGCATCGACATCGCCTCGCGCTGGCCGTTGCCGTGCTTGGCCGACAGCAGAGTCGCCGGCGCACCGAGTTCGCGCGCGAGTACGGCCGTGTCGATCCGGATACCGAGCTGCTTCGCCTCGTCGGCCATGTTGAGGAGCAGCGCAGTCGGCAACCCGACCTCGCGCACCTGCAGCGCAAGCCCCAGCTGGCGGTCGACCTGCGCGGCGTTTATCACGACGGCGACGAGATCCACGGCCGCCGCCTCGAGAAAATGGCGGACGACCCGCTCGTCGTCGGAGAACCCGTGAAGGTCGTAGATGCCCGGGAGGTCGACGATCTCGACCATGTCGCCGCCGAGCAGCAGCTTGCTCGCGAAAAGATCGACGGTGACGCCGGGCCAATTGCCCGTCCGCGCCGACGCGCCGGTGACGCGATTGAAGAACGTCGACTTGCCGGTGTTCGGCATGCCGACGAGCGCGATGCGCTTCACGGGGGACCGGTCAGCGCCGGACGTCGATCTGCCGGGCCTGGCTCCGCCGGATTATCACGTCGGTCGTGCCGAGCCGCACGTGCAGCGGTCCCGCGAACGCTCCCTTGCGGACCATCCGGATCCGCTGGCCGATGCGAAAGCCCATGGCGGCGAGACGCAGGCGCAGTGCGGCGTCGGCATGGACGGCACTGACCGTCGCGTCGGCGCCCGTGGCCAGCTGGAGGAGTGGAATCATCTGGAATCCAATGAGAATGATTCGCATTATCTACCTGCGAGACCGGAGTGGCAAGGGCAAGACCTTGATCCGGCGCAAGGTTTGGTCCGGCAATCGGGAACGAAACGAGGAATTCGCCGGCCCCCGGGGACCGGCCCGGTGCGAACAAGCCCAAGCCGCGGAACGCGCGACGATCAGTCGCGCCGCCCCGCCGATCACGCCTGCCATCAGCCAGCCAGACGACAAGGCCCCAAATAATCGTGCGCTACAATCAGCCGCTCCCTGTTCGTGTTCGCGTGGTTTCTTTGTGACCTGCCGCTACCGCTCATCTGTCGCCGTCCTGCTCGCACTGCTGCTCGTATTGATGCAGTGCGGCGCGCAGTTGCATGCGCTGGAGCACGATGGGTACAGGCTGCATCGGTCCCAGGACACCGGAATCAATGTGCCCGTGGCCGACACCGCGTGCGCGCTCTGCGCGCTGTTTGCCGGTGGCGCCGATTCCACTGCCCAGCAATCGCATGCGCATTCCGATCGGGTCACCGATTTTCCATTGCCATCGTGCGCTATCGTGCTCGCGGCAATTGCATCCCCACCCCCGTACCAGAGCCGCGCCCCACCCTCGATTCTCTGATTGTGCCGGAACATTGTCGCCTCGTGCGATGACGGTTTTCGTTCACGAACGGAGGGTCGCAACATGTCACAGGTTTGCCTTTGCGCCATGCGCGATTGCGCTGGCGCTCGTCCATTCTTCCGCGGCAATGGCCGCCGGCGACGCCGATCTCGCCGAAATCCGCGAGCAGATAAGTCAGCTGAAGGAAAGCTACGAGGCCCGCATTCAGGCGCTCGAGCAGCGCCTCAAGTCGGCAGAATCGAAATCGACGACAGCGGCGCCCGCCGCCGAAGCTGCCGCGACTCCAACGGCGTCCACACGCCGTCCCCAGCGCCCGCGTCAGGTATTGCGGCATTCAATCCGGCCATCTCGGCGGTGCTGCAGGGCGTGTACGCCAACATGTCGCAGGATCCGAATCAATACGCAATCGCCGGGTTCGCGCCCAGCGGCGACATCGTGCCGGCCAAGCGCGGCTTCAGCATCGCGGAATCCGAGCTGACGCTCACCGCAAACGTCGACGACAAGTTCTACGGCAATCTTACGTTTTCGCTCTCGCCTGAAAACACCGTCAGCGTCGAGGAAGCGTACGGCATCTACGCGGCCGCTCCATGGGGACTCGCGCCGAAGTTCGGTCGCTTCCTGTCCGGAATTGGGTACCTCAACGACGTGCACCAGCACGCCTGGGACTTCTACGACGCGCCTCTCGTCTACCAGGCGTTCTTCGGCGGCCAGTACCAGAACAATGGCCTGCAGGTGAGATGGGTCGCGCCGACCGACGTCTTTCTCGAGTTCGGCGGTGAGGTCGGCAACGGCGATTCCTTTCCGGGCACCGGTCGAAACAAGAACGGCACCGGCAATGGCAACGCCTACGTGCACGTAGGCGGCGACATCGGGACGAGCAGCAGTTGGCGTGCCGGCGTGTCCTATCTGCAAACCGAGCGCGAAGGACCGCACGTGGACGCAAACCGATCTCGCCGGAAACGACGCGAGCCTCGCGTTCTCGGGACGTTCGCAGATCGCCATTGCCGACTTCGTCTGGAAGTGGGCGCCGAACGGCAACGCGCAGGACACGAATATCAAGCTGCAGGGCGAGTACTTCTGGCGGCGCGAACGTGGCGACCTCACCTATGCCGTCACCGACGCTGCGGGCACCGAGCAGGCCGGCAGCTACCGCTCGAACCAGCGCGGCTTCTACGCGCAGGGCGTCTGGCAGTTCATGCCGACCTGGCGCGTCGGCGCGCGCTACGACTGGCTCGCGCCCGGAAGCGTCGCCTACGGGGCGAACAGCCTCTACCTTGCGAACGGATCGTTCAATCCGCAACGCGCGGCCGTCATGCTCGACTGGACGCCGTCCGAGTTCAGCCGGTTCCGCGTCCAGTTCCAGCAGGCGAAGTTGAAACCCGATCTCACCGACAACGAGATTTTCGTCCAGTACATCCTCACGCTCGGCGCGCACGGCGCGCACAAGTTCTGAAAGGACTCGCATCATGGCATTCCGAATTGCGCGTGCTTTTGACGGTCCTGCTCGCGGCGCTGTCCACTCCCGCCTTGGCGTCCTGAACGTCTTTGCGACGGTTCCCGAGTGGGGCGCGCTCGTCGACGAGCTTGGCGGCGACAAGGTCAAGGTCTACGTCGCCACCAATGCCCTGCAGGATCCGCATCACGTCGAGGCGAAACCGAGCCTCATCGCGCGCGCGCGCTCGGCCGACCTCGTCGTCGCCACCGGTGCGGAGCTCGAGATCGGCTGGTTGCCGCTCGTCGCTCAACAGTCCGGCAATCCCGCGATCAAGCCGGGCAAGCCCGGGTATTTCGAAGCGGCGCCGTACGTCAATCTGCTCGACAAGCCGACGCGCCTCGACCGCGCCGAAGGCGACGTACACCCCGGCGGCGATCCGCACATCCAGACGGATCCGCGCAACATCGCGAAGATCGCGGCGCCGCTCGCCGCACGGCTGGCCGAGCTCGATCCGGCCAACGCGGCGTAGTACCAGGCGAGGTACAAGGCGTTTTCCGAGCGCTGGAACGCCGCGATCGCGAATTGGGAGACAGCAGGCGGCGCCACTTCGAAGGGAGTGAAGGTCGTCGTCCAGCACAAGGCCTTCACGTACCTGCAGGCATGGCTCGGCCTAAACGTCGATCGCCGCGCTAGAGCCCAAGCCGGGCGTCGAGCCGACCACCGCGCACCTCTCGGAGGTGCTTGAGCTGCTGCAGCGCGAGCCCGCGCGAAGTGGTGCTGCGCGCAGCCTACCAGAGCGACCGCGCGTCGCAGTGGATCGCCGAGCGCGCGAAGATCGACGTCATCGTGCTGCCGTCGACGGTCGGCGGCGACGATGCAGCGAAGGATCTCTATCGGCCTCTTCGACGACACGATTGCGCGGCTGCTGAAGGGCGGCGCAATGAGTCTCGGTGCCGTCGAGCTCTCGATTCTGCTGCCGGCGTTCGCCGCGGGCGTTCTGGTCACCGCGACGCACGTGCCGCTCGGCATGCAAGTGCTGGCCCGCGGAATCGTGTTCATCGACCTTGCGATCGCGCAGGTGGCCGGATGCGGCGTCGTTGCTCGCCGATCAGCTGGGTTTCGAGGCCGAAGGGGTCGCCGTACAGATCGCCGCGCTCGCCGCGGCGCTGGGAGGCGCGCTGCTTCTCACGTGGACCGAGCGGATCTGGCCCGACGTGCAGGAAGCGGTGATCGGCGTCGTGTTCGTGCTCGGCGCGACGGGGAGCGTTCTGCTGCTCGCGAGCAACGTCCACGGCAGCGAGCACCTGCGCGACCTTCTCGTCGGTCAGATTCTGTGGGCGCAGCCGACGCGGCTCGTCTGGGCGGCAATCGTCTACGCGGTCATCCTCGCGCTGTGGTTCGGTGCGCGCGAGCGGCATGGGCCGCACCGGCTTCTACGTGCTGTTCGCGCTCGCCGTGACCGTATCCGTTCAGCTCGTCGGGCTCTACCTCGTGTTCGCGACGCTGATCGTCCCGCCCCTCGCCACGCGTCGCATGACGCGCGGCCGCCTCGGTGCCGCCTGGGGGCTCGGGGCAGCGGGCTACGCGCTGGGACTCGTGATTTCCACTGCACTCGATTTGCCAAGCGGTCCGGCCATCGTCTGGGTGCTGGTCGCCTTGGCACTCGCCTGGTATTCGCTGGCGGCGCCCCGCGAGCGAGCCGCGGGCGATTCTGCCCAGCCGCATCCGAGAATCTAGGGGTTCGCTTCCCGCCACTTCTCGATTTCGCGCTCGATCGCTTCCGCGACGTAGGCGCGCAGGATCTGGCCGACTTCCCGATTGATCGTCGTCACGAGATCGACGCTGGCGCGGTCGACGATCGGCTGCAACCGTGCCGACAGCTCGCCGTGCAATCCGGTGTCCGTGAATATGTCGATCCGTTGCAGCACCTGCATCCGGATTTCCTCCGCGAGCCCTTCCCAGCGCTCCGCGTCGGGAACGTTCGATTCGGCCGGCTGATCCACGGTCGAAACCTCATGGGCGGCCTGCGTTTCCTGCACGACTGTCTCGTCGTGCGCGGACGGAGATTCCACCGGAACGTCCACGGATTCCGTTTCGACGACGGGCGGCGGCCAACGGTTCGGGGATCGTTGTCTCCGCAGGGGCAGGCGCCATGGCCCCCGGCGCCGCCTCCCAATCGAAAACGGCGCCGGTGAACGGTTCGGATGCGTTCGCCTCGATCGGGGCAGGCATCGGCGGGGAAGCAACCGGAGCCGGTGTCGTCTCGAATGCCGTGGCAAACGGCTCCGGCGGCGCCGCGTCGTCGGAAGCCGCTTCCGCAGCCGCCACGTGCGCCAACGGCCCAGGCGCGACGGCTTGCCCGGTCGTCTTCACGCCGAGCATGGCATCGAATCCCGGGTCACTGGCCGGCGGCGTTTCCGCCGATTCTCGCGATAGTGCGACGTAGACATTGGGCGCCGGGATCTCCACGTCCAACGGGCAGGTCTGTCGCCCGACTCTGCGCGCTCTCCGTCAACGGCGGCAGCGCCGCCTCCGTCCTGCCCGCCCCACGCGGCGAACGCAGCGTCGACGGCGGAACGACGGCGATCGAATCCGGCGCGGGACCGGTCACGCTCGCTTCGCCGAGGTCGGCATCGAGCCAGCGCGAATCCTCGCCTCCGTGCTCGTGCGGTGACTGCATCGACGGTTCCCCGACATCTGCAATGTCGGTGTCGGGCTCGGAGCGACCGCCCCCCTGTCCGCGCCGCCGCTCCCCGGCAGCAGGGGACTCCTTCGACGAAGCCCGCACCGGGAGCACCGTGCCCGCGACCGCGACCTCGTCGGTCAATTCCGGAATGTCGGGCTCGGAATCGTCGGTGCGATTGCGGCGCATGAGCGCATCGGCCTGTTCCAGCAGTTCGCGTGCGGTGGGCATCGTCGGTCGCCTCAGCCGCGCTCCGCCAGGTTGTGCGAGCGCACTTCGTAGCCGCGTGACTTGTAGAATTTCCAGCGATCGCGCCCGGAACCGGCATCGTCTTCGTCCGTTCCGATCACTTCAACCAGACGCTCGAAGCGCGAAAAGAACGGCGGCGGCGACGGGTGAAGGTTGATGAGCACGGCAGCGGGGCCGTCGTGAACGAGCGCGTGATCGACCAGCACGGGCGTTTCCGCAGCCACCGCGCTGTCCAGACGGCAGTGCGGAACGAATCCGAGAGACGGCCATTGCCAGAGGAAGCGGTCGAACCGGTCCGTCGTCTCCGGGTCCGGCGTCAGTACGCGAGCGCTTCCGTGCTGCGCCCACGCCTTGGCGACGAGCCTGGCGGCCACCTCGTAGCGATCGGTGCAGTGGGTGTAGAAGTCGATCGTCGTCATTGTATTGCAGCCCGCCGGCCGGAGCGCGTCAGGATGCGGCGGCAGATTCCTGTCCCAGTATCCAGGTCACGAGCAGCGCAACCGGGCGGCCGGTCGCGCCCTTGTCCTTGCCTTCCTTCCAGGCAACGCCCGCGATGTCGAGGTGCGCCCAGTCGAACTTCTTCGCGAAGCGCGACAGGAAGCACGCCGCGGTGATGCTGCCGCCGCTTCGGCCCGCGATGTTCGCGAAGTCGGCGAAGTTGCTTGCGAGACCCTCCTGGTAGTCGTCCCACAGCGGCAGCTGCCACCCGCGGTCGAACGCCTCGTCCCCCGCCGCGACGAGCGCCCGAGCAAGCGTGTCGCTGTTGCTGAACACGCCGCACGCCACGTGCCCCAGCGCCACGACCATCGCGCCGGTGAGCGTCGCGACGTCGACCACGGCCTCCGGCTCGTAGCGCTCGGCGTACGTGAGGGCGTCGGCGAGGATCAGGCGGCCCTCGGCGTCCGTGTTGAGGATCTCGATCGTCTGCCCCGACATGCTGGTCACGACGTCGCCCGGCTTGGTCGCGCGGCCCGACGGCAGGTTCTCGCAGGCCGCCACGAGACCGATCACGTTGACCTCGGCTTTCAGTTCGGCGATCGCGCGCAGTACCCCGAATACGGACGCGGCACCGCACATGTCGAATTTCATCTGGTCCATGTCGAGGCCGGGCTTCAGCGAAATGCCGCCCGAGTCGAACGTGATGCCCTTGCCGACCAGCACGAGCGGCTTCTGCTTCCTCGGGTTGCCGCGATATTCCATCGCGATGAAGCGCGGGGGCTCCTCGCTGCCGGCCGTCACGGACAGGAAGGACCCCATCTTGAGCGCCTCGATGTCGGGGCGATCGAGCACCGTGACCTTCACGTCGGGAAACTCCCCGGCGAGCTCCTTCGCCTGCTGGCCGAGGTAGGTCGGCGTGCAGACGTTGCCCGGCAGGTTGCCGAGGTCGCGCGCGAAATCCATGCCGTGCGCAATCGCGAGTCCGCGCGCCGCCGCGGCTTCGCCATCCGTGAGGTCCGAGCGCTGAGGCACCGACAACGTGAGCTTGCGCAGCGGACGGCGCACTTCGGCCTTTTCGCTCTTCATGCGGTCGAATCGATAGACGGCTTCCATCGCGACCACCACCGCGTGCTCGACGCGCCATGCGACCTCGCGCCGCTTGACCTTTTCCTCGGTCAGGTAGATCACGGCTTCGTAGGATCCGGTCTCGTTCAGCAGCTTGACCGCGGACTTGACCGCCGACCGGAACTCCCGGTCGCGGAAATCACGCTCCTTGCCAAGGCCGACCAGCAGGACGCGGTCGGCGAGCGTGCCCCGCACGTTGTGCAGGAGGAGCGTTGCGCCGAGCTTGCCCTCCATGTCGCCGCGGCGAATGATTTCGCTGACATAACCGTTCGACGCGCGGTCGATAAGCTCGGCGGACAGCGAAAGCTTGCGGTTGTCGAAAACGCCGACGACGACGCATGCGCTCCGCTGCTTCTCGGGGCTTCCGCTTTTTATGGTAAATTCCATCGCCGTTCCGCGCCTCCGCCGGTGCGTTTCTTTGCCGTAGGACGTCCTCGGCGGCATTATTGGCAAAACAGGTCGAAAAAGTCAAAAATCTCCCGCTGTCATGATTTATAGGCGCAGCCTGGTGCGGGAGATGACGGCCACGGCCGTCGGACTGTTCGTCGTACTGCTCGGGATCCTTTTCACCAATCTGGTCCTGAAGTTGCTGGCGCGGGCGGCCGGCGGCGCGGTCGCCCCGGAAGGCATCCTGGCCCTGCTGGGATTCGGGGCGATGTTCTACTTCAACATCCTGCTGTCGGTCACCGTGTTCCTCACGGTGCTCCTCACCCTGTCGCGGTGGTACCGCGACAGCGAAATGATCGTCTGGTTCACGTCGGGCCAGGGACTGAGCGGGGTCATCCGTCCGGTGCTCTGGTTCGCGGCACCGTTCTTCGTCGCCATCGTCGCGCTGTCGCTTTTCCTTTCGCCATGGGCCGAGCAGCGCCGGATCGAGTACGAGCGCCAGCTGGAATCGCGTGACGAGATCGCGCTCATCATGCCCGGCCTCTTTCGGGAATTCCGGCGAGCCAATCTCGTGGTCTACGTGGACAGCATCAACACATTCGACCGTCACATCCGCAACGTCTTCCTGCACTCGATCGAGGAGGGCAAGGACGTGACGACCGTCGCCCGCGAGGGCATGCTCGAGGAAGCCCCCAACGGTGACCGCTTCATCAGCCTGACCGACGGACGGCGGTACGAGGGAAAGCCGGGCACGGCGGAATACCGGGTCGTGGAATTCGAAAAGCTGGGGCGCCGGATCGAGCCCGCGGAGCTGCGCAATCTGCCGGTGTCGACCAAAGCGATTCCGACCGGCGTGCTCGTCGCCCTGGACGGCCGGGTGGAGCGGGCCGAGCTCTTCTGGCGACTGTCCGTGCCGCTTTCCGCGCTCGTCCTGACGCTCCTTGCGGTTCCGCTGTCCTACGTGAACCCGCGAATGGGCCGATCGTTCAACCTCATCGCCGCGGCCTTCATGTACATGCTGTACAGCAACTGCCTCAACATCGTGCAGAGCTTCATCGCCCAGGGAAAGCTGGGCTTCTGGACGGGCCTTGCGCTGCCCCACGTCGTCGCGGTCACGGTCGCGATGCTGCTCTTCGCCCAGCGGCTCGGCTGGTTTGCGCAACTCCGCCGGCGGGAGCGAAACGGGGCGCCGGCTTGAAGACGCTGACGCGCTACATCGGCCGCGAGCTCCTCGCGGCGATCCTGCTCATCTTCAGCGCGCTGGTGATGCTGTTCGCATTCTTCGACCTGATCCACGAGCTGGGTGACGTCGGGCGCGGCGGCTATACGCTGTCCGGAGCGCTCCTGTTCGTCGCGCTGCAGCTGCCCTCGCGAATGTACGAGCTCTTCCCGGTAGCGGCGCTGATCGGCACGCTGTTCGCCATGTCGCAGCTCGTCGCGAGTTCCGAGTACACGGTCATGCGCGCGTCCGGCGCCTCGCTGTTGCAGGTCACCTGGGCGCTGATACGCGTCGGCGTACCCTCTGGCCGTGGCGACGTTCCTTGCGGGGGAGTTCGTGGCGCCGCCCGCGGAGCGCCTTGCCCAGCAGATCCGTGCGCCGTCCCGCGGCGAGGCCCGAATCGTCGCGCAGCAGTTCCAGTCGGGATTCTGGTTCAAGCAGGACCTGACCTTCGCCAACATCCGCAGCGTCCTCGCCGACATGACGCTGGTCGGCGTGCGCATCTACGAATTCGACAACGACCTTCGCCTGAGAACCGTCAGAACGGCGGAGACGGGCAGCTTCAGCGGCAACGGCCAGTGGCAGCTCGCCAAGGTGCGCACGACGCGCCTGTCGGAGGAACGCGTGACGCTCGAGCTCGCCGACGCGTGGTCATGGGACACCGTGCTGAAGCCGTCGCTGCTGACGGTCTATCAGGTCGCGCCGGAGCGGCTCGAGCTCAACACGCTTTACGACAACATCCACGTGCTTCGGAACCAGAAGACGTCGCGCTTCGAGATCGCGTTCTGGAACAAGGTGTTCTACCCCGCCGCCGTCATCGTGATGATGATCCTGGCGCTGCCGTTCGCCTATTTCCAGCGGCGCGCGGGAGGCGTGGGCTTCCGCATCTTCGCCGGCACAATGCTGGGGCTCGCATTCTTTCTGATCGGTCGCCTGTTCACCAATCTCGGCGTGCTGAACGACTGGCCGCCGCTCTTCTCGGCAACCTTTCCGCTGGCCGTCTTCATCGTCGCCGCAAGTTCCCTGCTCTGGTGGCTCGAGCGCCGGTGAGGTGCGCGCACGGCGGGCGCCGAAGCGCACGCCGACGCCGGGATGGCATCAGACCTGGTCGCGGCGCATGGCGAGCAGACGCTCGAACACCCTGTCGCTGCTGCGCAGGCCGTTGTGCTCGTACTCGTTGGTGAGCCACGCCTTGAGGCCGGGGATGGCGGCGGCAGTTTCCTCGGAAAGCACGCGCGGAACGTACATGTCCTCCGCGTAGATCGCCGCGGCGCCGGGGACGGTATTGCGGGCGAGTCGTTCGGGATCGTACAGCCGCGGCCAGCGCTCCTCCTGGGCGAGCAACTCCGCCACTTCGCGCAGCGGACGCAACCCGGGGTAATCCTCGAACATCCACGGATAGATCATCTCGCCCGTGAGCGACGGCGGTCGGCCGGGAGCCCATTCCATGTCGGGGAATTCAGCCCGCACCCGATGCGCCGACCAGCGCGACGCGGCTTCCTGCGTGTAGCACATTTCGTGCAGGACGGCGAAGATCGGGTTGGTCTCGAACGACTGCGAGTTTTCGAGCGCGCGGAGAAATGGCAGGCTCAGTTCGTCGCCATCGGCACCACGGCAGAATGCGTTCTCGAGCAGGTAATGAAGATTCTCCATCCCGTCGTCGAAGCCGAGCATGAAGCCGACTTGCTGAAAGCGTCGGACCGTGAGGCGGCCACCGGACGGCAGGGCAACGTCGTTCCGGTGCAGGTGCTCGAGAATCCGGCTGCACAGGGCCTCGTCCGCCGGATACCGTGCAAAGTACCTGCGTGTCTTGCGCAGGACTTCGGGGTAGGTGTGTCGGTAGTAATCGTCGGGGCCTGCCGTCAACGGCGGCAGGCCGCCGGTCACGAATACCTCGCGGAGACCCTCCGGGAAGGCAGACAGGTAATGGACCGCGCAGAAGCCGCCGTAGCTCTGTCCGAGCACGCCCCACGGCTCGTCCTTGCCGACCAGCTGGCAGCGAATCAGCTCGGCGTCGCGCACGATGCTGTCCGCGCGGAAATGCATCAGATAGTCTGCCTGCGCACGCGCGTCGCCGCGCCGCGCGAGTGTCTGTGGCAGCACGACGCTGCTGCGGCCGTTGCCGCGCGAATCGAGGAGCAGCACGTGGTAGTCGACGAGCGCCCGCTTGAGCCAGCCCGTGCTCGCGAGCGGTCGCGGACCGGGAAATCCGGGTCCCCCCTGGAGAAACACCAGCCACGGCCGCGCCACGGCCGGTTCATCGCCGTTCCTGACCGCCCGCGCGAAGATCGACAGCGACTCGCCCGAAGTCCGGTCGTGGTCGAGCGGCACGTCGAATTCGTAGTCCGTCAGGTCCATGCCGTGATGGCGAACGTTGGCGATCGTTCGGAATGTCGTCATGCGTTGTCCCAATGGATTGATGGCGACGACGCAATCATTCGCACATGGCAGGCCAACGTCTGGGGGCCGGCGCGATCGCTGCGGCGTAACCGAACTCCCGGGTTCGCCCGGGTGCGAAAGCATGCGGCGCCTGTTCGGGCGGCCGATGCGGCGCGACTTCGATTATAGTCGACGACCGACATCGCCTACGATCATGAGACCTCTGTCGATACGCGCGCACGCACGGACCGAACGCCGTTCCCACGCGATTCATTGGGCTATTGCCGCGACGCTCTGCGCATCGGGTCTCTCGCCGCAATCCGCGCCCGCCGCCGATCCCGCAAAGACACTGCGCGTCGTCCTCACCAGCGCCGAGATGAGTCTCGATCCGCAGTTCTCCGCCGACGCCGGATCGGATGGCGTGATCGACCACATCTACGATTCGATGCTCGACTACGACTACCTCGCGCGACCGGTGAAGCTCGTGCCGCGCACGCTCGAGGCGATGCCGACAATCGAAGACGGCGGCGCGACGTACGTCTTCCGGCTGAGGCGCGGCATTTTCTTCACGCCGGATCCGGCTTTCAAGGGACAGCGGCGCGAGCTCACGGCCGGCGACCAGGCCTATGCGCTGAAACGCCTGCTCGACCCCGCGGTGAAGAGCCCCTGGCTCTGGCTGGTCGAGGGAAAGATCGTCGGCGCGGACGTCCTTCGCGCGAAGGCGCTGAAGGCCGGAAGATTCGACTACGAAGCACCCGTTGCCGGACTCGAGGTCGTCGATCGCTACACGTTGCGCATCCGCCTGACGAAACCCGACCTGCGGTTTCTCTACGTGTTCGCCATACCGAACACGGCGGCCGTCGCGCGCGAGGTGGTCGAGGCGTACGGACCCGATTTCGGCGCGCACCCTGTCGGCACCGGGCCCTACATGCTGGGGGAATACCGGCGTAGCGCAAGGATCGTGCTGCTGGCGAATCCCGGATTCCGTGAAACAAGCTACGTTGCCGCGGGGCCGGTGCCGCCGGAATCCCTGCCCATCGCGGCGGCGCTCAAGGGCAAGTCGCTGCCGCTTGCCGGACGCATCGAGATCGCCGTCATCGAGGAAGGGCAGGCCGTGTGGCTCGCGTTCGCCAATCGGGAGCTCGACCTCCTCGAGCGACTGCCCGCGGAATTCGTCGAGCAGGCGCTCTTCAACGGCAGGTTGCGCGACGATCTCGCGGCCAGAGGCGTCCGGCACGAGGTGCTGCTGCGACCCAACACGCGCTGGACCTACTTCAACATGGACGACGCGACGTTGGGCGGGTACTCGCCGGAGAAGATCGCGCTGAGACGGGCGATCGGCATGGGCTACGACGTCAACGAATTCATCCGCGTCATTCTCAAGGGCCGCGCCGTCCCCGCGACCAGCCCGATCCCTCCCGACATCGCCGGCTACGACCCCGGACTGAAGACTGCCGCGCAGCTCTACGATCCCGCCGCCGCGCGCGCATTGCTCGACAGGTTCGGATACCGGGACCGCGACGGCGATGGCTACCGCGAGGCACCGGACGGCAAGCCGCTCGTCCTCGAGCGCTGGTCTCCTCCCACGTCGCTCTCCCGCCAGGAAGACGAACAGTGGAAGAAGAACATGGACGCGATCGGCCTCCGCATCGTGTTCCGGAAGGACCGGCTGCAGGAGCTGCGCAAGATGGCGCGACTCGGCAAAATTCCGATGCGTACGGATGGCTGGAACGCCGACTACCCGGACGCCGAGAACTTCATGCAGCTCCTCTACGGACCGAACGTGGGACAGGAGAACCACGCGCGATTCAGTCTTCCGGAGTTCGACGGACTCTACGAAGCGGCGCGCAGGCTGCCGGATTCCCCCGAGCGCACCCGGCTCTTCGACCGGATGACGGAACTCGCCCTTGCCTACGCACCGTGGCGCCTCATGGAGCACCGCGTGGAGGACCACCTGACGCAGGCGTGGGTCCGGAACTACAAGCCGCACCCGATAAGGACGGCGATCTGGCGATACCTTGACATCGATCCGGCGCTACGCCGGAATTGAGCGCCGCGGCACCGACGTCCCAGACGCACGGCATGGGCGTCAATCCGGCAACCGGGCAGCTCTAAATCGGAATCGGTAGCGACTTGGCGATCAAGCAAGCGACGGCGCTGGGAGCTCAGGGTCCGGTCGTGGTGACCGAGGCTCCGGGGGCATTCTCCGAGGACGTGGATTACTACGGTGGCGATTTTCTCGCATCGGTCTATGGCCCGAACGTCAAACGCGCGTCAACGGCACGACAGGTGTCGCGACCCAATTTCTGTCCACTGCACAGATCGTTTCCGCCGGCGTGACTGGCAACGTTTCCGGAGTGGCCGTTGCCGGCGCCGCGGCAACGCCGCCGCAGACGCAGGCAGCTCCGATCCCCAGCCTGAACGAGTGGGGCGTCATCCTGCTCGGCATCCTGGTCGCGGCAACTGCCGTTCTGCTCCTGCGCCGCACCCGCGAGTGAGTTAGTACGGCCCGGGTACCGGGAGGACGGCCTTCGGGCCGTCTTTTCATTGGATCGCGACCCTCGATCAGGCGGTCCGGTGCCGGCGCCGGCGAGGTGGACGGCGATTGCGCAAGGGTGCGTCCAGGGCCCTCGGCCGGCGTCGCGCTAGCTACACGATTGCCGGTAAGGCACCACGTCACAGGACCGCGTGCACCCTTACCGGCTTGTCGAATCCTTTGAGCGCAACATCGCCCAGGTCCTGAAAGCTGAGGCCCTTGCCGATGCACAGCTCGCAGACCACGTTCGACACGAGGCTCTGGTCCGGCTGGGCGTGGGCGCAAAGCCGCGACGCCAGCTGAACCGTCGTGCCGAATAGGTCCATGTGGTTCTCGACGGGCTCCCCCGCCGCGGCGCCGATCCGCACCTTGATCGGGTGCGCACTGTTCGCGCGGGCGTGTTGCGCCATGGCACTCTGGATGCTGACAGCGCACCGCGCGGCAGCGACAGCCGACGCGAAGCATCCCATGATTCCGTCGCCGGTATGCTTGACCTCGCGACCGCCCGACGCACGCAGCGCGTCGCGCACGATCGTGTCGTGGATCCGCAGAAGGGCCATGGCGCCGTCGTCGCCAAGGCGCTGCGTAAGTTCCGTCGAACCCACGATATCGGTGAACAGGATCGTTCGGATTCCCGGGTCGCGATCGCTTTCGGTGCCGCCGGGAACGAGCACCGCGCCCGCCGAATTGATTTCATTTCCGCCGAGAAATCCTTCGGCTATCTCGGGGGATACCTCGATGATCTTCTCGGCGACCATGCCGTGGGCCTCGCTGTGCACCGCCGCGGCCGCCTCCGGACTCGGAGCGCTGCAGAGGCAGAAAATCTTGCCGCAGCTCTCGTTGAACCAGTACTTGTGATACTCGACGCCGTACTTGCCCTGCGTGTTGACGTCGGCGAGGTGCGCCTTGGCGACGTCCAGCGCCGTCGCCCCGAGGGCCTGGTGGATGTCCATGTACATCGGCATGGCTACCTCCGAAAGGTGCGGCACGGCGCGGCGCGCGCGGATCCGCGCGTCGGCTCCGGGTCGAGGGTGGATTCAGGCCGCGGCTGCACGATGCGAGACGGTCATTTCCGGGGACTGGCGCAACGTCTGGTACACGACGCAATAGCGCTCCGTCAGGCGAATGAGGGTGGCCAGCTGATCTTCCGATGCATCGGTCTCCAGGTCGAAATGAAGGCGGATGTGCTGAAACCCGACCGGCGCGTCCTTGGCGACACCGAGCGTGCCGCGAAAATCGAGGTCGCCCTCGGCGCGTATGCCGGCATCTCGCAACGCGATGCCCAACGCCGTGGCAACTGCGTTCAGCGTTACGCCGGCGCAGGCAACCAGCGCTTCCAGCAGCATGTCGCCCGAGCACGCGCTGAGCCCGTTGCCGCCCGTCGCCGGGTGCAGACCCGCCGCTACGAGCGCCCTGCCCGTCTGCACGCTGCAAGTGACTCCCTCGCCCAGGCGGCCCTCGGCCCGCAGCGTAACGAGTGCGGCGCGAGGGTCGTCCCGGTATCGCTCTTTCAAGGGTGCCTGGATGGCGCGAAGCTCTTCCGCCTTCATCGATCGCCTCCGTCGCGGTGCGCGGCGTGTCATGTTATCAAACGACATGCTCGCTGGATAACCGGGCCTCCGGCGCGGGAATGCCGACGACGGTTGCAAGCCCTTGCTTCGGGCACCTCACGGGAGAACCGCAACGCGATTGTGCGCCTGCCGGGACGAGCGGCGATTCAATCGCCGCGCATCGCGCGAAAAAAATCCCGGCTCCAGGCCGGGATTTTCTGTTGCGGGGCACGTGGCGCCCGCATCGTTGCGCAGCGCGCGTCAGGCCGCAGCCGGAACGATGCTCGCGTATTTCTTCTTCTCCTTGCCCTTGGTGGAGAACTGGACCTTTCCGGGGACCAGCGCGAAAAGCGTGTGGTCCTTGCCGATCCCGACGTTGACGCCCGGATGAATGAGCGTTCCGCGCTGGCGGGTGATGATGCTGCCGGCGGTGACCGTCTCGCCGCCGTAGGCCTTCACGCCAAGACGCTTGGATTCCGAATCGCGGCCGTTGCGCGAGCTGCCGCCCGCCTTCTTGTGTGCCATGGTGTTCTCTCCGTCAGCCGACGATGCTGTCGATCTTGAGCTCGGTGTAGTTCTGGCGGTGGCCCTGGTGCTTCTGGTAGTGCTTGCGCCGCCGCATCTTGAAGATGCGTACCTTTTCGCCGCGCCCGTGCGCGACGACGATGGCCTTGACCGTCGCGCCGGCGACGGTGGGCTGCCCCAGACGGACGCTCTCGCCTTCCCCGATCATCAACACCTGATCGAGCACGACTTCCGCGCCCACGTCCGCCGGTATCTGTTCTACTTTGAGTTTTTCGCCGGGGGCAACCTTGTATTGCTTGCCGCCGGTTTTTATGACCGCGTACATGGAAATACTCCGCTCACTGTTGTTTGCCCGCGCTGCGGTTTGCAGACGCTGGCGGAAAGCTTTGAATTATAACCGATTACCGCAGACCCGGTCAATCGCGCGCCGTACGGCGCCGACCGGCCGCGGTGGTTCGGTCTCTGACACCGCACCCGCGGGGCCGCGGGCGGCTGAAGCAACGGCTTCGTCGGTTACAATTCCGACCGAAACCGCCGATCCGCATTTCGGCCGGGACGTCCTCCCATGTCAGCAGCCTCCCCCGCCGGTTTCCTCGAGCCAAGCACGCTGCGGTCCCCACGATCGCCGGAGCCGGGGAATCCCCTCGACGCCATTCTCGCCGCCGACCGCATCGAGGTCGACGGCGTCCTGCGCGGCGCGCTCGACTCCGACGTTTCGCTGATCCGGCAGGTCGCCGCCTACATCATCGGCAGCGGCGGCAAGCGTCTGCGACCCGCGCTCGTCGTCATGGCCGCGCGCGCCTGCGGCTACGAGGGGCGGGCCCATTACACGCTGGCGGCGGTCGTCGAGATGATCCACACGGCGACGCTGCTCCACGACGACGTCGTCGACGAGTCGAAGCTGCGCCGAGGGATCGCAACCGCCAATGCGACGTTCGGCAACGCGGCATCGGTGCTGGTGGGGGACTTTCTGTACTCCCGCGCGTTCCAGCTGATGGTCGGCGTCGGCTCGATGCGGGTGCTCGAAATCCTGTCGAACGCGACCAACGTGATCGCCGAAGGCGAGGTGCTGCAGCTCATGAACTCGGGCGATCCCGAACTCGGGGAGTCCGCCTACCTCGGCGTGATCCGGCGCAAGACCGCCAAGCTTTTCGAGGCGGCCGCGGAGCTGGGCGCGGTTCTCGGCAACGCCAGTGTCCCGCACACGCAGTCCCTTGCGCGGTACGGAGGGCATCTCGGCACCGCCTTCCAGCTGGTCGACGACGTGCTCGATTACTCGGGCGACCTCGCGATGATCGGGAAGAATCTGGGCGACGATCTCGCCGAAGGCAAGATGACGCTGCCGCTGATCCGGGCGATCGCCACCGGCAACGCTGCCGACGCCGCGCTCATCCGCGCTGCGATTACGAGCGGCCGGCTGGCCGAATTCCAGCCGGTGCTGGACGTGCTGCGCCGTACCGGCGCGCTCGACTACGCACGCGAATGCGCGAATCGCGAAAGCGAGGCCGCGGCGGCTTGCGTGGCCGGATTGCCGGACTCGCCGGATCGCCGGAATCTGCTAGAATTGGCGGCTTTCGCGGCCCGTCGCACGTACTGATTTTTCGCGCGATTCGGGTCGCGGGCACCGCGGAGCTTCGCCTTCCCGCCGCGGCATGCGCAGGACACGGGCATTTCGGGGTGTAGCTTAGCCTGGTAGAGCGCTACGTTCGGGACGTAGAGGCCGGAGGTTCAAATCCTCTCACCCCGACCAATTCATGGGCAAACGCCGCAGCGGGATCCGCAGCGGCGTTTTCTTTTGCCCGCTGGCCGGGCAGCGCATCGGCGACGCGAACGTCGGCCACGCCTATAATCGCGCGTTGCGGCAGCGACGGCTGCCGATTCAGGAGGAATTCCCATGCTTGCCCGCCTTTCCGCACTTGGCGCTCGCTGCCGCCGCCGGCGTCGCACTCGCGCAGACCGTGCCCGCCGGCTATCCCGCCGATTATGCCCAGACGATCGCCGCCGCCAACAAGGAAGGCAAGGTCGTCATCTACAGCGCGCTCGACACCAAGGCCGCGCAGCCGCTGGTCAAGGATTTCCAGGCGCTCTACCCGGGAATCAAGGTCGAGTACAACGACATGAACTCGACCGAGATGTACAACCGGTTCATCGCCGAGGTCGCCTCGGGACAGGGGTCGGCCGACGTCATGTGGAGCTCGGCGATGGACCTGCAGGTCAAGCTCGTCGACGACGGGCAGGCGCTGACCTACGCCTCGCCCGAGGCAGGCAAGCTGCCCGGCTGGGCCGTGTACAAGAACCAGGCCTATGGCACGACCTACGAGCCCGCCGTGTTCATCTACAACAAGCGCCTCGTCGCGGCGGATGAAGTTCCGCAGGACCACGCGTCGTTCGCGAAGCTCATCAACGCCAAGGCCGACAAGTTCAAGGGCAAGGTGACGACGTACGACATCGAGAAGAGCGGCGTGGGCTTCATGTTCGTGGTTCAGGACACGAAATTCTTTCCCGGCATGAAGGATCTCGAGAAGGGCTTCGGTGCATCGAGCTACCGCGTGTACTCCAGCACCGGCAACATGCTGGAAAAGGTGTCGTCGGGCGAACACCTGCTCGGCTACAACGTGCTGGGTTCATATGCGCTCGTCCGCGCGAAGAAGGATCCGGCGCTGGGCGTCGTGCTGCCGAAGGACTACACGCTGGTCCTCTCGCGCGTCATGTTCATCGGCAAGCAGGCGAAGAATCCGAATGCCGCCAAGCTCTGGACCGATTACATACTCTCGCAGCGCGGGCAGAAGCTGATCGGCGGTGACGTCGAGCTCTTCGCGATCCGCAGCGATGTCGACGCCGAATACACGGCCGCGTCGCTTGCGAAGCAGCTGGGTCCGAACATCAAGCCGATCCCGGTCTCCGCAGAAATCGTCGGCTACCTCGACCCCAAGAAGCGACTCGATTTCCTGGCCGACTGGAAGGCCACGCTCGCCGTGGGCGCCAGCAGATAGCATTGCGGGCACGCCGGCACGGCAGCGGACGATGCGCTCCACGACCGTCGCGGCGATTCCCCGCGGTCTCACGATACTGGTGACGGCTGCAGCGGTGCTCGCGCCGCTGTCGCTGATCTTCTACCAGAGCTTCCTGACCGCGCCGTTCTTCGATCCACGGAGGACCGCCGGCTTCGAGGCCTACGAGTTCATCTTCGCAGATGCGGATTTCTGGCGCGCCTCCATCAATTCGTTGATGCTGGCGACGATGATGGTCGTCATCGCCGTGCCTCTTGGCAGCCTGCTTGCGTTCCTGATGGAGCGCACGGACTTGCCGGGCAAGCGCTGGATCGAGCCGCTGATCCTCGTGCCGAGCTTCGTCTCGCCGATGGTGCTCGCGTTCGGTTACGTCGTCGCCGCCGGTCCCGTCGGGTTCTATACCGTGTGGGTGACCGATCTCTTCGGCGGCGCGCCGTGGGGCATCTATTCGTTGTGGGCGATCGGTACCATCGCCGGGCTTCTGCACGTGCCCAACGTCTACGTCTACGCTTCCGCAGCGCTGAAGAGTCTGGGCTCGGACGTCGAGGAAGCCGCGCGCGTCGCGGGTGCGTCCCCGTTTCGCGTCGCGGCCACGGTGAGCCTGCCGCTCATCATGCCGGCGCTGCTGTTCTCGGCGGTGCTCGTGTTCTTCCTGGGCTTCGAACTCTTCGGTCTTCCGCTGGTTCTTGGCGACCCCGAGGGCCATCTCGTGCTGTCGACGTATCTCTACAAGCTCACCAACAAGCTCGGCACGCCCTCCTACCACCTGATGGCCGCGGTCGCGATCTGCATCGTCGCCGTGACGTTTCCGTTGGTGCTGCTTCAGCGGTACCTGCTGCAGAACGCGCGCAAGTACGCGACGATCAAGGGCAAGGCGGGGCGCATGCGCGAGCTGCCGCTGCGCCGCTGGAAGTGGGTCGCCGCCGCGCTGATCGGACTGTGGCTCTTCGTCGGCGTCATCGTGCCGCTGTCGGGCATCGGCTTGCGCGCTTTCGTCTCCAACTGGGGTTACGGCGCAAAGCTCGCCGAGGTGCTGACCTTCGAGCACTTCATGTCGGTGTGGGACGAGCCCACCCATCTGCGCGCGATCTGGAACACGATCCTGATCGGCACCGTCGGCGGCGCGATTGCCGTCGCGTGCTACACCGCGATCGGCTTCGCGACCCACCGCCGCAACGACGGCTGGTCGCGCTTCGTCGACTACCTCGTGCTCGTTCCGCGCGCCATCCCGGGCCTGCTGGCGGGTCTCGCGTTCCTGTGGGTGTTCCTGTTCTTTCCGCCCCTGACACCACTCCGCGCGACGATCTTCAGCATGTGGCTCGCGTATACCGTCGTCTGGCTCGCCTACGGAATGCGGCTCATCTCGTCGTCGCTCCTGCAGGTCTCGACCGAGCTCGAGGAAGCGGCGCGGACGGCGGGCGCCACGCGGGGGATCGTGTCGAGGCAGATCACGCTGCCGCTGATCCGTCCCGGACTGCTTGCCTCCTGGCTGCTCGTCTTCATGATCTTCGAGCGCGAGTACTCGACCGGCGTGTATCTGCTTGCGCCCGGCACCGAGGTGATCGGCGCCCAGCTCGTCTCGCTGTGGCAGGGTGGCGCGATCGACGTGGTCGCGGCGCTCTCTCTCATCAATGTCGTGCTGGTCGGCATCGGCTTGGCAATTGCACTGCGCTTCGGCGTGAAGCTGCGCGACTGAACCTCCCACCGGGGATCCTCCCATGTCCGAACTCACCGTCGACAACGTCAGGCTCGCGTACGGCGACAATCCGATTCTCAAGGGCGTCTCGCTGACGCTGGAGCGCGGCGAGGTCGTCGCGCTGCTCGGGCCGTCGGGCAGCGGCAAGACGACGCTGCTGCGTGCGGTCGCGGGCCTCGAGCAGCCGACGGAAGGGACCATTCGCGTCGGCGACAAGGTCGTGTTCGACGGCGCGGCCCGCGTCGACGTTCCCGCCGAAGGCCGCAATCTCGGCCTCGTGTTCCAGTCCTATGCGTTGTGGCCGCACAAGACCGTTTTCGACAATGTCGCCTACGGTCTCAAGCTGCGCAACAGTCGGCTCCGGCGACGTGGCGACGCGCGTGCGCACGGCGCTCGACCAGCTTTCCCTCGGGCATCTCGGCGACCGGTTTCCGCATCAGTTGTCCGGCGGCCAGCAGCAGCGCGTCGCGCTCGCGCGCGCCCTCGTTTACAACCCGCCGGTCATCCTGCTCGACGAGCCGTTGTCGAACCTCGACGCGAAGCTGCGCGAGGAAGCCCGCGCATGGCTGCGCGAATTGATTGTCCGGCTGCAGCTCTCCGCGCTGTGCGTGACGCACGACCAGGGCGAGGCGCTCGCGATGTCCGACCGCATCCTGCTCCTGAACGAGGGGAAGATCGAGCAGCAGGGGACACCGCAGCAGATGTACGGCAGCCCGGCCACGCTCTTCACCGCCGACTTCATGGGCAGCAACAATCGGCTCGCCGGGCGTATCACCGACTTGCGCGACGGCACCGCGGTCATCGCGGGTGACGGCTGGGCATTGCGTGGCGCCGCGATGCGCGGCGCGACCGTCGGCGCGGACGGCACCGCGATGATTCGCCTCGAGCGCATTCGGCTCGCCAGCGGCCCCGGAGAAAACCGCGTCGAGGTCGACTTGACGACGTCGATGTACTTCGGCGACAAATGGGAGCACCTGTTCGCGCTCGGCGGAACGCGGCTGCGTGCCTACGGCAGCGAACCGCTCGCCGCCGGCCGGCAATGGCTCGAGTTGCCGCGCAACGATCTCTGGATCTTCTAGCGGCGCGTCACTCGAAACCCGCGGCGTCGAATCGAGCGCGGCCCATGTCACTCGCCAGCGCCGCCGCGAACGCACGCGCCGCCGCACCGGCACCCTCCGGCACCAGCGCCGAGTAGATCGTCGTCAGCTGCAGCGATTCCGGCAGCGGACCCACGTACGTCGCGCGGTCGATGAGCAGGATCTCGCTCACCTGCGTGATGCCGAGCTCCGCCTCGCCTTTCTGGATCTTGTGCATGACGTCGAGTCCGTCGGCCGCGAGAAGGCGCTTTCCGGCGATCGCGTCGGCAATCCCCAACCGATCGATCACTGCGGCGAAGTGGGTTCCCGCCGTGCCGCCGGCAGCAGGATTCGTGTAGGCCACCGACGACGCGGTAAGAAGCGACGCCCGAAATGCGTCCACGTTGGACACGTCGGGGCGCGGCGCACCCGCGCGAACGGCGACCCCGATCCGCACCGTGCCGAGGTCCTGCACCGTCCCGGAGCGAATGCCCTTGGCAACCAGCGCATCGAGCCGCGTACGCGTGTTGGCGACGATGTCCGGGCGATCGCCTGCGGCCACCTTTGCGTCGACCTGCCCGGCGGTCATGAACTGGAGCGCAACCCGGTGTCCCGTTTCGCGTTCGAACGCCATCGCCGTTTCCGTGAGCGGTCCCTTGACCGCCGCTGCGCTCAGAACGCGGACGTCGGCGGCAACGGCGCCAGTCGCGGCAAGCCAGCCCGCAGCAAGAAACGGAGCGAGGCGGGCCAAGCTCAGTGCCCCAGCATCGGCATGTTGAGTCGCTTTGCCTTCGCGACGTCGATCGCAATCGCATATCCCGCATCGGCGTGGCGCATGACGCCGGTATGACGCCGGAGGGCGGAGCAGGGGCCCCGCTCGACGTTTGAGCGGGGATGCGACCCCGGAGGCGGAGCAGCGACCGGCGTCTCAGTCATGGCGCAACATCGGCAGATTGAGCCGCTTCGCCTTCGCGACGTCGATCGCAATCGCATATCCCGCATCGGCGTGGCGCATGACTCCGGTCGCCGGATCGTTCCACAGCACCCGCTCGATACGCCTTGCCGCGGCATCCGTGCCGTCGCAGACGATCACCACGCCGGCGTGCTGCGAGTAGCCCATGCCTACGCCACCGCCGTGATGGAGCGACACCCAGGTGGCGCCGCCGGCGGTATTGAGAAGCGCGTTGAGCAGAGGCCAGTCGGACACGGCGTCGGAGCCGTCGGCCATCGCTTCGGTCTCGCGATTGGGCGACGCGACGCTGCCGGTATCGAGGTGGTCGCGGCCGACGACGATGGGAGCCTTGAGCTCGCCGGATTTCACCATCTCGTTGAACGCGAGCCCTGCGAGGTGCCGCTCGCCCAGCCCGAGCCAGCAGATGCGCGCCGGCAATCCCTGGAACGCAATCCGCTCGCGCGCCATGTCGAGCCATCGATGGAGGTGCGTGTTGGCGGGAAAGAGTTCCTTGACCTTGCGGTCGGTCTTGAAGATGTCCTCCGGATCGCCGGACAGAGCGACCCAGCGGAACGGCCCCTTGCCTTCGCAGAACAGCGGTCGGATGTATGCGGGCACGAAGCCGGGAAAGGCGAACGCATCCGCGACGCCTTCGTCGAACGCGACCTGACGGATGTTGTTGCCGTAATCGAATGTCGGGATGCCCAGTCGATGGAAGGCCAGCATCGCGTTCACGTGCGCGACGATCGACTTCTTCGCGGCGCCGACAAGTGCAGCGTGCTGTCGCGAATCCTCCTGCGCGATCTTCCACTGTTCGACGCTCCAGCCGGAGGGCAGATACCCGTACACGAGATCGTGCGCGGAGGTCTGATCGGTGACCATGTCCGGACGGACCTTCCTGCGGATGAGCTCGGGGAGAACATCCGCCGCGTTGGCCAGGAGGCCGACCGAGATCGGCGACTTTTTCGCGCACGCGTCGCGCAGCAGCGCCAGTGCATCGTCGAGGTCCCCGGCTTGCCGGTCGAGATAGCGCGTCGCGAGGCGCATGTCGATGCGGCTCTGCTGGCACTCGATCGCCAGCATCGATGCGCCTGCCATCGTCGCCGCGAGCGGCTGTGCACCACCCATTCCTCCCAGACCGGCGGTGAGGATCCACTTGTCGGCGAGCTGTCCGCCGCAATGCTGGCGCCCCGCTTCGGCGAACGATTCGTAGGTCCCCTGAACGATGCCCTGGCTGCCGATGTAGATCCACGAGCCTGCCGTCATCTGGCCGAACATCATGAGACCCTTGCGGTCGAGCTCGTTGAAGTGATCCCAGGTGGCCCATCTGGGGACGAGATTGGAGTTCGCGATCAGCACGCGAGGCGCGTCCGGATGCGTCCTGAACACGCCGACGGGCTTTCCCGATTGGATCAGCAGTGATTCGTCGTCTCCCAGCGCGCGCAACGCGGCAAGGATGGCCTCGAAGCATTCCCAGTTGCGCGCGGCACGACCGATGCCGCCGTAGACCACGAGCTCCTTCGGATTCTCGGCGACCTCGGGATCGAGGTTGTTCTGGATCATCCGCACCGCGGCCTCGGTGAGCCAGGACTTTGCCGTGCGTTCCGTACCGCGCGGCGCGCGAATGACGCGATCGGCGAAGCGCGTGCCGCGCGCGGCGCTCGCCAGTGGTTCAGGGTCGTCACGATGCATGGCGGCTCTCCAATCGAACGGTCAGGTCGCGTGCGCGGCGGGCATCACGCAAGCACCGCACCGGCGGACGGGACGAAATCGCCGGCCTCGACGCGTCGGCGGATCGCCTCCAGGTCCGGCGCGAAGGCGCGATCGCGATCTCCAGAATTGCGCCGTCGGCACGGATCATCGCCACCGCCTGCGCGAGTTTTGGCGATGTGGTCAGCGGCCGCCGCAGGTCCACGCCTTGCGCCGCCGCGAGCAGCTCGATCGCGACGATCCGCGAAGTGTTCGCCGCCATCGGTGTCAGGCGACGCGCCGCGAAGGTCGCCATGCTGACGTGGTCCTCCTGGTTCGCCGACGTCGGCAGCGAGTCGACGGAAGCCGGATGGGCGAGCGACTTGTTTTCCGACGCCAGCGCCGCGGCCGTCACCTGGGCGATCATGAAACCCGAATTGACGCCGCCGTCCTCGACCAGAAAGGGCGGGAGTCCCGAAAGATTCGTATCCATCAACAGCGCGACACGACGCTCGGACAGCGCACCGATTTCGGCGATCGCAAGCGCGAGGTTGTCCGCCGCGAACGCGACGGGCTCGGCGTGGAAATTGCCGCCCGACAGTATCTCGTCCGCGTCCGCGAACACGAGCGGATTGTCCGACACCGCATTGGCCTCCGTCAGCAGCACGCCAGTCGCGTGCCGCATCTGGTCGAGGCACGCGCCCATGACCTGCGGCTGGCAGCGCAGGCTGTAGGGATCCTGCACGCGCGGGCAATCCTTGTGCGAATGACGGATCTCGCTGCCGGCCAGGAGGTCACGATAGACGAGAGCGGCGTCGGTCTGTCCGGGATGGCCGCGCACGGCGTGGATCCGTGCGTCGAAAGGCGTGTCGCTGCCGAGACACGCATCGACCGACAAAGCCCCTGCGACGAACGCGGCGGCCATCGCACGTTCCGCGGCAAACAATCCCGCGAGAGCCAGCGCGGTCGAGACCTGCGTGCCGTTGAGCAGCGCGAGTCCCTCCTTCGGCCCCAGCACGATCGGCTTCAACCCCGCGAGCGCAAGCGCCTCCCGCCCCGGCATCGCCTTCCCGGAAACGCACGCCTCGCCTTCGCCGATCAGCACGGCCGAAAGGTGCGCGAGCGGCGCGAGGTCGCCTGATGCGCCGACCGACCCCTGCGACGGGATGCAGGGAACCATGCCCGAGTTCGCGAGCGCGACGAGCGCTTCGATCACGCTCCAGCGCACCCCGGAATGCCCGCGCGCAAGCGACGCTGACTTAAGCGCGAGCACGAGGCGTACGACGTCGTCGTCCAGCAGGGGGCCCGTTCCTGCCGAATGCGAAAGCACGAGCGCGCGCTGCAATTCAGCGAGTCGCGCATCGTCAATTTTCGTGCGCGCGAGCAGCCCGAAACCGGTGTTGACGCCGTAGACGGTCCTGCCCGCAGCAACGATGCGTCGTACCGTCTCTGCGGCAGCATCGACCGCGGGTTTCGATGCGGCATCGATCGAGATCGCGCGGGGCGCGGTCCACAGGCGGCGCAGGTCGGCAAGGGCGAGCTTGCCGGGACGAAGGGTGAGGTCGGGCATTGGAGAACGCGCGGCGGAGTGAACGCTTCATTGTGCCTCAGATTACGACACGTCCGCCATGCGCAGAGCAGCGCCGGCAAAGGTGACCCGGGCCTTATAATGGCCCCGATGTCCTCGCCGGCCGCCAGTTCCTCCGTTCCGCTGTCGGCGCATACGCCGATGATGCAGCAATATCTCCGCGCGAAGGCGGAGCATCCGGACAAGCTGCTTCTCTACCGGATGGGCGATTTCTACGAGCTGTTCTACGAGGATGCCGAGCGCGCGGCCCGGCTCCTCGACATCACGCTTACGGCGCGCGGCGCCTCTGCCGGTGCGCCGATCCCGATGGCGGGTGTGCCGTTCCACGCCGTCGACGGATACCTCGCACGACTCATGAAGCTCGGCGAGTCGGTGGCGATCTGCGAGCAGGTGGGTGACCCCGCGACGAGCAAGGGGCCGGTCGATCGCAAAGTGCTGCGCGTCGTCACGCCTGGAACCGTCACTGACGCCAACCTGCTCGACGCGAGGCGCGACAGCCTGCTCGTCGCCGTCAATGCGGGTAAGCACCGCACCGGCGTCGCGTGGCTCAATCTCGCCTCGGGTCAATTCACGCTTACCGAGGTGCCTGCCGCGGAGACCGCGGCGCTCGTCCTGCGTCTCGACGTCGCCGAGCTCCTCATTCCCGACGGTGCGCCGCTGTTGTCGGACGCGGGATCCGTCCCGACCCGGACCCTCCCCGCATGGCAGTTCGATGCCGCAGCTGCGACGCGCGCGCTTGCGAAGCATTTCGGCACCCAGGACCTCGCGGCTTTCGGCGTGGAGGATCGGGATCTCGGCCTGGGGGCGGCAGGGGCGCTCTTCGGCTATGCCGCCGCGACGCAACAGTCGTCGCTCGCGCACATCCGCACGGTCACCGTCGAATCGGCAAGCGAATTTCTGGCCCTCGACGCCTCGACGCGTCGCAATCTCGAGATCACCGAAACGCTGCGCGGCGATCCTGCGCCGACCCTGCTGTCGCTGCTCGACGCGTGCGCCACGGCGGCAGGAAGCCGATTGCTGCGACACTGGCTCACTCATCCGCTGCGTGCGCAGGACGCCGCCGCTGCGCGGCACCGTGCGGTTGCCGCCTTTGGCGAGGACCCACGCGCAAGGCGCGAGTTAAGCACGGAAGTCGCTCGCACCGTCGACGTCGAGAGGATCGCGGCCCGCATCGCGCTCGCGTCCGCGCGTCCGCGCGACCTCGCCGGGGTGCGCGACACGCTTTCGCTGCTCCCGGCACTGCGCGCGATGCTCGCCCGCTACGACAGCCCTTTCGTGCACGAACTCGCCGCGGGATTGGCCGTCGATGTGCAGTGGGCGGCGCTCCTCGCGCGTGCCGTCGCGCCGGAGCCTGCCGCACAGGTGCGCGACGGTGGCGTCATCGCGAAAGGTTTCGACGCCGACCTGGACGAGCTTCGCGCGATCGACGACACCTGCGGCGAATTCCTTGTCGCGCTGGAAGCGCGTGAGCGCGAGCGCACCGGCATCACCAATCTCAAGGTCGAGTACAACCGCGTCCACGGCTTTTACATCGAGGTCACGAACGCCAACACGCAAAAGGTTCCCGACGACTATCGCCGAAGGCAGACGCTCAAGAATGCCGAGCGCTACATCACGCCAGAGCTCAAGACGTTCGAGGACCGCGCGCTCTCGGCGCAGGATCGCGCGCTCGCCCGCGAGAAGCGACTCTACGACGAGCTCGTCGCCGATCTCCGCCCCGCCATCCCGGCATTGCAGAACGCGGCGGCGGCGCTCTCCGCGCTCGACGTCCTCGCGACGCTGGCCGAGCGCGCCGAAGCGCTGAATTTCGTCCGCCCGGAATTCGCCGATGCACCGGGCCTCGCGATTCGCGGCGGACGGCATCCCGTCGTCGAGCAGCAGGTCGACGCCTTCATCGCCAACGATCTCGATCTCGCTCCCGGCCGGCGCCTGCTCATCATCACGGGACCGAACATGGGGGGCAAGTCGACGTACATGCGGCAGGCGGCGGTGATCGCGCTGCTCGCGCATTGCGGTTCGTTCGTGCCCGCAAGCAGCGCGCGGATCGGCCCGCTCGACGCGATCCATACGCGCATCGGTGCCGCCGACGATCTCGCCGGCGGCCGCTCGACCTTCATGGTCGAGATGACCGAAGCCGCGGCGATCCTGCACCGCGCGACGCCGCACAGCCTCGTCCTCATCGACGAGATCGGGCGCGGAACGTCGACGTTCGACGGGCTCGCGCTCGCATGGGCGATCGCCCACCAGCTCGCCGAGAAGAACCACTGCCTTGCGCTGTTTGCCACGCATTATTTCGAGCTCACCGCGCTGCCCGCGGAAATCGACGGCTGCGCCAACCTGCATTTCGACGCGGTCGAGCATGCGGACGGGATCGTGTTCCTGCACGCGGCGGAAGACGGCCCGGCGAACCGCAGCTACGGCCTGCAGGTCGCGAAGCTCGCCGGTGTTCCGGCGGAAACGGTGCGACGAGCGAAGGGTTATCTCGCGCGTCTCGACAAGTTCAGCGCGGCCGGCGCGTCGCAGGCCGACCTCTTCGCGCCACCCGGTGTCGCCCCGCAAGTCGAGGAACCGGGACCGGCGATGTCGCCCGAAGCCGCGGCGGTCGCCGCGAAGCTCGCCGAGTTCGATCCCGATGCCATGACGCCTCGCGACGCGCATGCGGCGCTCTACGAATTGCGAAAGCTGTTTGGTCGCTGACGAGGCGCGGAGACCGTCCTCGCATCGCGAGCGCCAGGCACCGGACAGCCGCTCCGGTCACAGATTCGTTGCAGCGCAACATCCCCACGCTGCGATTTACACCAGCGCGGATCGACCCCAGAATGAGCCAGCGGGTTGTCAATCCGAACGACTCGCATTCGAGGGGGATACCGAAATGTGCAGACTGTGCGATGAGGGTAACCCGCAGGACCATCACGTCTCACGACGAAATTTTCTGAAGGCCACGACGGCGACCGGCGTCGCCGCCGCGGGTCTCAACCTGTTCGCGGCGCGTCCCGCCGCGGCCGATGGCGGGGGCGAGCCCGAGGACAGCGGCAAGCCGGGTCGGCGCTACATCATCCGTGGCGGCGCCGTGATGTCGATGGATCCGAAGGTCGGCGATTTCGCCCAGGCCGACGTGCTGGTCGAGGGCAGGAAAATCGTCGCCGTCGGGCCGAGCCTGCACGCGGGCGGCGCGGCGGTGATCGACGCGCGCGGCCGCATCGTCATGCCGGGCTTCATCGATACGCACCATCACCAGTTCGAAACGGCGCTGCGGAGCTTCCTCGCCGACGGAATCCTGATCAACGACGGATCGGGTAGTCCGAGCGCGGAGAAAACGTACTATGAATACATTCTGCTGAAGTTCGCCCCTGTCTACCGTCCGCAGGACGTGTACATCAACGAGCTGTTCGGCGGCTTGAGCCAGCTCGACGATGGTGTCACGACGGTGCACGACATCTCGCAGATCCATCATTCGCCCGCGCACTCCGACGCCGCCATCCAGGCGCTGTTCGACACGGGACGCCGCGCCGCATTCGGTTACTTCGAGAGCGCGGGCGGCGTTGCCGGCAATCAATATCCGCAGGACGCGGTGCGCATCAAGAAACAATGGTTCTCTTCTTCCGATCAGCTCGTCCACATGATCATGGGCGGCGAGGTCTACCTCGGGGACCCGACCATGACGCAGTCCTGGACGATCGGGCGCCAGCTCGGCCTCCAGATCGCGGCGCACATCCTCTCCCCGTTCGGCATACGCCCGACCCTCGACGATCTCGCCGATGGCACGGGCGGCATCAACAACGACATCGGACTCGGGCCTGACAACCTGTTCATCCACATGACCGGGATGTCCGACAAGGGCTGGCAGGCGGTGAAGGACAAGGGCGTCCAGGTCTCGATCGCGTTCCCGATCGAAATGAACATGCGCCACGGCATGCCGCCCATGCTGAAGATGCAGAGTCTGGGCATGGAGCCGTCCCTCAGCACCGACGTGGAGTGCACCATGACGGCGGACTTCTTCACGCAGATGCGCGTTTGCATGAACATGCAGCGCATGGTCGTGAACCAGATGATCCTCGAGCAGGGAACCTTCGAATACCCGAACCAGTGGCCGACGCCCGCCAGCGGTACGCCGCCCCTGCTCAACACGCGCGACGTGCTGCGCTTCGGCACCATGAATGGCGCAAAGCACCTGCGGCTCGATGGCAAGGTCGGTTCGCTCACCCCGGGCAAGGAAGCCGACATCATCATCCTCGACGCCACCGCGATCAACGTTGCGCCGCTCAACCAGGTGCCCGGAGCGGTCGTGTCGCTGATGGACCGCACGAATGTCGAGACCGTGATCGTCGCGGGCAAGGTTCGCAAGTGGAAGGGCAAGCTGGTCGGTGTCGACCTGCCTCATCTGCGCCAGCAGCTCGAAGCCTCGCGCGACCACATTTTCGCGGCGGCAGGCATCCCCCAGAACCTGTTCGGAAGCCAGTAAGCGGGCGTGTCGTCGTACGCGGCGCCGCGGGAGACCGCGACCCTTCACGCGCCCGTCGCAGTCGGCGGATCGACCATCCCCGCTGCGCGGGCGCCCCTTTCACCGCAGGTCGACCGCTGGCTGCGTCAAGTGCATGCGAGCGGGCGACCTTCGAACTCCAGCTCGGAGATCGCCGTTGATGGTCGCCACAGGATAGACTCATCGCTCCCATTGCCTCACTTGCCCGCCTCGGAGCGACGGAAGTAATCCATCATGCCCAGTGCCCCCGCGCCTGTCCGCCCGATTGAACTCGGCGAGATTCGCGACGCGCGCCAGCGAATTGCGCAGACCATCGTTCGCACGCCGCTCGTCCGCCTCGAGCTGGGGCCCGGCTATCCCGACATCCGGCTCAAACTGGAAAACCTGCAACCGATCAACGCGTACAAGCTTCGGGGCGCGGCGAATGCCGTGGCGATGCTCACCGACGCCGAGCGCAGGCGCGGCGTGTGGACGATCAGCGCGGGCAATGCCGGTCAAGGCGTCGCGTACGCCGCACGGAAGGCCGGCGTGCCATGCACCGTGGTTGCGATCGAGTCCGCGCCCGCCTCCAAGATCGATCGAATGAAGGCGCTCGGCGCAAGGCTCGTCCTCGTGCCGTACACCGTGGCGTGGAAGGCGTTGGACGAGCGCTCATTCCCCGGCGTCGAGGGGACGTTCGTGCACCCGTTCGACGATCACAACTTCATCGCCGGACACGGCACGATGGGCCTCGAGATCCTGGAGGATGCGCCGGACACGGTCGCGGTCATTGCCGGAATCGGTGGCGGCGGACTCATCACCGGCGTCGGCAGTGCAGTCAAGGCCATGAAACCGGACGTAAGGATATGGGGAGCCGAGCCGGAGACCGCTGCCCCCGTCGCCCGATCGTTCGCCATGGGGTCTGCGCAGTCGTTTCCGGACTGGAAGCCGTCGTTCGTCGACGGCGCCGGAGGACAGAGCGTCTTTCCGCGCATGTGGGAGAGAATGAAACCGGTGGTCGATGGCTGCATCGTCGTTTCTCTCGAGCAGACAAAACACGCGATGCGACTCATCGCGGAAAAGTCGCGCGTCATTTCCGAAGGCGCGGGTGCGCTTTCCCTGGCGGCGGCACTGACGGGCAAGGCGGGCCAGGGGCCGATCGTCGCGATCGTCTCCGGTGGCAACATCGACCTCCGGAAAGTATTGCGAGATTCTGGAATCGACCGGCGGTTAGCGTGAAGCCGGCCTGCGGCGGCACCCTCCTGGCATCGTCCCGACTGGACACCTGACCGCGCGGCGGAGGCGCGTCCTGCCCACCGCCGCACGATTCCTGGCAGCTCACCCAGATCTCCGCGCGTCACCCGACCCTTGACGACAAAGCGCACGAACTCCGCGCACCCGATCGTCTTTCTGTTCCTGATATTTCCCTTCGGGGCGATGGGCGGTTACCTCACGGTGGCGATCGGCTACCAGTTGACGCAGGCGGGCGTGAGCATCGACGAGGTGGCTGCACTCGTGGCGGTCAGCCTGATTCCGCAGAGCTGGAAGTTCCTGTGGGCGCCCGTCGCGGATACGACGCTGTCACGCAAGCGCTGGTATGTGCTCGCGTCCGTGGTGAGCGCCCTCGGCATCTTCGCGACCGGGGCAGCGGCGTCGGACCAGCATTCGCTTTGGCTGCTCTACGTCGCGGTACTGGTGTCGAACGTTGCCGTCACGTTTCTCGCGATGGCGACCGAAAGTCTCCTGGTCTATGGCACGCCCGCGGCGCAGAAAGGCCGGGCCAGCGGCTGGTTTCAGGCCGGCAATCTTGGCGGCAACGGCGTGGGCGGCGGCGCGGGGCTCTGGCTCGCGCAAGCGCTGCCCGATCCGTGGATGGCCGGCGCCATCCTTGCCGCGTCGTGCGCGCTCTGCATGGCAGCGCTCAAGTTCGTGCCGGAGCCGCCCCCGATGCCGCGAACCGGGCATTACGGTCGCGTGCTGATGTCCGTATTGAAGGATCTCTGGCAGGTCACTCGATCGCGCGCCGGGTTCCTCGCGCTTCTCATCTGCTTTCTTCCAATTGGATCTGGCGCGGCGTCGAACCTGTGGTCCGCGGTGGCCGACGACTGGCACGCCTCCGCGGGCACGGTGGCGCTGGTGACCGGCGTGCTGGGCGGCATCGTTTCGGCGATCGGATGTCTCGCCGGCGGGTATGGCAGCGATCGCCTGGACCGCAAGACCGCGTACGCGCTCTACGGTCTCATGATGGTGCTGTGCGCGGTGGCGATGGCGTACGCGCCACGCACCGAGTCCATGTATGTCGTGTTCACGCTCGCGTACTCCTTCATCCAGGGGCTCGCCTACGCCGGCTTTACGGCGGTCGTGCTGGAAGCGATCGGGCTCGGCGCCGCCGCCACGAAATACAACCTGTTCGCCTCGCTCTCGAACATGCCGATCGCCTACATGACGGTGATCAACGGTGCGGCGTACGAGCGATGGGGCGCCGCCGGAATGCTCAACGTCGAGGCTGCGATCGGCGTGATCGGCATCCTGGTGTTCCTGGCCGTCGTGATGGCCACGGCGAGACGGCGTCCTGTCGTCTAGCTCCGGAGTGCGTTGCCGAGTGCCGATGCGATTCGCCGGCGCGGTTCGAATGGGCTCGATTCCGGCGGATCGCCCCCACTGGAAACCCCGGACACGAGGACACGCGTGTCGATGGCTGCAGTGGGCCGATGGTAGATTCCGGATGGCGCATGAAGCGACGCGGGATAGAATCCGGCGACCAACGGAGGGGCACGGCGCATGAACTCATGGACGATTGCGTTGATCACGTTCTGCTGTGTCGCCGGCGGCGCACTCGCGGGCATGGGCCTTCGCGGCCTGTTGCCCGAGCATCACCTGAGCGAACCGTCGAAGGACACCATCAAGCTCGTTGCCGGATTGCTGGCGACGCTGTCCGCGCTGGTGCTGGGGCTGCTGATCGCATCGGCGAAGAATTCGTTCGACACGATCGGAGAGGAGTTCCGGCAGTCCGCCGTGAAGGTCATCCTCCTCGACCGTACGCTCGCGGAGTACGGGCCGGAAGCCCAGCACGTGCGCGAGGCGCTGCGCGACGCCTATGCGGCGCGAATCCGGCGAGCTGTTTCCCGAGGGCGGTGGCCACGGAACCGCCGAGGAGACCTTGCGCGGGTCGTCGTCGGCAGAGCAGATTCCGCTCAAGATCCAGCCGCTCTCGCCGGTCAACGACCTGCAGCGCTCGCTGAAGGCGCGCGCCCTGGAGTTGAGCTATGAGATCCGGCAGGCGCGCTGGAACGCGGTCGAGCAGGCGGGCAGCGGAACGCCGCCGGTGTTTCTGGCCGTGCTCGTGTTCTGGCTCGCAGGCATGTTCGCGAGCTTCGGGCTGTTTGCGCCGCGAAATGCCACTGCGACAACCGCTCTCGTCCTCGGCGCGCTTGCGGTCGCAACCGCCGTATTCCTGATCGAGGAGATGAACGACCCGCTCGGCGGGACTATCAGGATCTCCAGCGTGCCGATGCGCAGCGCGCTCGCCGTGCTGGGAAAGTGAAGGCTACCCGCCGGAATCTCTCACACGCAAATTGCGGATTCTCCGGGCGATCCGGAGATGGCGCCGACTTCCCGCGATTCGATTTCCTTCAATGGTGATGTCCGTGCTCGCCGTGAACGTGCCCGTGTTCGACCTCCTCCTCCGTCGCTGCGCGCACGCCGAGGATCCGGCAGTCGAACCGCAGACGCTTTCCCGCCCACGGATGGTTGCCGTCGAGCACGACTTTCCCGTCGGCGATATCGGTGACCGTGAACACGATCCCGCTGCCCGGCTCGTCGTCCGGTTTCGCGAATGCCTCGAACTGCATTCCGACTGCGACCTCGGCGGGAAGTTGGCCGACAGGCTCGATCTTGACGAGCTCGGGATCGTAGTCGCCAAAGGCGTCCACGGGTTCGACGTCGACCGACACGGCATCGCCGACCTTCTTGAGGCTGAGCGCCTCCTCGAGCTTCGGCAGCATCCCCGAGTGTCCGCCATGCAGGTACGTGATGGGTTCGGACGTCGCCTCGAGCAGCGTACCTTCGCTGTCGAAGAGTTCGAACGTCATCGTCACTACGGTGTTGGTGAAGATATTCATCGAGGCTCCGGGAGGATGGGAAGTGCGGCGCGTCGCAGCCGGCAAGCGCGCGGCCGCGCATTCGCGCCGCGGCCGGCCGATCATTGTAACTGACGCCACCGCTATAATTGGGCGATGCCCGCCGCAATGCAGAACGACACGCGTCTGCCCATTCTCGGCGGACGCACGATCCCCACCTTCATGCGCAGGTTCTGGCAGAAGAACGCGCTCGTCGTCCGTTCTGCGCTGCCCGGTTTTCGCGGCCTGTTCACGTCGCGGCAACTCGCAACCCTTGCGATGCGCGACGACGTCGAGTCGCGGCTCGTCGTCCGCGAAGGCGGGCGCTGGTCGCTCGCGCACGGACCTTTCCGGCGCGCCGACTTCGGCGCGTTGCCCGAGCGCGACTGGACGTTGCTGGTCCAGGGCGTCAATCTCCATTCCGCGGAAACCGACACGTTGCTCCGTCGCTTCGCCTTCCTGCCATTCGCGCGGCTGGACGACGTCATGGTGAGCCTCGCCGCGCCCGGAGGCGGCGTCGGGCCGCACGTCGATTCGTACGATGTGTTCCTGCTGCAGGGAGCGGGTCGGCGGCGGTGGCGCTATGGCCGCCAGACGGATCTCGCCCTGCGTCCGCGACTGCCCCTCAAGATCCTGCGCCGCTTCGCGCCCGCGCACGACGACATCCTCGGTCCCGGAGACATGCTCTATCTGCCGCCTTCGTACGCGCATGACGGCACGGCCGTCGACGCGTGCATGACCTATTCGATCGGCTTTCGCGCGCCGGCCGCCACCGAGCTCGCCACCGCGTTTCTCGACTGGCTACGCGACCGCGTGGACCTCGACGGGCGTTATGCCGATCCGGATCTGCGCGCCTCCGGGGAGCCTGCGCGGATCGGCGCGACGATGCGAGAGTCGATGCGCGGCGATGATCGACCGGATACGATGGGATCGTCGCGACGCCGATTGTTTCCTCGGCACCTTCCTCTCGGACCCCAAGCCGTCCGTTTATTTCACGCCGCCGGCACCGACCGTGCTCGCTCCTCGCGTTTCGCGCAGCGGCGCGCCGGCACGGTGTGAGGCTCGATCGGCGCACGCAGCTGCTCTACGATGACGCCTGGCTGTTCGTCAACGGCGATGCACTGCGTTGGCCGTCGCCCGGCGCGACGCTGCTCCGGAGGCTCGCGAACGAGCGCGCGTTGCCCGGCAGCGCGATCGCCGCGGCCGCGCCGGGAATCCTTCATCTGTTGTACGATTGGTATCGCCATGGCTACCTCGACCCCGACGCCGCCTGACGCCGTCCCGGCCCCGCAGTCCCGACAGGAATCGCTGGTCACGGTGAGTGCGCAGGTGGCGGCACTCGACGAAATCATCGGACTCGCGCAGCATTCGATTCGCGTGTTCGATCACGACATGTCGGGGATGGGCTGGAACACGCCGGCGCGCGCGGACAGGCTCGCGGCGTTTCTGCGTCGCTCGCGCACGTCGAAGCTCGAGATCATCGTGCACGAAACGCGATGGCTCGAGTCGTCCTGCCCGCGCCTTCTCGTCCTGCTCAAATCGTTCGGCGATCGGATGACGATCTACAGGACGGGGCCCGAAGCGCGCGGCGCGTCGGACCCGCTCGTGCTGGTCGACGGCCGCCACTTCCTGCATCGCTTCCACGTCGAGCAGCCCCGCGCCGCGCTGGCGATCGAGTCGCCGCAGCAGGCCGGCCCGCTCGTCAACCGGTTCGAGGAAATCTGGGCGACCGGCGAGCCCGGGCTCACCGGCACCGTGCTCGGAATCTGACCCTAGCGGTAGGAAGCCGCCGCACTCACAGCGGCGCCCCGATGCGGCGCGCGACTTCGCGGTAATGCTCGATCACGGACCCGAGATCGCGCCGGAATCGGTCCTTGTCGAGCTTCTCGCCGGTCTTCGCATCCCAGAGGCGGCAGCCGTCCGGCGTGAACTCGTCGCCCAATACGAGCGGTCCGGCGAGGTCGTCGGTCGGATGCCCGAATTCGAGCTTGTAATCGACGAGATCGATGCCGGCACGCGGCGAACAGCGGCTTCAGCACGCCGTTCACCTTGTGCGTGAGCGCCTTCATCTGCGCGATTTCCCCTGCGCTCGCCCAGCCCAGCACGCGAATATGGTCGTCGTTCACCAGCGGATCGTGCAGCGCATCGCTCTTCAGAAAGAATTCGAAAATCGGCTCCGCGAGCCTGGTTCCCTCGTCGATGCCGTAGCGCTTCGCCATCGAGCCGGCGCACACGTTGCGCACGACGCACTCGACCGGCAGCATCTTCATCGCGCGAACCAGCGATTCGCGCTCGTTCAGCACGCGGACGAAGTGCGTGGCCACCCCCGCAGCCGCGAGCTTGCCCATCACGTATGCGTTGATCTTGTTGTTGGTCTCGCCTTTGCCGTCCAGCTTCGCGAGCTTCGCGCCGTCGAACGCCGACACGTCGTCGCGGTAATGCATGACGAGATGTCGCGGGTCGTCCGTCGAGTAGACCGTCTTCGCCTTGCCCTTGTAGAGTTCCTGCCGCTTTTCCATCGTCGTCCCCGTCAGATTTCCCGCCAATCGAATCCCGCGTCCTGTTCGGCGATCCCTATCCAGTCGTGCGCACACCCGAGCGCCCCGGCGAGAGCGGCGCGGGCCAGTTCCCGCGTGTTGTTCTCGCGCGAAAGGTGCGCCGCGAAGATGTGCACGAGCTTCGAGTTGTCGAGACGTGCGAGGAGCGCCGCCGCGGTCACATTGTCGAGATGCCCGAGGCGCGACGCGATGCGCTTCTTGAGCGGCCACGGGTAGCTGCCGTTTTCCAGCATGTCGAGATCATGGTTGCACTCGAGGACCAGCGCTTCGCAGCCGGTGAGGCATCCCTCGACATGCGGTGTCGACACGCCGAGGTCGGTGAGGATGCCCAGGCGGTGCGCGCCGTCGCCGATCACGTACTGGACGGGCTCGCGCGCGTCGTGCGGCACCGGAATCGGAACGATCTCGAGCGCGCCAATCGAGAATCGCTCGTGACTGTCGAAGCCGTAGACATTCGTCATCCCCTCGAACCGCTCGGCGACGGCGGTCAGGGTTCCGAAGGACGCCCACACCTTTGTCCCGTGCCGGGCGGCAAACGCAGGCACGCCCCCGATGTGGTCCGAGTGCTCGTGGGTGACGAGGATCGCGGTCAGGTCGCCGGGCGCAAGGCCGAGGCGCGCAAGGCGCGCCGTGGCGTCGCGAATGCCGAATCCGCAGTCGACCAGCACGCGCGTGGCGCCTGCCTCGACGACGAGCCCGTTGCCCTCGCTGCCGCTGCCCAGGGATGCGAACCTCACCGGGAGCCCGCCGGGCTACTTCAGCTGATCCTTGAGAAGCGTCAGGATCTTCTCGCCGTTCACGCTCTTGTCCGGGGATCCGGTGGGATCCTGCACCGTCACTACGCTGCGCGGGTCGGCCTGCGCAATCGTGATGCGGTACTGCTCGGGCTTCTCGTCCTTGCTCTTCCAGAACATGAGCTTGCTGAGCACGCCTTCGTCCTTCGCCGTCGCCTCCGGATCGGAGTAGCGGACGAAATACTGTCCTTTCGAACGATCACGGTCGACGACGGTGAATCCGATCCGGTCGAGCGCCAGGCCGACGCGTCGCCAGGCGCGGTCGAAGCTGTCGTCCAGCACGAGCTGGTTGACGCCGTCGGGTGCCTTCTGCAGCTGCGCGCGATCGGGCGCGACACCGCCCGGCCCGGCCGTGCGCACGGCCTCGGTGGCCTGTGTCTCCGGAATGCCGAAGCGAACCATCAGCCGCGCCAGCCACTCGGCGTCGAGACCCGGATTGGGCGGCAGCACGGCCCACGCGAATGCGGCCGGCGACGAATTGTCGATCTTGGCCGTCGGCACCTGCTCCATGACGCGGCTGGACACGTAGATGTCGACCGTCCCCTGCTCGGTCCCGCGCTCGACGCGCGAATGGAATTTTTCGCGCTTGTAGGTCGTATAGAAGAGATCGGCGTACTTGCCGATCGTGCTGCGGAGGAAATCGGGAGGCATCTCCGCGCGGTTTTCGGCCCAGTCCGTCTCCATGATGCCGAAGCTCGGAAGCTCGCTCGCGAGGACGAAACCGTTGTCGAGCCAGAACTGCCGCGTGATGTTCCACGCCTGCTCGGGGGTCGCCCTCACGTGCAGCCACCGCGCGTTGCCCTCCTTGACGATCTTCGCGTCGGCGATCTGGTTCTGCGCGATCTGTTCGCCTGTCTTGGGCCTCGTCGCGTCGCGCGCCGCGAGGCCCGAGGCGGTCGAGACGTTGTAGCGGTCGTCGTACTGCGGCGATTTGAGGTCGGGGGGAATTTCGAGCGACGGCGTCGTCGAGACCGACTTGTAGTCGATCTTCTTGCCGATCGACGTGGTCGTCTCGCAACCGGCCAGCGCGAACGCGACCAGTGCGACGGCGACCGCACCGCGCGCGGTAGCGGCTGGAATCAATGCGTTCATGCGGGCACCTTGGGATTCAGGGCGAGCACGCCCGCATCGCGCAGCGCGCCGCGGACCGACTCGCAGTGCTGCGGCGACAGCGGGACGAGCGGAAGCCGCAGCTCGTTGCGGATGAGGCCCATCTCGGCAAGCGCCCATTTCACGGGGATCGGGTTGGGCTCGACAAACAGGCGGCGATGCAGCGGGAGCAGGCGGTCGTTGCATGCGCGGGCCCGGACGAGATCCCCGGCAAGCGCCGACGCGCACATCTCCGACATCAGTTTCGGCGCGACGTTCGCGGTGACGGAGATCACCCCATGCCCGCCCATCAGCATCAGCGGGAGCGCAGTGATGTCCTCGCCGCTGTAGACCGCGAAGTTGCGCTTGCCGGCCGCCGCCAGCCCCCGCAGGAGCTCGCTGCCGCGGCCGAGATCCGCCGTCGCGTCCTTGAGGCCGGCGATGCCCGGCACCTGTGCAAGGCGCAGCACCGTCTCGTTGGCGAGATCGGCGACCGTGCGTCCCGGAACGTTGTAGAGGATCACCGGAAGATCCACCTTTTCCGCGATCGTCCGGAAATGGCGGTAGAGGCCGTCCTGCGTCGGCTTGTTGTAATACGGGACGACGGACAGGCAGCAGGTCGCGCCCGCCTGCTTCGCGAAGGCAGTCAGCGCGATCGCTTCGGTCGTCGAATTCGCCCCCGTGCCGGCGATCACGGGAACGCGCCCGCGCGCAAACTCGACCGCGGACTTGATGAGCAGGCAATGTTCGTCGACGTCGACGGTCGGCGACTCGCCGGTCGTGCCGACGATCACGATCCCGGCGGTGCCGTTCGCGACGTGGAATTCGATCAGTTTGCCGAGTGCGGGGATGTCGAGTGCGCCACCCTCGACCATCGGCGTCGCAATCGCGACGATGCTGCCGGTCAACATTGGACAATGCCGGAGAAAAGGGCGATTTTACCGCATTCGACCGATGCCCGCCTGCGCCGGTTCAACCCGGCGACGCGATGGATGGCAGATCGATCGGCCAGGTCCGCCCGGCGCCGATGGCGGCGACCCTTTGCACGACGGCCGGCCTCCCCCCGTCGACGTTGCGGCCCTCTTCAAAGGCCACCACCTGGAGGCAGCCCTGTGACGGCGCGCAGCAGCTCGCCGGGCTCGAGCAGGAAGGCGGGATTCGACGGCCGGCCGTACGCCTCGTTGCCGCGCGCGAAAGTCTCGTAGAGCAGCGTTCCGTCGCCGGCCAGCGCCGCGAGAAGATGGGGAAAGAGCGGTCGGTGCAGGTAATTCGTGACGACGATCGCGTCGAACCGCTCGCCGGCAAACGGCCACTCGCCGGATTCGATATCGGCGGCTGCGGTCTCGATGGACGGGAATCCTGCCATCGACGCGAGCGCATCGTTGTCGCGGTCGACGGCCAGCACGCGACACCCGCGCCCCGCGAACCAGCGCGCGTGTCGACCCCGACCGCAAGCGAGGTCCAGCACGCGCGCTCCGGCGGGAATGAGCGTCGCGTAGCGGACGATCCATGCCGACGGCGGCTGGCTCGGCCCGTGCGCCTCCTGCCGTAACATCGATTCGCTCATCGCGCCTTCCCGCGTCGCGCCGCGGGCGTGTCGAAGTTCGCCAATTCGCGCGCCGCTTCGTCGCGCAGCCACCGGACGAATGCGGTCACGTCGGTGCGCTCGACGGCGTGGGGCGCGACGACCGCGTAATAGCCGCGTGCCGATTCGTACCGCTTGGCGAACGGCGCGACCAGCCGGCGGTCGCGAAGATGCTCGGCGATGAGCGGCACGCGGCCCAGCGCCACGCCCTGCCCGGCGACGGCCGCCTGGATCACCTGGTCGTAGAGCTTGAAGCGCAGCGCACCCGCGGGCTTGAGGCCGGGCTGGCCGTTGGCGGTGAGCCAGACGCTCCAATCGAGCCAGGGCGTGCGTCCTTCGGGATCGTCGAGATGCAGCAGCACATGGCGCGCGAGATCCGAGGGATTTGCGAGCGGCGTGCCTCCGCGCCGCAGGAGCTTCGGGCTCACCACGGGCATCATGCGTTCCCCGAAGAGCCGCACCGCGCCTTCCGGCGTTTTCGCGTCCGGCAGGTAGCGCACGGCGACGTCGACTTCGCCGCGCCCGAGATCGACAAGGCGGTCGTCGGCGGAAATGTAGACCTCGATGTCCGGGTGCCGTTCACGAAACGACGCGAGCCGGGGAATCACCCACAGCGACGCGAACGAGACCGTGGTCGACAGCGTCATTCCCGGCTGGCGCACGGCTCCGCGCGCGACGTCGGCCGCGGCGGCCAGCGCATTCAGCACGGCGACCACGTCGCGATGGAACGCGGCTCCGGCAGGCGTGAGCGCCAGCGCACGGTGCCGGCGCACGAACAGCGGCAAGCCGAGCGACTCCTCGAGCGCCTGCACCTGCCGCGACAGCGCCGACTGCGTCACGAAGAGCTCCTCGGCCGCGCGCGTGAACGAGAGCAGTCGCCCCGCCGCCTCGAAGCCCTTGAGGAAATCGAGCGACGGCAGCGCCCGCAGCGTCTTATGCATGCATGAAACTCATGCGAATCATTCCCATTGACCGTTTGAGCCGCGCTCTCCGGAAGCTCAGAATCGGTTCCGTCGCCTGCTCACACCGGGAGACGCAAGCGAAGCGGTTCCACCTCGCGGCACCGCGCCTCGCATGCATTATACGCATTACAAGGAGACGGCAATGAACTGCAACGGGTATACGAAGGTCTGGGACCTCACGGCAGGCGAGTTGGTGCAACTCGACGGCGCGCGCGGCACGACGCTGCGCGTGACGCGCGGCGTGCTGTGGATCACGCTCGAGAACGACCTGCGCGACGTGATCCTCGCCGCGGGCGACGCCTTCACGATCGACCGCGACGGCCTCACGCTGGTCGAGGCCCAAGGCGCGGCAACCGTGTGCGTGCTCGCCCGGCACGTCGACGAAGTGCATCGCCGCGGCGAACGGCCGCGGCCTCACGGTGGCATCGCCGCATGGCTCGAATCGTTCGGCGCCGCCTTGGACAAGCGCCGGTTCGCGCCGTACTACTAGGGCGCGCCATGATGCCGGCTGTGGCAGAATTTCCCCCGGAGCGGCCGCGGCCGCACGGGGGACGCGATGGATCGGCTCACGCCGCTGGTGGAGATCGGGCTCGGCGCGCTGCCGCTCATTGCCACCCTGCTGATCCACGGCCTCGGCATGTTCCTCGTGCAGCGCGCGTTCGCCGCTCGCGGTATCCGCGTGTTCCGCTCCGGCAAGCACGAGCAGTTGTTCCTCGCCGGGATGATCCTGGTGATGGTGACCACGCACCTGATCGAGATCTTCGTCTGGTCCGCGGCCCTCGTCGGAATCGACGCGATACCCGTGTTTCGCGACGCGTTCTACTACGTCGCAGGCACCTACACGACGCTTGGCTACGGCGAAGGCACGCTGCCGCACGCATGGCGCCTGCTCGCGCCGATGATCGCAATCTCGGGCCTGTTCGCCTTCGGGTGGACGACGGGCGTTCTCTTCAGCCTGATGTCCCAGGCATCGCAGATTCACGCGTTGCGCTCGGCAGCGGGAATGCGCAAGGCGATGCCGCCCGCAGACGACCAACGCACGCCGCCCTCCTGACGGCACCCGGCGCCACGCGCGATTGCGCGGTCAGCTCTTAGCGAACGTGATCTCGCCTGACGCGGCGCCGACTTTCACCGTCGCTCCGGGCTCGAACTTGCCCGCGAGGATCTCCTTCGCCAGCGGATTCTCGATCTGCTGCTGGATCGCGCGCTTCAACGGCCGCGCGCCGTAGACCGGGTCGAATCCCGCCGCCGCGACCAATTTGAGGGCGGCGTCCGTCACCGAAAGCCTGATCTCGAGCTTCGCGAGTCTCGCCTCCAGCGCCTTCAGCTGGATCTTGGCGATGTCCGCGATCTGCGCTTCGCCGAGCGGCTGGAAGACGACGATCTCGTCGATCCGGTTGACGAATTCCGGCCGGAAGTGCCCCTTGACCTCCGCCATCACGGCAATCTTGATCAGCGCCTGGTCGGAACCTTCGTCCGTCATCTGCTGAATCCGGTGCGAGCCGAGATTCGACGTCATCACGATCACCGTGTTCTTGAAGTCCACGGTGCGGCCCTGGCCGTCGGTCATCCGTCCGTCGTCCAGCACCTGCAGCAGCACGTTGAAGACGTCCGGGTGCGCCTTCTCGACCTCGTCCAACAGGATCACGCTGTAGGGCTTGCGGCGGACGAGCTCGGTCAGGTACCCGCCTTCCTCGTAACCGACGTAGCCGGGCGGCGCGCCGATCAGGCGCGCCACCGAATGCCGTTCCTGGAATTCGGACATGTCGATGCGGACCAAGTGCTGCTCGGAGTCGAACAGGAACTCGGCGAGCGCCTTGCAAAGCTCCGTCTTGCCCACCCCGGTGGGCCCGAGGAACAGGAACGAGCCGTAGGGACGATTCGGATCGGCGAGACCTGAGCGCGAGCGCCGGATCGCGTCCGCGACGAGCCGCACCGCCTCGTCCTGGCCGACGACCCGCTTCCTCAGCGCGTCCTCCATCTGGAGCAGCTTGTCGCGCTCGCCCTGCATCATCTTCGAGACGGGGATGCCCGTCGCGCGCGAGACGACCTCGGCGATCTCCTCCGCGCCGACCTGGGTGCGCAGCAGCCGTGGCTTCGACTTCTGCGCGGCCGCTTCCTTCCTGTCCGCTTTCTTGAGCTGCGCCTCCAACTGCGGCAGCTTGCCGTACTGGAGCTCGCTCATCTTCTGCCAGTCGCCCTTGCGGCGCGCCTCTTCCATCTGCAGCCGGATACGGTCGATCTCCTCCTTGATGTGCTGCGTGCCGGCGACCTGCGCCTTTTCCGCCTGCCAGACTTCGTCGAGATCGGCGTATTCGCGCTCGAGGCGCTTGATCTCGTCCTCGATCGCGCCGAGCCGCTTGCGGGACGCTTCGTCCTTTTCCTTTTTCACCGCCTCGCGCTCGATCTTCAGCTGGATGATCCGGCGATCGAGCTTGTCCATCGACTCGGGCTTCGAGTCGATCTCCATCTTGATCTTCGCCGCGGCCTCGTCGATCAGGTCGATCGCCTTGTCGGGGAGGAAGCGATCGGTGATGTAGCGGTGCGACAGCTCCGCCGCCGCGACGATCGCGGGGTCGGTGATCTCGACGCCGTGGTGGATCTCGTAGCGCTCCTGCAATCCGCGCAGGATCGCTATCGTCGACTCGACGGACGGCTCGTCGACCAGCACCTTCTGGAAGCGCCGCTCGAGGGCCGCGTCCTTTTCGACGTACTTGCGGTATTCGTCGAGCGTGGTCGCGCCGACGCAGTGGAGCTCGCCGCGCGCGAGCGCCGGCTTCAGCATGTTGCCGGCGTCGATCGCGCCCTCGGCCTTCCCGGCGCCGACCATCGTGTGCAGCTCGTCGATGAAGACGATCGTCTGACCTTCGTCGGCGGCGATGTCCTTCAGCACCGCCTTCAGGCGCTCCTCGAACTCGCCGCGGTACTTGGCGCCGGCAAGGAGCGCCGCCATGTCGAGCGACAGCACGCGCTTGCTCTTGAGCGACTCGGGCACTTCGCCATTGACGATGCGCTGGGCAAGGCCCTCGACGATCGCCGTCTTGCCGACCCCCGGCTCGCCGATCAGCACCGGATTGTTCTTGCTGCGCCGCTGCAGGATCTGGATCGTCCGGCGGATTTCGTCGTCTCGCCCGATGACGGGGTCGAGCTTGCCTTCGCGGGCACGGTCGGTCAGGTCGATCGTGTATTTCTTGAGCGCCTCGCGCTGGCCCTCGGCTTCCTGGGAATCGACGCCGGCATCGCCGCGCACGGCCTGGATGGCGGTCTCGAGCGCCTTTCTGGTCAGGCCGTTGTCCTTGAGCAGCCGGCCGCTCTCCCCCTTGTCGTCGGCGAGCGCCAGCAGGAAGAGTTCGGACGCGATGAACTGGTCACCCCGCTTGGTGGCTTCCTTGTCCGTAAGGTTGAGGAGGCTCGCGAGATCGCGAGAAGCACTAATTTCGCCTCCCTGCCCTTCGACCTTGGGCAGCCGGTCGATCGCCTTGGCGAGGCCCGTTCTCACCTTGGGCACCGCAACCCCTGCCCGCGCGAGCAGGGACGCCGTGCCGCCGTCCTCCTGATTGAGGAGGGCGGAGAGGAGATGTTGCGGCTCGACGAAACCGTTGTCGTTGCCGAGCGCCATGCTCTGGGCATCGGCCAGAGCCTGCTGGAATTTGGTCGTGAGCTTGTCGAAGCGCATGCGGAACCTCGCCTGAAGAGACATCTTCGAAGATGTGGTTTTCCGGCCCGAAATCAAGGCCCTGCGAACATCGGATGAAGCCGTCACCCGCGTGGGAAGGGGCGGCGCGCGCCCTGCGAGGGCAGGATCCTGAAATGGACACCCGCGCATTTCCGTTGCCCAATCTCCGCGCCGGGCATTATGCTGCGCCGAAAGGTCGAAGCCGCCGACATCCCGGGGCGGCGCTCCGCCGCCCATGCGATTCCTCCTCGCACTCTGCCGTGCCCGCTGGAAGCGACTCTCGCCGCTGGCGCGCGACGTGACGTTCGTCCTGGTGCTCAAGGTCACGGCCCTCAGCATCCTCTGGACGCTCTTCTTCAGCGCGCCGCTCGCGCGTCACATGAACGTGGCCCCGGACCGCGTCGCCGAGCGCCTGCTGGCTCCATCCGCCCCGCCGCCGGGAGCCGCCGATGCCCTCCGTTGATGTCGTCGAGCTCTCGCGGCTGCAGTTCGCCGCGACCGCGCTCTACCACTTCCTGTTCGTTCCGCTGACCCTCGGCCTGTCGTGGATCCTCGTGATCATGGAATCGGTTTACGTGATGACGGGCAAGGAGATCTACCGCGACATGACGAAGTTCTGGGGGAAGCTCTTCGGCATCAATTTCGCGATGGGCGTCACCACCGGCATCACGATGGAGTTCCAGTTCGGCACCAACTGGGCGTACTACTCGCACTACGTCGGCGACATCTTCGGCGCGCCGCTGGCGCTCGAGGGGCTGATGGCCTTCTTCCTCGAGTCGACGTTCGTCGGGCTGTTCTTCTTCGGCTGGAAGCGGTTGAGCAAGGTCGGGCACCTGACGGTCACGTTCCTGGTCGCGCTCGGCACCAACCTCTCCGCGCTGTGGATCCTGATCGCCAACGCCTGGATGCAGAACCCGGTCGGCGCCGAGTTCAATCCCGACACCATGCGGATGGAGCTCACGAGCTTTTCGGACCTCATCTTCAATCCGGTCGCCGGCGTCAAGTTCGTGCACACCGTCGCCGCGGGGTACGTGACCGCGTCGATGTTCGTCCTCGGCATCTCGTCGTGGTACCTGCTGCGCGGGCGCGACCCGTCGTTCGCGGTCCGCTCGTTCGCGGTCGCTGCGGGGTTCGGCCTCGCGTCGGCGCTGTCGGTCATCGTACTGGGTGACGAATCCGGGTATACGGCGGGTGAAACGCAGCGGGTGAAGATCGCGGCGATCGAGGCCGAATGGGAAACGGAACCGCCGCCGGCCGCGTTCACCGCATTCGGCTTCCCGGATCAGGAGGCGGAGAAGACGCATTTCGCCGTCAAGATTCCGTGGCTCCTGGGGCTGATCGCGACGCGCTCCCTCGACACCAAGGTCATCGGCATCAAGGATCTGAAGAAGGAGCACGAAACGCGCATCCACAAGGGCATGGAGGCGTGGGCTGCGCTGTCGAAGATCCGCGCGGGTGACCGCGCCCCCGAAGCCATGGCCGCGTTCAATCGGGTGAAAGCCGATCTGGGCTACGGACTGCTGCTGCGGAAATACACGCCGGCTGTCGTCGATGCCACGCCGGAACAGATTCGTGCGGCGGTCGACGAAACAATCCCCAACGTCGCCGCGATGTTCTGGTCGTTCCGGATCATGGTCGGACTGGGGCTCTGGTTCCTCTTCGTGTTCGGCGCGGCGTTCTACGTGCTTGCGCAGCGCCGCCTCGCCGACAACCGCTGGGTGATGCATCTCGCGCTGTGGAGCATCCCGCTCCCGTGGGTCGCGGCGGAGCTCGGCTGGATCGTGGCCGAGTACGGCCGCCAGCCGTGGTCGATCAGCGAGGTGCTGCCCACGCATCTCGGCGTGTCGTCGGTGACCACGGGCCACCTCTGGTTCAGCCTTTCCGGCTTCCTTTTCTTCTACACCGCGCTGCTCGTCATCGAACTCTTCCTGATGTTCAAGTACGCGCGCCTCGGACCGTCCAGCCTGCACACGGGTCGCTACCATTTCGAAGACGGCGAGGCCGCCCAATGATCTATGTCTTCGACTATGCGACGCTGAAGGTCATCTGGTGGCTCCTGGTGGGCCTGCTGCTGGTCGGCTTCGCGATCCTCGACGGCATGGATCTCGGTGTCGGCGCGCTGCTCCCGTTCGTCGCGCGGACGGACAACGAGCGCCGTGTCGTACTCAACACCGTCGGGCCGACCTGGGAAGGCAACCAGGTATGGTTCATCACGGCCGGTGGCGCGACGTTCGCCGCGTGGCCACTCGTCTATGCCACCGCATTTTCCGGGTTCTACATCGCGCTCATCCTCGTGCTGTTTGCCCTGTTCCTGCGCCCGGTGGGGTTCGACTACCGCAGCAAGGTCGCCGACCCGCGCTGGCGCACGATGTGGGACTGGGGCATCTTCGTCGCCGGGACGGTGCCGGCGCTGGTGTTCGGCGTGGCTTTCGGCAACCTTTTCCTCGGTGCCCCCTTCCATTTCGACGAGGACATGCGCGTGTTCTACACCGGGACTTTCGTCGAGCTTCTGAATCCGTTTGCGCTCCTCGTCGGCGTCGTGTCGCTGTCGATGATCGCGATGCAGGGCGCGCACGGCCTTGCCCTGCGCACCGAAGGCGCCGTGCACGCGCGATCGAAGCGCGCGGCGAGTCTCGCGACGGTCGTGTTCGCCTTCGCGTTCGCGCTGGCGGGCCTGTGGATCGCGACCGGCATCGAAGGCTACCGGATCCTGTCGATGCCTCCGGCAGACTCGGTCTTCGTCCCGCGCGCCAAGACGGTCGAGCGGGTGATGGGGGCCTGGCTCGGCAACTATTCGCTGCACCCCTGGACCGTTGCGGCTCCCGTCGCCGCCTTTGGCGGGGCGGTCCTTGCACTCGTCGCCTCGGCGCGACGCCGCCTGGGAATGGCGCTGGTGATCTCGTCGGTCGCCGTGGCGGGCGTCCTGTTTACGGCGGGATTCGCGCTGTTCCCGTTCATCATGCCGTCGTCGGACGATCTCGCGTCCAGCCTCACGGTGTGGGATTCGGTGTCGAGCCGGCGGACGCTGCAGATCATGTTCTGGGGCGTGCTGATCTTCCTGCCGCTGGTTCTCCTCTACACCGCGTGGGTCTTCCGCGTGATGCGTGGCAAGGTGACCGAGCGGCATGTGCGCGACGGCGGGTCGTCGCTTTATTGAAAGGAGACGATGCCATGTGGTACTTCACCTGGATCCTCGGCGTGGGCGCGGCGCTGGCCTTCGGCATCATCAACGTGATGTGGCTGGAGGCGTCGTACACGTTCGGCGAGCTCGACGAGTCGCGCATTCGCGAGCGATTCGGCGTCGACTCGAGCGGCGGGGCGTAGCCGCGACACGGGCCCGCGCCGGGCGCGAATCCGGAACGACCATCGGCGACCCGCGGTGCTACCATCGGCAGCACGAGCCAGCCCGCAACGCGCCGATTCTGCAACCACCCCATCGATGACGACACCCGACTCCCCTCCGCGTACGGCGACCTTCCGGCAGGTCGCCCGCGCCGTCTTCTGGAGTTTCTTCGGCGTTCGCAAGGGCAGGGACATGCAGCAGGATACGGTGACGCTGAAGCCGCTTCACGTCGTCATCGTCGGCCTGCTGTCGGGACTTGTCTTCGTGCTCGCGCTGGTCGCGCTCGTCACCTTCATTACGCGCAGCGCCTGACTCGTTGCCGCGTCGCCGCTTTCGGGCAGCGGCAACCGCGATCGCTAGCCTGCGCCGGAAATCGCCGCGAGCTCGCTCGCGGCTCTTTCGATTTCCGACTGCGTGGTCAGCACGTCGGGGCACAGGCGCAGCCAGTCGCCGCGCGCATCGGTGACGATGCCGCGGGCGGACAGCGCGTCGGCCCATGCGCGCGCCGACCTGTGCCGGACGACGACAAAGGCGCCGCGATCCTCCGTTCCGCCGACTGCGTCGACACCCCGCGCAGCGAGCAGCGCAACGAGACGACGCTGCAGATCGAGCGAATGGGCACGCAGCCGCGCGACGCCGATGGCGTGCGTGAACACCTGCCCCGCGCGGGACTGGTAGAACGGCAGCACCGCAGGTGTCGATTCGAGCCACGCGTCGCCTCCCGGCGCATAGCGCGGCGGCTCCGGTCGCTCGTACCGAAACGGCGAGTCCTTTGCGAACCACCCGGTGTCCAGCGTACGCAGTCCGGCATCGAGATGACGTGGATGCACGTAAAGGAAGCACGCGCCGGGACCACCGCGCAGGTACTTGTAGCTGCCACCCACGGCGAAATCGACGTCGAGCTCCACGACGTCGACGGGAAATACCCCAAGCGAGTGATAGACGTCGAGCAGGACCTTCGCGCGCGTGGCATGCGCCGCGCCCACGATTTCCGCGAGGCCCGGCATCACCTGCCCCGTCTGGAACAGCACCTGCGAGACGACGACCAGGTCCGCGCCGCGGCCGATCTCGGCGCACACGTCCTCGGCAGAAAACAGGCCGTCGTCTCGCGGCTCGACGAGCGCAAGCGCGATCCGTCCGCGATGCGCGTACTCGCGCAGGATGACGTCGAGCGAGTCGAATTCGCCGCGCGTCGCGACGACGCGCGGAATCCCGTCGAACGTGTTGAGCACCGCCCGCAGTCCCTGGCCGGCGCTCGTCTTGGGCACGACGCAGTCGTGTCGCGGCGCACCCATCAGCACGGCGAGCCGTCCGCGCCAGGCGCCGATTTCGACGTTCCATTCGTCCCACGCGTCGCCGAGGCGCGCGAACCACAGGGCGAGCCCCTCGCGGACGTCGTCCACCGTCGCATCGAGCGGCCGGCCGAGCGAATGATTCGCGAGATAGACGCGGTCGCGATACGCCGCCTGCACGCGCGCGAACAGGGGTGCCACGTGCGCGCGGACACCGTCCTCGGTGAGCGGCCCCGGCGGCAACGCAGCGACCGTCGCTTCGATGCGGGCCGTAGCGTGCGCGGGTTCGCTCATTTCGTGCCGATGATCGTCCGCACGTCGATCAATTCCGGAAAGAACTGGTGATCGAGCGCGCGTTTCAGGAAGGAAACGCCGGACGATCCCCCCGTCCCGGTCTTGTGCCCGATCGTCCGCTCGACGGTCTTCAGATGGCGAAACCGCCAGAGCTGAAACGACTCCTCGACGTCGACCAGCTTCTCGGCCATCTCGTAGGCGTCCCACCAGCGTTCCGGATCGTCGTAGATCGTCTTGAAGACGGGGACGAGGTCCGGATTGCGGGTATAGGGTTGCGTCCAGTCGCGCTCGACGGACGCCGGCGGAACCGGCAGGCCGCGCCGCGCGAGATGGCGCAGAAATTCGTCGTAGAGCGACGGCGCGCGGAGAATCGCCGACAGCTCGGCGTGCGTGGCGGCGTCGTACCGGAAGACGTCGACCAGCGCGGCCTGCTTGTTGCCGAGCAGGAACTCGAGCGCGCGGTACTGGGCGGACTGGAATCCCGACGAAGTTCCGAGCGTCGGCCTGAACGCTTCATATTCCGACGGCGTGAGCGTCTCCAGCACCGCCCACTGCTCGAAGAGCTGCTTCTGTATCAGCTTGACGCGGGCGAGGATCTTGAACGACGCGTCGAGCCGATCCTGCTGAACGAACGCCAGCGCCGCCTTGAGCTCGTGGATCGCGAGCTTCATCCAGAGCTCGGAGGTCTGATGCTGGATGATGAACAGCATCTCGTCGTGGCGCGCGGGCGCGCCGGCGGTGCCGGACAGCGGCTGCTGGGCGGACAGGATCATGTCGAGCCGCAGGTAGCCGGCGTACGAAAGGCGGTTCGTCAGGTCGGTGACGATGCCGGGTTCGAGATCGCGCGTGGTCATGTCGGTGGCGCCGTCCGCAACGTGATGCGATGCCGCGCAGTATAGCGACCACTTCGCGCTGACGTCGTCGGCAGGGTCTGCTAACATCGAACGTGATGGATTGTCCGCATTTCGGCCATCTGCGCGCGCTGGTCGCGCTTGCGCCGCTTGCCCTTGCCGGGCTCGCCGCGTGCGGGGACCGGACGCCACCCGTCGGGCACGGAATCGCGCTGTCGGAGTGCCGGCTGCCGAAACTCGCCGTCACCGCCCAATGCGGCACGCTCGAGGTCGCCGAGAACCGCGACCGTCCGGAGGGCCGCAAGATCGCGCTCGCGATCGCGGTCCTGCCCGCCAACACGCTCAATCCGCGGTCCGATCCGCTGTTCATACTGGCGGGCGGGCCGGGCCAGGCCGCGTCCGCGGCTGGGGCCGTTCGCGGCGCAGCTGACGGGCGTGCGCAAGGATCGCGACATCGTCCTCGTCGACCAGCGCGGAACGGGTCGATCGTCGCCCCTCGCCTGCGCGGCGCTCAAGCCCGACGACTCGCCCGACGCCGCGTTCGACCTCGACCCCGTACCGAAGGCAGCCGCATGTGCAAAGGAGCTGGCCGCGAAAGGGATCGACGCGGCGCAGTACACGACCGCGGCCTGGATCGCCGACCTCGACGCGGTGCGCGGGGCGATGGGCTACCCGAAGGTCAACCTCTGGGGCGGATCGTACGGGACGCGCGTCGCGCTCGAGTACCTGCGGCGATTTCCCGAACGCGTGCGCAGCGAGGTGCTCGACGGCGTCGCACCGCCGTCGTTGCGGGTGACGCTCGACGTCGGGCCGACGCGCGACGCGGCGTTGTCCGCGGTGCTCGCGGCGTGCGGCAAGTCGCCAGCGTGCCGCAAGATGCATCCGGATCTCGAGGCGACCCTGTCGACGATCCGCGATCAACTCGGACCGGGCGGTCGCGACGTTGCGGTCGCCGATCCGAATACCGGCGAGATGCGCACGCACCCACTGACGTTCGACCACGTGATCGGGGCGCTGCAGCCGCTCCTGTACGCGCCCGAAACGCAGTCGTTGCTGCCCGAGATCATCGGTCGTGCGGCCGCCGGCGACTACGGCCCGCTCTACGCTGCCGTCACCTCCATTGCCGGCAATCTGGACGACCAGATCAACGGTGCGCTCCATTATTCGGTGACCTGCGCCGAGGACGTTGCGCGCGTCACCGCCGACGACCGGGCGCGCGTGCTCGCGCGGGCGAGGTCGGCGACGCTCGCCCTGCGCGCGCTGGCGGTCTGCGACGTATGGCCCAAAGGCCGCGCTCCCGCCGACGCGGCCTCGCCGGTAACGAGCAGCGTCCCGGTGCTGATCCTGTCGGGCGGTCTCGATCCGGTCACGCCGCCGGCGAACGGCGCCGAAGTCGCTAAGACGCTCCCCAACAGCCGGCATGTCGTGGCAACCGGGTATGGCCACATCGTTTCGCAGCACGCGTGCGGTCCGCGACTCATCGCGTCGTTCATCGACGATCCGACTTTCGCGGCGCTACCTGTCTCCTGTGTGGAGCACTTCGAGCGCAGCACTCGGCCCATGCTCTGGCCCGACAACCTGGGACCGCAGCCGTGATCGTCGTCGAAGACCTCGCCAAGGCGTTCGGCAAGCGACGCGAGGTCAAGGCCGTGGATGGAGTGTCGTTCAGCGCACCCGACGGCGAGATCACCGGCCTCCTCGGTCCCAATGGCGCGGGCAAGACGACCCTGCTGCGGATGCTGGCGACGCTGGTCGTTCCCGACACCGGCCGCGCAACGGTCGGTGGGCAGGACATCGTCCGCGACCGCTACGCGGTGCGCCGCCGGATCGGCGTGCTGTCCGATGCGCGCGGACTCTACCCGCGACTCACCACGCGGGAGAACATCCGCTATTACGGCGCGCTGCACGGCCTCGCCGGCCGTGGGCTCGAGTCGCGCATCGACGAGCTCATTTCCGCGCTGGGCATCGCCGATCTCGCCGATCGGCGCGCGCAGGGATTTTCGCAGGGCGAACGAATGAAGGTGGCGATCGCCCGCGCACTCGTCCACGATCCCGACACGATCCTGCTGGACGAGCCCACCAACGGCCTCGACATCATGAGCACGCGCGCGTTGCGCGAGCTGCTGCGGGCGCTGCGCGCGTCCGGCAAGTGCCTGCTGTTCTCGTCGCACGTGATGCAGGAAGTCTCGGCGCTGTGCGAGCGTATCGTGATCCTGGGGCACGGCCGCATCGTCGCGACGGGAACGGCGGCCGACCTCCTGGCGCAGTCGGGCCAGAAGTCGCTCGAGGAAGCGTTCGTCCGCCTGCTGGGGTCGGGCGAAGGCCTGGCGGCCTGACGATGTACTCGCACCACGATCATCCTGCGCACGGACGCGTCGCGGCCGTGGCGCGCAAGGAAATCCGCGACAGCTTTCGCGACCGGCGCGCGATCCTGGTAATGCTCGTCACCGCCATCGTCGCCGGCCCGGTCCTGCTGATGCTCGTGATGAACCTGATCGCGAAGCAGCTGGACAGGGGGCGCGAGCTTTCATTGCCCGTCGTTGGAAGCGAACAGGCGCCGGCATTGATGGCGTTTCTCGAGCGGCAGCAGATCTCCGTCGTTCCGGCGCCCCCCGGTTTCGAGGATCAGATTCGCACCGGCGACCTCGATGTCGTGCTCGAAGTGGACACAGCGTTCGCACAGGACGTCGCCGCCGGCAAGCGCGGAAAGGTGCGCCTTTACTACGACCGCTCTCGTGACCGCGCGCGGCCGTCGATCGACCAGGTCGAATCGGTGCTGCGCGCTTACAACGCCGGATGGGGCCAGTCGCGGCTGATCCTGCGCGGAGTCGCGCCGGCCGTCTCGGTTCCACTGGATATCGAGGCACGCGACCTCGCGACGCCGCAGAGCTCCGGAGCGCTCGTTCTCTTTCTCGTCGCCTATTACGGGTTGTTCGCGGCGGTGATGGGCGGCATGGCCGCCGCACTCGACACGACCGCGGGCGAGCGCGAGCGCGGGTCCCTCGAGCCGCTCCTGACCACGCCCGTGTCGCCGCTCGAAATCGCCGTCGGCAAGTGGCTCGCCATCTGTCTCCTCAACCTGCTCGTCGTCGCGGTCACGCTGGCGGGGTTCTACCTGACGCTGCGCTTCGGGCCGCTACCCGCGGTCGGCATCCCGTTCGTGTTCGGACTGGCGCAGTTCGGCGCCTTCGTGCTCGTGCTGGTTCCGCTCATCGTGCTCGTTCCGGCGTTCCTGCTCTACGTCGGCATGCGGGGGCGCAGCGTCAAGGAGGCGCAGGCCAACATCTCGGTCCTCCTGTTCGCGGTCTCGATTCTCCCGGCTGCCCAGATGTTTCTGCAGAAGAAGGAGCCGGATTGGCTGCATTGGCTCCCGGTCACCGGGCAGTACTCGCTGCTTTCGAAGGTGCTTCGCGGCGATCCGCTGTCGCTCGCCTCGCTCGCCGCGTCGTATGCGCTTCCCGCGCTGCTGACCGCGGTGGCGCTGATGCTGACCGCGCGGATTCTTTCGCGGGAGTCGGTGCTGGCGGGGAAATAGCCTTCGCGCAACGCTCGTTCTCGTGCCGCCAGTTCATGCCGGCGCCGGGGATCGACGATCGGCTCGTCACTTGATCGGAATTGTCATCGACGTGACGATGCCTCGGGGCGTTGTGACCGTCACCTGAATTGTCCCTCCACCCGAGCAGCTGACCGGAATGTCGTATTCCTCGATCGGGATCTGGCCGACACCGTTTCCAAAACGCTGCCCAACGCCGACGACATAGTTTGCCACCGTGAAATTCGTCGGCGCGCCCGCCGCAATCGATGGCCCGCTGAAGACGATCTTCGTCCCGGCCGGCATCGGATTCCCATTCACGTCGACCACGCGCACGTGTATGTTGGCCGAGCCCGTGCCCGGAGGTGAAAAACTGGCGCATGCCAGGGCTTGCGCGGGGGAGATGTACGCGTTGCTGCCTGACCAGATAGACACGTATTGTCGACTGAGATAAATCGTCTGCAGTGCGTCTGGAATTTTCGGATTCGCCAGCACGCCATTGTAGATGCCGTCCGGCGGCGTATCGCAACCTGGATTGCCGCTCGGACTGATGCACGGCTCTCCGGGCGTCCACCGACCATCCTCGCTATCGTCGCGAATGACGTCGGGCTTCAGGTCATGAACCGACTTGAACTCGACTCCCGCGGTATTGCTGCAGCCATCACAGACGTTGTTGCCGTTTGCATCGAAGAAGTCTTCCTCGCCTCGAAGGTACGCCAGAACGGTCAAGCGTCCGCCCGGCGGCCTGTTTCCCGCGGAATTCAGCCTCGCAGTGCACTCTCCCGGTCCACCGCTGACGATCGATGTCGTCGAGCCCCCAAGTCCACCTGTCACGCACGCGGCGTCGATGATTCCGTACTCCGTCGAGAAGCTCACGGCAGTGCCGTCGACGACCGGATTCCCGAAATGATCGCCGGTGCGCAAGGTGACTTGCGTGCATTCGCCGTCAAAATTCCATCCCTCACAGTTTCCGGTGACCACCGATAGCGACGTGCGTGAGTCGATTGCAAGGCCGGTCGAGATGACCAGAAGGTTGGAAACCGTCGTGATCCCGCTGGCGGGCGCCGAGGCCGTCACGATCACCGCAGGCGTTGGCACCGTTCCCGCTGATACCACGGTCGATACCTTGCCGTTCGCGTCTGTCAGCGCACTTTGCGGTTGCAGCGCCAGACCGCCGACCGAAGTGTTGAGAGTGAAGTTGACCTGCGTGCGTTGCACGGGATGCCCCGTCTGATCGAACACCTGGAAGGTTACAAGAGAGAATTCCTGACGGCCCACACCACCGGTGCCCTTCAACGCGATGCTCTTTGGGTCCGCGGAGACAAACTTTATGGAACCGAGCGCACTGGTGGGCAGATTGCTGACGTTCACCGCATATCCGAGCGTTGCCGAACTGGAAGGCACCGAGCCTACCGTGCCGGCGCCATTGACGGTATTCGAGCCCGTGCCCGGTGTTGATGCGCCAAGCGTGTAGGCACCGACTACGGACCCTGCGATCAAGGTCACCCGCGCGATGCCATTGGAATCCGTCAATGCGCTTGCGGACGGTGGGCTGAATCCTCCGGTCGAATCCGTTGTCGTAAAACTGACGGCAGCGTTGGATGCGGCTTTGCCATTGGAGTCCTTCACTTTCGCTTCGACGAAGCCGGGGTTCGTCGGCGAGACTGTCGACGTGGCGTTGCCGGACGAATCCGATAGCGTCAGCGTCAAGCCCGATTGAACCTGACCACCCGGTGATCCGGTTCCCTCGCAACTGGGCAGAAGCGGGTCGCGCTTGGGATCGTTCACGCACGGACCGTCGCTGTCGTCGCCTCCGCACCCTGTCAGAACGGCGAATGCGGCCGCTACTGTTACCCACTTGACGAATGCGATGGATCGGGTCAATTTGGACATGGTTCTCTCTTCGAATTAAGCTGGGTTCGGCGACCCTGCGCCATCACCCATTAACGTGTTTCGCGCGAAATGGCGCCTGGTGTCGATGCGACCCGCATGGTTGTGGTGGCAGGATCCAGTAGCGCGACATCGGGAGGCAGATCCTTGCCCAGCACGAGGCGAACGTCGATGCCGGCGCGCAACGCCGTGCTCCTGACCGTCGGCGGCACGCCGGGAACCCGTCCGCGCAGCGCCATTGCCGGCTCGACGTATCCATCTCGAAACTGAATCTCGGTGGAGCGCTGCTCGAACGGCTTCTGGTTCGTAAGCCAGGCCTTCGGCGATCCATTTGCGGCGAGCTGCTGCCCGATACGCCGAGCCATGCCGCTGACCCCGTTGCCATTCGAGACTTCGAGCCCGTACGCCCGCTCGGCGGACGTCGGCCTCGATCGTTTGCGTACCGATTCCACGACGTCCGGTGCCATTGCCCATCTCAGCTCGTAGACGTTTGGCGCAATCGCGACCATCCGCGCGGGTTCGGTCGGCTCGGGCGGCGCGACGACGATCGAGTCGTCACTCGTCAACTGGGAGATGGCCGGCAATTTGCCTGCTGCGGCAGCGTGCGCCACGACGTGGTTGGCTGGCGCTCCGGCAGAGTCGAGTTTGGTTGCGGCACGAGCGACCACCGGTGGCGGCTCGGCGAGGAGGAGTGCGCGCGCGTGTGCCGCTACGGACTGTGCCGATTCGCCGGCCTGTGCCAAAGCGAGGCTGAGGTTGTTCCACGCCCCCGCATTCGACGGCTCGAGCGTCGTCGCGTGCTCGAGCGCTGAAACGGCGGCCACTCCGTTGCCCTGGAGATACAACGTGTAACCAAGGTTGTTCTGGAGATACGCGGCATCGGGCGCCAGCTCGATCGCGGCCCGGAAGTGCGCGAGCGCCGAGTCGTAGCTCCCTTGCGCGGAGTAGATCACCCCGACCGCGTTGTGCGCCTCGACGAGGCGCGCATCCAGAACGAGCGCCTTGCTGAGCGCATCCAGGGCGACCTCGGGACGGTTCTGCGCCAGGTAGTAGCGGCCGAGCTCGTAATAGCCCTGCGACTGATCGGTGCCATGGCGAACGCTGACGACCGGCCGCACTTCCAGGCGCGTGAGGTTCTGGCTTCCCGTGCACCCGCCGAGAATCGCGACCCCGATTGCGCAATACAGCGTAAACCTTCCATTCCTCACGTTCGCCTCCGACGTCGCTACTCACCCGCCATGACGGGAAACAGGATGCGGTAGATGTGGATCATCGCCGGTCCCAGCAAGACGAGCAGCATCGACGGGAAGATGCAGAAGATGAGCGGGAACAGCAGCTTGATCGGGATCTTCGCGGCGGCTTCCTCCGCCCGCAGCCGCCGCTTCGTGCGCAGCGTGTCGGCATGGACGCGCAGCGAGTCCGCGATGCTGGTCCCGAACCTGTCGGCCTGGATCAGCATCGCGACCAGCGCATCGACTTCGTCGACACCCGCCCGCAGCGCCAGATTGCGCAATGCCTTTTCCTTGGTCGCCCCCGCGCGGAGTTCCAGCGTCACGAGGTGCAGCTCGGACGCGAGCGGCAAGCTCGTCATTTCCATCTCGCCGGCCACGCGCACCATCGCCGCGTCGAGTCCGAGGCCGGCCTCGACACACACGGTCATGAGGTCGATCGCGTCGGGGAAATTCTCGAAGATCTCGCGCTTCCTCCGATTGATCGCCACGCCAAGGACGATGTTGGGCGCGTAGTATCCAACGGCGCCCGCAAGGACCAACGACGCCATGAGGAGCTGCGGCTGCACCCGCACTGCGAAGATCGACAACCCCACGAACCAGAGCGCGGGCAGACCTATCGCGAGCACCGTCTTCGTCGCGAAGTAGACGGTCGGGGCGGATGCGCCGCGCAATCCCGCATTCATGAAGCGGATGCGCAGCGGTGACGCTTCCCATCCCTCGTCAGGCACCGACAGCTTGGCGAGAGGACCGGTGAACCGGACGATCTTGGCCACCCAGCTCTGAACCCCCGGTCCCGGCGCCGCGGGGGACTCGGAAAACCTCGCAAGCCGCTCCCGCAGCATGTTGGGGGCCGAGAAGTACGTGACGAGCAGCCCGCATCCGAAGACGGCGACGAATACGATGGCCAGATAGACGGATTGAACTAGCATGGCTCTACGTCCCGAGTCATCGCATCACACCCGGATACGCACAATCGAGCGTATCCACAGCACACCGATCAGCATCATGACCAGTGCGCCCATGACGAGCCTGATCCCCACCGGATCGGTCCGCAGGACACCTAGAAACTCGGGATTCAGAAGGGAAATCGCACCCGCGAGCACAAACGGCAGCGCGCACAGGATCCACGCCGAAAGCCGCCCTTCCGCCGACAGCACGCGGATCGTTCCAGTCAGCTTGTGGCGCGCACGGATGATCGCCGCGATGTTGCCGAGCAGCTCGGCGAGATTGCCGCCGGTCTCCCTCTGTATCAGTACCGCGATCACGAAATACCGGAAATCCGTAATCGGAACTCGCGTCGCGAGATTGAGCAACGCATCCTGCATCGGAATGCCGTAGTTGACTTCGTCGAACGCGACGCGAAACTCGGCGGCGATCGGATCGTTCATCTCGTCGCCTACCATCTTGAGTGCGCTCGGGAAAGCGTGCCCTGCGCGCAGCGCGCGGCTCATCATGTCCATGGCGTCGGGCAACTGGCGGTCGATCTCCACGAGCCGTTTGCTCTTGCGAGCCAGCACATGCACGAGGGGCAGCGCCGCGACGGCGATGCAGGCGACGATCGTCCAGCCCGCCGGGGCCCCCAGCACAAGCGCCAGTGCCAGTCCCAAGGCGGCGCCGGCGAATGTCAGCGTCAGAAACTGGGCGACGCTCCAGCTCAACCCCGACTGCTCGAGAAGCCGGTCGAGCCTGTGGACGCGCGGGACCGCGAGCAGCAATCGCTGCACCGAAGGGGTATCGGACAACATCCGCGTCTTCAGGATGGAGAGCTTCTCGCCGCCCTCCTGCGCGCCGGCGAACATGAGCCGCAATCGCCGTTCGATGCGCTTTGCCTCCGGTCCCCGCGAGTCGTTCCACCATACGTAGACACCCTCGAACAGCAGGACCACGGCCAGAAACAGCAACATTGCGAACAGGTAGTAGGAAACGTCGTGCATCGCGGCTTCGGTCACTCGTAATGGCGGCTGGGATCGAACAGTCGGTCGTCGACCTCGATGCCGAATGTGTGCATCCGCTCGACAAATCTCGGCCGCACGCCGGTCGCGCAGAAGTGGCCCTGGACCACGCCGTCGTCGGTGACGCCGGTCTGCCGGAAGGCGAAGATCTCCTGCATCGTGATCATTTCACCCTCCATGCCCGTCAGCTCCTGCACGCTGACGACCTTGCGGCGGCCGTCCGTGAGGCGGGAAATCTGGATGACGACGGAAAGTGCGGCCGAAATCTGCTGGCGCGAGGCCTTCGGCGGCAGGTTCATTCCGGCCATCGCGATCATGTTTTCGAGCCGGGTCAGCGCGTCGCGGGGTGTGTTGGCGTGGATCGTCGTCATCGATCCCTCGTGCCCCGTGTTCATCGCCTGCAGCATGTCGACGGCCTCGGCACCGCGAACCTCGCCAAGGATGATGCGATCGGGCCGCATGCGAAGCGCGTTGCGAACCAGCGACCGCTGGGTCACCTCGCCCTTGCCTTCGATATTCGACGGGCGCGTTTCCAGACGGACGACGTGCGACTGCTGCAGCTGGAGCTCCGCTGCGTCCTCGATGGTGATGATCCGCTCGTCGCCGGATATGTAACCCGACAGGATGTTGAGCAACGTCGTCTTGCCGCTGCCGGTGCCGCCGGAGATCAGCAGGTTCACCTTCGCCTTTGCAAGACCCTCCAGGATCTCTGCCATCTCCGTCGTCAGGCTCCTGAATTTCAGGAAATCCTGCATCGTGTACGGGTTCACGGCGAACCGGCGGATCGAGAGGATCGGCCCGTCGACCGCCAGCGGCGGGATGATCGCGTTGACGCGCGAACCGTCGGGCAGACGGGCATCGACCATCGGGCTCGATTCGTCGACTCGGCGCCCGACGCGCGACACGATCTTGTCTATGATCTTCATCAGGTGACCGTCGTCGCTGAATGTCACCTGCGTCTGTTCGAGCCTGCCGTTCCGCTCCACGTAGACGCTGCTGTAGGTATTCACCAGGATGTCGGATACCGTCGGGTCGTCGAGAAGCGGCTCCAGCGGCCCGAGCCCCAGCATCTCGTTCTGGATTTCGCGGACGATGTTGGTCCGCTCGACCTCGTTGAGCGCGACGCCTTCTTCTGCCAGCATCTTCTCGACGAGTATCCGCAGCTCCTCGCGCAGTTCGTGCGCACTCAACCGCTGCATCTGCTCCAGGTCCACCCGGTCGAGCAGGTTGTGGTGGAGCCGCGTCTTGAGTTCGTGATACGCGCGGTTGCCCACACCCGCTGCCCGTTGCATGACGGCGCCGTAACTGGTCGCCCCGCTGTCCGGGATCGCCAAGCGTTCGCGTAGAGTCATCGGGTCCCTCTCGTCCTGTTGTGAGCTTCGCTCATGCGCGCCGGATCATCCGGGCAAACCATCCGCCGGTCTCCACACGCGGAGTCGCGACCAGATCCTGCGCGAATTCCTTGATGCTTCTGGCGACGCTGCTGTTCGGCGCCAGCACGACGACCGGCATGCCCTGGTTGATCGACGCCGAGACTGCCGCGTAGTCGTTCGGAAGCGTGCGGACCGCCTTGACGCCGACCGCCTGCTCCATTTCTTCGAGCCGGACGTCGCCTTTTTTCTCGTAGCGGTTGACGATCAGCTTCACTTTCTCGTCGGCGTACCCGAGCGACCGGAACGCTTCCATCAAACGCTTGCCGTCGCGGATGAAGGGAAGGCTCATCTGGATCACCGGATACACGGCGTCCGCATTGTCGAGCGCGCGGATCGTCACCGCGTCGAGCGCGCGTCCCGCGTCGAGAATCACGAAATCGTAGTTGTTGCGGGCGAGCCGGATCAGCACGTCGATGTGCTCGGCCTTGACCTCCAGCGCCTGCACAGGGTCCTCTGGCGCTGCGAGGATGCCGAACAACGGGTGCGCATTCACGAGGCTCGACGTCAGGAACGCGGCGTCGACTCGATGGATCTGTGAAGCCACGTCGGCCAATGTGCTCGCGGGTTTCTTCTCGGTGACGAAAAATGCCGCATCCCCCCATTGCAGGTTCAGGTCGATGAGGATGACCCTCTTGTGCTCGACCTCGGCCAGCGCGTACGCGAGATTGGTCGCGAGAAATGTGGCGCCGCCACCACCGCCCTTGCACGACATGAACGCGATGACCTTCCCGTTTTGCCCGGGCGCCGCGGTGCGCTTCTGCGAAAACCGCGAGACTGCGCTCCGCAGCACGTCCGGCGGTGCGTCGAGCGGAAGCACTTCCCGGATTCCCACGCGCATGGCCTCCATGAGGAACTCGGGAGACTGCTGATTGCACAGCAGAATGGGCGTCATCCGCGTATAGAGATGCCCGAGGCGGTCGACTTGCTCGAGCACCGGCAGACCGGCGTCCGGCAACAGGACGATCAGCAGATCGGGGTCGGCGCGTGCGACGGCAGCGGCGAGTTGATCGGTCGCGCCCACACTGGTGCTGACCAATCCCCCATCACCGTCCGTTTTCAAGACCCGGGCGATTGCGTCGAGTTTCTCGCGTGCGGCGCCGAAGACAAGAATCCTTGCGCCGGTCTCGGCGGCCGCTGCGCTTTCGATCGTGATCCGGTCATTCATCTCTGTGTTCGCATTGGCATTGCTGTCATGCGGTCGCTTCGACGTCATTTGCGGCGCGATCGAAGTCCACCCCCTCGGCGCGCGCGAGTTCCTCTACTGACCTTGTCCTCCCTGACCGGAGCCGCCGCCGGACACGCCGATCGCAAAGACGCTAGGCGCGGGCTCGGGATTCCTGAACGACTTGCGATAACGGTCGACGATCTCCTTCGCGGTCGGGCCATCGATCCCGGCCACCGTTTTCCTGGCGTTCTGCGCTGCGGCGTCCCGGTTCAACGTCTGCTGCGCCGTCGCCGTGTTCACGGCGTCGCCGTAAGCCTGGTCCAGCCGCGGCGTGAGCGTTTCGCAACCGCAGAGTGCAACCAATCCGGCAAGCGCCAGGGTCGTTCTGAATTGGAATGAAGTCTTCACGGCTGTCTCGCTAGTTGAGTTGAAATCCGGAGGGCGCTTTCGGCGGATTCGGTGCCGGGGGCGCCGCCGGTGCCGGTGGAACCGCGGGCGCCGGCTCGGGCGGTGAGCCCTCCATCTTCCCGCCCAGGAAAAGCTCGGTGCGGCTCGGCGGAATGTAGGCATCCGTCGGCAGGCGGTAATTTGCGGCGATGGGTTTGACGAGATGCGGCGTGACCACGAACAGCAACTCGGTCTTGTCGGTCTGGAACGACGTGCTGCGGAACAGCGCGCCGATGACGGGAATCTCGCCCAGCAACGGGAACGCCTTGATGTCGGTCATGGCATTGTTCTTGATGAGTCCGCCGATCGCGAAGCTTTGGCCGTCGAAGAGCTGGACGGTCGTCGACGCGCGACGCGCGGTGATCACAGGCGCAATCGTCCGTCCCGCGGCGGAAACCGCCTGTATCACAACCCCTTCCGGAGCGAGTTCCGAAACCTCGGGCGTTACCCGGAGATTGATGCGGCCGCCTTCGAGGACGGTGGGCGTGAACTTGAGCTTGACGCCGAAATCTTCCGGCTGCAGCGTGATCGTCGGCGCAGCGCCGAAGGTCCCGCTCTGCGTTACCGGAAAATACACGGTGCCGCCCGCATGGAAGCTGCCCTCCTGACCGCTGATCGCCATCAGATTCGGTTCCGCCAGGATCTTGACGAGACCGTCCTTTTTTTCGGCGTCGATGGTGATGAATTCGCCCGTCGCCTTGCGGAACGCGTCGAGCAAGCCGGCGCCGCCCACGAGAAAATCCGTCAGGATGCTGTACGTCCAACCACCGCTCACTTTCTGCAGGTTGAGGCTCGCGCCAAGCTTGTCGATCAGCGACTTCGACACTTCGGCCACCTTGACTTCCAGCAGCACCTGCTGCGGCGCCGCGACGCTCAGCATGTTGACGACACGTGCGCTCTGACGTCCGCCGTTCGCATCGCCGCCCGCCTGGCTCGCGCCAAGCCGCCCCTTGTCCAGCGTTCCGCGCACGTAGGCATTGGCGAGCATGACGGCCTGATCGACGGCGATGACGTCGGAAACGGTTCCCGTGAGCACCAACGTGTCGGCGGCGGCCGTCACCACGATGTCCTTGCCGCCGGGCATCAGCTGCGCGAGCTTCGACTGCAGCGCGGAACCGTCCATGCCGACCGAGACGTCAACGATCGTGCAACGCCCTGCCGCGTCCTGCAGGATCATGTTCGTCGCGCCGATGCCGAGTCCGAGCAGGTACAGCGCTTCGGGACTCAACAGGCGGGCCTGTACGACTTCCTCGTCGCCCAGCGTGCGCAGCGTGATCGGACCGGGAAGCTTCAGCAGCGTCGATTTGCCCGCAACCACGGCCACGGAAAGCGGTCCCGGAAGCTCGCCCACGCACACCGGCGCACTGGCGACCGGCGCCGGCGCTGGCGGCATTGCCGACGCGGGCGGTGCGGCTTGCGTCGTGGTTTTCGCCGCGGGCGCAACGGCGGCTGTCTTCGTCGGTGCCGCGGCGGCTGTTTTCGCCGGTGCCGCGGCCGCCGTCACTCTCGCGGCTCCCGCCGCGGGCTTCGTCCCCGCCGCGACGACGCCCGCCTCGACGGCCGTCTGCGCATCCGCCGGCCGTGTCAGAAAGGAGAGCGTGACGAGCCACGCGACCACGGCCAGTCCGGTCCAACGAATCGCGTTGCGGGAGATGATCGGCCGTTGTTTGTTCATGTCGTGACTCCGTGACCCGTGATTGCCGAGAGATATCGCCATCGGGGCTCAAAAGCATTCGCGCGAAACTACGCTTCCCGTGATGACCACCACGCACTTTCCGCCCGCGCTCGCAATCTTCTGTCGTGTCGTGGACTTCTTCGCCGCCACCTTCACCGCGGGTGCAGGTGCGGCCGTTGCCTGGGAGTCCGCCTTCGTGGCGGATACCTGCTCCACTTGATGCGCTGCGAGCAACATCGACTTGTTGGTTCCGGTGGTCTGCGCCAGCCTGGGATCGACCTGATTGCGCAGGACGAGCGACAGCGTTCCCACGCTTCTGCCGAGATCGAGAATTTCGGCCTGCTGGGGCGTTACTTCGAGCGTGACCGCGTTGACGACCTTGGGCTTCGTGTCGTCGCGATTGGCTTCCTGCGCCACGGCGAGCACGAGAATGTGCTCGAGAACGATCTTGGAGACGCTCTTGTCGCCGGCCGGCACCTGCGCGCCGCTCTCGTCCTGCGTGTTGACGATGATGTCGACGTAGTTGCCGGGAAGCGCGAAGCCGGCCACGCCGACGACGTCATTCACGCGAACCGTCATCGCCCGCTTGCCGGGGGTCACCACGGCGGACAGCCCTCCGGTCGTGCCTTTCGGCGCCAGCTTCGACTCCAGAATCGGCTCGCCCTTCTGCAGATTGATCCGGACGACGCGATCGACGATTTCGGCGTCGTTCGTGATCGAACCGGCCGGAACGCTCGCAGACGGCCAATCGGCCATCCGGACCAGCTGCGGCGTCAGGCGACTGCCGATCTCGACGTCCAGCGCGGCGACCGCCAGCTTGGAGGTACCCAGTGCGCCCTGCTCGTCGACCCAGCGCTTGGCGAGCCAGACCGCGCCCAGCGCGACGAGGAAGGAAATGCCGATCATGACCAGGGCTCTCGTGTTTTTCATCTGACCCGCTCCGCTTTCCGCCCGCTGCGTTCGCGCCGATCCGTCGCACGGGCATTCCCGCCACCTCGTGACAGGCGTCCGGCGCTGAATTTCGGGCCTTGGTTGTGCTTCATTCGCTGATGAAATAGTTGTGCCACGCGCGATCGAGATTCGCTGCCGTGAGTTGCGGCGCCGTGCCTTCGTAAACGGCGAAGTCGCGCAGTTGCGAAAGAATGTCGCGCGGATAGCAGGCGAGCCGCGGCTTGTCCTCGCGGTCGTGATGGTTCCGCAGCAGGTAGCGCAGCATCTCGTCCGAATACGGAATGGCGAGCTGGCCGCAGACCTTGCGAAATACGGCGCCGTATTCCTCCTCCGACAGCGGGCCCAGGTAGATCTTGTAGCCAAGGCGCCGCAGGAACGCCTCGTCGACGAGCTCGCCGGGCTTGAGGTTGGTCGAGAACACGACGATCACGTCGAACGGCACGACGAACTTGTAACCGGTGCGCAGCGACAGATAGTCCTTGCGCCGGTCGAGCGGCACCACCCATCGGTTCATCAGGTCGCGCGGCGCGACCAGCTGCCGTCCGAGATCGTCGACGACGTAGATTCCGTTGTTCGCCTTGACGTGCGGCGGCGCCTGGTAAAAGCGCGCGCCCTCGTCGTAGTCGAGGTCGAGCATCGCGAGCTTCAATTCGCCGCCCGACACGACCACCGGCCGTCGGCACGACACCCAGCGCCCGTCACCCGTCCACAGCCGGTCGATCGAGCCGGCACTGCTGATCTCCATCGGGGCGGGCTCGTGCACGAGGGGATCGAAGATCTGGATGACCTCGTTTCCGATCGCGATCGCGTGAGGAATGACGATTCGCCCTTTGAGCAATCCACGGAGCCGCTCGGCGAGGTAGGTCTTGCCGCTGCCCGCCGGCCCGTAGAGAAATATCGCGCGGCCCGAGTTCAGCGCCGGGCCGATCTGATCGAGGACCGCGGGTTTGGCGACTTCGTCGGCAAAGGTCCGTTGCACATCCTCGCGCGTGACCATGAGACTCGTCACCGCCTGCGCTTCGACAGCGTCGGAATAGGCCTTGAGGCTCACGGGCGCGATCCCGGCATATTGACTTCGCGCCAGGTACGCAACCGCACGCTGACGACCTGCGTCGGTCAGTTGGTAACTGACATCGCCGTCGTTGCTGCCGCGCCTCGTCACCTCGCACAACCGCTCGGCGCGCATGAAGCCGAGGAGACCCTCGAGTACCGAAGCGATGAGCCTCAAATGCGACGAAAGATCGACGAGCGAGACCTGGCCCCGGACGAACAGCACCTTCGTGACCAGTTCCACGAGGAACAGGAATTCGAGCCCCGTTTCCTCGATGGTCCGAGGCGCCGCAGGCAAGCCCGCGTCGACGCGTGTCGGCAACCTCGCGATCCCGCCGCGTTGTGCGGAGGACTCGATTGCCATTTGATCACGCCCTTTCTTGACTGCTCATGCCTTGCCGCTGCACGCAATGCCGGCATCGTTCGGCCGGCGACCTTCGTTTCCCGGGCGACATGCATGCACGAAGCCGCCCAGGCTCGAATGCAAGTTCAGAACAACGTCTTCCCCATCTGCTCGAGCACGATTTCTGCGCCCGTGCCAAGTGCGATAGCTACCGCGTAAGGGAGCTTGCCGACCGATTCCCCGGGTGCTGCCACCGAAGCCCCCGTGCCACTGACGGCAGAGGTCGCGGCACCCAGCACCATGACCTTCACGTTTCCCATCAACTGCCCCAAAGCACGGTGCCTGAGGGCAACCGCAACCGCGAGCACACCGCCGGCGACGAACGCGAGCAATGCGGCCGCGAATACACCGGCCGCACCGAGGTACGACCCGACCATTGCCAGCAGCTTTACGTCGCCGGCGCCCATGGCGCCCATCAGATAGAGCGGCGCCAGCATGACCAATCCGAGTCCCATGCCGCCAAGGGCCGTCATCACCCCGCCCCAACCGGATGTCGCGAATTGGAGCGCGCACCCGACCATCGCGCCGAAAAGAACCAGGCCATTGGGAATGCGGTGACGCCTGATGTCGATCGCGGCCGCGACGACGACCAGCGCGGCAACGACAAGAAACCGCATCGGAATCGCGAAGGATTCGCCCACGGCTACCAACCCTTCACCAGAGAACCCGTTACCCAACACGTCCGTCCAGTCATTGCCGACACCCTTCCTTCCGCGAGGTCGTCGACCCGCGGTTCCGCCTACCGGCACCCCGAGGTTACTTACGACATCCTCGCCATCGCCCAGTGCTGACGCTGCCCTCGACAAACACTCCGTCTCACGGAGCCGGGGGCATCTTGCTGGCGATGAAATCGTAGAGATCCTTGATCGACGCCCCGAGTGCGATCATTCCCCCGAGAACGACCATTGCGACGAGCGATGCGAGCAGCGCATATTCGATTGCCGTTACCCCATCGTCGTCACGTGACATCCGGGTCCAGGTCGGAGACGCCAGTTTCATCTGCGCCTCGTCCACGCCAGCACCGGCGTCGTTCGCTCGGGGGAAAGACCGTGGTCTTTCGACGCCAATGCGGGGCCGAACTTACGTGGTACCAGCTTGCCCGCGATAAGTTGAACACCGTGGTCAGGTTGGTGCCCACCAACGCCACCGCCGTGATGATCACGACCGCGATCAGTGAGGCGATCAAGCCATATTCGATCGCCGTTACGCCTTCTTCGTTGCGAATAAAACTGGAAGTCCTGTTGAGCAGCGCCTTCATTTTCCACTCCTGTTGTTCGAGCCTTTCACAGTCCTGGTCTCGCCTTGCGGCGGGGACCAACCCCGCGAGTTTCATTGTTCCCTTTGGACAAGGTCGCCGTCTCCGCTTCGAGAAAGTCTCCGTATCCGAAAGAGCCCTCCCGCTTCAGGTTCCGGCAGTCCTACCGACTGCCGAAACGATTCGTTGTTTCATCACTTCCTTTTCAACAAAACCACAATCGTATTGTGGCGCGGTCGCACGACAATGCGATTGACGGGCGTCAAACATGTGTTTGATTCCGCAACGCTGATTTCACTCTTTGATTTCTGCTTCGAGGTATTCGATCACGCGAATCACTCGTATTTCCAAACTGTGCAGAACAGCAATCGCGGCGCGATGCGATGACGATTGATTGATCAATTGTGGTCGTCGATTGCGGCGGCCATGACGTTGGCATCGAGCGGCCAGGCAAACGCATTCGGTGATCGGCATCGCGGCCCATTTGGCACAAGTTCGAATGATTCAATTGCCGTTTGGCCGTTTCAGTAGACATAGGGAATCACGCGCCAGCGCACTCGCTCCTGGTACGCGCGATACGACGCGTCGCCGCCAAGATGTGCTTCCTCGAGGCGCATGCGCGCAAGAAGCAATGCCATCCCAACGATGCAGACCAGGGCGTTGCGCCACGAAAAATTGGCACTCACGTAGAACGACAGCGTGACGAAATAGCTGGCGTAGATCGGGTGCCTGACGAGGCGATACATGCCGCCTGTCTTCAATTCCCGCAGTGCCGGCACTACCGCCAGGCTTCGGTTGAGCGAGGCGATCGCCGCCATCTCGATGCAGGTTCCCGCGATCAGGCCCCAATGCGCCCACGCAAACAGCGAATCCGGCGTTGGCCGGAGGAGCAGCGGCGCGAAGGTTCCCGCAAGCCCGATCAACCACTCGTGGGGCTTCTGCGAAAAAGTCCGTGGAGGCGTGCGTATGAACAGAAACGTCGCCGCCAGGGTCTGGGCAACGCAGAAGACGAGAAGGCTCCAGTCGCCGGTTTCCGTGAACTGCACGACCTGTGCCGCCACGAAAAGCAGGTAGAGCTCCGCCAGCAGCGCGCCGCTCGCAAAATGGAACAGCGGCGAATTGATGACGCTGTCCATGCGTGGCGCGAGTGCGCGAACTGAAGTCTCCGGGCTGCCTGGTGCCATTTTTCGGGTATCCACGAGGACACGGCCGCTACTTCGTAAGGCGCAATATCTCCGACGCGAGCTTCGCGAAGCAGGGCTTGAGGTAGTTCTCGTCCGCCGCCCAGCAGTACGTACCGACAGGCTCGCTTGGCGCGTAGCACCGGGCCAGCGAGTCCGGCGTGTTCGCCATGCATTTCAGCAGGGACTCTCCGTCTTCATTGTCCGGCCCGGTCGCATCGTGCACATGCGATCCGAGGCCGAGCGTGAACACATAGATGCCTTCCTGCCTCGATTTCCTGGCCATCGCCTCCGGAAGATTCCGCGATGCGCGATTGACGTTGCGGTACGCGTTCGCCGCGCTCGACGTGCTGCTGCTGACGACCCGGGGTGCGTTGGTCACGACGGCGAACTCCGTCTCGCCCAGACGGTCGTGCGGGTTGTACCACTGGGGCAAGGCGCTGGCGGTAAGGCATGAGCCGGTGGTACAGCCGACAATGCTCGTCCCACGGTAGCAGCCTCCGGGAAGCGCCTGCGTCTGCCGATCGAAGTACCACAGGCCGTCCGGACTCCCGGTTGCGGCGGCAGCGGTCTGCAACGCACCCGTCACGTGGAATTGGCCTGCGGTGCTGGCGTCGTAGGTGCAGCCCGCCGGCGCCGAATTGAAGCGGAAGTACGACGCGAACGTGTTCGGCGATCCGTCCGAGAAGAACACGACGACACGGAGGCTCGAGCGGTTGGCAAGCAGGATGTGGTTGTTGAGCTGGTCGCGCGCGTTCCAGAAGCCCTCGGAAAAGTTCGTGAAGCCGGCAAATCCGTAGGCGTTGATCCGGTTGGTCATCGTCGTTCGATCGAACCCGCGACTCTGGTCTGCCTTGAACGGAACGTCGACGACCGCGCCGTGCGCGAAGTGAACGAGCGCGACTCGATCCTGCGTCGTGTTGAAGTGCTGCAGAAAGGAAACCGCGGCGGACTTCACCTGCCCCGCAACGGCCACCATCGAGTCGGTCGTGTCCATCACGAACACCATGTCGAGATCGCGACGCACGACCTGCGCTTCCGCCTTCACCGTCAGCAGATCGAAGTTCAGCACCCGAATGAAGGTCACCGGCACCACGGCAGTCGCGACGACGTCGATGGTGACCTTGCCCTGGTCGAACTGAAGGTTCACGCTATCGAGCGTTGGCGTCGATCCGTAATAGCCGGCCGGGTAGTTCGCATTGAAGAAATTGGTCGCCGCGGCCCTTGCGCTCGCTTCCTGCTCGGACTGCGTGTTGCCCTGGACGACCGCGCGGGCGGCCGCGATTCCGGCGGCATCGACCGCCGAGTTGAGCTTGGCCTTCACGATGTACCCCAGCCCGGAGTCGACGGCGAGACCGACTGCTCCGATGAGGACGATCATCATCAGCGCGGTCATGATCAGGATTTGCCCAACGTTCCTGACGGGTTGCGACGTCGACATGGAAATCTCCGGATTGGCCCGCGTCACATCACGCTGATCGCACGCAGGTCGGGGCCGATCTGCGGCATGCGCACGCCTCGCCCGAGGTCCCCAGGCGCGAAGAACATGCTGAACCGGTAGTACGCCTCGACCGAGTAGATCAATTCGCCGTCGGCGAGTAGTCCGGTCATGACGTTCGCGGTCGGCGGCGGGTTAGCGACGTTGCATGTCCCTCCGTTCCAGCTGCCGCAGGTCCAGACGGAACTCGCGGGAGCATACGTGCCGCAATCGGCGGCAACGCAGCGGTACTGGCTGACGACGACGTTCCTGATCGAGCCGTCGGGTTGCCTCGACCCCATCACTCCCGTGATGTAGATCATTCCATTCTTGTTGGTGAGGATGTCGAGGGGCGGCGTCGCCGCCGCGAGAGATGTGATGATGGTCGGCGTGTCATAGGGGGATGCACGCGACGCCAGGCTCGCACCTTCGCGCGCGATGCTGATCAGGATGACCTGCGCCTGCAGCGCCCGGGCGAGATCCACGACTCCGAGGCCCAGCACGACCAGCACCGGCAGCAGCAACGCAAACTCGACCGCCGCAAGGCCTCGACTCCGCCAGCCGCCGTCTTTGCGCGTCACCCTCTTCACTGGAAGGCCTCGTTGCGCATCGTCGCCGCCACGCTGAACGGGTAGACGTTGCCCGGAAAAATGGAACCTGTCGGGTTCACCACCTTGAGAAGAGCCGGCAACGGCGTGACCAGCGGCCACCGGCAATTGATGCGGAAGACGACGATGTCGCCGGGATTCCCGAACATTCCGGTGTTATAGCTGCCGGAGTTCGAGTAATCCTTGGGCGCGCCGTTGTTGATCGTGATGGAGATGACCGGGGAGACCGCGTCCCATTGCCCCATCGACTGGTCCTTCATCTTCGCGATGACGGCTTCGTACCGCGACGGACCGAGGTCGCTCCGCCCGGTAATGGCGTAGCGGGCTCCTTCTCTCACCGCGTGCTGCATCGTCAGGTTCACCCAGAACAGGGTGCCGAACTCGACCACGGCGAGAATCAAGACGAAGTACAGCGCCGCGACCAGCGCGAATTCGACGATCGCCGCGCCTCGCGCGCGCCGTGCCGAACTGCGCACGCGCAATTCCGCGATCGCCTTGATATTGTTCTTCGTCGACATCGTCCTGCCCGGCCAGGCGGGATTGCAGCGCACATCACCGGGACATCTCGGCGCCACGCAGCCGCTACCACCAAACAGTTCACAGCCAGACCTACAGATAAATCTACTCGCCCGTCGTTCGCGCCGTGATGACCGAAGTCAAGATTGCTACCGGAAGCAAAATGACAATGCGTCGCGTTCGCCCATGCGAAGCGGAAGCGCCAACGGACGGCGTGCGCACCGTGCGCGAAGGGTCGTCCCGCATGGTCCGACATTCGACGCGAGCGTTGTACGCGACAGTCGGCCTTCGTGCTCGACGCATTCGGACAAGCAACGAAGCGCTCCGCTATGCCAATGTCCTGCGCGCGCCCATCGAATCCGGCGCGACTTCAATCGTCGCGGTTGCGCATCCAGTCGGCGGTGCCGAAGAACGCGCGCATCAGCGCACCGGCGAATTCGTCGCTGGCTCCGACATCGGCCAGCGCCCGCCGCATGCACAGAAGCCACAGGTCGCGCTCCCTGCAGGCGATCGGGAAGTGCAGATGCCGCGCGCGCAATTGCGGGTGGCCGTACTTGGCGACGTAGACGGGCGGGCCGCCCAGCCACCCCGAGAGAAAGAGGAACAGCTTGTCGCGGGCAGCGTCGAGGCTCGGCGCGTGGAGTGTGCGAATCGCCGAAAACTGCGGGTCGAGCTCCATCAGATCGTAGAAGCGGTCGACCAGTGCACGCACGCCGGATTCCCCGCCAAGGCGTACGTAGGGCGTCGGCTCCGGAGCCTCGTCACCGGTTTCGGTTTCGCTCATTTCCGGATCGGGACGGCCTGAATGTTCCGCAACGCTAGCCAAGTTGACGAATCACTTCGAGCGGCGGATGCCGCACCGTGCCGCGGGTCCCGAGCCAGCCCGCCAGCGTCACCGCCACCGCGCCACCGCCGAGCCCATAGAGCCAGACGAACGGATTCCAGGCGAACGGGATCTGGAATACGCGGTCGGACAGCACGTAGCCGATCGCGGTCGCACCCGCGGCCGCGAGCAGGCCGGCGAGCGAGCCCAGCACGAGGAACTCGGCGACTTGCGCCGCCTGAAGCTGAACGCGCGACGCACCCAGCGTGCGCAGGATCGCGGCATCGAACCGGCGCTCGTCCTGGGTGGCGGCGATCGCCGCCTGCAGCACCAGCATGCCGCCGAGCAGCGTAAACAGGAACACGAACTCGACCGCGCGCGCGACCTGCTCCATGATCGCCTGCACCTGCCGGATGATCTCGCCGACGTCGATCGCCAGAACGTTCGGAAATTGCTGGACGAGCGCGGAAAGCCACGCGCCCGATTGCGGGCCCTCGGGGGCGCGCACCGCGCCGAGATAGGTCACCGGCATCGACTCCAGCACCCCCGGCGCGAACAGCGTGAAGAAATTGGGGCGGAAGCTGTCCCACTCGACCTTGCGCAGGCTCGTGATCTTCGCGGTGACCGTCGCACCCGCGAGATCCCACGTCAGCGCGTCGCCGAGCTTCAGCTGCAGCTGCTTCGCGATACCCTCCTCCATCGAGATGCCGGCATCGGTGCCGGTCGCCCTGCCGAACCATTTTCCCGAAGTGACGCGATTGGTCTTCGACAGCTCGGTCGCCCACGACAGGTTGAATTCGCGCTCGGCAAGCCGTCGCGACTGCGTGTCCTTGTACTTCGTGGTGTCGAGCTTCGTTCCGTTCACGGCAACGAGTCGCCCGCGAACCATCGGAAAAAGCGCGGCGTCGCTTCCGGTGACCTGCTTTCAGCGCGGCGCGCACGCCGTCGACCTGGTCCGGCAGAACGTTGACGAGAAAGTGGTTGGGCGCGTCCGGCGGCAGGCTCGCGCGCCAGTTCCGGATCAGATCGCCGCGCACCACCGTGAGCAGCAGCAGTGCCATGAGCCCGAGCGCCAGCGCGCCGATCTGCAGGCTGGATGCGAGCGGCCGCCGCCGCAGGTTGGCGAGACCGAATCGCCACGTCACCCCGCGTTGCGGCAGGCGCTTCAGCAACACCACCAGGAGCCACGCGGTGAGCGCCGCCGCCGCGAGCAATCCGCCGATGCCGGCAACGACGATCGCGCCGGTCTTCGCGTCCTGCGCCTGCCAGCCGATCAACGCCGCGATCATCGAGGCACCGAGCGCGTAGGCCAGAATGCCGCCGGGGCGCGGGCGCGGCAGGTCGCGGCGAAGGACGCGCAGCGGCGGTGCACCGGCAAGCGCGATCAACGGCGGCAACGCAAATCCCAGGAGAAGAAGGATCCCGGTCGCAAACGCAGCCAGCGCGGGAACGATGCCGGGTGGAGGGAGATCGCCGGCGGCAATCGACGCAAGCAGCGTCACGAGCAGCTGCTGCCCCGCAAGCGCCAGCAGGATGCCCAACGCGCTCGCAAGGACTGCGACAATCGCAAATTGCGTCACGAAGAGCGCAAGCGTCCGGCCGCGCGAAGCGCCGAAGCAGCGGAGCATGGCCGCGGTGTCGAGATGGCGGCGCAGATAGCGCGATGCCGCCAGCGCGACCGCTACGGCGGCCAGCACCACCGCAACGAGGGACGAGAGTCCCAGGAACTGGTCGGCGCGCTCGAGCGTCTGCCGGATCTCCGGCCGCAGGTCGCGCACGTTCTCCATTCGCTGGCCAGGCTTGAGCTCGCCCGACAAGCCATGTGAGATACGGATCGAGCCGATCGCGGTTGGAGAGATCCGCGACGAGGAGCCGCCACGTCGCGCGATTGCCCGGCTGCAGGAGGTTGGTCGCCGGGACGTCGTCCAGGTTGACGAGGAGGCGCGGCCCGATGGAGAGAAGCCCGCTCGCCACTTCGGGTTCCTGCTGCACGATGGCACCGACCTTCAGCGTCGCTTCGCCCACGGTGATGGAGTCGCCCGCCTTCACGCTCAGCCGCGCGGCAAGACGCATGTCGGGCCATGCTTCTCCGCGCGGCGGTATGCCCGGCGCGGCGACGCCATCGGGCGACCGGGCATCGACAAGCATGATCGCGCCGCGCAGCGGGTAACCGGACGACACCGCCTTGACGTCCGCAAGCACCGCACCGCCCCCTGCATCCGCGCCGGCGCGCTGCACCATGCTGTTGAACTTGAGCGCGGGAGTGGACGCGAGCCCGCGCCGACGGGCCTCGTCCGTCATCGACTGCGGCAACGCGCGGTCACCGGACACCAGCACATCGGCGCCAAGCAGGAGGTTCGCCTGGCGCGTCAGTGCCGTCTTGACGCGGTCGGCGAAGAATTCCACGGTGCCCACGCTGCCGACCGCGAGCACGATCGCGGCGACGAGCACCGTGAGCTCGCCCGCGCGCCAATCGCGCGAGAGCATCCGCAGCGCGAGCTTCAGCGACTGCATGTCGTCAGCCCGCCGCGGCCGAACGCTCGTTGCCGACGAGGCGCCCGGCCGCAAGCGACACGCGCCGCGCGCAACGCGAGGCGAGGCCGGCGTCGTGCGTGACGAGCAGCAGCGTCGTGCCCCGCTCGCGATTGAGGCGGAACATCAATTCCGCGACTTCGATGCCCGACGCGTTGTCGAGATTGCCCGTGGGTTCGTCCGCCATGAGGAGCTTCGGCTCGCCGGCGAACGCGCGCGCAATCGCGACCCGCTGCTGCTCGCCGCCGGACAACTGCTTCGGATAGTGCGTGCGACGGCGCGCAAGTCCCACGCGGTCGAGCCATTCGGCGGCGCGCGGTCGCGCATCCGCGGCGCCGGCGAGTTCCAGCGGCAGCATCACGTTTTCGAGTGCGGTGAGCGCCGGGAGCAGCTGGAACGACTGGAACACGAAGCCCAGGAGGCGCTGGCGCAGCGCGGCGCGCGCGTCCTCGTCCTGCGCGGACAGCGCGACACCGTCGAGCCAGACTTCGCCGCCGCTCGGGCGATCGAGCCCGGCGAGAAGTCCCAGCAGCGTCGTCTTGCCGGACCCCGAAGCGCCGACGATGGCGACCGACTCGCCGGGATCGACCTCGAAGCTCACCTCATCGAGGATCGTCAGCGGCGCTTCGCCGCTGGTCACGATCTTCGTGAGGCCATCTGCGCGGAGGATCGGTTGCTGCATCGGAGCGGGAAAAGCGGGTCGGCAGGCGATGTTCGCGCGCGCTACCGATTGCAAATGCAGGCGTCGGAAGGCAATTGCAAGAGGGTGACGCAATCGATGTGCATCGTTGGCGGCGGGAACCCGGTCTCGAGAAGTGCGGTCAATGACAAGGTGCCCGCATCCGGTCATTCGCTGGTCATTCTACCCTGCGGGTCGCGGCCGCCCTCGCCAACCACTACAATCTCGGCTCGCCAATGGCCCACGCACGGCCCATGACCCTTTCGCGTCGTTCCGCCCTTCGATTCGCCATCCGAATCGCCGCCGCCATCACGTTCGCGATTTCCGCGCCCGTGTGCGCCGAAACGGTCGCACCGGCACTGCTCGTCGTGGGCGATTCGCTTTCGGCGGGCTACGGCCTCACCAAAGGCACGGGGTGGGTCGACCTGCTCGCCGCGCGAATCGACCAGCAGCACGTCCCCTGGCGCGTCGTCAACGCGAGCATCAGCGGAGACACCACGGCCGGCGGCCGCGCGCGCCTGCCGGCATTGCTCGCGCAGCACCGGCCGGCGGTCGTCGTCGTCGAGCTGGGAGCGAACGACGGTCTGCGCGGCGGCAATCTGCATTCGACGAAAGACAATCTCGGCGCGATGGTCGCCGCCGTTCAGAAATCCGGCGCCAAGGCGCTGGTGGTCGGCATGAGACTCCCGCCCAACTACGGCGCCGCGTACACGCGCGAATTCACCGCGTTGTTCGGCGACGTCGCGAAGTCGCACAATGCGGCGCTCGTTCCCTTCTTCTTTGCCGGATTCGCGGAGTCCGAAGAGTGGTTCCAGGCCGACCGCATCCACCCGAATGCAGCAGCGCAGGTGAAGCTGCTGGACAACGTATGGCCGGTGCTCTCGCCGCTGCTCGCGAAAGCGCGATGAGACCGCACGCGCCGGCGGCGGATGGCCCTCCCCGCGACGGCCGGACGATCACGGTGGATGCGCTCGCCTCGTATCCGGATCGCGTCGACGTCCGTTCGCCCTCGGAGTTCGCTGAGGACCACATTCCGGGCGCGGAAAGCCGGCCCGTCCTGGACGACGCCGAGCGGGCGCGGGTCGGCACGATGTACGCGAAGGAATCGGGCTTCGCCGCCAAGCGAACGGGCGCGGCGATCGTCGCGCGCAACATCGCCGCAATGCTCGAAGGACCGTTTGCCGGCAAATCCCGCCATTGGTCGCCCGTCGTCTACTGCTGGCGCGGGGGGCAGCGCAGCCGCTCGCTCACGCATCTGATGAATGAGATCGGCTGGCGTGCCGTCCAGCTGGAAGGCGGGTATCGGGCCTGGCGTCGGCATGTGATCGCGCAGCTCGACCTGCTTCCGGCTCGCTTCCGGTTCGAAGTCGTCTGTGGCCTGACAGGGTCCGGCAAGAGCCGGTTGCTGGACGCGCTCTCCTCCCTGGGCGCGCAGGTCCTCGATCTCGAAACGCTCGCAAGGCACCGGGGATCCCTGCTGGGCGACTTGCCCGACGAAGGACAGCCGACGCAAAAGACGTTCGACAGCGAGCTCGCGGTCGCGCTCCTGCGCTTCGATGCGGGACGTACCGTCTACGTCGAATCGGAAAGCAAGAAGATCGGCACGGTGCAGGTGCCCGACGCGCTTCTCGCGGCGATGCGCTCTGCCCACTGCATCCGCGTCGACACGCCGGCGCCTCTGCGGGTCGCGCTTCTCAAGGACGAATACGTGCACTATCTCGCCGAGCCGGCAACGCTTTCGTCGCGGCTTGCCCACCTCGTTCCGCTGCACGGTCGAAAGACGATCGACCGGTGGAACGCGACGGCCGCCGCAGGCGATTGGGATACGCTCGTCGGCGAGCTCCTCGCGCAACACTACGATCCCGCGTACGCCCGCGCGATCGAGCGCAATTTTCCGCGCTACCGCGACGCGCTCGTCGTCGCGCCTTTCGCCGTCGACGATGACGCGTTCCGCGCGTTGGCGCAATCGCTGGACGAATCGGTGCGCGCTCTCGGCGCGACCTGACCGCGCCCATTCACTTTCGGAGATCGGCCCGTGCCCAACTACGCTTATCGGCTCGTCAACGTCTTCGCGGAAACGGCGCTCGCCGGCAATCCGCTTTGCGTCTTCGAGGATGCCCGCGGGCTCGACGATGCGACGATGCAGGCGCTGGCGCTGCAGTTCAACCTCTCGGAGACGACGTTCGTGCTGCCGTCGTCCGTCGCAATCGCGAAGGTTCGCATCTTCACCCCCACTTTCGAAATGGCGTTCGCCGGTCATCCGACGCTGGGCACCGCGCATGTCGTTCGCGCACTTGCCGCCGCGCCCGATGACGTGACGCTCGAAATGCGCGCGGGCGTGATCCCCGTCTCCGCGCGCGGCGACCGGTGGACGCTGTCGGCGAATGCGCCGAAGCACCGCGCGGCCACGGCCACGCGCGCGCAGCTTGCGGCGATGCTGGCGCTCGACGATGACCGACGTGGCGCCGGACCCCGCACAGCCGCCGCTGTGGGTGGACACCGGATCCGAACAGCTCGTGATACCGATCTCCACCGCCGATGCGGTGCGCCGTGCCGCGCCGCGTCCTGACCTCATGCAGACCTACGGCAGCAACGGCACTCGCGCAATGGCCTATCTGTGGGCGCCGGACGACGATCAGGATGGCACGGTGGACGGCGTGCAGCGATTGGTGGCCCGCTTCTTCTTTCCCAAGCACGGCGCCGTCATCGAGGACCCCGGCACCGGATCGGCGTGCGCAAACCTGGGCGGCTGGCTGCTCGCGACCGGCGCGCCGTTGCCGACGCGCATCGCCGTTTCGCAAGGCGACCAAGTGGCGCGGCCCTGCCGGCTCGGGCTCGAAGTGACTGCCGACCGGCGAATCCTGGTGTCCGGGCAGGTCATCGAGCTGGGACGCGGCACCGTGACGCTGTAGTCCACCGACCGAAGGCCGCCGCCATAGCGAAATCCTCTGTTACATGTTGCGACAGACGGCGCGTCAACAGGCGCGTACCTTGCCGCGTTGAGGACTGCATACCGAAGGGAGTCGCGACATTGCGGCGCCCGGAAATGCAATGCGAGCCGCGATGCGAAGCGACATAACCCCCTGCACGATACTGGCCGTCACCGTATATCTTGTCGCCGCCTTGCTGGTCTGCGCCAGCGTACCGGCGCTGGCCGCGCCGAATGCGGTTCTGGGTTACGACGACGCCCGGCATCTCCTCGCCCGCACCGGATTCGGACCCACCGACGCCGAGGTCCGCGCCTACGCAGCCCTGACGCGAGGCGAGGCGGTTGACAAGCTCCTGCGCGAGACCCGCCGAACCGCCGTTACGCCGCCGCCGGCATCCGCCATCGACACGTCGCCTATGCGCCCCCCGCGCGGCGAAAGCGCATCGGAAGCCGAGCGCAAGGCCTTCCGGCAGCAGCAGATTCGCGAGGGCCTCGAGATCCGCGCGTGGTGGGTGCAGGAGATGCTGGTCACGCCGTCGCCGCTCACCGAGCGGATGACGCTCTTCTGGCACAACCATTTCGTGTCGGCGCAGCCCAAGGTTCGCATTGCGCGTCTCATGTACGGACAGAACGCGACGTTGCGCGACCACGCGCTGGGCAGCTTCGGCGCCTTCCTGCACGCGATCGCCAAGGACCCGGCGATGATCGTCTATCTCGACAGCGCGCAGAATCGCAAGGGTTCGCCCAACGAGAACTTCGCGCGCGAGGTGATGGAGCTCTTTACGCTCGGCGAAGGACGCTATTCCGAGCAGGACGTGAAGGAGGCCGCACGCGCGTTCACCGGCTGGAGTCTCGACCGCGAATCCGGCGTGTTCGTCTTCCGCCCGAGGTTGCACGACGACGGCGTCAAGGTCGTTCTCGGCCGGAGCGGACGCCTCGACGGCGATGCCGTGCTCGACATCCTCCTCGCACGTCCGGAGACCGCGGAATTCGTCACCGCCAAGTTGTGGCGCGAGTTCGTCTCGCCCGACCCCGACGCGAAGGAGATCGCACGCATCGCGCGCCGCTTCCGCGAGTCGAGCTACGACATCAAGGTCGCGGTGCGCGAACTCCTTCTGACCGACGCTTTCTATGCGCCTGCCAACCGCGGCGTGCTGGTGAAATCGCCGGTCGAGGTCGTCGTCGGCACGCTCCGGCAACTCGATCTCGCGCCCGGGACCGCGCTGCCGTTCGCCATTGCCGCGGCCGGCATGGGCCAGAACCTGATGTCGCCGCCGAACGTCAAGGGCTGGCCCGGCGGCGAAGTGTGGATCAACACGACGACCCTCCTTGCGCGAAAGCAGTATCTCGATCGCCTGACTCGCGCGAGCACCGCCGACACGCTCGCGATGCAGGTCGCGGCAGGTCGCGATTCGGCGGACATGGGACGCAATGCTTCGGACCGCACGATCACCGCTCAGGGTGCTGCCGACGACGACACGATTCGCCAACAACGCTTCGCCCGGCAAATGGAGCGCGGACTCGCGAGCCTCGACTTCGACAGCGCACGCTGGATCGCGCAGTTTCCGGGGGCGACCGCCGCGGAGCGGGGACGCGCGGCGCAGCGGCTGCTCCTCGCGACGGCGCCGCAGCAGCCACCTTACCTCGATGCCGATTCGCGCACGCTCGTCCACGCGATCCTTCTGGATGCCGCCTACCAGCTCAAGTGACCGTCCTCCCCCCATGAAACGACGCACGTTTATTCGCACCGCGCTCTCCGCCGCCGCGCTCCGCGCAGTCGGCGGATCTGCCGCCAGCGTCGCATTTGCCGCCGCACCCACCGGTGGTGGTTACCGCAACCTGCTTGTGCTGATCGAATTGAAGGGCGGCAACGACGGCCTCAATACCGTGGTCCCGTTTGGCGATCCGGCGTATTACGCGCTGCGGCCGAAGATCTCGGTCGCGCGGGATGCCGTCGTGCAGCTTTCCGACCGCGCCGGTCTTCATCCGTCTCTGGCGCCGCTGCTGCCGGTGTGGAAGGCGCAGCAATTCGCCATTCTGCAGGGCGTGGGTTACACGGATCCGAACCTGTCACACTTTCGCTCGATCGAAATCTGGGACACCGCGTCGAAGAGCGACGAGTATCTGGCGGACGGCTGGCTGACGCGGGCGTTCGCGGCCGCTCCGACGCCGCGTGCGTTCGCGGCGGACGGCGTCGTCATCGGGTCCAACGATCTCGGCCCGCTCGCCGGAGGCGGCACCCGTGCCGTCGCACTCGCCAATACCGACCAGTTCCTGCGCCAGGCGAGGCTCGCGTCGTCGACGGGCGAGTCGCGCAACAAGGCGCTGGAGCACATTCTCAAGGTCGAAGCGGACATCGTGCAGGCCGCGTCGCATCTCGATGCGCGCCATGCCTTCAGGACGGAATTTCCCGCGGGCCCATTCGGCAGCGCGATCAGGACCGCGAGCCAGGTGATCGCCAATCCCGGCGGCGTGGCGGTCGTGCGCGTCACGCTTTCGGGATTCGACACGCACAGCGGACAGCCGGCCACGCAGTCCCGGCTGCTCGGCGAGGTCGCACAGGGAATCGTCGCGCTCAAGTCCGCGCTCGAGGAGCTCGGCCGCTGGGACACCACGCTGTTGCTGACCTACGCCGAATTCGGCCGGCGCCCGAAGGAGAACCTGTCGAACGGAACGGACCACGGCACCGCGAACGTCCACTTCGCCATCGGCGGGCAGGTCGCCGGCGGATTCTACGGTGAGCAACCCTCGCTCAATCGCCTCGGCGGCGATGGCAACACCGGCTACGCGCTGGACTTCCGGAATGTCTACGCGACCGTGCTCGAGCGCTGGTGGAACTCGCGTTCGGCCGCGACGCTGGGCGGCAAGTTCGCGCCCGTCGGATTCCTGCGCGCGTGAGAAGCCGAAAGGTCGCGGCAATCGCGACCGCGCAATATCGATCCCATTACACGACGTTCGCGTCCCACGCCGCGATGAATTCGCGCCAGTGCGGCGCGTCTGCAGCCGCAATCTTCTCGCGCGCAAGCGACACTTCCTTCGCGTACTCGCCGGCGGAGAGCTCGCCGCGCAGCAGACGAAAGCGCAGATAGAGAAGATACGTGTTCATCACGTCGGTCTCGCAATAGCGGCGGACCTCCTCGAGCCGTCCCTGCCGAACCGCAGCGTCGACTTCGCTGCCGTCCATTCCGAGCTTGCCGGGAAAACCGGCGAGGCGCGCCATCGCGTCGAGCCCGGCGGATGCGCGCGGCTGGTACATGGCGAGCACATCCATCAGGTCGAGGTGGCGCGTGTGGTACCTGCCGAGATAGCTGTTCCACTTGAATTCGCGGTCGTCGTCGCCCCAGTCCCAGAAGCGGGCTGCCGTCACGCCGTGGATCAGCGCGCGCTGGTTCAGCACCGGGAGGTCGAATCCGCCGCCGTTCCACGACACGAGCTGCGGCGTGAACTTGTCGACGAGGTCGAAGAACCGGCGAATGAGCTCGGGTTCGGTGTCGTCCGGATTCCCGACCGACGCGATCTTGAAGCCGGCACCGTCACGCAGCGCGCAGGCGATGGCGACGACCTTCTGCAGGTGATGCGGCGCGAAATCGCCGCCGGTCTGCGCGCGCCGCTGCTGCGTGAACCAGTCCTGCACCGCAGCGTCCGGAAGCTCTGCGGGGAGCTGCCGCGAGCGGCGAAGTCCCGCGATGTCGGGCACCGTTTCGATGTCGAAAACGAGGATCGGCGTCATGCCTGCGGCCGAAGAATTCGCATTCAGCCGGGGAACACGCCGGTCGACAGGTAGCGATCGCCGCGGTCACAGACGACGAAGACGATCGTGGCATTCTCGACCTCGCGTGCGACGCGAAGCGCGACGACGCACGCTCCCCCCGCCGACACCCCGCAGAAGATGCCCTCCTCGCTCGCCAGGCGCCGCGTCATCGCCTCCGCGTCCGCCTGGGACACGAGTTCGACGCGGTCAACACGACGGCGATCGAAGATGCGCGGCAGGTAGGCGTCGGGCCACTTGCGGATGCCGGGGATCTGCGACCCCTCTTCCGGCTGCGCACCGACGATCGTGACGGCGGGGTTCTGCTCCTTCAGGAAGCGCGAGACCCCCATGATCGTTCCGGTCGTGCCCATCGCCGACACGAAATGCGTGACCTTTCCTTTTGTGTCGCGCCAGATCTCAGGTCCCGTGCCGCGGTAGTGCGCAAGCGGGTTGTCGGGGTTTGCGAACTGGTCGAGGATGATGCCCTTGCCTTCCGCGCGCATCCGCTCGGCGACGTCGCGCGCGTTCTCCATGCCGCCCGCCTTGGGCGTCAGCACCAGCTCGGCGCCGAACGCCCCCATCGACTGCCGGCGTTCTTGCGATTGGTTGTCGGGCATCACCAGGATCATCCGGTAGCCCTTCATCGCGGCGACCATCGCGAGCGCGATTCCCGTGTTGCCCGAGGTCGCCTCGATCAGCGTGTCGCCCGGCCGGATGTCGCCGCGCTTCTCGGCCTCCTCGATCATCGAGAGCGCCGGACGGTCCTTCACCGAACCCGCGGGGTTGTTGCCTTCGAGCTTGGCCAGCACGACGTTCGACGTGGATCCCGGCAGCCGCTGCAGGCGGACGAGCGGCGTATTGCCGACGGTGTGGGCGAGCGTGGGATACATGCGGGCGCGGTTGCCTTCGAGAACATTGTAGCCGAGGCTGCTTCGCGCTCCCCGCCGCGCGCGAAGGTGATGGCAAGCGCTTTCCGCGTTGGCGCCCGCACAAACGACGACCCCGCCAGGAGGCGGGGTCTCGTCGCATCGTGAATGCCGATTACTTCTTCGGTGCGTCGTCCTTGGTGGACTTGGCGTCCTTTGCGGCCTTGTCCTTCGCCGCTTTCTCTTCCTTGGCATCCTTGTCCTTGGTCGCCTTGCCGTCCTTGGCGGCCTTGTCCTTCGCGGCCTTCTCTTCCTTCGCCGGCCTTCTCTTCCTTCGCGGCCTTGTCCTTCGCGGCCTTCTCTTCCGCCGGTGTCATGGCCTTTGCGGGCTTTTCGTCCTTGGCGGCGGCCGCCTTCTTGTCGTCCTTTGTCGCGGCCGGCTTCTTGTCGTCCTTCACGGGCTCCGGCTTGGCTGCGGGCGCGGCTGCAGGGGTGGCCTTCGTCGCTTCGGCTTTCGCGGGGGCTGCAGGCGCAGCAGGTGCGGGCGCCGGGGCTGGAGCGGCCTTGGGCGTTTCGGCCTTCGCGGCAGGGACGGCGGGAGCAGGCGCGGGAGCGGCAGCCTTGGCGGGAGCGGGAGTCGGCGCCGCCGGAGCAGGAGCCACAGCGGGAGCAGCGGCCGGTGCAGCAGGCGCCGTCGCCGGCGACGCGGCCTTCGCCGGGGCAGGCGTCGCCGGCGCGACAGGTGCGGCGGCGGGTGCCGCAGTCTTTGCGGGTGCCGCCACCGCTGGTGCGGCCGATGCGCCGCTCACCGAGATCTGCCCCTTGAGCTTGGCGAACTCGCCCTCCTTGATCCCCTTGACCTTCATGATGTCCTCGGGGGACTTGAACGGCCCATTGGCCGTCCGGTAATCGATGATCGCCTGTGCCTTCACGGGGCCGATACCCGGCAGAACGTCGAGCTCGTCCTTGGTCGCGGTGTTGATGTTGACGGCGGCCCACGCCAGGCTCGAGAACAACAGGGCGACGACCAGCAGCAGAAACCTTTTCATCAGGGTGCTCCGTAGGGGATGTGAGCGGACGCGCCGCACCGGCGCCTCGCAACATGCAGCGCGAGGCCATTAACGCCGCGAGCATCGTACGGGTTGACCCCTGACGGGGCAACAACTTGCCTTGATCGAGCGCAACAGTTTGCGCGATTGATCGACGTCGAATGCGAAACAGCACGCGGGCCGGGTGAAACCGCACGCCGGCCCGCGGAGTTCGGCGCTGATCCCCGGCGCCGAAGCGACCAGCCTACGGCTTGCCGGAACCCGCAACAGGTTCGCGCTTGCCCGACGCCGGGGTAATCTCGCCTTGGGCTGCACGCACCGGGACGGCCGGCTTCGCTTCCGGCTTGCCGGCGGCTTTCGCGAGCGTGGCGCCGGTGACCGTGAGCTCGGGCTTCAGCTTCTCGAAGCGCTTGGCGCCGATGCCCTTGACATCCTTCAGGTCGTCGACCGTCTTGAACGGGCCGTGTGCCTTGCGGTAGTCGACGATGGCCTGCGCCTTCGCAGGACCGATCCCCGGAAGCGCCACGAGTTCATCTTTCGTTGCAGTATTGATGTTGATTGCGGCAAGCGCGATCAGCGGGCACACGGCGAGCCCGAATGCCAGCAGCAGACGTTGCATGAAGTCCTCCGTAGCGAGTGGGTGGATGCGCGGCCGCCGGGAGCACGCGTCGTGCGTGTCTCCCCGCCGCACGCCACTCACGTTACGCGGAGGAAACGGGCCGCGAAATCAGCCGTTCGACGTAACGCGACACGCCCTCGGCAACGCTTTGCATCGGCGCCCGATAGCCCGCGGCGCGCAACCGCGTGAGGTCCGCCTGGGTGTGGCTCTGGTATTTGCCGACGAGCGCCGGCGGAAACGGGACGTAGGTGATCGCGCCCGCAGCGACGAGGTCCGATAGCGCGAGCTCGGCCTTGCCCTCCGACCTGCGCAACGCGTTGACGGTCGCGCAGGCCACGTCGTTGAAAGTTGCGGCGGCGCCGGTGCCCAGATTGAAGATGCCGCTCCTGTCCGGGTGATCGAGGAAATCGAGATTCACCCTTACAACATCATCGACCGAGACGAAATCGCGGCGCTGCTCGCCGGCAGCGTAGCCATCCGAGCCCTCGAACAACCTGACTCGGCCGTCGGCCCGATACTGGTGAAAGAAGTGGAACGCGACCGACGCCATCCTGGCCTTGTGCTGTTCGCGCGGACCGTAGACGTTGAAATAGCGGAAACCGGCGACCTGCGCCGTGCGCTCGTGCAGCATCGCGCGCACGTACTGGTCGAACAGGAACTTCGAATATCCGTAAACGTTGAGCGGCGCCTCGCACGCGCGTTCCTCGCGGAACTCGCGCCCGCCGCCGTAGACCGCCGCACTCGATGCGTACAGGAACGGCACGTCGTTGTCCTGGCACCATTCGAGCAGCGAAACCGAGTACCGGTAATTGTTGCGCATCATGTACCGGCCGTCGGTCTCCATCGTGTCCGAGCAGGCTCCCTGGTGCAGGATGGCGCCGATGTCGTCGTCGAAATCGCCGTCGACGAGGCGCGCCAGGAATTCGTCCTTGTCGAGATACTCCGCGATGTCGCAGTCGACCAGGTTTTCGAACTTGTCGGCACGGGCAAGATTGTCGACCGCGAGGATCGAGGTGACACCCCGATCGTTCAGCGCGCGGACCAGATTGGCGCCGATGAAGCCTGCCGCGCCGGTGACGACGGTGTACACAAGGCGTCCTTTGTAGTTGAAGCGGTCGAATTCGATGCTATTGGACCACGATGCCGCTACAGTTCAAGGTCGACCCGCCCGACATTGGTCGTGACCATCCGCACGCGGGGCGTGAGTCCGCACATCAGCTCGTAGCCGACGGTCGCCGCCGCACTCGCGACATCGTCGATCGGAAGTCCCTCTCCCCAGAGAACGACGGGACTGCCGATTCTCGCCTCCGGAACGTCCGTGAGGTCCACGGTGAGCATGTCCATCGAAACGCGCCCGGCGATGCGGACCTTCTTGCCACACACGAGGACCGGTGTGCCGTTCGGCGCGTGGCGCGGGTACCCGTCGGCATACCCGCAGGCCACCACGCCGATCCGGTGGGCGCGCGACGCCGTGTACGCCGCGCCGTAGCCGACGCTGTCATTGGCCTTCAGGTCCTGCACCCCGATGATTTCGGAGCGCAGCGTCATCACCGGCTGCACGCCGATCGCCTCGGCCGTGTCGTAGGGAAACGGCGTCGCACCGTACAGCATGATTCCCGGCCGAACGATGTCGCCACCGACTTCGCCAAAGCGCACGATCCCGGCGGAATTCGCGATCGTGCGGGGGTACGGGAATCCCTTGCACGCTGCGTCGAAGGCCGTGAGCTGGTCCTTGACGCCGTCCTCCTCGTCCGCGCGCGCGAGGTGGGTCATCAGGCGCATTGCGGCGACGGAATCGCAATGCGTCAGCCGCTCGATCAGCGCCGGAACGTCGGCCGCGCGCACGCCCAGCCGGTTCATTCCGGTGTTGATCTTGAGGAAGACCTCGATCGGCCGCTCGAGATGCGCCTTCTCGAGCATCGCGACCTGTTCCGGATGGTGGACGACGGTTGCGAGCCGCTTCGCCGCAAATTCCGGCAGCTCGTCCTCCGCAAAGAACCCCTCGAGCAGCACGATCCGGCGCGTGTAGTGCTCGGTGCGCAGCGCGAGCGCCGCGTCGAGCTCGGCGAGTGCCAGCCCGTCCGCGTCGGTGAGCGCGGGAAGCACGCGCGTGAGGCCGTGACCGTAGGCATTGGCCTTGACCACCGCGAGCACCTGCGTTTTCGGCGCGCGCGCACGCACCTGCGCGAGATTTGTGCGCAGCGCGGTCAAGTTGACCTGGGCGAACAGCGGGCGGGCCATGGTGCGCGTGCGGGCGGTGGGCGGCGTGTCGGATTGTCGGGAAAGGTGACTGCGGCGCCCCGCGGCAGAGGGCCGCGTGGCTGCGGCCCACCCCCAATCATGGTATAAAGCGCGGGCCGTCGCGAAGCCGCGCCGATTATACCCAATGCCCGCCGTCCGCCCTTCGCCCGCCGGTAGCCTCTCGGGCTTGTTTTCACGTTTGCTTCGTTCGTCGAATTGGCGATGGATGCGGGGCGCGAGGCGCAGCAGGTGTCGAAAATCCTCGCACCCCGAGCAACGAAGCAGACGCGATGACTGGCGGCAAGCGGAAGGAGCGGGACGATCTTGATCGCATTTCCGTATTGCCCGCCCTCGCCGCGCTCCCGCCATGCCGCCGGGCGGGCAGCGTGAACTGCGCCCGGATCGCCGCCCGCACAGGTGCGGAAGCAAGTCCGAAAGGCTTCGCAATCGTCACGACAGTTCCGGAAGCCCGATGAAGGCAGGCTTCTACACGATCATGGCGGCGCAGTTCTTCAGCTCGCTTGCCGACAACGCGCTGCTGATCGCCGCCATCCGCCTGCTGCAGGAAATGAGGGAACCGGACTGGATGCAGCCGTCGCTGCAGCAGTCCTTCGTGATTTTCTACGTCATCCTTGCCCCGCTCGTCGGCGCGTTCGCCGATTCGATGCCGAAGGGCAAGGTCATGCTGATCACCAACACGGTCAAGGTGTTCGGCTGCCTCATGATGATGTTCACCGTTCACCCGCTGATCGCCTACGCCATCGTCGGACTGGGTGCCGCCGCGTATTCCCCGGCCAAGTACGGCATCCTCACCGAGCTGCTGCCGCCGCAGCAACTCGTCGTCGCGAACGGCTGGATCGAAGGCACGACCGTCGGTTCGATCATCCTCGGCGTGCTGCTCGGCGGCGTGCTGGTCTCGCCGAAGATCTCGACCGCGCTGCTCGGCTTCGACCTGCCCGTGATCGACACCGGGATCGAGACGCCTCCCGAGGCGGCGATCAGCGTCATCATGGGCATCTACGTGATCGCCGCGATCTTCAACAAGTTCATTCCGGACACCGGCGTCGACCACCGGATCGTCAGCCGCAATCCTCTTTACCTGATCCGCGAGTTCGCGCACTGCAACGCCCTGCTGTGGCGCGACAAGCTGGGCCAGATCTCGCTCGCGACGACCACCATGTTCTGGGGTGCCGGCGCGACGCTCAAGTTCATCGTGCTCGCCTGGGCCGCCACGGCGCTCGGCTTCGACCTCTCGCGTGCGTCCTACCTGCAAGGCGTGGTGGCCGTAGGCATCGCGCTGGGCGCCGTCGTCGCCGCGCGCTTCGTGTCGCTGCGCCGCGCCGTCGACGTTCTGCCCATCGGCGCCGCGATGGGGCTCGTCGTCATCTCGATGATCGCGGTCGACTCGCTGCCGGTCGCCGCGACGCTGATGATCGCGATCGGCGCCTGCGCCGGTTTCTTCGTGGTGCCGATGAACGCCCTGCTTCAGCACCGCGGCCACGTGCTGATGGGCGCGGGGCACTCGATCGCGGTCCAGAATTTCAACGAGAACATCGGCATTCTCGTCATGGTCGGCATCTACGCGCTCATGCTGAAAGCGGGGATCGGCATCAATGTCGCGATCGTCATCTTCGGGCTGTTCGTGTCGGGCGCGATGGTGCTCGTGATGCTGCGCCACCGCGCCAACCAGGCCCGCGGCGACTCGCTGCATCTCGTCGGGATGGACCGCGCGGGCGGCGGCAACTGAGCGCGATTACTAGATCAGGACAGGTCGGTCGGGCAGTTCGTTGGCGCCTGCCGCGCCGTCTCGCGGGAAGTGTCCGGCGAGCAGCGCGTTGATCCTTGCAATCCCGGCGGCAACGCCCGCCTCGAAGCGACGCTCCCGGAACGCCGCCTCCATGTCGCGACAGATCTCCTCCCAGGCGCCATCACCCACCCTGGCGTGAATTCCGCGGTCGGCGACGATCTCCACGTCGCGGTCGGCGAGAAGGAGGTAGACGAGGACGCCGCAGTTCTCCTCGGTGTCCCAGACGCGCATCGCGCCGAACACCTCGAGCGCCCGCGCGCGCGGCGACAGCCGTTTCAATATTCGCACGAGCGGCAGCGAGGCCTCGACGACGAAGCACACCTGGCCGCGATGGTGCCGCTCGCCCTCGGCGATCGCCGCCTCGATTCGCGCGATCGCGGCGGGCGGAAACGCACGTCGCGCGCTGCGGTGGTCATGCGCCAGATGGCGGAAGAAACGGTGGGAATTGCGCCGAGGCATCGTCTTCTCCATTGCGCGTCGTCAGTCCCAGCCGCCGGAGGCACCGCCCCCGCCGAAGGTCCCACCGCCACCGCTCCATCCGCCCCCGCCCCCCCCCAATCCGCCACCGCCGCCACCACCGAACCCGCCCGGAAGAAAGACGCCGCCGCGCCGCCCCGCGATCGTCCCGGCGGCGCCTGCGAAGATCATCACGATGAAGCCGACCACCGCCGCGATCGCGGCGATGGCGAGCGACCCGGCCACGAACCACGCGGCGGCGCCGAGGATCCCCGCCCCGACGGTCGAGCCGAGAAGGCGGCCGAAAATGGAGCGCAGGACGCTGCCCACCAGCGGAACGACGATGAAGAGGAGCAGCAGCATCGTGCCGAAGTCAAAGCTGCCACCGGTATGCCGCACGTTGGCATTGCCCGCCTGCCGCGGCGGCAGCGGCCTGCCTTCGGAAACGACGCCGATGATCCGGACCACGCCGGCGTCGACGCCGGCAGCGAACTTGCCTTCGCGGAACAACGGCGCCACGGTCTCGGCGATGATCCTGCGCGAAGTCGCGTCGGTCAGCGTGCCCTCGAGGCCGTAACCCACTTCGATGCGCATCTTCTTGTCGTCCTTCGCGACCAGAAACAGCGCGCCGTTGTCCTTGCCCTTGCGGCCGATCTGCCATTTCTCGGCCACGCGAAGCGCGTAGGACTCGATCGGCTCGGGCCGCGTGGTCGGCACGATCAGCACGGCAAGCTGATTCGTCGTGCGCGCCTCCCAGTCGGACAGCTTGGCGTCGAGCGCCTGCCTTTCCGCTGCCGACAGCGTTTGCGTAAGATCGGTGACGTGTGCAGCGAGGGGCGGGACAGGCAGCAGTCCATCGGTTCCCGCCTCCCATGGCTGCGCGCCCGCGAGCGCCGGCGCGAGAATGGCATGGAGCGCCGCCAGCGTCAGGAAAACAGTGCGCCGGATGGAAAGCCACACCGCGGTCACCCGCAATCGCACGGGCATGGTCGGGGCACCCTTCGCGGGAGCGTCAGAGCGGGCGGCGCGGGCCGACGACGACACGATCGCGGTCTCTCGTCCACGACGGTGACGCCCGCGCGGACGCTGCTCAGTAGCCCTTCTTCAGCAGGTCGTCGGCCTGCGCCCCCGCCTTCGCATCGGTCTTCGGCGCCGGCGCGGCAGGTGCCATCGGCGCAGGCGCCGCCGCCGGAGCGGTTGCCGGGGCCGCGGCCTTGTTGAAATCGACCTTCGGAGGCGCACTGATCGCGGCTTCGTTTTCGACGGTGAAGTTGGGCTTCACGTCCATCTTGAACAGCATCGCCGTCAGGTTGGTCGGGAACGACCGGACGGTGGTGTTGAACTCCTGCACCGACTTGATGTAGCGGTTGCGCGCAACGGTGATCCGGTTTTCGGTGCCCTCGAGCTGCGACTGCAGGTCGCGGAACAGCGCATCGGACTTGAGCTGCGGATAGTTCTCGACCACCAGCATCAGCTTCGAGAGCGCACCGGTCAGCTCGCCCTGGGCCTTGATGAATTTCTGGAACGCGACCGGGTCGTTGACGAGCTCCGGAGTCGCCTTGATCGAGCCGACGTTTGCCCGCGCGTTGGTGACTTCCGTGAGCACCGACTGCTCCTGCGCCGCGTAACCCTTCACCGTGTTGACGAGATTCGGAACGAGGTCGGCACGGCGCTGATACTGGTTCAGCACCTCGGACCAGGCGGCCTTGATGCCTTCGTCCTGCCGCTGCAGGTCGTTGTAGCCACAGCCGCCGAGCGCGAGCGTCGCGGCGACGGCGAGAAAGGCGGCAACTTTGCGGATCATGTGTCCTCCGGAACGGTGGCGAGCGCGGGCAACCGGCCCGCGGACGAAACAATGGGGCCGACAGCCCCCGTTTGCAAGCGGTGACGCGGCGGAGCGCTCGGCACCGCGATCTGTCGCAGCGGCTGCCGTTCGAGCATCGCCGTGTCAAGACCGGGGTAACGTATCCGTGAGCTCCCGCGGCGGGGAGCCGCGCGCCGCCAGGGTTCGCCTCGCGAGCAGCAGGTCTTCCCACGCCTTCGACTTGTCCGGCAGATTGCGCAGCAGGTACGCGGGGTGGTAGGTGACGACCAGCGGGACGCCGCCGTAGTCGTGCACGCGCCCGCGAAGGCTGCCGATCGTCGCGTCCACGTCGAGCAGCGTCGTCGCGGCGCTCTTTCCCAGCGCGACGATGAGGCGTGGCTGCAGGAGCGCGACCTGGCGGTCGAGATAGGGCCGGCACGCATCGGCTTCGGCGGGTTCGGGCGTGCGGTTGCCGGGCGGCCGGCATTTCACGACGTTCGCGATGTAGACGTTGGCGCCGCGGGCCAGGCCCAACGCGGCAAGCATGTTGTCCAGCAGCTTCCCGGCCTGCCCTACGAACGGTTCGCCCTTGGCATCCTCTTCCGCTCCCGGACCTTCGCCGACGAAGAGCCACTCGGCATTCGGGTCGCCAACGCCGGGAACGCTCTTGCGCCGCCCGCGGCAGAGCGGGCAGGCCGTGCACGCGTCGACGTCCGCCGCGAAGTCGCGCCACTCGAGCGCTGCGATTCGCGCGGCGCGCGCTTCCGGCGACGCATCGGCGACGTGACGGCCGGTTTCGGGAACACGCGCAACGTCCGGCACGGAACGCGCAGATTCCGGTCTCCGCGACGCCGGCATCGCGTGCCGGACTCGCACGCAATTTCCAGACCGGAGAAAGCCCCAGCTCTTCGAGCACGTCGTCGCGCTTCGCCATGGCCGTTGGGGGAACGCGTGGCGCCGGCGTATCAGATCGCCCGCGGCAGGACGACCGGCCGCCGCATGACGAGTGCGTCCTCGCGAACGGCGCCTTCGCTCATCGCCGGGTAATAGCTTTCGCGGCGGCCGACGGGTCTGAATCCCTCGGCCGCGTAGAGCGCGATGGCTGCGACGTTCGAAACGCGCACCTCGAGAAAGATCTGCTCGGCGCCGAGGCGGCGCGCGTCGTCGACGAACCGGCGCAGCAGCAGGCGTCCCAGCCCTTCACGGCGCGCGTCCGGAACGACGGAGAGGTTGAGGATCTGCGCTTCGCCCGGCGCCAGCATCAGGACGCCGTAGGCGACGACGCGCCCCTCGCGAACGCCGACGTTCGCGCAGTAGCCTGCCGCGAGGGCGTCGCGAAAATTGCCCGGCGTCCACGGAGCTGCGTGAATCTGCGCCTCGAGCGCCGCGACATAGGCGATATCGCCTTCGCGCAGCGGCCGCCACTCGGGCGAGCGCGTGGGAAACATGCGTGGATTCGACGCCATCGCGGGATCAAAGGCGCGCACCCGCCTCGCGCTCGGCCGTCGTGAGCGCGACGCGATGGCGCACGTAATGCGGAAGCGCCATGGCGGCTTCCACGCCTTCGCCTGCAACGAGTCGCGGCAAGGCGAGTTCGGCGATCGCCCGCGCCGTCGGCCGCAGGCTGGCGTCGACCGCAGCCAGTCCGAGTTGCGCGGCCAACGCCGGGTAGGCGGCGAATCCGTTCCCGGCGCCACCGACGCTGCCCTGCCGGGGTGGCAGGCGCAGCGTTTCCGGCGGCGACGCCACCGGTTCCGTCAGCGCGCGCCAATGGTCGCCGTCGGCCTCGTAAAGGGCGACGTAAATCTCGCGCATGCGCGCGTCGAGGCAGGCGACGACCGAGGTCCAACCGTGGGCGCGCCGCGCCTCCTGCGCAAGCGCCTCGAGCGTCGGCACCGCAACGACCGGCAGATCGGCGCCCAGTGCCAGCCCCTGTGCAACGCCGCAACCGATGCGGATTCCGGTAAACGACCCCGGCCCCGCACCGAATGCGATCCCGTCGAGCTGTCCCAGAGCAAACCCGCCATCGCCGAGCACGCTCCGCACCATCGGCAACAGGCGCTCCGAGTGTGCGTGCCCCGCGTGCTCGTCGCGCGCGTGCCACTGCGTGCCGTCACCGACGGCGACGCTGCACCACTCGGTCGAGCAATCGAGCGAAAGCATCAACATGCGGAGATTCTACGCGACGACGCCGTCAACGTAGAATGGCTCGCTCCGCGCCGTGCGCCGTCCATGCCCGATTCCGCCATCCGCACCGCTTCGCCGTCGATTGTCGACGTGGCCTCGCTCGACCAGGAAGGCCGCGGTGTGGCACGCATCGACGGCAAGGCCGTGTTCGTCGAAGGCGCGCTTCCGGGCGAGCGCGCGGCCATCACGACCCTCAAGCGGAAGCCGACCTTCGAAATCGCGCGTGCGGATCGGATCCTGCGCGCCAATCCGGCCCGGGTGGTCCCGCGCTGCCCCCATTTCGGCGTGTGCGGCGGTTGCTCGCTGCAGCACTTCGACGCCGCCGCGCAGGTCGCGGCGAAGCAGCGCGCGCTCGAGGACGCATTGTGGCACCTCGGTCGCGTGCGGGCGCTGATGGTCCTTCCGCCCATCCACGGACCTTCATGGGGATACCGGCACCGGGCGCGCCTGTCCGTACGACACGTCCCGAAGAAAGGCGGCGTGCTGGTCGGCTTCCATGAGCGGAAGTCGAGTTACGTCGCCGACATGACGTCGTGCGCGATCCTGCCGCCGAAGGTGTCCGCGCTGCTTCCGAAGCTGCGCACGCTGGTCGGCGAGCTCTCGCTGCGCGACCGCCTGCCTCAGATCGAGCTGGCGATGGGGGACGGTCACGACCGACACGCGCCCGCTTGCGCCCTCGTGCTGCGCATCCTCGCGCCGCTCGACGCCTGCCGACGAAGCGTTGCTCGCGGCGTTCGCCGAATTGCACGACGTGGAGTTCTGGCTGCAGTCGTCGGGCCCGGAAAGCGCCGTTCTCCTGCGTCCCGCGCCATCGCGGCTCGCTTACGCGCTGCCCGAATTCGACCTCACGTTTCCGTACGTGCCGACGGAATTCACGCAGGTCAACGCGGCGATCAATCGCGTGCTCGTGCGGCGGGCGATCGCGCTGCTCGATCCGCAGCCGGGCGAGCGGATCGCCGACTTCTTCTGCGGGCTCGGCAACTTCACGCTGCCGATCGCGCGCCGCGGTGCGAACGTGGTCGGTGTCGAAGGAAATGCGGGACTGGTCCGCCGCGCGCAGGAGACGGCCGTGCACAACGGCCTCGCGGGCCGGGCGACGTTCGAGGTGGCCAATCTGTTCGCTGCAACGCCGGAGAGCCTGGAAGCGCTGGGACCTCTCGACCGCGTGCTGCTCGATCCGCCGCGCGAGGGCGCGATCGAGCTCGTCAAGGCGCTGCCTGGGGACGGCGTGCCTGCCCGAGTCGTCTACGTGTCCTGCAATCCCGCCACGCTCGCTCGCGACGCGCAGGTCCTGGTGCACACCCACGGATACGCGCTCGCCGCCGCCGGCGTGATCAACATGTTTCCGCACACCGCGCACGTCGAGTCGATTGCGCTGTTCGTGCGCTGAGCGCACCGCTGCCCGGACGTCGTCCAATTCGCTTTGGCCACGATGTCGCCCGGGCGTTTGCCGGTCCTAGTCGCCGTCACCGAGGAGCATCGCGAGATCCGCCGGGAGCGTGTCGTACCGATACTCGCGGCCGTTCCTGATGATTTCGAGGCGCAGATCCGGTCCTTCGTCCGCAAGGTAATCGTATCCGCCCGCCTGAAAGCGCCTATCGGGATCGATCCGATTGTAAAAATCCCGCCGCTCGAGGCGATCTTCCCGGCGTATCGATTTCAGGTGGTAGACGATGTGCCGAATCCGGATCATGCGTCCTTGCTCCCTCACCCGGTCGGGGTACCACTGTCCGTGCAAGTCCGCGTCCAGATCGAAGGTAATCTCGCGCGGTACGCGAAAGAAACGCGAGCGGATCTTGTTGCCCCAGATTCCGTCGACACGAAATTGCCGGGGGGAATTCCAGAGCTCCCGCAGGGTCACGGAGACGCAGGCGAGCTCTTCGTGGGAGAGTGAATTCGCGATTGCCCTCAGGTTGTCCAGAAACTGTCTCTCGTAGCGTTCGTCGGCGTCGCAGCAAAGCACCCAATCGATGCCCAGATCGCGCGCACGCTGCAGGAGCCGCATCTTGTTCTCCCGCTCCCGCCAGACATGCTGGTCTCGCGGAGGGTTCAGGAGGCAATCGAGAAGACGCCCTTCGCGTTCCAGTATTTGCCTGGTGGCGTCGGTAGAGCCATCGTCGAGCACGATGAATCCGTCCACGTGATCTCGCAGGTGCGCGAGGCACCCGCCCAGATACCGCTCCTCGTTTCTGACCTGCATGACGCACGCGATTTTCGGAGAGGCGGATGTTCGTGCCGTCGGCCCGGCGATCGCTGGCGCAGATCGGCATCCCGCGCACGCGATTGCGGGGGATTCGTAGTGCAACAATCTGCCGCAGATGTCGCAACGCCGCCTCGAGCCGGTCGGGACGACCGAGCCGGAAGGAGGACGCGAAAATGTTGTCGGAGGGCTCCAATCCGCACCCTCGCCGTGCGCAGGTACGGAAACGTCGGCCACATAGGCCATGCGCGAGAATTCCCGCCCCCAATCCGTGTGCGGATTCGCCTGCGGGGACGAAGGCGTGCACTTGAGAAAATCGTTCTCGGGATCGTAGTGCTCGCTCCCGTCACGCGGCTCGGTCGACAGGTGAAGGACGCGAATGCCGGCGCACGCGAGCAGGGTGTACCCCGCCATTTCCAGGCGGACGCGGACGTTGTCGTCATCCCCGCCACCGGTGGCAAATGTCTCGTCGTACCCGCGGATCGACTCGAATGCCGCCGTCGGCCCGCAAATGGAGCCATAGAACGTATGGAGATACAGCGCCGCGGGCGCCGCAGCGGCGAACTGCGATTCCAGTGAATGGCCGCTTCGAAGATCATCGAACCGCGCAAAGGCGACGCGGCCGACGGCGATGCCGTCCGGGTGATGACGCACAATCCGAAGCGCCTGCTCCGGCACGTCCCCGACGAAGGCCGACTCCGGCGATGCCACCAGCACGTAGCGACCCGACGCGTGGCGCAGTCCGACGTTGATGGCGCGGCAAGGCGGGCGCCAGGGATGCGCAACGTCGTTGACGACGACCTTCCAGCGGACCTGCCGATGGTCCTTCAACAGGCCCAGGACGTCTGCTTCCTGCGAATTCTCGTCCAGTGCCAGGATGACTTCGATCCCGGCGCGCGCGAAATAAGGCAGGTTGAGCGGCAGCACCCGCCGTGAACTCGTCCAGCTTCCGAAAATAGGGAAGCACGATGCTGAGTTGCGGCTTGCCCGACGGGTCATCGGGAGGAATCGCCACCGGCGCCGCAATCGGCGGCGGCGCGCTCTCGCCGTGATCCATGCCGACCTGACCGCAACAGTGCTTGAAACGCCTGCCGCTGCCGCAGGGGCACCGTTCGTTTCGCGAAGCATTGGCCATGCCGGTCGCTGGCTAGAGGTCATTGAGGGCGGGTTGCGATGGCTCCTCGAATCCCGCCGTCGATCGCGCCCGGGACGCCGACGAAGTATTCCGCAATCCGCGCCTGCTGGTCCGCCATGACCGTGGTCACCTTGCGTCGCGCATTCGCACCGATGGCGGCGCGCAGGTCGTGATCCGCGGCCAGGCGATCCAGGCAGGCCAGCGCTTCGGCCTCCGTCTCCACCAGGAACCCGTCGTGACCGTGCTCGATCAGTTCGGCCGCACCTACACGCGACCGAAACACGATGACCGGCAGCGACATCGCCATGGCCTCGATGGCGCGGCTGCCGCAGGTATCGGCAATCTGCGGGTGTCCGCGATGGACGAAGCAATCCAGGCCGCCGAGGAACGTGCTCGCACCGACGCCGGACGTATCGAGAAACTCGATTGCCCATGGGTCAGGATCGCCGTCAAATGCAGCCTGCATGCCGGAGAGGCCGAGCAGGCTCAAGCGATGCCCCCGCGCCATGACCTCGCGGAAGAACGCCGGATCGTTCGGATGATGCTTCATCCGACCCTCCAGGCTGTGCGAGCCGACGACGAGACTGCCCTGCCCGCCTCGCCTGACCATCGGCCGCGCGACTTTCGGTACGTCGACCATCGGATACTGGATGGGTCCCGGCAGACCCAACAGATCCCTGGAATGCCGAGAGCAAAACACGAAATCTATCCGTGCGGTTCGTGCGGTCTCTTCGATATCGACCATCCGGTGGACGAGTTCCTCGGGAAAATCCGGGGTCACGAGGATCACCACGCGATCGAACGCCGCACGTTGCCACCAGAAGCCGCAATCGAAATGGTGCCCCGCCAGTACCAGCGTGCCGCCATGGGGAAACGCGCCGCGGGGCGGAGTCCAGCGCCTCGATGGGAAACGCCCGGTTCCGCTCGTCGGGAAGCGGCATCGTCGACCACAGCCGAACCCCGGACCGCGGAGAAAGCGCGCGGGCAAGATGAACGGCCTGGTTCGCGAAGGTCCCCGGCACCCCGGAAGCAGCCAGCACGTGGATCGGACCGGTCGACGATGGCCCTGCGCATTGCGCGCGTTTTTCGATGCGATCGCGAAGGCCCAGGACTGTCGCCCGCACCGCGTCGTACGTGCGGGGTCGCCACATGAAATTGCAGCAGGTGTGCAGCAGCGTGCCCGTTCGGGTGGACGGCGCCAATTTGGCCGAACGTTCCAGAAACGCGTAAGCCTGCTCGAACCGGGCGAGCTCCAGGCAGATCTCTCCGGCGGTTCGCGACAATTCGGCCGATCCGACGTCCGTTGGCGCAAGCCCGTCGACGATCTCCTGGGCGCGATGTGCTTCGCCGCGGACGAGCCATCCGCGCGCACGCTCCAGCAAGCGATCCGAAGGCAGACGAGCGGACTCCGCTGCGGGACGGCCACAGCATTGCTTGTAGCGCCTCCCGCTTCCGCAGGGGCACGGCCCCATGCGGGGCACCGACGCTGCGGCATTTGCGGCAGCATTGGCGACTCGCGGGCCGGTGTCGGTGGCCGGGCCCATGCGCGACAACAATTCGCCGGCGTCGCGGCGCAGCGCGGGCTCCCCGGCGGCCGCGAGCGCCTCCGCTCTCGCTTCCCGCTGCCGGCCAAGCCTGTCCAGGATCGTCGCGCGCGTCAGTCGAAATTCTGCGGCAAACGGATTGATGTCGACGGCCCGATCGATTCGCTCCACGGCGCTGTCGAGAAGCCCTTGATCGAGCTCGAGGCGCGCGAGACCGTGCAAGGCGTTCGGATCGTCGGGATATTCGCGCAGCAGCGTCTCGAGCAGGTTGCGGGATTCCGCGCCGTTCCCTTTGCGGTAAGCGTCGATGGCCCGAATGCACATCCGCGTCGCCCGGCGCGAATGGTAGGCGCCTTCGCCGGCCACCTTGGCACGCAAAAGAGCATCGAAACGGATCGTATTCGCCGTGTCGCGGTTCGTCTCGGTGGTTCCCGAGGTACCGCGATAGGCGTGGTAATTGAAGCCGACCACCGGCACGAATGCAAAGTCCGAGTACCGGGCGATCTGCGCGAGGAAGTCACGGTCCTCGCAGACGGCCAGCGCCTCGTCGAACCGGCAACCCAGCTCGACGACCTTGCGCCGGATAAGCGCCGCGCACCAGTGGAACAGCGGCCCGTAGTGCATGAGAGCCCGATTGAACGGAGCGCCGAACAATCGCTCGACCTTTCCATCCGCGGAGAGCAGCCGCGAGCGCCCGTACACGACCAGTGCCGCGGGATGGCGGGCGCCCGCGTCGACCATGGCCGACACGAAATGACTGTCGTAGGTGTCGTCGTCGTCGAGAAAGCACAGCCAGTCGCCGCGCGCCGCCAGCAGGCCCACGTTCGCTGCGAATGCCCGTGGCAGCGCACGTTCGCCGCCGACGATTCGTCGGACATGACCCGGCGGCGCGGAAACGACGGCAACGGCGGATGGCCGCCGCCTGTCGCGTCGACGACGATCGTCTCGACGAGCGGATAATCCTGCCGTGATATCGACTCCAGCGCCATCGCGAGCTCCGGCCGCCCCATGCTGCGGACGATCACGGATACCAGGGGTTGTGCGGACGGGCTCACGCAAGGGCTGGTTGAGAACAAGTCGCAATCCACGGGCCCTCTTCGGAGAATCGCCGATCCGATTGCGCAGAAGCGCGGCGAAGATCTCAAGCCTGAGTGCGAGCTTACCCCGAAATTTCGCTGGTCAGGAGGTTGCGGCATATCTCGACTGACCGGAACGCCCTTCAGCGGGCGCCCGGCGTCCAGGCACTGCGAGCGCGCCGGACGAGTGGCTCAAGCCTGCAATTCAATCCGCCTCGTCGATCCAGTTCGACTGGATCGCCTCGAGGATCTTTTCACCGCTGCGCTTCGGATCGTCGTCGAAGCCCGGCAGCGCACAGACCCACGCGTGCAGATCCGTGAATCGCACGTCGAGCGGGTCGATGCCCGGATGGGCCTCGGCGAGTGCGATCGCAATTTCGCGAGTGTCGGTCCATTTCATCGTTCGCTTCCCGGGCGTGGTGGGCAGTTCGTTGTGAATCGAGCGCAGTGACGTCGGGCTTCGAGGCGACGAGCGGACCCGCCCGCGGCGGATTCGCGACAGTCAGCGCTTTTCCTTCGCGTAATTGATCGTGTACCGCGGGATCTCGATCGTCAGCGGGGCGTCGTCGACGATCGCCTGGCACGACAGGCGCGAGAGCGGCGTCAGACCCCATGCGCGGTCGAGAAGATCGTCCTCGTCCTCGGTGGATGGGGACAGCGACGAAAGGCCCTCGCGCACGATCACGTGGCACGTCGTGCAGGCACAGGATTTTTCGCAGGCGTGCTCGATCTCGATCCCGTGCTCCAGCAGCGTGTCGCAGACCGACATGCCCTTCGCCGACTCGAAGGCCGCGCCTTCGGGGCAGAGCTCGGGATGCGGAAGGACTTGGATGCGTGGCATGCGACCGGTGCGGCGCGGAGGCTCAGGTGAGCGCGTCGACCTTTCGGCCCTTGAGCACGCGCGCGACGCTGCGGTCCATGCGCTGGCTCGCGAATTCCTCGGTTGCCCGATTGAGACCGGCGGTGGCCGCGACGATCGCGCGATGATCGATGCCGCCGCGACACCGGGTGACCTCGTCGAGCGCCGCGTCGATCGCGGCACGCGCAGCGGCCGACAGGAGATCGCCGTCGGCCTCCAGCGCATTTCGGGTCGCGGCGACGACCTGATCCGCCTCGACCTGCGCTTCCGCAAGCGAGCGCGCCGCCATGTCGTCCACCGCATGCGCGAACGAGTCCCGCAGCATGCGTGCGATCTCGACGTCGGTGAGCCCGTACGACGGCTTGACGACGATCGCCGCTTCGACGCCGGAGGTCATCTCGCGCGCGGACACCGACAGCAGGCCGTCGGCGTCCACCTGGAACGTCACGCGCACACGCGCCGCGCCCGCCGCCATTGGCGGAATGCCGCGCAGCTCGAAGCGCGCGAGCGAGCGGCAGTCGGCGATCCTCTCGCGCTCGCCCTGAACCACGTGAATCGCGATCGCCGTCTGGCCGTCCTTGAACGTCGTGAATTCCTGCGCGCGCGTCACCGGAATGGTCGCATTGCGCGGAACGATCTTCTCGGTGAGACCGCCCATCGTCTCCAGTCCGAGCGACAGCGGAATCACGTCGAGGAGCAGCCAGTCGTCGGCGCCGCCCGCCCGTCGATTGCCGGCGAGCACGTCGGCCTGGATCGCCGCGCCGAGCGCCACGACCTGATCGGGATCGACGTTCGTCAGCGGGGGCTGCCCGAAGAAATCGCCGACCGCCTTCTGCACCTGCGGCATCCGGGTGGCGCCGCCGACCATGACCACGCCCTCGATGTCGGAAGTGGCGAGCGCGGCGTCGCGCAGCGCGCGCCTGACCGGAGCGAGCGTCTTGGCGACGAGATTCGCCGTGATCGCCGTGAACGTCGCGGCGGTCAGCGTCACGTCGACCTTCCGGCCCGTCGAAAGCGTGGCGACGATCGGCGCCGACGCGTGCAGCGTCAGGTTCTCCTTCGCCTCGCGCGCCTTCGTCATCAGGAGCCGCGTATCCTCGGGTGACAGTGGCGGCAGCATCGGCGGCCTCGATGACCCAGCAGTAGACGCGGTGGTCGAAATCGTCGCCGCCCAGCGCCGAGTCGCCGTTGGTCGCCAGCACCTCGAACACGCCCTTGGACAGGCGCAGGATCGAGATGTCGAACGTCCCGCCGCCGAGATCGTAGATCGCGTACGTGCCTTCGGCGGTGTTGTCGAGCCCGTAGGCGATCGCCGCGGCGGTGGGCTCGTTCAGCAGGCGCAGAACGTCGAGCCCCGCAAGTGTCGCGGCATCCTTGGTCGCCTGCCGCTGCGCGTCGTCGAAGTACGCCGGCACGGTGACCACCGCGCCGCGGAGCGCTCCGCCGAGGCTCGCCTCCGCGCGCTCGCGCAGCGCGCGCAGGACCTCGCCGGAAACTTCGACGGGCGTCTTGACGCCTGCGCGCGTTGCAAGCCGCACCATGCCGGGGTCGTCGACGAAGCGGTATGGAAAGCGTCGCGCATCGGTGAGATCGGCGAGGCCGCGCCCCATGAGCCGCTTGACCGAGACGATCGTGTTCTGCGGATCGGCGGCCATCTGCGCCTGCGCGCGATGGCCGACGTCGACGCCGGCTTCGCCGTAACGGACGATCGACGGCAGCAGCGGATGCCCATCCTCGTCGGGGAGCACGACGGGAATGCCGTTTCTCACCGTCGCGACGAGGGAATTGGTCGTGCCGAGGTCGATGCCGACCGCGAGCTGACGGGCACGCGGCGCCGGCGACGCATCGGGCTCGGAAATCTGCAGGAGTGCCATCGGCGCCCGCCCTAGCCGTCGAGCTCGGATTGCATCTCGTCGATGTCGGCCGCGAGCTTCGAGAGGAACTTCAGCTCGCGCACGTCGCCGCGCGCCGCAACCCACGCGCCTTCCGCGTCGAGCCGCGCGGCGAGGCGCCGCTCGAGTCGCTGCGCGTCGGCGCGAATCTCGACGGTCAGAGCGTCGAGTCGGCTCGCGTCCTGCGCGGCCCGCGCCTCCTCGGCGGCTTCCCGGCGTTCGAGCTGGCGCTCCAGAAATTCATGAGGCAGCGCGGTGTCGGTTTCCGCAAGGGCCTCGACGCCGTGCAGGGAAAGGAGATACTGCGCGCGCGCCACCGGATCGCGCAGCGCCTGGTAGGCCTCGTTCACCCGCGCCGAGGACTGCAGCGCCAGCCGCTGCTCGGCCTCACCGGCCTCGGCGTGGCGATCCGGATGCACTTCGCTTTGCAGCGCGCGATAGGCGCGGTCGAGCGAGGCCGCGTCGAAGCGGAAGCGCTCTGGCAGGCCGAAGAGCTCGAAGTGGTTGCGGGAAAAATCGATCATCGTTCGCTTCCCCCTCCGGAACCGAGAGGGACGGGATCAGGTGGAGCAAAACCTCGCGATTTGGGGAGGTCCCCACCCAGGCCCCCCCACGCGGGGAAGGCGCTCGTTCGTCAAACGTTAAAGCTTTCGCCGCAACCGCATGCGTCCTTGACGTTCGGGTTGTTGAACTTGAAACCCTCATTCAGCCCCTCGCGCGCGAAGTCGAGCTCCATGCCGTCGAGGTAGGGCAGGCTCTTCGGGTCGACGACGACGGTCACGCCGTGGCTTTCGAACCGCAGGTCCTCGGGATGAAAATCGTCCGCGTACTCGAGCTTGTACGCGAGCCCCGAGCAGCCCGAGGTGCGCACGCCGAGGCGCAGCCCCACGCCCTTCCCCCGCTTCGCGAGATGACTGGCGACGTGCTTCGCCGCGTTCTGGGTCAATGTGATCGACATATCGGATTCCGGATCGTGGTTTCGCCTTCAGTCCGCGGCTTGCGGCGCGCAGGCAGTCGCCGAAGCCTCGCCCGCGGCGCCGTCCGCGTGCCTGTTCCGGTAATCCGCGACCGCCGCCTTGATCGCATCTTCGGCCAGAATCGAGCAGTGGATCTTGACCGGGGGCAAAGCCAGCTCTTCGGCGATCTGCGTGTTGCGGATTCCCATCGCCTCGTCGAGCGTCTTGCCCTTCACCCATTCGGTGACGAGCGAGGACGACGCGATCGCCGAGCCGCAGCCGTAGGTCTTGAACTTGGCGTCCTCGATGCGGCCGTCCGCGCCGACCCGGATCTGCAGCTTCATCACGTCGCCGCATGCCGGCGCGCCGACCATCCCCGTGCCGACGCCCTGCGCGTCCTTCGCGAACGAGCCGACGTTGCGCGGGTTTTCGTAATGGTCCAGTACCTTGTCGCTGTATGCCATGGTGTTGCTCCTTTATTGCCCGTTCGCGCTTGCGTCCATCGCGTGATCGGGCTCCTAGTGCGCCGCCCAGACGACGGAATTGAGGTCGACCCCGTCCTGGTGCATTTCCCACAGCGGGGAGAGTTCCCGCAGCTTGTCGACCTTGCGCTTCAGCAGGTCGATCGTGTAGTCGACGTCCGCTTCCGTCGTGTAGCGGCCGATGGTGAACCGGATCGAGCTGTGTGCGAGCTCGTCGCTTCGGCCCAGCGCGCGCAGCACGTAGGACGGCTCGAGCGAGGCCGACGTGCACGCCGATCCCGACGAGACGGCGATTTCCTTGACCGCCATGATCAGCGACTCGCCCTCGACAAAATTGAAGCTCGCGTTGAGGTTGTGCGGAACGCGGTGCGCCATGTCGCCGTTGATGTAGACCTCCTCGATTTCCGAGAGGCCCTTCCACAGCTTGTCGCGCAGGGCCCGGATCCGCGCGTTCTCGACGGCCATCTCCGCCTTGGCAAGGCGAAACGCCTCGCCCATCCCGACGATCTGGTGCGTGGCGCAGCGTGCCCGAACGCATGCCGCGCTCGTGACCGCCGCCGTGCATCTGCGCTTCGATACGCACGCGCGGCTTGCGCCGGACGAACAGCGCGCCCATGCCCTTCGGGCCGTAGGTCTTGTGCGCCGAGAACGACATGAGGTCGACCTTGAGCGTCGCGAGGTCGATCGGCACCTTGCCGGTCGCCTGCGCGGAATCGACGTGGAAGATGATCCCCTTCGCGCGGCAGATCTCGCCCAGCGCCGCGATGTCCTGGATCACGCCGATCTCGTTGTTCACGAACATCACCGATACGACGGACGTGTCCGGGCGCAGTGCCGCCTTGAACGCCTCGATGTCGAGGAGGCCGTCGTCCCTGACGTCGAGGTAGGTGACCTCGAAGCCCTCGCGCTCGAGCTCGCGCATCGTGTCGAGCGTCGCCTTGTGCTCGGTCTTGACGGTGACGAGGTGGCGTCCCTTGTCCTTGTAGAAGTGCGCGGCGCCCTTCAGCGCGAGGTTGATCGACTCCGTGGCGCCCGACGTCCAGACGATTTCCTTCGCATCGCAGTTGACGAGCGCCGCGACGTTCGCGCGCGCCTCCTCGACCACCTTTTCGGCTTCCCAGCCGTAGGCGTGCGAGCGCGACGCAGGGTTGCCGAAGTGCTCGGTGAGCCACGGGATCATCTTCTGCGCGACGCGCGGGTCCACCGGCGTCGTCGCCGAGTAATCGAGGTAGATCGGTGTCTTCATCGGAAGGATTCGGATGCTGCGCTCGCCGCCCGGCGCCGGAGGCGTCAGGCGATCGTTTCGGTCACCGGCTTGCGGGACCCCGGCGCGGGCGGCTGGCGATGGTCCTGCATCACGTTGACGCCGCCTTCCGCCTGGGACGCGACGAGCTGCGCGAGATCGACCGACTTGAGGTACGCGAAGATGTGCGCGTTGAGGTTCGACCACAGCTCGTGCGTCATGCACCGCTGGCCGTCTTCCTTGCAGTTTTCGCGCCCCCCGCACTTCGTGGCGTCGATCGGTTCGTCGACGGCGGTGATCACGTCGGCCACGGATACCGCGTCGGCGCCGCGGGCGAGACGGTAGCCGCCGCCCGGGCCGCGGACGCTCTCGACCAGGCCGGCGCGCCGCAGCTTGCCGAACAGCTGCTCGAGATACGAAAGCGAGATCTTCTGGCGCTCGGATACCCCGGCAAGCGTGACCGGTCCCTTCGTGCCGTGCATCGCGATGTCGATCATCGCGGTGACCGCGAATCGTCCCTTGGTGGTAAGGCGCATGGTGAGTTACCCGTTTCGGTTGAGGTTCCGGGTGTCGTGTGCCGACCCGGTGGGCCGCCCGTCATGTCTCAATTCTGGTGCCCGGGCGCGATTAACATTCTAATATTTCCGACTATATTAGTCAACTAATTGACCCGCCAGTTCACTCGATCATTTGATTCAAGCGCTTGGGGTCGAAGCCCTCAGCCGTGGCCCTCGCGTCGTCGAGGTTGACGCCGCCCTCCTGCAGACCGGCGACGAGCCGGTCAAGGCGGGCGTCACTCGCCGCGGCATGGTCGATCAAGCGGTGAATCGCCTGCACGATCGGGTCGTTCATGTCCGACGATATCCCGTACGCCGAGAATCCCATCTTGGCGGCCTGATCCTCCCGCCGGGTTTCGGCGTCGCCCAAAAGGATGCGAGCGGGCACGCCGACGGCGGTGGCACCTGCGGGAACGTCGCGCACCACGACGGCATTTGAGCCTATCTTGGCCCCATCTCCCACTAAAATCGGCCCAAGGATCTTGGCGCCCGCGCCGATGACCACTCCCTTTCCCAACGTAGGGTGCCGCTTGCCAGCGTTCCATGAAGTCCCGCCGAGCGTCACTCCGTGGTAAAGCGTGCAGTCGTCGTGGATTTCCGCCGTTTCCCCGATCACCACTCCCATCCCGTGGTCGATGAACACCCGGCGCCCGATGGCGGCTCCCGGGTGAATTTCGATGCCCGTGAGCCAGCGTCCCCAGTGGGCGATCCAGCGCGCCAGCCAGCGCCAGCCCCAGCGCCAAAGGCGGTTGGACACCGCGCGGTGCAGGACGAGCGCGTGCAATCCGGGATAGCAGGTCAGCACCTCCCAGCGCGAGCGCGCGGCCGGGTCCCGCTCGAAAACGACCGAAATGTCTTCGCCGAGTCGATTCCACATGGGCGTCATTCTCGCATTTCCGACCTGTGCGCTCCACCATTGGGGCGCGCGATGCCGGTTGCAAGCGCGCCTCGTCTCGACCGCGCATGAACGCGAGGTCGACGTCAGCGCAGGACGACCGCCAGGAAGATCAGGCCCACCGTGACGAGCGAGAACAGCACCGCATACGCGATCAGCAGTGCAAAGGAGCGCACGGCGATGCCGAGCCACGAACCGCGGTAGACGACGCGCATCGACCAGAGCATGTAGACGAGCATCCAGACGATCACGGCGCCACGCAGGACGCTGGAAAAGACCTGCGCCGCGACGATGCCGAGGAACAGGAATGCGTGGTTGTGCGCGGCGAACACGATGTGCTCGGAATACAGTCGCGGCCGGTCGGGGTGGCGGCGCCGGCGGCCGAGGTAGAGAAGCTTGAGGAGCAGCGCGAAGGCCGGGAGCAGCACGAACATCGCGTAGGGTCCGTAGCGAAGCGCGCCATCGGTGATCTGCGCCTGCTTTTCCGGGGTTGAAAGGTGATTGAAGCGCTGGATGCGCTTCCTGATCGTCGGGAACTCCAGCCCGCCCAGGTCCACGTTGAAGTCGTCGTCGACCACGATGCCGCCGCCGGGCTTGTCCCCCTTCGCGGGCGCGCCGGCCTTTTCGGGAGGCACGATGTGCACGACGTCGAGGTCCCCGAGCTCGACCACGATCCGCAGCGCCGCAAAGAGCACCAGGCTCGCGACGAGGAAAAGGCGGGCGGGCCGGATGTACCGTTTTCGACGGCCGGCGAAATATTCGCGCGTCAGGAAACCAGGGCGGAAGAAGAGCGGACCCAGCGTCTTCCACAGCCGGCCGTCGAGCGCGACATATCGCCCCCCGGCCTCGCGCATGAACTGGAGAAAGGTCGGCGGGCGCGTCCGGGTTTCCTGCCCGCACGCGGGGCAATACGCGCCGGGGGCCGACGCGCCGCAATTGCGGCACGACGCCTCCGCTGGCTGGCCCGCGGCGTTCGCTCCCTCGACCATCACCGCACGGTAAGGCAACCGCGGCAGAAAAGCGAGATGGTCATCGATCCTTCCGCGCGATCAGCTGGTCGATTCGCGCGACGATGCCGCGCAGGATGTTGACCTCTTCCTTCTCCAGGCCGGCGCGCGCGAATAGCCTCCGCAATCTCGGGATCAGCCGCTTCGGCATTTCGGGGTCGAGGATCCGCATCGCGACCAGCGTACGCTCGCCGCGCGCGTAGAGCGCTTCGATCTCGTCGGCGGCCGCCGGAGCGAAGCGCGGCGCGCGCCAGACGTCGCCACCGGACGCCGCGACCTGCAACTCGTAGGCGACGACCTGGACCGCCGCCGCGAGATTGAGCGACGCGTAGTCGGCATTCGCGGGAATGGTCGCGACGATCGCGCAGCGCGCGAGCTCGGCGTTCGACAGGCCCGACATCTCGGAGCCGAACACGAACGCGATTTCGCCGTGCGCCGCCGTCGCGATCGCCTCGCGCGCAACGTCGCGCACCGCCGCCACTCGGCCCGCGAATGCGCGCGGGCGCGCCGACAGGCCGATCGCGAGCGCCGCGCCCCTGATCGCTTCGTCGAGGGTGGCGACCACGCGCGCACCGTCGAGCACCGACGCCGCGCCTGCCGCCAGCGCAACGGCCTCCGGATCCGGGAATCGGCGCGGCGCAACGAGGAACAATCGCGTGAGCCCCATCGTGAACATCGCACGCGCCGCGGCGCCGACGTTGCCGGGATGGCTGGGCGCGACGAGAACGACGCGAATACGCGAAAGGGGGTCGGCGACGTCGGTCATGCGAATGGGTAATCACGGCGCAAGGCGCGCACGACTCGTGTCGGGACTCCCTGGACCGGCAGGCGGTTACAATACCCGCTTTCGCTCTTGGCGCACGCCGGCGTCAAACCGCCAGGGCCCGCCGCACAATCCGCCCATGCATCCAACGCTCTCCATCGCGGTGAAAGCCGCGCGGCGCGCCGGCACCGTGATCAATCGCGGCTCGCGCGACCTCGATCTCCTGACGGTCACGTCGAAGGGCCCCAAGGACTTCGTGAGCGAAGTCGATCGCGAAGCCGAGCGCCAGGTCGTGGAGACGCTGCTCGCCGCCTATCCCGACCACGCGATCCTGGCGGAGGAAGGCACCGCCAAGGGTGCGAACGCCGACGCCGAGAACGTCTGGATCATCGACCCGCTCGACGGCACCACGAACTTTTTGCACGGCTTTCCGCAGTACTGCGTGTCGATCGCGCTCGCGCAGCGCGGCCAGGTCACGCAGGCGGTGATCTACGACCCCTGCCGGAACGATCTCTTCACCGCGACGCGCGGTCGCGGCGCGTTCCTGAACGACCGCCGGATACGCGTTTCGCGCCGCACGCACCTCCGCGATTGCCTCGTCGGCACCGGCTTCCCGTTCCGCGACGGCAGCTACCTCGACACTTACCTCAAGATGATGAAGACGATGATCGAAAGCACCGCAGGACTGCGCCGGCCGGGCGCGGCGGCGCTCGATCTCGCCTACGTCGCCGCTGGCTTCTACGACGGGTTCTGGGAAGTCGGACTCAATGCCTGGGACGTCGCCGCAGGCAGCCTGCTCGTACAGGAATCGGGGGGGCTGATCGGCGACCTTGCCGGCGAAGGCGACTTCCTGCACGGCGGGCAGGTGATCGCGGCGAATCCGAAAGTCTTCGCGCAGATGGTCACGGCGCTGGCGCCGTTCCGGAAGGAAATCGCGGCGGCCCGCGCACCGAAAGCCGTCGATCCCGCGCCGTAGCGGCGCTTCCCCCGGCGTGCCCGGACGATTCGATGGGTCTCCGGAGCGGGCGCGCCGCGCCCGCGCTCAATCAGTCGGCGGTCGCCCTTTCCACCATCGGTGCGCCGAGCCTCTTGACGTGAATGATCGGCGCTACGTCCCGCCGCCGCTTTCACCCGCCGATGGCGTTGCCGCGGCGATTTCCGGTCGCCCTTCGTTGCCCACTGCCCACTCCTTCAGGAGCGCATAACCCACCGCGAGCAGCACGGGCCCGAGGAAGACGCCGACGAACCCGAACGCGACGGCGCCGCCCAGGACGCCCAGCAGCACCAGTGCGAAGGGCAGTGCACTGCCGCGGCTGATGATCATCGGCTTGAGGAAGTTGTCGACCGACGAGACGACGACGGCGCCCCAGACGAACAGGAAGATGGCCCAGCCGGTCTCGCCCTGGCTCAGGAGGATGAGTCCCGCCGGTATCCACACGAGCGGCGGCCCGATGGGCACGGGCGAGAGGAAGAACGTGACGAGCCCGAGCAGCGGCGCCGCCTTGAAGCCCGCCATCCACAGGCCGATCGCCATGAGCACGCCTTGCGCCATCGCGGTGCCGAGGATGCCGAGCACGACGCCGCGGACCGTCGTCGCCGCGACGAGCGAGAGCCGACGGCCGCGCTCGCCGGCGATGCGATCCACCGCCGCCTCCACGCGCGCGACGATGGCGTCGCCGTCGCGCAGGAAGAAGAACGCGATGAAGATCGACAGCGTGAGCTGAAGAATTCCCGAGAGCAGCGTCGTGCCCCCCGCGAAAAGCACCTTCTTGGCAGGTTCGATGAACTGGCGCAACGCCGACAGCAGCCGCGCCGTGTCGTGCGCAAAGCTGCCCCACGTCGACGCGGCCCACGGTCCGATGATCGGCAATCCTTCCACCCACGCCGGCGGCGGCGGGGGCCCGGCCTTGATGAGCCCCTGGATGTAATCGCTCACGATCTCGGCATTGTCGGCGATGGTGATCCCGACGATGACGAAGGGCGCCACCACGGTCACCGACATCAGAATCACGATCAGCGTGGCCGCAAGTCCCGAGCGGCCTTTCAGCCAGTCGCGCAATCGCAGGTACAGCGGCCAGATCGTCGCGCACAGGATCGCCGCCCAGAGGATCGCCGTGATGAACGGACGCAGCACGAAGAAGCAACCGGCGATGAGCAGCGCCAGGACAACGAATGTCAGCGTGCGGTCGATGGGTGCGGCGGGCAGCATCGTGGGTCGAATGCAGCTTTCAAATTGTGGGCTACTACGACAATGTCATGGAATGCTTGTCGCCGCGACGCCGCCATCCCATAATCACCGGCTTTGGCGAGGCGCCAAGTATACGTTCTCCCGCCGCCCCGCCAAAGCGCCGCATTCCGCCAGCGGGCTGCCGATTCGACAAGCGCCCTGGGCGCGTGAATTTTCCGCATGAGGCATCGCGGGATTCCGTGCTATTTTGCCTGGTGCGCAAAGTGCACCGGACGCGGTTCGACGTTGACCTGTCGCGGGGCGAGCCTTCGTGCGATCGCGAGGGTATGCCGGGATCGGGACATTCATGAAGACCATCAGGGAAATTGGAACGGTCCGGAAGCTGCAGCTCGAAAAGGTTGGCCGCGCAGCGACGCGGTCGCCCAATGCGGAAGGCCGGGCGCACGACAGCAGCGACCACGAGCGCCTCCTGCAGGTCGTCGAGGCCGTTGCCGACCTGGTGGCGATGGTCGACTCCACGGGCCACCTGACCTACGTCAACCAGTCGGGACGCGCGCTGATCGGCATCGGCGATGCGGAGACCGTATCGCATTTGCGTCTCCCGGATCTCCATTCGCCGAAACAGTGGAAGGACCTCGAGTACGTGGCGCTCCCTGCCGCGGTCCGGGAGGGCACGTGGATCGGGGAGACCACGCTCCTGACCCGGTCCGGACGCGAGATCCCGGTTTCCGAAATGCTGATCGTGCGCAAATCCTCCAGAGGGCGCGTCGAAAACGTGACCGTGGTCATGCGCGACGTCCGGAATCGCAAGCGCAGCGAGGAAAGGCTCCACCACAGCGAAGCGAGATTCCGGACGCTGGTCGAGACGATGAACGAGGGCCTGGTCGTCATGGATCGTCACGGGATCGTCGCCTTCGTGAACGAGCGCTTCGCGACCATGATGGATTGCACACCCAGCGATCTCATCGGGCGCGCGTTCTGCGACTTCCTCGATCCCGCGCAGCGCGAACCGATGGCCGGGTACTTCGACGAGGACGCGGAGAAGGACGACGCCGCGTTCGAATCGGCGCTGACCTGCACCAACGGCCGAGTGGTCCCCATCCGGATGTCGATGCGGCGCGTCGCCGCGGCCGAGCGCGGAACGGACCGAGATTTGCGCCGTCGTCACGATCGCAGCGCGCAAGACGGACGTCAGCCGTGCGTGGCAGGAGGCCGTGCAGGATCGGCAGCGCCTGTCGTGCCAGATCCTCGCGGTCCAGGAAGCCGAGCGCAAGCGCGTCGCGGTCGATCTGCACGACGGCCTCGGACAGGCGCTCAGCGCCATCAAGTTCAGCCTCGAGCAGGCGCAGGCCGGGATGGGTTCGCCGGCAGATCGAGGACGCGTCGAAGATCCTTGGCGGCCTCGTTTCCAAGGTCAAGGACGCCATCAACGACGTGCGCCACGTCGCGATGAACCTGCGGCCGTCGACGCTGGACGACCTCGGCATCCTGGCGACGCTCTCCTGGTTCCTGCGCGAATTCCAGTCGACCTACGGCAGCATCGTCGTGGACAAGGCGTTCGGCGTCGCCGAACGCGAAGTGCCGGAGTCCCTCAAGCTGACGCTGTTCCGCGTCGTCCAGGAAGCGATGAACAACATCGCCAAGCATTCGCATGCGACGCGCGTCGCCATCTGCCTCTCGCGATCGGCGACGAACTGACGATGACGATTTCCGACAACGGCATCGGGTTCGATCCGATCGAGCTGGTTTCGCGCGACGTGCGCGGCACCGGACTTGGACGCGCCGGCCTTCGGGATCGCGTCGAGATCAGCGGCGGCACATTCCTGATCGATGCGGCGCGCGGCAAGGGCGTCTGCCTGCGGATGTCGTGGCCGCGCGCGCAGGAGAGCTTTTTCGGCAACGACGAGTGCCTGAATCGTTGCGGCGGGCAGGATGAGTGACCCGGCGGCCCGCATCGCCGGCGGCCCTGGGTGAGCCATGCCGGAAGTGCAACGCATCGTCATCGTCGAGGATCACACGCTGTTTCGGGCGGGGATGAACGCGTTGCTGGCCCAGGATCCCGACTTCAAGGTCGTCGGCGAATTCGACAACGGGCGGGATGCGATGCGCGCGATTCCCGTGCTGAAGCCCGATCTCGTCCTCATGGATCTTTCGATGCCCGGGATGGGCGGCATCGAGGCCATCACCGAGATCAAGCGCCGGGCGCCGGAAACGCGCATCGTCGTGCTGACGATCCACAAGACCGACGAGTACATCCACGAGACGCTGCGGCGCGGCGCCAACGGCTACGTGCTGAAGGAGGCGACGCACGAGGAGCTGCGGACGGCCATCCGCACGGTCCTGGCGGGGAAGATGTACCTCAGCCCCGACGTCTCCGGGAAGGTGATCAGCACTTACGTCGGCGGCGGAAAGCCGAACGTCAATGCGCGGCCGCTCGACATGCTGACGCTGCGCGAGAGGGAAATCCTCAAGCTCGTCGCCGAGGGCCAGGCCAATCGCCAGATCGCCAGCTACCTGAGCCTCAGCGTCAAGACGGTGGAGAAACACCGCTCGAACCTGATGAAGAAGCTCGACCTGCACAACGTGGCGATGCTGACCATGTTCGCCGTGGAAAACGGCTTGATCGCCGACAAGTCGAGCTAGGGAGCCTCTGCCTAGGTCCGCCGCGTACCGTTTCGCAGGTTCCAGCTCGCGCGCAGGATCAGCGCGCCGTCCTTCTTCCGCGATATGGAAAGCCGGCCGCCGGAAATGACCGTGCGCTCGCGGATCGGGGAAAGCGGAGATCCGGTGCTCCCCGCGAGGTCGACCATGCCCGACATCGGCGGTTCGGCAGACCATTCCTCCTTGATGACGAGCGTCACGGTGCGGAAACGCACCTGCAGCGCGACCCAGACATCGCACGCCGTGCCCACTATGCCGATCGCGTTGAGCGCCACTTCGATGTTCCGGTAGATCACGATCTGCAGCGGCACCGGGATGCTCGCTTCCTCCCCCCTGAATTGCAACGCCACTCGGATATTGGGATGGGTCGCGCCGAAATCGCGGGCCAGCGCCTTGATCGCTGCGACCAGCCCGAAGTCGTCGAGGCCCGGGGGCCGCAGCTCGGTCGCCATCGCGCGCACCCGGCTGATCGCATCCTGAAGGTCCGGGACGATCGATTTCATGATGTCGGATTCGCCGCGCCCGGCGGCGAGGTGATCCCGCTCCAGCGCCAGCTTGATCGCGCTCAGCGTCTGCGCAAGGTCTTCGCGCAGGTCGAACGAAAGCTTCTTGCGCGCAAGCTCCTCGCGGCGGAGGCTCCGCTGCGACAGCAGCGTGACCAGCGCGGAATCGTCGCCGATCGTGTCCTGCGGCGCATCCCGGATGCCGAGAACCGAGCGCGCGATCAACCAGAGCGCCACGCAGAGACCGGCGATGATGAGCGCCGCGAACGCGAGGAACCTGACCTCGCTGCGCTCGGCCTTCTGCAGGAACGGCGTGATGTCGGAATAGATTTCCACCACGCCGAGCGGAGAAGCGGGGCCGAGCGGCACGGGGATGTAGCTTTCGACCAACTGGAGTCCCCGGGCGGCGAAGTCCGACCGATGCGCCGCATTGTCGTCGGCCGTCCGCGTCATCATCCGGCCGTCGATCGCCGAAATGAAGCCCGGGTTGTCCCGTTCGCTTGCGCCGATGTGACTCGACTTCGTCGACGCGCTGATCACGCCGTTCCGGTTGAATGACGTTGATCCCGATCACGCGGGACTCGCGGGTCATTTCGCGGAACGCGCGGGCGACCGCGGGAGGAATGGCGGCGGGTTCCGCGCCTTGCCCGCCATTCGCCGCCGCAGTGCCGAGGTAGTCGGCGAGGTCCCGGCCGACGGGTTCGAGGGCGCGACGAACCATCGCGACATTTTCGGAACCGGATTCGGCCACGATGTCGTGCGCGACCATGTTGCGGTACAACGCCGCCAGCGCCGATCCCGCGGCGAGGACCGCCAGAAGGCTTGCGATCGCATAGATGCGAAGCGTCCTGGACATGATGTCAGCGCGGTGACTCGACAGGGCGCGGCGGCGTGTTCCGCAACGCGCAGCGCGGTGAAGGGAAATACCGGCGGCACCTACGGCCGGCGCTCCACCCATGCATGCAGTTCGTCATCACCAGGGCTCCGTCGAATTCGATTGGGCGGCCCCGTCAACGACTCGGACCAGCACGGTTGAAAGACGAAAACTATGCACGCCGACGGCGACGAATGCAACACGGCGCGTCGGCTTTGGCGCGGACGACGTCACAGGTCGTCGACTGCGCGCGAAAAAGTCTTCGGCTCTTTTGCGCTGCGGCAGAAATGAGCCGTCCGCCGCCATCGATCGAATTCCGCGCATGCCGGAGGCGATCTCTCGTTCGGGATTGCGTGTGCGAAATGCAGCTCCGGCCCTTCACGCGGCGTTACCTTCGCGCCTTGCGTCCCGATGACCCGTTCGCGGCATCGGATATCGGCCATGACGCCGACACATGTATTTTGCCGGCCGCGGATGTCGAGATTCCGAATTCGCCGCCGGAAAGCACGACGCGTTCCTTGACGGCGGCAAACCGCGATTCGACATCGTAGGGATTCCATTCCGTCGCGAGGTCGACGCCGGATGTCGTGTCCTCGTCGACGCCGAGCACGAATTCGTTTTCCTCCCGCCGCAGCGAGATGCGCACCCGGCCGGCGCTGCCGGCGTGCGCAATCGCTTTCAGCGCCAGTTCGACGCTGCGATAGATGATGATCTTGAGCGGCGGCGGTATCCGCGCCTCGCTGTCGGGAAACACGTGCTCGACGGAAATCCCGGGGTGGACCGAACTGAATTCGCGGCTGAGCGCCTCGACCGTCGGCAGGAGCCCAAGCTCGTCGAGGCTCGGGGGCCGGAGATCCATCGCGATGGCCCGGACGTCGCGAATCGCGGCCCGCAGCGCCGTCGCGACGTCGGGATCCGGAGACGCCGCCGTGCTTGTCTCCATTCCGCGATCGGGCACCTTCCGCCGCGAGCTTGAGAGCGCTCAGCGTCTGCGCAAGCCCCTCGTGGAGCTCATGCGCGAAATGCTTGCGATCCTGCTCCTCGCTGCGAAGCATCTGCGCGGACAGCGCCTGCAGCGTCGACGTCCGTTCGCGGATCGTCTGCTGCTGCTCCTCGAGGACGACCGCTATGCGCTGCACGACGAGCATCAGGGCGCCATAGAGCACCATCATGATCAGCAGCGAGCCGATCGCGATCTCCTCTTCGGCGTTTTCCGCGGTGTGCACCAGGTCATTCACGTCGACGTACATCTCGAACACGCCGACCACCGGGGCGGTCGGCCGGTGCCGAACCGGGATGTAGCTTTGCACGAGGTTGTCGTCCTCGGTCGCGCCGTCGAAATGGTTGAACCGGTCCCGGAAGATGAGCTTGGCCCGGACCTGGCCCCCGATGGCGGAGAGGAAGCCGGGATTCTGTGGATCCGTCGTCGCCTGTCTGCCCGGCCTTGGACGAGAAGACGATCAGGCCGTTCCGGTTGAAGAGCTTGATCCGGATGACCCGCTCGTGCTCGAGGAGTTCGGAGATCGCGTTGTCGAGCTCCGGCGGGAGCGCACGGGAACGCGCATCGTCCGGCCCGATTCCGGCCACGGAATCGAGATACTCGGCGAGCTGGGCGCGGATCGGCGCCATCGCGGTCTGCGCGAGCGTCACGTTGCTCGCTTCGGCCAGCTGGATGATCCCCTCGACCGCAATGCGACGAAATCCAAGGGTGAGCAGCACCGCCGCGATCACCACGCAGACGAGGCTCGCGAGGGAGTAGTAGCGGAGCAGAGCCTTCATCGCCTACACCTCCGCTGAACGAGAAGCAGTCCGCGGTCGGAGCCCCGGTGACTCACGGCTCTCGCGGACCGACCTGCGTGGCGCTCTGCGGCGTCGCGCCTGAAAGTCGCGCGCATCGGGGGCCGGCACGGCGCGCGCAATCGGGTCGAGGGCTCGGGGAAATCCCCGACGACGTTTTCGCGCGAACGTGCACGCGAATGTGCGCCTCCCGGTCCCGTTGCACAAGCGGGATGGGCGGGGCAGGTGCGAAAAAGGCAGCGGAGTCAAGACGCGCCCCCAATCCGGCGGGAGTCCGTGGACGCACGTGCGCGTGCCTCTCGAGGGCATTTCCTGAATTTCCGGGACGCTCACCACACATCCAGGAGACAACAGCGGACCGCCAAAGGTTCTTCCATTTCCCGCCGTGGCACGGACGGCGGGCGCCGGCCCCGCGCGACGACGATCCGTGCGTCGGTGCGGCGGCCGCGGTTCCGTCACGGTCCGAATCGTCGCGAATCGACGCAACACCGCAGTCGACTACAGGAAGTCCCGCCGTTCTGTTGCAGCGCTGCACGCCCCCGGGTTACGCAGTTCCCTCCGTTTTCGTCGCGAACGGCGCGGATACCATGGGCGCGCGAATCCGGCACCGTCACCGTTCGCCCAATTTCCTTCCCCGAGCGATGGACATCCTCCGGATCGGCATTCCTCTCGTTGTGCTTGTCTCGCCGATGGCCGCGCAGGCCGAAGGCGCGGTCTTTTCGTTTGTCGACGCGCAGGGCGTCCTGCATCTCAGCAACGCACCCGAGGACCTGCGGGCCCGCGCGGCGTCGAAACCCGCGGAGTTGCCCGGCAAGCCGACGCGCGACGAAATTGCGAGGAGCGCGTCACGCGATCACGCGCAGCGATACGAAAGCGTCGTCCTGCGCTCCGCGCAGCGGTACGGGATCGAAGCGGCGCTCGTGCACGCCGTCATCGCGGTCGAATCCGGATACGACTCGAAGGCGGTCTCTCCGCGAGGCGCGCGAGGCCTGATGCAGCTGATGCCCGATACGGCGCGCCGATACGGCGTCGACGATGCCTTCGACCCCGATTCCAACGTGCGCGGGGGAACCCGGTACCTCGCCGATCTCATGAAGCTCTTCGACAACGACGTGCGGCTCGCGCTTGCAGCCTACAACGCGGGCGAAGGCGCGGTCCATCGTCATGGAGGACGCATCCCGCCCTACGCCGAGACGGTGGGCTACGTGTCACGCGTCGTGGCGGCGTACGACAAGCTGCGATCGCGGAGCATGTAAGCCGATGCGCCACCGGATGCCTGCAACCCGCAACCGGATCTACAGGGTTTCCTCCACGCCGATTGCGGCGAAACCCGAATCCAAGTTACAGGCTCCGACGAAGATCAATCGCCGTCACGGTCCGTATCCTCACGGAAACAGATCGCAGCTCGCGAGATCGCGCATTCAATCGCGCGGCGCGCAGCGGCAAACGGCAACCGCAGGTCTCTCCTTCCAAGGGGCGTCACCATGGAAACGCAAAGCAAATCCGCGCTGACTCGCATCGATTCACTGAACGCGCTGCTGACGGCCGTGCTCGCGGTCTTCATCCTGTGCGGAGCCGGCTCCGCGGCGGCCGCGACGGTGACGCTGAAAGTGGTCAGCGCTCGCGACGGAAATCTAGCGTTCGGCGGAGGAGCCAGCGTTACCAAGGGCGCCGTCGTCTCCTCCTACAAATACCTCATCAACATCGACAACACCGGAACGACAACGCAGCGATCGCCCAATCCGGGCACCGGGTGCAACCCGGCGGATGCGGGATATCCGAACAGTTGCAAGTGGACCTCGATCGCCGGCGCCGCCAGCACGAGCCCGATCTTTTCACAGGGTGACGAAACCAATTTCAGCGCGTCGGTACCGATCAGCATCTGCCCGGCGGGAGCACCGGCTTGCATTCCGGACGGCCGTTACCTGATATCGGTGCTCGCCGACGGCTACAAGCTCGACGGCCGGCACTTCACGGTTGGCGGCGGCGTTGTCACCTGGGAGGGCAAGGCAGCCGGTGATCCGGCGAGCGAAGTCAAGGTCGAACTGCAGCCAGGTCAGCTGCCCGACGCGCAGATCCAGGCCGCCGTGTTCGAGGACATCTCGCCCGTCAACAGCGCGCCCGATCTTCCGGCCGAGCACGGCCTCGCAGGATTCCAGGGACACATCCTCGACTACCTGGGCGAGGTCACGACCAACGTCTATGGCGACCCGCTGTGCTCCAGATATGACGCGTCCGGCAACCTCGTCCCCGGAAGCGGCGGCCGCTGCCTGAGCATGTGCTACGTCGTGAACGGCGGGGTCGACGTCGGCACCGTCACGCCCATCGGCTGGGCCAACCCCAGCACGCCGAACGCGAGCAAGTTCGGACGCTGCCCGACGCCGGTCGTCGACGACGCGACGGGCGTCATCACGCCGGCGATCCCGATGTATTCCCTCAATGGCCTCACGCGCACGGGCAACATGCCGGATGCGGCAGTCATCGAGGGCAAGGTCAAGATCCCCAACCTCGGCCCGAACCGCTACACATTGTCGGTGACGCCGAGCGATGGATCCGGCTTCGTGCAGACGACGACCCTCGAAGGCAATCACGACTGGGACGCGTGGGTCATGGAAGGCGCGACCGGACTCGACACGGAATTCCTCATCGGCGGGCGAGCCGTTCCCGGCGATCATCTTCGGCTATGTGCCTGTGCCGGGCACGCCGTCGGCCGTCGGCAGCGCTCTCCCCGCGACCCTGACAGGGTCCGGCACCATCACGGGCGTCGTCGACGCCGTCAAGATCTACGTGCCCACGACCGGCGGCGTTGCCTGGATTGCCCGGCGCGATCTGGGGCGGCCTGCAGGGCGCAAAGATCGACAAGCCGATCGAGTATCCGTGGGTCACGCTGACCAACCTCGGCAACGGCGACACGATCGTCTGGGCGGGCAGGGGCGACGTCAACGGCAAATTCACGATCAGCAATGTCCCCGACGGCACGTACACGCTGACGTGGTGGGACGAGGACCAGAACAGCATCCTCGACCTGGTCAACGTGACCGTCGCCAACGGCGAGACGGTCGACATGGGAATCCTGCCGCTGGCTGGCTGGTGGACCTTCTTCGACGGCTACGTATTCAACGACACCAACCGCAACGGTGTGAAAGACCCTGGCGAGCCGGGCCTTGCGGGCTACACCCTGACGATGCGCAAGCGCGAGAACTCGCTGATGGACCGCGGAACGACGGTGACGACCACCGACGCGACCGGCTACTACAAGTTCGAGGCCGCCTATCCGATGACCCAGTGGCTGGTGATGGAAGCCTACGACGACCTGCACTACACCACCGGCGTCACCTACCAGGCGGACAACCAGCCCACGCCGACGACGATCATCGGTGCCGGCGTCGACGTCAGTGTGCATCCGATCATCGGCCTTTCCGGCCGCCTCGACTGGGGCAAGCACACCTACGACGCGACTGGGCACGAACGGTGTCGACCCGCAAAACGGCGGCATCGTCGGCACGGTCAGCTACGACACCACGCGCAACGAGCTCGACCCGCGCTACGCGGCGGTCGAGGACTGGCAGCCGAGCATTCCCAATCTCGTCGTCAAGCTGTACCAGCCCGTTCCCGCGCCGACATTCCCTGCGTACGCCAGCCCGCCGTGGACGCCACCTGCGATCCCTCGGGAAAATACGCGCTCGACGCCGACGGCTCCATCGCTAAAGGGCAAGCTCCTCAACACCTACCTGTCCGAGACGTGGCAACGGCCGACGGGCTGCATCGCCCGCGGCGTGGACGGCACACCGCTCATTCACGGGACCGACGAGCAGGTGCTGCCGCACGGATGACAGCAAGGAATGCCTCGAAGCCCCGCTGATGGGCGTGCAATTCGCCGCGTACGAGACCGACCAGGGAACGCCCGACGCAAATTTCGGCGCCACGGTCGACGGCAACTACGGCTTCGGCGACGGCTGCTTCACCGGAACGCTGGACGCGACTGATCCGTGCACCCCGGTCGTGCACCGGCGGCACGATTCACCACGCTCCCGGCCGACGACTACCTCGTCCAGGTCGAAATACCGAACGACGCGTTCGGTCGCCCGCTGTACAAGGTAACGCGAGAGGAAGACATCAACATCGGCAACGGCGACGAATTCATCCCGGCCGTGCCGCCGTCGGCGTGCGCAGGCGCGCTCCACAAGGTCGATTCGTCCGGCAACGCGAATTTCCCCGGCGGGCCGGGCACGTCCCCCTACGAGGGCTTGCACAAGCCGCTGTGCGACATGAAGCTCGTCAAGCTCAGCAACGGCAAGTCGATCGCGCCCGTCGTTCAACCTCTTCACCGACGTGCCGATCCCGGGCCGTCACTGGTTCATCATCATCGACGACCTCAATTTCTCGAGCAACCCGAAGTCGGTCACGTTCGGCGAGAAGGCCGGCATGCCGTTCGTGCCGGTGGGCATCTACGACTACACCGACCGGCTCATCAAGACCGTCGAGTCCGACTACAACGGCCTGGCCGACGTGCTGCTGCCGTCGACCAACCGCATCAGCTGCCCGACGCCCTCCGGCGTCTGCGCGCAACCTGTACCGGTACGTCGGCAACGACCCGGGCGTCCCGGGCCGCCTGAACCTGAACTACAACCCGTCGTACCGCACCATCGCCGCCGAGTTCGAGGTGCTTCCCGGATCTGCTCGTGCCGGCCGACCTGGCGCCGACGCAGGTGGGCGTGAACGTCCAGCTGCCGGGCGCGCAGACGACCTCGCCGGTGCTCGTGCAAGCTCGACGACGCGCACGCCGGAGTTGTACGCGGTGTCCCGACCCTACGTCACGCGTCAACGGCAACACTGCGGCACGGCACCGTTCACGATCAGCGGCAAGGGCTTCGGCGCGCCAGCGACGGGCCAGGTGACCGCTGGATGGCACTGCGGTGACCTGCGGCGGTCTACGTGGAGCGACACCCAGATCACCGTGAGCGTCACCCGACGACGGCCTACGGTCCGGACCAAAGCAACTGACGATCACCGCGGCCAACGGTCAGAGCACGGTCAACGGCCTGACGCTTCCACGTGCTGCGGCGGCGGCTACAACCCGCAGCTCTACGAAGTGGCCCGACGCGTGTCGTACGAGCAGTCGGACCCAGCCGGCACTTCACAGCCGCAGGAAACCCTGCCGGCCGCTGCCGACCACGCGATCCAGCGCGCGCTCGACGCCGCGGCCGCGTCGCGCTAGCGACAAGCAACCGGGGCGCGCTGGTCGTCGTCTACCCCAACAATCCGTCGGCCAACCCGCGGCAGAATCCGCGCGGCGCGTACTACGAGAACCTGATCATCACCAGCCGGGTCAAGCTGCAGGGCGTGGGCCCGGGCAGCCCGGACGGGTCCGGTGCGCGGCTCGATCATCGACGGCGGCGCCTTCGCCGGCGACAGCCCGGTGGCGACAGACTGGTACACGAGGATCGGCCTGGAGACGGCGGTCGATGCGGCCGGCAACGCGGTTCCGACCTGGGGCGGCAACGCGACCATCTACGACGGCGCGGTGATCTCGATCTATGTTCCTACGCCGACCGGCGGAACCACCGCATCGCGCCGCAAGGCCTTCCCGACGGGTACGTACAGCGCGGCTACGGCGCCGTCCATCGACGGCTTCGACCTGCGCGGCGGCGACCAGGCGGGCTTCCCCGGCAACATCAACGCCATCGGCGGCGGCCCCACCGGACTGCCCGGCGGCCTGATCACGCAGGGCGGCGCGATCTTCGCCAACGCGTACGCGAACAACCTGCAGATCACCAACAACGTCGTCCAGAACAACGGCGGCGCGTACGGCACGATCCGCATCGGCACGCCGGACCTGCCGGCGCCCAACACGAACAATCACAACGAGGGCGTCCGCATCGCCAACAACCGCGTCATCGCCAACGCGGGCACGAACCTCGCCGGCGGCATCGGGCTCTTTGGCGGCTCCGACAACTATGAAGTCGCCCGCAACGACGTCTGCGGCAACTTCTCGGCCGAATACGGCGGTGGCGTGAGCCACGTCGGCATGCAGCCCGAACGGCTCGATCCACGACAACCGCATCTACTTCAACCAGTCGTACGACGAAGGCGGCGGCATCATGATCGCCGGCGCGCTGCCGGCCAACACCACCACGCTGTCGCCGGGTGCAGGCGCGGTCACCATCTACAACAACCTGGTCCAGGCGAACCTCGCCAACGACGACGGCGGCGGCATCCGCTTCCTGATGGCCGGCAACTTCCCGATGAACGTCTACAACAACATCATCGTGAACAACGTCTCGACCCACGAAGGCGGCGGCGTCGCGCTGAACGACACGCCGAACGTCCGGTTCTACAACAACACGGTCATGAAGAACCTGACGACGGCCACCGCGGTCACCAGCAACGGCAGCCCGGCCCCTGCCGGCCTGTCGACGTCGGTGAACAGCTCGCTGTTGCAGGGCACGCTGCCGGCCGGCTCGCCGACCTTCAGCAATCCGCTGCTGTTCAACAACATCTTCTGGGACAACCGCGCGGGCACGCGCAATCTCAGCAACGTGTCCGGCATCAGCTTGGCGGATGCGAACTATTGGGACCTGGGAGTCGCCGACAACGCTGCGCTGCTGCTGGCACCGACGAATTCGATCATCCAGCAGAACATAGGTACCCACGCCTACACGGCAAGTCCCACGAACTCCGTGTTGGACCCGGTGGTCGCCGGCCCGATCGACATTCCGGTGACGTTCAACACCTGGCGCAACAACCCGGCCTTCCTCGGCGCGATCATGATTTCCGCCGACCTGCCGCCGAGCCTGATGGGCAACTACCGCATCACTGCGAGTTCGCCGGCGTACAACAGTGGCGCCGCGAGCAAGGCGGTACCCGTCTATCAGGGCGGTGGCACCAGGGCCGCACCGACCAACGACATCGACAACCAGGCGCGTCCGGCGAACGGCGGTTACGACATGGGCGCCGATGAAGTGTGCACCGACGCCACATGCGCTGGTGGAGGCGGAGGCGGACCTCAGGCCGACCTGTCGATCACCAAGACGAACGGAACGACCAGCGTCTATGCGGGTGGCTTCGTCAGGTACACGATCGTCGTCCACAACGCCGGACCAACGGCCGTGACCGGCGCGTCCGTCGTCGACACGATGCCCGCTTCGCTGACCGGCGTGACCTGGACCTGCAGCGCGTCCGGCACGGGCACCTCGTGCGGCGCCGGTGGCGCGAGCGGCACCGGCAACATCAACCGAACCGTCAACCTGGGCACGACGGCCAACAACGCGGTGACGTACACCGTCGAACGGTACGCTGCTCGCGTCCGCAACCGGCACGCTCGAAAACACGGCAACCGTGACGGGTCCGTCCGGCATCGTCGATCCCGACCTGTCGAACAACACGGCGACGGACATCGACCAGATCCTGCCGCCGCCGCCGCTGCCGGCGCTGGGCCTGCTCGACAACTTCAACCGCGCGAACGCGACCGGACCTGGGAGCGAACTGGAGCCAGGGCGCCGTCAGCGGAACCAGCTGCCTCCAGGTGAACGGCGAATCAGGCTTTCCTGGTCAACACAGGTCTGGCCGGCATTCTCTGCGCGCTCGGCGGTCAAGCGAACTGGACCGCCAGCGTCTTTGGCGCGACGCAGGGTGCGGCCTTCACCATTCGCCAGCGCGCCCGCGGCAACTCGGCTGTACCTGAAGGCCAATGGGGGCACCGCCAGCGCACCGGCAAGCTTCATCCGCGTGAGCTCACCCGTCCGGGGAACAGCCAGGTCGTGGTGGAGACGACCACGAACAGCGGCGGCGCCTTCACGACACAGGGTGCCTTCCCGGCCACGCTCGTCACCGGCGACCGCTGAGTGCGGTGGCCAACGCCGACGGTTCGGTGGACGTGTGGAAGACGACGGCCGCCAAGCGTCACGTCCTACGTCGGGCACACAGCAGCGGCGGCTCCGGCCTTCAGGGCAGCGGCCGGATCGGCATGCAGCTCCTGATCGTCCGGCCCAGGTCGACAACTTCAGCGGCGGATCGCTCTAGGTCGGAACGCAGGGGGGCGGACGTCCATCGTTCGCCCCCACAGGAATCCATGAGGAGATTTGAGATGACCAAAGAAGCGCGTGACAAGTCACTCAGCCGCCGCCGGTTCTTCAAGATGGCCGGCGGGGCCCTGGCTGCGGCGGGAGGCATGGGGGTCGTGCCCATTCCGTTCAAGAAACTCCTCGGGCCGGTCGGTCTCGCCGAGGCGCAGACGTTTCCTGCGCCCGATCTCTTCTTCGCGGGGACGGACGGATGGATCAGCCTGCCCAAGAGCCCTGCGATCTATTCCGCGTCGCTGGGCGGCGTGAAGACACACCCCGACGATCTCGCGCCGGACGCCCGATTCAGCACCTACATCTTCGGTTTCCGCAACGTCACCGGGCTCACCGACACGCAACGCGCCAACCAGAAGAACAAGGCGCAGCACAACGCCCCGATGTTCTGGGTTGACGAGTTCAATCCGGCTGCCCCGAAGGACTTCCGGATGCAGCTCACCAACCTCGGGCTGGCGTTGCGTCCCGACCTGTTCGACGCGCACACCATCCACTGGCACGGCTTCCGCAACGTGATCACCTTCTTCGACGGCGAGCCGACCGGCTCGGTCGCGGTGACGACCGGGCGGATCTTCCAGTACATCTACCGTCCGCGCGATCCGGGCACGTACATGTTCCACTGCCACGTGGAGGACGTCGAGCACGTCCACATGGGAATGACCGGGCCGGTGTTCGTGCGGCCGCGGCAAAACGGCACGAACATCGGAGGCTTCACCAAGTTCGCCTACAACGACGGCGACGGCTCGACCGGTTACCACCGGGAGTTCGCGATGTTCTGCTCGGAGGTCTGGGGCGATTCGCACTGGGCCGACGCGCACATCCAGCTGCCGGAGTGGAGCGACTATCGCGCCGACTTCTCGCTGCTGAACGGCCGCGTCTACCCCGACACACTGGCCCCCCACTCGCCGATCAACGCCACGACGTCCACGAATTCGCTGGCGGTCGTAACCGACTCGAATGGCGACCTGACCGTCAACGCGGGGTACGAGCATCTGCAATACCAGCCGCTATCGGCGCTGGTGACCTGCAACGCCGGCGAGCGCGTGCTGCTGCGCTTCGCAAACCTGGGATTCAAGGAATCGGCGATGACGCTTGCCGGCATCAGGATGCGCGTGATCGGCAAGGACGCCACGCCAATGCGGGGCCGCAATGCGTCGAATCCGGATCTGCGAACAACTGGCGCCGACACCAGCTACATGGCGAACACGGTTTCGTTCGGCGCGGGCGAAAGCATCGACGCGATCTTCACCGCGCCGGCGTATAGCGGCGGCAGCGGAAGTTCGGGAAAGGGGTACGACACCTACGTCCTCTACGACCGCGCCTACGAACGGGCGAACAACCTCGCGAGCGAAGGCGCCAACCCCTACGGAGGTCGGCGCACCGAGGTGCGCGTCTACCCGAGCGGACTTCTCGCGCAGCGGTACCCGAACGACCTCCGCGTCTAGAGCCGCGATCAAGGAGCAAAACCATGCGCACATCCGCTTGCCGCCAATTCCGGTTCGGTCGGTCCCTTGGGCTGGGCCTGGCACTCCTGTCGACCGGCGTCGTACCGCTTCTCCAGACACACACCGCGCAGGCCGCCGCGCCGGCTCCGGGAACCGTCGGCATTTTCTGCAGCACGAGCAGCAGCCCGAACCCGACTTTCTCCCTGGAAGCCAAGGCCGGCTACATCCAGCTCCCGGACTCCACCACGATGTACATGTGGGGCTTCTCGGAAGCGGGCGACACCTTCATGCACCCGGGTCCGGTCCTGTGCGTCAACCAGGGCGACACCGTCACGGTGGTTCTCAGCAACAAGCTGTCCGAGGACGTCTCGATCATGTTCCCCGGACAGGAGAACGTGCTGGCCAACGGCGCGCCCGCGCAGCCGCAGGGCAGCGGCGCCGCGCTCACCTCGCTGACCAACGTCGCTCCAGCCGGCGGCAGCGTCACCTACAGCTTCGTTGCCGCCAATCCGGGCACCTTCGTCTACGAAAGCGGCACGAATCCGCAGAAGCAGGTGCGCATGGGACTGTTCGGCGCGCTGGTCGTGCGTCCTCTCGCGGGGGCCGATCGCATGTACAACCGCGACGACACACGATTCACCCCCACCGAGGAGTTCATGGTGCTGCTGTCGGAAATCGATCCGTTCCTGAACGAAGCAGTCGAACGGAACCGGTATGCCGGATACGATCTCAACAGCTATCACGCCCGCTACTGGCTGATCAACGGGCGCGGGTTTCCCGACTCGATCTCCGACAACTTCTCGCCGTTCCTGCCCGACCAGCCCTACGGTGCGCTGGCGCGCATCTATCCCTACAGCGCGTCGAGTCACCCCCAACCCGGCGCGATCCGATACCTGAACGTCGGCACCGAGGAGTTTCCCTTCCACCCGCACGGGCAGAACGGCACCGTGATCGGGCGCGACGGACGTCCGCTGGAAAATTCCGGCGGGCAGGACCTTTCATTCGAGAAGTTCGCGATCAACATCGGCCCGAGCCAGACGTGGGACGTCGTGTTCAAGTGGTACGACGCGGAGAATTACTCGGAGGCGAACCCGATTCCGGTCGTCATTCCCCAGGTGAACAACGTGGAGTTCGGGATGTTCTACAGCGGCAGCCCGTACCTCGGCAAGACGGGCCCGCTGCCCCCGGGAGCATCGACGCTCAACCAGTGCGGCGAGTACTACATCATTTCGCACAACCACGCGCTGTACCAGATCACTTCGTTCGGCGTGAACCTGACGGGGCCGATCACGTACGTGCGGGTCGATCCGCCGCTGCCCAACAACTGTCCGTAACGGGCCAGGGAGATCAACGTGAAATCGACAAAATTCCTTTCTGGCATCGCGGCAGCGCGGGCACGCCTGGTGTTGCTCGCGGCGACGTTCGTGGTGGCGATCAGTTTGGTCGCGCCGGCGGCGGCTAGTCTGCAAAATCCGCTCGTTGTCAGCGCACAGTCGGGCGCTCTCAGTCAAGGAACGGCGGGCAGCGCCACCTACATCGTCACGGTGAATCGATCGGGCGGAACGCCGGCCACCGCGACCATGTCCGTAAGCGGATTACCCGCCGGCGCCACGGGCGCCTTCGGCACTCCGTCCGCCTGGACCCCGGCCACCGGCACCGGCTCGCAGACCGTGACGCTGACCGTTACCACCACGGCAGCGGCAACGGCGGGCGTGAGGACCCTTACCGTTTCGGCAGCCGCTACCGGCAGCCAGACGCGATCCGGTACCGGAACGCTGACCATCACGGGTCCCCAGACCATCACCTTTGGCGCGCTGCCTGCAAAGATTTTCGGCAATCCGGACTTCAACGTCAGCGCAACGGCAACCTCGGGCCTGCCCGTGAGCTTCGCCGCCTCCGGAAACTGCTCGGTGACGGGGACTCTCGTTCACCTGACCGGCGCAGGCTCCTGCACGATCACCGCCTCCCAGGCGGGCAACGCCACCTGGAATCCTGCGCCCAACGTCGCGCAGACCTTCCCGATTGCGCCGTCCAGCCAGACGATCACCTTCAACCCCCTGATCGGCAAGTATCTGGGTGATTCAGACTTCAATCTCTCTGCCACCGCATCGTCCAATCTGGCAGTGAGCTTCGCCGTCGCTACGGGCGACTGCACCGTATCGGGTAACCGCGTGCACCTGACCGGCAGTGCTGCGGGTTCGTGCACCATCACCGCCTCCCAGGCGGGCGACGCGAATTACAACGCCGCCACGTCGGTGGACCAGACATTTGCGATAGCGGTGTTCACCGGCATCGAACTGTATGCGGTCACGGGTACAGCGACGCTGCCGGGCCAGTCGGTTCCGGTCTGGGGCTACAGCTACACCGATGCGCCGGTAATCCAGCCCGGCGGACCCGCGTTGACGTTCAATCTGAATGACCCGGTGACGATCCGCCTGCATAACCAGCTTGCCGAGACCACGAGCCTGCTCTTCCAGGGGCAGGACATGATTCCGGACACGACCGGTGTGCCGCCGATGGAGACGAAGGTCTACAGCTTCACCGCCACCCGCCCCGGCACCTATCTGTACGAAGCGGGCCTGCTGCCCAAGGCGCAGCACCAGCCGGCGATGGGCCTGTACGGCGCGCTTGTCGTGCGTTCGGCGACAGCGGGTCAGGCGTACGACTCTGCGGCGACTGCCTTCGACTCCGACGCGGTGCTCCTGCTGAGCGAGATCGACCCTGTGCTCAATGGCAACCCGGCTGCCTTCGACATGCGCGACTTCGCGCCGAGGTATTTCCTGATCAACGGCAAGGCGTATCCCAGCACCGATCCGATCCCCGGTGCTGCCGGAACGAAGGTGCTGCTGCGCTACGTCAACGCCGGCGTTCAGCACCACTCGATGGCGACGCTCGGCCTGACACAGGATCTCATTGCCCAGGACGGCAATGCCCTTCTGTTCCCCGGCAAGCGGGTCGCGGAAACCGTCGCACCGGGAAAGACGATGGATACGATCGTCACGCTTCCCGCAACGGTAAGCACCGACAGCCGATATGCCGTGTACGACGGCAGGCTGATGCTCCACAACAATGGAGCGCCCGGTTTCGGCGGGATGCTCACGTTCGTCACTGCTACCGGCACGTCCACCGGTGACACGATCGGACCGGCGACTACTGCGGTCGTCCTGACCTCCACGTCCGTCAGCGCCACCGTCAGCGATGTGGCCACCGGTAACTCCAACGTCACCGCCGCGGAATTCTTCGTCGACACCACCGGTGCAAACGGTACCGGCACGGCCATGGTCGGCGCGTTTGGAGTACCCACCGTGAACGTCGAGCGGCGTGCTTGCGCTCACCGGAACCCACAGGGTCTACGTGCATGGGGTGGACGCTGCCGGCAACTGGGGACCGTTCCAGTCGGCGGTGATCAACAACGATGTGACGGGACCCACGACATCGGCCCTCGGCGTGACGCCGAACCCGAGCAGTGGTTCGGTCGCGGTCGTCCTGTCGGGTACCGCGAACGATACAGCCTCGGGTGGAAGCAACATCACGGCGGCCGAGTACTTCATCGGGGCCGCCGGCGCCAACGGAACGGGCGTCGCCATGACCGGCGTCGCCGGGCTGCCGATCGTCGCAGCTCCGATCGCCAGCATCAGCGCGACGATTCCGCCTCCTGTCGCTGCTGGCACGATCTACGTCCACAGCATGGACGCGCTTGGCAACTGGGGTCCGCCCGCAACGGTCGACGTCCAGGTCGTTGGCGCCGGCGCCGGTCCGGTCACGTCGAACGTGAGCGCCGCGCCCAATCCGAACAACGGTGCGAAGACGCTCGACTCGACCAATCTGGTCGTGCGTGTCACAGCGACCATCGCGAGCGGATCGTTGACCAGCGTCGGCGCTGCAGAAGGATTCCTGTGCGCAACTCTTCCGGACAGCGCCTGTGTCGCGGGTGCCGCCGGGACAGGCTTCCCGTTCGTGCCCAGCGACGGCGCCTGGGACGGTGCGAATGAGGTCGTCTACGCCGACATCCCGATTGCGAACATCGGCGCGCTAGCCGCGGGTCCGCATACGATCTTCGTGCGCGGCAAGGACGCAGTCGGCAACTGGGGCGCGACCACCGCCATGACGTTGATGATCGACCGGACGGTGCCGACGATCAGCTCCGCCGCGCTGACGCCGACCGCTTCGAACAACGCACCGGTGACGATCACCGGGACGGGAGCGGATACGGCATGCCCGCCCGCAACCTGCGTCATCGGCGGCGGCGAGTTCTACATCGACACCGCCGGCGTGGCGGGAAGCGGCACAGCGATGGCCGCGACATCCGCAACGACGTTCAGCGCAGATCATTCCGACAGACGTGCTGTCGCTCGCTCTCGGCGGGTAACCACCGGGTCTACGTGCGCGCCATGGACGCCGCTGGCAACTGGAGTACGGGCACGGCGTCGCAACGCTGCTGATCGACCGCACGGCGCCGACGTTCTCGAGCATCTCGTTGACGCCAGCCTCGATCGCCGCCGGGACCGCGTCGGTGGGCCTCAACGGTGAACGGTGCGATACGATCCGCGGTCGCCGGCCTCGCCAGCGGCCTTGCGGGCGGCGAATGGTGGTTCGGAACGACCAACATCACGGCAGGCACCGGGACGGCCTTCGCCCTTCCGGCTGCGAACCCGGTCACGCAAATCCCGACGGCGTCGCTGCTGGCCGGCTGCTCGTACACGGTGCGCACCCGCATTCGCGACGTCGCAACCAACTGGAGCACAGGGGGCAATGGAGTCCGCACTGCGACGCTCACGGTCACTGGCACTCTGGCCGACGCGATCTTCTCGGACGGCTTCGAGACGGGAACGCTTAACCCGTTGACCAACTGGACCAGCCGCTCGACCAACACCACGTCACGGCTGAATGCGACGGCTGCGGCATTGCTGGTCGGCAGCTTCGGTATGCAGGCGCAGGGCAACAACACCAACTATGTCCAGTACGACTTCGCCGGCTGTCCAGCCCCTGCTCCGACGTTCGATGCGCGGTTCTATTTCAACCCACACGGCAACACGGGCAACAACCAGGATATCTTCGTTGCCAGGACAACGGGCGGCACGACGGTGTTCCGCGTTCGCTATCGGATGAGCGGCACACAGTCGCAGGTGCAGATCCAGGTTGGCACCGGTACCACGAATACGACGTGGACCAACCTCACCAACAGCGCGAGCAACCGTATCGAAGTGGTCTGGCAGGCCGCCGGAAGCGGCGGGCCGGGTGCGGGCACTCTGGCCCTCTACGTCAACGGTGCCGTGGCGCAGCAGACTCTCACCACTACCAGCACCAACGCGGTGGGCGGCATGCGGCTGGGGTCGGTGACCTCGGGTGGGAATTCGACGCTCGAGTACTTCGACGGCTTCGCGTCCAAGCGCTCGGTGTCGCCGCTGATTGGACCGTAAGCAACGCGCAATAGATCGGAGCAGGCGTCCCGGCAGAACTCTCCTGTCGGGACGTCTCCCCGAAGTCTTCAAGAGTCACGCAACGCGAGTGGCGCGGTTACGAGTCGACATCACGCGAATCCGCAACGACGGAAAGAAGCCATGAACCACGATTTCTGCAGAACTGTCCTGGTAACCGCGCTCCTGCCGCTGGCGATGGGCGGCTGCGCCGTGCAAGGCGGCGCGACGGCCGAATCGACGGCACCGGCCGTCACGCCGCAGGTCGTTGCCACCGCGCCCAAACCAGAAAGCCCGGCCGCACAGCCGGCGATGCACAAGATGCAGCTGCCACCGCCCAGCGCTCTCGAGATCGAGTACGGCATCCAGATCACGCAGGTCGGATTGGCGGCCCAGGGCGGTCTGGTCGACGTCCGCTTCAAGGTCCTCGATGCGAAGAAGGCCAGCAAAGCTCCTCGGCAACGCAGCCAACGCCCCGATGCTCATCGCGGGAAACGAGCCGCCGCTGCACGCGCCGGGTCATGCGCTGCACGGCGCCAAGTTCGGCGACGGTGCCGTGTATTTCATCCTGTACCCGAACGCGCGCAACGCGATCAAGCCCGGCACCGAAGTGGTGGTCGCGATGGGCGACGTGCGCCTGGGACCGGTGAAGGTGCAGTGACGCGGAATTGCTGCGGCGGGGCCGACTTCTGCGAGGGAAAGGCAACGGATTTCACCGGCGATGAGGTCCGCACGATCGACGGAAACGAACACCGGACAGTTCGCCAAAGGATGCACGACATGAACCTGAAACGACTGCTCTGTTCCATGGCAATGCCGCGGCGACCCGTGCGAACGTTGCGTGGCCTCGCGTCGATCCTCGCTGCCGCCCTGATCGTCGTCGTCGGCATGGCCGGCGCATTTCCCGCCCACGCCGCGAACACGAAGGCGCCGCAGTGGGTCGCCGGCGAACTCCTTGTCGGCCTGCGCGCCGGCGTCCGGCCGGAACGGGCGCAGAACATCTATCGCGCACACGGCGCGGCGTTCGTCGAGCAGATCGGGCAGATCCGGGTCGTGCGCCTTCGCGTGCCCAACGTGCTCATGGATCTGATCGCACAACTGCTCTCCCGTGTGCCCGAAGTCAAGTTCGTCGAGAAGAACTACATCCTCGACCCCGGCGTCACGCCCAACGATCCGGGATATGCAAGTCAGTGGCACCTCCCGAGGATCCTGGCGCCGCAGGCCTGGGACCTCACGCAGGGCGCGCCCGGTGTCGTGATCGCGATTCTCGACAGCGGGATCGATCCCTACCACCCCGACCTCGCAGGGAAGCTCGTACCGGGCTACAACAGTTACGACCACACGACGAACACGCTGGACTCGTACGGTCACGGGACCGAAGTGGCCGGTGTCGCCGCCGCCGCGAGCAATAACGCGGACGGCGTCGCGTCCGTGGCGTGGCAATCCTCGCTCATGCCGGTCCGCGTCACGAACAACTCGGGAGCCGCAACGTCGGCGTCCATCGCAGGTGGCATTACCTGGGCCGCCGATCACGGCGCGAGCGTCATGAACCTCAGCTTCAACGGCGTCGCCGCCAATGCGACGATCCGCGCCGCCGCCGAGTATGCGTACAACCGCGGCACGCTGGTCGTGGCGGCGTCGGGCAACTGCGGGTGCGTCGACACGACACCGGAAACGCCGTTCCTGCTGTCGGTTTCGGCGACCGACGAGACCGACTCCGTGGCGTACTTCTCCAGCATGGGGCCCTACGTCGACATTTCCGCGCCGGGCACCAACATCCTGACCACAGCTCTCGGCGGCGCCTATTTCGCCGATTCCGGCACGTCGCTCGCAAGCCCCGTCGTCGCGGGCGTCGCGGCGCTCGTGTACGCCGTGAATCCCCTGCTCACGGCCGCACAGGTGACCGAGATCCTGGAAGCGACTGCGACCGACGGCGGGACTGCGGGCTACGACCAGGGCTTCGGGTACGGGCGAGTCAACGCCTTTGCAGCGGTCTCGGCCGCAATCGGGTATACGCCGCCGCCGGACACGGCACCGCCGACCGCGTCGCTCACCTCCCTCGCTGACGGGTCCACGGTTTCCGGCACCGTCGTCGTCGACGTTTCCGCGTCGGACAACGTCGGTGTAGTGAACGTCGACCTCTACGTCGACGGCGCCCTGTTCGCGTCCGACGCGTCGGCGCCCTACTCGTTCGCCTGGGACACGACGCACTGAGCAACGGGTCGCACACGCTGCAAGCGATCGCTTCCGATGCGGCCGGCAATGCCGGCGGCTCGACGACGATCACGGTGACCGTGTCGAACACGCCGCCGGACACGACTCCGCCCACCGCATCCATCGGATCGCCTGCCGCCGGCGCGACGGTGACGGGGACGATCAGCGTCACCGTGTCGGCGTCGGATGACGTCGGCGTCACCAGGGTCGACCTCTATCTCGACGGCGCGTTGTTCGCGACCGGCACGTCGGCGCCGTACGCGTTCGCCTGGAACACGACGACCGCGACCAACGGATCGCATACGCTCAGGGCAACCGCTTCCGACGCGGCCGGCAACGCCGGGAACTCGGCGACGATCACCGTAACGGTCAACAACATCCCGCCGGATACCACGCCGCCCACCGCCTCGATCAGCTCACCGTCCGCAGGCGCGACGGTGTCCGGGACGATCAGCGTCACCGCGTCGGCGTCGGACAACGTCGGCGTCACCAAGGTCGACCTCTATCTCGACGGCGCGTTGTTCGCGACCGGCACGTCGGCGCCGTACTCGTTCGCCTGGAACACGAAGACCGCGGCCAATGGATCGCACACGCTGAAGGCAATCGCTACCGATGCGGCCGGCAACGCCGGAAGCTCGACGACGATCTCCGTCACCGTGTCGAACGTCGTGCCGGATACGACGCCGCCCACGGTCGCGATCACGTCGCCGGCGGCAGGCGCGACGATCACCGGAACGGTCACGATCGCCGCCTCGGCGTCGGACAACGTCGGCGTTTCGAAAGTGGAGTTCTACGTCGACGCCGCGCTCCTCAAGACCGACACGTCGGCGCCGTATTCGACGTCCTGGAGTTCGGCAACGGCAACCAGCGGGGCGCACACGCTCAGGGCCGTCGCCACCGACGCCGCGGGCAACAGCACGACGTCGACGATCACGGTCACGGTCAACCGCGCGCCGGTCGCGGTGAACGATTCGTATGCCGCGCCCTACCGGTCCGGCAGCAGCTACACGGCTCAGGTGTTGAGCGTGCTTTCGAACGACAGCGATCCAGACGGGAGTCTCAATCCGGGCAGCGTGAAGATCGTCAAGTCGCCTACTCAAGGCGGCAGCGTCACGGTCAACGCGAGCGGCACGGTGTCCTACACGCCAAGGCGGTCATTCCGGGGCACGGAGACCTTCAGCTACACGGTGAAGGACAACCTCGGCACGACCTCGAACACGGCCACCGTGACGGTCACGGTGCAATGAACTCGAAAATCGAAGGAAACGTGATGATCGATTGGCGAATCAGGCGCGCGACCCGGCGACTCTTTTTGGTCGCCGCGCTGGTCGCGGGCGGCTCGCTGGCCGTCGCCGGGACGGGCGTCGCCCACGACGGGCATCAGCATGCGGCCGCAGCGGCGGACTCGAGCGCGGCACCCGATGCGCATCAGCACCTGGCCCACGCGGAGCACCAGCACACCGCAAAGCCGGACACCAACGTCGGTGAATACGTGCGTCACGTGCAGCCCTACTCGGTGCCCGACGTGACACTCGTCGACCAGAACGCGAAGCCGGTGCGCCTGCGCGACATGCTCGCAGCCGACGAGCCCGTGATGATCAATTTCATCTTCACGACCTGCACCGCGATCTGCCCGGTGATGTCCAGCATCTTTTCCGACGTTCCGCGCGAGTTGGGCGCCAATGCCGGAAAGCTGCGCATGGTCTCGATCTCGATCGATCCGGAAAACGACACCCCGCAGCAGCTCAAGGCCTATGCGGGCAAATTCGACGCGGGTCCACGATGGGTGTTCCTGACGGGCAGCGTGGAGAACATCGTGGCGGTGCAGCGCGCTTTCGGTACGTACTACAGCGACAAGATGGAGCACCAGCCCGTCACCTTGATGCGGTCCGCGCCGGGCAAGTCCTGGGTGCGAATCGAGGGATTCGCGAGCCCGTCGGACCTGGCGCGCGAATTCGTCAAGGTTGCAGTAAAGTAGGATCGTTATCGTCGACAGCGGCAGGGAACCATGTGGCGGCTCGCGATGCTGGTCCTGGCCGCCCTCGTGCATCTGCCGGATGCCGCGTTCGCCCAGGGCACGAGTGGAATCGCCGGCATAAGCGAGGCCGATCTTCGCGCCGCCGGCGAGAAGATCTACCGCGACGGCGTGCTTGCCCGACGGCCGTCCGCTCATCGGCGTGGCGCAGGCAAACGTGCGGCGCGAAGGCGCGAGCGCCGCATGCGAAGGCTGCCACCGTCGCAGCGGATACGGCATCAGCGAGGGCGCGCTGCAGATCCGGTCGATTACCGGTCCCGCGCTTTTTGGCGAACAGGCGGCGCGGCCGCTCGACGCCGCTGCCGTGCCCCCCATAGCGCGCCCGGTGCCCGTCGATTCCACCGACGCCTCGCGGGCCGCCGCGGCTTCGCTGCGCAATGCCCGGCTCGCCGCATTTACCGGCACTCGGCAACGCCCCCCGTACGACGACGCTTCGCTGGCGCGGGCCCTCAGGAACGGCATCGATGTGACCGGGCGCGAAATGGACCCGGGGATGCCGCGCTACGCGCTCGACGACGGCGAGATGAGCGCGCTCGTCGCCTATCTCCGGACGCTTTCGGCGCAAAGCGCTCCAGGCATCACCGAGGAGCAGGTTCACTTCGCGACGGTGATTCAGCCCGGCGTCGATGCGACGAAACGCCGCGCGATGCTCGACATACTGCAAAGTTACATCGAGGACCGGAACGCGGGTCTGCGCGCCGAGGCGCGGCGCGAGCGTGCGGGACTCGTGCGCCTGGGCCGCACTTATCGTGAATGGGTGCTGCACGTCTGGGATCTGAGCGGAGGGAGCGACACCTGGGGCGGACAGCTGGAGGCCCTCTACACCAGGCAGCCGGTCTTTGCGCTGATCGGCGGCCTGGGGAACACGAGCTGGCTCCCCATTCACGAATTCAGCGAGCGATTCAAGGTCCCGTGCGTGTTGCCGCAAACCGAGTTGCCGGTGGTCGAGAATTTCGGGTACTACACCGTATACCTTTCCAAGGGAATCACGCTCGAAGCGAAGGCCCTGGCCAAGTTTCTGGAGGTGCAGGACGAGCCGGGGACCGTCATTCAGGTATTCCGCCGCGGCGAACCCGGCGCCGTCGCCGCAGATGCCTTCAGAAAGGAGTGGAAGGACCTCGCGGGACGCGACCTGCAGGAACGAGTGCTGGAGGCGAGTCCCCTCAAGTCTTTCTGGCAAGCGCTGGCGACGGAGTCGCCTCGCGCGACGCTGATACTCTGGTTGTCGCCGCCCGATCTCGCCGAAACGCAGGCACTGACCGGACCGGGCTCCCAGGTCAGGGCAATCTACCTGTCGTCGACGCTCACCGAAGGCACGCGAACGGACCTCGCGGCCGGCGGCGACGACCGCGTGCGATGGGTCTACCCGCAGGACCTGCCTCAGACGCGCGAAACGAGGCTTCGCCCGGTCAAGGTCTGGCTGCAGAGCAAGGGCATCGCACCCGGGGACGAAAAGGTGCAGATGAACGCCTACCTGGCGGTGACCGTCACCACCGCCGTGATGTCGCATGGCATGGATGCGTTTTCCCGCGAATTCCTGCTCGAACGAATCGAGCACCGGATGGGCAACGCCTACGAAACGTCGATTTATCCGCACCCGACGCTGGGGCCCGGCCAGCGCTACGCGTCGAAGGGCGCCTACATCGTGCAGGCGGGCGGCCCGGATGACCGCCAGCTGAAGGCACTTTCCGCGTGGATCGTCCCGTGAACGCGCACCCTCGGGCGGCATCGACGAGCGGGGTCGATCGATGACGACACGAAAGCATCGTCTGGCCATCGTCGAGGACCACGCGCTCATCCGCGTCGGCCTGCGCGCGCTGCTCGCGCAGGACCCGGACATCGAGATCGTCGGCGAGGCCGACAACGGGCACTCGGCCGTGCGCACGATCGGCATGCTGAAGCCGGATCTCGTTCTCATGGACATCTCGATGCCGGGAATGAACGGCATGGACGCCATCCGGGAGATCAAGCGCCACAACCCGGAGATCCGCGTGCTGGTCATCACGATCCACAGGATCGCGGAATACATCCACGAAAGCCTCCGTGCGGGCGCCGACGGCTACGTGCTGAAGGACGCGACGCAGGAAGAGCTTCACAATGCCGTGCGCACGACGCTGAGCGGAAAGACCTATCTCAGTCCCGACATCGCCGGCACGGTCATCGACGGCTACATCGGAACGATGAAGGCGTCCTCCCGCGACAGACCCTGGGACACGCTGACCCAGCGGGAGCGCGAGGTGCTGAAGTTCATTGCCGAGGGACGTCCGAACCGCCACATCGCCGAGCACCTCTGCCTCAGCGTGAAGACCGTCGAGAAACACCGCTCGAACCTGATGCGAAAGCTCGACCTGCACAACGCGTCGATGCTGACCGCTTTCGCCATCGAGAACGGGCTGGTCGCCAGCACGCCGGCTTGACCGGCGCGATTCCCATGGCGCGTCGCTCTCGGTGCGCGACGCGAAGGGCATGCGCATCGATTGACGCCGGATGACGCAATCGTCGTCGTCATCGATGCCGATCCCGAACATCGCCACGCCGGCGACGGACGCCCCGACAATGTCGCGGTGACCCGCCGCGATCGGCTCCCGGTCGCACGGCCGAAGTTCCCGTTTTTTTGTTTCGGCGTTATGCTGCGACGATCTGTGCGCCGGGCTCATCCGCGGCCGGGTTGCCTGGCGCCGAACGCCCACACCCAAGGGCGGAGAAACGACAAGCCCACGAGGCCTGGAGCGATTCGAGTGAGTCACTATCCCCCGCTGAAGCTGCACGTCCCCGAGCCGACCGGACGCCCGGGCCGCGAAACCGATTTCTCGTACCTGAACCTGTCGCCCGCGGGCGCGGTGCGGCGACCCGCAGTCGACACCCGGCCTCTCGAGACCGTCGATGTTGCCGATGCGCTGGTCCGCGTCCTCGACGACAACGGGCGCGCCGTGGGTCCATGGGATCCGAAGGCGGATCCGCAGCTGCTGCGCAACGGGCTGCGCTCGATGCTGAAAACCCGCCTCTTCGACGCGCGCATGCTGATTGCGCAGCGGCAGAAGAAGATTTCGTTCTACATGCAGTGCCTGGGCGAGGAGGCCATCGGCGTCGGGCAGGCGCTCGCCCTCGAGCCCGACGACATGTGCTTTCCGACCTACCGTCAGCAGGGCATCCTGGTCGCGCGCGGCTACAGCCTCGTGGACATGATGTGCCAGCTTTTCTCGAACGACCGCGATCCCGTCAAGGGGCGTCAGATGCCGGTGATGTATTCGTCGCGCCGGCACGGCTTCTTCTCCCTCTCGGGCAACCTCGGCACGCAGTACATCCAGGCGGTGGGCTGGGGCATGGCCTCGGCGATCAAGGGCGGCACGCGCATCGCCTCCGCGTGGATCGGGGACGGCTCCACGGCGGAAGCGGACTTCCACAGCGCGCTCACGTTCGCGGCGGTGTACCGGGCGCCGGTGATCCTCAACATCGTCAACAACCAGTGGGCGATTTCGTCGTTCCAGGGTATCGCGGGCGGCGAGGCCGCCACCTTCGCCGCCCGCGGCGTCGGCAACGGCATCGCTTCGCTGCGCGTGGACGGCAACGACTTCCTGGCGGTGCTTGCGTCCTCCGGGTGGGCGGCGGAGCGTGCGCGTCGCGGACTGGGACCGACGCTGATCGAATGGATCACCTACCGCGGCGGCGCGCACTCCACGTCGGACGATCCGTCGAAGTACCGGCCGGCGGACGACTGGAAGCGCTTTCCGCTGGGCGATCCCGTCGTGAGGCTGAAGAGTCACCTCGTGTCGATCGGCGCGATGACCGACGACGATTTCGCCCGCACGCAGAAGGAGCTGGAGGCGGAGGTGCTTGCGGCACAGCAGGAAGCCGAGAGCTACGGCAGCATCGCGTCCGGCCACGTGCACAATGCCTCGACGATGTTCGAGGACGTCTACAAGGACATGCCGGAGCACCTGAAGCGGCAGCGCAATCAGGCAGGAGCGTGACGATGGCCTCGATGACGATGATCCAGGCGATCCGCTCGGCGATGGACGTGATGCTCGATCGCGACGACAACGTGGTGGTGTTCGGAGAGGATGTCGGCTTTTTCGGTGGCGTGTTTCGCTGCACCGACGGATTGCAGAAGAAATACGGCACCTCGCGCGTGTTCGACACGCCGATCGCCGAGGGCGGCATCGTCGGCATCGCGGTGGGGATGGGCGCGTACGGGCTGCGACCGGTCGCGGAGATCCAGTTCGCCGATTACTTCTATCCTGCCTACGACCAGATCGTGTCCGAGGCGGCGCGGATTCGCTACCGCTCGGCCGGAGACTTCACCGCGCCGATCACCGTCCGCATGCCGTGCGGCGGCGGCATCTATGGCGGGCAGACGCACAGCCAGAGCCCCGAAGCGCTGCTGACTCACGTCTGCGGCCTGCGCACGGTGATGCCGTCCAATCCCGTACGACGCCAAGGGCCTGCTCATCGCGTCGATCGAATGCGACGACCCGGTGATTTTTCTCGAGCCGAAGCGCATCTACAACGGTCCGTTCGACGGACACCACGAGCGCCCGGTCGTGCCATGGTCCGGGTTGCCCCAGGCGGAAGTTCCGGAGGGCTATTACACCGTGCCGCTCGAATCGGCGGCGACGTTTCGGCCGGGCACCGCGCTCACGGTGCTCACCTACGGCACGATGGTCTGGGTCGCCGACGCGGCGGCGCGCGAGACCGGTATCGACGCGGAGATCATCGATCTGCGAAGCCTCTGGCCGATGGACCTCAACACCGTCGCCGATTCCGTGAAGAAGACCGGCCGTTGCGTGATCGTTCACGAGGCGACGCGCACCAGCGGCTTCGGCGCGGAGCTGGCGGCGCTGGTGCAGGAGCACTGCTTCTTCCACCTGGAGGCGCCGATCGAGCGTGTCACCGGATGGGACACGCCCTATCCGCACGCCCAGGAGTGGGCCTATTTCCCCGGACCGGACCGCGTCGGCAAGGCGTTTCGGCGCGTGATGGAGGCACGATGACTGTCCACGTCGTGAAGGTGCCGGACATCGGCGAAGGCATTGCCGAAGTCGAGCTCGTGGAGTGGTACGTCAAAGCCGGCGACACGATCCGCGCGGATCAGGCACTCGCCGACCTGATGACGGACAAGGCAACCGTCGAGGTTCCGTCGCCGGTGTCGGGTCGCGTGCTCGCGCTGGGCGCCAAGGCGGGCGACAGGCTCGCCGTGGGAAGCGAATTGATCCGACTCGAACTGGACGGCGGCGGCGCCGGGGCCGGCACAACGGCGGTGGCGCCGCCCCTGGCCGCTGCCCCGACTGCGGCGCCGACCGCATCATCGCCGACCGACAAACCTCTCGCATCGCCCTCGATTCGCCGCCAGGCGCGAGAGATGGACATCGACCTCAGCCGCGTGCCGGGAAGCGGGCCCGATGGACGGATCGTGCACGACGACCTCGTGCGCTACGCGAGTCAAGGCAGCGCGAAACCGGGCCGCGCCCCGCGCTACGCCGAACGTAACGACGAGCACGCGGTTGCCGTGATCGGGCTCCGCCGGCAGATCGCGCTGCGCATGCGCGACGCGCTGCGCATTCCGCACTTCACCTATGTGGAGGAAATCGACGTCACCGAGCTCGAAGCGCTGCGTGCGCAGCTCAACGACGAGCGCGGCGACGAACGCGGGCGGCTCACGGTGCTGCCGTTCCTGATGCGCGCGATCGCGCTCGCGGCGCCGTCGTTTCCGCAGATGAACGCGCGATTCGACGACGAGAAGGGCATCGTGACGCGATATGGCGCCGTGCACATCGGCGTGGCCACGCAGACCGAGAGCGGGCTCATGGTTCCGGTGGTGCGGCACGCCGAGGCGCGCGACCTCTGGTCCAGCGCCGGCGAAGTCGTGCGGCTCGCGGCGGCCGCGCGCGCGGGCAAGGCGACTCGCGAGGAACTCTCCGGCTCGACGATCACGATCACGAGCCTCGGTCCGCTTGGCGGCATTGTCACCACGCCGGTGATCAATCCGCCGGAAGTCGCGATCGTCGGCGTGAACCGAATCGTCGAACGGCCCGTCATCCGTTCCGGCGCGATCGTGCCGCGCAAGATGATGAACCTGTCGTCGTCGTTCGATCACCGCGTCGTGGACGGTCAGCACGCCGCCGAATTCGTGCAGGCGCTGCGACGCTATCTCGAGCATCCCGCGCTGCTGTTCGTGGATTAGTCCGTACGCAGGTCCGTCGGTTGGAGGTCGGCGCACCGCGCGATGGCGCCGCGGCCGATTGTCGTCGGCCGCGGTGTTTCGGTCAGCTGCTTGCGCTGGCGTCGCGCAACGTCGAGAGCGCGTCGGCATCGAGGACAAGCCGCGTCGCTGCGATGAGTTCGTCCAGTTGTGCGAGCGTGGTGGCCGACGCAATCGGCGCGCTCACGCCCGGCTGCGCGATCAGCCACGCCAAGGCGACTTGCGCGGGCGTCGCCGCAAGTCGCTTGCCGACCCCGTCGAGCGCCCCCAGGATTCGCAGGCCGCGCGGGTTCAGGTATTTCTTCATGCCGGCGCCGCGGGGGCTCTTGCCGTAGTCCTGTTCGGAGCGGTACTTGCCGGTCAGGAAGCCCGCTGCGAGCGAGTAATAGTTGATGACCCCGATCCCTTCGTCGGCGCACAACTTCGCGAGCGGCCCTTCGAACGTGTCGCGGTCAAAGAGGTTGTATTGCGGCTGCAGAGTTTCGTAACGCGGCAGTCCATGGCGTTTGCTCGTCTCCAGCGCTTCGGCAAGCCGCCCGGCGCTGAGGTTGGACGCGCCAATGGCCTTCACCTTGCCCTGCTCCATCAGGCGCGCGTAGGCGCCCAGCGTTTCCTCCAGCGGCGTGTCCGGATCGTCCCAATGCGACTGATAGAGGTCGATCGCGTCCACCTGCAGGCGTCGCAGCGACTGCTCGACCTCCTCGACGATGTAGTCGCGTCGCAGGCACTTCTTGCCGAGTCCCATGTCGGAGCCGACCTTGGTCGCGATCACCACGTCGTCGTGGCGGCCGCGCTTCGCGATCCAGCGTCCGATGATCGTCTCGGATTCACCCCCTTGATGGCCGGGTGCCCAGCGCGAGTAGGAATCGGCGGTGTCGATCAGGCTGAATCCGGCATCGACGAACGCGTCGAGCAGCCGAAACGAAGTGGCCTCGTCGGCCGTCCATCCGAAAACGTTGCCGCCGAAGGCGAAGGGTGCGACCGCGTAGCCGGTGCGACCCAGGGGGCGTTTGTTCATGATTCAATTAATAGCACAAGCGGGTCCTGCCGCCCAGCGCCGGCCAAGCCATCGGCCGACCGGTTCACCTCGCTTGCAACCGTTCGCAGAGTGCGAGGCGACGATCAGTAAACTGATGGGCAATTTCCGGGGCTTGACGCGGTCGGTTGGCCAAAATTGCAAAAGCGGATCAAACTGAAGTCGAATTCAATCTATCGCCCACTCGGAGGTCAAGATGAGTCACGCGTCAATGCTGAAAGCCAGACGGCAGCACCAAAAGACCAGGAAACTTCTCGATGGCGCAGCCAAGCAGGCCAAACGGCAGGCGAAGCTGGCATTGGCGGGGCCCGTCGTCAAGAAGGAAAAGGTGAAGAAGGTAAGAGTGAAGAAAGAGAAGGTCCAGACCGAAAAAGTGAAAAAGGTCAAGCTGACCAAGGAGGAGCTTGGCAGGCAGGACGCGAAGAAGAGCACCGCGGGCGCGGGCAAGAAAGGAGCGTCCTAACCTTTCTCGACCCGGAATCGGGGCGGCTTGTTGCGTTGACCCGTGCCGCCCTGCTTGTGCGACACGGCGGTCGCGCGTCGCCGCGTATGCGTGCAAGAAAGGAGCGCCCTAATCTTTCTGGACCCGGAATCGGGGCGGCTTGTTGCGTTGACCCGTGCCGCAATGCTTGTCTGCGATCGCCGGTTGGTCGCGGCACCGCATTTGTACTTGGACGGACACGCACCGCACCAGGCGAGGCGTCCGCGTTGCACCGAGGTAGAATCGTGGCCGCATCGGGTCGACTTCGGACGCCTGTGTCGGGTGCGTTTTCCCGGCTCGAAAAAGGACACTCAATCATGAACGTAAGTCGTTGGTCGCGCATCGTTGCGCTGTCGGCATTCTTCGGCCTTGCGGGCCTCGCCTCCGGGCAGACGCCGGATTCGCCCGATGGCCTGGTAAAGATCAGTCCGCGTCGCATGGAACTGGCGTGGTTGCGTCCGGGAACCGATTTTCGCCCTTACACGAAGGTGATCGTCGACCCTACCCAGGTCGCATTCCGACCCAACTGGCGGAAGGACTACAACCTCCAGGCCTCAGGCGGGAATTGGGTGACGCAAGAGCAGGCCGACAAGATCATGGCTGCCGCACAGACCAATTTTGACGAGATCTTGCGCGACGCGTTTCGCAAAGCCGGCTATGAAGTGGTCACCAGCCGTGGACCCGATGTGTTGCGGGTGATCTCGGGCATCCTGGACCTCGATGTCACCGCGCCTCGTGGCCAGGACACCGTTGGGACGACGTGGATCATCAGCGCCGGTCAAGCCGCATTGATTGTGGAAGTCCGCGATTCAGCCACCAACGCATTGCTCGGCCGGGTCGCAGACAGACGCGAGGCCGAGGCCTTGGGCCGGCAGATCGCGACCACATCAAACACGCTCTACGATTTCCGCCTGCTGTTCAGCCAGTGGGCGGGCATATGCGCCAATGCGCTCGGAGAATTGAAGTCCGTATCGCCGATACCGAGCGACCTGAAGCCCAATCAGCGACTTTGAGCGCCTCGGGGTCGGCATCAGATTGCCTCGCATGAATTTCACGGCGCCCGACCGGAAGTAGCGAACCGAATGCGCGACGTGGAGCCATTTGCTGTTCTCGTTCTATCGAATGCAGGGGGGGCCATGAACAATCGCATCGCTGCTTTGGGACTCATTACCGCGGCATTCCTGACGGTGGCCGGGTGCACGACCACCGGGCAATCCGGCCCGGGCAAACCCGAGTACATGGTGGTCGGCATCGACAACAAGGTCACCTGGGGCCCGGACGGGAAGGTGCAGAACCTGGCGCCCGGCAAGGACGCGGTCACGATCGTCGACATCGGCACCGATCCCGCGAACCCCAGGATCGTGACCAGCCTTCCGTTAATGAACTCGGTCTTTGGCCCGCCGACCAATCTCGCCATCACGCCGAACGGGCAACTCGCGCTGGTGGCGAACTCGATGGACTGGGTCGCCGACGGTCCGAGCTGGAAGGCAGTGCCCGACAACAAGCTCTATGTCATCGACTTGACGGTCAATCCGCCCGCGCGTATCGACACGGTCACGATTGGCAAGCAGCCGTCGGGCATGGCGATCAACCGCGCCGGCAATCTCGCGCTGGTCGCGAACCGCGCCGACAACTCGATCAGCGTGCTCTCGATCCAGGGCAAGCAGGTAAAGCTGATCGACACGGTGACGATCGGAGAGCAGGTCTCGCACGTCGCGATCACGCCGGACGGCAAGCGCGCGCTCGCGGCGAAGTTCCCCGGCCACAAGGCCGCGCTGCTCGAGATCGACGGCGAGAAGGTCAGCTACACGAAGCGCGACCTCGCCGTCGGCCTCTGGCCCTACAACCTCGACATCACGCCGGACGGCAAGCTCGGCCTCACCGCGGACAACGGCAATGCGGGCGGTTCCGACGGCAACGTCGACACGGTGTCGGTGATCGACCTCGAGGCGAGCCCGCCGCGCGTGATCGACAAGGTCGTCGTCGGCGACGCCCCCGAGGGCTTTGCGATCAGCCCGACCGGCAGGCTCGCCGTCGCCGTTCTGCTGCGTGGCTCGAACAACGCGACGAGCGACTGGTTCTACAACCGCAACGGCAGCGTCGTCGTCCTCAGGATCGACGGCAAGAAGGTCACCAAAATCGGCGAGGTCGAGGTCCGCGGCCTGCCGGAAGGCGTGGTATTCAGCGCGGACGGGAAATGGATATACGTAGGCAACTTCCTGGACTCCGACGTCTCCGTGCTGCGGGTCGACGGCGACACCGTCGTCAACACGGGGACGCTGGTCAAGCTGCCGGGCGCGCCGGCGTCAATGCGCGGCAGAACGCAGTAGTTGATCCGGGAATCAAAGGTGACGCTCGCCTGCGCGGCAAGCAATTCTGTAACAGCCTGCTCAATGCCGCTCGCGCGATAGGAGGTGGACGTCACCACTGTCGCGCGCGGTCGCCGAAGAGCTTTGCGGCGAGATCCCGCCCACTCGGTCGTCGGACCGTTTGGAAGACAGACGTCTTTCACCGCCCGCGCCTGGTCTTTGACAGTGCGAGAACTCCTAGGCCGAAGTGTGCTGAGCCCCGAGGTCCGACAATCGGCGGACTTCCGCTTCGAGTTCGGCGATCCGCTGGTCGCGCTGCTCGAGCGCCCGCGAGACGTCCGCCGCGTCGAAGCGCTGTGGAATGTGCTTGGGGCAGTTGGCATCCCACGCCAGCACCCGAAAGACCAGGATCTGTTCGCCGCGAGACTTGATGTCCTTCGGCATCAGGACGGCCAGCAACGCGGCGTCATCCTCGACGATGTGCGCTTCTCCCCAGACCTTGATTCGCTGCCGATTGGCGTAGTCGATCAGGAACAGATGGGCCTTCGGATTCTCGGCAAGGTTGCCCTGCGTGATGAATTGTCGATTGCCGCGAAGGTCCGCGAAGGCGATGGTCTGCTCATCGAGTACCCGCAGGAAGCCCGGAGGGCCGCCACGGTGCTGGATGTAGGGCTGGCCGGCCGCGTTCGCCGTGCCCAGAAAAACGCTGGACTGTGCGGCGATGAACTCGGCGAGTTCCGGCGTGATCGTGGTGTTCCAGCCGTGGCCTTCCTCCATCCGCGCGTACGCGGCGCGCGAGCCCCTTCGCGCCTGCATGACCTTTACGGCCGGCGTAAACGCGATGTCGCTGGCAATGCGGGAGTTCTTCGACATGGGCGGAGCAGGTAGATTTCGGTGTGGTGAGGCGCCGGCGGCGAGGGCCACCGGCGCTATCGCGTTACATCGGTCGCCGACGACTCAGGCGGCGCGCCTCCGGTCCACCGCGGGGAAGTCGATCTCGGTCTGCGCAACTTCGTTCACGTAGTTGGTCAGCGTGTTGAGCGCAACGTGAACCACGATTTCCATCACTTCCGCATCACCGTAGCCGGCGGCCTTCACATCGCGCACGGCGGCATCGGAGACATGTCCGCGCTCGAGGGCGACGCTCGCAGCAAAGCGCACAGCGGCGTCGGCCTTGGGGTCGCTCGACCCACCGTTCCGATTGGCGGCGATTTCCGCATCGTCCAGCTTTGCGACGTTCTTGCCGAGGTACGTGTGGGCGGCGAGACAGTAGCCGCAGGCGTTGATCTCGGCGATGGCGAGCGCGATGCGCTCGCCGGTCTTCGCGCCGAGCGCACCCTTGGCCAGCGCGCCGTTGAGGGCGAGATAGCCGCCGAGGGCGGCCGGGCTGTTGCCGAGGACGCTCATCAGGTTTGGAACGACTCCGAGCTGCTTCTTGACGGCATCAAGCAGCGGGCGCGTGGCGGCCGGAGTCTGGTCGAGTGCGGGAATGCTGATACGGGACATGGAGATTCTCCTGGAGAGTTTGGGTCGCATCGCGACGCTGGATACGCCGCGAACGAACGCATCTTGCAGAATTCCGCGCATAAGAAGAATATCCGATAATGGCAATTGTTTATTCCGTATAGAGGAATACTGATATGGACCGTTTCCATCTGATGAAGGTCTTCGTCGCGGTCGCCGAGGAGCAGGGCTTCGCGGGTGGGGCGCGCCGCCTGGGCATGTCGCCGCCGGCGGTGACCAGCGCCATCGCGACGCTGGAAGATCGTTTGGGCGTGAAACTTCTGAACCGAACGACCCGGTTCGTCCGCGCGACCGATGCCGGCATGCGTTATCTCGAAAGCTCCCGGCGCATCCTCGCGGAGGCCGACGAGGCCGACGACGCGGTGGCGGGTGTTCATGCCGCGCCGCGCGGGCATCTGGCCGTGACGGCTCCGGTCCTGTTCGGCAACCTGTACGTCATGCCCGGCATCGTCGACTTCCTGAATCGATACCCGGACGCATCCGTGTCCGCGTTGTTTCTTGACCGGGTCGTCAATCTGCTGGAGGAAGGTCTCGACATCGGCGTGCGAATCGGCAATCTGCCCGATTCGACGATGCGGGCGATTCCGGTCGGCCTCGTCCGGCGCGTCGTGTGCGCATCACCGCGCTATCTGAAAAGGCACGGCGAGCCGCGCGAGCCCAGCGACCTCGCGGGCCACACCATCGTCGCGGCAAGCCCGGTGTCGCCCTCCATCGAGTGGCGCTTCGGCGCGGGCAAGCAGAGCGTCACCACCAGGGTTCGGCCTCGCCTCAGCCTGACCAGCAACGATGCGGCGATCCACGCGGCGCTCCTCGGCTTCGGCGTCACGCGCCTGATGTCCTACCAGGTTGCCGCACATCTGGCCGCGGGTCGCCTGAAGCGCGTACTCGCGGCCTACGAACCGCCGCCGCTGCCGATCCACGTCATGCACCTCGAGGGACGACAGGCGTCCGCGAAGGTTCGCGGTTTCGTCGACCTGCTGGTCGATCGATTGCGGGCGGACGCCGCGCTCGCCTAGTGCCGGAACGGCTTTACGCTCGAGACAAGGACCAACTTCACGACACCGGGATCGGTCCCGCGGTCAATGCGCCAAATCGGGTGAGGAAAGCCACTAACCTCGGCGTCAGCGACAACGCGCATGACCACGCGCCCCGAGGCGATGCGGTCGAACCAGACATTGTCACCCCGACGGATCGAATCGACCGTTTCCAGTTGGTCGTCTGGTTGCAGTGGGGGCTCACCGCCCTCAACCTGGAATTGCATCGCACACCTCTGTGTTTGGGGTTTACCGATTGAGCCAAGGCGCATCCCTCCACCTCGCCCACGATCCGGTCACCTCGGACCGAACATGCTGGTATCTCCGACTACTCCCATTTGTCCTTCCGCTTCGCCTCCGTTTCCGTCTGCCATTGCATGTTGGAAGGCGCGTCCGCGCCGCCGTGCTTCAACGCTTGCTTGTGGTCGATGACGTAGCCGGGACAGGCGCCGGTCGACTTGCCGGTAGACGGGCAAGGATGAGACTTCCTGAATTCGTTCCTGGCGTGCTCGCTGCGCTTGATATGGCCGTGCGAGTCGCGCGGGACACCGGCTGCCCTGGGGTGCCCGCTCGAATGAGCTGACGAATGCCCCGAGGAGTGGCTCGACGAGTGCAAGGACCCATGGGAACTTGACGCCCCGCGCGCGAACACGGCTGGGCCGCTACACGCAACCATTGTTGCGAGCGCGAGCGCTGCCCACCGCATAGGCTCCCCTCCCCGCCGATTGTCGGACAATTCTGGGCCGACACGATTTTCCGCGCTTTGCGCTTGATCAAGGGCTGGGGAGTAACGCGAACCTTCCTTTACCTCAACCAACCAACTTCAATTACCATGACGGTCGCGCGAGACCGACGGGCGTCGAGCGCCGAAAATCCCAGGGGGATCAAGTGAGACCTATCACGAAAGCAGCCGGGGTACTCTGCACGACTGTTGCACTCGCGGTGTTCAGCATCGAATCATCGGCAGCGGATACGGCGAAAGAATTGGCGGCACTTCAGGCCGCTGATCAAAACTGGGCCAAGGCGTACAACGCCGGCAACGCCGATGCCGTGGCGAGTCTCTACGACGAAGAGGCCGTACTTTTCCGCCGGGTGCGCCGGCGGTGAACGGGCGCGCCGCGATCAAATCATTTTTTGCGAAGGACACGGCAGAGTCACAGAAGGCCGGCGTCGCCTTCACGCTCGGTTCCAAACCCACCGGCGGCGTCTCCGGCGACATGGGTTGGCAGTCCGGGACCTACGCGGTGAAGGACAAGGCGGGGAAGGCCGTCGAAACCGGAAAATATCTTTCCGTCTCCATGAAGAAAGGCGGGAAGTGGCTATACGTTCGTGACACGTGGAATGCCGACGGCGCGCCGGCCCCGGCCGAGAGCGCTGCGCCTGCGAAAAAGTAGTGCCTGCCCCGGGGTGCGCGGCCGCGTGGCGGCGCGTTGGACGCCGCACCGCCATCGAGACAGCCTGATCCTCAAGCCGAATTTCACTTGCGCACTGGCCCCTTTTCCGAGGCACCCAGAGGTCGGCCCTCTTCTCCCGAGACAAGCCCGGATCTCCGATCCTCGCCCTGCGTGCTTTAGAGCACGGGTCTACAAATGCCGGCGCGGCCGGGCGCGCACTCGAGAGCGGCGCGATCCCAGTGCGCTGCGTTGGCTGCTGCCTCGTATGTACTTTGGAGGAATGCCAGGAGGACCGCGTCGGGATCGGACGCGGTGCGCACGGACTCGTAGGGCAGCAAGAACTCGCGAAGCGTTTCGCTATAGCCGGCGCCAGCCGGCGCGACCGATGCGCTCTTGAACCCGGGGGGCTCGGGATACGCATACGAATAGAACGAGGCGTCCACACCTGCGCCACCCGGCCAGAAGCCCGCGCTGCTCACTTCGTGCGAGTACGCTTCCTGCATGACATTGGGCGCAACGCCAGGCGCCGTGCCCTCGTAGAGCGGGGCACGCCGTCCGGAGAAGCGCGTCACCGCGAGGTCGAAGCTTCCCCAGAAGAAATGCACCGGGCTGGACTTGCCGAGGAAGCCGGTGCGGAACTGCTTGAAGACGCGATCGACCTCCGACAGCACGCGATGGAATCGGCGCGCGGCTTCGCCATCGTAGGCGCGGGGCGCATGATCGCGCGAGAACGGCGTTGCGCCATCGATCTCGCATGGCCGGTCGCGAATCTCCACCGCGATGTCAAGATCTGCGAGCATCCGCATTGTCGCGGTCTTGAATTGCGCCACCGACTGCGGTGCAAGCGGGACACTTCCGTGCCGTCCGTCGCTCGTGTCGCATTTCAGCACCTGGTCGACGAAATCGAAACACAGCTCGAAATTCGCGCCGTCGCCAGGCATCGGCGACGTGGTGAGGCCGGATGCGTCGACGTAAAGCGCGACGTGCCAGCCGTGATTGAGCCAAGGAGTCGTCGAAAGCCGTATCTTGCCGACGATTTGCGACCACAAGTGCAGCGTCGTGCACGTGTCGCGCCACGCAAGGTAGGGCAAGTCGGGCCAGTAGTTGTGGTGAGGCATAGATCAGCAGGCACTCATCATTGCGATCGCAACAATCCACAAACTCGGTCGGTACTTCGGGAGCGCGCGCACAAAGCCTGCAGGATCTTTGCGCGCGATCTTCGGTGGCCTCTATCGGCGATGATCGGCCTCACTGCTTCAAGCGGCACCGACCTCGCTACCGCCCGAAGAACTCGACCAGCTTCGGGATGACCTGTCCGGGTGCCTCGTCGATCAACCAGTGTCCGGATCCGAGCACGAGCACGCCTTCGACGTTGGTCGCCACCAATTTGCCCTGGGAGATCAGGAACTCTCCACCCGACTTCTCGCCGCCAAGCACGAGCACGGGCATCGTGAGCTTGGTGGTGGCGAACACGGCGTTGTCCTTGGCGTCCTGATCGAAGTTCCGGAAGACCTCCATGCCAGCCTTCATCGCTCCAGGTTGCGCATATTGTTGCGCGTAGAAGCGCCGATCTGCCTCCGAGACGGACTTCTTTCCGTCTGCGGCAAAGTCATTCCAGAAATGCTCGAAGTAGATGCGCTCCCGACCCTTCACCAGTGCAAGCGGCGTGGGGCCATAGAAATGAAAATGCCAGAGGTCCTTCAGAAGAAAAAGATTGGTCGTGTCGCCGACACCCGGGATGAAAGCGTCCATCAGCGCGAGACGACTGACTTCCCCTGGATACTGCGCGGCGTACGCATAGGCCACCATCAGACCGATGTCGTGGCCGGCCACGCCTGCCTTCTGAATGCCGAGTGACTTCGCCAGCGCGTGTACGTCCTGCGCCATCGTCTTCTTGTCATATCCGGATTCGGCCTTGGTGGAGTCGCCGAAGCCGCGCAGGTCAGGCGCCACCACGAGGTGCGTCTTCGCCAGTTCCTTCATCAACGGACGCCACATATGGCTGTTCTGCGCGTAACCATGGAGCAGGATGACGGGGTCGCCCGCTCCCGCAACGAGGTAATGGAGCTTCACCCCATTGACGGCGGCGGAGCGGTCGGTGATCACGGGTCCCGAGTCCGCTGCGTCCGCAGTCGCGAGGCTGAGTGCGGCAAGGAGCAGAACCGCAGTCGCGATTTGCCGAAGGCAGAGTTTCATCTGCATAGCTCCTTCGTGAAAACGTTGTAGACATGGGATCTCGGAACCTCGAAGGAGATCCAGCGCCCGCGTAACTGCAGACCGCCAGCGTCCGCGCGCTCACGAGAGGATATTACAGGTCCCGACGGCGCATTTTCGCTATAGCGTTTCCCCGCGAGGATTACTCCCTCAGCTTCACACCTTTGGCAGCCTCTTCGATAAGTGCGGCCACCGCGTCCGGCTTCGACACGTAAACCGCGTGGCTGCCCTTGACCTCGACAACTTTCGAGCCCGCGCGCTTGGACATGAAATGCTGGGCAGGCGGAGGAATCATCCTGTCTTCGGTGGCGATCAAGTACCAACTCGGCTTGGCCTTCCAGGCTGGTTCGCTGATTGTGCCGTTGAGTGCCTCCAGACCCCATGGCACCTGTGAGTCGGCCATGAACTCGGCCTTGTCTTTCGCTACATCGGCCGCGAAGGCGGCGGGGAACTTTGCTCTATCGAGGAACAGAAATCCGTCCTGCGGCGGCAATATCGGCGGGACCGGCGCGCCGGGCGGTGGGTCTTTGATGAGCGCGGCCACGGATTCTCCTTTGTCTGGAGCAAAGGCAGCGACATAGACGAGCCCCGCGACTTTGGGATCGTTGCCGGCCTCGGTGATCACCACGCCACCGTAAGAATGGCCCACAAGGATGACCGGTGCGTTCTGCGCCGCGATTACGCGCTTTGTAGCCACCACGTCGTCTGCCAAAGATAGCGTTGGATTCTGAACAATGCCTACGCTGTAGCCAGCCTTCTTCAGGATCTTGTACGTGTCCCCCCAACCGGAACCGTCGACGAAGCCACCGTGAACGAGAACGACTGCCACTGATGCCGCAGAAGCCATGACGAATCTCCTTTCTCCGATACGCGGTCACAATGCGAGGGCAATCGCCGGCCTTAGATATGCGGACAGTTGTTAGCGCCCCGCCCCGCGTGATTGCGACTCACTTCGACCAGGCCCTCGCTCGCGCCATGACACGTCGCTACGCTCCCCGCATCGTTTGTGGTGAAGTCACCAAACATCTTGGATAGGGCGAGTAGCGAAACCCGCACTTGGTTCGTTGAACAAGCGCGATCGAAAATTTTCGGCCTCACGCCAGGTTATTGCAACCCTACAATCACAGCTGTTATTGCAAACGGCATCGATTTGCGTGAATGTTGCTCGAGATTCCCGCTGTGGAAGGCGCTGATGTGCCGGGACCAAGTCCTGTCGAAGCAGTCCGAACGGTCAGGTGTCAAGCACCGATCAATGGCTGCTTTGCGGCGCGAACGAAGACGTTGCGGCGCAACGGAGAACGCGTTGAAGTCAAGGAGCGAGCACCTGTTCGGCGGCGGAACTCGCCATGTTGAGGCAGCGCGAATGCCGTGAAATCGGGCCGCGCGGGCGTCGAATCTTCTCGATCTATTGATGTAACCTGGCGAGGGCGGGATTCGAACCAATCCTCCTCGAAATCCTCGGCGCGCCTTGCGATCGAGCCGAACAAAGCGGACTCCCGGACCCAAAAAAGTGGGACACCGAAGCAAGATCTGATTTTTCTGGTTTATAGCAAACAGCCTGCGAACGAAGGGCGCGCGAGGTGGCCCTGATTCGACCTGAAGCAGCGTCTCGCATCAGGACGGGAAGTCGGTGAACCGCGGTGCGTCCGGGCGGCTTGGCGTGCAGCAGAAGTCTGTAACAAAATTACAGGCCACGTCTCTTTTCAGGGCTTGACGCGCTCGAGACGAGGCGTACACTGCCGGCGTAATGTAAATAAGTTACAGCGCCGCGCAGCGCACGAGCGGGATTCGACCCGCCGCCTGCCCAACACCCCGCACGCATAGGAGGAACCCATGTCGCGCACCTTTGCCGAGCATCCGCAGCCCCGTGTCCATCGCCTCCTTTTCGATGTCCGGCTGCTGGGTGCGCTCTTCGCCACCGTCGTCGCCGGCGCTCTGCCTCGGCACCAACGCCCTCGCCGCGCCCCCGAAGGGCGGCGCCGCCAACATCGCGATGATCGGCGAGCCGCAGACGCTCGACCCCATGTCCTCCACCGCCGACCTGGTCGGCACGATCATGCAGCACGTGTACGAGCTCCTATACACGTACGACGCCAACTCCAACGTCGTGCCGATGCTGGCCGAGAGCATGCCGACGGTGTCGAAGGATGGCCTGGTGTACACGATCGCGTTGCGCAAGGGCGTGAAGTTTCACAACGGCAAGGAGATGACATCCGCGGACGTCGTCGCTTCGCTACAGCGCTGGATGGAGATGGCCCCGCGCGGCAAGGCCGTCGCCAAGGAGGTCAAGTCGCTGGAGGCGAAGGGTCCCGACACGATCGTCATCACGCTGAACCGTCCCTACGCGCCGCTGGTGGCGCATCTCGCCCTTTCCAATGGCTTCGCGGCCATCATGGCGAAGGACTCGATCGCCACGCCGCTCACCCAGTTCATCGGCACCGGGCCGTACATGTTCAAGGAGCGCAAGCCCGACCAGTATGTCCAATTGGTCCGCTTCGACGGGTACAGCGCCCGTTCCGAGCCTGCGAGCGGTTACGGCGGCAAGCGCGAAGCGCTGCTCGACGAGTTGCGCTTCATCCCCGTTCCCAATGCGAACACGCGGGTCGAGGGCGCGCTCTCGGGGCAATACCATTTCGCGGACGTACTCCCGGTCGAGTCCTATGCGCGGCTCGAAAGTGCGCCGAACGTGAAGCCCGTGCTCACCGCGCCCTTCGGCTTCCCGTACCTGGTGCTGAACACCAAGCAGGGGCCGCTCGCCAACGTCGCGCTGCGACAGGCGGTTCAGGCGTCCCTCAACAACGCCGACATGCTGGGCGCCGGCTTCGGCGACCCGAAGTTCTACAGCCCCGACGCGAATCACTACGCCAAGAATACGCCGTTCTATTCGATGGCCGGCACCGAGAACTACGGCAAGGGCGACGCGAAGCGGGCCGCGGCGCTGGTGGCAGCGGCCAAGTACGACGGCACGCCGATCAAGATCCTCACCAGCCAGCAATACGACTTCCACTACCGGATGGCGTTGGTGATGGCGGAGAATCTCAAGGCGGCGGGATTCAAGGTCGACATGCAAGTGGTGGACTGGTCGACGCTGATCCAGCGTCGCAACGACCCCGCGCTGTGGGACATCTACATCACGCACTCCGCCGTGCTGCCCGAACCGACGCTTACGCCGCCGCAACTCGGCGACGGCGCGCCCGGGTGGTGGAGCTCGCCGGCGAAGGACGCCGCGCTGGCGGCGTTCAACGCGGAAGCCGATCCGAAGAAGCGCGCCGCGTTGTGGGGCAACGTGCAGGCCGTGGTGTTCACCGAAGTGCCGTATATTCGTGTCGGCAACTTCAACAGCGTGACGGCCCGCGCCGCGAAGCTCGACGGTTACGTCGCGATGCCCTGGCCCTTCTTCTGGAATACGGGATTGCAGAAGTAACGGCGTGAACGGTTCGGCGCGGCGGAGGTGACACGGTTGCTGTCCCGGGGAATGGCCCGTTATCTTGCGTCGCGCCTCGCCGGCATGGTGGTCGTGATGCTGCTGGTGGCGACACTGGTCTTCTTCATCACGCGCCTCGCGCCGGGCGATCCCGCGGCAGTGATGCTCGGCGAACAGGCCACAGCCGCCGACATCGCGCAGTTGCGTGCATCCTACGGTCTCGACAAGCCGCTGCCCGTGCAGTTCGCCTACTGGCTGGGCGAACTTGCACGAGGCAATCTTGGCCAGTCGATCTTCCTGCAGCGGCCGGTGACGCAAGCGCTTGCCGAGCGCGCCGAACCGACGTTCTTCCTGACGCTGTTCGCGATGTCCCTCGCGATACTGATCGGCGTCCCCTGCGGCATCGTCGCCGCCGTCTGGCGGAACAGCTGGGTCGACCAGGCGTTCTCGGGATTCGCGATGCTGGGCGCCAGCATCCCGAGCTTCTGGCTGGGATTGATCCTGATGCAGATGTTCGCCGTGGGCCTCGGCTGGTTCCCGGTGGCCGGCTACGGTGATCCGGGCGTGCCGTTGTCCAATCGCCTCCATCATCTGGTGCTGCCCGCCATCGTGCTCGGCGTGGTGAACTCGGCGCTGATCCTGCGCTTCAGCCGGGCGAGCATGCTGGACGTGCTCGGGGAGGATCACATCCGCACGGCGCGCGCCAAAGGCGTGTCGGAGCGACGCGTAGTGCTGCACCATGCCTTGCGCAACGCGTTGATCCCGGTGGTCACCGTGCTGGGCCTCACGTTCGCGCTGCTGATCGGCGGTGCGATCGTCACCGAAACGGTCTTCGGCCTGCCCGGCATCGGCAACCTCGTCGTATCCGCGGTCCTTCGCCGCGACTATCCGGTGATCCAGGGCGCGCTGCTGGTGATCGCGGGAATGTACGTCCTCATCAACCTGCTGATCGACCTGCTGTATCTGGTGATCGATCCGCGGGTGAAGTACTGATCCCGCCTTGACGATGACCACCACCGACGCCGTCACGCCGGGCCCACGGATCGCAGCGCTGCGCAGTCCCTCGTCGATCATCTTCCGCAAGCTGTTCGGGCGACGCGTGGTGCTGGTGGGGGCGATCATCCTGGCGATCGTCGCCTTGTCGGCCATCTTCGCGCCATGGCTCACGCCGTACGACCCGACCGCGCTGAAGATCCTCGACCGGCTGCAGAGCCCGCGTGCCGCGCACTGGTTCGGCACCGACGAACTGGGTCGCGACGTGTTCTCGCGCGTGATCTTCGGCGCCCGGTACTCGCTGATGATCGGCGCGCTGGTGGTGGCGATCTCGGTGACCTGCGGCGTCCTGCTGGGGCTCACCGCCGGGTACTTCCGCCGGCTGGACGGGCCGATCATGCGCGTGGTCGACGCGATGATGTCGTTCCCGGACATCCTGCTCGCGATCGCGCTCGTCGCGGTGCTGGGCGCTTCGATGACCAACGTGATCCTCGCGCTCGCGATCGTCTATACGCCGCGCGTGGCCCGTGTCGTGCGCGCCTCCACGCTGGTCGTGCGCGAGTTGCTGTTCATCGAGGCCGCGCGCGCGCTTGGCGTTGCGACGTGGCGCATCCTGCTCGTCCACATCCTGCAGAACATCGCGTCGCCGATCCTGGTGCAGGCCACCTTCATCTTCGCCTACGCCGTGCTTGCCGAGGCGGGCCTGTCGTTTCTCGGCGTCGGTGTTCCGCCCGCGTTGCCCACCTGGGGCACGATGATCGCCACCGGCCAGCAGTTCGCGCACCAGGCGATCTGGCTGGTCGTGTTTCCCGGCGTCGCGATCATCCTTTCGGCGCTGTCGCTGCAGATGGTCGGCGACGGCCTCCGCGACCTGCTCGATCCCAAGCTGCGCAGGACACTTTGACGACGAACCCACCGGCGCCCTCGGCCGCCCCGCTCCTCGAGGTTCGCCACCTGCGCACCCATTTCGACACCGACGCCGGCCTGGTCAAGGCGGTCGAGGACGTCTCGTTCACGCTCGACGCCGGGCGAAACGCTCGCCGTCGTCGGCGAATCGGGTTCCGGCAAATCGGTGACGAGCCTGTCGATCATGGGGCTCATTGCCACCCGCCGGGGCGCATCGTCGGCGGCGAGATCCTGTTTCGCACGCGCGAGGGCACCGTCGTCGATCTCGCGCGGCTGCCGGCGAAGGCGCTGCGCCGGTTGCGCGGCCGCGACATCGCGATGATCTTCCAGGAGCCGATGACGAGCCTCAATCCCGTCCTGACGGTGGGCAGCCAGATTGCCGAGGCGGCCGAGATTCACCTGGGGATGGATCGCCATGCCGCGATGAAGCGCGCGCTGGACATGCTCGAGCTGGTGGAAATCCCGGCCGCGAAACAGCGCCTCGCCGAGTATCCGCATCAACTGTCGGGCGGGATGCTGCAGCGCGTGATGATCGCGATGGCGCTCACCTGCAATCCGGTGCTGCTGATCGCCGACGAGCCCACGACGGCGCTGGACGTGACGATCCAGGCGCAGATCCTTGCCCTGCTCGACAAGCTGCGGCGCGAGATCGGCATGGCGGTGCTGTTCATCACGCACAACCTGGGCGTCGTCGCCGAGATCGCCGACCGCGTCGTCGTCATGTACTGCGGGCGCGTCGTCGAGGAAGGTGACGTGCGCGAGCTGTTTCGCGCGCCACGCCATCCGTATACGCGCGGATTGCTCGCCTGCCTGCCGCAACGCGTGCTGGACGACGACGGCGCGCCGGCGAAGCGGCGCCTGAACGCCATCCCCGGCCAGGTCGCGAGCCCGCTCGATCCCCTGCCGGGCTGCGCGTTCTCGCCGCGCTGCGCACTCGCGGTCGCCGAATGCGATGCCGCGATGCCGCCGCTGGCCGAAGTTGCCGGGGGACAGCGGTCGCGTTGCCTCCGATGGGAGGAGAGGTGAGCGCGAGCGCCGCCGCGTCGAGGCCCCCGCCATGCTGGCCGTGCGCGGGCTCAAGAAGTATTTCGGCCCGAGCGACCGCCCGGTACGCGCCGTGGACGACGTCAGCTTCGAGATCCGGAAAGGCGAAGTGCTGGGCCTGGTCGGTGAATCCGGTTCGGGCAAGAGCACGATCGGACGCAGCGTGCTGAAGCTGCTCGACCCGACCGCCGGTGAAGTCGTCTTCGAAGGCGTGGATCTCGCCCCGCTGTCGGCGCGCGCCATGCGGCCCTATCGGCGCCATCTGCAGATCATCTTCCAGGACCCGTACGCAAGCCTCAACCCGCGGCGACGCGTCGGCGACACGCTGGACGAGGCGCTGTCGACCCACGGCCTGCATCCCGGTGCCTGCGCGAGCCGGGCGCATCGCGGAACTGCTGCGGCTGGTGGGCCTCGCGCCCGAGCATGCGCGACGGTTCCCGCACGAATTCTCGGGCGGGCAGCGGCAGCGGATCGGCATTGCCCGCGCGCTTGCGGTGGAGCCGCGCTTCATCGTCGCCGACGAGCCGGTGTCCGCACTCGACGTGTCGATCCAGGCGCAGGTGATCAACCTGCTGTCCGACCTGCGCGAACGGTTCGGCCTGACGATGCTCTTCATCTCGCACGATCTCGACATCGTCGAGTACCTGTGCGACCGCATCGTCGTGCTCTATCTCGGCAAGGTGATGGAGATCGCGCCCGCCGGCGCGATGTACCGGACGCCGCTGCATCCTTACACGCAGGCGCTGCTCGCGGCATCGCCGCGGCCCGACCCGGACGCGCGGCGCGAGCGTCGCCTGCTGCAGGGCGACATTCCCAGTCCGGTCGATCCGCCTTCCGGCTGCGTGTTCCGCACCCGCTGCCCGTACGCGCAGGACGCCTGCGCCGCGACGGTTCCGCCGCTGCGCGAAGTCGCACCCGGGCGGTTCAAGGCTTGCCTGAGGGACGATCTGCCATGATCTGCCTGATGAACCCCAACGACGATGACGCCGCACTGACGGGCGCGCGAACCGAAGGCCGATTGCAATGACCGGACGTCGCGACACCCCCCGCGGTCCCGCCACGGACCTGATCGTTGCCATGCGCGAACGTGCGGCGACGCTATCGCTGGCGCACCAGCAGGTGGCCGCGGCGATGCTCGAGGATCCCGAGTTTGCGCTGCATGCCAATGTCGACGCGCTGGCACGCCGCGCCAAAGTGAGCCCGCCCACCATTACCCGGTTCTGTCGTGCGCTGGGTTGTGCGGGCCTCCGCGAGTTCAAGCTCCGGCTGGCCCAGAACCTGGCTGTCGGAAAATCGATGCTGCACCGCGCGGTGGTGCCCGGCGACGACATGCAGACGGTGACGCACAAGGTGCTGCAGAGTGCGGTCAGCGCGCTTGCGAATCTCGAACGGCACGTCGTTCCGCAGGAACTCGAACGCGCCGCGGCGCGCATCGCCAAGGCACGGCGGGTGGACTGCTACGGCGTGGGCAACGTCTCCATGTTCATGGCAAGCGACGCGCAGGCGCGATTCGCGCGGCTCGGCATCACCTCGGGCGCGTACTTCGACGGGCACCTGCAATTGATCTCGGCCGCCACGATGAATCGCAACGACGTCGTGCTGGCCATTTCCTATGTCGGCCGGATGCGCAGCCTCATCAATGCGGTGGAGGTGGCGAAGGAACAGGGCGCGATGATCGTGGCCATCTCGCAGCTCAATACTCCGCTGGCCAAGTTGACCGACATCCTGCTGCCGGTGGTGGTGCCGGTCGACCATGCGATGCGCGTGGGCACCGAGGCGTACCTGGCACAGCTTGCCTATCTCGAAATCCTGATGGTGGGCGTCGGATTGCGCCGCGGGCCGGCCGCGTTCCGCCAACTCAAGCGCGTGCGGCAGGTGCTGAAGGAGCGCGGCACGGAAAACGAGATCCATCCCGTGCTTCCGTCCGCATGATCGAACGAAAGGCAAATCGCCATGAATCCCGCACACCGACAACGGCAAGTCCGGCGCTCCTGCTTTCCGGCGGCACCGTCATCGACGGCACCGGCGCGGACCGGTTTGTTGCGGATGTGCGCATCGACGGCGACCGGATCACTGCGATCGGCCGCGACCTTGTCGCCGCGGACGCCGAGGTGATCGATGTCACGGGATTGATCGTCGCGCCCGGCTTCATCGACGTCCACACGCACGACGACCAGATCGTCCTTGCAGACCCGCGGATGCTGCCGAAGATCACGCAGGGCGTGACCACGGTCATCGTGGGCAATTGCGGCATCAGCCTCGCTCCGCTCGTGCACGCCGATGTGCCGCCGCCATTGAACCTGCTTGGCGGCAATGACAAGTACATCTATCCGACGATGGCTGCCTATGTTGCGGCCGTCCGGCACGCGCAGCCCGCGGTCAATGTCGCGGCGTTGGTCGGCCATTCGACGCTGCGGGTGGCCACGATGGACGACCCCTACCGCCCGGCAACCCGTGCCGAGCAGGCGAGGATGGTCGAGCTGCTGCGCGAAGGCATGGACGCGGGTGCGATCGGACTGTCGTCCGGCGTGTTCTACGCGACCGGCGCCGCCGCCGATGTCGATGAGCTTGCCCTGCTTGCCGGCATCGCCGGTGACGCCGGCGGCATCTACACGACGCACATCCGCAACGAGATGAACGAGATCTTCGCTGCGCTCGACGAGGCGTTCGCGGCCGCAAAGCGCGGCAATGTGCCGGTCGTCATCTCGCATCACAAATGCGCAGGACCGCAGAACTGGGGCCGCACGATGCAGACGCTGGCCCACATCGACGCGGCGCGATCGCGGCAACCGATCGGACTCGATGCCTACCCGTATGTCGCCGGATCCACCGTCCTGCGCGCGGACCTGATCGATGGGATCATCGACGTCGTCGTCACGTCGTCGGAGCCGCATCCGGAGATGGCGGCGCGGCACCTGGCCGACATCGCCGCCGAGTGGAACTGCACGCAACAGGAAGCCTGCGAGCGGCTGCAGCCCGGTGGCGCCTGCTACTTCCAGATGCGCGAGGACGATGTGCAGCGCGTGCTGCGCTACCCGGCCACGATGATCGGCTCGGACGGCCTGCCGCACGATCATCATCCGCATCCACGCCTGTGGGGAACATTTCCTCGCGTGCTGGGCCACTACAGTCGCGATCTTGCAATCTTCCCGCTCGAGACCGCCGTGCACAAGATGACGGGGCTGAGCGCGCGTCGCTTCAATCTGCAGCAGCGCGGCGAACTGCGCGCCGGGTGGTTTGCGGATGTGTGCGTATTCGATGCGGCAACGGTGGAGGACGTGGCCACGTTCGAGCAACCACAGGCGATCAGTCGCGGCATCGACCATGTGCTGGTCAACGGTGCGATCACCCTTCGGCGCGGACATGCGGGCCCGGATCGCGCGGGGCGCTTCCTGTCCTCCGGGCGCGGCTGACCCAGTTACCGACGTGACTTTTATTTTAGTAGCAGGTGGATTTAGAGTCAGAGGTTGAAATGACCCCGGACCCGTTTTAGTAGCGCTCAGAAATGGAAATTTTCGGCTTCTCGGGTATCGTCGTTTTCGGCTCGCGCAAGCAACGACGGGCGAATTCGGTCGGCGTGTCCCACCGAAGCAGACGCGACACACCTTTGCGACGATGTGTCTGGTGGCAGGCGCCAATCCGGCATGGGTCGCTCGTCAGCTCGGACATGCATCGTCGAAGATGCTGTTCGAGATCTACTCGAAATGGATCGAGGGTGCCGACACGGGACTGGAGCGAGGCAAGGTGGAAGCTTGGATTGAGCCGCAGTTGGGTCGCCGGCATAAGTCGAAGACGTAGGCCGCCGTGTCCCGATATGAACCCGTTGCGCGATACGCCACCGGAGGCGACATTCTCGATCTCCTGCGGGTTGACGCCGGCCAGCGCACGGCTGCCGAGTTGGGGGTGAACGTGCGCTGGCCGCGGTCGAGATTGAAAGGCTCCGGGCGCAGGTTGAGTCGCTTACGCGCGCGGGGGTGGTCAGGCCGGATCGGGCGGAGCCTCGCGCGAAAGAACAGTCCCACGCGCCGCAGGCGCCACGGCTGCACATTCACAACAGAAGATGGCGTCGAACCACACTCAGCTGTTCCCGCCGAATGCGCTGCTGCGTTTAACGGACGTATGTCGTCTCGTCGGCCTTTCACGGTCCACCATCTACAAGCGAGTGTCCGACGTTACATTCCCGCATCCGTTGCGTGTCTCCGAACGGTCGGTTCGATGGAGAATGCAGGACCTTCTGGAATGGACCGCTGGGCTCGCAAAGTACTGAGCTAGCACGGGCCTAATCAAGGTAACGCTGAGCCTGGTCGGATTGGTCCACGATTAGTCCACGGCGAAATGCGGATTTCGAGATTTCCCCTATTTAGGGATTGGCGGGAGGGCGGGATTCGAACCCGCGTTAGGCTATTAACCTAAACACGCTTTCCAGGCGTGCGACTTAAACCGCTCATCCACCTCTCCGGTGGGTGGCATTTTACCCGAACCCGTCCTGCGGTCTTCGCGCAGCCGTGCCGACGCCAGCAGACGCCGATCCGGTTCGCGCCGGCGACTCAGAGCAGTTGCGCCTGCCGCTGCACGTTGACGTCGACGACGGTGAGCGCAGTCATGTTGACGATGCGGCGCACGGTCGCGGACGGGGTCAGGATGTGCACCGGCTTTGCGATGCCAAGCAGGATCGGCCCGAGCGTCACGCCGCCGCCGGCGGAAGCCTTCAACAGGTTGAACGAGATGTTCGCGGCGTCGAGCGTCGGCATGATCAGCAGGTTTGCCTCGCCCTTCAGTCGCGAATTCGGCAGCGCGCGCATCCGCACCTCCTCGTCGAGCGCGGCGTCGCCGTGCATCTCGCCTTCGACTTCGAGGTCGGGATCCATGAGGTTCAGCAGCGCAAGGGCCGCTTGCATCTTCTTCGCCTGCGGGTGCGGGCTCGTGCCGAAGCTCGAATGCGACAGCAGCGCGACCTTCGGCGTGATGCCGAAGCGGCGTATTTCGTCGACCGCCAGCAGCGTGATCTCCGCGATCTGCTCCGCGGTCGGGTCCACGTTGACGTAGGTGTCGGCGATGAACACGGTCCGCGTGGGCATGATCACGGCATTCATCGCCGCGCGAACCTTGACGCCCTTGCGCAGGCCGATCACCTGATCGACGTATTGGAGGTGCAGGTCGTGGGTGCCGAACGTGCCGCACAGCATCCCGTCGGCATCGCCCATGTGGATCATCATCGCGCCGATCAGCGTGAGCCGGCGGCGCATCTCGATCTTCGCGTACTGCTGCGACACGCCCTTGCGCTGTGTCAGGTTGTAGTAGGCGCTCCAGTAGGCCCGGTAGCGCGGATCCTGTTCCGGATTGACGATCTCGAAATCGACGCCGGGCCGGATCCGCAGCCCGAAGCGCTCGACGTTCTGCTCGAGAATCGCAGGACGTCCGACGAGGATCGGCTTCGCGATGCCCTCGTCGACCACCACCTGAACCGCCCGCATCACGCGCTCGTCCTCGCCTTCCGCGTAGACGATCCGCTTCGGCGCCTTCTTCGCCGCGGCGAAGAGCGGCTTCATCAAAAGCCCCGAGCTGTAGACGAACTGCATCAGCTTGTCGCGGTACGCGGCGAAATCGGTGATGGGCCGCGTCGCCACGCCGGAATCCATTGCCGCCTTCGCCACCGCCGGCGCGATCTGCAGGATGAGCCGCGGGTCGAACGGCTTCGGGATGAGGTACTCCGGACCGAAGCGCAGGTTCTCGATGTTGTACGCCTGCGCGACGATGTCCGACTGCTCCGCCATCGCGAGATCGGCCAGCGCGCGGACCGTCGCGAGCTTCATCGCCTCGTTGACCGTCGTCGCGCCGACATCGAGCGCGCCGCGGAAGATGAACGGGAAGCACAGCACGTTGTTGACCTGATTCGGAAAGTCGGACCGGCCCGTCGCGATGACCGCGTCGGGTCGCGCCGCCTTTGCAATGTCGGGCATGATTTCGGGGTCGGGATTGGCGAGCGCCATGATCAGCGGCTTGTCCGCCATGGACGCGAGCCACTCGGGCTTCAGAACCTTGCCGGCGGAGAGCCCGAGGAAGACGTCGGCGCCCGGAAGTATCTCGGCCAATTTCCGCGCGTCCGTCTTCTGCGCATAGCGCGCCTTGTTGTCGTCCATCTCCTCCTTGCGACCCTCGTAGACGACGCCCGCGATATCGGCGACCCAGATGTTCTTTCGCGCAATGCCGAGCGAGACCAGGAGATCGAGGCAGGCGAGCGCCGCCGCGCCTGCGCCGGAACAGACGAGCTTGACCTTCGCCATGTCCTTGCCGACGACGCGCAGGCCGTTGGTGATCGCCGCTCCGACGATGATCGCCGTGCCGTGCTGGTCGTCGTGGAACACCGGGATCTTCATCCGCTCGCGGAGCTTCCGTTCCACGTAGAAGCACTCCGGCGCCTTGATGTCCTCGAGGTTGATCCCGCCGAACGTCGGCTCCAGCGCGGCGATGATCTCGACCAGTTTCTCCGGGTCGCGCTCGTCGACCTCGATGTCGAAGCAGTCGATCCCGGCGAATTTCTTGAACAGAACGGCCTTGCCTTCCATCACCGGCTTCGCCGCCAGCGGGCCGATCGGGCCGAGCCCGAGGACCGCAGTGCCGTTGGTGACGACGCCGATCAGGTTGCCGCGCGCGGTGAGGTTTCGCGCCTCCGCGGGGTCGCGCACGATCTCGTCGCACGCGGCCGCGACGCCCGGCGTATAGGCGAGCGCGAGGTCGTGCTGGTTGGTGAGGTGCTTGGTCGGCGCGATCGAGATCTTGCCGGGCGGGTGCTGCCGGTGGTACTCGAGCGAGGCGGCGCGGATTTCCTGGTCGGGCATCGGAGGGCCTTCGTACTCAACGGCGGGGTGCCATCATAGCAAGCACCTCGCCGGCGGAGAACCGGTCAGCCCTGCGATGCGCCGGCGTAATCGAGGAACGTTTCCGGCGACACCCGCAGCGCGGCGCCGGTCGGGCACGCGCGTACGCACGCCGCGCCGCCGGTCAGTCCCTTGCACATGTCGCACTTGACGGCCACTTTCGGCTTCGACTTGTCGTAGACCTTGTCCTCGCGGCCCGGCTCCGCGCCCGTTCCCAGCAGCAGCCACGACCACAGTCCCGGCGCGCGGCGATTCGGGTCCTTGGGGGCCATCTGGATCACGCCGTACGGGCAGTTGCGCTCGCAGTTGCCGCAGCCGATGCAGGTATCCATGATGAAGACCTCGCCGTTCGGCGCGCGGTGGATCGCGTCGGGCGGGCAGTCCTTCATGCAGTGCGGATGCTCGCAATGGCGGCACGACGTCGGCACGTGGAGCTGCGCGTAGGTCGGGCCGGCCTCGCGGTTGAGCCGCGACGTTCCTCCGTGCGTGTCGGCGCAGGCCTTTTCGCAGTTGTCGCAGCGGATGCACAGGCTCTCGTCGATCAGCAGCACGTCGGTCGCCTCCCCGATGCCCTGCTGCAGGAGGTAGCTGATGACGTTGCCGGACTCGCCCTGCGACTCCATCTGGACGTTCGCGCGGATGCGGTCGAGAAAGCGTTCCTCGAGCGTCGCGCGGAGCTTCGGGTGTCGAGCGACAATCTCCTTGAAGCGGATGCCGTCGAGGATGATCACCTCGGTCGCCACCGACGCCTTGATCGTGCCCATCCGCGGAGCGTCCGACAGGAGCGCCATCTCGCCGACGTAGTTGCCGGCGGCAACGTACGACAGCACGACGTCGCGCCCGCCGATGCGCCGCGACACGGTGACCGAGCCCCGGCGAATGAGGTAGAGGCCGTCGGCCGCGGCGCCCTCCGCGAACAGCGTCTCGCCGGCGGCGAAGAACTTGAGCTGCGCGCCCTCGGTGAGCGCGTCGAGGTCCGCGTCCGGGAGTTCCTGCGTGAGATGCGCGCGCACCGCACGCTTGAGGAACGCCGCATCGATCGCGCGCCGCACGCTGTCCACCGACGCGATCAGCTTCAGCATCGATCGCCGCGGCGTCTCGACCAGCACGCAGCCGAGCGCCGCCTTCACCGTGGCCGCGCGCCGGCGCCCGGACACGAGCGACAGCTCGCCGAAGAAGTCGCCCGTGCGCAGCACCGTCCAGCGGGCGTCGGGCGTGCCGCCGTTGAGCTCGATGCCGACTTCGCCCTCGACGATCGAGTAGAACGTGTTCGTGTAGTCGTTGCGGTTGAAGATGATCTCGCCGGGTTCCGGCGTCCTGATGTCGCTGTCGAGCAGGAACTCCCGCAGCTGCAAGGTGGTGATGCCGGCGAGGAGCGGCACGTTCCTCTGCAGCAGGATGAGCCCGTGGCTCACCGTCCGCGCCCGCTTGTAGTTCGCGAACTTGGCTTTGAGCAGCGGCTCGTCCGCGGGCTCGACCCGGTTGCCGCGGATGTACTCGACGACCTCGTAGCCCTGGTTCATCGCCTGCTTGATCAGCGGATAGCCGCCCAGCGCGCCGACGATGTAGAGGCCCGGAACGTTCGATTCGTACATGTCGGTGAGCTGCGGCACCGACGCCGGGTCGGCGTTGGGAAACTTGATGCCGAAGCTCTCGACCAGCTTGCGCGGGGGCGTGGCGCCCAGGCGGGCAATCACCCGATGACATCCGATGACCTCGAGGCCTTCGGGCGTCTTCGCGTTGAAGCGCGCGGGACAGCCATCGGTTTCCTTTGCCTCGACGCTCGCCGCCGCCGCCTGGAACCGGCATTCGATCCTGCCGTCCTTGATCGCCGCCAGAACGAGCGTGAGGTTGCCTTCCTTGCAGCGCGAGAATTCCTCGTTGCGGTTGATCATGATCACGCGGTTCTGCTCGGCGAGCGCCAGCGCGTTCTCGATGGCCGCGTCGCCGGCGCCGACGACGACGATCGTCTCGTCCTCGTATTCCTTCGGGTCGTCGAGCTGGTACTGGACGACCGGCAGGTCCTCGCCCTTCACGCCCAGCTTCCGAAGGTTGCCCTGCAGGCCGATGGCGAGGACCACGTTCTCCGCCTGCACCGACTCGCCGTTCGCGAGCTTGAGCGCAAAGGCGCCCTTCTTGCCGGTGATCTCCGTTACGCCGGCGCCCTGCTTCAGGTTCACCTTGTACTTCGCGACCTCGGTATCCCACGCACCCAGGATCGCCTCGCGCGTTCCCGCAGCGAAGGACAGCGGGCTGCGCAGCGGCAGCACCGAAGGCTCCGCCATCACGTACTTGCCCTTCTGGTACTTGTAGATCGTGTCCGCGACGTGGCGCTCGCCTTCGAGCAGCACGTGGGATGCGCCGAGCTCGGCGGCGTGCGCCGCGGCAGAGAGCCCCGAGGGCCCCGACCCGACGATCGCGATCTGGAAGACGTCGGGCATGCGGTGCGTTACAGTCCCACGCTGCCGCGGAAGGTCTTGAGAGCAGTCTGGAACTGCGCCGGGCTGTAGCGCTCGTCGTTGGCGACCGCCGCCTGCAGTTGCGCGAGGCCTCCGTTGACGTCGCGCGCCGACTTGAGCGCGCCGCGCTGGTACATGAAGTTCGCCACGCTGCCGATCGCCATCGTCGCCTGCTCGGCGCCCGCGTAGTCGCGGAACTGCCCGTTCAGTCCGTCGTTGATGAGACCCACCAGCACGGCGCGCATCTCGGCCTCGCCGATCGCGCGCTTGTCGAGGACCGCGATCAACTCGGCCATTTCCGCTTTCAGCGTCTTCGCCTGCCCGATCGCGTCGCCGCCGCCGGTGACCGTCTGCTGCAGCCGCGTCATCGTCGACGCGATACGCGCGCCGAGCGCGGGATCGACGACCTGCGCGAACTGCCGCACCATCAGCATCGAGGAGTCGTTGAGCCGCACGGTGCCCGGACCGAGTCCGGAGACGCGCGGCGCCCAGCGCCGGTCGCTCATCGGGTGGTGGCAGGCGTGGCAGTCGAACAGCACGAGCTCGGGAAAGAGTCCGTCGCGCCCGCGCTTCGGGTCGGCGAGCACGTCCATCATCTCGGACACGATCAGCGCCTGGCCGATCGCCCAGACCTTGACGCCGTCCCACACCTGCTTGCGCTTTTCCCAGTCGGAATCGGGCTTGAAGTGCGCGGGCTCGACGGCGGTGAATGTGTCGAGCTCGAAGGACATCCGCGGATGCCCTGCCCCCATCATCCGGTGCGTGACGAAACGATCGGCGTTGCCGAAATGGCAGGACAGGCACAACTTCGCGCGTGCGACCGGATCGTCGGTCGGATACAGCCCCGCTTTCAGGTTGTCGGCATGGGTAGCGCCATCCTGCACATGCGCCTCGAGCCAGCGCCCCGACGGGCCGTGGCAGGCCTCGCACGACACGCCGTCGTCAAACTTGAAGCGTTCTCCCCGCTGCGCGGCCGGCACGTTGTGCGCGTGGCAGTCGAGGCAGAGCTTTTCCTCGCTCGGGGGCTTCGCAAGGCCCAGGTTGCGGGCAATCCGCTTGGACGGCTCGTTGAACAGGACCTTGTAGGATCGCGCGTGCTTGTCGACGCGAGACCAGGTCACGTACTCGGTCTGCAGCACGTTCGAATCCTTGATCGGCTGCACGGAGCCGTGGCAGAGGCTGTTCGCGCAGTTGACGACCCCCATGCTCTTGTCGGCGCTGTGATAGGGCAGCGTCGCCGGCGGCGTTGGCGCAGTGGCCTGCGCGCCCACGGCGCCCGCGGTCAGCATCATCAGGGCAAACGCGGCAAGCGCCGCGGCGTGTCGATTTCCGGTCTTGGCTGGGCGACTCATGGCGCTCCTCACTGCTTCGGCGCGGGGCGGGCGCTCTCCGCGGTCGTGCGCGCAGGCATGAAGTCCTGCATCAGGATATCGTCGGTCACGGTCCACACGGTGCCGTCGGGCCTCTGGAAGAATTTCTTCATCTCGCCCCAGGTGAACGGGCGCGCACCGATGCGACCGAATACCGCGATCTGGCCGCCCGTTTCGTCGACGGCGCGGTCGCGATCGAGGCCCTTCGACAGTGCCAGCGCGGGTGACGCCGTCTCGCGCCATGCGATCAGCGTCGGTTTCGGGTCGGGCGAGAACCCGTAGAACTTGGGCTGGATCTCGGGCGAAGTCAGTTGCAGCACCTTGAGGCCGTTCGCGCCGTCGGCGACGTAGGCGAACAGCGACGCGTTGGTCGTGGCGACGATCACGTCGCGCGCGTCGTCGAGCTTGCCGTCGGCGGTGAACTTGAGATGGAGCTTCGGCGTCTCCGGGCGCTCGACGTCGATGATCGCGAGGCCCTCCTTGCCGGCCGCGACATACGCGAACGTTCGCGCGACGTAGATCCGCTTCGCGTCGGCGAGCGGGACGCGCGCGGTACCCACGTGCCGCGGGCGGGTCGGGTCCGTGACGTCGATCGTCGTGAAGCCGGCGTCGTCGGCGACGAAGAGATAACGGAACTGCAGCGCCGACGCCCGCACGCCCTTCAGCGCGACGACCGCGACCTGCTTCGGCTTCAGCGGGTCGTCGAGATCGACGACGACGAGCCCCGCGTCGGCGGCGATGTAGGCGTAGCGACCACCCAGCACGATGTGCCGCGCGCCGTTCAGGATCCCGTTCTCGTTCCACGTGACCGCGCGCGACACGAAATTGTTCTGCGGATCGCCGTCGGCGAAGGCGTCGACGTTGGTCAGGATCAGCCCCTCGACCGCATCCGTGATCGCCGCGTAGCTGTAGATCGGGTGGAACGGCTGCTCCTGATTGGTCACCCGCATCAGGTCGCCCTGGTTCCTCGTCGGCGCGATCGACTGGTTCGTCGGGAGCGCGACGCACGTCGCGTTGGCCGACGGAACGTGCGCATCCTGCCCGAATTTCGAGAACGGCGCCGTGATGATCTTCTGCGACACGCCCTTGTTGCCGATACTCGCGACGTCGTAGATGCGCATTCCGCCCGCGCCCTCGGCGACGTACACGTACTCGCCGCGCATCTGCAGGCATTGCGCCGCACCCTTCGTGCCGTGCGTCGCCGCCGTCGGCAGCCGCCGGTCGCGCTGTTCGTGCTGCGCGTACCAGTCGGGATAGGCATACCGGTGCAGGTAGCTGCCGATGACGGCCTGCGGCTCGTCCCACTCGGTGACCTGCACCGCGGTGACGCGCCTTTCCTCGCCCACCCACGCGTTGAAGCCGACGAAGTTGACGAAGTTCGTCCCCTGCAGCAGGAGCTGCGCCATGATCGCGTTGTTGTCGTTCTCGCGCGACACGTGGCAGTCCGGGCAGGTCTTCGTCTCGGTCTTGCGCTCGGTGTGCGGGTAATGCGGCGCGAACGCCTGCGAGCTGAACCCGGACGCGGCGATCGGCGGCTGCTGGATGTAGATCCGCTCGCGGTTGATGTTGGTCGACGACAGGATCAGCGCCGAGCTCGACCGCACGGGCGCCACCTTGAAGCCCTTCGCGTCGCCGTGCTTGCCCAGCTGGAACATCTCGTCGCGCGCGACCTGCGGGTTGTAGGTCGCGAAGTTGCGCGTCGCGCCGCCCTCGTAATGCTGGCGCTCGGTCCTCCAGTTCGCCTGGATCGGCAGGTGGCAGCCGGCGCAGCTCGTCGTCCACGACGTGTGGCAGGTCTGGCAGGTCAGCTTGTCGTCGCCATGCGCGTATTTCGCGGGCTCGACCCCCGGACCCCACTGCATCGAATCGCCGGTCGACATGAGCTTGGCGCGCGCCGCCTTGGCGTTGTATTTCGGGTGGTTGGGATTCACCGAGTCCTTGACCAGCGACATTTCCCATTCCTTGTCCGGATCGAGCGCCGAGCGCTGGTAGAGCTTGCCCTCGCGCCATTCGAAGCGCTTGCGGCCGTCCTGCGTGCGCAGCAGCGCGAGCTCGGTCCCGCCGGGGCGCGACGCGGGACCCGACGTGAAAAGCGTCGGGTATTTCGTCGCCGTTCCGTGGCAGTCGGCGCAGTCGATCTCGATCGCGGCGGCGACTTCGCCGTAGAGGTGCCCGTTGCCGTGCGCGTCCTGCGCGAAATGGCAGTCGACGCAGTGCATCCCGAGGTCGAGGTGGATCGACGACAGGTGCACGCTCTTCTTGAATTTTTCGGGATCGTCGTCGGCGACCGCCTTGCCGTCCTTGTCGAGGAGCGTTCCCTTGCGGTCGCGCTTGAACACCGCGCGGAAGTTCCAGCCGTGGCCGTGATAGTCGGCGAACTGCGTGTCCTTGAGCTTGGGGTTGAGCGACGACACGTTCTTCAGGAACTCGGGATCGCTCCACTTGCCGCGGATCGACGCCTCCTCCGGATTGCGCTCGAGGATCGCGCGCGCTTCCTCGGCCGTCGGATAGCGCTGCTTCTCCGGCCACATGAACGGCGCGTCGGACTCGTAGTCCCACATCGTGTAGCCGTAGTAGGTGTTCACGAAAACGTTCGGCTGGTGCATGTGGCAGACCATGCACTGCGACGACGGGATCGCGCGCGTGAACTGGTGCTTCAGCGGATGCCCGGACTCGCCCTTGGCGATTGTCGGGTCCGCGCTCTGCGATTCGCCGGTGTGGCCGAAGGGGGCGTAGTTGCCGCTGTGCTTCGGATCGCGGTCGTTCGCGTAGACCGCGTGGCACCCGGAACACCCCGACGACCGATAGTCGCCCGGCTGCTCGTTGGTGCCGAGGAACCACATGTGCGGATCGTTCAACCGCGTCTTCGTGATGTTGATGACGGGCACCGCGATCCGCAGTCCGGTGCCGGGGCCGCGGTTCGACTGCCGGATGTCGGGCCGGCCCGGCTCGTCCAGCTTCTGCAGCGCGCCCGTGTTGTTCGGGATGCCGATTTCGGGAAACTGGGTGTTGATCACGCGTCCGCCGCGCTCGAAGACCCGGAAGATGTCGGCCGGAGGCACCGTTTCCCAGGCGGGGAGCGGATAGAGCTTCGGCAGGATGCCCTTCTCCGTCATGAACGGCGTCGGCGTCACCGGGTTCACGATCGCCGCGGGCTCGCTCTTGTCCGTATACGCTTCGCCGAGAAGGTAGCGCTTGAACGGGAGGATCCCGTTGTTGTACGACGCGCCGCCCCACAGCATGGCGCTCGTCGACATCAGGCTCCGCTCGGTCGCCTGGATGATGCGCAGGTGGCAGGCCCCGCACGAATCGCGCGCGACGCGATAGTCGCCCGGATTGACGAAGCGGACGTACTCCGGCGATTCCCGGTTGAGCAGCGTGTAGCTGTCGGGCGGGTTCGCGCTCGACGGGTATCTCCATGCCACCGGGTATCGCGGCAGCACGTGCGCCCGCTCGACCGCGCTGCGATAGTCGACGTCCTTCGGATCGGCGCCCTGGGGTTTCACGACTTTCGCGTCGCCGCCGTGGCAATCCGTGCAACCCAGGATCACGCCGGGGTTGACGTGCATCGTCGCATGGTCCCCGGGTGCGTGGCAGCTGCGGCAACCGTCCGATTTCGCGTGGGCCGCGTCGATCGTCTGCCGCTCGGGCGCGGGCGGTGCCGGCGTGTAGCTCCGCGCGACCGGCGATTCGCCTTCGGATGCGAATGCCGTCGACGAAGCCATGGCGACAAACGCCGCGGCGACAACGGCCGCTGCGGCTTTCCGGGCACGGGCGTCAATGCGATACAGTGGCATCGCGCACTCTCAATAAGTCAGCAGCAGGTTGAACAGGACCGAATACTGCGTCTTGTTCCCGTCGAACAAGTAGAGCTGCTTCAGTCCCTGCCCCGGCACCAGCGCGGCGGCCGATGCGTTGACGATGACGTTCTGCGAGAACAGCGGACGGTACTGGACCGCGACCGACACGTCGGTGCCGAGCGAGCGGCTGATCGTTCCCTGATTGCGCAGCACCGAGAGCGACGACGTGTTGGCGAACCACAGCTGGTTGAGGTTGCCGACGAGCCGCCAGCGCGGCGTCAAGTCGGCGTCGGCACCGATGCCGATCAGCGCGAGGCCGGGATTGGTGAAGTTCGCCTGGCCCTGGTCCTTCGACGAGCGCAACGCCGCGAGCACGCCGTTGCGGCCGGAGAGCGCGACGCCGCCGCCGCCGATCAGCGGCACCGCCTGCCGAATCCAGTAGCTCGTGTCGGCACCCGCGATCTGCGGATTCTCGAAGATGGCGTCGAAGCCGGTCGCCTTGCCGTCGAAGGGATTCGAATCTCCGCTCTGGAAGAGGCCGGTTCCCCGCACGCGGAGCCAGTCGAAGTCGTGCGACACCTCGGCGACCGCGTACATCGCCTCGACGTTGACCTTCTGCTGCGCGAGCGGGTCGTGGCTCACGGTCCCCAGCGCGCCATAGAGCGACGCGGTGAGGTTCCACTCGCCGAAGTGCCCGTCGCCGTTCAATCCGAGGTACGTGACCTCGTAGGTCCGCGGTCGCGCGTCACCCAACACCGCCGGCCGCACCTGGAAGCCGTTCTTGTCGTAGTACGCATCCGCATCCTCGCGGTTGTCGACGTAGACGACCGTGCCCTGCAGCGCGAAGCCCGGTACAAACGTGTCCTGCCGGTACAGGTTGGCGAGAAAGATGTTCTCGTCGCGCAGCGGTTTGCCGATGTCGTTCAAGCCGCTGTTGGTGTCCTTCTCGAGGCGCCGGAACCAGCCGACGTTGTACTGCAGGCGGTTGCTGTCGCGGGTGCCGAAAAACCGGACGCCGAGCGGCTGATCGATGAACAGGAGACCGCGGAAATCGGCGGTAAACGGCTGGATGCCGACGCGAATGTCGTCGAAGTCGTAGCGGACCGACGCGATGTGATACTCGTAATCGATGAACAGCTCCTGCACGGCGACCTGGCTGTCGTTGCGCGTCGTGCCTTTTCGCGGGTCGATGTTGATGCCGCGGACCTCGCCGACGTCGGTGCGGTTGAAGTTGATCACCGGGACGAAGCGCAGCTCGAGCTCGGGCGGCTTGAACGTCGTGTCGCCCTTGATGAGCGACATGCCCAGCACGATGTTCTGGACGAACTGCGATTGCCGGTTGCGCCCGAACTGGTCGTTCGACTGCGGGCGCTCGGTCGACTGCGCGCCGATCCCCGAGGGGACCTGCCGCCATTCCAGCACGGTGTCGGACACGAGGTTGAGCGCAACGAACCAGTCCTCGCCGAAGACCGGTCGATCGCCTTTCAGCGTGTTCGGGTGGTAGGGGTCGAACCACCGGTTCTGCGTGAGGCCGAGCTGATCCGTGAGCCGCCAGCGATCCGGAACGGGAATCGTCTCGCGCGGCAGTATCGCCTCCGGCGGCGGAACCTGCCTCGGGTCGATTTCCGGAATGACGGGCTCGAGCGGCTGGCCCATCGGCCGCTGCTGGATGATCCGGTCGTCGGGCATTGCCTCGGGCGGCGGTGCGGCGGCGGCCGGCTCGCCCGCCGCTGCCGGCGCGGCCTCGGGCGCAGCCTGCTTCGGCATCGCGCGCGCGAGACCCGGTGTCGCGTCGACGGAGAAATTCGGGTTCGCCTTGCCGACGACCATGGCGATCCAGCCCGTGCGGCCGTCGGCGAGGTGAATGCGGTACCACGTCCCGCGCCGCTGGTCCGATTCCAGCTGGGCGCCCTGCTGCAATTGCGCGAGCACGGTGGAGTTCGGCGCGGGACTGGCGTACACCGTGACGCTCGCCGCAAGGACCTGCACGCCGTAGCGGCCATCCACGGATTCGGGCATCGCCGGCGCGGCCTCGGCCTTGGCCGGCCGCGATGCCCGCGCCTTGCCCGCCGGCCCTTGCGCACTCGCGTTCGCGAACGCAAGCGCCGCGCACGTCAGCACGACGCACGCCGCGCGACGTGCGGCGCGCCCGCGTTCAGAGGCCGGCGCAGACATTCTGCTCGGTGCTGCCATTGAATGGCGATTGCGGACAATTCACGTAGCGGAGGCGCGTCCCCGTGCCCTGCGGCACGAGATTGTCCGCACGCATGGCGGGCGGCGCGTTGCCGATGCCGGTGCCGAGCACGCTGCCCGCGTTCGCCACGCCAAGGAAGGCGATGAGGTCGCTCTGGTCCGTGCCATCGCCCGAGACGCCGATCGCGCCGACCAGCTGATTTCCGCGGTAGATGGGAAAGCCGCCGCCGAACAGCGTGATGCCGCTGCGGATTCTCTTGTTGCCCGTGCAGTCGGGCGTCCTGTCGTCGACAATGAGCGACGCAATGAGCTTGTTGTAGACGAGGTCGAGCCCGAGGCCGTTCGTGAAGATGCTCCAGTTCGCGAGCGGCTTCGACAGCGGCCCGTTGGCGGTGCCGGAGAGGCCCTCCGGGAAGTAGGGAGCGGCGATGTTGCCGATCGAGCGCGTCGAAAACGCGATGCCGTTGCCGAATGCGGTCGGGTCGGAGAAGAAGGACTTGCTCGCGGTTGCATAGGCCGCGATCGACGACGTCGTCGGCGCAGGCGGTCCGACGTAATTCGCCGGCGGCAGCGCCGCGAGCTCCGCCGCCGCGTTCTTGTTGGAGAAGAAGCCCGCAGTGCGCGCCTTCTGCACGACGACGTCGACGCTGTCGACCAGCGCGTCCGGCGAGCGGACGTATCCCAGGATCTCGCCGTTCGTGTCCACGACCACCGCCGAGACCTGCGCGGTGGATCCCACGGGACGGCGCACCTGCGCCCGCGCGCGGTTGGCGACTTCGAGCGAACTCCTGAGGATCTGCGTGACTTCCGCCGCAGTCAGAAGGCCGTCGCTTCCTGCTGTCGGCGGAAAACGATTGTTGTTCGCCGCATCGACCAGCACGTACGCGCCGACGCCGGTGAACGCGGGATTGGTGTCCGGCCGGATGCCGGACGCCGGCGTGCCGTAGGCCGTCCCGGCGACGATCGGATTTCCGCCGTAACCGACCTGGTTGACGAGCGCGCCGAGGACGCCGTTGATCGACGCAAAGGGCGGCGCCGCCGAGGGGTTGCTGGCGAGCTCGTCGCTGTCGGTGAAGCGCAGGCTGCGGCCGTCCGCCGTGATGCGGTCGGCGCGGATGTCGGTCGGCGCGGCAAAGCCGTAGGTGCCGGCGACGGCGATCAGCTCCTCGGGGTCGTGGTCGACGTTCTCGATGTCGAGGTCGATCGAATAGATCGCATCGGACATCACGCCGATCGCGCCCACGACGTTTCCGTTCTTGTACAGCGGCACGCCGCCGGGGTCGGCGGCGAAACCCAGCGGCGCGCGCTTCGGACCGATCGTCCCCGCGCTCGCCTGCTTGCTCACGTCCGAGCAGGTGAGCTGGCTGAACTGCACGCCGAATAGCGGTCCCGACGGCGTGTTGGCCTCGCCGGGATTGAAGTTCTGCTGGATGATCTGGCCGGCGGTGCGCGTCGTGAACGCGTTGCCGGCCGACGAGAAGTAGGCGGCGGTGATCGCCTTCGATATCGCGGCGAGTCCGGGTTGCGGCAGGGACACGCCTTCGAGGCCGCCCGTCGCGCCCGTCCCGCCGGTGATCGTGAACGAAGCCGGTGCGCCCGTCATGGCAAAGACCGCCAGCACGTTGCCGACGCGATCGACCACCGCGATGGTCGCCTTCGCCTGCTGCGCCTGCGCCTCGGCCACCGCTTGCGCGATCACCTGCTCCACGTCGGCGACCGTGAGCGCATTCGGCGACGGAATCTGCGTGCCGCCGTTGCCGGCGCCGCCGCCTCCGCAGCCCGCGACGAGCGCCGCGATCGCGACCGCTCCCAGCACGACGCGTCCGCGGCCGTTCATTGCAGATTCCTTGCGCTCGCCGGCGTGCCGGCAAGTCCGCGGCCGTGGTCCGCGTCCGCGCGCCGTCCCATCGGCGCGTGGCCGGGCACGTGGAACGCGTGGCACGCGATGCACGTGGAAACCACCTTGTTCGCGACGGGTTCGTTGCCCGCGTGGCAGGTCCGGCAGGTTTCGATGTCGGGAATCGCGACGTCGCTGCTCGCCTTCGACTTCGCCACGCGGTCGTGGCAGTCGGCGCACTTGTAGGTGCGATGGCTCAGGTGATCGAACCGGGATTTGGGCAGCCAGCCCGAAGAAACGTGAACCGCCGCAATGTTCCACGCGATCTCGTTCTGTCCCCTTCCCGGTAGCGGCATTCGGACGACCTCGTGACACACGATGCACACCCGCGCTTCGAACAGATCCTGCGCGACCTTGCCGGCCTTGGCGCGGGCCCACGCGAGCGCACGCTGGCGCTGCTCTTCGGTGACCGCGCCCCCGGCAGGCCTCGATATGCTCCGCCGGATCTCGCCCGTGTCGATGGTGTCGACCGCGACGTCGTTCAAGGCGATGCTTGCATAGAACTCCTGCATGGTCAACAACACGTCGTCCACCGATCCGTGCGGGACCTGGCGCGTCGTCACCGCCGGCTCGAACTCCAGCGTGTGGCAGTCGATGCAGTGCTTCTTCATCGTGACGGGCAGGAACGTCTTGCCGCTGGCATCGGGCTCGTGGCAGCTCCGGCACTCGAGCGTTACGCGTCCCTTGGCGCCGCGAATGCTCTGCTTCAGATGATCCTCGTGCGGAAACTTGAGCCGCGAACGTTCGACGAGATTGGCCTTGTCGCCCTGCGCGACGCGCTTGACGTCGTCGCGGCCGGGCCCCTGCCAGAGCGTGACCTTGAACTCCGGATGCGCGCCGGCGAAATCGGAGGCGTCCCCGAGCGTCGTCTCCGCGTACCGCTGCTTCAGCGCCTGGTGGCAATCCGCGCACAACGCCGAGTCCGCGCGCACGAGTCCGTTCGTTCCCTTGTGGTCGGCGTGGCAGTTCGCGCAGCGCGTTCCGCCGAAGAGATCGGCCTGCAGTTGCGCAGTGGGTGCGTGCCCCGGAATCTTCTGATGACAGCCGAGGCACGCACGGTCGCGCACGCGGACGAACGGGGCTTCGTGGCATTTGCCGCATTCGTGCCCGAACGCGTCGTGTCCCGCCGCAAGCGGGCCAGGATTCCACGACTGGTCCGGCGTCAGCCACATCTGTGCGGTCAGCGCGCGCAGGGGCGGCAGCACGGCGTTGATGACCGGAACCACGAGGAACAGCAAGAGCACCATCGCGAACAGCACCCAGGCGGGCTTGCGTTTCGCGAGTCCTGTCGCCGCGAGCGACAGGCGCGACCGCGCCTTGATCTCGGCGAGATCGTCGGGCAGCGGGCGCTGCAACTCGATGGCGATCGCGAGGTCCGTCCCGGGAGGCGGGGCCTCGACGGTCAGGAGATACGGCCCGACCTCGACCGTCGCGCCCGGCGCAAGCGTGGCTTCGGGATCCGGCCGCCCGTCCACCAGCAGCGTCGCCGAGCCCACCGCGGCGAGCCGGATCGCGCCTTCGGCACGGAAGATCGTCGCGTGCTCGAGCGCGACGCGCGGGTCGGGAAGGTAAACCGCGCACTTCGTGCCGCGGCCGACGGCGAACGATTCTCCCTCGATCGTCCGCGCGGCGCGCACGGGCTGCCCCTTGCGGTTGCGGGTGACGGTGACGATGGCGAGTTTCATCCGGTCACGCGCCTACCAGTAGAAGAACACGCTGACGACGTGCGCGACGAGCGCGGCGAGCAGCGCGATCGTCAGCGGCACGTGCAGGTAGAGCCAGACGTCGAGGCGCGCCTTCAGCTTGACGGCGACCCGGGCGCGGCCGACCAGCTCCCGCTTGCGCACCATGAGCGCGTAGAGCTGCTGGTTTACCCGGGCGTCGTTGCCGCGCAGCGTCTTGCCGACCGACTGCAGCCCCGTGACCGCCGCCGTCGGTCGGGCATTGCCCGCCGCTTCCGGAAAGCTGCGCCCAGAAGCCGCCGCCGATCCGCGTCCCCTGCGCAGCCGCCAGGACGAGGCGGTTGACCGCGTCCGGCAGCGACAGCGCGAGCGTGCGCATCTGGCGGTCGAGGTCCGCGATCTTCAGGAGCAGCGATTCCTGCGTGTCGTCGCCCAGGACGTCGGTGATGCCGCGCGGATGCCGCAGATAGGCGTAGACGCCGTAGAAACCGGAGAGAATCACGGCCACCATCAGCGCGTAGGCGAGCGTGTGGACATTCCAGCCGACTTCGAACGCCGCATGCAGCGTCGCGATGACGAGAAGGCTGACGCCGAGGTAAACGTGCGCCGAGAGCCAGCCGAGCAACGTGCCCGCGGTCGAGCCGTACCGGCGCTTGCGCACGCCGAACCACGTCAGCCAGGCGATCAGCAGCACGCCGATCGTCCCCAGCGTGTAGCCGAGCGCGCTGCCGCCGTAATGCCCGTGCGGCGACCGGTCGAACGCGTACGCGGCGATTGCCGCGGCGATGACCACGAAGGCTATCTTCGCCCACCGGTATTTCGCATACGCCAGCAGCGACTGGTGCCGCACGTGCTCCCCCCGCAACCCGCTCGCCACGAACCCGCCACGCATCGAGTGCATCGCGTGGCCCTGAGAACCGAGTGTAGCCGCCGAAGCGCGATTTGTAACCCCGTTCGATCCGCGCACCTGCGCGGCCCTTCCCCCGACCCACCCCCCTTGCTATGATCGACCGCTTCCATGGATTGTCACTCGCTACTGCGCTGCAATGCCAACGCGCTCGCAATCGCGATGTTCGCCGTTTGGGCTTCGACGCCGGCGCAGGCGACCCCCACCGACGACGTGCGGACGCTGGTCGAAGCCGGCGACGCGGCGGGCGCCTACGCGCGCTGCTCGGCGATCGACGTCGACGCCGATCCGCGCGCGGACCTCTGGTGCGGGATCGCGGCGGTCGACGTCGGCCGCGCCGGCATCGGCGTGTTCGCGCTCGAGCGCTACGTGCTGCGCTATCCCGACGACACGCGCGCTCGCCTCGAGCTCGCCCGCGCCTATTTCTACGCCGGCGACAACCCGCGCGCGCGCGCCGAGTTCGAGGCGGTCTCGAAGGAAGCGCCGCCTCCGGCGGTACAGGCCGGCATCGACCGCTACCTCGACGCCCTCCGCGTCCGCGAAGCGCAGTATCACCCGACATTCTTTGCGTACGTCGAGCTGGGAGGCGGCTACGACAGCAACGCCAACGCGGGCGTCGCGCAATCGGACATCACGCTGCCGACGTTCGGCGCAGTGGTGGTTCCGGCCCTCGGCGTCGCGACAGGGTTCGGGCTTCGGCTGGGCGGCCGCCGGCTTGCGCGGAACGTATCCGGTCGCACCCGGTGTCGCGGTGTTCGGATCGATCCTCGGCAATGGCACGTTCTACGGGAGCGCATCGGAATTCGATCTCGCGAACGGATCGGTCGCCGCGGGCCTGAGCTATCTCGCCGGGCGCGACTGGCTTGCGCTCACCTACGCGCACGGCGAGATCGCGGTCGACGGTGCACGGTTCCGTTCGAGCGACGGCGTGGGCCTCGAGTGGCGCCGCCAGCTCTCGGAGCGCGCGCTCGTCTCGGTGACGCCGCAATACGCGCGTCTTTCCTATACCGGCAACAACGCCGCGCGCAACGCCGATTACCTGGCCGTCGCGGCCACGTACCGGCAGCAGTGGGTCGCGGCGGGCCAGCCGGTGATGAATCTCACCGCGTACGTCGGCGACGAACACGATACCGAGGGTTACGCCTACCTCGGCCGCCGTCTCTATGGCGCCGTGGCCGACGCCACGATCACGCCGTCGCCGCCCTGGGCGCTCACCGCCTCGCTCGCGTGGGTGCGCAGCGACTACGACGCCCCCTACCCGATCCTCGACGTGAGCCGCCGCGACGACAACTGGGCGCTCAATCTCGGCGCCGCTTATTTCTTCTCGCGGAACTGGAGCGCGCGCCTCGAGTACCAGTACGCGCGCAACAATTCGAACCTCGCGCTGTTCGAGTACTCGCGCAGCGTCGGCGCGCTCAAGATGCGGTACGAATACAAATGACGCCACGCCCCGCATCGTCGAGACGCCTTGCCGCGCTGTTCGCAATGCCGCTGCTGGTGCTGCTTTCGGGCGCCGCGACGGCGCAGGTCGCCGGCCGCGTCGTGCTCGCCGTCGGGGACGTCGTCGCCGTGCGTGGCGCCGAGCGCATCCGGCTCGCGAGCGGCGCGGAAATCAGCGTCGGCGATTCGATCGTCACCGGCGCGCAGAGCCACGCCCAGCTGCGCTTCTCGGACGCCGCGCTCGTCGCGCTGAAGCCCGATTCCGAGTTTCGCATCGAAACCTTCGAATTCACCGCCGCCGCCGCGGGCAACGAGCGCGCCGTTTTCCGCCTGGTGCGCGGAGGATTTCGCACGGTGACGGGCAGCATCGGCCAGATCAACAGGGACCGATACCAGGTGCTGACCACGCAGGCGACGATCGGCATCCGCGGCACGCATTACGCATTGCAGAGCTGCGCACCGGGGCAATGCGTGACGCAGGGCGCGTCGGCGCGACCGGGCCTCTACGGAGGTGTGTTCGACGGCATCCTCGCGATCGCGACCGCGCTGGGCGATGCGGACTATCCTGCGGGCGAGTACTTCTTCGTCCCCGACGGGGAGGCCCCGCAGCGCTATCTGACGCCGCCGGATTTCCTCGCGGATCGCCTTCCGTCGCGCCCCGTCGCCGCGGCGCCCGCGTCCGGCGAGCTCAAATTCGCGAGCGTGCCGGAATTCGGCCTCCCGCCAGCGCTGCCCGTGCCTCCGTTCACGTACATGGCGACCGAGGATCGCAATCTCATCGCGCCGGAAAACGCGCGTGCGATCGTCGTCGGATCCGATCGCTACACGCTCGAGCTCGGCACGACGCGCGATCCCGGCCTGGCGATCGGCGTCAACGGCAGCGGGCAGGTGACGTCATTCGTCAACGACAGCCTCGCCGCGAACGTCGGCTCCGCCAACATCGTCGACAGCGGCAGCGACGGCACCGGGGCCGGGCTCAACTGGGGCCGCTGGGAGGGGAAGGGATCGACGATCGTCCAGCGGCTGCCGGATGGCACCACCGTGCGCAACGACGGCGGCAACCTCCATTACATATACGGCAACCTGTCGCCGTCGCTGCCGGGCTCCGGACAGTTTTCCTACACCCCCGTCGGCGGTACGCGGCCGACGGACTCGGGTACGGGCGCCACCGGCACGCTGGTTTCGGGCGGATCGATCAATGTCAATTTCGGCACGGCGCAACTCACGCTGACCGGACTCACCGTCGGCTTCACGAATGCCACGTACACGATGGGCGGCACCACCGGCATCAACAACGGCCTCTTTTCGACATCGGGACCGGGAGCGTCGGTTGGCTGCACCGGCAACGCCTGCCAATCGCTCGTCGCCGGCAATTTCGCCGGCTTCTTCGCCGGCACGGGCGGCAGCGGGATCGGTCTCGACTACTTCATCAACGCGCGCGGGGGCGGCGTGATCGAAGGCGTGGTCGGCTATCGCAGATGCGCCGGCGCCGGACCGTGCTGACCGTCGCCGCCGCCGCGTATCGCCTCGCATTCCGACGGGCACATTTGTTCGCGGCCCTCGAGGGCATCGGCGCGGCGCTGCTCGTCGTCCCGCTCCTGACGGCCGCGCAACCGGCGCCGGTCACCGTTCCGGCGGACGGTCCCGCGCAAGGCTGTCGCCAAGGATCACGTCGGAGCGGCCGTCTGCCGCGAATGCCATGCGGCGCAGTACGACGCGTGGTCGCAATCGCGCCATCGGCAGGCGATGCAGGTGGCCGACGCGACGAGCGTGCTGGGCGATTTCGGGAACGCGAAATTCGCCTATGCCGGAACGACGTCGGTGTTTTCGCGGCGCGACGGCCGATACTACGTCCGCACCGACGGGCCCGACGGCAAGGTCGCCGACTTCGAGATCAAATACACGTTCGGCGTGGCGCCGCTGCAGCAGTATCTGATCGCGCTTCCCGGGGGACGCCTGCAGGCACTCGGCATCGCCTGGGATTCGCGGCCGAAGGCGCAAGGCGGCCAGCGCTGGTTTCACCTCTATCCCGGTCAGAACCTGCGCGCAGGCGATCCGCTGCACTGGACCGGCGTCAACCAGAACTGGAATTTCATGTGCGCCGAGTGCCACTCGACCCGGCTGCGCAAGAATTTCGATGCCGCGAGCGGCCGGTTCGCCACGACGTGGGCGGAAATCAACGTCGCTTGCGAAGCGTGCCACGGACCGGGAGCCGATCACGTGGCGCGGGCGCGCGCCAAGGGCTACTCACCGGCGGACAGCGGCCTCGCGCTCGCGCTCAACGAGCGCAAGGGCGTCACGTGGGTCCCGGTGGCGAGCGACCGGCAATGCGCAGCGCAGCATCCCCCGAACGTCGTCGCGGGAGATCGACATGTGCGCCCGCTGCCACGCCCGCGCCGCGCGCCTCTCGGACGATTACGTTCACGGCAAGCCGCCGCAGGACACGCACCGGTTGTCGCTGCTGGACGAGGGCCTGTACTGGAACGACGGTCAGATTCGCGACGAGGTCTACGAGTGGGGCTCCTTCGCGCAGAGCAGGATGCACGCAAAGGGCGTCACCTGTTCCGATTGTCACGATCCGCACACGCAGGAATTGCGGCGCCCGGACAACGAGCTGTGCGCGCAATGCCATCAACCGGCGAAATTCGACGTGCCTGCGCACACGCATCACGCGCAGGCCACCCCCGGTGCCCGCTGCGTCGCCTGCCACATGCCCACCACGACCTACATGCGGGTCGACCCGCGGCGCGATCACTCGCTGCGCATTCCCCGCCCCGACCTGTCGGCGAAGTTCGGAATGCCCAACGCGTGCAATCAGTGCCACACGAAGAAATCGCCGCAGTGGGCAGCGGACGCGATTCGCCAGTGGACCGGGCGCACGCCGGTCGGTTACCAGACGTTCGCAGCCGCGCTGCAGGCAGGAAACGTCGGTGCGCCCGGCGCGCGCGGCGCGCTCATGACTCTCGCCGACGACGCCGCGCAACCCGCGATCGTGCGCGCGAGCGCGATCGAGCGACTGGGGCGAATGCTTTCGCCGTCATCGCTTCCCGCGGTCACGCGCGCGTTGAACGATCCGGACGCGCTGGTGCGACTCGCCGCGGTCGACGCGATCGGCGCCGCCGATCCGGCAACACGGCTTCGCTACCTGCCCCGCATGCTGAACGACCCTGCAAGAGGTGTGCGCATCGAGGCGGCGCACGCGCTCGCGGGCCCGCCGGAAGCGCGGTTGCCGGCGGCCGACCGGGCGGCATTCGCGAAGGCACTCGACGAATACGTTGCGACGCAAACCTATCTCGCGGATCGACCCGAAGGCCGGATGAACCTCGGCAACCTCCACGCCACGCGCGGCGACCCGGCCGCCGCGATCGCCGAGTTCCGCAAGGCGCTCGAGATCGATCCGACTTCGGTGGAGGCGCGCGTGAATCTCGCCGATGTCTACCGCACCCGCGGCGCCGAGTCCGAGGCCGAGTCCGTACTGCGGCAGGGCATCGCGAACGCGCCGCGCGCCGCGGCCCTGCACCACGCGCTGGGGCTGACACTCGTGCGCGAGAAGCGCCACGCGGACGGATTGCGCGAGTTCGGCGAGGCGGCGAAACTCGCTCCGGAGAATGCGCGCTATGCGTATGTCTACGCGGTCGCGCTCAACGACGTGGGGCGTTCGAAGGAAGCGCTGGAGGTGCTGTCCGTCGCATTGAAGGCGCAACCGAACGACCGTGACGTGCTGTTCGGGCTCGCCCATTTTTCCTCCGGCGCGGGTCGACGCGACGACGCGCTTCGCTATGCGAGGAAGCTGACCGAGCTCGATCCCGAAAACACCGAGTACGCGCAGCTCGCCGCGTCGCTTTCGCGTCCCGCCACGCGCTGAAGCCGGTCACTTGGTTGCGAAGTTGGTCGCGCCGTCCCAGTCGGCCGGAGGCGGCGACTTCATGCCGCGCCGCGCAGCGCTCGCCGAAAAGCCGGTGGACGGGCCGGTCCGGCAGCGCGGCGAGAATCGCGGCGGCCGCGGCGAAATTCCGTGCGCGATAGTGCGCGAGCGCCTCGTTCCACCGCGAGAGGTCCGCGGCTGCTGCCGTGTCGACCTCGCGCCCCAGCGGCTCCCAGATCGAGAGCGCCTGGGCCCGGCCCTTGACGCGTACGCGATCGACCTCGCGCCAGACGAATTCCGGCGCCGCGCGTTTCGTCTCCTCGCCGCACAGGATGCCCACGCCGTAGACCTTCGTCAGCCCCTCGAGCCGCGACGCGAGATTGACCGCGTCGCCCAGCACCGTGTAGGCCTTGCGGAAGCGCGAGCCCATGTCGCCGACGTTCATCGCGCCGGTGTTGAGGCCGATGCCGATCGCGAGCGCCGGCCAGCCGCGCGCACGGAACTGCGCGCGCAGCGGCTCCATCCGCTCCTGCATCGAGAGCGCCGCCGCGACGGCATCCTGCGCGTGGCGCGCGTTCGCCAGAGGCGCTCCCCAGAAGGCCATGATGGCGTCGCCGATGTACTTGTCGATGGTGCCGCGACCGGCGTGGATGATCTCCGTCATCGGCGTCAGGTAGGCGTTCATCAGCGCGGAGAGCTCGCGCGGCTCCAGCGACTCCGAGGCGGTGGTGAAGTCGCGGACGTCGGAGAACAGCACCGTGAGCTCGCGGCTGTCGCCCTCCATCGAGAATCGCTCGCCGGTCTCGCGCATCTGGCGCACGCGCTCGGGCGGCACGTACTCGCCGAAGAGGTCGGACAGCTGTCGAATCGCTCGCGATTCGCGCAGGAACCCGCCCAGCAGGTTCCAGAGGAGGAGCGACAGCAGCATCGCGAGCGTGCCCGCGATCGGGATCACTGCGTTCGCGCGAGTCCAGAACAGAAGGTTGACCGTGGTGACGACGGCAGCGACGGCGAGGATCCCGATCACGCTGGCGAGCGGACGCCGCCACGGGATGCCGAACACGACGATGAGGCCGGCGACCAGCATCGTCAGCGCTTCCACCTCGGCGGCGCCTGCCGGGATGCTCTTGAGGTCGCCGGCAAGCATTCCGGAAACCAGGTTCGCGTGGATTTCGACGCCGGGGAAATCGGGCGCGACAGGCGTGGACCGCAGGTCCTCGAGGCCCTTGGCCGTCGTCCCGACGAGCGCAACGGCGCCGACGAACGCGTCGTCCGGAATCGTTCCCGCCATGACGTCGGTCGCCGAGTAATATCTGAATGCGCCTTGGCCCCCCCGATACGGGACGAGCGCGGTGCCGTCGCGCGCGACCGGGACGACGAGTCCACCCAGGTCGAACGCGTCGAGATCGCCGTTGGCATCGAAGCGCGGGCGAATCGACTTCGCCTCGACGACCGTCTGTGCGACGGCGAGCGACAGCGCGGGGTAGTAGACGGCCGGCGTAAGCCTTGACGAGAGGCACGCGGCGCACCACGCGATCGGAATCGAAGACGGGATCGATGTGCCCGCCTCCGACGGCCGCCTGCTGCAACTCCGGCAGATTCGCGGTGTACCCGACTTCGGGGCGGATCTCGATCGCATGGCCGCCCTGCTCGGCCGCGCTGAACGCCGGCGCCGGCAATGCACCGACCGCCTGGGGCGTCACCGTGAACGTGAACGCAAGGAGCGTCGGACCTCCGGCAAGCGCATCGGCGAATCGCGCGTCGTAGTCGAGGCGTCGTCGCAGCACGGACATCGTTGCCGCGAGGCCCGGCGCTTGCGCGAAGGGTCCGCGCGCGAGCTCGTCCAGCACCGCGACGCCGTCCGAGGTGTCGCGCTCGGGGAACATGACGTCGAAGCCGACCGCGCGCACCCTGTATTTCTGCTGCAGGCGCAGGACGAGTCGCGCGAGACGATCGCGCGGCCATTGCCATCGACCCTCGCGCTGCAGGCTCTTCTCGTCGATGTCGATGATGACGACGGTCGGGTCGACGCCGTCGCCCTGAGTCGCCTTGAGCCGCGCGTCGTAGGCCATCGCTTCGAGCTTCGCGAACAGCGGCGCGCGCGGCGCGCGTGTGAGGGCGTCGCCCACCGGCTCGACCAGGAACGCCGCGACGATCGCAAGCCCGACGAGCCAGCGGGGCGCTTCCGCCAGCCTGCGCACCAGGCGGGCGGCCACGGCGTTCACGCGACGCGCGCGGTCACCGGCGCCGACGCAGCCGTTGCACGGCGACGACGGCGAGGACCAGCGCCAGAAGTGCCTGCGCAGTCGGGGACAGCGCCGGAATCGCCGTTGCGCCGGGCGCCTCCAGGACCACGACCAGCGGTGCGGACGTCGCCGGCGGGAACACGCCGTCGCCCGTGTACTGGGCGGCGAACGACCTCGCTCCCGGAGCAGGCGGCGCGTCCACGACCACCCAGGCGGTGCCGTCGTGCAGTGTCGCCGAAGCGATCGATTGGCCGTCGGCCAGCAGACGCACCGTGCCCTGCGGAATCAGCGTCGTGTCGTTCGGGGTCACCCTCACCTGCGCGGCGATCACGCCCGTTCCCGCCATGTGTCCGGGCGCCGACAGCGCGACCGTCGGCGGCGCAAGCAGCACTCCTTTGATCACGAACGCGTCGATCGGCCCGGCAAATGCCTCGCTGAAATTCGCGTCGCCTCCGTAATGCACGCAAACGCCGTAATCGTCGATCCGCAGATCCGGGACGGCAACCTGTGCGCGGCCGGCCGCGTCGAGCGGCGCGGTGCGCACGGGCGCGACCGGGCTCGCGGGGTCGCCGAACGCGAACGGCGGCGGGCACCGCAGGCCGGTGCCTGCGATCCAGACATCGATCGTCCCGGTGGCGGCGATGCTGCCGGTCACGGTCGCGGCAACCCGCAGCGTCTCGCCCGAGGTCGCCGGATTCGGCGTCACCGTCACCTTGAAATCGCCGATGAATTTGACGATGTCGAGCCGGTAGGCCTGCGTGGTCGAGCCGCCGCGCGAATCGCTGACGCCCGCGACGAACGTGTAGACGCCCGGGCTCGAAGGCTTGCCCGTGAGATGCCCGTCCGGGCCGAGGCTCACTCCGGGCGGCAGCGAGCCGCCCGCGAGGCGCCACGTGTAAGGCGCCACGCCCCCGACCGCCTGCAGCGTCACGTCGATGTCCGTGCCCGCAGGAATCGGCGCGGCCAGCGCCGAGGGCGGCGTCACGATCGTCACCGGAACTCCGGTCACGCCGAGCACCCCGCTCACCGCGCCGACGCTCCCCGGCGCCGTCCCGTACGAATACGTGATCGCGGAGGTCGTATTGGTTGAGACCGTGTCGATCGGCGTGTTCACGGTGACCGTGGCGTGCACGTCGCAAAACGTCGCCACGCCGACGCTGCCGTTGGCAAAGGTGAAACCGTTGGAGGCAAAGGCCACCGTGCCGCCACACTGAACCACGGGATCGGCGCCCGGAACCAGGACCATACCGGCCGGAAAGGCTATCGCTGAAGTTGATTGCCGCCGCGACGAGCGTCTTGCTGGTGTTCTGCAGTCGAATCGTCAGGACGGTCGGATTGCCGGAGAGGATCGCTGCCGGGGCAAAGCTCTTCGTGGCGCTGAACGGCGCCACCTGCCCCGCAGCCGGGCCGGCGGCCAGAAGCAACACGGCCAATCCCAGCGCGCAATACCAATGCGTCGTGCGGGGCACGGCGCTTTCGGTCGATCGCATGCAGTCCTCCGCTTCGGCGCGGGCGCCCGCTCGCGCATGGGCATCGTCCGGAATGATAACCGCCGCCGAACGAACGTGCGAAACGCGCACCGATTTGGACCCGTTCCGGGCCTTCGCGGCGGCGGCGGCGGTGCCCCGGGGGTGGTCCGCTATAATGCCGGGTCTTTCCAGCCGCCCGCGGACCCTGATGCTGCGGTGCTTGGCCCCTTATTGCGACCCCCGTGCCCGCCCATGCTGGTAGCCCACGATCTTGCCGCGCACCGCGGCCACGCGCGCCTGTTCGAGCGGCTCTCGTTCGCCGTCGAGCCGGGGCAGGCGCTGATCGTCACGGGCGCGAACGGGACAGGCAAGACCACCCTCCTGCGAATGCTGGCCGGATTGTCCCTGCCCGCGGCAGGGGAAATCCGTTGGGACGGCAAGCCGATCGCCCCGTTCGACCCGGTGCTGCGCGCGTCGATGGCTTTCGCGGGACATGCGCCGGCGCTGAAGGACGAGCTCACGACCGAGGAGAATCTGGTTGCGCTCGTGGCGCTCGCCGGAGAGTCCGCGTCTGCAGCAGCCATTCGCGCGGCGCTCGACGCCGTGGAGCTGGGCTCGCGGCGCGCGCTTCACGCGCGCGTGCTGTCGCAGGGTCAGCGCCGGCGAGTCGGCCTCGCGCGACTGTCGCTGCTGGCGCGCCGCCTCTGGGTTCTGGACGAGCCGACGACAGCGCTCGACACCGCGGGCGCCGCGATGCTCGCGACCATGATCGGCGCGCATCTCGATCGCGGCGGCCTGGCGGTGGCGGCAACGCATACGCCGCTCGGCCTCCCGGCGGCGCAAGTTCAATCGATAACGCTTTCATGACCTCGATTCCGGCCGCGAGAAACCTGCCCGTTCCGGCCGCCAGCGTCGGCGCCGTGCTTCCGGGCGTGCGCTGGGCGCTGCTGCGCGACATCAGGCTCGCGCTTCGCTCTCGCGCGGAACTCGCGGTGCAGCTGCTGTTCTATGTCATCGTGGTTTCACTCTTTCCGCTGGCGACGACGCCGGAGCGCACGCTGCTCGCGACCATGGGTCCCGGGGTGCTGTGGGTCGCGGCCCTGCTCGCCTCGCTGTTGTCGCTGCCGCGCCTCTTTGCCACGGATCACGCAGACGGCACGCTCGAGCAGATTGCCCTGTCGCCGTACCCGCTCCCGGCGCTCGTTTCCGGCAAGATCCTGGCGCACTGGATCACCACCGGACTTCCGGTCGTGCTGCTGGCGCCGCTGCTCGGCATCCAGTACGCGATGGACACGGAATCGCTCGCCGTGCTGGCCGCCGCACTGCTGCTCGGTACGCCGATCCTGTCGCTGCTGGGCGCGATCGGCGCCGCGCTGACGCTGGGCCTGCGCGCGGGCAGCAGCCTGCTCGCGCTGCTCATCCTGCCGCTCTACGTTCCGGTGCTGATATTCGGCACCGGCGCGGTCGAGGCGACGCGCGCGGGACTCGGGTTCGGCGCCAATCTGTCCCTGCTGGGTGCGGGACTCATCGTCGCCATCGTCGGTGCGCCATTCGCGGCCGCCGCCGCCGTGCGCATCGCTCTCGACTGACCGCCGACCGACCGCATCGCCATGAACTGGTACCGCTACTCGTCGCCTGCATCGTTCTATCCGCTCGCCGGGAAAATGATCCCGTGGTTCGCGTGGGCGGCGGCGATCCTCGCGGCGATCGGACTCTACATCGGCCTCTCGATCGCGCCGACGGATTTTCAGCAGGGCGATGCGTACCGGATCATCTTCATCCACGTCCCCACCGCCTGGATGTCGATGTTCATCTATCTCGTCATGGCGTTCTGGAGCGCGCTCGCCCTCGGCTTCAACACGCGGCCTGTCGGCGATGCTGGCGCAGGCACTCGCGCCCACCGGCGCGCTGATGACGTTCGTCGCATTGTGGACGGGCTCGCTGTGGGGGCGCCCGACATGGGGCACCTACTGGGCGTGGGACGCGCGGATGACTTCCGAGCTCATCCTGCTGTTCCTCTACCTCGGCGTGATTGCGCTGCGCAATGCGATCGACGATCCGCGACGGGCCGACCGCGCGTGCGCGGTCCTCTCGCTCGTGGGGGCGATCAACGTGCCGATCATCTATTATTCGGTCAAGTGGTGGAACACGCTGCACCAGGGGTCGTCGGTGCGGCCCGGGGAATCGAAGATGGCGACGATCATGCTGACGGCGATGCTGATCATGTCGTTCGCCGCATGGTTCTACGCGATCGCCATCGTGCTCGCGCGCACTCGGACGATCATCATCGAGCGGGAACGCGGCGCGGCGTGGATCTCCGCGCTGAAGGAAATGCGCCGATGAGCGAGCGGGGCACGAACGAGGACGCCCGCGCACGCAGGGCGGAGCCAGGGCCCGATGGACGTGTCCGCGGGCAATCCCGCGTCCGCGGAGCATTCCTGGTCCGCCGGTCAATGTCGTTACGGAGGCAGCATGAGTGAATTCCTTGCCATGGGCGGCTACGCCTTTTACGTGTGGGGCGCCTACGGCGTCGCGGCACTCGTCGTCGCGGGCGAAATCGCGTCCGTGCGCGCGAAGCGCCGCGCCGTGCTCGCCGAAACCCGCGTTGCGGGCGCCGCGGAGGCCGCGCGATGAAGGCCCGGCACCGGCGTTTCGCATGGATCGGGGGCGGCGTGGCGCTGCTCGGCGTCGCGGTGGCGCTCGTGCTGAACGCGTTCCAGTCGAACCTCGTGTTCTTCTTCTCGCCGACCCAGATCGCCGCCAACGAGGCGCCGCGCGGCCGCGCCTTCCGGGTCGGCGGAATGGTCGTGGAAAAGAGCGTAACGCGCGAAGCGGACGGACTCACCATCCATTTCGACGTCACCGATACCGCGAAGACCGTCCCCGTCGTCTACAAGGGCATCCTGCCGGACCTCTTCAAGGAGGGCAAGGGCGTCGTCGCGCAGGGCAAGCTCGAAAGCGACGGCAAATTCCACGCAACCGAGGTGCTGGCGAAGCACGACGAGAACTACATGCCGCCCGCCGCCGCGGACGCGCTCAACAAGGGGCGCGCAGCCAACATGGCCGAGCAGGCCTCGCGCACGCTCAAACAATGACGCGGAGGGCACTCCCACCATGATCCCCGAAATCGGCAACCTGGCGCTGGTCCTCGCGCTGCTGCTCGCCCTCATTCTCGGCACGCTGCCGATCATCGGCGCGCAACGCGGCATCCGCGCGTGGGTGCTTCTCGCACGGCCCGTGGCGAGAGGGCAATTCCTGTTCTGCGCAACGGCGTGGTTCTGCCTCATGTATTCGTTCGTCACCAGCGACTTTTCGGTGCTGAACGTCGCGACCAATTCGAATTCCCAGCTGCCGCTCCCGTACCGCTTCGCCGCCACCTGGGGATCGCACGAGGGCTCGATGCTGCTCTGGGTCTTCATGCTTTCGATCTGGACCCTGGCGGTATCGATCAAGAGCAGGAACCTTCCCGATGAAATGGTGGCGCGCGTGCTCGGCGTGATGGGCCTCGTCAGCGTCGGATTCCTGCTCTTCACGCTGCTCACCTCCAACCCGTTCGACCGGCTGTTCCCCGTTCCGGCCGACGGCCGCGACTTGAACCCGCTGCTGCAGGACCCGGGGATGGTCGCGCATCCGCCCATGCTCTACACGGGCTACGTCGGGTTCTCCGTCGCGTTCGCCTTCGCGATCGCGGCGCTCATCAGCGGACGTCTCGACACCACGTGGGCGCGGTGGTCCCGACCATGGACGACGTGCGCGTGGAGCTTCCTCACCATCGGCATCATGATCGGAAGCTGGTGGGCCTATTACACGCTGGGGTGGGGGGGATGGTGGTTCTGGGATCCGGTCGAGAACGCGTCGTTCATGCCGTGGCTCGTCGGTACCGCGCTGCTCCACTCGCTCGCCGTGACCGAGAAGCGCGCCACGTTCAAGAACTGGACCGTCCTGCTCGCCATCTGCGCGTTTTCGCTGTCGCTGGTGGGAACGTTTCTCGTCCGCTCGGGCGTGCTGACGTCGGTGCACGCGTTCGCGACGGATCCGCGGCGTGGCGTGTTCATCCTCGCGTTCCTGGTCGTCGTCATCGGCGGTTCGCTCACGCTCTACGCGATTCGCGCGCCGCGCGTCGGCCTCGGCGGCCGGTTCGCGCTCGCCTCGCGCGAATCGGCGCTCCTCGGGAACAACGTGCTGCTGGTCGCGGCGGCGGGCTCGGTGCTCCTCGGCACGCTGTACCCGCTGTTCCTGGACGCCCTCAATCTCGGCAAGATCTCCGTCGGCCCGCCCTATTTCGACACCGTGTTCGTGCCGCTCATGACGCCGCTCGCGTTCCTGATGGGGATCGGGCCGCTTGCGCGCTGGAAGGAGACGTCGATTCCGGATCTCTGGCTGCGCCTGCGCTGGGCGCTGGGCGTCAGCGTGGTCACGGCGCTTCTGCTGCCGTTCGCCGCGACGGAATGGAAACCCGGCGTCGCGTTCGGCCTGCTGATGGCATTGTGGATCCTCACCGCGACGCTGACCGGCGTCCGCGAGCGCGTCGCCGGCCGCGGAACGGGGCTGTTCGCGCAGCTGCGGCGGCAGCCCAGGAGCTACTGGGGAATGGTGCTCGCGCACCTCGGCATCGCGACGTTCATCGTCGGCGTCACGATGGTGAAGGGTTACGAGACCGAGCGCGACGTGAAGATGAACGTCGGCGACACGGTGACCGTCGCCGGCTACATGTTTCGCTTCGACGGCGTGTCGGAGCGCAGGGGGCCGAATTACCTGGCGTCGCGCGGCTCCGTCACCGTTTCCCGAAACGGCAAGTTCGTCGAGACGCTTAATCCCGAGAAACGTGCGTACAACGCCGGCGGAATGCCGATGACCAACGCCGCGATCGACTCCGGCCCCTTCGGCGACATCTACGTGTCGATGGGAGAACCGGTCGACGCCGGGGCATGGGTCATCCGCGTGTATGCGAAGCCCTTCATCACGTGGGTCTGGTTCGGATTCCTGATGATGGCATTCGGCGGCTTCCTCGCGCTGTCGGACCGGCGCTATCGCGTGGCATCGCCGCGCGACGCGCTCGTCCCGCGCGGCGTCGCGGCAGCCGGATAGGAGATCATCGATGAACCGCAAGCTGCTGATCCCCCTGGCGATCTTCTTCGTCCTCGCCGGTTTCCTGTTCGTCGGCCTGTGGCGCGACCCGCGCGAGGTGCCGTCGCCGCTCGTCGGCAAGCCCGCGCCCGCGTTCAGCCTCGCGCAGCTGCACCAGCCGACCACGATGCTCAGTGCCGCCGACATGAAAGGCCAGGTGTGGCTGCTCAACGTCTGGGCGTCGTGGTGCGTGTCGTGCCGCGAGGAGCATCCGCTGCTGGTCGAGCTCGCGAAATCGAAGCTCGTCCCGATCATCGGTCTCGACTACAAGGACGAGCCCGGACCGGGCAAGACCTGGCTCGCGCAGAACGGTGATCCGTACACCACGTCCGTCATGGACCGCGACGGCCGCGTCGGCATCGACTTCGGCGTGTACGGCGTGCCGGAGACGTTCGTGATCGACAAGGAAGGCACCATTCGTTACAAGCAGATCGGCCCCATCACGCCCGAGGCGCTCGAGAAGAAGCTGCTGCCGATGATTCGCGAGCTGCAGAAGTCATGAACCCGCGCGTCCGGTTTCTCGCGCCTGTCCTGTTCGTGCTTGCGGCGCTGCTGCCCGCAGCGGGCGTCGCGGCCGACGCCGTGCCGACCGACAAGGATCCGGTCAAGGCGGCGCGCGCAGTCAAGCTGGCCGAGAAGCTCCGCTGCCTCGTCTGCCAGAACCAGACGATCGCGGACTCGAACGCCGAGCTCGCGAGCGACCTGCGCAACCAGATCAAGGAGCAGATCGCGGGCGGCAGGAGCGACGACGAGATCCTCACCTACATGGTCAACCGCTACGGGGATTTCGTCCTCTACCAGCCGCCGCTCAAGGCAACGACGTTCCTGCTCTGGGGCGGACCCGCGCTGCTGCTCGCGGCTGGCGCCTTCATCCTGCTGCGCAATCTGCGCCGCCGGCCGATCGCGGAGGTGGCGCTGTCCGCGGAGGACCACGAGCGAGCGCAACGCCTGCTCGCCGGCGACAACGAGAAAGAAGTCACGTGATCGCATTCGTCAGCATCGCCGCTCTCATGGTGGCCGCCGCCCTCGCGTGGGTCCTGGTGCCCCTGCTGCGCGGCGCAACCGGAGCGGGCATCGCGCGCGAAGCCTCGAACGTCGCGATCATGCGCGACCAGCTGGCCGAACTCGCGGTCGACGCCGCCAACGGAACCATCTCGCACGCGCAATACGAGCAGTCGCGCCGCGAACTCGAGCAGCGCGTGCTCGAGGAATCGACGGCGATCCCGGGGTCCGCATCGGCAGCGCATGCTGCCGGCGCATGGACGGCTGCCATCGTCGCCGGCGCGCTCCCGATCGCCGCCATGCTGATCTACGTGGCGCTCGGCAACTTCGAAGCGTTCACGTCGCTTGCTGCGCGCGGACCGGCGCCCGACGGCACGCAGAACGCGCCCCACGAAGTGACGCCCGAGCAGGTCGCGAGGATGGCCGCGGATCTTTCGGCGAAGCTCGAGAAGGAACCGGGAAACGCCGACGGGTGGCAGATGCTGGCGCGCACGTACTACTCGCTCAACCGGTATCCCGAGGCCGCGCGCGCGTTCGAACGCGCCTCGGCCCTCCTGCCGCAGGACGCCGAGCTGCTCGCCGATTACGCCGATGCGCTTGGCGCGGCGCAGGGCGGAACGCTCCAGGGCAAGCCGCTGGAGCTGGTCGACCGAGCGCTCAAGGCCGATCCCACGCAATGGAAGGCGCTGGCGCTTGCGGGAACGGCCGCATTCGATCGCAAGGACTACGCGCAGGCGGCTGCCTATTGGGAAAAAGCGAAAGCCACGATACCTCCGGCGTCGCCGATCGGGCAGTCGATCGATTCCAGCATCGCGGAGGCGCGCGAGCTGGGCGGGCTCAAACCCGGCACGCCGGCGGCGGCGCCTGCCGCGATTGCCAAAGCGCCGGCCGCATCGACCGCACCGCCAGAGGCGCGCGGACCGGCCGCTGCGCCGTCCGCTGCCGCGTCGGTCAGCGCGGTCGCCGGAACAGTAAAGTTGTCGCCCGCGCTCGCCGCGAAGGCTTCGCCTGACGACGTCGTCTTCGTCTTCGCGCGCGCCGCGCAGGGACCGAAGATGCCGCTCGCGATCCTGCGAAAACAGGTCCGCGACCTTCCGATCACGTTCACGCTCGACGACTCGATGGCGATGGCGCCCAACATGTCGCTGGCCAATTTCGCCGACGTGGTCGTGGGCGCGCGCGTGTCGCGCAGCGGTCAGGCCGTCCCGCAGAGCGGCGACCTGGAGGGCCTCTCGGCCCCGGTCAAGGTGGGTACCCGCGGCATGACCATCGTCATCGAGCGCACGGTTCCCTGACGTCGTTCGCCCCTGCGGCGTTGGCGCACTTCGCCCCGCCCTGCCGACGCGCTTGACGTACGTCAACGCGGTCCCCCGGGTTGTCGGGCAGCATGATCGCAGCGGCACCCGCTTTCGATGCGGAACCGGGGCCGATCGTCGGGGAATCGATCATGCGCAAAGTCATCCTGCGCGCGGGCGTGGTCGTCGTCGTGGCGCTTGCGGCGTTCGCCGCTGCCGCGGCACCGATCGCCGCACCCCCAGCCAAGGTTACAACGGCAATGGCGGCCGCCTTCGACGCCTCGGCGTGCGTGGCGTGCCACACGCCGATCAAGGAGCTGCGGGTCGCGGGCAAGCACAAGGCCGTCGGCTGCGATGCCTGTCACGAGGGCACTGCCCGGCACCTGTCCGACCCGACGAAGCGGCCGGTCACGAAAACCGACCTCGCCACCTGCGGCGGCTGCCACCAGAACCAGTACCAGTCGTACGCGCAGATGGACTGGCGCCGCACCGCGCGCTTCGAGAAGAAGCAGATGACCGGCCCGGCGCCGGACCCGGCCTACGACATGCTGATGACGCCGCACGGCTTCACGCGCGAGCACAATCTCCCGCGTTCGCACACTTTCGCCCTGCTCGACCAGTTCGTCGTCGACCGCGCGTTCGGCGGCCGTTTCGCCACGAAGGACGGCTGGCGCTATCTCGCAGGGAGCGGCGACTTCAACGTGATGGACGTGGTGGTCGACCAGGATCCCGACAACGCCGACCAGAAGATGTTCAGGCCAGGCACCGCCGCCGCGGCGAACCCGGTGTGCCTGTCGTGCAAGACGCAGGACCACATCCTCGAATGGGCGTACATGGGCGATCCGTCGCCGAATGCGAAATGGAGCCGCACGTCGAAGGTCGTGGAGCTCGCGAAAGCGTCGAGACATGCGTTGAACTGCATCTTCTGCCACGACCCGCACGCCGCCAGGCCGCGGATCGTTCGCGACGCGCTGATCGACGTCGTGACGCGCACCGAATTTCCGACGCTCTATTCGCAGGACATCCGCAAGACGAAAGTCGACGTCGTCGACGTGGGCCTGCGCGGATTCCCGCGCAAGATCGGCATGCTCGAGCGTTACGACGGCAAGCTCCAGTGCGGGCAATGCCACGTCGAATACAACTGCAATCCGGGATTCAACCCGATCACCGGTGAGGCGATCACCATGGCCGACAGGCGGACCAACTTCTTTCCGTTCGTCGGACCGGCCGATATCCTGAAGGTGTACGACAGCATCCAGTTCCGCGACTTCCGCAACCAGTTCACCGGTGCCGCGCTGTGGAAGGCACAGCATCCGGACGTCGAGACGTACTACGGTTCGAAGCACGAAAAGGCCGGCGTCGACTGCACGGCGTGCCACATGCCGAGGGTCAAGGATCCGAAGACCGGCAAGTTCTACACGTCGCACTGGCAGACCAATCCGAAGAACTACATCAAGGAAACCTGCCTCCAGTGCCACCACGAGTGGACCGAGACGCAGGCGAGGTACGTGATCGAATCCATGGCGTCGCACTATCAGGGCAAGGTGCGCAATGCCGAGTTCTGGCTGATGCAGCTGATCGCGAAGTTCGGACCGGCGCAGCAGGCGGGCGTCGGCGAGGACGCGCTGAAGGCAGCGCGGGCGAAGCACGGCGACGCGCATGCCAACTGGGAATGGTGGACCGCCGCCAACGGAGCTTCGTTCCACAACCTCGACCTCGCGAAGGAATCGCTCGCGAGATCCGTGGCGGCATCGCAGGACGGCCTCAGGATTCTCGATGACGCAATCAAGGCAAAGCAGGCGCCGTCGGGAGCATCGCCTGCGGCGCCGGTGCCTGCCGCCGCGTCCAAGTAGCGGGCGCGCCGTTCCGCGCCGGTTCCGGCGCCTCGCCTTTTGGTCGCCCTGCAGCGATAATTCGATCGGTGCGGGCCGACCGCGTGGCATCGGTCCGCCGCAAATCGTCTTCAGACACGCAGGGTTCCCGTGACGTCTCCGACCTCCTGGTTGCCATACGCCGCGATCGCCGCGACGATCGCCGCAGTCGCATTCGCGCTGCCTCGCGTCTTCATGCGGCGCGGCCGGGCGAGGGCGCAGGCACACGGCACATCGGGCGCCGCGACATGGCCTGCAGTCGCCACTACCCTTGCGGCGGCCGTCGCCGGGGTAGCGTGCATGGCCATTGGAATTCTCGAATTCTCCGGCGTCCCCTCCCCCACCGAAACCTACCCGTCGAGCGCTACGGCGAAGGCGTCCGGTCGCGCCGAACTCGCGCGGCATGTCGAGACCAACCCGCGCGACGGCCGCGCGTGGGTGCTGCTCGCGCGAATGGACCTCGACGCCAACCGCTACGCCGATGCCGCCGAAGCCTACGAGCGCGCGCTTGCGTCGAGCCCGAAGGTCGCGGGAGATCCCGGCATCTGGTGCGAATTTGCCGACGCGCTCGGCATGGCGCAGGGCGGATCGCTGGCCGGCAGGCCGCGGGAGCTCGTGTTGCGCGCCCTGACAATGGATCCTGCGCACAAGAAGGCGCTGGAAATGGCCGGCAACGCGGCGTTCGAAGCGGGCGATTACGCGTCGGCGTCGCGCTTCTGGAAAGCGCTGCTCGCACGATTCACGGAGGACTCGCGCGAGCGCCGCGAACTTGTGGCCGCGATAGCGCGTACCGAAGAGCGCATTCCGGCGCCTCGACCATCGCAGGTTTCCGCCCCGGCGGAATGACCGGAGAAAATGCGCATGCCCGCCGACGTCGACGTGCTCGTCATCGGAGCCGGGATTTCCGGGCTCACGACGGCATTCAAGCTCAAGAAGCGTGGCGCGACCGTCGAGATTCTGGAGGCGGCAACGCGCGCCGGCGGCGTCATCGGCACGCGTCACCGCAATGGCGCGCTGGTGGAGCGCGGACCGAACAGCACGCTCGATTCGTCCCCGCTCATCAACGACGTGATCGACGAACTCGGCATCCGCGGCGAACGACTGGACGCCTCCGCGGTCGCCGCGACGCGATTCATCGTCCGCGACGGGAAGCTCGTCGCGCTGCCGACCTCGCCGCTTGCATTTGTCACGACCACGGCGTTCTCGTTCACCGCAAAGCGCAGGCTGTTCCGCGAGATCTTCATCCCGCCCTCGCCCGCCGGCGTCGAGGAGTCGATCGCCGCCTTCGTGCGCCGACGGCTCGGCGACGAATTTCTCGATTACGCCATCGATCCCTTCGTGTCCGGCGTCTATGCAGGTGACCCGGAGCGCATCTCCGTGCCTGCCGCGTTTCCGCGCCTGCACGCGCTCGAGCAAAAGTACGGCAGCCTGATCAAAGGGCAGATCATGGGCGCGCGCGAGCGCAAGAGAACGGCCGAAAAGCCCAAGAACACGGCGGGCAGCTTCTCATTCCGCGGAGGCATGCAGGCGCTGACCGACGCACTGGCTGCCGTCGTCGGCCGCATCGAGACCGGCGTCAACGTGCGGCGCATCGAGCAGGGCCGCGACGGCACCTGGACGGTCGCCGGCGCGCGCGGCAGCGAGCCGGTGGTTCGCCGTGCGCGCTCCGTGGTGCTCGCGGTGCCCGCGCACGAGGCGGCGAAGCTCGTGCGCGAGCTCTGGCCGGCGGCGTCGAAGGGCCTCAACGCCATCGATTACGCCGGCGTTGCGAGCGCGGCGACGGCCTACCGGCGTGTCGACATCGAGCACTCGCTCGAAGGGTTCGGCTTTCTCGTGCCGAAAAGAGAATCGCGGCGCATTCTGGGATCGCTGTTCTCGAGCAGCATGTTTCCGGGCCGCGCGCCCGACAGCATCGTGCTGCTGACGACGTTCGTCGGCGGGATGCGCAATCCCGCGTTGGCGGCGCAGCCCGATGGCGCGCTCGGCACGCTGGTGCACGAAGAACTCAGTGCGCTCGTCGGCGCCACGAGCCCTCCCGTGTGGATCGACATCACGCGCTGGACTCACGCGATCCCGCAGTACAACCTGGGCCATGCCGATCGCGTGCGGCCGCTCGAGGACGCGGAGCGGGCCCGTCGCGGGGCTGTTCTTCTGTGCGAGCTACCGCGGCGGCGTGTCCGTCGGAGACTGCATCAAGTCGGCGCACGCCACGGCCGATGCCACCACGCGCTTCCTGGTCGGCGTCCTGCCCTCGTAGGCGGCACGTTCGCACGATTTCATTGTGGCGCACATCCGATTCGATCACGCCTGGAGTCCGTGTCCGCAGTTCCAGCACAGATCGAACGTCGCCGGAGACTCTTCCCCGCATGTCCCGCAGCGCCTGACGTCGTTCGCTTCCGCACCGGCTTCGATGCGCGACAGCAGGACCGACGCGCGCTCGCGATCCTGCTCCCGCTCGAGCCAGACCTGCGGCTGGCCGATTTCCGGCGGCACGTCGCCGACGATGCTCGACGCGTGCTCGTTGAAGACGTGCGCGCGGATCCCCGCCTGGTTCAGCCGGTCGGCCAGCAGGTAGGCATCGAAGCGGTGTCTCGCGGTGTAGAAGCGGATCACGCGGTCATCCTGCGGCCGAAGCATTCCACCGCGGCCCGCCGTCGGTATTGCCCGCCCGGCGCGCTCATGCGCCTTCCTGCCGCCACCGAAGCAGCGCATCGACCAGACGCCGCAGCACCGCTGCGGAGCCTTTCCGCACGTGCGGCGTCCCATCGATAGGGCGGCGCTTCGTCCATGTAGCAGGCCTGCGCGATTTCGAGCTGCAATGCGTGCACGCCCTGCGCGGGCCTGCCATAGTGACGCGTCACGTAACCGCCCTTGAAGCGGCCATTGACGATGTGCGACAACTCCGTGTCGGAGCGAAGCATCTCGTTGGCGACGAAACCAACCCCGGGCGCGCAGCTCGCGCCGTTCGCAGTGCCCAGATTCAGGTCGGGCAGGCGACCCTCGAAGAAGCGGGGCACGTTGGCGCGGATCGAGTGACCGTCGAGAAGCACCGCGTGGCCGTGACGCGCGCGCACGCGGCCGATCTCAGCCGCCAATTGCTCGTGGTAGGGCGTGAAATACCGCGCGCGCCGGGCAACGATCTCGGGCGCGTCGGGAGCCTGGCCTTCATCCCAGATCGGCTCGTTCCCGAACGTCCGCGTCGGGCACAATTCCGTCACGTCGGCGCCCGGATAGAGAGACGCGCCCGTCGGGTCCCGGTTGAGGTCGACGACGTAGCGGGAATGCGTCGCGACGACGAGCGTGGCACCGGCGCCCGGCGCGAATGCGTAGAGCTTCTCGACGTGCCAGTCGGTGTCGGGCAGCTGGAGTGATGCCGGCGCAAACCTCGCCGCGAGCTCGGGAGGCACGTAGGTCCCGGCGTGCGGGATGTCGATGACCAGCGGAGAATCGCCGCGCGAGATTTCGCAAAGATTCACAGGCCCGCCCAGTGCGCGACGACGCCTGCGCGGACGACACCGCGACAACGATTGCCTCCGATCACGTAGGCCAGTTCGGCGGGGGACTCTATGTCCCAGAGTGCAAGGTCCGCGCGCTGGCCGACGGCGATGGTCCCGCGATCGGAGAGGCCCAGGGCCCGGGCCGCGTGCTTCGTCGCGCCGGCAAGGGCTTCCTCGGGCGTCAGCCCGAACAGCGTGCACGCGAAGTTGAGCATGAGCACGAGCGAGACGACGGGAGAGGTGCCCGGATTGCAGTCGGTCGCGACGGCCATCGGCACGCCATGCGCGCGCAGCGCGGCGATGGGTGGCACGCGCGTTTCGCGCAGCACGTGAAAGGCGCCCGGCAACAGCACCGCGACGGTGCCCGCGCGCGCCATGGCGGCGACACCGGCCTCATTGGTGTACTCGAGATGATCCGCCGACAGCGCGTCGAACTCCGCGGCCAGCGCCGCGCCGCCCGTGTCCGACAACTGATCCGCATGCAGCTTGATCGGGATGCGGAGCGCGCGTGCGGCTTCGAAGACGCGTCGCGTCTGCGCTGGCGAGAACGCGATTCCCTCGCAGAAGGCGTCCACGGCGTCGGCAAGTCCTTCGCGCGCCGCCGCAGGAATCAGCGCGCCGCAAACGAGATCGACGTACCCGTCCGCGTCGCCTGCGTATTCGGGCGGCACGGCATGCGCCGCGAGTAGTGTCGTGCGAACGTCGACATTCATTTCCGCCGCAAGCGCGCGCGCAGCCGCCAGCATCTTGCGTTCATTCGCGAGATCGAGACCGTAGCCCGACTTGATCTCGATCGTCGTCACGCCTTCCGCAACGAGCGCGGCGAGTCGCGGCCTGCTCTGCGCCACGAGCGCGTCCGTCGACGACGCGCGCGTCGCCCGGACCGTCGACGCGATGCCGCCGCCCGCCTGCGCGATCTCCGCGTACGTCGCGCCTCCCGGCCGCGCCTCGAACTCCTCCGCGCGATTCCCTGCGTAGACGAGATGCGTGTGGCAGTCGACGAGGCCCGGCGAGACCCAGCGGCCACCTGCGTCGACGGATTTCGCGCTGCGCAGATCGCGCGGCAGCTCGCGCGCCGCGCCTGCCCAGGCGATGCGGTCGCGTCTGATGCCGATGGCGCCGTCGACGATCGCGCCGTACGGTGAAGTCCCCGCCATCGTCGCGAGATGCGCGTTGGTGACGACGAGGTCGAAGGTCGTGCTCATACCGACGGTCAGTTCGGCATAAGGCCCGCAATCGCGGCGCGATAGCGCGCGTGGACCTGGTCCTCGCGCGGATGCCGTCCCGCGCGGACCTTCCATCGTCCGGCGACCATCACGTCGCGTACCGGGCGCCGGCACGGCCCGAAGATGGCGGCATCGATGACGGCGTCGCGCGGCGCCTCCGCGAGCGCGGGATCGTCGCGGTCCAGCACCACGAAATCGGCCTGCTTTCCCGGCGCAATCGCGCCGGCGTTCCGCGCCAGCGCTGCGGCCCCTCCGCGTGCGGCCTTCGCATAAAGCCTTTGTCCGACCGGCACTCCATCGCCCGCGAGCACGTTTCGCTCCAGGAACGCGAGGCGCTGCGACCATTCGAGCTGCCGCAGCTCGGCGAACGGATCGACGATCGTGTTCGAATCGCTGCCGACGCCGAATGCGCCGCCCGCGCCGATGAAGGACCGCGCGGGGAAGGTGCCGTCGCCGAGATCGGCCTCGGTGGTCGGCGCCAACCCGGCGATCGCGCCGGAGGCCGCGAGCCGCGCGGTCTCCTCTGCCGACATATGCGTCGCATGAACCACGCACCAGCGGCCGTCGACGCCGGCGTGCTCGAGCAGCCACTCGACCGGCCGCGCCCCTGACCAGGCAACGCAGTCGGCGACTTCGCGCACCTGCTCCGCCGCGTGGATGTGGACCGGCGCACGGCCTCCGAGGAGCGCGACAACCACGGCGAGCTCGTCGGGTTCGACGGCGCGCAGGCTGTGCGGCGCGACGCCCAGCGTGTAGTGCCGCGCGCTCGCGTCTCGCGCGAGGAGGGCGACCAGACTCGCGTACGAGTCGACGGTGTGCACAAACCTGCGCTGCCCCGCCGTCGGCAGCGCTCCCCCGAATCCGGCGTGCGCGTAGAACACCGGCAGCAACGTCAGCGCAATGCCGGCGTCGGCGGCGGCCGCGACAACGCGGCGCGCGAGTTCCGCCGGGTCGGCGTACGGGCGGCCCGCCGGATCGTGATGCACGTAATGGAACTCGGCAACCGCCGTGTACCCGGCCTTCAGCATCTCCACATACGCCTGCGCGGCGATCGCCTCGAAGTCATCCGCGTCGACGCGGTCGACAAAGGCATACATCGCCTGCCGCCAGGTCCAGAAGCTGTCGCCGGTCGCATTGCCCTTGCCGGTGCGACCGGCGAGCACGCGCTGAAACGCGTGCGAGTGGAGATTCGGCATGCCGGCAACGAGCGGACCTGCAACCCGCTCGGCGTCGCCCGGCTCCGCGTTTGCCGACACGCTCGCGATGCATCCGCCATCGTCGACGTCGATCAGCACGTCATTCGACCAGCCGTCGGGCAACAGCGCGGCGTCGGCGAAGATCTTCATGAAGCCGGCTCGACGGCCGCGACGAGGGCCACCGCGCCTGCGGATAACGGATTGATCGTGAGGACGCCGCCCGGAGCATCGGCGTCATCTTCGAAGACGAGGGTGTCGTCGGGTGCGGCCGCAAGCGGTGGGCGGCCGGCGATGAGACACTCGATCGCGCCCGCCACGGCGTGGCAGACGCGCCAGCGCGCCGGGGCAATCCGTGCCGCAGCATCACGAACGACGACGACGCGGCCTCGCGCACGGCCCCGGCGCAGCATCAGGTTGAAATCGCGGACGGGGCCTGCGACCAGCGAGCAGGCGAGAACGTCATCACCGCTGAAGGCATAGGGCTCGTACACGGCGCGCAATTCGGCATCGTGCGCACCGCCCGCGAGCCGCATTCCGGCGCCCGATACCAGGACGATGATCCGGTCCACCCCGGCGAAGCGCGAGAACGGTCCGTCCGTGGTGACGTCGGCGATGCTGACGCGCCAGTCGAACGTCGCGAGCGTTGCGCCGGTCGGGTGCGCCACGATTTCGGTCGTGTGCCCACCGCCGTCCTTCCACGGCATCCGAACGTAATCGGCAGGTTTGAGCAGTCGATGCATGGCAGGCCGGATAGGCGCGCGGCGAGCGATCGATTGTAGAGCCATTGAACTCCAGCGCCAACCGCCCTTCGCATTGCGTATAGTCTCGCAAAATGCGCGCAACGAGCCTTCCGTGAGCGACACGACGCCTGCCGACCCGCTGACGGTCGACTACCTCAACGGACCCGACATCGCGGCGCTTGCGCTGACCGATGACGAGATCCTGCTGGCCGTGGAGGCGGGACTCGCCGCACAGGGTCGCGGCGAAACGGTGATCGAGCCACGGATGCACCTCGAGCCCGACGCCGCCTTCAACGGCCACTTCAACGTGCTGCGCGGCTATGTGGCGCCCCTGGCTCTCGCAGGGATCAAGGTCGTCGGCGACTTCGTCGACAACTGGCGGCACGGCCTGCCCTCGGAGATGGGCCTCCTCAATCTCTTCGATCCGCGCACAGGGCGCCCGGTCGCCATCATCGACGCGGCCGGCCTCACCGACATGCGGACCGGCGCCGTCACGGCGATCGGGGCGAAGCATCTCGCCAAGGCGACCTGCCGCGTGCTCGGTCACATCGGCGCGCGCGGCACCGCCTACTGGAACGTGCGCCTGCTCGATCATCTGTTCCACTTCGACGAGATCCGCGTTCATTCCCGCCGGCCGGAGAGCCGCACGTCGTTCGCGGCGCGACTCTCCCGCGACCTCGGCAAGCGGGTGGTCGCCACCGACGACTGGCAATCCTGCGTGCGCGGCGCCGATATCGTGGTCGAGGCGTCGAGGCTCGCTTCGCCGGAACCGATGCTGATGACGGAGTGGATCGAACGCGGAGCGCTCGTCGTTCCGTACGGCACGATGAGCGCGGTCGAGCTTTCGCTCACCGACATCATGGACAAGATCGTCGTCGACGACTGGGGACAGTGCCGGGCCGGAACGTTCGGCAGCCTGCGCGCGCACGTCGACGCCGGCCGCCTGACCGCTGCGACGCTGCATGCGGAACTGGGAGAGATCGTCGCCGGCCGCAAGCGCGGCCGCGAGAACGACGCCGAGACGATTCTCCTCTGGCATCGCGGGCTGTCGACGTCCGACATCGCGCTCGGCGCCGCCATGCTGGCCAAAGCACGGCAATTGGGCGTCGGCCAGACGCTGCGGTATGCATGACCCGGCGATGCCTATGGCAACGTCGCGATGATCGCCAATGCGCGCATGTACTCGATCGACGCCACCACCGCAGCGGCGTGGCGACGCGTGCTGGAATGGGTGAGCGATCGTGCCGGCGTCGCGCTCGAGATCATCGACTACCCCGCGCCCCGGCCGCTGCCCGCGCTGTGGTCGCGCTCCGATCTCGGTTGCGTCTTCATGTGCGGGTATCCGTTCGCGACGGCCTCGCCCCGGCCGACGCTTCTCGCGGCGCCCGTGCCGAACCCCGCTCCCTATGGCGGAATGCCGGTCTACTGGACCGACCTCGTCGTCGCGGCCGATTCGCCGATCGCCGATCTGCACGATGCATTCGGCAAGCGCATCGCATGGACCGCCGAGAACTCGCAATCCGGCTGGCATGCGCCGCGATCGCTGCTGGCGCCTTACGCGCAGCGCCACGGCGCTCCGCTGTTTGCGGAAGCGGTCGGTCCCCTGATCGCGCCGCGGAACGTGGCGCATGCCATCGCCGAAGGACGCGCCGACCTGGGCCCCCTCGACAGTTACGCGCATGATCTCCTTCGTCGGCACGACCCCCCGCTCGCCGCCCGGCTGCGCGTGATCGCGAGAACGTCGGCGACGCCGATCCCGCCGCTCGTGGGCGCTTCGTCGATGGACCCGCAGGCTGCGCAGCGCCTACGCCGTGCGCTTCTCGCGGTCGGAATGGCGCACGAACTCGACTCCGCTCGCGAAACGCTGCTCCTGTCCGGGTTTGCGGCCGTCCCCGCGGACGACTATTCGATGCTGGTCACGGCGGCGCGCCGCGCGGATTCGCTCGGCTATGAGCGCATTACATGAAACCATGATGCGCACGCGGATTGACACGCTACCCCTTCACGTCAAGAATGCACGGTTCCGCGTTCCAAGCGCTCGCCTCACCCCCCGGAGATCCCCATGAAAGCCATCCGCACCATTCGCATGCTCGCCGCGGCGGCCTTAGCCCTTCTGCTCGCCGCAACACCCGTGCTTGCGCAGGTCAAGGTCGGCTCCAAGAACTTCACCGAGCAGTTCATCGTCGCCGAGCTCTACGCGCAGGCGCTCGAAGCGGCGGGCATCAAGGTCGAGCGCAAGATCAATCTCGGTGGCACCCTGATCGCGCACAAGGCGCTGGAGGAAAAGCAGATCGACCTCTATCCGGAATATACGGGGACGATGCTGCTGGCGGTGATCAAGGCCGAGCCGATGACGGATCGCAAGGCGGTCTACGAAAAGGTGAAAGCCGAGTACGCGGCCAAGGGACTCGTGGTGCTGAACGAGGCGATGAACAACGGTTACGACATGGTCGTGCGCCCCGAGACGGCCGCGCAGTACAAGCTCGAGACGCTGTCCGATCTCGCGAAGGTCTCGAAAGAGCTGAAGCTGGGTGCCGGTCCCGAATTTCGCGACCGCAAGGACGGGCTCCCCGGACTCAAGGCGAAGTACGGAATCGAATTCAAGGAGGACCTGCAGCTCGCGATCGGGCTCCGGTACCAGGCGCTCGCGAACAAGCAGATCGACGTGGTCAACGGTTACTCGACCGACGGCATGATCAGCGCGATGAAGCTCAAGCGCCTGAAGGACGACAAGGGCCTCTGGCCGCCCTACTTTCTCGTGCCGGTCGTGCGCAAGGACACGCTCGACGCGAATCCGAAGATCGCGGACGTCCTGAACCAGGTGAGCACTCTGCTCACCGAGGCGAACATGGCCGAAATGAACTACAAGGTCGACGGCGAGAAGATGGAGCCGAAGGACGTCGCCCGCGATTTCCTGAAGGCAAAAGGCGTCGTCAAATAGAGTCCGCGGATGAGCGGACAAGGCGCCGCGATGCCGACCGGATGGAGCGGGCGGGCGCGATGACGCGCCGGGAAGCGGACTGCATCACGCTGGGCGGAAGTCGCATCGGGGTCGCGGACGTCGTCGCCGTCGCCCGCCGCGGCGCGACGATCGGCGTCGCTTCCGACGTGGCGGATCGGCTCCTGCGCTCGCGCGCGATCGTCGGTCGTGCCGCAGGCGGTGACGTGCCGGTCTACGGACTCAATTCCGCGCTCGGTGCGAACACCGGCGCGCGGCTTGCGCCGGACGAACAGCAGGATTACCAGATGCGCGCGGTCCGGGCGCGCGCCGTCGGCGTCGGACCGTCGCTGCCGCGCGACCGTGTGCGGGCCGCGATGTTCGCACGCGCGGCCGGAATGGCGCAGGGCGGATCGGGCGCGACGGTGACGGTTTTCCGGGCGCTCGTCGACGCGCTGAATCACGATGTCTGCCCACATGTCCCCGGCTGGGGATCCATCGGCGTCGCGGATCTTCCGCAGATGTCGCACATCGCGCTCGCGCTGATGGGCGAGGGTTCTGCCGTCGTGGAAGGCATGCGTATCCCCGCGGCAAAGGTGCTCGCGGATGCGGGTCTCGCGCCGATCGTGCTCGATGCGAAGGACGGCCTCGCGCTCATCAGCTCGAATGCCGTCACCGTCGGCCACGCAAGCCTCGTCCTCGCCGATCTTGCACGACTGTTCGCATGGCACGACGACGTCATCGCGCTGTCGTGCGAAGGATTTCGCGCGAATCTCTCGCCCTTCGACCCGCGCGCGCAGTCGGCGCGACCCGCGCCGGGCCAGGCCGAGGCGGCGGCACGGCTGTTGAACGCGCTCGAGGGCAGCGCGCTCCTCATGCCCGGTGCCGCGAGGCGCGTGCAGGATCCGCTTTCGTTTCGCTGCCTTGCGCAGGTGCACGGCGCGCTTCACGACGTGCTCGCGCGCGCGAAGGACCACGTCGAGATCGAGCTCAACGCCGCCGCCGACAGCCCGCTCGTCGATGTCGACGGCGACCGCCTCCTTTCAACCGGCAACTTCCACCTGCCTGGGTTAGCGATCGCCCACGAAGCGCTGGGCATGGCGATCGCGCAGGCGGCGGCGCTCGCCGTCGAGCGCTGCATCCGGCTGATGTCGCCGTCGGCGTCCGGACTGCCGTTGCAGCTCACTCGCCACGGTCCGCTGCAGTCGGGCTTCGCCACGACGCAGAAACCGCTGACTGCGCTGGCCAACGAGATCCGCCATCTCGCGAATCCGGCGTGCCTCGATTTCCTCCCGGTTTCGGAAGGTATCGAGGACCATGCGACGATGGCGCCCCGCAGCGTTGGAAAACTCGACGACATGCGCGAGCGGCTCCTCGCCGTGATCGCCATCGAGGCGGTGATCGCGGCACAGGCCGTGGACTTGCGGCCGCAGGAAGTGCGCACCACGCTGGGAGCGGGCGCGCGCCGCATGTTCGACGGCGTGCGCGAGCGCTGCGCATTCCTGGACGATGATCGCTCGCTCGCGCCCGATTTCGAGGCGGTCGCGGCCTGGCTCGCCATGCACGAAACATGAGCGCCGCAGGGCCGCCCCAAGGCGCGAATTGTTCCCCCTCCGGGGGCAGCGCAGCGGCTGCAATCGCAGCCACATGCGTGTGGGCACATCAATGACCTGGTTCCTGCGCAACTGGGATCTGGTCGCCGTCGCGCTGTGGGAACACGTCGTGATATCGGCTACCTCGCTCGCCATCGCGTTCGCGCTGTCGCTCGGAGTTGGCATTCTGGCGGCCCGTAGCGATCGAATTTTCCGCTGGGCTCTCGGGGTGAGCGGAGTCCTGTACACGATCCCGACGCTTGCGTTTCTTGCACTGCTGATACCGATCGTCGGCCTGGGGCGGGCGAACGCGATCATCTGCATGGTGGCCTTTTCGCTGATGATCATGATCCGCAACGTGGCAACCGGCATCCGCGAAGTGCCGGCCGAGGTCGTCGACGCGGCGAAAGGCATGGGGATGAGCGCCGGCGAAATCCTGCGCCGGATCGAGTTGCCGCTCGCCCTGCCGGTCATCGTCGCCGGCCTTCGCATCGCGACCGTCACCGTGATCAGCGTCGCCGTGGTCGCCGCCTATGTGAACGCGGGCGGGCTCGGCACGCTGATCTTCAGCGGCATCAGCAGCGATCACGCGCCCAAAATCTGGGCCGGCGCGTTGACCGCGTGCGCGCTCGCAGTCATCGCGGATTTCGGCCTCGCCCGGCTCGAGCACTGGCTGCGCAACCGCGCGGCCTGATCGCCATGCTGTTCGTCGACGCCTGGCAATTCATCCTCGCGCATCCCGAGCGCTTCCTTTCCGCGCTGGGGACGCACGTTGCGCTTTCCGCGTCGGCGCTCGCCATCGCGATCGCGATCGCCGTTCCGCTCGGCGTCACGCTGTCCTCGACGCGTCGCGCCGCGCAGATTGCGATCGCCGGCGCCAATATCGGGCGTACGCTGCCTTCGCTCGCAGTGCTGGCGCTCGTGATGCCGGTGCTGGGGACGGGATTCATGCCGTCGCTGTTCGCGCTCACGCTTCTCGCGCTGCCGCCGATCCTGATCAACACGTACACCGCCGTGCGACAGGTCGAGCCGGAAGTCGTCGACGCGGCGCGCGGCGTGGGGATGACCCGCCGGGAAATCATGGGCAAGGTCGAACTGCCGCTCGCGCTGCCGGTGATCTTCGCGGGAATCCGCACGGCCGCGGTTCAGGTCATTTCGGGCGCCGTCCTCGCGGCATACATCGGCGGAGGCGGCCTCGGCGATTTCATCACCGCGGGCATCGCCATGATGGCGCTCCCGCAACTCGTGGTCGGCGCCGTTCCCGCGACGCTGCTGGCGCTCGGCGCCGACCGCCTTTTCGGTGCCCTCCAGAAAGCGCTGACTCCCGCCGGACTGCGTGCGCCATGATCGAGATCGCGGCGCTCACCAAGCGGTTTCCCGGCGCGGCGCATCCGGCGGTCGATCGTCTTACGCTGACGGTTCCCGAAGGCGCGGTCTGCGTGCTGATCGGTCCCTCCGGCTGCGGCAAGACGACGACGATGCGGATCATCAACAGGATGATCGAACCCGACGGAGGCACGGTCACCGTCAACGGCCGCAACGTCATGGAAGTAGATCCGGTGACGCTGCGCCGGCATATCGGTTACGTGATCCAGCAAATCGGCCTTTTTCCGCACTGGTCGATCGCGGACAACGTCGCCACCGTGCCGAAGCTCCTCGGCTGGGACGACCGCAGGATCGCAGCACGCGTCGACGAATTGCTGGCGCTGGTCGGCATGGACCCGGACACGTACCGCGGCCGGTTTCCGCGCGAACTTTCCGGCGGACAGAAGCAGCGCGTGGGCGTGGCCCGCGCGTTGGCCGCGGACCCTCCCGTGATGCTGATGGACGAGCCGTTCGGCGCCATCGATCCGATCACGCGCGCGCACCTGCAGGACGAGTTTCTGCGCATCCTGCACGCGCTCCGGAAAACGATCGTTTTCGTCACCCACGACATCGACGAGGCGATTCGCATGGGGGATCGCATTGCCATCATGAAGGACGGCGCTCTCGTCCAGTACGACTCCCCGGAAGCGATTCTGGCGGCACCGGCAAATTCGTTCGTCGAAGCGTTCGTCGGTGCCGATCGCGCGCTCAAGCGGCTCGCGCTGATTCGGGCCATCGAAGCGGCAGACACGTCGGGTGCGCCCTCGGCAACGTCGCCGGCGATTGATGGCGACGCCAGCCTGCGCGACGCGCTCGCACAGATGCTGTCGCTAGGCGCGGATGCGCTCGTCGTCGTCGGACCGCAAGGCAAGGCAGCAGGGACGCTCACACTGGCGGCCATTCGCGCCCGCACGAGAACGGCCCCGGCTTCCGATCATTGACAGCACAGGGTCCCGCCCCTACGCTCCGCAGGTTGGCCTTTCGATTCATTCCAGGGGAGATTGCTCCATGAAAAAATCCATTGCCGTGGCCGCGCTGGCCGCCGCCTGCACAATCCTCGGCACCGTCGGTGCCTTCGCTCAGGACGTGAAAGTCGCGATCGGCATGTCCGGCTGGACCGGCTTTGCGCCGCTCACGCTCGCCAAGGAGGCCGGCATCTTCAAGAAGAACGGCCTCGACGTGTCGCTCAAGATGATTCCGCAGAAGGACCGCCACCTCGCCATTGCATCGGGCGACGTCCAGTGCGCGGCGACGACGGTCGAGACGTGGATCGTATGGAACGCGGGCGGCGTGGCGACGAAGCAGATCTTCCAGATGGACAAGAGCTACGGCGCCGACGGCATGGCGGTCCGGAACAGCATTGCGAAGATCGCCGACCTCAAGGGGAAGACCGTCGCGGCCTCGGCGCCGGGCACGGCGCCCTATTTCACGCTGGCGTGGTTCCTGAAGAAGAACGGGCTCTCCGTGAAGGACGTGACGGTCGTCAATCTGGAGCCCGCCGCCGCTGCGCAGGCGTTCGTCGCCGGACAGAACGACGCGGCCATGACCTACGAGCCCTACCTGTCCTCCGTTCGCGACAATCCGCAGGCCGGCAGGATCATCGCGACCACGCTCGATTATCCGATGATCATGGACACGTTCGGCTGCACGCCGAAGTTTCTCGCCGACAACCCGAAGGCCGCGCAGGCGCTCGCGAACAGCTATTTCGAGGCGGTCGAGATGATCCGCAAGGACCCGGCAAAGAGCTACGAGATCATGGGCGCGCCGACCAAGCAGACGGGCGAGCAGTTCGGCAAGTCCGCGGCGTACCTGCGCTGGCAGGACAAGGCGGCGAACCAGAAATTCTTCGCCGGCGAGTTTCAGCAGTTCAGCAAGGAAGCGGCGGACGTGCTGCTCGAGGCGGGAATCCTGAAGCAGGCGCCCGACCTCAGCTCGCTCGCGGACACCCAGTTCATCCGTTGACGAATCCGGGCGCGCACGCCGCGTTCGCCGCTGCGCGCCGGAACGCATGACGCCGCTGAAGCCGATTGCACGGCGCCGCCGCATCGCGCTCGGCATCGGCTTCTTCGCGGTGTTCGTTTTCGCCTGGGGGGCCGTGACCTTCGGCGGACTCGTGCCGAAGACCTTTCTCGCCGATCCGATCACGATGCTGCGCGAGGGATGGAATCTCTTCGCTCGCTACGGCTTCGCCTGGGACGTCGGCATCACGATCTGGCGAGTGCTCGGCGGCTTCGTGCTGGCCGCGATCGTCGCGGTTCCCCTCGGCCTCGCCATGGGAGCCTACAAGCCGATCGAGGCGTTCTTCGAGCCGTTCGTCTCGTTTGCGCGCTACCTTCCTGCGTCCGCGTTCATTCCGCTGCTCATCCTCTGGGCGGGAATCGGAGAACTGCAGAAGTTGCTCGTCATCTTCATCGGCTCGTTCTTCCAGATCGTGCTGATGGTGGCGGTGACGGTCGGCGCGACGCGCCGCGACCTGGTCGAGGCCGCGTACACTCTTGGCGCGGGCGCACGCGGGGTCGTGCGCCGCGTGCTGCTCCCGTCGTCCGCACCCGCGATCGCGGAGACGCTGCGCCTCGTCCTTGGCTGGGCGTGGACCTACGTGATCGTCGCCGAATTGATCGGCGCTTCGTCCGGCATCGGCCACATGATCACCGACAGCCAGGCGCTGCTCAACACGGGCCAGATCATCTTCGGAATCATCGTGATCGGCGTGATCGGTCTCATCTCCGATTTCGCATTCAAGTGGGCGAACCAGCGGCTGTTCCCCTGGTCGCTGGCCTGATTCCACAAGTGCGATGAGCAAACTCGTCGTCGACGGCGTCGGCCGCACCTTCCCGGGAGTGCGCGGTGGCGCGCCGACGGTCGCGCTGCAACCCGTTTCGCTGTCCGTCGCCGACAACGACTTCATCACGATTCTCGGCCCGTCCGGATGCGGGAAATCCACGCTGCTGCGGATTGTTGCCGGTCTCGACGCGCCGACGACGGGCCGCGTGCTCCTCGACGGCGCTCCGGTCGAAGGTCCCGGCGCGGACCGCGGGATGGTGTTCCAGAGCTATACGCTGTTTCCGTGGCTCACCGTGCGGGAGAACATCTGCTTCGGATTGCGCGAAAAGGAGATGCCGGAGGCGCAGCAGGACGAAATCGCCGTGCATTATCTCGAACGCACGGGGCTCGCGGGTTTCGCGCACCACTATCCGAAGATGCTTTCGGGCGGCATGCAGCAGCGAACGGCGATCGCGCGCGCCCTCGCGAACGACCCCAAGATCCTGCTGCTCGACGAGCCATTCGGCGCGCTCGACAACCAGACGCGTGCGCTGATGCAGGAATTGCTGCTCGGGATCTGGGAGGCGGAGAGAAAGACGGTGCTCTTCGTCACGCACGACATCGAGGAGGCGATTTTCGTCGCGGGTCGGGTCGTGGTGATGTCCGCGAGACCCGGGCGGATCAAGGCCGATATCGCGGTCGATCTGCCGCATCCACGACATTACACGGTGAAGACGACGCCCGAATTCTCGGCATTGAAAGCGCGGCTCACCGAGGAGATCCGAAGCGAGGCACTCGCTGCCGCGACGCTTTAGCGCCGGTCAGTAACGGCCGCCGTTCTGCTGCCAGCGCCAGGCGTCGGCGCAGATCGCGTCGAGACCGCGCGTGGCGCGCCACCCGACGAGCTCCGCCGCGCGCGCGCAATCGGCATAACAGGCGGCGATGTCGCCAGGGCGGCGCGGCGCGAGCGACCGCGCGATGCGGCGGCCACAGGCGCGCTCGAACGCCGTGACGACGTCGAGCACCGACCGCCCGCGTCCCTGCCCGAGATTGAGCGCCACCGCGCCGGCGTTGTCCGAGAGGTACCGCAGCGTCGCAACGTAACCCGCCGCGAGATCCTGCACATGCAGGTAGTCGCGCAGGCTGGTTCCGTCCGGCGTCGGCCAGTCCGTTCCGTAGATGGCGAGATCGGAGTACTCGCCGGCCGCGATCCGGCACAGCAGCGGCACCAGATTGCTCGGCCGGCCCTCGGGCGCCTCGCCGATCAGTCCGGACGGATGCGCGCCGGCGGCCGTGAAATAGCGAAGCACGGCAATCCGCCAGTTGGGATTTGCGCGCGCGAGGTCGCGCAGGAAATTCTCGACGACGCACTTGGTGCGCCCGTAGACGCCCAACGGCGCGAGCGGCGCGTCCTCGGTGACCGGAAGGTTCTCCGGCTCCCCATAGACGGTCGCCGAAGAGCTGTACACGAGCGTTGCGACGCCGGCCTCGCCCATCACCTCCGCAAGCGCGAACGAGCCGCCGACGTTGACGCCGTAGTACGTGAGGGGTCGGGTCTCCGCCTCCTCCACCGAGTCCAGCCCGGCGCAGTGGATCACGCCGGCGATCGGGTGTTCGTGGAAAGCGCCGCGCAGTGCGTCGGCGTCGCGGACGTCCGCCTCGATGCACGCCAGGTCCGCGCCTGCGAGCGTCGCGAGACGCGGCAGAACGGCACGGGCACTCGTGGCGAAGCTGTCGAGGATGACCGGAGTGTACCCAGCCTTCGCGAGCTCGACGACGACGTGCGATCCGACGTAGCCAGCGCCGCCGGTAACGAGGATGGACTCGGCCATGGGCGACGGTGATGCTACGCCACCCGGGCCCGTGAGGGTAGTTTCCCCGGAAATGGCGAAGGCCGGGCGATGTGCCCGGCCTTCGGATTCAGGTCACGGCGCGCGGCGTGGCGGCACCTATCGGACGCCTCGGTCAGGCCGCGTTCTTCGCGCCCTCGGCGGACTCCGCGGGCTGCGGGCGATCGACCAGCTCCACCAGCGCCATCGGAGCCTTGTCCCCGACGCGGAAGCCGAACTTGAGGATGCGCAGATAGCCGCCAGGCCGCGCCTTGTAACGCGGTCCGAGCTCGTCGAAGAGCTTCACGACGACATCGCGGTCGCGCAGGCGGTCGAACGCGAGCCGGCGATTGGCCACGGTCGGCGTCTTGGCGAGCGTGATCATGGGCTCCGCGACGCGACGCAGCTCCTTGGCCTTCGGCAGCGTGGTCTTGATGACCTCGTGCGTAAGGAGCGAGTTCGTCATGTTGCGCAGCATCGCGAGCCGATGGCTGCTCGTGCGATTGAGTTTCCGGAGGCCGTGACGGTGACGCATGGTGTGATTCCTTCGTGTCGGCGCGCTGGCGTTACGGGCGGTCGAGCCCGGCCGGCGGCCAGTTCTCGAGCTTCATGCCCAGCGAGAGTCCGCGCGATGCCAGCACTTCCTTGATCTCGTTCAACGACTTGCGACCGAGGTTCGGCGTCTTGAGGAGCTCGGTCTCGGTGCGCTGAATCAGGTCGCCGATGTAGTAGATGTTTTCCGCCTTGAGGCAGTTCGCCGAGCGGACCGTGAGCTCGAGGTCGTCCACCGGCCGCAACAGGATCGGGTCGACCTGCGGCGAGCTGCGCTCGGCCGCGGCCACTTCCGTGCCCTGCAGGTCGGCGAACACCGACAGCTGCTCGACCAGCACCGACGCGGCATAACGAACGGCCTGCTCCGGCTCGACGACGCCGTTGGTCTCGATGTCGAGAACGAGCTTGTCGAGGTCGGTGCGCTGCTCGACGCGCGCGCTCTCGACGGCGTAGCTGACGCGGCGGACCGGCGAGAACGACGCGTCGAGCAGGATGCTGCCGATGGTGCGCCCGCCCTCCGGCTTCACGCGCGTGGTCGCGGGCTGGTAGCCGCGGCCCTTCTCGACCTTGATCTCCATCTCGACCTTTCCGCCTGCGGTCAGGTGCGCGATCAGGTGGTCGGGATTGATGATCTCGACGTCGTGGTTTCCCTCGATGTCGGCCGCCGTGACCGGACCTTCGCCCGTCTTCGACAGCTTGAGGAGCACGTGGTCGCGATTGTGGAGCTTCAGCACGACCCCCTTCAAGTTCAGCAGGATGTCGACGACGTCCTCCTGCACGCCGTCGAGGGCCGAGTACTCGTGCAGCACGCCGGTGATGCGCACTTCGGTCGGCGCGTAGCCGGGCATCGACGACAGCAGCACGCGGCGAAGAGCGTTGCCGAGCGTGTGGCCGTAGCCGCGCTCGAACGGCTCCATCACCACCTTGGCGTGGAACGGCGACGTCGACTGCACGTCGATGATGCGGGGTTTCAAAAGGACATTGCTCTGCATGCGGAACCTTTAGGCGGGAAAGAAGTGACCCTGCACGAACCGACGACGACCGCGGCGATAGCCTGCGGCCGTCGGATCCATCCCTTTACTTCGAATAAAGCTCGACGACCAGGCTTTCGTTGATGTCCTGACCGAATTCCGATCGGTCGGGAGCGCCCTTGAACGTGCCGGACGTCTTTTTCACGTCGACGTCGACCCACGAGGGGAAACCGACCTTCTCGGCGAGCTGCAGCGAATCCTGGATCCGCAGCTGGCCCTTGGCCTTCTCGGTCGCGGCGACGACATCGCCCGCCTTGACCAGCGCCGACGGAATGTTGACCACCTTGCCGTTGACCATGATCGAGCAGTGCCCGACGAGTTGCCGCGCCTCGGCGCGCGTGGAGCCCAGCCCCATCCGGTAGACGACGTTGTCGAGACGCGACTCGAGAAGCTGCAGCAGGTTGGTGCCGGTCGACCCCTTGCCTCTGGCGGCCGCCTGGAAGTACCGGCGGAACTGCCGCTCGAGGATGCCGTAGGTCCGGCGGAGCTTCTGCTTCTCGCGCAGCTGGTTGCCGAAGTCGGACTGGCGCATGCCGGATTTCACGCCGTGCTGCCCGGGCTTGGTTTCCAGCTTGCACTTGGAGTCGAGTGAACGACGCGCGCTTTTCAGGAAAAGGTCGGTGCCTTCCCGTCGCGCCAGCTTGCATTTGGGTCCGGTGTATCGAGCCATTGCTGTCCTAAGAGAGTTCCATGTTTGCGGTCGAAACGTGCTTCTCGTTTCGACCGCAGGTCCAATTAAATTCGACGGCGCTTCGGGGGACGGCAGCCGTTGTGCGGAATCGGCGTCACGTCCGAGATGCTGCTGATCTTGATGCCGAGCGCGTTCAGCGCGCGCACGGCGGATTCGCGACCCGGGCCGGGACCCTTGATCCGCACTTCGAGATTCTTCACGCCGCACTCCACGGCGACGCGGCCGGCGCGCTCGGCCGCGACCTGCGCCGCGAACGGCGTCGACTTGCGCGAGCCCTTGAACCCGGCGCCACCGGACGTCGCCCACGACAGCGCGTTGCCCTGGCGATCCGTGATCGTGATGATCGTGTTGTTGAAGGACGCGTGGATGTGCGCGATGCCCTCCGCGACATTCTTCTTGACCTTCTTCCGCGCGCGCGCGGCGCCGGCCTTCTGGGTGGGTTGCTGTGCCATGCGTTATCGTCCTCGACCGTTACTTGCCGGCCGGCTTGACCGCCGGCTTGCTGCTCATGCCCGACCGCGACTTCTTCGGACCCTTGCGGGTGCGTGCGTTGGTGCGCGTGCGCTGGCCGCGGACGGGAAGCCCGCGCCGATGGCGGACGCCGCGGTAGCAGCCGAGGTCCATCAGCCGCTTGATGCTCATCGTCACCTCGCGGCGCAGATCGCCCTCGACCGTGAACTTCTGCACCTGCTCGCGCAGCTTGTCCATGTCGGCGTCGGAGAGGTCCTTGATCTTCGCCGAGCCCTTGATGCCGGCGGCGGCGCAGATCGCCTGGGCGCGCGGGCGGCCGATGCCGTAGATCGCCGTCAGCGCGATCTCCGCGTGCTGGTGGTTCGGAATGTTGACGCCTGCGATACGAGCCATGTCAGGTACCTGTCGAGATCGAGTCCGTTAGCCTTGCCGCTGCTTGTGGCGAGGGTCCGTGCAGATGACGCGCACGACGCCGTTGCGCCTGATGATCTTGCAGTTGCGGCAGATCTTTTTCACCGAAGCCAAAACTTTCATCGCTCAATTCCTTTGCCATCATTTCGCGCGGAAGATGATCCGCGCCCGGGTGAGGTCGTACGGCGTGAGATCCACCGTCACCTTGTCGCCCGGCAATATCTTGATGTAATGCATCCTCATCTTGCCGGAGATATGGCCCAGCACCACGTGGCCGTTCTCCAGCTTTACCCGGAACGTCGCGTTCGGCAACATTTCCAGGATCTCCCCCTGCATCTGTATCGTGTCTTCCTTTGCCATCAACGAGTCGGCAATCCGCCCTTGAAATTCGCTTTCTTCAGCAGACTCTCGTACTGCTGCGACATCAGGTACGCCTGCACCTGCGTCATGAAATCCATCGTCACCACCACGATGATGAGCAGCGAGGTCCCGCCGAAGTAGAACGGCACGTTTTTCCAGGCGATCAGGAAATTCGGGATGAAGCACACCACCACGAGGTAAAGCGAGCCGATCAGCGTCAGCCGCAGCGTGATCTTCTCGATGTACTTCGCGGTCTGCTCGCCCGGCCGGTAACCGGGGATGAATGCGCCGCTCTTCTTCAGGTTCTCCGCCGTCTCCTTCGGGTTGTACTGCAGCGCCGTGTAGAAGAAGCAGAAGAAGATGATCGCCGAGGCGTAAAGGATTTCGTGCACCGGCTGTCCGGGTCCGAGCGTCGCCGCAAGGTCGCGCAGCCAGATCATCTGGTCGCCCTGGCCGAACCACGACGCGAGCGTTGCCGGAAACAGGATGATCGACGAGGCGAAGATCGGCGGGATCACGCCGGCCATGTTGAGCTTCAGCGGCAGATGCGAGCTCTGGCCCTGGTAGACCTTGTTGCCGACCTGCCGCTTGGCATAGTTGACCAGGATCTTCCGCAGCGCGCGCTCGACGAACACCACGAACGCCGTGACGACGACGACGAGCGCCCCGATCCCCAGCACCAGCGGAATCGAGTAGGCGCCGGTCCGCGCCTGTTCCAGCGTGAGGCCGATCGCATTGGGCAGGCCGGCCGCGATTCCCGCGAAGATCAGCAGCGAGATCCCATTGCCGAGGCCGCGCTCGGTGATCTGCTCGCCGAGCCACATCAGGAACATCGTCCCGGTGACCAGCGTGATCGCGGTGATGAGGCGAAACGGCAGGCCGGGCGTCAGCACGAGGTTCGCCTGCGCTTCGAGCGCGATCGAGATGCCGAGCCCCTGGAAGAGCGCAAGCCCGAGCGTCGCGTAGCGCGTGTACTGCGTGATCTTGCGGCGGCCGGCCTCGCCTTCCTTCTTCAGCGCCTCGAGCGACGGCACGACGACCGTGCAGAGCTGCATGATGATCGACGCCGAGATGTACGGCATGATTCCGAGCGCCAGGATCGAGAAGCGCTGCAGCGCGCCGCCGGAGAAGACGTTGAAGAGGCCGAGAATGCCGCCCTGCTGCGAACGGAAAAGCTCGTCCAGCACCGTCGCGTTGATGCCCGGCACCGGGATGTGGGTCCCGATCCGGTAGACGACGAGCGCGCCCAGCAGGAACCAGAGCCGCCGCTTGAGATCGGCGTACTTGGATCCTGTCTTCAGGGCCGGATTGTTGATGGCCAACGCGTCTGTCCCGTATCTGTGGCGCCGCTTACGCGACGCTGCCGCCCGCGGCTTCGATCGCCGCCTTGGCGCCCTTGGTCGCGGCGATCCCCGTGAGCTTCACCGCCTTCGCAATCTCGCCGGCCTTGATCACCTTGGCCGATTTCGCCCGCGCCGGAACGAGCCCCGCCGCGCGCAGCGCGAGCAGGTCGATGTCCGCCACCGGCACCTTCGAGAGGTCCGACAGGCGGATCTCGGCGACGTCGAAACGCGCGGCCGAGACGAAGCCGCGCTTCGGCAGCCGGCGCTGCAGCGGCATCTGACCGCCTTCGAAGCCGACCTTGTGGAAGCCGCCCGAGCGCGACTTCTGGCCCTTGTGGCCGCGCCCGGCCGTCTTGCCGAGGCCGGAGCCGATGCCGCGGCCGACGCGGCGCCGGGCCTTCTTGGCCCCGGCGGCGGGCTTGATCGTGTTCAACCGCATGTCCGTTCTCCCGTTACCGCTCTCGTCAGGCCGAAGGCTCGGCAACCTTCAGGAGGTAGCCGACCTTGCTGATCATTCCGCGCGTCGACGGCGTGTCGACGACGTGCACCGTGTGGTTCGTCCACTTGAGGCCGAGCCCGCGCACCGTGGCGCGATGGTCGTGCTTGCAGCTGTTGGTGCTCTTGACGAGCGTCACCTTGATCTTCCTGTCCGCCGCCATGGTCACGCCCCCATCAGCTGCTCGACCGTGATCCCGCGCTTGGCGGCGATCTCGGCCGGCGAATTGAGGTTCGAGAGCGCGTTCAGCGTTGCGCGCACGAGGTTGTACGGATTGGTCGACCCGTGGCATTTGGCGAGCACGTTGGTGACGCCGACCACTTCGCACACGGCGCGCATCGGTCCGCCGGCGATCACGCCGGTGCCATCCGCCGCCGGCTGCATGAACACCTTGGTCGCGCCGTGTCGGCCCTCGACCGCGTGATGCACCGTGCCGTTCTTGAGGTTGACCTTGATCATCCTGCGGCGCGCCTCGTCCATCGCCTTCTGCACGGCCACCGGGACTTCCTTCGCCTTGCCCTTGCCCATGCCGACGCGGCCGTTGCCGTCGCCGACGACGGTGAGCGCCGCGAACGCGAGGATCCGCCCGCCCTTCACCACCTTGGTGACGCGGTTGATCGCGATCATCTTTTCCTTGAGGCCGTCGCCGCGCTCGTCCTGCTGCTGCTGCCGTTGCTGCATTCGTGCCATGTCGGACCCTTGTCGTTTCGTCTTCGCCGCGTCAGAACTTGAGACCGTGCTCGCGGGCCGCGTCGGCCAGCGCCTGGACGCGGCCGTGGTACCGGTAACCCGAGCGATCGAACGCGACCGTCTCGATCGCCGAGCGCCTTCGCGCGTTCGGCGATCCGCGTGCCCACCACCGCCGCCGCGGCCTTGTTGCCGCCGTTCTTCACGTCCTTGCGCACCTCGGCTTCGAGCGTCGAAGCGCTGGCGAGCACCTTGTCGCCCGTCGGCGCGACGATCTGCGCGTAGATGTGGCAGTTCGAGCGACTCACGACCAGCCGCATGGCGCGCTGCTCGGCGATGCGCGGCCGGGTCTTGCGGGCGCGGCGGACTCGAGCTTCTCTCTTGTTCATCGGTGACCCCTATCCTCGGGCTTACTTCTTCTTCGTTTCTTTGATCACTACGCGTTCGTCGTGATAGCGGACGCCCTTGCCCTTGTACGGCTCCGGCGGGCGGTACGCGCGGATCTCCGCCGCGACCTGGCCGACCTGCTGCTTGTCGATGCCCTTGACCAGGATTTCGGTCTGCACCGGGGTTTCGACCTTGACGCCCTTGGGCATCTGATGGACGACCGGGTGCGAAAAACCGAGCGACAGGTTGATCTTGTCGCCGGCGGCCTGCGCGCGAAAGCCCACGCCGACCAGCGTCAGCTTCTTCTCGAAGCCGGCGGTGACGCCCTTGACCATGTTCGCCACCAGCGCGCGCAGCGTGCCGTGCATCGGCCGTGCTTCCTCGTTGGCAGCCTTGCACACCAGCGTGTCGCCGTTCTTCTCGATGGAGACGCTGCTTCCGTACGTGCGCGTCAGCGAGCCGAGCGGACCCTTGACGGTGATCGAGCCGGCAGCCAGCGTCACTTCGACCTTGGCGGGCAGCGGAATGGGGTTGTTGCCGATGCGAGACATCGTTGTTCCTTGTCGCTCTATTTCCGCTCGGTTGCCGCTTAGGCGACGATGCAGAGCACTTCGCCGCCGACGCCGGAGGCGCGCGCCTTGCGGTCGGTCATCACGCCGTGCGACGTCGAGACGATGGCGATGCCGAGGCCGTTCATCACGCGCGGGATCTCGTCCTTGCCCTTGTAGATGCGCAGTCCCGGCTTCGAGACGCGCTCGATCTTCTCGATCACCGGCCGCCCCGCGTAATAGCGAAGCGCGATCTCGAGCACGGACTTCGCGGCCTCGCCCGAGACCTTGAAGCCCTCGATGTAGCCTTCGTCCTTCAGCACTTTCGCGATGGCCAGCTTGACCTTCGACGACGGCATCACGACGACGGTCTGCTCGACCATCTGCGCATTGCGGATGCGCGTCAGCATGTCGGCGATCGGATCGGTCATACTCATCGGTTCACCCTCGTTCCCGTACGCTCAGTTGGGTACATCACCAGCTGGCCTTGACGACGCCCGGCACCTCGCCGCGCATGGCGAATTCCCGCAGCTTGTTGCGGCCGAGGCCGAACTTGCGGAAATAGCCGCGCGGGCGGCCGGTGATCGCGCAGCGGTTGCGCAAGCGAGTCGGATTCGCGTTGCGCGGCAGCTGCTGCACCTTGAGGCGCGCTGCCATGCGGTCCTCGTCGGACGCCTTGGTGTTGTTCATGATGGCGACCAGCATCGCGCGCTTCTTGGCGAATTTCTTCACCAGGGCGCGGCGCTTCTCGTCGCGGTTGATCAGGGACAGTTTCGCCATGAGGTCCTCAGTTCTTGAACGGGAAGCGGAACGCGGCCAGCAGCGCCTTCGCCTCCGCGTCGGTCTTCGCGGTCGTCGCGATGGTGATGTTCATCCCGCGGATCGTGTCGATCTTGTCGTACTCGATCTCGGGAAAGATGATCTGTTCCTTGACGCCCATGTTGAAGTTTCCGCGGCCGTCGAACGAGCGGCCGGACACGCCCCGGAAGTCCCGCACCCGTGGCAGCGAGATCGAGACGAGGCGGTCGAGAAATTCGTACATCCGCTCCTGCCGCAGCGTCACCATGCAGCCGATCGGATAGCCCTCGCGGATCTTGAAGGCGGCGATCGCCTTCTTCGCCTTGGTGATCACCGGCTTTTGTCCCGACACCTTCTGCATGTCGCTCGCCGCGTTCTCGAGCAGCTTCTTGTCGCCGGTCGCCTCGCCCACACCCATGTTGAGGACGATCTTGGTGATACGCGGCACTTCCATCGTCGACTTGTACCCGAACTGCTTGGTGAGCGCGGGGACGATTTCGTTCCTGTAGATTTCCTTGAGGCGGGCCATGGCTGTCTCTCGTTACGCGGTGATCTGCTCGCCGTTGGACTTGTAGAAGCGGACCCTGCGGCCGTCGTCGAGGATGCGGATGCCGACGCGGTCGGCTTTCTGCGTCACCGGATTCCACAGCGCGACGTTGGAGATGTGGAGCGGCATGTCCTTGCTGACGATGCCGCCCTGCTCGCCCTTCATCGGATTGGGCCGCTGGCTCTTCTTCACCTGGTTCACGCCGGCGACGACGACGTGCGTGGCCGAAACGAGCGTGACCTGGCCACGCTTGCCCTTGTCGCGGCCGGCGATGACGACGACGTTGTCGCCCTTCTTGATCTTGCGCATTCGATGCTCCCGCAGTTTCCGCTTACAGCACTTCCGGCGCCAGCGACACGATCTTCATGAACCGCTCGGTGCGCAGCTCGCGCGTGACCGGCCCGAATATGCGGGTGCCGATCGGCTCGAGTTTCGGGGTGAGCAGCACGGCCGCGTTCGTGTCGAAGCGAACCCTGGCGCCGTCGTCGCGGCGCACGCCGTGGCGCGTGCGCACCACGACGGCGTTGTAGATTTCGCCCTTCTTGACGCGACCGCGCGGGGCCGCATCCTTGATGCTGACCTTGATCACGTCGCCGATGTGCGCGTAGCGGCGCTTGGAGCCGCCCAGCACCTTGATACACATGACTCGGCGGGCGCCGGTGTTGTCGGCGACCTCCAGCATCGATTGCATCTGGATCATTGCTTCTCCAACTTAACCCGCGGTGCGCGCCGGCGCCGCGTGGAAAAATGCGGCGACGGTCGCGGCGAAAAGATGCCGCGGCCAGTTTTGGACCCCGTCCGGGGAAGACCCGCGGCGCGGCCCGTGATTTGAAACGTCAGGGCAGCGTCGGGGAAACGAAAATTATGACAGCGTTTCCCTGCTTCTGCAACCCTGTTTCTGAATCAAGGAGTTAGATCTCCTTTGCCTTTTCGATCAGGCGGGTGACCCGGTAGGCCTTCGTCTTGGCCAGCTTCCGGCAGGCCTCGATCTCGACCAGATCGCCCTCCTTGAACTCGTTCTTCTCGTCGTGCGCGTGGAACTTGTGACTCTTCGTGACGACCTTGCCGTAGAGCGGATGCTTCACGCGCCGCTCGACCAGGACCGTGACGGTCTTGTCCATCTTGTCGCTGACCACCCGGCCCGTGAGCGTGTGGACGATGGTCTTCTTGGGCGCCGGGGCAGTCCCGGCCTGCGTCTGTTCGGTCATGGTGGTCGTGCCCTCTAACCCTTCTGGTGGATCAGCGTGCGCGTGCGCGCGATATTGCGGCGCACGAGCTTGATCTTCGCGTTGTTCGCGAGCTGCTGGGTTGCGTTCTGCATCCGCAGCCCGAACTGCTCCTTGAGGAGCGCGTCGAGCTCGGTCTTCAGCTCCGCCGGCGACTTTGCCGCGAGAGCCTTCTTGGTCTGCGCAATCTTCATCGAGTCCTCCGTCAGCCGCCGACCAGGCGGTGGATGAACGTCGTGCGGATCGGCAGCTTGGCCGCGGCAAGCGCGAACGCCTCCCGCGCCACGATCTCCTCGACGCCGTCCATCTCGTAGAGCACCTTGCCGGGAACGATCTCCGCAACGTAATACTCGGGGTTGCCCTTGCCGTTGCCCATGCGGACCTCGGCCGGCTTCTGCGACACCGGCTTGTCCGGGAAAATCCGGATCCAGACGCGACCGCCGCGCTTGATGTGGCGCGTCATCGCCCGCCGCGCCGCTTCGATCTGGCGCGCGGTGAGGCGTCCGCGGCCGACGGCCTTCAAGCCGTATTCGCCGAAGCTCACCTTGTTGCCGATGGTCGCAACGCCCTTGTTGCGGCCCTTCTGTTCCTTGCGGTACTTCCTTCTAGCTGGCTGCAGCATTCTTCACTCCCGCTCGGCGCGGACGCTTCGGCGCTTCCGGCGCCGGGGCAGGGGCCGCCGGTTCCGCGTTGTGCGCCAGCACCTCGCCCTTGAACACCCAAACCTTGATGCCGATCACGCCGTAGGTCGTGCGCGCCTCGGAGAAACCATAATCGATGTCGGCGCGCAACGTGTGAAGCGGCACCCGACCTTCGCGGTACCACTCGGTCCGTGCGATTTCGATGCCGTTCAGCCGTCCCGCGCACATGATCTTGATGCCCTGCGCGCCGAGGCGCATTGCGTTCTGCATCGCGCGCTTCATCGCCCGGCGGAACATGATCCGCTTTTCGAGCTGCTGGCCGATCGAGTCGGCGATCAGCTGGGCGTCGATCTCGGGCTTGCGGATTTCCTCGATGTTGAGCCCGACCTCGCCGCCCATCATCCGGCGCAGGTCGGCGCGCAACGTTTCGATGTCCTCGCCCTTCTTGCCGATGACCACACCCGGCCGGGCGCTGTGGATCGTGATCCGCGCATTCTTCGCCGGGCGCTCGATGGTGATCTTGCCGACCGAGGCATGGCCGAGCTTCTTCTTCAGGTACTCGCGGACCTTGATGTCTTCCTTCAGCGTCGGCGCAAAATTCTTGCTGTTGGCGAACCACTTCGACGTCCAGTTGCGCGTGACGGCGAGGCGGAATCCGGTCGGATGGATTTTCTGTCCCATGCTGTTTCCTTATTTGCCGTCGCCGACGACGACGTGGATGTGGCAGGTCTGCTTCAGGATGACGTTGCCACGGCCCTTGGCGCGCGCGGTGAAGCGGCGAAGGCTCTCGGCCTTGTCGACGTAGATCGTCTTCACGCGGAGCTCGTCGACGTCGGCGCCGTCGTTGTGCTCGGCGTTGGCGATCGCCGACTCGAGCACCTTCTTGATGATCACGGCGCCCTTCTTCGGGCTGAAGGCGAGGACGTTGAGCGCCTTGTCGACCGGCAGGCCGCGGATCTGGTCGGCGACGAGCCGCCCCTTCTGGGCCGACAGCCGGACGCCGCGCAGGATTGCCTTGGTTTCCATCGCGTTCTCCTACTTCTTTGCCTGCGCCGCGGGCGCCGCGACCTTCTTGTCGGACGAATGTCCCTTGAACGTGCGGGTCAGCGCGAATTCGCCGAGCTTGTGGCCGACCATGTTCTCGGACACGTACACCGGGATGTGCTGCTTGCCGTTGTGGACGGCGATCGTGAGGCCCACGAAATCGGGCGTGATCGTCGACCGGCGAGACCAGGTCTTGATCGGCTTCTTGTCGTTGGTCGCGCGCGCGGCGTCCACCTTGGCGAGCAGGTGGCCATCGACGAACGGACCCTTCTTGATCGAGCGTGACATCTCGGATTACCCCTCGTTTAGCCTTTGGTCGCGTGCCGGCGGCGCACGATCATCGAATCCGTGCGCTTGTTCTTGCGCGTCTTGTAGCCCTTGGCCGGCGTTCCCCACGGCGACACCGGGTGGTGCCGGCCGCCGCCGCCGTTGGTGCGCCCGCCCATCGGGTGGTCGACCGGGTTCATCGAAATCGCGCGCACCGTCGGACGGATGCCGCGCCAGCGGTTGGCGCCGGCCTTGCCGATCGAGCGCAGGCTGTGTTCCTCGTTGCCGACTTCGCCGATGGTTGCGCGGCAGTTCACGTGGACCTTGCGAATCTCGCCCGAGCGCAGCCGCAGCTGCGCATACTCGCCTTCGCGTGCGAGCAGCTGGACGCCGGCGCCGGCCGAGCGGGCGAGCTGCGCGCCCTTGCCCGGCAGCATCTCGATGCAGTGGATCGTCGTGCCGACCGGGATGTTGCGCAGCGGAAGGCAATTGCCCGGCTTGATCGGCGCTTCGGGACCTGACTGCAGCGTCGCGCCAACGGTGACGCCCCGCGGGGCGATCATGTAGCGGCGTTCGCCGTCGGCGTAGAGCAGGAGGGCGAGATGCGCGCTGCGGTTCGGGTCGTACTCGAGCCGCTCGACCTTTGCCGCGACCTCGTCCTTGTTGCGCTTGAAGTCGACGACCCGGTATTGCTGCTTGTGGCCGCCGCCCTTGTGCCGCATCGTGATGTGGCCGTTGTTGTTGCGCCCGGAGCCGCGCTTCTGGCTCTCGGTGAGCGAGTCGACCGGCCGCCCCTTGTACAGGTTCGGGTGGACGACCTTGACCACGGCGCGGCGGCCGGGTGACGTCGGTTTGACTTTTTGCAGGGGCATATCTACTTCTCCGCCGCGAAGTTGATTTCCTGGCCCGCCTTCAGGCAAACGTAGGCCTTCTTCCAGCTGCGGCGCCGGCCCGTGTATTGCCCGAAGCGCTTCACCTTGCCGCCGACATTGACGATCTGGACGCTTTTCACTTCGACCTTGAACATCGCCTCGACGGCCGCCTTGACCTCCGGCTTGGTCGCATCGGGCATGACCTTGAAGATCACCTGCGAGTGCTTGTCGGCGATGTACGTGCCCTTCTCGGACACGACCGGCGCAAGCAGCACCACCGCGAGGCGCTCGGAATTGAACTGTCTCACCGTGGTCATCCCAGCATCTCCTCGAATTGCGTCAGCGCGCCCTTCGTCAGCACCACGTTGTTGAAGCGCACCAGGCTGACGGGATCGACTTCGCGGGTTTCGAGCACCAGCACGTCCGGCAGGTTGCGCGACGACAGGAACAGGTTGTCGTCGAACTGGTCCGTGACGACAAGCACGGTGCCGGTAAGGCCGAGCGCCTTGATCTTCTGCGAAAAGAGCTTCGTCTTCGGCGCCTCGATGGCGATGCCGTCGATCACGGCAAGACGCCCCTCGCGCACGAGCTGCGACAGGATCGCGGCGACGCCCGCCCGGTACATCTTGCGATTGACCTTGTGCGAGAAGTTCTCGTCGGGGGAACTCGGGAAGATCTTGCCGCCGCCGCGCCACAGCGGGCTGTTGGCCTGACCTGCGCGAGCACGGCCCGTGCCCTTCTGGGCCCACGGTTTCTTGTGCGACTTGTTGATGTCGGCGCGGCCCTTCTGCTTGCGATTGCCGCTGCGCGCGTTTGCCTGGTACGCGGTGACGAGCTGGTGGATGAGCGGCTCGTTGTAGTCGCGCGCGAACAGCGCGTCCGACCCGGCGACGGTCGCTGCCGGCTTGCCGTCCCCGTTGATCAGCTTGAGATCCATGGTCACGCCCCCTTCTTCGCGGGCGTCTTCGCCGCGCGACGGACGACGATGTGGCCACCCTCCGCGCCGGGCACGCAGCCCTTCACCAGCAGCAGGCCGCGCTCGGCGTCGACACGGACGACCTTGAGCGTTTGCGTCGTGCGCGTCACGTTGCCGTATTGGCCGGCCATGCGCTTGCCTGGAAACACGCGGCCCGGATCCTGCGCCATGCCGATCGAGCCCGGCGAATTGTGCGAGCGCGAATTGCCGTGCGAGGCGCGGTTCGAGCTGAAGTTGTGACGGCGAATCACGCCGGAAAAACCGCGTCCCTTGGTCGTCCCGGTCACGTCGACGAGCTCGCCGACCTTGAACGTGTCGACGCCGATCACGCCGCCCACCTTGAGTTCGGCAAGCTCGCCTGCCGCGACGTGAAATTCGCGCAGCAGCTCGCCCGCTTCCACACCGGCCTTCGCGAGGTGGCCGGCCTGCGGCTTCGAAACGCGCGAGGCGCGCCGCTTGCCGAACGTCACCTGGACCGCGGCGTAGCCGTCGGTTTCCGGCGTCTTGATCTGCGTAACGCGGTTGTTCGCGACGTCGAGCACGGTCACCGGGACGGCGCTGCCGTCGTCGGTGAAGATGCGCGTCATCCCGATTTTGCGTCCTACCAGTCCGAGAGACATTTTGATGTTCCTTGTTTTGCCAAGATGAGGCCGCCGATTACGATTGACCGGCGGCTTGCCCCAATTCGTTACTGCAGCTTGATTTCCACGTCCACGCCGGCGGGAAGGTCGAGCTTCATCAGCTGGTCGACCGTCTTGTCGGTCGGGTCGATGATGTCCATCAGCCGCAGGTGCGTCCGGATCTCGAACTGGTCGCGCGACGTCTTGTTAACGTGCGGCGAGCGAAGCACGTTGTAGCGCTCGATCTTCGTCGGCAGCGGCACCGGGCCGCGCACGACGGCGCCGGAGCGCTTTGCCGTCTCGACGATCTCCATCGCGGACTGGTCGATAAGCTTGTAATCGAACGCCTTCAGCCGGATGCGGATGCGTTGGTTGTTCATTGAACCCTCGCTGGGCCTTCGCCCTGGGAAAAATCGTTGCTCGTCGCTCGTGCTTCGTTGTGGTCACTCGATGACCTTGGCCACCACGCCGGCGCCCACCGTCCGGCCACCCTCGCGGATCGCAAACCGCAACCCCTCTTCCATCGCAATCGGCGCTATCAGCGTCACCGTCATCCCGATGTTGTCCCCAGGCATCACCATCTCCGTCCCCGCCGGCAGCTCGCAGCTCCCCGTCACGTCCGTCGTGCGGAAATAAAACTGCGGCCGGTACCCCGGAAAGAACGGCGTGTGCCTCCCCCCCTCGTCCTTCGACAGCACGTACACCTCGCAGCTGAACTTCGTGTGCGGCGTGATGCTCCCCGGCTTGGCCAGCACCTGCCCGCGCTCGACCTCCTCCCGCTTCGTCCCCCTGCAGCAGCACCCCAACGTTGTCCCCAGCCTGCCCCTGGTCCAACAGCTTGCGGAACATCTCCACCCCCGTGCACACCGTCGCCAAGGTCGGCTTCAACCCCACAATCTCCAGGTTGTCCCCCACCTTCACAATCCCCCGCTCCACCCGCCCCGTCACCACCGTCCCCCGACCCGAAATCGAGAACACGTCCTCCACCGGCATCAGAAACGGTCCGTCGATCAGCCGCTGCGGCTGCGGAATATAACTGTCCAGCGCCTCCGCCAGCTTGAAGATCGACCCCTCCCCCATCTCGCTCTTGTCACCCTCCAGCGCCATCTTCGCGCTGCCGATGATGATCGGCGTCTTGTCCCCAGGAAACTGGTACTTCGACAGCAACTCGCGGACCTCCATCTCGACGAGCTCCAACAGCTCCTTGTCGTCCACCATGTCCGCCTTGTTCATGTACACAACGATAAACGGCACCCCCACCTGCCGCGCCAGCAGAATGTGCTCCCGCGTCTGCGGCATCGGCCCGTCCGCCGCACTCACCACCAGGATCGCCCCGTCCATCTGCGCCGCCCCAGTGATCATGTTCTTGATGTAGTCCGCGTGCCCCGGACAGTCCACGTGCGCGTAGTGCCGCTTCTCCGTCACGTACTCCACGTGCGCCGTGTTGATCGTGATCCCCCGCGCCTTCTCCTCCGGCGCGTTGTCAATCTGGTCGTACGCCCTCACCTCCCCACCGTACTTCTTCGACAGCACCAGCGTCATCGCCGCCGTCAGCGTCGTCTTCCCGTGATCCACGTGCCCTATCGTCCCCACGTTCACGTGCGGCTTCGTCCGCTCGAATTTGCCCTTGGCCATATCGGCTCCTCGTTACTTTTTAGGTCCCTTGTCGGGATTGTCGCGATTGATGATGCCGTCGGCGATGCTTCTGGGCGCCTCGGTGTAGTGCTTGAATTCCATCGTGTATGTCGCGCGTCCCTGCGACAGCGAACGCAACGTGGTGGAGTAGCCGAACATCTCCGCGAGCGGCACTTCGGCCTTGATCACCTTGCCCGTGGGCATGTCGTCCATGCCCTGGATCATGCCGCGCCGCGACGACAGGTCACCGACGACGTTGCCCATGAAGTCCTCGGGCGTTTCCACTTCGACGGCCATCATCGGCTCGAGCAGCGTGGGCGAGGCCTTGCGCATGCCGTCCTTGAACGCCATCGACGCGGCCATCTTGAACGCGTTCTCGTTGCTGTCGACGTCGTGCGAGCTGCCGTCGAACAGCGTGACCTTGACGTCGACGACCGGGAACCCCGCAAGAACGCCGTTGGGCAGCGTCTCGCGCAGACCCTTCTCGACCGCGGGAATGAACTCGCGCGGCACCGTGCCGCCCTTGATCGCATCGACGAACTCGAAGCCCTTGCCCTGCGCGTTCGGCTCCACCTTGAGCCAGACGTGACCGTACTGGCCGCGGCCGCCCGATTGCTTGATGAACTTACCTTCCTGCTCCACCAGCTTCTTGATCGCCTCGCGGTACGCGACCTGCGGCGCGCCGACGTTCGCCTCGACGCCGAACTCGCGCTTCATCCGGTCGACCAGGATCTCGAGGTGCAGCTCACCCATTCCCGAGATGATCGTCTGCCCCGATTCTTCGTCGGTGCGCACTCGAAAAGACGGGTCTTCCTGCGCCAGTCGATTGAGCGCGATGCCCATCTTTTCCTGGTCGGCCTTCGTCTTGGGTTCGACCGCGACGTGGATCACCGGCTCCGGGAAGATCATCTTCTCGAGCGTGATCTCGTGCTGCGGATCGCACAGCGTGTCGCCGGTCGTCGCTTCCTTGAGGCCGACCGCGGCAGCGATGTCGCCGGCGTACACTTCCTTGATTTCCTCGCGCTGGTTCGCGTGCATCTGCAGGATGCGGCCCAGCCGCTCCTTGCGCCCCTTGATCGGGTTGTAGACCGTGTCGCCGGTCTTGACCACACCCGAGTAGACGCGGAAGAAGATGAGCTGCCCGACATACGGGTCGGTCATGATCTTGAACGCGAGGCCCGCGAACGGTTCGTCGTCGGCCGCGCGACGCTCGCCGATCTTGCCGTTGTCGAGTTCGCCCTTGACCGGAGGGATGTCCGTCGGCGCCGGCATGAAATCAATCACGGCGTCGAGCATCGCCTGCACGCCCTTGTTCTTGAACGCGGAGCCGCAGAGCATCGGCACGATCTCGCTCGCGATCGTGCGCGTGCGCAGGCCGAGCTTGATGTCGGCGACCGAGAGCTCGCCGCCCTCGAGATACTTGTTCATCAGCGTTTCGTTCGCTTCGGCCGCGTTTTCGACCATCTTCTCGCGCCATTCCTTGGCGGAGTCGACGAGATCGGCGGGAATTTCGCGCAGGTCGAACTTCATTCCCTGCGACGCCTCGTCCCAGTAGATGGCCTTCATCTGGATCAGGTCGACGACCCCCTCGAATTTCTCCTCGGCACCGATCGGAATCTGGACCGGGACGGGGTTCGCCTTGAGCCTCGACTTCATCTGGTCGTGAACCTTGAAGAAGCTCGCGCCCTGGCGGTCCATCTTGTTGACGAACGCCAGGCGCGGCACCTTGTACTTGTTGGCCTGTCGCCACACCGTCTCCGACTGCGGCTGCACGCCGCCCACCGCGCAATAGACCATGCACGCGCCGTCCAGCACGCGCATCGAGCGCTCGACCTCGATCGTGAAGTCGACGTGGCCCGGCGTGTCGATGATGTTGATCCGGTGCTCGGGATGATTGTTGTCCATCCCCTTCCAGAAGCAGGTGGTGGCGGCCGACGTGATCGTGATCCCGCGCTCCCGCTCCTGCTCCATCCAGTCCATCACGGTCGCGCCGTCATGGACCTCGCCGATCTTGTGCGAGACGCCGGTGTAGAACAGGATGCGTTCGGTGGTCGTGGTCTTGCCGGCGTCAATGTGGGCACTGATGCCAATGTTGCGATACCTGTCGATGGGAGTAGATCGGGGCACTTTTCGTCTTCAGCCTGTAATGGTCCACGGAAAATCGGATTCCGCGCGGACCCATTGCCGTCCTGTCGTGTTCTCTGTTGTCGTTCTGCAGTATCAGAACCGGAAATGCGAGAAGGCCTTGTTCGCTTCGGCCATCCGGTGCACTTCCTCGCGTTTCTTGACCGCGCCGCCGCGGCCCTCCGAGGCCTCGAGGAGTTCCGCCGCGAGCCGCTGGCCCATCGACTTTTCGCCGCGCTTGCGCGCCGCTTCGCGGATCCAGCGCATCGCGAGTGCCATTCGGCGCACGGGGCGTACCTCGACGGGGACCTGGAAATTGGCGCCGCCCACGCGACGGCTCTTGACCTCGACCGTCGGCCGCGAGTTTGCGAGCGCCAGATTGAAGACTTCCAGCGGATCCTTGCCGCCCTTCTTCGCGATCGACTCGAACGCGCCGTAGAGGATGCGCTCGGCGACCGACTTCTTGCCGGCGGTCATCAGCACGTTGACGAATTTCGCGACATCCGTGTTCGTGTACTTCGGATCGGGCAGGATCTCGCGCTTGGGGACTTCTCTGCGACGGGGCATGTTTTTCCTCGGATCTCTATTCGGCGAAGGGCCTCGATCGACGTCAGGCGGCCTTGGGCTTCTTGGCGCCGTACTTCGAACGCGCCTGCTTCCGGTCCTTGACGCCCGCGGTGTCGAGGCTGCCGCGCACCATGTGGTAGCGAACGCCCGGCAGATCCTTGACGCGGCCGCCGCGGATCAGCACGACCGAGTGCTCCTGCAGGTTGTGGCCTTCGCCGCCGATGTAGCTGATCACCTCGAAGCCGTTGGTAAGCCGCACCTTCGCGACCTTCCGCAACGCGGAATTGGGCTTCTTGGGCGTCGTCGTGTAAACGCGCGTGCACACGCCGCGTTTCTGCGGGCTCTGCTGGAGCGCCGGTACCTTGCTTTTCGAGACGGGGGCCGTACGGCCCTTCCGCACGAGCTGATTGATGGTTGGCATGAAAGCTTCTTCCGCGTTTGCCTATGCGCCCGTATTGCGCATTTTGGTTAGCCCGCTGAATTGTCCTGAGTGTGCGGTGCCGCCGTTGGCGCAATTTGCCAACCACCGCAGGGCTCATCCCCGTCTTCTCGTCCGCGACAAAATCAAAGTGGCCCAGCTGGACGCTTGCGCGCCGCCGAGGCCACCTTTCTTGCGCCACGGCGCAACGCACTTCGCGTTGCACCGGGTACGCTGCCCGTCGCTCGCGAATTTGCGGCGAAACGAGGGGCGAAAAGACTGCGATTATAAGGGGATAACCGATGGACGGTCAACACCGTGCTGCGGCGCGGAATCGGCCCGCGGCGCAACTGCCAAGGGGGTCAGCAGCTTCGGCTGTCGGGACCGCGTTCAAGCTGGCGGATTCGCGCCTCCAGCTCGAAAACATCGCGCGACTGCGCGAGCCAGGCTTCCGTCTCGCGCATCCGCTGCTTCCACAGCCAGCGGTCAAGAGCGGCGAACATGCCATCGGCCCGCGCGATGTAAGCGTCTACTCCGCGCAACTGGCGCTGCCACAGCCAGGCACCCGCACGTGCAAGCCGGCCCGGTTCGGCGGGTGTCGCGGGTGCCGAAGCAGCCTTGGGGATGCTCCCGGCGGCAGGGCCCCAAGTCGCGGCATTTGCGGCTTGTGTCGCGGCCGGGACCGGCGGCCGTCCCAGGGATTCGGCGATAATGTCGATCACGCCGGAAAAAAGCGGAGTCTTGCGCTGAATATTCATAACTTTCATACGGTTGGCTCTCCTGCCCGCCTTACGGGCTCATCGAGGGGTGTACTCTCGGCGCACTTGTGATGCGCCGCACAATGACAACATAGAGGCAGACGAGGTAGGAATCAAATCATCGTTTTGGATCAATGGTATAATTGCAACTGATGAAGCGGGAAGCGTTGGTGCATTGCAACATTATTGTGCCATTCTGGGCCTCCCTGGTTCCCTTGACTGGACACGATGGAGCTCTACCAACTACGCGGTTTCGCGGCAGTCGCCGAACTCGGTCACCTCACCCGCGCAGCCGAGCGGCTGCACCTGAGCCAGCCGGCATTGAGCGCGCAGATCAAGGCGCTCGAGGACGAGCTTGGCGTACAGCTCTTCGAGCGCGGCCCGGCCGGGATGACACTGACAGCCGCCGGCAAGCGCCTGCTCCCTGAAGCGACCAAGGTCCTGGCGGATGCGGCCGCGCTGCACGGGAAGGCACGTGCCATGGAGGGCTCGGTCACCGGCCATGTCCGCGTCGGAACCCTGTCCGATCCCGGGTTCATCCGCCTTGCCGACTTCCTGACCCTGGCGACCGAGCGGTTTCCGCTTCTCGAGATCGAACTGCATCACGAGGTCTCCGGCGCTGCTTTCGAAAAAGTGCGCGACGGGGCACTGGACGCCAGCTTCTACTACGGTGATCTCGCGCACCCCGCCGTGGGCTCGATCCCACTCCGCGAAATCGCCTACCGCGTCACCGCGCCAGCCGCCTGGCAAGACAAGGTCGAACGCGCCAAGTGGGCCGACATCGCAGCGCTGCCGTGGCTGATGGCGCCGCCGATCAGCACCCACCACGTGCTCGCTACCCGGCTCTTCGAGGAGCGTGGCAGCGCGCCGACCACGCTGATCGAAGCGGACAACGAAGCGGTGATTCGCTCGCTCGTCGCGTCGGGTCTCGGCGTGGCGCTGGTCCGCGAGGACCTTGCACAGGAGGGCCAGGCCGCCGGCGAGCTCGTCGATCCTGCCGGAGACGCGCCTCACGACCACGCTGCAGTTCATCTACGCCAACGAAAAGCGCGAGGAGCCCGAGATGCGCGCGCTCGTCGACGTCATGGCGGACGTGTGGCGTCCCGCCCCGCCCGCGCGCCGCCCCGCAAGCCGGCCGGCGGCGCGCATGCGGCGCGCCTGACGGGGCGACCCTGGAAGAAAAGGGCCGGCGGATCGCTCCGCCGGCCCTCCGACGCCGATGCGGCAAGGCTCAGGCCGCGTCGGCGGAGATCTCCGGAGTCGTCGCCGCGGCTTCGCCTTCCGCCGCGGGCACCTCTTCGCCCGGCGCGACAAATCCGGCCTCGGGTCCCAGCAGCTTCTGTTTCTTCCGCGCATTGTGGTACGCGAGGCCCGTGCCCGCCGGAATCAATCGGCCGACGATCACGTTCTCCTTCAGGCCGCGGAGATCGTCCTTCTTGCCCATGATCGCCGCTTCGGTCAGCACGCGCGTCGTTTCCTGGAACGACGCCGCCGAGATGAACGAATCGGTCGACAGCGACGCCTTGGTGATCCCGAGCAGCAGATGCTCGTAGGTCGCGCCCCGCTTGCCCTCCTCCTTCGTCGTCTTGTCGTTTTCGTCCAGCAGATCCGATCGCTCGGCCTGCTCTCCGACGATGAAGCGCGTGTCGCCCGCGTCGGTGACCTGCACGCGGCGCAGCATCTGCCGCACGATCACCTCGATGTGCTTGTCGTTGATCTTCACGCCCTGCAGCCGGTAGACGTCCTGCACCTCGTCCGTGATGTAGCGCGCGAGCGCCTCCACGCCGAGAAGCCGAAGGATGTCGTGCGGATCCGCCGGGCCATCGACGATCGACTCGCCCTTGTTCACCACCTGGCCGTCGTGCGCCGTCACGTGCTTGTCCTTCGGGATCAGATACTCGTGCGCGACGCCGTCGAGATCGGTGATCACGAGGCGCTGCTTGCCCTTCGTGTCCTTGCCGAACGAAACGGTGCCGGTGACCTCGGCCAGCGTGCCGGCGTCCTTCGGCGCGCGCGCCTCGAAGAGCTCGGCCACGCGCGGCAGACCGCCCGTGATGTCGCGCGTCTTCGACGTCTCCTGCGGGATCCGCGCCAGCACCTCGCCGACGCCGACCTGCTGGCCGTCCTTCACCGTGATGATCGAGCCCAGCTGGAACGTGATGTTGACCGACAGTTCCGAGCCCGGCAGCTTGATCTCGTCGCCCTTGTCGTCCTGCAGCTTGACCTGCGGCCGCACGCCCTTGGCCGCCGCACCCGCGCGGCGCTTGGGGTCGATGACGACGAGCGTCGACAGGCCGGTGACTTCGTCGACCTGCTTTGCCACCGTCACGCCTTCCTCGACGTTCTCGAACTTCACGCGGCCCGGGTATTCGGTCACGATCGGGCGCGACGTCGCGTCCCACGTCGCCAGCACCTTGCCGGCCTTGACCACGTCGCCTTCCTTCACCTGCAGCGTCGCGCCGTACGGCACCTTGTGGCGCTCGCGCTCGCGGCCGTTCTCGTCGTGGACCGTCACTTCGCCCGAGCGGGCGATCACGACGAGCTCGCCCTTCGCGTTGGTGACGTAGCGCATCTGCGCCGAGAAGCGCAGCGTGCCGGCCGACTTGCTCTCGAGCTGCGACGCAGCTGCCGTCCGGGACGCCGCGCCGCCGATGTGGAACGTGCGCATCGTGAGCTGCGTGCCGGGCTCGCCGATCGACTGCGCGGCGATCACGCCGACCGCTTCGCCGACGTTGACGAGGTGGCCGCGGCCGAGGTCGCGTCCATAGCACGTCGCGCACAGCCCGTAGCGCGTGTCGCAGGTGAGCGGCGTGCGCACTTTCACTTCGTCGATGCCGAGTTGCTCGATTCTGGTCGACCTCGTCCTCGCCCAGCAGCGTGCCCGGATGGTAGAGCGCCTCCTGCGTCTCGGGATTGACGACTTCGGCGGCGACGCTTCTGCCGAGGATCCGCTCGCGCAGCGCCTCGATCACTTCGCCACCCTCGACCAGCGCCTTCATGGCCACGCCATTGGTGGTGCCGCAATCGTCCTCGGTGACGACGAGATCCTGCGTCACGTCGACGAGGCGCCGCGTGAGGTATCCGGAATTGGCCGTCTTCAACGCGGTGTCGGCGAGGCCCTTGCGCGCGCCGTGCGTGGAGATGAAGTACTGCAGCACGTTCAGGCCCTCGCGGAAATTCGCGGTGATCGGCGTCTCGATGATCGAGCCGTCGGGCTTCGCCATCAGGCCGCGCATCCCCGCCAGCTGCCGGATCTGCGCCGCCGAGCCGCGGGCGCCGGAGTCCGCCATCATGTAGATGGAATTGAACGACTCCTGCTTCACGGTCTTGCCGTCACGGTCGATCACGTTTTCGGTGCCGAGCTGGCTCATCATCGCCTTTGCGATGTCGTCGCCCGCGCGACCCCAGATGTCGACCACCTTGTTGTAACGCTCGCCCTGCGTGACGAGACCCGAGGTGTACTGCGCCTCGATCTCCTTCACCTCCGCTTCGGACTTGGCGATGATCGTGTGCTTCTCGGCCGGCACCAGCATGTCGTCGGCGGCGAACGAGATGCCGCCGCGCGTCGCCAGGCTGTACCCCGCCTGCATCAGCTTGTCGGCGAAGATCACCGTTTCGCGCAGGCCGCAGCGGCGGAAACTCGCGTTGATGATCCGCGAGATCTCCTTCTTCTTGAGCGGCTTGTTGATGTTGTCGAAGGGCAGTCCCGCCGGAAGGATCTCCGACAGCAGCGCCCGGCCGACGGTCGTCTCGAAGCGGACGATCTTTTCGATCTTCTCGCCGCCGGCGCCGGTGTCGACCTGCTTCAGCCGCACGTGGATTTTCGCGTGCAGCTCGACCTGCCGCGCTTCGTACGCGCGTGAAACTTCGGCGATGTCGGCGAACAGCATCCCTTCGCCCTTGGCGTTGATCTTCTCGCGCGTCGCGTAGTAGAGGCCGAGCACGATGTCCTGCGACGGCACGATGCAGGGCTCGCCGTTCGAGGGCAGGAGCACGTTGTTCGACGCCAGCATCAGCGTGCGTGCCTCCATCTGCGCCTCGAGCGACAGCGGCACGTGGACGGCCATCTGGTCGCCGTCGAAGTCCGCATTGAACGCCGTGCACACCAGCGGATGCAGCTGGATCGCCTTGCCCTCGATCAGCACCGGCTCGAACGCCTGGATGCCGAGACGGTGCAGCGTGGGCGCGCGATTCAACATCACCGGGTGCTCGCGGATCACGTCCTCCAGGATGTCCCAGACGACGGGCTCCTGCGCCTCGACCATCTTCTTCGCCGCCTTGATGGTCGTGGCGAGCCCCATCGTCTCCAGCTTGTTGAAGATGTAGGGCTTGAAGAGCTCGAGCGCCATCAGTTTCGGCAGCCCGCACTGGTGCAGCTTCAATTGCGGGCCGACGACGATCACCGAGCGGCCCGAGTAGTCGACGCGCTTGCCGAGCAGGTTCTGGCGGAAACGGCCGCCCTTGCCCTTGATCATGTCGGCGAGCGATTTCAGCGGACGCTTGTTGGCGCCCGTCATGGCCTTGCCGCGCCGGCCGTTGTCGAGCAGGCTGTCGACGGCTTCCTGCAGCATCCGCTTCTCGTTGCGGACGATGATGTCGGGGGCCTTGAGCTCGAGCAGCCGCTTCAGCCGGTTGTTGCGGTTGATCACGCGGCGGTAGAGATCGTTCAAGTCCGAGGTCGCGAAGCGGCCGCCGTCCAGCGGGACGAGCGGTCGCAGCTCCGGCGGCAGCACCGGCAGCACTTCGAGGATCATCCATTCAGGCTTGATGCCCGACTTCTGGAAGGCTTCCAGCACCTTGAGGCGCTTGGCGATCTTCTTGATCTTGGTTTCCGACCCCGTGGCTTCGAGCTCCTTCCGGAGCTTTTCGATCTCGTGCGGCACGTCGAGCGCCTTCAGGAGCTCGCGAATGCCTTCGGCGCCCATCGTCGCCGAGAAATCGTCGCCGTGCTGCTCGAGCTTGGCGAGGTAGTCGTCCTCGGTCAGGAGCTGCGCGCGATTGAGCGGCGTCAGGCCCGGGTCCGTGACCACGTACGCTTCGAAGTACAGCACGCGCTCGATGTCGCGCAGCGTCATGTCGAGCACCATCCCCATGCGCGAGGGCAGGCTCTTCAGGAACCAGATGTGCGCGACGGGGCTCGCGAGCTCGATATGACCCATCCGCTCGCGGCGAACCTTGGCGAGCGTCACCTCGACGCCGCACTTCTCGCAGATGACGCCGCGATGCTTCAGGCGCTTGTACTTGCCGCACAGGCACTCGTAGTCCTTCACGGGCCCGAAGATCTTGGCGCAGAAGAGCCCGTCGCGTTCCGGCTTGAAGGTCCGGTAGTTGATCGTCTCCGGCTTCTTCACTTCGCCGTACGACCACGAGCGGATCTTCTCCGGCGACGCGAGGCCGGTCTTGATCGCGTCGAATTCCTCTTCCTGCGTAACCTGCTTGAAAAGATCGAGCAGTGCTTTCATGCGTGCTCCCGATTAATTACCTTCGGAACTGCAAATTCGAATTCGTGAACCACGAGGACCTCGCCGGACGGACAGCAAGCCGCCCTGCGTCGAGTTCCTCGCGGCGATGGCGTCTCACCCTTCCCGGCGTCAGAAGCGCTCGAGGTCGATGTCGATCGCCAGCGAGCGGATTTCCTTCACCAGCACGTTGAACGACTCCGGCATGCCGGCCTCGATCTTGTGCTCGCCCTTGACGATGTTCTCGTAGACCTTGGTCCGGCCGTTGACGTCGTCGGACTTGACCGTGAGCATCTCCTGCAGCGTGTACGCCGCGCCGTACGCTTCCAGCGCCCAGACCTCCATTTCGCCGAAGCGCTGGCCGCCGAACTGCGCCTTGCCGCCCAGCGGCTGCTGCGTGACGAGGCTGTACGGGCCCGTCGAGCGGGCGTGCATCTTGTCGTCGACGAGGTGGTGCAGCTTCAGCACGTGCATGTAGCCGACGGTGACCTGGCGGTCGAACGCCTCGCCGGTGCGCCCGTCGTGCAGCGTGACCTGGCCGCGACTGCGGCAATCCCGCAAGCTCCAGCATGCCCTTGATCTCGACCTCGGTCGCGCCGTCGAACACGGGTGTTGCGAACGGCACGCCGCCGGTCAGGTTGCCGGCGAGACGCAGGATCTCGGCGTCGTCGAACAAGCCCAGATCCTCCTGCTTGCCGGTGCCGTTGTAGATCCTCTCGAGGAGCTTGCGCACGTCCGCTGCCTTGGCCTGTGCCTTCAGCAGCTCGTCGATCTTGCGGCCGAGACCCTTGGCCGCCCAGCCAAGGTGAACTTCGAGGATCTGGCCCACGTTCATCCGCGACGGCACGCCGAGCGGGTTGAGCACGATGTCGACCGGCATGCCATCCGCCATGTACGGCATGTCCTCCACGGGCACGATCTTCGACACCACGCCCTTGTTGCCGTGCCGGCCGGCCATCTTGTCGCCCGGCTGCAGGCGGCGCTTCACCGCGACGTAGACCTTGACCATCTTCTGCACGCCCGGCGGCAACTCGTCGCCCTGCGTCAGCTTCTTCTTCTTGTGCTCGTACATCGCGTCGAACTTGACGCGCAGCTGGGCGAGCGATTCCTTCATCGCCTCGAGCTGCCGCGCCGATTCCTCGCCGGAGAGCCTGATGTCGAACCAGTCGTGGCGGGGAACGCCGTCCAGGTACTCCTTGGTGAGCTTGGTGCCCTTGGCGATGCGCTTCGGGCCGCCGTTCACCAGCTTGCCGAGGAGCATTTTCTCGATCCGCGCGAACGCGTCGTTCTCGACGATCCGCAGCTGGTCGTTCAGGTCCTTGCGATAGCCCTTCAGCTCGTCGTCGATGATCTGCGCAGCGCGCTTGTCGCGCTCGATGCCTTCGCGCGTGAACACCTGCACATCGATCACGCAGCCCGAAATGCCCGAAGGCACGCGCAGGCTCGTGTCCTTCACGTCGGACGCCTTTTCGCCGAAGATCGCGCGCAGCAGCTTTTCTTCGGGCGTCAGCTGCGTCTCGCCCTTCGGCGTCACCTTGCCGACCAGCACGTCTCCGGCCTCCACTTCGGCGCCGATGTAGACGATGCCGGCGTCGTCGAGGCGGCCCAGCTGCGCCTCGCCGAGGCTCGAGATGTCGCGCGTGATCTCCTCGGGCCCGAGCTTGGTGTCGCGGGCGACGACCGACAGCTCCTCGATGTGGATCGACGTGTAGCGGTCGTCGGCCACCACGCGCTCGGAGATCAGGATCGAGTCCTCGTAGTTGTAGCCGTTCCACGGCATGAACGCGACCAGCATGTTCTGGCCGAGGGCGAGCTCGCCCATGTCGGTCGACGCGCCGTCGGCGATCACGTCGCCTTTCGCGATGACGTCTCCGACGCGCACCAGCGGACGCTGGTTGATGTTGGTGTTCTGGTTGCTGCGCGTGTACTTGGTCAGGTTGTAGATGTCGACGCCGACGTCGCCGGCGGCCGTTTCCGTGTCGTGGACGCGAACGACGATCCGGTTGGCATCGATGTAGTCGACCTTGCCGCCGCGGCGCGCCTGCACCGCGGTGCCGGAGTCGACGGCCGCCGTGCGCTCGACGCCGGTGCCGACCAGCGGCTTTTCGGCGCGCAGGCAAGGCACCGCCTGCCGCTGCATGTTGGAGCCCATCAGCGCGCGGTTTGCGTCGTCGTGCTCGAGGAACGGGATCAGCGACGCCGCCACCGAGACGATCTGCGCCGGCGCGACGTCCATGTAGTTGACCTTGTCGGCCGTGGCGAGCATGAACTCGTTGCGGCTGCGGCAGGAGACGAGCTCGTCCTTGAGCTTGCCCGACTTGTCGAGCGTCGCATTCGCCTGCGCGATCACGAACGCGCCCTCCTCGATCGCGGAAAGGTAATGGATCTCGTCCGACACCTTGCCGTTGACGACCTTGCGGTACGGCGTCTCGAGGAAGCCGTACTCGTTGGTGCGGGCGTAGAGGGCGAGCGAGTTGATGAGGCCGATGTTCGGGCCTTCCGGCGTCTCGATCGGGCACACGCGGCCGTAGTGCGTCGGGTGCACGTCGCGCACTTCGAAGCCGGCGCGCTCGCGCGTGAGGCCCCCCGGCCCGAGCGCGGACACGCGACGCTTGTGCGTGATTTCCGACAGCGGATTGGTCTGGTCCATGAACTGCGACAGCTGCGACGAGCCGAAGAACTCCTTGATCGCGGCCGAAATGGGCTTGGCGTTGATGAGATCGTGCGGCAGCAGGTTCTCGCTCTCCGCCTGGCCCAGGCGCTCCTTGACCGCACGCTCGACGCGCACGAGGCCCGAGCGGAACTGGTTCTCGGAAAGCTCGCCCACCGAGCGCACGCGGCGGTTGCCCAGATGGTCGATGTCGTCGATTTCGCCGCGGCCGTTGCGGAGCTCGACCAGGATCTTGATGACGGCGATGATGTCGTCGTTGGTCAGCGTGGCCGTGCCCTTCAGCTCGCTGCGGCCCACGCGACGGTTGAACTTCATGCGGCCGACGGCCGACAGGTCGTAGCGCTCCTCGGAGAAGAAGAGGCCGTGGAACAGCGTCTCGACCGCGTCCTCCGTCGGCGGCTCGCCCGGCCGCATCATCCGGTAGATCGCCACCCGCGCGGCGGTCTGGTCGGGCGTGTCGTCGGTGCGCAGCGTCTGCGAGATGTAGGCGCCCTGGTCGAGGTCGTTCGTGTAGATCGTCTGGATCTCGGTGACGGCGGCGTCGGCGAGCTTCTGCATCAGCTCCTCCGTCACCTCGTCGTTGGCCTTGGCCAGCACTTCGCCGGTCGTCTTGTCGACGATGTTGGTCGCGAGCGCGCGACCGACGATGTAGTCGACCGGCACGACGATCCGCTTTACGCCGGCCTCGGTCAGCTCACGCACATGCCGCGCCGTGATCCGCTTGTCGCGCGGCACGATCACCTTGCCGTCCTTGCCCACGACGTCGAAGCGCGCCATTTCGCCGCGCAGGCGCTCGGGCACGAATTCGAGCTGCGCGCCCTTCGGCGACAGGTGGAACGTGTCGAAGACGAAGAACTGCTTCAGGATGTCCTCGTTGGTGAGGCCGATCGCCTTCAGCAGCGTGGTCACCGGCATCTTGCGGCGGCGGTCCACCCGGAAGAACAGGAAATCCTTGGGGTCGAACTCGAAGTCGAGCCACGAGCCGCGGTACGGAATCACGCGCGCGGAGAACAGGAGCTTGCCGGACGAATGGGTCTTGCCGCGGTCGTGCTCGAAGAACACGCCGGGCGATCGGTGCAGCTGCGAAACGATGACACGCTCGGTGCCGTTGATGATGAAGGAGCCGTTGTCCGTCATGAGCGGGATCTCGCCCATGTAGACCTCCTGCTCCTTCACCTCCTTGACGGTCTCCTTCGGCGCTTCCTTGTCCATCAGGATGAGCCGGACCTTGGCGCGCAGCGCCGAGCAATAGGTGAGGCCGCGCTGCTGGCATTCGGTGACGTCGAATGCCGGCGCGAGCAGCGAAAAGCCCACGAACTCGAGCCGTGCGTTGCCCGAATGGCTGGAGATCGGGAAAATCGACGTGAACGCCGCCTGCAGGCCCTCGTTCTTGCGCTCCCCGGCCGGCGTGTCCGCCTGCAGGAACGCGCGATACGACGCGAGCTGCGTTTCGAGCAGGAACGGCACCGGCAGGACGCTCGCGCGCTTCGCGAAGCTCTTGCGGATGCGTTTCTTCTCGGTAAACGAATACGGTTGCGAAGAGATCACTTCGTTCGCCATTTACTTCTCCGGTTCACGCGGGTCGGCGAAATTCGCCGCAACCCTTCAAGGCGCGCGGGGACGCGCCAGTTGCTCGTCGACTGTTCCGCGGACGCGTTGCACGTCCTGGCTTGGTGGTTGGCCTCTACCAACCGCTGGCGGACGGCGGCACCGATGTTCCGGCGCCACCCGACCATGCCTGTCCTCTGCAGTCGCTTCAGAAGACGAAGAGGAACGGACTGTTTCGAAATCCGCTCGTCTTCGGTCTCTCGGGCCGCCGCAGGTTCGCTGGGCAGTCCAGCACCAAAGACGGCGCCGGGCCGGTCGCTGGGACCGGCCCCTCGCGCCGGGTCCTACTTAATCTCCGCCTTAGCACCCGCTTCTTCCAGCTTCTTCTTCGCGGCTTCCGCGTCGGCCTTGTTGACGCCTTCCTTCACCGCCTTCGGCGCGCCGTCGACCAGGTCCTTGGCTTCCTTCAGGCCTAGGCCCGTCAGCTCGCGCACAGCCTTGATCACGTTGACCTTGTTCTCGCCGAACGACGCCAGCATGACGGTGAATTCGGTCTGTTCTTCGGCGGCAGCGGCCGGCGCTGCCGCGGCGGGACCTGCAGCGGCAACGGCGGCGGCGGCGGACACGCCGAACTTTTCTTCCATCGCCTTGATGAGCTCGGAGAGCTCGAGGACGGTCATCGACGAGACCTTGTCGAGGATTTCAGTTTGGACTGCGGACATGGTGTGCTCCTGGTATCTAGGTTTGAGAATGGTTTGCGGAATGTCGGGCGTTCAGGACGCGGCCTTCGCGTCGCGCACGGCGGCCAGCGTCCGGACGAACCTGCTCGGCACTTCGTTGAGCGTTCGGACGAACTTGGCGATCGGCGCCTGCATCGTGCCCATCAGCTTGGAAATCAACTCCTCGCGCGACGGCAGACTCGCCAGCGCCGAGACGTCCTTGGCGGACATCATCTGGCCGGGGATCGCGCCGCCCATGATCACGAACTTCTCGTTGCCCTTGGCGAAGTCGTTCAGCACCTTCGCCACGGCAACGGGGTCGGCGCCGATGCCGTACGCCAGCGGACCGACCATCTTGTCGGCCAGCGGGGCGAACGGCGACTCGGCGACTGCCCGGCGCACCAGGGTGTTCTTCACCACCCGGAAATACACGCCGGAAGCCCGTGCCTTCGCGCGGAGGACGATCATGTCGGCGACCGCCATGCCGCGGTTCTCGGCCATGATGATGGCCTGCGCACCCGCGACCTGCTTCGCCACTTCCGCGACTACTGCCTGCTTCTGTTCCAGATTGAGACCCAAGGTCTTCTCCTTTCGAATGCCCGACGGAATTCCCGCGGTCATTCGCCAACGCCTTCACGAAAAACTCGCTTCGGCGACTACGGTGACCTTACGTCCAGGAGCCCTGCATTTCCCGTACGAGGGTTCACCATCTGCGTAGGACGCCTCGACTGCCGACGATTAAGCCCTTGCGGGCTCCTACGGTCTTTGACGGCCCGCCGGAAAAATCGCCCCCGGCGTTCCCTCAAATGGATGTATAAGCGCGCCATGCCATAGCACCCGGCATGGCGCGATCTTGCGTGTCAAGTCGTTGCCTGTCCTTGCGTCAACGTTGTGTGGTCGATCCGCACGCCCGCACCCATGGTGCTGGAAACGCTGATCTTCTTCATGTACACGCCCTTGGTGCCGGCGGGCTTTGCCTTGTTGAGCGCATCGATCAGCGCGAGCAGGTTGGTTTTCAACTGCTCCGGCTGGAACGACGCGCGGCCGATGGTGCACTGGACGATGCCGCCCTTGTCGGTGCGGTACTGGACCTGGCCCGCCTTGGCGTTCTTCACCGCCAGCGCGACGTCGGCGTTGACGGTCCCGACCTTCGGGTTGGGCATCAGGCCCCGCGGACCCAGAATCTGGCCCAGCTGCCCGACCACGCGCATCGCATCGGGCGAGGCGATCACCACGTCGAATTCCATGAAACCTTCCTTGATCTTCGCCGCGAGGTCGTCGAAGCCGACGATGTCGGCGCCGGCGTCCTGCGCCGCCTTCGCCTTTTCGCCCTGCGCAAAGACGGCGACGCGGACGTTCTTGCCGGTGCCCGCGGGCAGGACGACCGAGCCGCGCACCGTCTGATCGGACTTTTTCGCGTCGACCCCGAGGTTGACGGCAACGTCGACCGACTCGTCGAACTTGGCGACGGCAGTTTCCTTGACGAGCTTCAGCGCCTCGTCGACGGAATACGCCTTGTTGTGGTCCACCTTGCCGCGGACCACCTTCATGCGCTTCGAGAGCTTCGGGGTTTTCTGTTCGGCGGCCATGATCACTTCACTCCTTCGACCGTGATGCCCATGCTGCGGGCGCTGCCGGCGATCGTGCGCACTGCGGCGTCCATGTCGGCGGCGGTGAGGTCGGGCATCTTCGCCTTCGCGATCTCTTCCGCCTGCGCACGGGTCAACTTGCCGACCTTGTCGGTATGCGGCTTCGGGCTGCCCTTTTCGACCTTCGACGCCTTCTTGATCAGCACCGTGGCGGGCGGCGTCTTCATCACGAACGTGAAGCTCTTGTCCGCGAATGCGGTGATCACGACGGGGATCGGCAGGCCCGCCTCCAGCTTCTGCGTCTGCGCGTTGAACGCCTTGCAGAATTCCATGATGTTGAGGCCGCGCTGGCCGAGCGCGGGCCCGATCGGCGGGCTGGGATTCGCCTTGCCCGCGGGTACCTGCAACTTGATGAAGCCGACGATCTTCTTTGCCATTGCTTGCTCCTGAGGTGGGTTCGAACGGGCCGCATGTCTGGTGCGCGCCCTCCCCTAAGTACCAACTGTTTTCCCGAGCAGTGCGCACTTGGGCTTCGCCCGAGCGTGCGTTGCTCGAACCTAAGCTTTCTCCACTTGGGAGAAATCCAATTCCACCGGTGTCGAGCGGCCGAAGATCGTCACCGACACCCGGAGCTTGCTCTTCTCGTAGTTCACGTCCTCCACGTTGCCGTGGAAATCGGTGAACGGACCCTCCTTCACCCGCACCGCTTCTCCCGTCTCGAACAGCACTTTCGGACGCGGCTTCTCGACGCCTTCCTGCACCTGCCGCATGATCGCGTCGACTTCCTTCTGCGTGATCGGCGTCGGCCGGTTGGCCGTGCCGCCCACGAATCCCGTGACCTTCGGCGTGCTCTTGACGAGGTGCCACGAGTTGTCGGTCATCTCCATCTCGACCAGCACGTAGCCCGGAAAGAACTTGCGCTCCGAAATCGACTTCGCGCCGGCCTTCATCTCCACCACTTCCTCGACGGGCACCAGGATCTGCCCGAACTGATCGGCGATGTCGGACCGCTTGATCCGCTCGGTCAGCGCGCGCATCACGCTCTTCTCGAATCCGGAATACGCATGGACGACAAACCACTTCTTGCTCA
>CAVSDH010000013.1:0-207221 GCA_963726765.1 uncultured beta proteobacterium | reverse complement strand
CGGCGGCAATGTCGTCACCGGCTGGCGCGGCGCAGGTCATTACCTCGGTCATCACCGACGCGACGAATAGCGGCAGGCCGTTGGTGCGCTCGTGCAACGCGCGGATGAACGCTTCGTCGGTGGCGATCGCTGGCAATTTTTCCGCCACGTAGCCGGCGACCTCGCTTTCGGAGAACGGATCGAGCGCGATCTCCTCGCACAGGTCATGCAGGCGCAGCTCGTGCCGCAAGGGGTTGAGCGGATGATCGAGCGCCACGATCTCGGCAAGACGAAAGCTTGAAATCCACATGAGCCGCGCGCCGCCGCGGCGCCGCGCGATGTAATCGATGAGCTGGATCGTCGCGCGATCGCTCCAATGCAGGTCCTCCGTCACAAGCAGCAGCGGGCGACGCTCGGTGTAGCGATCTAGAAACTGGCCCATCTCGCGCAGCATGCGATCCGGACTGACGCCTGCGAGGTCTCGCCGCAGGGCTTCTCGCTCTTCCGTCGTGCTGAGCCACGGCAGCTGCAGCAGCCAGGTCGGTGCCACGTCGCGCAGCAAGGGCGGCACCTCCCTGTCGCTGCGGCACAGCTCCTCCAACGCTTCCAGAACAGGAAGATATGACTCGCCCGTGCCGTAGTGGTCGACGCATTGGCCGTGCGCACACGCGACGTCGCCGAGGCTCGCAATGAATTGCTCGATTAGCGTCGACTTGCCGATACCCGGCTCGCCGGCAATCCAGATAATCGCGCGCTTGCCGCCGCGCGCGGTGTCCCAGGCGCAGCGCAGCCGTGACAGTGGCTCGGCACGACCGATGAAGTAGGGCGCGTACGCGGGCGTGAATCCCGAGACATGTGGCTGGACGCTTGGCGTAGCGTGTATCGCACTGGGGGCGGCAATGAAGCGATACCCGCGCCGGGACACCGTTTCGATGAATCGCGGTTTGCGGGCGTCATCGTCGAGTGCCGTCCGGAGCTCGCTGATCGCGGTTCTCAACACCGAGTCAGTGACGAACTGGTGGCCCCAAACCTCGTCGAGCAACGCGTTCGTGGTGAGCAAGGACCCGGGTTGCCGCACGAGCGCGCACAGGACGGCGAATGGCGTCGGCGCGACCGCGACTGCCGTGCCGTCGCGCAGCAAGCGTGCGTTCGCCTCGTCCAGCTCGAATCGGTCGAAGCGCACCAGTACCGGATTCGAATCGGCCGAAGATTGGGCAGGGTCGGTGCGTTTAGCCATTTCGAGACGAACGGATCCCTAGATCGTCACGCGATGAAAATGGCATGAATCCCCTCGCCGCAACGGTGTACTTTGCGCAGAGGCACTGCGGCGACGGAACAATTTAAGCACAGAATGGCCACGTCCGGCGCCTTATAGATACCCAGTACCGGAGCGGACAGACCGAGTAGATCGGCCGGCGACCAAGCAAGCGGCAACCCTCTACGACGCCGCGAAGTCCGTGCCCTACTATCTGCTTTGGCCATCTTCAACGGCCGCTGGGGGCACCTTGTCCGACCTCCCTGCGTCGTTCTCGGTCAATGAGCAACGGGATTGCAAACTGCGTTCTCGGACGCCTGGGACCCCTTGACCCCGCTTGCTCCATAGCTACGATACGTACATGACCCATCGCACACATCGCAACGGTGCCCGATAACAGTGGGCCGACCCGAAACAGCCGAAAGGCACGATGCTGCTCGCCGAAGTCCGCATTGCTGTTTGAGAGCGAGGCAACAGAGCATCCCGAAGTCGACCGTGAAAAACTCGCGGCACTCCCGCGAGATCGCCGGCTTCTTGCCAGCCTGCTCCAGAAATCCATCCGCCGTGGTCGGTCCGACTACGCGGTGGCGACGGCAGTAGCGCTCGCCCGTCGGCCGTCCCCTGCGCCAAATCGAGCGCAGTTCTTGCCTTGGCCACAGCCATGCAGCTTCCGGCGTCCGTAGTCGCGGCGGTCCATGCCGGTAGGCAGACTCACAATCTGAATTCGGCGTTGCCGCTGGCCCATGACCTCCTACATGCGAAAACCCAACCCGTCATCAGGATGCAAGCTCGGTTGACACGACGAGGCACCAAAGGTCACGGGCTGCTGCTTTGCGCTGTGGACATGTACACCAGAGGCAGGCGTGTTGCGTATCGAACGCTCGCACGGGCAGATCGCCAATTGAGTCGCCTGCTCGGAAGCGTTGCTGCCAATGCCGATCCTGCCTCCGTCATCGGAATGCTGCTCTTTCATGTCGAAGGTTCCCTGTTGAACCTCTCTCTCATTTCGCCTGCCAGTCAAAATTTGCTCCAAACAGTCGAGGCACTGGAGGCGCCGACAGGTGGGGCTGACAGACGAACGCGATGCAATGGCGTTGCGGCTCTGGCTGCGGCGAAACGCCGAATTCGTCAACCGCTTCCGTGCCGATGTGCATCAACAAAGCCGGCCCGACAAAGACTTGAATGGGACGAACGCTCAAACCGACCCGGATTCACGGACGGAGGACTTGGATTGAACGGCCCCCCCGACGCTCACCTGATTCTGTCGCTAGTTGGCGAGAACGGCGGTCTCAAGCTCTATTGCCTTGTGACGGATGGTGCAATTCGCTTCGCGTGGGACAGCGCGTGGCAGGTACTCGACGACCACGGGCGCGAACCCGTGAAGGCGCCGGGCTGGAATGCGAAGGAGTGCCTATCGGTTGCGGATGCCATCGACGGCGGAGCCGGTTTCTGGACCTTCCTCGCCCCCACCTTCGTCCGCGAGGACTTCCGAATCATGATTCGGCGGCTCGCATCAGAGCGGCTTACGAAGAGCCGAATGTCGCCGACGCGCATTGAGGATGCCCTCGTACGTTGGAAAAGGGCTTTCCATGTGGCGTGATCAATCGAATGCCGACCTCCGGGCAACCATTGATATTCCTTCCTTACCGCTCCCAAAAAATGCGGCGGAAATCGGCTCCGCGAGCGTCACAAACGCTGCTACAAACACCGTCACGGCGGGCCCGGCCGAGTGGTTTGCTCGATGTAACTTCAGTATTCCTAAGGACTTGCGCGGGGCTGACCGCCTTGCCAAGATGTACTCGCCCAGTAGCGCATGCGTCATCCATCGGCACCTGGGAACTCCCGCAACGTACGTGAATTTCGGCGCTTTGCAAACCGGCCTCTCGTCATTCCGACACGAGCAACGGGATTCGCCTTGAGCGACTTTGCGATCCTACGATGCAATGCGCGAGACCCCGCTCGCGCCTCCGGTGTGAAGTCCCGAGTGCCGGGTCGCGCAGGAGAGATCTATGCGGATTCCCCCCAGGCACCCAACGTTTTCACGTGGTCGGCGTCCAGGGTGGCCTTGAGAGATTTCGGCGTCACGGAAACGTACTCCTGCGCAGAAAAAATTCCGGGCGCGGCGGCCAGGAGGCCGGCACGCGTGTCGGGATCGGTTGCCGCGATGGCGAGCGCGTCGGCATCAACCCATGTCGGGACGCCGGAAACCACGGACAGATAGACCTGCCCCGTGGATTGCTCCGCAAAATTGACCGTGCGTATCCGGGCGACACATCTTGTCAGGAACGTCGAATTCACCTCGGGTGCCAGCGCCGCCTTGTCGGCAAACAGCAAGTCGGGCGCGGCGGCATCGACGTTCACGCGCCGATAGCGCTCGGCATCGATGAGGCATTTGACGTCGAGGACGTTGAGCTCGTCGTTGACGCCGAACGCGACGGTCCGCGGGCGCTCGCCCTGCGGCACGCTGTTGTCCAGGAACTCGAAGTGCACGCGCTTGTCCTGGCGGCACGCCCAGGTGAAGAAAAGTTCGGGCATGCCCGCGTACGCCTCGACGCTGTGGGCGAGCGTGTCGTCGACAGCCTTGTAGCGCCCGACGTCCTGCCCGCGGTTCCATGCGCGCTCGACGAGCATCGCGGGCGGCGTGATCATGAAGTACAGGTAGAGGATGTGCCCGAACCGGGTCAGCAGATTGCTCCCCGCCTCGTCCGAGTCCGGGGCAAAACTGTCGAATCGGAAACGATCGATCAGCATGTGCGAGATGCCGCGATGCTCGGCTTTCCGGGCCATGTAGCGATCGAGTTTCTGGTCGATGATCTGGACTTCGTCACCGGTGAATGCGCCGGCGTACTTGTAGTCGGGACCGAGGCCGGCGTAGTCGAGAAGCTGCTTGCGCCAGATGTCGGGGCTGATCAGCGCGAAATCGGCCCAGTCGACGCCCATTTCGCCGGCGAGGCGCTTCTGCAATGGACGCAGCGTACTTTTGCCGGACGCGGACGGCCCCTTGGTATTCATCACGACAGGTTCGCTCTGCGGCGGAAGCAGGCGGTAGCCGAGGTCGGCAGCGGCAGCTGCGAGCCACCGGTCGATCAGGCAGCCGATTTGCGTGCCCGCGTAATCGTTGCTGGCAAGATCGATCGCGAGGGACGCGAGCAGTTCGCGACTGCCCCAGACGCGCCCGTGGCGGCTGACGAGTGCCGACACGATGCGGGTGAGCGCGCGGCAGGCCGCCGCCCGCACCTCGTCGTCGTGCAGGCGTCCCTTCAGCTCCCAGCCGGAGATGATCTGCCGCTGCGCGTCTGCATCGATAATCGGGGCGGCGACGCTCAATACCGCGGTTGCGCGCAAACAGGCCGCGGAACCACGACTTCGGCTTGTGCGTCGCCGCAGGCACAAGCGGCCCCTGGCCCGAGAGAAGGGCCGAGAGTTCGATGTCTATCACCTTCGCCAGGGCGTCGCGCGCGCCGTCGTAGGTCGAGACGACGACATTCATGTTGGGCTCGACGCAGTGGCGGAGAATCGCCCACACGATCTCGCGGAAATTGATCCCGAGGTCGCTGATCTTCGATCCGTCGGGCACCGAAAGGTCGGCGGTGACGCGGACGAGGAGTTCGTGCAGCGCGAGACGCTGCGGTCGCAACGCGCTCAGGTCCTTGGAGGGGAGTCCCGTCAGGTCGGCGAGCTCTTCCGCCTTTGCATAATCGCCGAACGCGTTCTCGGGGCGGTATATCGTGATCAGGGGCCGCAGGTGGCGCGGTACCTGCGATTCGATCCCCGGGCTCCAGGGACCCGACTCGACCTGGGTTGGGTCCGGAAGTGCCATCCGTTGGTGTCGACGTCGTCCAGCGCTGCGATCGACGACGGAATTCGCGTCTACGCCGGGAAGTTCGCCGCGATCAGCGAACGACCATGAAAGGTGTTCCCCGCCTGTGCCGTGCCGTCCGTCATCTTGAACCTGAGTTCAAGAGGGTCGCCTGCCGGGACCTTCAGGCGCTTCCGCGTAGGAGCGCACACCGGTCCGTCAAAGGCGCGGCAACCTCGCCATATGGCATTGGTTCAAAGAGTATTTGGACAGCTCGAGCACCGCAGGGAACGTTGAAGGATGTTACGCGCCCTGCCCGGCGAGAGCAGAATCGAGCGCGGAGTTCATGTCGGCGATTCTACGCCGGAGGGAGGCTTCGTCAACGGCGTCGGTCGTCGCTGCCGCAGTGGGTTGCGATTCCGGTGCAGCCGAGCGCGCTGACTTGCGCTCGCGCAGCAGATCGTGGGCGAGGTTCAGCGCCGCCATCACCGCGATGCGCTCTGCGCCGGAAATCTTTCCGGTCTCGCGGATTTCGCGCATCCGGCGATCCAGCAGCGCGACGGCATCGGTGAGGTCGGCGCGCTCGGACTCCTTGCACGCAACCTTGAAATCGCGTCCCAGCAACGACACGTCGAGAGTGGTCGTCCGCTCGCCCGAAGCCGGAGAGCGGGTCGTCATTCGGCGGGTTCGGGCAGGCGCGAAAGCAGCGCGTCGAGGCGCTGGCGCGCTTCGGCGACGCGCGCGGCCAGCGCGTGGTTCCGGGTGTTCGCCGCAGCGAGATCGCGCCGCAGCGCCTCATTGGCCGCGCGCAGCGCCTGCGTATGGGCAATGAGCGACGCCTGTTTGCGCTCGAGCGCCGCGAGCACGGCGTCGATCGCGGGCTCGGAAACGTTCGTCATTGGACTGGGCAACGGCATCGGGGCACTCTATTCCCTGCGCGTGTGTCGCGTCAACCGCCCGACGGCCTCGGCATCCGCTGCGCCAGTGACGAGCGGAACGTAGCATACAGAGACAATCTCGAGTTCATCGACGCCGCCCGGTGTGTTCAACGTAACGGTGTCGCCCTCGCGCGCCCTGATGAGGGCACGCGCCATCGGAGACACCCAGCTGATGTATCCGCGGGCGGTGTCGATCTCGTCGATGCCGACGATGCTGACCGTGCGCTCGCCGTCCTTCGCGCTGCGCAGCACGACCGTTGCACCGAAAAACACCTGGTCGGAGCCTTCATCCCGATGCGCGGCCGGGTCGACGACTTCTGCGGCATCGAGCCGGCGAATCAGGAACCGGATGCGGCGATCGATTTCGCGCAGGCGCTTCTTGCCGTAGATGTAATCGCCATTCTCCGAGCGGTCGCCGTTGCCCGCCGCCCAGGCAACCGTCGCCACGAGTTCAGGACGTTCCTTCTGCACGAGCCGCTCGAGTTCGTCCTTCATGCGCGCGAATCCGTCGGGCGTCATGTAATTGCGCGCGCCGGCCGGGAGTGGCGAGGCGTGATCCTGCTCGTCGTCACCGGGATCGGCGTCGGTTTCGCGTGTAAAGGCCTTGTTCATGGACAGGTTTGCGCACCCTGGCCTGGGCGGCCGGGGGACAAATTATAGGCCTGCTTGCATTTCGTCGTAATGCACATCCATCGGCGACAAGTGATCGAACGACGGCGCGCCCTATAATCGGCGTCGACGCCGAGGTCCCATGTCCTGCGCGTGTCGATCCGCCCATGTCCGCTCCATCCGACTCGCCTGCTGCCGTTGCCGAGCGTACTTCGGCGGTCCGGCCGCGCGCGACCGTCGTGCTCGCCGCGCTCGCCACCGCGGCACTTGCGTCCATGGCGCTGGCGCTGGCCACGGGAACCGTCGACGTCGGCGCGACTGCCCTGTGGCATGCGTTCGTCGGAAGCGACGCTGACGGTGCGGCGGCCATCGTTCGCGAGCTGCGCCTGCCCCGCGCGCTCGCGGGGTTCGCGGTGGGCGGCCTGCTCGCGATCGCCGGGACGCTGATGCAGGTCCTGCTGCGCAATCCGCTCGCCGATCCGTACGTGCTCGGCATCTCGGGCGGAGCTGCCGTCGGTGCGTTGGGCGCGCTCCTCGCCGGCGCCGCGTTCCTCGTGATGCCGGCCGCGTTCGCGGGCGCCTTTGCTTCGACGCTCGTCGTGTTCGGCCTGTCGCGACAGGGCGGCGATCACACGCCATGGACGCCGACACGTCTCCTGCTCACCGGCGTCGTGGTCGCCGCCGGGTGGGGTGCCGTCATCGCGCTGCTGCTCACGCTTGCGCCGGACGCGCAACTTCGCGGCATGCTGTTCTGGCTGCTGGGCGACCTTTCCGCAGCACCGTCGCCCGCTTCCGCGCTCGCAGTGCTTGCCGTCGTACTGATTGTCGCGCTCGCCTTCGCGCGCGACATGAACGTGCTCTCGCGCGGCGACGATGCGGCAAGCGCTCTCGGTGTGGCCGTTCCGCGCGTAACGCTCGTGCTGCACGCGACCGCGGCGCTCGCCGCGGCCGCCGCCGTCACCACCGCGGGCGCAGTGGGGTTTGTCGGCCTGATCGTCCCGCATGCGCTGCGCAGCGTGATCGGCAACGACCAGCGCGTTCTGCTTCCGGCAGCTGCACTTGCGGGCGGCACGCTCCTGATGCTTGCCGACGCATTGGCGCGTACGGTCGTCGCGCCGATTCAGCTGCCTGTCGGAGTGATCACCGCGCTCCTCGGCGTCCCCGCGTTCCTGTATCTCCTCGGGCGCGGCGGAGTGCGCGCGTGACCGCCTCGACTCCCCGCCTCGCATGCCATGGGCTCACCATCGGCGTGGCGGGCCGCACGCTGTGTGCCGATCTCGATCTCGACGTCCGCGCCGGCGAGCGCTGGGCGATCGTCGGACCGAACGGCGCCGGAAAGACGACGCTGGTCGCCGCGCTCGCGGGCCTTCGCACGCCGAACGCCGGAACGATCGAGTACGACGGTGTCGCGCTTGCGTCGCTCACGCCGCGCGAGCGGGCGCGCAAGCGCGGCTGGCTGCCGCAGGACAGCATCGACTACTTTCCGGCGACCGTGCTCGAGACCGTGCTCGTCGGGCGCCATCCGCACCTGCGCCGCTTCGAGTGGGAGTCTGCGGCCGACCTCGATCGTGCACACGCTGCGCTGGCCCGCTTCGGTCTCGCGGGTTTCGCGGCGCGCGACGTGCGCACACTCTCGGGTGGCGAGCGGCGGCGCGTGGCACTGGCCGCGCTGATCGCGCAGGAGCCGACCCTGATGCTGATGGACGAACCCTCGTCGCATCTCGATCTCGGCCAGCAGGTCGTGGCACTGGATGCGCTGTCGGCTCTCGCGCGCGAGCGCAACGCGGCGCTGGTGATGGTGCTGCACGACCCCCATCTTGCGCTCCGCTATGCCGATCACGCCATCGCGATCGGCGGCGGCCGCGCAGCGAAGGGCCGGGCAGGCGAGGTGCTTGCGGCGGATGCCATGTCGGCGCTGTTCGGCCACCGCCTCCTGCTCGTCGGCGAAGGGTCGACGCGTACGCTGCTCCCTTGCTAGCGCTCCCTGCCGCGAGGCGGCGAATGCCGCGCGGCATCGATGACTGCGCAAAGCGTATCGACACCGTCGGGAAATCGCGGCCCGGGCCGGTGCAGGAGATCGGCATCGACAGCGTAGAGGTGTCCTCCGGCAACGGCGGGAATATCCTTCCAGCGCCGCCAATCGTCGAGCCACGCAGGACGCGCGCCACGGTCGGTACCGGCGATGATTGCCTGTGGTTTCGCCGCGAGCACTGCCTCGACGTCGACCGCCGGTGCGGGCAAGGTCAGCGCGGCGAAAATGTTTTCACCGCCGCACAGGTCGATGGCCTGGCTGATCAGATGCCTGCCGCCGATCGTGTACAACGGCGCATCCCAGATCTCGTAGAACACCCGGACCCGCGTTGCGCCGGCGTTTCGTGCGCGGAGCCGCGCAAGGTGCGCCCGCAGCGCCTCTGCGCCGCGCTGACCGGCGGCGGCATCGCCGGTCAGCGCCCCCAGTCGCTCGAGATCCGTTGCGATCCCGTCCGGGGTCGCGGGAATCGTCGTGAACACGGGTATGCCGCGCGCACGCAGCGCCTCAACCTGTGCCGGCGCGGTCCACGGCCAGGTGACGATGAGGTCGGGCGCCAGTGCCACGATGCGCTCGAGGTCAAGCGAGCGCGAGTCGCCGACACGGGGGATCGTCCGCGCGGCCGACGGCCAGTCGGAGCTGTCGAGCGTGCCGACGATGCGCGGTCCGGCGCCCACCGCGAAAAGAAGTTCCGTCGCATGAGGCGCGAGGCTGACGATCCGCTGCGCAGGCGCCGGCAACTTGACGGTCGCTCCGGCGCCGTCGCGGACGATGACCGGCGCAGCAGTCGCGACGACACCGGCCGCGAGCAGCGACACCCCGATGCACAGGAGACAACGCGCCCGGATCATGGCGTGTAGCGGATGCCGCCGAACGCGCTGGCACCTGCAGTGTTGTAGCCGGCGGCGAGCTCGTAGTGCTTGTCGAACACGTTGTCCGCCCGCAACGTGAGCGACCAGTGTTTCGTGAGCGCGTAGCTTGCGGTGACGTTTACGAGGGCGTATCCGCCCATCCGTCGGGTGTTCGCGACGTCATCGTAGCGCGCCGACGCGGCCACGAGCTCCATGCCCCACTGCCAGGCGTCCCACGGAATCACCACACCTGCCGAGCCGTATCGGCGCGCGCGCCGCGGCAGCATCCTGCCGGTCGCGTCGTCCTCCGGCCGCAGGAAATCGAAGCTGCCCTTCAGCGCCATCGTGCGCCAATCCGCCTGCGCCTGCAGCGTGAGCCCCGTCAGCGTCGCCCTGGCCACATTGTCGGGAGCGCAATTGAAATTGGCGTCGCACTGGAAGACGATCAGGTCGCTCACTCGATTGCGATAGGCGGTTGCGCGCGCAAGCAGCGTGCTGCTCGCGAATTCCAGCGCGACGTCCGCGTTCTTTGCGGTCTCCGGTGCCAGAGTGGGGTTGGCGAATCCGGGATAGTAGAGGTCGTTGAACGTCGGCGCCTTGAACGCGTTGCCGGCGTTGACGAGCGCGCGCCAGCCATCGCCGATTGCATAGGCATAGCCGAGCGCTCCCGTCGTGCGCCCGCCATACTGCGAGTTGTCGTCGTAGCGGACGTTGAGTTGCAGCGCATGCGGTCCCTGCCTGGCCCGATAGACGCCTACGAATGAATTCGTCCGCCGCGATGTCACGGGAAAGGCGGGGTCGGTGCTGATCCTCTCATCGAGCCCGACGTAGGCGAGCGACAGCGATCCGACCGGAAGCTCGAGGTCGTTTTGCCACGTCAGCTGATTCTGGCGCGTCCGGAAGCCCGAAGTGCCATAGCCCGTCTGCGAGACGCTGTCGTCGCTGCCCTGACCGAGGTTGAGGCGGCTCGTCCAGAACGGCGCGAGGCGGTCCGTGCTCGCGAGCGCGAAGCTCTCCACCGTCGTCACCGTCCGGTCGTTGAAGCCGGTCGCCCGCATCGAACCGGTTGTCGAGACGGCTGTAGTAGTACTGCGCCGCCAACTCGTGGTCGGCATTGAAACGATACGAAAGGCCGACACTTGCGTTGCCGCGATCGTAGCCGTCGCGATCCGGATTCCACGAAGGATCCGCCGCGTTGCCGATGGCGTTGAAACCGCGCGAGCCCTGGTACCCGCCCTGGATCGCGAACTTCCAGGCGCCCGACACTCCGCCGAGCCCCGCGGTTGCCTGGCTCGTCCCGTAGGTGCCGTGACTGGCGGTCCCGTTGAACGCAGGTGCGCCTTCGCCGCGGCGCGTGAATACCTGGATCACCCCGCCGACCGCGTCCGCTCCATAAAGGCTCGACGCCGGCCCGCGCAGGATCTCGATGTGATCGATGAGATCGAGCGGAATGGCCTCGAGCGCCGCTGTGCCCGCCGTGGCCGAGCCGACACGCATGCCGTCGATCAGCACCAGCGCCTGGTTGCCGTTGACGCCGCGCAGGAACACGGCGCTGGTCGATCCCGCTCCGCCGTTCATCGAGATCTGGACGCCGGGCTGGCGCTGCAAGCAGCTCGGCCAGACTCTGCGCGCCGGCACGCGCAACTTCGTCGCGCCCGATGACCGTGACGTCGGCCGTGAGGTCGGCAAGGCGCTGCGGCCCGCGCGCCGCCGTGACGACGACGGGATCGAGGGTCGTCGCCGTGGGTGCGTCCTGTCCGTACGCGGGCCGAAGGACAATGGGCAGCGCAATCGCAATGCCGGCGGCGGCGATCGCAGGAAGTCGAACGGGCATCGTGGTCTCCGCGCTCGCCGCGCACCCCGCGCGGCGGCAGCGTCGGAGCTTCGTGCGCCCGAATCGGGACGGCGAAACTCGCGCGTCACCGGTTTCGGCGCGCCGGGAGGGGCGCGTCGAGAACCGGGCGCAGGCCGGTCTCCGGGCTCGTCAGACTTGGCCGCCCGCCTTCCCGTCCGTCGGATTCCGGACAGTGGCGTCGTGAGCGGCCCGCACTGGCTTACCGTTGCGGGGGCAGCCGCGGGCTGGCGCGGAAGTGGCTCCGCGCGGCACCGCATTCCCGTTTCACCCGCCGCGAGGGATTCGCGGCGGACACCTGCCGGGCGATTGTAGCCCGGCCGGCCGCCGCCGCAAGAGCGGCCGCGATGCGGGCTTTGCTATAATCCGCGCCCCTGATTGTTCCTCGCTCCCACGGGATAACCACCCGCCACGGGGCGCACGCCGTGCCGCAGAAGCTCTACATCCGCACGTTCGGCTGTCAGATGAACGAGTACGACTCGGACAGGATGGCGGACGTACTCGCCGCCACCGACGGGCTCGCGCTCACCGACCGCCCCGAGGACGCCGACGTCATCCTGTTCAACACGTGCTCCGTGCGCGAAAAGGCGCAGGAGCGCGTGTTTCACGATCTCGGCCGAGTCCGCGAGCTGAAGACGGACAACCCGGACCTCATCATCGGCGTCGGCGGCTGCGTCGCCAGCCAGGAGGGCGCCTCCATCGTGCGCCGCGCGCCGTACGTCGACGTCGTGTTCGGGCCGCAGACGCTGCACCGCCTGCCGCAGCTCATCCGGGATCGTCGCGCGACCGGCCGCGCGCAGGTCGACATCTCGTTTCCCGACATCGAGAAGTTCGACCGGATGCCGCCGCCATCGGTCGATGGCGCCGCCGCGTTCGTGTCGATCATGGAAGGCTGCAGCAAGTACTGCACGTTCTGCGTGGTCCCTTACACTCGCGGCGAGGAGGTCTCGCGGCCGTTCGACGACGTGCTGACCGAGGTCGCCGACCTGGCCGATCAGGGTGTCGCGGAGGTCACGCTGCTCGGTCAGAACGTCAACGCATATCGCGGCCCCATGGGTTCGCCGACGCAATCGGGCGGCGGGATCGCGGATCTCGCCACGCTCATCGAATACATCGCCGAAATCCCCGGGATCCAGCGCATCCGCTTCACGACGTCGCATCCCCGGGAAATGACGGCGTCGCTGATCGCCGTCTACGGCACGGTCGGCAAGCTCGTGTCGCATCTTCACCTTCCCGTGCAATCGGGGTCCGATCGCGTGCTCGCCGCGATGAAACGCGGCTACACGACGCTCGAGTACAAATCGATCGTGCGCCGGCTGCGTGCGCTCCGTCCCGACCTTTCGCTCACGTCCGATTTCATCGTCGGATTTCCCGGCGAGACCGACGCCGATTTCGAGCAGACGATGATGCTCGTCGCCGAGGTCGGATTCGACGGCGCCTTCAGTTTCGCGTTCAGCCCGCGCCCGGGCACACCGGCGGCGGAACTGCCCGACCAGCTCCTGCCGGACGTGCAGAGGGCGCGTCTGGAACGACTTTCGGCGCGGCTCGACGCGCAATACCGCGCGTACAGCGAGGCGATGGTCGGCACGCGGCAGCGCGTGCTGGTCACGGGCCGTTCCGTCAGGGACGGCCGCGAGCTGGCGGCGCGCACCGAGAACAACCGCGTTGTCAATTTCGCCGGCGATGCAACGCTGATCGGTCGCTATGCCGACGTCACCATCACCGCTGCGCTGGCGCATTCGCTGCGCGGGCGAGCTGCGACCGGCTGTCGGTCGGGACTGAACCCTCGCCTGGACCCAATGTCTGTTCGCCGTCCCCGAATTTCCCTCAAGAGGTCTGCCATGTACTCACCATTCGACCACCCGAAAACCTCCGCCCTCCGTTCGGCGTCTTCGCCCTTTCGGCCCTGGCGATCGCCCTTGCCGGTTGTGCCAGCGTTCCCGCCGTCGACAACGCGCCGGCTGCGCCGTCCGCCGCCTTGACGAGCGCCGTGGCGAACGCCGCCGCAGCGGGTGCTGCTTCCGGGGCTGCGACCGCGGCTGCAACACGGCCGGCGGGCGCGGGCACAGGTGCCGCGGCAGCGCCCGTCGGTGCGGGGGCGGCGGCGCCCCCCGTACCGGGACAGCCGCGCCCCTTCGCGGAGGTCATCAAGGACGCGAAGGAGACCGCCGGTCTCTTCCCCGTCTGGCAGAAGGACGAGAAGGTCTGGATCGAGATCGCGCCCGAGCAATTCGGTGTTCCGTTTCTCTTTACCGTCAACCTGAGCCGCGGCATCGGCGAGCAGGGCGTCTACGGCGGGATGATGCTGATGGACCAGATCGTCGAGTGGAAGAAGATCGGTCAGCACGGTGCAGCTCATCGCCAAGAACTACGCGTTCACCGGCGGTGCGCAACGCACCGATGGCGCAGGGCGTGAAGGAAGGCTTCACCGACAGCCTGCTGAGCGCCACGACCGTGGCGAGCGCGCCCATCCGGACCGCAAGACGGTGCTGGTCGACGCCAACGCGCTGCTGCTGACCGACATTCCGGTCGGCGAGCGCTTCACCACCGGCATCCACATGAGGAGCTACACGTTCGACGCGAAGAACTCGAGCTTCGAGTCGTTGCGCAACACGCCCGATCAGTCGTCGTTCGTCGTGTCCGCGCATTACCAGAATCCGCGGGCCACGCTTCCGCCGGCCCCACGCCGACGCCCCCGCCGCCGAACCCGTTCCCGCCGTTCACGACGCTGCCGGATGGGCGCAGCCTGTTCCTCGGCTACACGTACAACATCGCGAAGCTGCCGGAGCCGATGCCGACGCGGCGCGCGGATCCTCGCGTCGGTCATTTCGAAAGCACGGTCTGGGACTTTTCCGCCGACACCAAGTTCACGGCGCCAGACGCATTACGTCGACCGCTGGCGCCTCGAGAAGAAGGACCCGTCCGCCGCCGTTTCCGAGCCGAAAGAGCCGATCGTCTTCTGGATCGATCGCAACGTTCCGGTCACCTATCGCACCGCGGTGCGCGACGGCATCCTCGAATGGAACAAGGCATACGAGAAAATCGGCTTCAAGGACGCGATCGTGGTGAAGCAGCAGGAGGCCGACGCCGCGTTCGACACGTTCGACGCCCGGCATTCGACCGTGCGCTGGTTCGTCGCAACCGACGCGGGATTTGCCATCGGCCCGTCGACTCGTCGACCCGCGCACCGGCGAAATCCTCAACGCGCAGGTCGCAATCCCGGAATCGTGGTCGCGCCGTCAATCGCACGTTCGTCGTCGAGCAGGCCCGACGGCGTGGCCGGCCCTGGATGTCGAGCAGGTCGTCGCTCGGCGTCGACGGCAGCAGCTGCACCTACGCCGACCGAAGCCCTGTCCGAAATGCAGTTCGGCCTCGACGTGCTGGCCGAGCGTGGCGAGATCGAGCCGGGCAGCCCGGAAGCGGAGGCGTTCGTCGAACGCCGCGCTGAAGGCGGTCGTCATGCACGAAGTGGGGCACGCGCTCGGCCTGCGTCACAACTTCCGCGCGTCCACGGTGTTCCGCTCGCGAAGATCTCCGACCCGGTCTTCAGCCGGGAAGTCGGCATCTCGGGTTCGGTGATGGATTACAACCCGTTCAACATCGCGGTGAAGGGCGAATTGCAGGGTGCATACGTTCGAACCGACGATCGGACCGTACGACTACTGGGCCATCGAGTACGCGTACCGGCCGCTGCCGAAGGAGACGGAAACGGAAGAGCTCGCGAAGATCGCCGCGCGCGGCGCGACGGATCCGCTGCTCGCATTTTCGTCCGACGAGGAATCGATCGCCGGGCTCGACCCGGACGCGAGCCAGTTCGATCTCGGCACGGACCCGCTGCTCTACCTGTCGAAGCGCCTGCGTGATTTCGCAGGAGCTCTGGCAGCGCCTGCAGGCGAAGCAGCTCAAGACCGGCGAATCGTACGACGTCCTGCGGCGCAGCTTCGACGCCGGATTCCGGCAGACCACCGCGCGGCCGCGCTGACGGCGAAGTACGTCGGCGGCGTGCACTACGTCCGCGACTACGCGGGCACGAGCAACCTCCCGCTGACGCCGGTTCCGCCCGAACGGCAGCGCGCGGCGCTGAAGCTCCTCGCCACCGGCGTGTTCGCCGCGGACAGCTTCCAGTTCAAGCCGGAATTCCTGCGCAGCATGGGGATCGACTACCTCGACATCGGCCTCGCGGGCTTCTCGGCCGCCAAGTTCAACCCCGATTTCAGCTTGCGCACGCGCGTGTTCGCGCTGCAGACCAGCGCCATGAACCAGCTGCTGAGCGACGCCGTGCTCGCGCGGCTCCTCGATTCGGAGATCAAGGTCTCCAAGGCGGACCAGGCGCTGACGCTCCCCGAGCTCTTCTCTGCGCTGCGCGGGTCGATCTGGAGCGAGCTCAAGACCGGCAACACGATTCCGGGGCCGCGTCGCGACCTGCAGCGCGAGCACCTGCGGCGCATCGTCGGCGTGCTGACGCGCCCGTCGGCGTCGACGCCGGCCGACGCGACCGCGCTCTTTCGCGAGGAAGCGAAGCAGCTGTCGGCGCAGATCAAGGTTGCGGCCGCGAGCGGCAGCCGCGATCCCGCGACGCGCGCGCACCTCGTCGAATCGGCGGGCACGCTCGACGAAGCGCTCAAGGCGCCGCTCATTCGGCAGGGAGTGTGAGCGGCACCAGGGCCGCGGCAGAAACGGGTCGCGCATGACCGGCAGACGCGAGCGGCACGAGCTCAGCCTGACGCCGATCGACAATCGCGCGCTCGCCAATCTGTGCGGTCCGCTCGATGCGAACCTGAGGCAGATCGAGGCGGCGCTCGACGTCGCGATCGCGCATCGCGGCGGCGAATTCACGCTGACCGGATCGGCCGCACAGGCGGCGCGCGCGGCGGCGGCGCTCCAGCGTTTCTATGCCGCGGCGGAGAAGCCGCTGTCGATCGACGACATCCAGCTCGGGCTCATCGAGCTCGCCACGCAGAAACGCGCGGCGGCAGCGCCCGACGACCTGTCCGCTCCGCTGCTGCGCACGCGCCGCGCCGACCTGCACGGCCGCACGCCCAATCAGACGCTCTACCTGAAGGACATCCAGGAACACGACATCACGTTCGGCATCGGACCCGCGGGGACCGGCAAGACGTACCTCGCCGTCGCCTGCGCGGTCGACGCGCTGGAGCGCGACGCCGTCAAGCGTCTCGTGCTCGTGCGCCCTGCGGTGGAGGCGGGCGAGCGCCTGGGCTTTCTCCCCGGCGACCTCGCGCAGAAGGTGGACCCGTATCTGCGTCCGCTCTACGACGCGCTTTACGATCTTCTGGGCTTCGACAAGACCGGCAAGCTCTTCGAGCGCAGCACGATCGAGATCGCACCGCTCGCCTACATGCGCGGGCGCACGCTCAATCATTCCTTCATCATCCTCGACGAGGCGCAGAACACGACGCCCGAGCAGATGAAGATGTTCCTGACGCGCATCGGTTTCGGGACCAAGGCCGTCATCACGGGCGACGTCACGCAGATCGACCTCGCGCGCGGACAGAAGAGCGGGCTCGTCGAGGCAGACCGCATCCTGGCCGGCGTGCGCGGCATCGCGTTCACGCGCTTCACCAGCGCCGACGTGGTCCGCCATCCGCTGGTGCAGAAGATCATCAGCGCCTACGAGCGCGAGGCGGCGGCGAGGAAACCCGCCGACAGCGAGCGTTGACGTCCGGACGCGCGCCGCGGCTGTCCCTCACCGTTCAGTATGCGGTGGCCGCAACCGTGCTCCCGCCCGCTGGTTCGCTTCGCCGCTGGGTCAAGGCCGCGCAGAAAAGGGATTGCGCCGTCACGGTGCGTTTCGTCGGCACGCGCGAAGGGCGGACCCTCAATGGCCTTTATCGCGGCAAGGACTACGCCACCAACGTCCTCGCCTTCGTGTACGATGAGCAGGATCCGCTGACCGGCGACATCGTGCTCTGCGCGCCGGTGTTGCGGCAGGAAGCCAAGGCGCAAGGGAAAGCCCTCGCCGACCACTGCGCCCATCTCGTCGTCCACGGCATGCTGCATCTGCAAGGCTACGAACACGACACGGTCCGCGCCGCGCGCGCGATGGAAGCACGCGAGACGGCGATCCTCAAACGCCTGGGCATGACCGACCCGTACGAGGAAATCCGCGCCCGGACGCGCCAGCGTTCGCGGCTGACGATGGAAACGGATCCCGACAAGCAGGACCGCCCGACGCTGCTCGAGCGGCTGTCCGCGTTCCTGACGCGCGAGCCCGAGGACCGCGAGGAGCTTCTCGACCTCCTGCACGGCGCCTTCGAGCGAAAGCTGCTCGATGCCGACGCGCTCTCGATGATCGAGGGCGTGCTGCAGGTCTCGGAGATGACGGTGCGCGACATCATGATCCCGCGCGCGCAGATGGACGTCGTGTCGATCGAGGACGACCCGGCGGCATTCATTCCGCTGGTCCTCGAGACGCGCCACTCGCGCTTTCCGGTGATAGGCGAGAACAAGGACGACATCGTCGGCATCCTGCTCGCGAAGGAACTGCTCAACTGGTACCGCAGTCCCGAGACGTTCAACCTGCACGACACGCTGCGTCCGGCGGTGTTCGTGCCGGAATCGAAGCGCCTCAACGTGCTGCTGCGCGACTTTCGCGCCAACCGCAACCACATCGCGATCGTCGTCGACGAGTACGGCGGCGTCTCGGGCCTGATCACGATCGAGGATGTGCTGGAGCAGATCGTCGGCGACATCGAGGACGAGTACGACTTCGACGAGAGCGAGGACAACATCATCGCCGAGGCCGGCGGCCGCCATCGCGTGAAGGCGCAGACCGAAATCGGCGATTTCAATGCCCACTTCGGCACCGACTTCGCGGACGACGAGTTCGACACGGTGGGCGGGCTCGTGCTGCAGGCGTTCGGCCGCCTGCCGAAGCGTGGCGAGGCGGTGACGATCGGCGATCTCCGCTTCCGCGTCGTCCGTGCCGACAGCCGCCGTCTCTACACGTTGCAGGTCGAGCCCGCGGCGCCCGCCGCGCCCTCCCCCGCGCCGGCGTCGAACTCGATTCCGGCGGAACGTTGATCGACGTCCGCAACGGGTTGCGCCGAGCCGGCGCAACGCCCGTCCCATGAGAGGGCTGCCCTCGCTGCGCGCGCAGTTCGCGTTCCTGGCCGGCGCCGCAACGGTCTTCGGCTTCGCGCCCTTCGGCGCGGCGATCGTTCCCGTCGTCATGTTCGCGCTCCTCGTTCTGCTGTGGCAGGACGCGGCGATGCCGCGCATCGCGGCGCGGCTGGGATTCGCGTTCGGCTTCGGATTCTTTGTCGCCGGCGTGTCGTGGGTCTACGTCGCGCTCAACACTTTCGGCGGGATGCCGCTGCCGCTCGCCGCAGCCGGCACGGCGGGTTTCTGTGCGTACCTCGCGCTGTTTCCGGGCGCCGCGGGCTGGTTGTGCGCACGATGGACGGCGCGACGGTCGTGGCAACGTGCGGTCGCGGGCGCCGCCGCATGGACCGCGATGGAATGGGTGCGCAGCTGGCTGTTTTCCGGTTTTGGCTGGCTCTCTCTTGGTTACAGCCAGCTTCCGGGGAGCCCGCTCGCCGGCTACGCCCCGATCGGTGGCGTATTCCTGGTCACGCTGGCCGTGGCGTAGCGTCGCCGCCGCCGGCGGCGCTCGCGGTCGACGCGTTCGCGGCCGCAGCACCGCGTCGCGCCGTCGCGTGGCTTGGAGCAATACTGGCGATCGGGACGCTGGGAACGATCCTCCGACCGATGGTGTGGACCTTTCCTGCCGGTGCGCCGGTCGCGGTGTCGCTCGTTCAGGGCAACGTCACGCAGGATCTAAAGTTCGATCCGGGCTTCCGCTCGAGGACGTTCGATCTCTATGCCGAGCTCGTGCACGCGAGCCGCGGCCGGCTCGTCGTGCTGCCGGAGAGCGCGCTTCCCGACTTCGTCAACGAAATCCCGGAATCCGTGATGCGCGATCTCGCACGCACGGCGGCCGCGCGCGACGGCGACATCATGGTCGGGCTCTTCACGCTCGAATCACCGCTGCCCGGCCGCGACCAGCCGCGGTACTACAACAGCGTCGTGACACTGGGCACCGCCCCGTCGCAGCTCTACCGGAAGCGGCACCTCGTCCCGTTCGGCGAAACGATTCCGCTCGAGCCGATCGTCGGCTGGATCATGCGCTCGCTGCTGTCCATTCCGCTGGCTAGCCAGTCGTCGGGCGACGCCAATCCGCCGCCGCTCGCGATCGCCGGCCAGAGGATCGCGGTCAACATCTGCTACGAAGACGCGTTCGGCGCCGACATCCGGCCGCAGGCGGCGGATGCCACGATTCTCGTCAACGTCACCAACGACGCATGGTACGGCAAGTCCCTCGCGGCGGAACAGCACGGCCAGATCTCGGCGATGCGCGCGCTCGAATCGGGCCGACCGATGCTGCGCGCGACCAACACCGGGATCACGTCGGCGATCGCGCACGACGGCCGCGAGATCGCGCGCCTGCCCTGGTTCACGCGCGCCATCCTCGAAGTCGAGGTCACGGGCCGGCAAGGCGTGACGCCCTACGTCCGCCTGGGCGACGCGCCGGCCGCGGCGCTGGCCGCGTTCCTTTTCGCCGCCGCCGTGTTCGCCGCACGGCGCAAGTAGTCATTTTTCCTGATTGCCGGTCTCTCAACGCTGCAACGTCCATTGCGGCGCCCGGCGACCCTCCCCATAATGCGCGCTCGCCGAACGCGCGTCGGGTGCGTGGCCCGTGCACGATGCTCCCCCTTCCGCTCATGCAGGAAAATCCGATGCCCTTCGAATTGACGATCTCCGGCCTCTCCAAAACCTATCCGAACGGTGTCGCGGCGCTGTCCGGCGTTTCGCTCACGATTCCGCCCGGGATGTTCGGGCTCCTCGGCCCGAACGGCGCCGGCAAATCGACGCTGATGCGCACGCTCGCCACCCTGCAGGAAGCCGACGCGGGCACGGTGCGGCTGGGCGACATCGACGTGCTCGGCGACAAGGATGCGGTGCGGCGGACGCTCGGCTACCTGCCGCAGGATTTCGGCGTCTACCCCAAGGTTTCGGCCGAGACGCTGCTCGATCATCTGGCGCGGCTGAAGGGAGTCGCCGACAAGGCGCTGCGCCGCGACATCGTCGCGACCCTGCTGAAGCAGACGAATCTCTACGACGTTCGCAAGAAGGCCCTCGGCGGATACTCCGGCGGCATGCGGCAGCGATTCGGCATCGCGCAGGCGCTGATCGGCAACCCGCGGCTCGTCATCGTCGACGAGCCGACGGCCGGCCTCGACCCCGAAGAGCGCGTCCGCTTCCACAACCTGCTGGCCGAGATCGGCGAGAACGTCATCGTCATCCTGTCGACGCACATCGTCTCCGACGTCTCGGATCTCTGCGCCAGGATGGCAATCATCGACCGCGGCCGCGTGCTCCTGACCGGCGAACCCGCGCTCCTTACCACGGCGCTCGACGGCCGCGTCTGGCAGAAGGCGATTGCGCGCACCGAGCTCGACGCGGTCAGGGCCGCGCATCCGGTGATCTCGACCCGTCTCCTCGCCGGCCGGACCCTGGTCAACGTGGTCGCCGACACGGCGCCCGGCGACGGCTTCACGCCGATTCCGGCGACGCTCGAGGACGTCTACTTCAACGCAATCGCGAGCCGGCGCCAGAATCCCGCCGCATTGCCGCAGGCGGCCTGATGCGCGCGCTCGCGACGATCGCCATGTTCGAATTCCGGACCCGAGTGCGCCGGATCTCGACATGGGTCTACTTCACCGTTTTTTTCGCGCTCGCGATGCTGTGGGTGGCGGCCGCCGGCGGCGCAATCCCCGGCGCCATCGTGTCGTTCGGCAGCGGCAAGGTCTGGATCAACTCGCCCTACGCGATCGCGCAGACGGTGGCATTCCTCGGAATGGCGGCGCTCACCGTCATCGGCGCCGTCATGGGCCGCGCCGTGCAGCAGGACTTCGAGTACCGCACCGAGCACTTCTTCTTCACCGCGCCGATCCGCAAGTGGCACTACCTGGGCGGAAGGTTCTGCGGCGCCGTTGCGGTGCTGGTGCTGGTGCTGTCCAGCATTGCGCTCGGCAGCGCGCTCGGACTCTTCCTGCCCGGCATCGATCCGGACCGTGTGGGCCCGTTTCGGCCGATGGCCTACGCGATCCCGTACGTGACGATCCTGCTGCCGAATCTCGTCGTCCTCGGTGGAATCTTCTTCTGCGTTGCCGCGCTCACGCGCCGGATGCTGCCGGTCTACATCGGCAGCGTGCTGCTGCTGATCGGGTATCTCGCCGCCCAGGGGCTGCTGCGCGACATCGACAACAAGGTCCTCGCCGCGACGATCGACCCGTTCGGTGTCGTCGCCAACTCGCGGCTGACCGAGTACTGGTCGATCAGCGAGCGGAACACGCGGCTCATTCCCCTCGAAGGGCTGCTGCTGTGGAACCGGTTGCTGTGGCTCGGCATCGGCGCCGCGATCATCGCCGTCTGCGGGCGGCGGTTCGCGTTGACCCATCCGGGCGCCTCGGGAAGGGCGCGGCGCGACGCCGGCGCCGACGAGGACGAAGAGCGGGCGGAGACGGCGCCCCCGCCTGCCGTCGAGACCGCGCCCGTGCGCGCACTGCGCCTGCTCCCGCGGATGATATTCCTCAACTTCCGCGAGACCGTGAAGAACGTCTATTTCGGCGTCATCGCGCTCGCGGGGGTGCTGTTCTTCGTGAGCACCAGCACCACGGCCGGCAGCCTCTTCGGCACGACGACGTGGCCCGTCACCTACCAGATGCTGGAACTCGTCTCCGGCACCTTCGGCATCTTCATGCTGGTCATCATCACGTTCTACGCGGGCGAGCTCGTCTGGCGCGAGCGCGAGCACCGGCTCGACCAGATCCACGACGCTTTGCCGATTCCCACCTGGCTTCCGTTTGCGGCGAAGCTCGGGGCGCTGATGCTGGTGCCCGTGGTGCTGCAGGCGGTGCTGATGCTGTGCGGAATCGGTGTCCAGGCCGCCAAGGGCTATCACCACCACGAACCCGGCCTCTATCTCCGCTGGCTGTTCGGCCTGGAACTCGTCGACTACTGGCTCGTCTGCGTGCTGGCGCTGACGGTTCATTCGCTGATCAACCAGAAATACCTCGGCCACTTCGCGATGATCGTCTACTTCCTCGCGATCTCGTTTGCGCCGCTGCTGGGCCTCGAGCACAACCTCTACAAGTACGGAGTCACGACCAACTTCACGTATTCGGACATGAACGGCTTCGGGCCGTTCCTGCCACGGGTGCGGACCTTCGAGGCGTATTGGGCGGCCGCCGCCCTGCTGCTCGCGGTGGCCGCCTACCTGTTCTGGGTCCGCGGCACGACGACCGGCGTGAAGGAGCGGCTTGCCGTTGCGCGCGCCCGCTTCACCCGACCCGTCGCGGCGGCCACCGCCGCCGGCGCCGTCGCAACGGCGGCGCTCGGCGGCGTCATCTTCTGGAACACCAACATACTCAACCCCTACACGACGGCCTATGACCTGCAGGAACGGCAGGCCGACTACGAGAAGCAATACAAGGCGCTCGCCGCCGATCCGCAGCCGAAGATCGCGGCGGTCAAGGTCGCCGTCGATCTTTACCCGCGCGAGCAGCGCGTGCGCGCGAAGGGGCGGTACACGTTGGAGAACCGGTCGGGCCGGCCGGTCGACGCCATCCACCTGTTCTTCGTCCAGAGCGATCGCATGAAGTTCGATGCGCTCGAATTCTCGGTCCCGGCAACGCTCGCTATCAACGACCCCAAGGCGGGGCTCCGCAGCTACACGCTCGGCGCGCCACTTGCCCCAGGAGCGACCGTGGATCTCGCCTTCGACCTCGAAGTGCCGACCACCGGGTTCAGCAACGCCGGCGCGACCACCGACGTCGTCGCCAATGGCTCGTTCGTGAGCAGTCAATCGTTGATGCCGTTCGTCGGCTACCAGGAGCGCGGCGAGCTCATGATCGACCGCGATCGCAAGAAGTTCGGCCTTGCCCCCAGGGAGCGGATGCGCGACCGCGACGATCCCGCGGGCCTCGCCGAGAACGCGCTCGCGCCTGACGCCGACTTCATCGCGTTTGAAGCCACCGTCGGCACGGACGCCGACCAGCGCGCCATTGCGCCGGGTTATCTGCAGCGGGAGTGGACGGAGGGCAGCCGCCGGTATTTCGAGTACCGGATGGACAATCCGATCCTCGACTTCTTCGCATTCCAGTCGGCGCGTTACGAGGTGAGGAAGGACCGCTGGAACGACGTGGCGATCGAGGTCTGGCATCACCCCGGGCACGAGTACAACATCGACACGATGATCGCCGCGACCAAGGCAGGGCTCGATTATTTCACCGCCGCATTCGGGCCCTATCAGCACAAGCAGTTCCGGATCATCGAGTTCCCGCGCTACGCGACGTTCGCACAGTCGTTCCCGAACACCATTCCGTACTCGGAGGGCATCGGCTTCATCGCCCGCGTCCGGCCGGACGACCCCGAGGACATCGACTACCCGTACTACGTGACCGCGCACGAACTCGCGCACCAGTGGTGGGGCCACCAGGTGCCCGGCGGCAACGTGCAGGGCGAGACGTTCCTGGTCGAGACGCTCGCGCAGTACTCGGCGCTCATGGTGATGAAACGGAAGTACGGCGAAGCCAAGATGCAGCGCTTCCTGCGCTACGAGCTCGACCGGTACCTCCTCGGCCGCAGCACCGAGCAGAAGAAGGAGCTGCCGCTCGCCCGCGTCGAGAACCAGGATTACATCCATTACCGCAAGGGCAGTCTCATCATGTACGCGCTGCAGGACTACATCGGCGAGGACAACCTGAACCGGGCGATCCGCGCATACCGCGACGACTGGGCGTTCAAGGGGCCGCCGTACTCGAGCGCGTCGCACCTGCTCGCGAAGATCCGCGCGGCGACGCCGCCGCATCTGCAATACATGATCGACGACTTCTTCGAGACGATCACGCTCTACGACAACCGCGCGCTCTCGGCGAAGGCGAAGCGGCTTGCGGACGGCCGCTACGAGGTCGCGCTGAAGGTTTTCGCGAAAAAGCGCAAGGCCGACGCGCTGGGCAAGGAAACCGACGCGCCGCTCGCCGACTGGATCGACATCGGCGTGCTCGACGGCGACGGGCAGCCGCTTCTTCTCGAAAAGAAGAAGATCGATGCGGAGGAGACGACGTTTGCGCTTGTCGTGTCGAAGAAGCCGGCGAAGGCGGGCATCGATCCTTTCAACAAGCTGATCGATCGTCGGCCCAAGGACAATACGATTCCCGTCGAGATCGAGTAGCGACGACCGCAGCTCGCCGGGGCCCCCCGCGCGAAGCGCGATGGGGGAGCGAGCAAATGCGGTCGTCGCAGGCGGCCGACCCAAGCGGCGCAACGATTCCACTCAATCGGTACGGAGGCCGCGCGGCGAGACCGCGGTCCGCGAGCCACGGTTCATTTGGGCCGATGCGCGAAAACCCGTAAACTCGGCGTCTTTGGTCACGCTCGGCGAGGGTCGTCCCGCGCCTGACGAATCGATGCTGACGTTTCAGCAAATCATCCTGACGCTGCAGGACTACTGGGGCCGCCAGGGTTGCGCGCTCCTGCAGCCCTACGACATGGAGGTTGGCGCCGGAACGTCGCACACGGCGACGTTTCTGCGCGCTCTCGGCCCGGAGCCCTGGCGCGCCGCGTATGTGCAGCCTTCGCGCCGGCCCAAGGATGGCCGCTACGGCGAAAACCCGAACCGCCTGCACCAGCACCACCAGTTCCAGGTGGTGCTGAAGCCGTCCCCAGCCAACATCCTGGATCTCTACCTCGGCTCCCTCGAAGCGCTCGGCTTCGATCTCCGGCAGAACGACGTCCGCTTCGTCGAGGACGACTGGGAGAATCCGACGCTCGGCGCCTGGGGCCTCGGATGGGAAGTGTGGCTGAACGGCATGGAGATCACCCAGTTCACGTATTTCCAGCAGGTCGGCGGTCTCGACTGCAACCCGATCACCGGCGAAATCACCTACGGCCTCGAGCGGATGTCGATGTACCTGCAGGACGTCGAATCCGTCTTCGACCTCAAGTACACCGAAGCGATGACGTACCGCGACGTCTACTTCCAGAACGAGGTCGAGCAGTCGAAATACGCGTTCGACGAGTCCGACCCGACGAAGCTGTTCGCGCAGTTCGCCCACTTCGAGTCCGAGGCGAAGCGCCTGCTCGAGGCAAAGCTGCCGTTGCCCGGCTACGAAATGATCCTCAAGGCGGGACACACGTTCAACCTGCTCGACGCCCGCGGCGCGATCTCGGTGACGGAGCGTGCCGCGTACATCGGCCGCATCCGCAATCTCTCGCGGCTGGTGGCGACTGCGTACGTGGAGTCGCGCGAGGCGCTCGGTTTTCCGATGCTGCCCGCCGAACTCCGGAAGGCCGCCGCATGACATCGGCCACGCTGGTCGTCGAGCTCCTGTGCGAGGAGCTGCCACCGAAGGCATTGAAGCGGCTCGGCGAGGCGTTTGCGGAAGGAATTGCCGCGGGGCTGAAGCAGCGCGCATTCCTGTCCGACGAAAGCTCCATCACGCCTTACGCGACGCCTCGTCGTCTGGCAGTGTTGATGACCAATGTGCGCTCGGAAGCGCCCGACGCGGAGGTCATCGAAAAGCTCATGCCGGCAAAGGTCGCGCGGGACCCTGCCGGACACGTAACCGAGGCGCTCAAGAAGAAGCTCACGGGCCTTGGTCGCGCGCACCTGGCAACCGATTCGCTCGACGCCACCGACGGCCCCGATGCCATCTACGTCGCCTCAGACGGCAAGGCCGAATACGTCTACCTGCGCCGCTTGGCCAAAGGGCTACCTGTCGCGCGCGGCCTCAACGAGGCGCTCGACGACACGATCTCGGCACTTCCAATTCCGAAGGTCATGAGCTACGCCGGTCCCGGCAGCTATTACAGCGACCAGAAATTCGTGCGGCCGGCGCACAAGCTCCTCGCGCTGCACGGCGCGGAGGTCGTGCCGGTCACCGCGCTGGGATTGACGGCCGGGCGCGCGACCGCGGGCCACCGCTTCCTGAGCCGGCCGGACATCGCGATCGCCACGGCCGACGCCTACGAGGAGACCCTGCGCGCCGAGGGCAAGGTGATCGCGGGTTTCGCCGAGCGCCGCGCGCAGATCGTCGCCGCCCTCGGGAAGGCTGCCGACGGAGCGACGGTGATCATGCCCGACGATCTGCTGGACGAAGTGACGGCGCTGGTGGAGTGGCCCGCGGTCTTCGCCGGCATGTTCGACGCGGCGTTCCTCGCCGTGCCGCAGGAATGCCTGATCCTGACGATGCAGGCGAACCAGCGCTACTTTGCGCTCTCCGACAAGTCCGGCCGTCTTGTGAACCGGTTCCTGCTGGTCGGCAACCTCGATCCCGACCGACCCCTCGGCAATCGTGCAGGGCAACGAGCGCGTGCTGCGCGCGCGCCTCGCCGATGCGCGATTCTTCTTCGATCAGGACCGCAAGACCCGCCTTGAGGCGCGCGTCGACCGACTGCGCAGCATCGTCTTCCACAACAAGCTCGGCACGCCAGGCCGACCGCATGGACCGTGTTCGCTTCATCGCCAAGGCGATCGCGACCAAGATCGGCGCCGACCCCGCCGCCGCCGACCGCGCCGCGCTGCTCGCCAAGGCCGATCTCGTCACCGACATGGTCGGCGAGTTCCCGGAATTGCAGGGAGTGATGGGCCGCTATTACGCGCAGCACGACGGCGAGCCTGCCGTGGTCGCCGACGCGATCGCGCAGCACTACTGGCCGCGTTTCGCCGGCGATGCGCTCCCGGAAGGCGGCGTCGCGCAGGCCGTCGCGCTCGCCGACAAGCTGGAGACCCTTGCCGGCATGTTCGGCATCGGACAGGTGCCGACCGGCGACCGGGATCCGTTCGGGCTGCGCCGTGCCGCACTCGGCGTGATTCGCATCCTGATCGAGAAGCAACTCGCGCTGGAGCTTTCGACGCTGGTCGCGCTGGCGTTCGACGCGTTCGACAGCGTCCCGTCGGTGAAGAATGCCGGCCCGGAGCTCGCGGCCTTCGTCTACGACCGCCTGCGCGGCTACCTGCGCGAGCACGGCTACACCGCCAACCAGATCGCCGCGGTGGTCGACGGCGGGCCCGTCGACATCCACCTCGTTCCCGCGCGTCTCGCCGCCGTGCAGGCGTTCGAGGCGCTTCCGGAATCGGGAGCGCTCGCCGCCGCGAACAAGCGGATCGTCAACATCCTGCGCAAGTCCGAATCCGAAGCCGCCGGGGCGGTCGATCGCAGCCGCCTCGAGAGCGGCGCCGAGCACGACCTGTGGCTCGCCTTCCAGAAGCTCGAGCCGGCGGTCGCCGCCGATTGCGGGCGCGGCGATTTCTCCTCGGCGCTGATAGCGCTCGCCACCGCAAAGCCGGCAGTTGACCGCTTCTTCGACGACGTGATGGTCATGGCCGACGACCCCGCCATCCGGGCGAACCGGCTCGCGCTGCTGCGCGGGATCGCGAGCACGATGAACCGCGTCGCCGACATCTCGAAGCTGGCGGTCTAGCTAGAGGTTGCCAAACCATGGTCCAGCTCGCCTCCGAAGCGGTCGCCCAAACCCGCGCCGTCAAGCTCATCGTCCTCGACCGCGACGGCGTCATCAACCGCGACAGCGACCAGTTCATCAAGTCGCCGGAGGAATGGCGTCCGATTCCGGGCAGCCTGGAAGCCATCGCCAGGCTCAACCACGCCGGCTTTCGCGTGGTGGTCTCCACCAATCAGTCGGGCATCGGCCGCGGCCTGTTCGACATGGCGACGCTGAACGCAATCCACGAAAAGATGCACAAGGCGCTCGCGCAGGTCGGCGGCCGCGTCGATGCGCTGTTCTACTGCCCGCACACCGCCGATTCGATCTGCGAGTGCAGAAAGCCGAAGCCAGGGATGCTGAAGGAGATCGGCGTGCGCTTTGGCATCGAGATGACCGGCGTACCGTGCGTCGGCGATTCGGTGCGCGACCTCGAGGCCGCCGAAGCGATCGGCGCGCAGCCGTTGCTCGTGCTCACCGGAAAGGGCGAGAAGACGCTGCGCGCGGGCAATTTCCCGAAGAACACCGTGATCTTCCCGGATCTGGCGTTCGCGGCATCCGCGCTGCTCGCGGCCGAGTGACGGTCCTCGCTACCTGATGTCCGGAGTTCGCTCGCTGCTGTTTTTCCTCTTTCAGGCGCTGGTCACGCCGGTCTACGCGGCGGTGATGCTGTCGCTGTTCTGGATTCCTCGCGTGCCGATGTACCGGATTGCCGCCCACTGGTGCTGGATGAACCTCCAGGGGGCGCGCTGGATCTGCGGCATACGTCATCGCGTGACGGGTGCGGCGAACATCCCGCCGGGAGACGTGCCGCACATCGTGATGTCGAAGCACAGCTCGACGTGGGAAACGCTTGCGCTGACGTTGTTTTTTCCTCCGCTCGCGTACGTGGCCAAGAAGGAGCTGCTGTCGATCCCCTTTTTCGGCTGGGGGTTCGCGCTGGCGTCGCCAATCACGATCGACCGCAAGGCGGGCATGGACGCGATGCAGCAGATCGCGGTTCAGGGCCGCGAGCGGTTCGAGCAAGGATTCTGGATCGTCGTCTACCCCGAGGGAACCCGGATCCGCGCCGGCACGCGCGCCAAGTACAAGACCGGAGGCGCGCGCCTCGCGCGCGAGCTTCGCGTGCCGATGATTCCGGTCGCGCACAACGCCGGCTGGCTGTGGCCGAAGGGCGTCTTCGGCAAGCGCCCCGGCACGGTCACGATCTCCTTCGGGCCGCCGATCGCGCCCGAAGGCAAGGACCCGCAGCAGCTGACCGCTGAAGTCGAGACATGGATCGAGAGCGAGGTGGCTGCGCCTCGGCAATCCCCGGTGATCGCGTCCCGCGCCGGTCTGCGGATAGACGAGATCATCGGCGGGCGCCGGAGCGACGGCGATCTGCGCCGGATCGTCCTCGACGGCGAAGTTGTCGACTACCGGTTGATCCGTGCAAAGCGCCGTTCGATCGGCATGCAGATCGGTCGCGCGGGCCTCACCGTGCGCGCATCGCGTTGGACCGCCGTGCGCGACGTCGAGGCGGCGCTGCGCGAGCACGCGGCCTGGATTCACCGCCGCCTCGCCGAATGGCGCGCCCTGCGCCGTGACACCCTCCCGGGCACGTGGAAGTCCGGCGCGCCGATCCTCTTTCAGGGCCGCGAACTCTCGCTGGCGGTCGTTCCCGCCCGCAGGAAGGATGTCGCCGCGGACCTCCTGAACCTCACCGTCCTCCATCCGTCGCCGCACGACGAGGAGGCGCTTGCGTCATTCGTCGTGCGCTGGCTGAAAGACCAGGCGCTGCAGATGCTCGTGCCGCGGGTCGCCGCCTGCGCATCGCGGATCGACAGGAATTCGCCGCCGGTCAAGCTCTCGAACGCGCGGTCGGAATGGGGAAGCTGCAACCGGAAAGGCGAGATCCGCCTTTCCTGGCGGCTGATCCAGCTGCCGCCCGAACTCGCGCAATACGTCGTTGCGCACGAGGTCGCCCACCTCGCCGAGCTCAATCACTCGCCGCGCTTCTGGGCGCTGGTCGAGATGCTTTATCCGGGTCACGCCGCCGCGAAACGCGCGGTTTCGGAATGGTCCGCCGTCCTGGAATGAGGAGACTATCCCCTACGGCAGCGGAAGCGGAGGCAGCGCCACGTCCAATCCCGCCTGCGACTTGAGAAGCGCGGCGAGCGCCGATGAAAGCTCCGTGCCGGCGCGCGTGTCGCGCCAGCCGCCGTCGCGCAGGCCGAAATGGAATCCGCCGGCCTTCGCCGCGACCCAGATTTCGCGGTTGGGGAGGTGCCGGTTGACGATCAGCTTGCTGCCGTCCTCGCACTCGATCTCCAGGATCCCGTCGTTGAGTTTCCAGTCGAGATCCACGTCCGAATCCGCCAGCGCGAGGTCGAGCGCCGAGCCGATCGCGGCAAGCGCTCGATCGGTCGCGGCCATGAAGTCGCTGTCGGTGGTCATCGCGGCAATAACGCGTCGGCGGCGTGCTAGGATTCCGCTCGATGTTACGTGATTTCGACGTTGCGGTTCGCGTTACCCGTGCGGTTCGCATTGCCGTTGCGGCGGCCATCGTGAGCGTCGCCGTCGCTGCGGCCGGCTGCGGCATCAAGGGCCCGCTGCGGCAAGCCCCCCCGCCGGCGCCCGCCGCAACCGACGTGGGCCCGCCGCCACCGGCGGAACCGACCCCGCCTTCGCCGCAGAAGCCATGAGCGTTTTTCCGAGCGTCGACGGCGAGCTGTTCGCCGAGGGCGTGCCGCTCGCCGACATCGCCGCCCGGTTCGGCACCCCCTGCTTCGTCTATTCGCGCGCCGCCATCGAAGGCGGGTACCGCGAATTCACGGCCGCGTTCGCCGACCTGCCGCATCTCGTCTGCTATGCCGTCAAGGCGAACTCCAACCTCGCGGTGCTGAACCTGCTCGCGCGGCTCGGCAGCGGCTTCGACATCGTGTCCGGTGGAGAGCTTTCGCGCGTGATTGCCGCTGGCGGCGATCCCGGCAACGTCGTGTTCTCGGGCGTGGGAAAGACGGCGGCCGAGATGGAAGCCGCGCTCGCGGCGGGCGTCCTTTGCTTCAACGTCGAGTCCCGCGCCGAGCTCGACCTGCTGGACGCGGTCGCGGGCCGCGCCGGCAAGGTCGCGCCGGTTTCCTTTCGAGTGAACCCGGACGTCGATCCCCGCACGCATCCGTACATTTCGACCGGCCTCAAGGAAAGCAAGTTCGGCGTCGCCTGGGCCGATGCTCCCGGCGCTCTATCGCCGCGCCGTCACGCTGCCGCACATCGCCGTGCGCGGCATCGATTGCCACATCGGTTCGCAGGTGACGGACCTGTCCGTCTGCGTCGAGGCCGCAGAGAAAGTCTTCGCGCTCGTCGACCGGATCGAAGCCGACGGCATCGAGCTTGCACACGTCGATCTCGGCGGCGGGCTCGGCATCCGCTACCGCAACGAGGAAACCGTCGATCCGCGCGAGTACGCGCTTGCCGTTCGGCGCGCACGCGGGGCGCGCCGCCACCGCCTGCTGTTCGAGCCGGGACGCCTGCTCGTGGGCAATGCCGGTCTGCTGCTGACCCGGGTTCTCCACCTCAAACCAGGTGGCGCGCGCGAGTTTGCCATCGTCGACGCCGCGATGAACGACCTGATCCGGCCGGCGCTCTACGATGCCTGGCACGACGTGGAAGCCGTGCGGCCGCGCACCGAGCCGCCGCGGCGGTGGCAGATCGTGGGCCCGGTCTGTGAGAGCGCCGATTTTCTCGCCCACGACCGCGAGCTCGCGCTCGCGACAGGCGACCTCCTTGCCGTGCGTTCGACGGGGGCCTACGCCTTCGCGATGAGCTCCAACTACAACTCCCGTCCACGCGCGTGCGAGGTCGTTGTCGACGGGAAAAACGCGCATCTCGCCCGTTCGCGCGAAACGATCGCCGACCTCTTCGCGCGCGAATCGTTGCTCCCTTAGCGGAGTACGCGCGATGCGCGATCGCGCGCGTTTCAGCATCGAAAATGTGGCATTCGACCGGCGAAACACGATGTGCGAATTCGCAACAGTTGCGCACGCAAGGCCCGGAATCGGTGCGGAAATCTTGCAATCCGGAAAAATCTGGCTAGAATTCATGCAGCAGGTGGAAAGGATTTGTCAAGAGGCCGCGGAAAATTGCGTTACCGAAAGACGAAGCCGGAACCGCCTGCGAAGAAGGTGAAGCACCATAACAGTTACAGCAACTCAGACAGGAGACCAAGCAATGGCTGACATTATGTCGATGATGCCGGTAGCCGCTCCGGCGCCGAAGAAGGCGACCAAGCGGAAGGCGAAGAAGAAGGCGACCAAGAAGGCCGCCCCGAAGAAGAAGGCAGCAAAGAAGGCGACCAAGAAGAAGGCCGCCCCGAAGCGCAAGAAGGCCGCGAAGAAGGCGACCAAGCGCAAGGCAGCGAAGAAGGCGACCAAGAAGAAGAAGGCCGCCCCGAAGAAGCGCAAGGCAGCGAAGAAGGCGACCAAGAAGAAGAAGGCCGCCCCGAAGCGCAAGAAGGCTGCCAAGAAGGCGACCAAGAAGAAGAAGGCCGCCCCGAAGCGCAAGAAGGCTGCCAAGAAGGCGACCAAGAAGAAGAAGGCCGCCAAGAAGCTGTAGGCCCTGCCCGCAGCCGGTTTGCCCTGATCGCACCGCGATCGGCGGCAAACAAAAAGACAGGCGACGCGCAATGCGTCGCCTGTTTTGTTTCCGCCGCCTGGGCGATCCGCGTCGGGTCCGCTGCCGGGCAGCGCGTCAACCGGCGCCGGGCGGCGCCTTCACGTCTTTGCCGGGACCGTCACCGCCTTTTGCGCGGCAGGAGCCGCGACAGGGCGTTTCGGTGCCGGCTTCGCCGCGGCGGGAGTCGGCACCTTGCGCCCGGTTGCACGCTTCGCCTTTCCTGCGTTCGGCGCCCGGTCGCTTGTGATGCGCAGCGATTGGCCGGCAACAATCGTGTTGTGGGTCAGACCGTTCCAGCGGGCGATATCCTGCGCGCTCACATCGTAGCGTGTGGCGATCTGCGCAAGTGTTTCGCCCCGGTTCACGCGATAGTAGAACGTCCGCCCCTGCGGCACCGTCGTGAACACCGCCTGCGCGAGCCCCCCTCCGCTTCCGAGCTCGGGCGCGTCGACGGCACGAGCAGCGTATGCCCGGCCGGCACCTTGGCCTTCGTGCCCAGTCCGTTGACGGCGCGCAGCGACTCCACCGGCATCCCGAATTTCGCCGCGACCTGCGGCAGCGTCTCGCCGCTGCGCATCCGGTACGCCTGCCAGGACACGAGCGGCTGGTCCGTGAGATCGAGCTTCGCCGCGAAAACCTCCGCCCTGTCGATCGGCAGGAGGATCGTGGCCTCGTCGGCTCCGGCGATCACGGGCCGGTTGTAGTGGGGATTGAGGAACTGGAACTCGTCGAGCGGCATCTCGGCCAGCTCCGCCGCGCGCTTCACGTCCATCTTCCGCGCGGTCCTGATCACGGCGAAGTACGGCGCGTCGGGAATGTCGTCCAGCACGATGCCGTATTTCGCGGGGTCGCTGACGATGTTCTTCACGGCCTGGAGCTTCGGCAGGTAGTTACGGGTCTCGTCAGGCATCTTGAGACTCGGGTAACCGGTTGAGAGTCCCTTCTTCCGATTTTGCGCGATCGCCTTCGCGACATTGCCCTCGCCCCAGTTGTACGCGGCGAGCGCCAGCTGCCAGTCGTCGAAGTCGCCGTACAGCTTCGTGAGGTACGTCAGCGCGCCCTCGGTTCCGGCGATCACGTCGCGTCGCGAATCGAACCAGAAGTTCTGCTTCAGCCCGTAGCGCGCGCCGGTCGAGGGGATGAACTGCCAGATTCCCGAAGCGCGGCTCGTCGACAGCGCATTCGGGTTGAACGCGCTCTCGATCATCGGCAGGAGCGCGATCTCGGTAGGCATGTGCCGCTCGTCGACCTCGACGACGATGTGATAGAGGTATCGACGGCTGCGGTCGACCATCCGCGCGACGTAATCGGGTCGCGATGCGTACCACTCCTCCCATTTTGCGACCCGCGGGTCCGCGAGATCGGGCATCGCGAACCCCTTGCGGATGCGGACCCAGATGTCGTCCGCCGGCGGCGGCAGCGCTTCGAGCGATTCGGCGACGTCGGGCGCGAAGAGGGGCTCGTCAACCAGCGGGACGGGCTCCGGCGCCGCGGTGGGCGGCGGGAGGTGCCGGCGGAGGATCGGGCGCCGCGACCGTTTCGCGGACGGGCGCCGCGGTTTCAGCGCCGGGTGTTGCGCAGGCCGCCAGAAGTGCGGACAGCGCGAGGAATGGAACGAGGCTTAGGCGCAATTCGGTCTTGGCAGGGGCGGCTGGCTGCGGCGATGGTAGGCGTCGCGACTGGGGGCGTCAACCGACACTTTCGTCGGACAACGAATGCAGGATGTGCGCCGGCGCCGAATCTCCTCTGCCCGCCCGGCACTGCTCAGAAGCCGTTCTTCCACTCGCGCAGCGTCGCGAACGCATCGACCGCGCCGGAAAGCGGCCGGCCGGCATGGGCCTCGGCCGCCGCGAACACGGCGGGCTCCGCAGCACGCAGGAACGGATTGGTCGCGCGCTCCTCGTCCATTCGCGACGGAACCGTCGGCACGCCGCGATCGCGCTTCGACTGCTCGCGGAACTCGCGCTCGCGCAATGCCGGATTGCCCGGCTCGACGGCCAGCGCGAACCGCAGATTCGCGAGCGTGTACTCGTGTCCGCAGTAGACCAGCGTGTCGCCGGCGAGCGCGGCAAGCTTTTCGAGCGAATCAAGCATTTGTGCCGGCGTGCCCTCGAAGATTCGCCCGCAGCCGCAGGTGAACAACGTGTCGCCGGTGAACACGATGCGCTTGCCGTCGCAGGTCCCGGCGTACGCGACCTGCCCCGCCGTGTGGCCGGGGACGTCGAGCACGCCAAGGTCGAGTCCGATTTCCGGCATGGCGATCCTGTCGCCGTCCGCAACCGGGTGGGTGCGTCCCGGAATCGACTCGCGCGCCGGACCATATACGGGAACGGAGTGTCGTGCGACAAGCGCTGCGATGCCGGCGACGTGATCCCCGTGGTGATGCGTGACCAGGATCCCGGTCAGCACGAGATCCTCGCGGTCTACATACGCCTGCACCGGCGCCGCGTCGCCGGGATCGACGACGACCGCGTTGCGCCCCTCGCGCACGAGCCAGATATAGTTGTCGCGCAGGGCGGGGATGGGGATAATCGCGGCCATGGACGCATCTTCCGGAGCGCCGCGAGCGGTGTCAACGACGCTCGCCGAGTGGTTCGCGACCCCGCTCGGCCGCTACCTGCTGGCACGCGAGCAGGCCTGGTTCGACCGGACCGTCGCCAATATCTTCGGATTTCACGCCATTCAGCTGGGATTGCCGGAATATCCGTTCCTCGCGCAGAGCCGCATCACCGCTCGCTGGACGGTCGACGCCACGCCTCCCGCACAACTCCTTGCCGACCCGCAGTGGCTGCCGTTTCCCGAAAGCTCCCTCGACCTCGTCGTGCTTCCGCACGCTCTCGAATTCAGCGCCGATCCGCACCAGCTGCTGCGCGAGGTGCATCGCACGCTAAGGCCGGATGGGCAGATCGTGGTCGCGGGCTTCAATCCCTTCTCGCTGTTCGGGGCCCGGCGCTATTTCGGGCGCGGCAAGACGCCCCCGTGGAACGGCAGCTTCATCGCACTCTATCGGCTGAAGGACTGGCTCGCGCTGCTCGGCTTCGAGGTCACGGGAGGCGGACTCGACGGCTACGTGCCGCCGTTTGCGCAGGAGAAGTGGCTGTCGCGGTTCGGATTCTTCGAAAGCGCGGGGGACCGCTGGTGGCCGATCGCCGGCGGTGTCTACTATCTTCGCGCGACGAAAAGAGTGCTCGGAATGCGCGTGATCACTCCCGCATGGGAGCGGCGAAAGAACGGACTCGCGACGGCCCCGCGACAGGCACGGGAGTGCATCGAGCGGGTCGAATGAGCGAGCGGGGTGAAGCCAAGGCCCGAAGGGCGCGTCCGCGAGCGATTGAGGGAGGCCGACTGCTCGGAGCAACATTTCCCGCGATCCGCCCGGAGGCCGACGTATGAGCGAGCGGGGTGAAGCCAAGGCCCGAAGGGCGCGTCCGCGAGCGATTGAGGGAGGCCGACTGCGCGGAGCAACATTTCCCACCGACAGCGCGCAGGCCACCGCGTGACCGTCGCCGTCACGATCTACACGGACGGTGCGTGCAAGGGAAATCCGGGGCCGGGCGGCTGGGGGGCATTGCTCGCGTGGCGCGATCACGAGAAGGAGCTCTTCGGCGGCGAACCCGCAACCACGAACAACCGGATGGAAATGACGGCCGTCATCCGTGCGCTCGGGAGCCTGACCCGTGGATGCGAGGTCGATCTCTACACGGATTCGCAATACGTCAAGAACGGAATCCAGAGCTGGATCCACGGCTGGAAAAAGAACGGCTGGAAGACGAGCGACCGCAAACCGGTCAAGAACGCGGACCTGTGGCGCGAGCTCGACGCGCTCGTAGCGCAGCACAAGATCCGCTGGCACTGGGTGAAGGGTCACGCCGACCATCCCGGCAATGAGCGCGCAGACGCGCTCGCCAATCGCGGCGTGCCCGCCGCGCCCGGTGCCTGAATCCGCACGCTGCGCCACAATACTGCAGCGATTGCGCGCAGCGCGCGTTGACCGGCCCCACCGAGTCCGAGATACTCGCGGGCGGCTTGGAAGCGGATCTGTCCGATGGAAGTGTATTCACGATTCGATCATTGGCCCGCACAGCCAACGGTCTTTCGGCCGACGGTGGCCTGGCGGATCCGTGACTTTTCATTGCAGTGATCCTCCTGCCGTGAGCCTGCGCGCCTTGCCGATGGGGCGGATCGCGGCCCTGCTCGTCGCCCTGCTGGGTTGGGCAGGCCATGCGCAAGCGGACACCACGGCCGCATCGTCGCCGGCACCGTGGGTGCACGCCTATGCGGCCTTCGGCGAGCCGAAGTACGCGAAAGACTTCAGGAACTTCGATTACGTGAATCCGGACGCGCCGAAGGGCGGCGTGCTGCACCTGCGCAACCCGGACCGGCGGCAGAACTTCGACAAATACAACTACTTCACCATCCGGGGCAATGCGCCGGCGGGGATGGCGATCTTCATGCTCGAGCCCCTGACCGTGCTCGGCGCCGACGAACCGCGCACGATGTATGGCCTGCTGGCGCAGGAAATGCGCATCGAGCCGGATCTCGGCGCGATCACGTTTCGCCTCCACCCGCTCGCCCGCTTCTCCAACGGCGACCCGGTCACCGCCGCGGACGTGAAGTACAGCTTCGATTCCCTTGCCGGCAAGTACGCGTCGCCGGTCTACAGCTCGACGCTTGTCGGGGTGCGCGAGGCGAAGGTGCTGGACGAACGCACGATCCGCTTCGAGCTTTCCGAGAAGAGCAGCGACACGATGTTCAAGATCGGCGCGCTCCCGGTGTTCTCGCACAAGTGGGGTCTCAAGCCCGATGGCACCTACACCCGGTTCGACGAGATCATCGACGAAATTCCGGTCACCAGCGGTCCCTACACGATCGGAGTCGCCGACTCCGGCAGGCGCATCGAGTTCAAGCGCAATCCCGATTATTGGGCGCGCGATCTCCCGGTTCGGCGGGGCTTTTTCAATTTCGACCGCGTCGTGTACCGCTACTACCAGGACGAGGCGGTTGCCACCGAGGCCCTGAAGGCGGGCGAATTCGATCTGGTGAGGGTCTACGGTGCGGGCGTATGGATGCGCCAGCACAAGGGCCCGAAATGGGACGATGGGCGTATCGTCAAGCAGGCATTTCCGATCGGCACGGGGCAGGGCCTGCAGTCCTACCAGCTCAACCTGCGCCGGCCGCTGTTCCAGGACATCCGGGTGCGCGAGGCGCTCGGACTGACGTATGACTTCGAAACCGGCAACCGCTACCGCCTGTACAAGCGCGCGAACAGTGTCTTCAGCAACTCCGAATTCGCGGCGGAGGGACCGCCGTCGCCGGGCGAACTCGCGTTGCTGGAGCCCTACAGAAGCGAGCTGCCGAAAGAGGTCTTCGGGCCGCCCTTCGTTGCGCCGCGGACCGACAGCGACGTGCACGCGCTCCGGCGCAACCTGCTGAAGGCGCGCGCGCTGCTCGAAGCCGCGGGCTGGAAGCTCGCCCCTGACGGCAAGCTGCGCAACGCCAAAGGCGAGCCGTTCGAATTCGAGTACCTGGCGCCCGGCGACAGCGTCAACGATTCCCGGCTCAACGCCTGGGCGCGCAACCTCGACAAGCTCGGCATCACGTTCAAGGTGCGCAACGTCGATTACGCGCTCTACGCCCGCCGCCTGGAGGAGTACGACTTCGATGTGGTCACGATCGTCGAAAGCGCATTCAGCCTGCCCTCGGTGGCGGACTACCTGACGTACTACGGCAGCAAATCAGCGGACGAGAAGGGCAACAACAACTTCCGCGGCGTGAAGAGTGCCGCAGTCGACCACATCCTCGACGCGATGAACCGCGCGACGACGCTGCAGCAGTTCCGCGATGCCACCCGCGCGCTCGACCGTGTCGTGATGTGGAGCCATTGGCAGATTCCCGAGCTCTATGCCGACTACGAACCGATTTCCTACTGGAACAGGTTCGGCATACCGGCGACCCGGCCGAAGTTCTTCACCACCGATCTCTCGCCCGACGTCGACCCGCAGCTCCCGTGGCCGCTGACGACGTGGTGGATCAAGGATCCGGCGCAGCGCTGAAGCCGATCATGCTGAGCTACATCCTCAAACGCATCCTGCTGATGGTCCCCACGTTGCTGGGGGTGCTTACCGTCACGTTCATCGTGATCCAGTTCGTTCCGGGCGGGCCGATCGAGCAGCTGATGGCCGAGGCGCGCATCGGCAAGGGCGGAGGGGGCGGGGCGTACAAGGCCGGTCGGGACAGCGACGCCAAGCAGCTCGCCGAGTTGAAGAAGCTCTACGGCTTCGACAAGCCGGTGCACGTCCGCTACGTCGAGATGCTCTCGAGCTTCGCGCGCTTCGACCTCGGCCGAAGCTTCCTCCACAACAAGGACGTGTGGCTGCTGATCAAGGAAAAGCTGCCGGTGTCGATCAGCCTCGGATTGTGGGCGTTCCTGATCACCTATTCCATCTCCATTCCGCTCGGCATCGCGAAGGCGGTGAGAGAGGGAACGCGTTTCGACGTGGCGACGACGCTCGTCGTGCTGGTCGGCTTCGCGATCCCCGGCTTCGTGCTCGGGGTGTTCCTGATCGTGCTCTTCGCCGGCGGATCCTTTTTCGACCTGTTCCCGCTGCGCGGACTCACGTCGGACAACTGGAACGAGCTTGCCTGGCCCGCCCGCATCGCCGACTACTTCTGGCACCTGACGCTGCCGATGATCTGCTACGTGATCGAGGGCTTCGCGATCGTCACTCTGCTGACCAAGAACACCTTCATCGAGGAGTTGCGCAAGCAGTACGTGCTCGTGGCGCGCGCCAAGGGCCTGTCGCAGAAGGCCGTGCTTTGGAAGCACGTCTTCCGAAACGCGCTCATTCCGCTCGTGACGGGCCTGCCGGCGGCATTCGTGTTCGCTTTTTTCGGCGGCTCGCTGCTGATCGAGACCCTGTTCTCGCTCGACGGCCTTGGTCTCCTGTCCTACGAGTCGATTGTGCGGCGCGATTATCCCGTCGTGCTGGGCTCGCTGTTCCTGTTCACGCTGATCGGTCTCGCCGTCAAGCTCGTGTCGGACCTCCTGTACGTGGCAGTCGACCCGCGCGTCCAATTCGGGAGCGCGGCCAAATGACGGGCGTGACGCTCGCAGTCGGCACGCCTGGCGCAGCCGCGGCGACGAAACCGATGTCGCCGAACCAGCGCGCGTGGGCGCGTTTTCGCCGCAACCGGCTGGGCACGGCGTCCCTGTGGATCATGCTGGGGCTCCTCGTGCTGAGCGCGTTCGCCGAGTTCATCAGCAACGATCGCCCGCTTGTCGCGTACTACGACGGCGCCTGGTCGTTCCCGGTCTTCCACAATCCGCCGGAAACCGCCTACGGCGGCGATTTTGCGACGCCCACCGACTGGAAGGACCCATTCATCACGGAGCAATTCGCGAAGCCCGGCAACTGGACGCTCAACGCGTTGAATCCGCATTCCGCGACCTCCACCGACTACTTTCAGAAGCAGCCCAATCCGACGCCGCCAAGTGCCAGGAACTGGCTCGGAACCGACAGCCTGGGGCAGGACATGGTCGCGCGGCTGCTGTACGGGTTTCGGGTCAGCATCCTGTTCGCGCTGGCGCTGGCCGCCGTGGGCACCGCGCTGGGCATCGCCGCCGGCGCGGTACAGGGGTATTTCGGTGGCCGGGTGGATCTCGGCCTGCAGCGGCTGATCGAGATCTGGAGCTCCATCCCGGAGCTGTATCTGCTGATCATCTTCGCGTCGATCTTCGAACCCTCGCTGCTGCTGCTGCTCGTGCTGCTTTCGCTGTTCGGCTGGATCGGGCTCTCGGACTACGTGCGCGCCGAATTCCTGCGCAATCGCGGGCTCGAGTTCGTGAAGGCGGCGCGGGCGATGGGTCTTTCGAACCTGCAGATCATCTGGCGCCATGTCCTGCCGAACTCGATGACCCCCGTCATCACGTTCCTGCCCTTCCGCATGAGCGGCGCGATACTCGCGCTCGTGGCGCTCGACTTCCTGGGACTCGGCGTTCCGCCCACGGTGCCCTCGCTCGGCGACCTCGTGAAGCAGGGGAAGGCCAACCTCGACGCCTGGTGGATCATCTTCCCCACGTTCGCGGTGCTGGTGGTGACGCTGCTGCTCCTGACCTTCATCGGCGACGCTTTGCGCGACGCCTTCGACACGCGCAAATCATGACCCGGCCCCCGTCGAACGTGATGCCGCTGCTGTCGGTCGAGGGACTGACCGTGAGCTTTGGCGCCTCGCGCGTCGTCGATGACGTCTCGTTCTTCATCGCACCCGGCGAAAAATTCGCGATTGTCGGCGAGTCGGGCTCCGGCAAGTCGATCAGTGCGCTGTCGGTGCTGCGGCTCGTCGACGCCGCGACGACCGGCGGCGCGATCCGGTTCGAGGGTGAGGATCTGCTCGACAAGACCGAAGCCGAGATGCGCGCCATTCGCGGCGCGCGCATCGGGATGATCTTCCAGGAACCGATGACGGCGTTGAACCCTCTCTACACGATCGGCAGCCAGATCGGTGAAGTGCTGGAGCTGCACGAGGGATTGCGCCCGAACGAGGCACGCGGGCGCGCCATCGACTTGCTGTCCCGCACCGGCATCCCCGAGCCCGGGCGTCGCGTCGACACGTTTGCGCACCAGATGTCGGGCGGACAGAGGCAGCGCGCGATGATCGCGATGGCGCTCGCCTGCCGGCCGAAGCTCCTGATCGCCGACGAGCCGACGACCGCGCTCGACGTGACGATTCAGGCGCAGATCCTGGCGCTGCTGGACGAGCTGCAGCGCGAGATGGGAATGGCGCTCCTTTTCATCACGCACGACCTGAATCTCGTGCGCCGTTTCGCGCACCGTGTCGGCGTGATGGAGCGCGGCCGACTGGTCGAGTCCGGAACCACGGCGGATGTGTTCGGCAATCCGCGGCACGCTTACACGAAAAAGCTTCTCGCGAGCCGCCCGCAGCGCGTCGTGCGGCCGGTCGCCGCCGATGCTCCGACGGTCGTGGCGGGGCAGGACATCCGGGTCGAGTTCAGCACCTCCACGGGCTGGTTCCGCAAGCGCAGCTTCGTCGCCGTGCGCGAAGCGACGCTCGAGTTGAAGCGCGGCGAAACGCTCGGCATCGTCGGCGAATCGGGATCGGGCAAGACGACCCTCGGCATGGCGTTGCTGGCATTGCAGACGATCGCGAGCGGACGCATCGAGGTCGACGCGACCCGCATCGACGGCGCCGACCGGGCGGTGCTGCGCACGATGCGCCGGCGAATGCAGGTCGTGTTCCAGGATCCGTTCGCTTCGCTCAGTCCGCGGATGACCGTGGGCCAGATCGTGGGCGAGGGTCTGGCGCTCCACATGCCGGAGCTCACGAGCGCGCAGCGCGAAGAGCGCGTGCTCGGGATGCTCGCCGAAGTGGGGCTCGACGAATCGCAGGGCCTCGTCGATGTGCTGCAGCGCTACCCGCACGAGTTCAGCGGCGGGCAGCGCCAGCGCATCGCGATCGCCCGCGCCGTCGTGCTGCGGCCGGAAGTGCTGATCTTGGACGAGCCGACCTCGGCGCTCGACGTGTCGGTGCAGCAGCAGGTGCTGGCCTTGCTGGCGCAGCTGCAGCAGCGTTACGGCATGAGCTACGTGTTCATCAGCCACGACCTCGCGGTCGTCCGCGCCATGTCCCACCGGGTCCTGGTGATGAAGGACGGCGAGATCGTCGAGCGGGGCGAGGCGTTGAGCCTGTTCGACGCGCCGTCGCACGCCTACACGCAAGCGCTGCTCGCCGCGGCGCATCTGGCCTGAGGCCGTTACCGAGCCGCCGCCGCCATCGTCAACGCGCCATAATGGCGGCCTTGCGGTTCGTCTTTCGAGGTCATCCAATGTTTCGCCAGAAATATCTCGACTACGCCGAGCTCACCGATCAACTTGCCGCGTGGTCGAAGCAGTATCCCGACATCGCCCGCGTGATCTCGATCGGCAGGAGCGCCGGAGGCAGGGACATCCCGCTGCTCGTCATCGGACGCAACCCCGACGAGGCACGACCCGCGGTCTGGATCGACGGCAACATGCACGCGTCGGAGATCTGCGGCTCCAGCGTCGCGCTGGCCATGGCCGACGACATCCTGGCCCTTCACCGGGGCAGCGTCGAAGTGGGCGGGAAGCCGTTCCCGGCGCACATGACGGAAGCCATCAAGGAAACGCTTTTCTATGTGGTCCCGCGAATCTCGCCCGACGGGGCCGAGGAAGTGCTGAAGACTGGACGCTACGTCCGGTCCAGCCCCGTCAACGACCGCGCCAACAAGGACCACGCGTACTGGGAGAGCGCCGACGTCGACGGGGACGGCATCGCGGGCTACATGAGGCGGGCGGATCCGGACGGCGAACTCGTGGAGCTCCGCGACGAGAACGGCGCGCCTTTCGACCCGTCGGTGATGGGTCCGCGCATGCCCGAAGACCCGGGCCCCTACTTCAAACTCTATCCCGAAGGGCGCATCGTCAATTTCGATGGCCGGCGAATCCCCAGCCCCTATTTCCTGTCGGACAATCTCTACGACTTCAATCGCAATTTCCCGTACACCTGGGCCGCCGAGCCGCAGCAGGATGGCGCCGGACACTTTCCCGGAAGCGCGCCGGAGACGCGCGCGATCCTGGAATTTGCGACCAGCCATCCGAACATTTTCGCGTGGCTCAATCTGCACACGTTCGGCGGCGTGCTGATCCGCCCGCTCGGCGACAAGCCCGACAGCAAGATGGACCCGGCGGACTTCGCCATCTTCGAGCAGGTGGAAGCGTGGATGACGGAGCACACCGGATACGCGACGGTCAGCGGTTTCCACGAATTCCTCTACGAGCCGGAGAAACCGATCTACGGCGACCTGAGCGACTATGCGTACCACCAGCGCGGAGCCCTCGCGTACGTCGTGGAACTGTGGGATCTCTTCAAAGCAGCTCGGCATCGAGCGCAGGAAGCCCTTCGTCGACCACTATTCAAAGTTCGGGCGAAAGGACATCCTGGCGCTCGCCAGGTTCGACCGGGAGCAGAACAAGGGGCGGGTGTTCGGGCGCTGGACAAAGGTCAGGCACCCGCAGCTTGGCGACGTGGAGGTCAACGGATTCGATCCGCGCGTGGGCATCTGGAATCCGCCCTACGAGCGTCTCGCGGAGACCTGCAACGCGCAGAGCGCGGCGTTCCTGAGGGTGGCGGCGCTGACGCCGCGGATCCGCGTGGAAATCGTGAAGCAGGAGCGGACCGGCGGACACACGCGCATCGACGTCCGGATCGCCAATCGTGGCTACCTCGGTACCGTCGGCCTGCCGTCGGCGAGAAAGCTGCCGCATTCCGAACCTCTCCGACTGACGGCGGGCGGGGACGGCGTAGTGCTGGTTGCGCCTGCGGAGTCGATCGTGGAGATCGGCCACCTCGACGGGTGGGGGGCCGGGCTCTACGGCGGCCCCAGCATCTTCATGCCCTGGACGCGCGGCAACGGTCACGAACGGTTCGTGACGCTGGTGGCCGAAGGGAAGGGAACGCTAAAGGTCCGGGTGGGAAGCTGCCGGGTCGGCTACCAGACGCTCGACGTGGCAATCGGCTGACCGCACCGCTTCGGCGGTTGATCCGACACGGCCATCCCTGCGCACGGGCGGGCCCGGCGCCACCCGTGGACTCGCGACGCGCGAGCGAACCGTCGTGATTGCGCTGCGCGCGCTGTCCGCTACGCAGGCGCGTGCCAGCCTGCGTCGGCCCAGAGTTCGCCGCTCACGGCGGAGTTCGCGAGCATGAAGCAGATCGCGTCGGCGATTTCCTCGGGTCGAATGAGCCGGCTCAACTGCGTGAACGGCAGGATGTGCTTGCTGATGTAGTCGTCGCCCATCGCACGCACCATCGGGGTGTCCGTGAATCCCGGATGAATGAGCCCGCAGCGCACGCCGTAATAGACGGCTTCCTTCATGATCGTCGCCGCCGCCCCTTCGAGGCCCGCCTTCGTGCTCGCGTAGGAGATCTGGCCGCGATTGCCCTGCGAGGACACGGAGCCGATGAACACGATGGCCCCCTGCATTCCCTCGGAGGGCTGCCAGCGCTTGAGCCCGCAGGCGGCGCGGTTTTCGGCAATGCGTCCGATCATCTCGAGCGCCCAGTAGACAGGCGCCACGAGATTCACGTCGATCACCTGCTTGAAACGGTCCACCGGATAGATGCGGGCCTTGCCCGTGATCTTGTCGATTCGCACCGCCAGATCGTCGCGCGTGATGCCGGCGGCCGGCACGCACATCGTGACGGTATCGAACTCGCTGCTGATGGAATCGAAAACCGACGAGCGAAAGGTTTCGTCGGTGGTGTCGCCCCGGAAGGCGTGCGCGACATGGCGGCCCGCCTCCGCATTGACTTCGGCGGCGACGGCTTCGATGTTCTCGCCCATGTCCACGAGCGCCATCGCACGTACGCTGCGGCGCGCCAATTCGGCGGCCACGGCTCGTCCGATGCCGCTGGCGGCACCCGTAATGACCGCAACCTTACCTGCGATTTCCATGTTGGCTCCTGACCGATTGCTGCACTGCAGCATCGTAGCGTGTTTAGCGGCCGATGTCACGGGAAAATGTGGTCGCTTGAGATGGCCTGCCCGGGCCCCGTCCCATTGGGGTGCCAGGCGGCGGGAAATCTCCCCATTCCGGGGCGCTGCGACCTGCGGAGGCGCCACTTTCGGGTGGAATCACCCCCCGAGGTGGGAGTCGGGCTGTCCCGGGCCGCGCGCGCGCTCGATGCGCCGGGCGAACACGGTCATCTCCTTTTCGGCCTGCTTGTCGCCCCGGGCCTGCGCGACGGCGATGCCCTGCCGCCACGCCGCGAGGGCATCGCTGTCGCGACCCGCCGCGGCCAGAGCCTTTCCATAGACCTTCCAGGCCGCCGTATACCGCGGATCGAGCGCCACCGCGCGGGCGAGGTGCTCCGTCGCGCGCACGGGATCCCCGGCCTTCAGATATTCGTTGCCGAGCGAATAGCGCAACAGTGCGCCGTCCTTGCCGGCGGCAAGCATCTTCTCGAAGTTGGCGAGTGCGGAGCCTGGTACGGTCATGTCGGGCCTGCGGCGCCGCGGTGGCGACGCGAACGCGGTTCCGGGCCTATCGGTCGAGCGATGCGCCGGTCGCGCAATCGATCCGGTGCATCGGATAGATGACCTTCCGGTCAGCGCCCTTGACGACACCTTCGACATGCGCGTAGAGCCCGCCGCCGCTGGTTCGACGGTAGATGATCCGTCGCGGAAACTCCTGCGCCGGATTTTCGAACGTGAAGATCTCGTCGTTGCGATCGCCCGTCGTGTCGACCGACTTGCCGGAGAATCGGTACGAGTCCTCCTTCGCGTTGGACGGCGCCGCGACATAATAGATGCCGTCCGGGCGGCTCTCGATGCGCAGAAACTCATAGCCCAGCGAACGGCTGCCCGCGACAGTCTGGCTCACGCCGAGCAGCAGGCCGCCGCGAAGCGGCATCCAATGCTCACGAAACTCGCGCTGGGCGACGCTGCCGCGCCAGCAGCCCTCGAGCCATGCGAGGGGTGCGAGAGGATCGTCGGCGACGTTGGGCGCCTGTGCGCCGGCCGTCGACGTTCCAAGCAGGAACACGAGAGCAAGCCAACAAGCCGACGAAAAAACGGGGCTCGGTTTCATGCAGGAATATTCGGGTTTACTGGATGTGCGCAAGGGGCAGGTTGAGCAGCAGGTTCTGCGGCTTCAGCGTAAGCCGCGACTCGGCGTCCATCGCCATGGCGAGATACACGGGCCGCCCGGCGATTCCCGGGCGCATGTCGGCCGGATTCGTGAACCTCAACTCGAACAGACAGAGGAGCCGGCCCATTCGTTCCTCGTCGACCTCCGCACGATTGTACAAGTCGTTCAGGAGCGCGCTCGCCTCGGCGTCGAGTCCGACGTGCCAGACCCATCGCTTGTCGTCGATCTCGCGCTTGGGCTCGATCACGACCGAAATGCCCAGAAAATGCCCGATCCAGCGCTCGAGGACGCGGCACAATCCCGTGAGCGCGGGACGTCCGCGGTTCAGGCTGATCGCGAGGTCGTGGCGCTCGTCGCGGTCCCAGTAGACCGGGGCATTTCCCTCGTCGAGGACGTCGAGATCGACCGTCCGCGTGGGCACCCGGTTTTGCTTGAGGAGTTCGCCGAGGCTCCCGAACCCGCCTGCCGTCGAATGGAGCTCGACCGTCAATTCGTCGGCCGCCATCACGGAACCGTCGTCGCGCACCGCGATCTTCTGCGGTCGAAACAGCATCTCGGCCGCCCGCACGTGCATTGGATCGGCGTCTTCGCCCAGGAGGTGCCGGATGAGCACCTCGGTCAACTGCCGGACCATCAGCGGCGGCACGTCGACGCCATCACGGAACAGTGCCGCGTACGCCGCCTCGAGCGACGATGCAGCGGCAAGCCGCCCGCGAAAGCGCAGCCAGATCGCGTAATTCTCGCGGATGTCGGGATCGGCAAGCGCCCCAAGCTCGCCGTCGCCGACCGCGCGCCGCGGCGCCGACATCAGCGCCTCGTGCAGCGCACGTTCAGCGTCGCACGATTCCGGAACAGGTGCCAGCTCCGGTCGCAGCAGCGACGCGCGCAGGAAATCGTCGGTGAGCGTGAGGCGTCCGTCCGGGCCGGCAGCAAGCAGCCGATAGCCGCAGGAGCGCCAGTAGTCCGGCATCAACCGCCCAGCATCGCCTTCTTGAGATCGGATTGGACCGGATTGTCGCCGAGCCACGCGTTCATCAGCGCCCTGTTGAACGCATCGCCGGGAATGGTGCCCTTCACGGCGCCGTTCAAGCCGACCTTGGTCGCGCCGTCGACGAAGTCGAAGGTGAGAACGTTGCCTTCCTTCAGCTGCCCGATCGATTTCATGACCGACTCGAGCTGATCCGTCTGCGCCTTCACTGCGGTGACTTCGGCCGCCGGATTGGCCTGCTTCAACCCGTCCACCAGCGCCTCGATCATCTGATCGGCGCCGACGTCGCGCAGCATGTTGAGCTGAACACGGCGAGGCGCCTTGGCGTAGACCGCCGCCGCGCTGTTCGCCTTCGCCGGCACGTAAAGGCTGCCTACGTAGACCTTGAACATGACCTTGGTGCGAATGCCCGCACCGTTCAACACGAGTTCCTGACCGCCCAGCGATAACTTGTCGTCGAGCTTGACGCCACCGACGTCGGCCCCGGACGCGGGCAGGGCCGCCATACCCAGCGCCATCAGAAAAATGAGCTTTCGTATCATGATTCCTCCAATTCGATGCACGTCAACGGCGTCGACATGCGAAGCCTACACTGCTTCGAAGATCCCGGCGGCGCCCATGCCCGTGCCCACGCACATGGTCACCATCCCGTACTTCAGCTTCCGCCGCCGCAGCCCGTGCACGATCGTCGCGGTGCGGATCGCTCCGGTTGCCCCGAGCGGATGACCGAGGGCGATCGCGCCGCCCAGCGGATTGACCTTCGCCGGATCGATGTCGAGATCGCGGATTACCGCGATGCTCTGCGCTGCGAACGCCTCGTTCAATTCGAACCAGTCGATTTGTGCCAGCGCGAGGCCCGTCGTACGCAGTATCTTGGGGATGGCGGCGATCGGTCCGACACCCATCACTTCCGGCGCGACTCCGCCCACCGCGTAACCGACCCAGCGGGCGAGCGGCGCGAGCGAGAGCTCCTTCAGGATCCTTTCGCCGACGAGCACGACCGCGCCGGCGCCGTCGGACATCTGCGAGCTGTTGCCGGCCGTCACCGAGCCCTTCGCGGCGAACACCGGCCGCAGCTTCGCGAGGCCCTCCGCACTCGTGTCGGCCCGCGGCCCCTCGTCGCGATCGAGCCTGCGGCTTTTCACGACAACCTTTCCGCTCGCGAGATCGGGGATGCTGTCGCGAACCGGATAGGGAGAGATCTCCTGCGTGAATTCCGCCGCCGCCTGCGCAGCGAGCGCCTTGGTGTGCGACGACAGCGCGAACGCATCCTGCTCCTCGCGCGAGACCTTCCAGCGCTCCGCTACCTTCTCCGCCGTGAGTCCCATTCCGTACGCGATGCCGAGATTCTCGTCGCGCGTGAAGACGTCGAGGTTCGGCGTGAGCCGTCCCATCAGAGGGATCATGCTCATGCTCTCGGTGCCCGCGGCGATCATGATGTCCGCCTCGCCGGTGCGGATGCGATCTGCGGCGATCGAGACCGCGTTGAGCCCGGACGAGCAGAAACGGTTGATCGTCATCCCCGCCACGCTCTTCGGCAGGCCGGCCAGCAACAAGCCAATCCGCGCGACGTTCATGCCCTGTTCGGCTTCAGGCATCGCGCAGCCGACGATTACATCGTCGATCCTGACCGCATCGATCTGCGGCACCTGCGCCAGCACGCTCTGCAGCACGTGCGCGAGCAGCGAATCCGGCCGCGTTGATTTCAGGGCACCGCGCGGCGCCTTGCCGACGGGCGTCCGCGTGGCGGCGACGATGTAGGCATCCTGCATCTGCTTCGTCATTGCCGTTCCTCAGTTGCGCAGCGGCTTGCCGGTCTTCAACGTGTGCGCGATCCGCTCCTGCGTCTTCGCGTTGCGCAGCAGCGCCATGAACTCGGCGCGCTCGAGGTCGAGCAGCCATTTCTCGTCGACCAGGCTGCCCGCGTCGACGTCTCCACCGCAGAGCACGCGGGCGATCCGCAGGCCGACTTCGAAGTCGTAGGATGATATGAAACCGCCGTCGCGCATGTTGACCAGCATCATTTCAAGCGTCGCGATGCCCGTCCGGCCGGCGACCGGGATGTTGCGAGGAGAGAGAGGCGGCCGGTACCCGGCTTCCGCGAGCGATCGGGCGGTTGCCCGCGCGACGTGCAGCAGCTCGAACGCGTTGAAGACAACGGGATCGGCCTCGCGTAGGAAGCCCAGCGCCTTCGCGTCGCTCGCACTGCGCGAGACCTTCGCCATCGCAATCGTCTGGAAATACGTGCGCAGGAAAGGCAGCTGGTCGAGCTGGCTGCCGACGACACCCCGTCCGACGTCCTGCGCGGCGCGCACGGCAAACTCCTTGCAGCCGCCGCCGCCGGGAAGCAGCCCGACGCCCGCCTCGACAAGACCGATGTAGGACTCGAGCGCGGCCACCGTGCGGTCGCAATGCAGGATGAACTCGCACGAGCCGCCAAGCGCCATACCGCGCACGGCGGCGACGGTCGGAACGAGGCTGTAGCGCAATCTCAGCGAGGTCTGCTGAAACTTGGCAACGCCAGACTCGACCACGCTCCACTGTCCGGCCTTGATCGTGGGCTCGATCGCCGTGAGGTTCGCGCCAAGCGAGAACGGTTCCTTCGTCTGCCACAGAACGAGGCCTGCGCAATCGCGCTCGGCACGTTCGATGGCGCCTTGGAGGCCATCCAGCACGTCCTCGCTTATCGTGTTGGCCTTGGTCCTGAACGAGACGATCGCCACGTCGTCGCCCATATGCCACATGCGCACCGCCGGCGTCTCCATGATCGTCGTGCCGTTCGGCCACCGCTCGCCCAGCACCGGATCCGGGAACGCCTGCCGCGCGTAGACCGGCAGCGCCGAGCGCGGTCGAAACGCGGTGGCCGACGCGCTCCAGGCCCCGGCGGGCGTGTGCACGCCCGTCGCCGCGGGCCCGTCGCTCACCCACTTCGGCAACGGCGCGTTGGCGAGCGTCCTGCCTGCCGCGATGTCCTCCGCAATCCATCCTGCGACGTCATTCCATCCCGCCGCCTGCCAGATCTCGAAGGGGCCCATCGCCCAACCGAAACCCCAACGCAGCGCGAGGTCGACATCGCGCGCGTTGTCGGCGATCGCGGCCAGGTGGAACGCGCTGTAGTGGAACAGATCGCGGAAGATGCCCCACAGGAACTGCGCCTGTGGATGCGTATGCGCGCGCAGCTTCGCGAACTTTTCGCCGGGATGCTTGAGCGAAAGGATTTCCGCCACCGCCGGTTCGACGACGCCGGCGGCTTTGCGATAGGCGCGGGCCGCAGGGTCCAGCACCTCGATGTCCTTGCCGACCTTGCGGAAGAATCCCGACCTCGTTTTCTGTCCCAGCGCACCCTGCGCGACCAGGCTCGCCAGAACCGGCGGCGCGCGAAACAGCAGGTGCCATGGATCGTCCGGCAGCGTGTCGTGCATCGTCTTGATCACGTGCGCCATCGTGTCCAGCCCGACCACATCGCAGGTCCGGTACGTGGCGCTCTTCGCGCGTCCGATCGCCGGGCCGGTCAGCGCGTCGACGACGTCGAAGCCGAGGCCGTACGTCTCGGTATGCGCCATCGTGGCCAGCACGGAGAAGATGCCCACGCGGTTTGCCACGAAGTTCGGCGTGTCCTTGGCCCTGACGACGCCCTTGCCGAGCGTCGTGACCACAAAGGTCTCCAGCGCGTCCATGAGCGCAGGATCGGACGCCTTCTGCGCGATCAGCTCGACGAGATGCATGTACCGCGGCGGATTGAAGAAGTGGATTCCGCAGAAGCGGGGGCGGAGCGCCGAAGGCAGCGCCTCGGCCAGCGCATTGATCGACAGTCCGGACGTGTTGGAAGCGAAGATCGCGTGCGACGCAAGGTGCGGTGCGATCTTTGCGTAGAGATCGCGTTTCCAGTCCATCCGCTCGGCAATGGCCTCGATGACGAGATCGCAGCGAGGCGAGCTGCGCCAGGTCGCGGTCGTAATTCGCAGCGTCGATGTAAGCGAGGCGGTCCGCGGTCGCGAGCGGCGCCGGCTCGAGTTTCGCAAGGCCCGCGAGCGCCTTGTTGACGATTCCGTTCGGTTCGCCCTCCTTGGCCGCGAGGTCGAACAGGACGACGGGCACGCCCGCGTTGGCGAGATGGGCGGCGATCTGCGCGCCCATGACGCCGGCGCCGAGGACGGCCGCTTTACGCACGAGAAACGGGGAGGAAGGCATGAGCAGGTACCGGAAGGGTCCAACAAAGCAACGGGCGCGGCTCGGAAGCCGAACGGGCTATTTTAACCGACCGCCGACGCGCAAGTAGGCAGCACAATCCTTCGCCGGATGGAATCGCCTGCGCGAGCCGGGAACGCGCGAACGACTCAAGAAAAACGGCCGGGTCGCCCCGGCCGCATCGCATGAACTCCCGCGCGTCAGAATGAGTAGGCCGCCTGCATCGAGAGAATCCACACGCTCGCGTCGTACGACCCCTTGACGAGACCGTTGGCCGCCGTGCTCCCCTGGTTCTGGTTGAAGTTCGGGCTGTCCGCGAAGATGTAGACCAAGCCCGTATCGATTTTCAGGTTCGGCGTCCACTTGTATTCGAAACCGCCCGCAAGCCACCAGCGATCCGAGTCCGGCAGCCGGACCGTGGTGTTCGTTTCGTTGGCGGGCGTCTGGTCGAACGCGACGCCGAAGCGCCACTTCCATTGCTCGTTGTAGCGGTAGCTCGCGCCGCCCGAATACTTGTACGTGTCCTTCCAGTTGAGCGTCACCGGCGGCAGCACCGAACCGTCGGTCGGCACGAACTTCAACTCCGGGATGCTCGACCAGCCCGTCCACTGCACGTCGCCCATGATCTGCCATTGGGGATTCATCTGCCAGAGGAACGAGAAATTGGCGATCTGCGGCAGTGTGACATCGGCGGTAACGCCACGGTTGTACGTCGCCTTGGCGTTGACCCCCGCCGCGAGCGCGGCGATCGTTCCGGCCAGTTGCGCCGGCGTGCCCGGGGGAACCGTCACCGTGGGGTTATTGAAGTCGATGTTGCCCGACGCGTTGTACTTCATCTCGGAGCGGTAGGCCGCGGCTACGCGGAGCTCTCGCGTCGCATCCCAGGCGAGGCCGATGTTCCAGCCCCATGTATCGTCGTCAGCCGTAATCGTCGCCTTGGAATCGAGCCCGCCGGTCAAACCCGCGATCGCGTTGAACGTCGGGGACCCCGGGGTGACACCGGCGCCGGCGGCGGCGGTCAGCAACGCACCCGAGTAGTTGACGTTGTTGGTCAGCGTCGCATCGATGCGCTGGTAGTTGACGCCGGCGCCGATCGCAAACGTCGGTGTCACCTGCCACGACAGGGCCGGATTGACGTTGAGCGTCTTGATCTCCGACTTCAGCGCCTGGTAACGGCCAAGCCAGCCGTCGTCGTATTCCGTCTTCAGCCCGAACGGCACGTTGACCCCGAGCCCGAACACCCACTGCGGGTTGATCGGCACCGAGAGATACATGTTCGGCACATAGTTGTAGCCGCCGGCGTCGCCGCCATTGCCGCCGAGCGGCTGGTTGGCCGCCGCGAAGCGAGCCGTCGTTCTGGAACTTGATCGAAGGCGTGATGATGTTGAAGACCCCGACAACCTGCCCCTTGCTGAATTTCGAGAGCGCGGCGGGGTTCCACCACATCGCGCTCGCGTCGTCGGTGAAGGCGGCGCCGGCAGCGAACGCATTGCCGATCGAGCTCGCACTCTGTTCGTTCAACTGGAATCCGGTGCCGAGCGCCTGTCCGGTGCCCAGCGCGAGCGCAAGGCCGGCGACGGCAGTGGCGATCCGGTTGCGATTGAAGGGGGTGTTCATGGCAGGTTTCTCCTTGTGTGGGCTTTGGTCGCACTCGCCCAAAGGGTCGGCGCGGGGTCCTCTAGTGTCTTTTCTCGGGTCGCCGAACGTTCCCGTCCGGCGCCAATCGACCGTTAAAACTATACTCTCCCGCCCCCCTCGCCGCACCCTTCGCGGCCAGCCTTGACGCCTGGGGTGTTGTTTTTGGGCAAGCCCGCCGATTCCCCCTCTACGCCGCGGGCACCTCGCGCGGTCGCCGGTCGGTCCCGACCGCAACATACGTCAAGCTGGCCTCGGTAACCTTGACGCAGATCACATCCCTCGGGTTGCGTTGCGCATAGACCTCGACGTCGACCGTGATGGAGGTCCGGCCGACCCTGACGATCGTCGAGTAAAGACTCACGACGTCGCCGATGAGCACAGGCTGCTTGAACAGGAACGAGTTGACGGCGACGGTTGCCACCCGCCCTCGAGCGCGCTGGGCAGCGAGTACTCCGCCCGCGATGTCGACCTGCGACATCACCCAGCCGCCGAAGATGTCGCCGTGCTGGTTCGCGTCGGCGGGCATCGGCACTACGCGCAGGGTCGGCGGGCGCTCGGGAAGCGAGACGGATTCGGTCATGCTTCGAACGACTGAGAAGACCGCTACGCGGCCGCTTTCCGCTTCATCTCGTCGCGCAGCTCCCGCCGCAGGATCTTCCCGACGTTGGTCTTTGGAAGTTCCTTGCGGAATTCGACGTCGCGCGGGCACTTGTACCCCGTCAGGTGCTCGCGGCAATGCGCCATCACCGCGTCCGCAGTCAGGCTCTCGTCCTTCTTCACGACGAACAGCTTCACCGCCTCGCCCGACTTCGCGTCGGGCAGTCCGACCGCCGCGCACTCGAGCACGCCCGGGTGCATCATGACGACGCCCTCGATCTCGTTCGGATACACGTTGAAACCGGAGACCAGGATCATGTCCTTCTTGCGGTCGACGATCCGGATGAACCCGCGCTCGTCCATGACGCCGACGTCGCCGGTCGCAAGCCAGCCGTTCTTGTCCAGCACCTTTGCCGTTTCGTCCGGGCGATTCCAGTACCCCGCCATCACCTGCGGCCCTCGAATGCAGATCTCGCCCGGCTGGCCCTGCGCCACCGTCTTGCCGTCGTCGTCGCGCAGCAGAGCCTCGGTCGACGGAATCGGCAGGCCGATCGAACCGTTGTAGGCGGGGAGATCGAGCGGATTGATCGTCGCGGCCGGCGAGGTCTCGGTGAGTCCGTAGGCCTCGATCAGCGGCTTGCCGGTCACCTCTTTCCACCTGAGCGCGACGGCCTCCTGCACGGCCATGCCGCCCCCCAGCGTCAAGCGCAGCGTCGAGAAATCGAGCTTGGCGAATTCGGCGTTGTTGACGAGCGCGTTGAAAAGCGTGTTGACGCCGGTCATCGCCGTGAACCGGAACTTCGCCATTTCCTTCACGAAACCCGGAATGTCGCGCGGATTGGGAATCAGCACGTTTTCCGCGCCCAGCGTCATGAACGTGAGGCAGTTAGCGGTCAGCGAGAAGATGTGATAGAGCGGCAGCGGCGTGATGATGATCTCGCGGCCCTCGGGGTCGAGAAAGGGACGCACCCAGGCACGCGCCTGCAAAAGGTTGGCGACGATGTTCCGGTGAAGAAGCATCGCGCCCTTGGCGACGCCGGTCGTTCCACCCGTGTACTGGAGGAACGCGAGGTCGTCGTGACCGAGCGGGACATGCTCGACCTTCCCGCCGCGCCCCTCGGAAAGCGCCGCGGAGAGCCGGATCGATTTCGGTATGTTCCATGAGGGCACCATCTTCTTGACGTGGCGGAGCACGAAATCGACGATCAGTCCCTTGAACCCAAGCATCTCGCCGATGCTCGTGACCACGACGTCGCGCACCTTCGTCTTCGGCACCACTTCCTGCACCGTGCGCGCAAAATTCTCGACGACGACGATCACTTCGGCGCCGGAATCGCTCAACTGGTGCTCCAGCTCGCGCGCCGTGTAGAGCGGATTCACGTTCACGACCGTGCAGCCGGCGCGCAGTATCCCGAACAGGCACACCGGGTACTGCAGGATATTGGGCATCATCAGCGCCACGCGCGTCCCCTTGCGGCAGCCCCTTCGCCTGCAGCCAGGCAGCGAATGCGGTCGACAGCGTGTCGAGCTCGGCGAAAGTGATCGACTTGCCCATGCACGTGTAGGCGGGGCGGGCGGCGTACTTGGTCACGCTTTCGACGAACACGTCCCGCAGCGACGCGTACTCGCCGATGTCGATCTCCGCCGGGACGCCCTTCGGATACTGCTTCAGCCAGATCTTGTCCACGATGCTCCCCCTCCTGGGACACGGCGAGTGGCCATGTCGCGCCCGCTGGATTCAGGACGTCTTTCGCGTCCGCCTTCGCGTCGATATCGCGCGCAGCGATCAAATCGTACACCAAGCCCGCGGATGCGAGGCTCGGCGCACGCAGGGAAAACCAGGAGGCGGAGTGGCCTGCGACGTGCGCTCCGCGGCCTCCGCACGGTTGTCTCGAATCGCGGCGTCGACCTGTCGGCCGCTTGCGTCGACTCGTGACTGCTCGCGTCCCCTCGCCTACGGCCGTGTCCCCTGCTCGTCACTCGCGCCGCTTTCCGCAAAGTGGAGCGGACCGCCGCGGAACGGGGCAAATCCGGTCCCGAAGATGGCGCCTGCATCGACCAGATCGGCATCCGCCACGATGGCGTCGGCCAAGGCCGAGCGGGCGGCGGCAACGAACGGGCCCACGAGCCGGTCCGCAAGTCCCGCAGGCACTGCGCCGGCCGGCTGCTTCGCCGCCTTTCCCGTCGACCAGTCGTAGAAGCCGCGTTTCGACTTGCGGCCGAGGTGACCGGCGTCGATCAGCGCCTTCAACCTTGGCGGCGAGACTGCGTCGGGGGAGAGCATCTTGCCGACCGCGACACAGATGTCGAGGCCCACTGTGTCGGCGAGCTCGATCGGACCCATCGGCATCCCGAACGCGAGCGCGGCCTCGTCGACGGTTTCCGGTGCGATGCCTTCGTCGACGCAGCGCATCGCTTCCATCAGATACGGCGCCAGCACCCGGTTGACGAGGAAGCCCGGCGCGCTCTTCACGGGCAGCGGCAGCTTGTCGATCTGGCGAACGAACGCTGCCGCGTGAGGCACCAGCGCGGCTCCGGTATCGGCACCGACGACGACCTCGACCAGCATCATCTGCGGCACCGGATTGAAGAAGTGGATCCCGATCAGTCGCGTCCGATCGCGCATCGCCGTCGCGATGTCCTCCAGCGGAATGCTCGACGTGTTGGTCGCGAGGAGCGCCCCCGGCTTCGCCTTCGCCTCCAGCGCCGCGAAGAGACCGCGCTTCGCCTCGAGGTTCTCGAAGATCGCCTCGATGATCACGTCGGCGCGCGCGACGCCGGCGCCGGCGACGTCCGGGATCAGCCGGTCCGTCGCGTCGCGCACGCGGCGCGGGTCCTTCAGCCGCTGCGCGAACAGCTTCGCAGCGCGGCCCATCGCGGGCACCAGGCGCTCCGCATTCTGATCCTGCAGCGTCACCGTCAACCCGCGCAACGCACACCACGCCGCGATGTCGCCGCCCATCGTGCCGGCGCCGACGACATGCACGTGCGCTGCCTTGAAATCGCCATCCTTGCCCAGCGACTTCAGCCGCTCCTGCAGCCGGAACACGCGGATCAGGTTCGCGGCGGTCGGCGTCTTCAGCAGCGACGGCACGGAGGCCGGATCGGACGGCGGCGCCGCGAGCGCATTGCCGTCGTGCTTCACCCACAGGTCGAGTATCGCGTACGGCGCCGGGTAATGCTCGCGCCGCGCGCGCTTCGCGACCTGCTTCGTTGCCTGCGCGGCAATGAACCTGCGTACGGGTGCCGCAAGCGTCAGCGACTGCGGAAACGGCAGCGTACGCGGTGTCGGCAGCGCTGCCAGCACGCCGCGTACGGTGTTTTCCATGACGCGCGGCGGCACGCACTCGTCGGCGATACCGAGTTGTTTCGCGCGGCGTGCATCGATCGTCTTGCCCGTCAGCATGAGGTCGAGCGCGGCGGGCGCCCCCGCCAGCCTCGGCAGGCGTTTCATCCCGCCCCAGCCGGGAACGATGCCCAGCATCACCTCCGGCAGGCCGAGGCGCGTACCCGGCTCGTCGACGACGACGCGATAACGGCACGCGAGCGCCAGTTCGAATCCACCTCCAAGACAGAAGCCGCGAATCAGCGCCAGCGTCGGATACTTGACCGCGGAAAGCCGCTCGAACGTATCCCACCCGCGCTCTGACGAGCGCCACGGCATCCGCTTCGGTCCGGACCTCGCCGAATTCGTCGATGTCGGCGCCGGCGATGAAGCCGTTCTCCTTGCCCGAAGCGATGACGAGGCCTTTCGGCGGATCGCGATCGAGCTGATCCAGCGCCTCGTTGAATTCCGCGAACACTTCACCCGACAGCGTGTTCGTCGTTGCGCCGGCCTTGTCGAATGTGAGGCGAGCAACACCGCCGGATTCGCGTGTCAGTGTCCAGTGTCGCATCGGCGTTCCGCGCAGAGTGTGGTCGTGGGCGATCGCAAACGGCGTCAGGGGCGCTCGACCAGCATCGCGCCGCCGAGACCACCGCCGATGCAGATCGCTGCCACGCCGCGCTTGCCACCCGTGCGCTCGAGAACGTTCAGCACGTGCAGCACGATCCGCGCACCGGACGCGCCGACCGGATGGCCGAGCGCGATCGCGCCGCCGTCGACATTGAGCTTGGATTCGTCGAGTTTGCCGAGGGCGCCGTCCTGCCCGAGCTCCTGCCGGCAATAATCGGCGCTCTCCCACGCCCGTTCGCACGCGATCACCTGTGCCGCGAAAGCCTCGTTGATCTCCCACGCATCGAGATCGTTGAGGCCGAGCCCATGTCGCCTGAGGATCGGTGTGGCCGCATGCACCGGGCCCAGGCCCATCTGCGCGGGATCGAGACCTGCCCATTCGGAATCGACGATGCGACCCTTCGGCACGAGCTTGTGTTCCTTCACCGCGCGCTCGGAGGCCAGCACCAGCCACGCCGCGCCGTCGGTCACCTGCGAGCTGTTGCCCGCAGTGACATTGCCGTACTTGCGGTCGAAGAACGGCCGAAGTTTCGCAAGGTTGTCCGACGTCGAATCCTCGCGCACGCCGTCATCGGCCGGATAGAGTTTGCCCGTCCTGTCGTAGAGGGGAACGACTTCGCCGTCGTAGTGCCCGGCCTTCTGTGCTGCAAGGACCTTCTGATGGCTTCGCGCGGAGAATTCGTCCATCTCGCGGCGCGTGATCTGGAACCGGAAGGCCAGATTTTCCGCCGTCTGCCCCATGAGCAGCCCGACCATCGGATCGGTGAGGCCCTTCATGAGGCCGATCACCGGCGCCAGGTAGCCGGGACGAAATTTCGTGAGCAGCGCCGCACGCTGACCCATGGACTTTGCCGCGTACCAGTTCGCGAGCCAAACGACCATTGCATCGGAGAACAGCAACGGTGCGCGCGACAGCGCGTCGACGCCGCCGGCGAGAACGAGGTTCGACCGGCCGGTGCGGATGTTGGCGATGGCAGAATCGAGCGCCTGCATGCCCGATGCGCAATTGCGCATCACGGTCCATCCGGGCACCTTCTGCCCGCAACCCATGCGAAGCGCGACCACGCGCCCGATGTTGACCTCGTCCGGCGACGGCGCCGCACATCCGAGGATGACCTCGTCCAGTTCCGGCGGATCGAACACCTGGCGCAGAAGCAGCGCGCGGCCGGCGTCGGTCGCGAGGTCGGAAGCGGCGAACGGCCCGGGGCGATTGCGCGCCTTGAGAAACGGCGTGCGCGCGCCGTCGACGATGTAGACCGGTTCGCTCAATGGAATCTCCTCGGGCACGCCGAAGCGCAATTCAGGCGGCAATGCGCAGCGGCGTCATCATGCGGCCGCCTTGTGCACCGGCGCCGGCGCGGGGGCTTCCTCGTGCGGGGCCAGCATCTCGGACAGGCCGAGATCCTGAGGAAAATCGTCGACCCGGATGACCTTGGCGGTGAGATCGCGCGCGGCGAGCACCAGCGTGCCCTCGGCCGCGGTGATCACGCCGGCGCTTTGCGCCCGTGCAACGAGAACGTCGAGGCCGCCTCCCGCCGGCAGCTTCGCGTCGACGCGACCTTCCTTCGCCGCAGCGCGGATTTTCGCCTCGACCGGTTCCGCTGCGAGCGTCGCCGCCAGGGCGCGCTCGACTTGCGCCACCGGATTGTCTCCCGTCGTCGGCGTGTACATGCCGGCGGTGAGACGGTCGCGCGTCGCGGAAGGCTCGAGGAGCAGCTTTGCGACCTCGTGGCCCAGCGCATCGGAGGGCACGAAATACGGCCGGCCGAGCGGGAATACTATTCTCCGCATGACGGCCGCGATCGCTCGATTGGGGAAATTGGAGATGACGCCCTCGAACGCCGTTTGCGCCTTGAACATCGCGTCCCACATGGCCCAGTGCATGAGCGGTGCGTCGGCCTGTTGCCGGCCTTCGTCCTCGTAGCGCTTCAGCGTGGCCGAGCAGAGGTACATGAGCGACAGGATGTCGCCCAGCCGCGCCGAGAGCTTTTCCTTGCGCTTCAGCGCGCCGCCCAGCGAGCCCATCGAGACGTCGGCGAGAAACGCGAGCGCCGCGGAAAAGCGGGTGAGCTGCTGGTAGTAGCGGTGCGTTTCCGGCGCCACGTTCGCGGGCACGCTCACGAAGTGCGAGCCCGTGAGTCCGGTGACGAGCGTTCGTGCCATGTTCGACAACGCGAATCCGATGTGGCCGAAGAGCGCCGCATCGTAGGCGGCCGATGCCTTCGCGGAATCGGATTCGCGCGTCGCCAGGATTTCCTTCAGCACGAACGGATGACAGCGGATCGCGCCCTGGCCGAACACGATCAGGCTGCGCGTCAGGATGTTCGCGCCTTCGACCGTGATCGCGACCGGGAGCTGCATGTACGCGGCGCCGAGGAAATTCGACGGCCCCATCATGATGCCCTTTCCGCCGACGACGTCCATCGCATCGATGACAACCTGACGGCCCCGCTCGGTGAGGTGGAGCTTCGCGATTCCCGACAGCACTGCGGGCTTTTCGCCCAGGTCGATCGCACCTGCGGTGAGGACGCGCGCGGCGTCCATCATGTAGAGGTTGCCGCCCATGCGCGTCAGCGCTTCCTCGATGCCCTCGAAGCGGCCGATCGGCATCTTGAATTGCGTGCGTACGCGCGCGTAACCGCCGGTGGTGCGCACCGCGAGCTTGGCCATGCCGGTGCCGGACGAGGGCAGCGAGATGCCGCGTCCCGCGGCGAGGCACTCCATCAGCATCCGCCAGCCACGGCCCAGCATCGGCTGCCCGCCGATGATCCAGTCCATCGGGATGAAGACGTCTTTGCCCCACGTCGGGCCGTTCTGGAACACCGCGTTCAACGGCATGTGCCGGCGCCCGACGTCGACCCCGGGATGCGATGTCGGAATCAATGCGCAGGTGATGCCGATGTCGTCCTTGTCGCCCACGAGGTGCTCGGGGTCGTATGCCCGGAACGCAAGACCGAGCAGCGAGGCGACCGGCCCCAGCGTGATGTAGCGCTTATCCCAGGTGACGCGGAGGCCGAGGGCGCGCTTCCCATCGTGCTCGCCCCAGCACACGACACCGTAGTCGGGAATCGCCGCGGCATCGGAGCCCGCGTTCGGATTGGTGAGCGCAAAGCAGGGAATCTCCAGCCCCTTCGCGAGGCGCGGCAGGTAGTGGCGCTTCTGCTCGTCGGTGCCGTAGTGCGCAAGCAGCTCGCCCGGTCCGAGCGAGTTCGGCACCATCACCGTCACCGAAATCGTGCCCGAGTGCGTCGACAGCTTGGTCATGACCTGTGAATGCGCGTACGCGGAGAAGCCCAGCCCGCCGTACTCCTTCGCGATGTTCATGCCCCAGAAACCCTTGTCCTTGATGAATTGCCAGACGGCAGGCGGGAGATCGCGCGCCACGTTGGTCGTTTCCCAGTCCGTCACCATCGCGCACAGCTCGCTGGTCTCGTTGTCGAGGAAGCGCTGCTCGTCGGCCGTGAGCGCCGGGGGCGGCGTGTCGAGCAGCTTCCGCCACTGCGGCCGGCCGGAAAAAAGCTCGCCGTCCCACCAGACGGTTCCCGCCTCGATGGCCTCGCGTTCCGTCTGCGACATCGGCGGCAGCACCTTGCGGAATGCGGACAGCACCGCGTCGCTGATCAGCTTGCGCCGCAGGACCGGGATGTTCATCGGAATGGCGAGCAGCACGAAGACGAGGCTCAGCGCGATGGCAAGCCAGCCGGGAAAGATGTGCGCCCCCCACGCGACGGCGATGGCGCCTGCGAGGGCTGCGCTCCACAGAATGCCGGAGGCATTGACATAGGCGAGCGCGAGGGCGCCCAGAAGCACAGCGACGAACCAGAGCAGGGTCAGCATCGAGGACTCCTTGGAGGGAGGATCATCGGGGATCGGGAGCGCTGCAGCGCAGAAGCTTCAATTCGCCGTCGAGAGCACGGCCAGCGGCGGAAGACTCCGGAAGCGGCGATTGCAAACCGGCAAGCAGGAATGGCGCTAGCCTCCGCAGCAGCATTTCGTCGTTGCCCGACTCCGCGGGGGTAAGCTCGGCGATCAGCTTGAGCGCGTCGGTTCCGGCGAGCGTGTAGGACAGCGCGCCCATGATGAAATGCAGGCGCCACGAGAGTTCCTTGGCGGGCAGTTCCGGCAGCGCCCGCCCGAACGCTGCCTTGAACCGCGCGATCATCGCGGCATACTGCTCCGACAGGAATTGGCGGACGAACGGCGCAGGGTCCGCATAGGCGCGACCGAGAAGGCGCAGGAAGTCCTTGCCGCCGCGTTCGCGGTCGCGCGCGAGTTTCAGCGCCGGCACGAACATCGCGGACAGGATCTGCTCGCACGCCACGTGGCGCGGCGCCACGGCGGCCTCGAGCGCTGTCAGGAGGTCGACGCGCTCCTGGTTCATGGGATCGAGCCTTCGCGTCAGCACGGCCTGGAAGAGTTCCTCCTTGCTGCCGAAGTGATAGTTGACCGCCGCGAGGTTGACGCGTGCCGCCGCCGTGATCGAGCGCAGGCTGGTGCCCTCGAACCCGTGCTCCATGAAGAGCGACTCCGCGGTGTCGAGGATCCGGTCCTTGGTGGCTCCCGGACCCGCCTTATCGAGAATCCGGATGGCACTGCCGTCCACGATTGCCAAACCTCGTCGGTGAGTCGCGACGTTCATCGCGCGAACAAGATCAAACGTTCGTTTGAATATTGAGACGAGTTCCCCCATGATGTCAAGCGTGCCGTCCAAAGGAGTCGGAGAGTCTCTTGGCATCACGACGACCGCCGCGCGCACGACAGTGAGCGCTTGCTCTCAGTAAACAGCCCAAGGAACAACTCCCTAGGTGGAGCATCCCTGCGCGAGCGGATCAGTTGGGAATCGATCCAATTCCCGCACGTTCGTCCGTTGCCATCGACGCCGACACTTCAATCGCGACCACGATTTTTCATGCCTAAGCTTAAGGCTTCCCACCTTCGACTGTCGGATCTGCGCGGCTTTCACCGATTGGCGAACGACGCCACCGTCGGCCTGACGGACCTGGTCGAGGCGATGCACCATACCGTCGCCCGTACGCCAGGCGTGCTCGGCGAATCGCCTGACGGCAGCACCCGCGGCATCACCGGCTTCGTTTACCGGTCTGTGCGCGGCGTCACCCGCGTTGTTGGCCTGGGTGTCGATGCGTTGCTCGGAATGCTCGCGCCTCTGCTCGCCGAGAACGGTTCGTCGCATGAACGCGAGGCGGTGCTTGCGGCGCTCAACGGAGTGCTCGGCGACTATCTTGCGGCGACCGCCAATCCGTCTGGCGATAACGATGAGCCTGCGCGCAGGGGGGATGCCGCTCGACGTCAAGCGTGCCGCGCTCGCCGCCGTGTTTCCGAAGCCCGGACGCAAAGTGCTGGTATTGGCGCACGGACTGTGCATGAACGACTTGCAATGGATGCGAGACGGTCATGACCACGGGGAGGCCCTCGCGCGCGATCTCGGCTACACACCGATCTACGTGCATTACAACTCCGGACGGCACATCTCCGACAACGGCCGTGAGCTTGCAGGGCTGATGGAAACACTCGTCCGCGAATGGCCGTGTCCGGTCGAATCATTGGCCATCCTGGGCCACAGCATGGGGGGCCTCGTCGTGCGCAGCGCTTGCCACTACGCGGCAATTGCGGACGCAACCTGGCCCGGGCATCTCGATCGTCTGGTGTTTCTCGGAACGCCGCACTTCGGCGCGCCCATGGAGCGCGCAGGCGCCTGGGCCGATGCGCTCCTGGAAATCAGTCCCTATACCGCGCCGTTCGCGCGATTGGGCAAAGTCCGCAGCGCAGGAATCAAGGACCTGCGCCATGGACATCTGCGCGACGATGTCCCGCAGGCGCATGCAGGACGAAGTCCGCGCGCGCGCGACGCTTTGCCGTTGCCCGAAGGAATTGCCTGTTACGCCATTGCGGCGAGCCGACAGCCGGCGGGTGCTTCGGCAACGACTCCCCGCGGTGACGGCCTGGTGCCCGTGAAGAGCGCGTTGGGCCGCCATCGCGACGCCCGCCTCTGTCTCGCGATCCCGGAAGCCAACCGCTGGGTCGCCTACGGAATGGGACATTTCGACCTGCTCTGCAATCGCAGCGTGTACGAGCGGATCAGGAGCTGGCTGGCGGTCTCCCCTCAAGCGCGCTGAGGGCGAATTCATCGGCCTCGACCCTGAACTGGGCATCCTCGCGGGACGTCCCCGGTTCGAACACGACGCAGGGCTGCCGCAGGGCAAGCTCAATGGCGTCGGCACATTGACAATTCACGCAATGTGCCGCGGTATCGAGCGCCAAACGTGTTCACGTCGTGCCCGACAGCGTGGGTGGAGCCGTTGCGCACTTACAATACGACCCGTTGCACAAGCAGTGACGACCGAACGTGACCCGACCTCCGCGCCGCAATGCCTTCCCGTCATGGCTCGAACGCCACGGCGCCAGGGAGCGGCTTGCGGCGGCGGTCCTGTTCGGCATCGTTTCCTACGTCGCGCAACCCGATTCCGTTTCCTGGCACACGCGGCTGGTGGCCAGCTGGGACGTCGGCACACTTGTCTACCTGGGACTTGCGTGGATGATCATCGGACGCGCGGATTCCAGGTCGACGCGCATCCACGCGCTGGCGCAGGATACGAGTGGCTACATCATCTTTCTGTTCGTGCTTGGCGCCGCATGTGCCAGCGTCGTCGCGATCGGGTTCGTCGTGGCAACGATCAGGGACCTCGCGTTCGCGCCCAAGGCATGGCACCTGGCGCTGACGATCGTGGCGCTGATTTCGTCGTGGCTGATGATCCAGACCGTCTTCGCGTTTCACTACGCGCGCCGCTATTACCGCGAGGTGCAGGAGCAACCCGGAAGGTCGGGCGGGCTTGCATTCCCGGGCGGCGGCGATCCCGATTACCTCGACTTCGCCTATTACTCGTTCGTGGTCGGGATGACGTCGCAGGTCTCGGACGTCCAGGCGACGTCGCCGGTCATGCGCCGAATGACGCTGCTGCACGGCGTGCTCGCCTTCATCTTCAACATTGCCGTGCTGGCACTCAGCATCAACACGATCGCCAGCGTCATCTAGTCACGCAGAGCGCGCAAATTCGCGCGGAACGCGCCGATGCCGCCTCGGAAATCCACCGCAATCCTCATAGGCGCACAGACTCCAGGCGAGCGACGGCGCGGTCTCGCATGGGGATTTGTCGGCGTCGCGAGCTTCAGCCTCACGCTTCCTGCGACACGCATCGCGGTCGCAGGCCTCGACCCGGTGTTCGTCGGGCTCGGTCGCGCGATGGTCGCCGCCATGCTCGCGGCGATCGTGCTCGTCGCGACTCGCACGCCGTGGCCCGGTTGGCGCCTTTTGCCGCGGCTCGCCCTGGTAGCGGGCGGTGTCATCGTCGGATTTCCGCTATTTTCGGCGCTGGCGATGCGCCAGGTGCCGGCCTCGCACGGCGCCGTCATCATCGGGCTCCTGCCGCTCGCGACGGCGCTCGCGGCGGCGTGGCTTGCGCACGAACGCCCGTCGCGCGCGTTCTGGTGGAGCGCCGCTTTCGGCAGCGCGGTCGTCGTCGCCTTCGCGTTCTGGCAGGGGGGCGGAAATCCGCAGCCAGCCGATGGCTTGCTCGCACTCGCCGCGATTTCCGCCGCCCTCGGTTATGCCGAGGGCGGGCGCCTCGCGCGCACGCTGGGTGGATGGCAGGTGATCTCGTGGGCGCTCGTCCTCGCCGCGCCGTTCGTACTCATGCCGACGTTGCTTGCCGCCGACGCTCGCCTCGCCTCCGCGACTCCCGCGGAATGGGCCGGATTTGCCTATGTGAGCGTGATCAGCATGTTCCTTGGATTCTTCGCGTGGTATCGAGGACTGGCGCTGGGCGGCATCGCGGCAGTGGGTCAGGTTCAGCTCCTGCAGCCTTTCCTCACGATATTCGCGTCCGCGTGGCTCTTGGGAGAAGCGGTCGACCCGGCGACGTTCGTCGCCGCGGCATTGGTGATCGCATCGATCGCTATGGGACGACGCACGTCCTAGCGAGGAAATCCTAATTCCTCTCCGTGGCCGCGTAGGCGGCGTCGATGCGCTCGGCGAAGCGCTTGGCGACAAGCGGTCGCTTCAGCTTCAGCGTCGGCGTAAGGAGCCCGCTCTCGACGTCCCACGGCTCGCGCGTGGCGATGACCCGCCGCACGCGTACCCAGCGCGGAAACGCCTTCAGCTGGTCGTTGGCCCGTTTGACGAGCGCCTTTTCATCCGTCTCCTGCGTCACCGCAAGCAACACGGGAAACGGACGGCCCTCGCCGATAAGCATCACCTGCACGAATGCGGGATCGCGCAGCAGCGCGAGCTCCACGTCCTGTGGCGGCAGCTTCTCACCATTCGACAGCACGAGAATGTCCTTGGCACGGCCACGGATGTAGATCTTTCCGTCGCGGATCTCGGCAACGTCGCCGGTGGAGAGCCACCCGTCCGGGTCGATCACCGCTCGCGTCGCCTCGTCGTTGCGCCAATAGCCCAGCATCACGCTTGGTCCGCGGACAGCGAGCTCGTCGCCCTGCAGCAACTTGACCTCGAGTCCGGGTAGCGGCGCACCGACGGATTCGGGGTCGTTGTCGTTGTCGCGATTCACCGCGATGACGGGCGACGCCTCGGTTAGCCCGTAGCCCTGCAGCATCGAAAGGCCGAGTCCGATGAACATTCGCGCGAGCGCGGGGTCGAGCGCGGCACCACCGACGACGGCAAGCCGGAGTCTTCCGCCCAACTTTGCGAGTACCGGCGCCGCGACCATCGGGCGCAATAGCCTGACGACGAGCCGATCGAGGCGCGACGCACCGCCGCGCGCCACACGGTAGCCACGATCAACGCACGCGTCGAAGAGCTTCCGCTGGAGTCTCGATCCTGCGAGGGACTTCCTTATGCGCTCGGCAAAGCGCTCGAAGATGCGCGGCACGGCGAACACGACGGTCGGCGACTGGGTCGCGAGGTCGTCGGCAAGGTGCGCGACGCCGCGCGCGAAAACGACGGTCGCTCCGAGCGACAGCGGAAGGTAATACCCGCCGGTGCGCTCGAACATGTGCGACAGCGGAAGCATCGAGAGAAAGCGATCGGTGGCCGACGCCATTCCCGTCTCCCGACAGCCGGCAACGTTGGCCAGGATGTTGCCGTGGGAAAGCATCACCCCCTTGGGCCGGCCCCCGGTACCCGAGGTGTAGCAGATCGTTGCGAGAGTGTCGTTCGCCACCTCCTTCACCTCGACTTCGCCGGCCGCCTGCGGCAGAAAATCGATGACGTTGACGGCACGGTCATCCGCCGTCAGGGGCTCGTCCACGCGCAGCACAACCACCTGCGCGAATTCGCGCTCCCCGGAGCTCGCCCGCCGCAGTCCGCGTGCCATTCGCACGTTTTCTACGACAACGAGGTTTGCCTCGGCGTTTGCCGCGCACCAGGTCACGTTTTCCGGATTGTCGTCGACGTAGAGCGGAACGACGACGAGCGCGAGGCCCAGCGCCGCCAGATCAATCGCCACCCACGCGGGTCCGTTGCGCGCGCACAGGACGACGCGATCCCCGGGAAGGAGCCCCTCGCGGCGGAAGGCCGCCTGCCAGCGCGCAATCTCCGGCGCGAGCTTTCCCGCTGTCAGGTTGCGCCACCGCGCATCGGGTGCAAAGCGATAAAGCACCGTCTCGGGATGCGCGAGATGCCGGGTGAACAGTTCCGCGATATTGGCCATGCAGGGTGGTCGCTGCCGAACGCAACGCGACGGCTCCCCAATTCTGCCGGCTTCCGCGCCGACGGTCCATCACGCGCACACCCATGCCGACTTGCGACGTCGCGCAGCGCGACTGCGTTGCGCTCCGCGACGTTGCGCACGTCCGTTGGCAGCCCTTCCTTCGCTATACTTGCCGGCGACGGAGGACCGCCCCCATGGCCACCATCTCGATCGCCAAGAAACACCGCCTCACGCACGCCAAGGCCAAGGAAGCCGCACAGAAAATCGCCGACGACTTGGCCGAGCGTTTCGATCTCACCTGCTCCTGGCACGGCGATCGCATAAAGTTCGAGCGATCGGGCGTGTCAGGCGACCTTCACGTCGGCAGGGCCGAAGTGCGCCTCGACTGCACGCTCGGGCTGCTGCTGTCGATGTTGAAGCCGGCGATCGAGGATGCCGTGCACCGGGATTTCGACAAGTACTTCGGCAAGGCGAAAGCCAAACCCAAATAGACGCCCCCGCGCGGCCTCACTTGACAGTCGCGCCGGCCGGCGGCGCTCGCGGTTGCATGGGATCCGGAAACGGCACGGTTTCGCCCGCAAGAAGCACCTCCATCAGCTCCAGCTCGCGCGTGTCGATCGTGGCCAGGAATTCGGAGGCGTCGCCCATTTTCTGAAACGCGACGAAACCGCGCTCGAGGAAATCGTGCAGCGTCGACAGCCCGGCCATCCGTGCAGGCCGGCGCATCATGCGGATCGCCGTGCGGATGAGCGGTTTCCTTACGAACTCGGCGATGCCCTTGCCGATTTCGCCGATCAGCCGGATCTGGCGCTCGCGCTCAGTACGCTTGCCCATCTTGCAATACGCCTTGCAGTAGTCCGCCACGCTGAACTGGCCGTCGGCGCGCGGCAGGCGCGCCAGCAGCGATCGGTCGAGCGACTGCGAAAGCGCATGCAGCTCCACGGCTCTCGCGACCGTTGCGATGACGCGTTCGGGGAGCATGCGCACCATCACGGGAACGATTCGCGCAAGGTCGGTGTCGCGCTGCGTGAATTCGCCGTTCCCGTAAAGATCCGTCTGGAAGAACAGAATGGCGTCGGCATACCGCGGCTGCGCCGCGAGGTCGTCGTAGGTCATCCGCAACCGGCGCCCTTGCCACGCGGCAACGCGCTGCAGGGCTCCGGCCAGGATCGGGTTCTTCGTGCGTTCCCGCTGCTGACGCGCAACGTGCGCGAGCTCCTGGATGAGGAGCGCGTGGGCCGGACTCTGCGGATGCGGCGACAGGGGGGAGGTGGGGGTGGCGTTGTCCATCGAGCGGGGCGAGGCGAACCGTTGCGCAGAACGCGCACGTCCGGACGACGCGACGCCAACGCGTAGTCTAGCCGAGACGGCATGAGTTGGGCACGCTTGGCGGGAGGAAAGGGCGCACGGCCTTTAGGTTGTAGTGTCTAATCGCTGCGGCTAGATTGCTTTCATCGCCTCCGCTGGCCGGTGACCCGAGGCAGTCTTCGCCGACCTTCGCTTTCATGCCCACACGACGAACCTTTGTCCTCGCCGGAATTGTCGGCGCGACCGCGCTTGCCACCGCCGGGTGGTTGCGTGTACGGCGTGACGCGCCGCCGGTTGTCGTGAACACGAATTTCCCTCCGCCTCTCGGTTACGACGCCCTTGCCGTCATTTCCGCGGTGACCCCGGTGTTCCTCGACGGGGCACTGCCCTCCGATCCCGCCGCGGCCGCAGCGGCGGCGCGGGAAACGGTGGCGAACGTCGCCGCCGCCATCGCGGGACTGCCACCCGCAGCGCAACAGGAGCTGGAACAACTCTTCGCGTTGCTCGGATTCGCCCCGGCGCGCATCGTGCTGGCGCAGGTTTCTTCGACGTGGCCCGACGCCAGCACCGGCGAGATCGCCGCGTTCCTGGAGGCATGGCGGACGAGCCGGTTCCTCCTCTTCCAGTCGGCCTATGCCGCGCTGCATCAACTCGTGTTCGCGGCGTGGTATGGCAACCCGGCATCGTGGCCCGCCATCGGCTACCCGGGCCCGCCCGCGACATGACAGCAGTCCACGCATCGTCGACTCGGGACCCGTGGCAGGCCGGCCTCGCACGCGGCTGGAAGGTCATCGACGCCTCGGCACTCGAGCGCGATGTCGACCTCGAGGCGGATGTCGTGATCGTCGGCACCGGCGCGGGCGGCGGCACGGCGGCCGAAATTCTTGCCGATGCGGGACTCACGGTCATTCTCGTCGAGGAAGGGCCGCTCGCGACGTCGCGCGATTTCCGCATGCGCGAGTCCGACGCCTACCCGGCGCTCTACCAGGAATCGGCGGCGCGCAAGACGACGGACAAGGCAATCGGCATCCTGCAGGGACGCTGCGTCGGCGGGGGGACGACGGTCAACTGGACGAGCTCCTTCCGCACGCCGGAGACGACCCTCGCCTACTGGCGCCGCATGTACGGTCTCGAGGGATTCTCGGCCGCCGATCTCGCGCCCTGGTTCGCGCGCATGGAGAGCAGACTCGACATCGCGCCCTGGAACGTCCCGCCGAATGCGAACAACGAAGCGCTCGCGCGCGGGGCGGCAAAGATCGGCATCAACGTGGCGTCCATCCGCCGCAACGTGAACGGCTGCTGGAACCTCGGCTACTGCGGGATGGGGTGCCCGGTCGACGCCAAGACATCGATGCTGATCACGACCGTTCCCGCTGCGCTCGACCGCGGGGCGACTCTCGTCACTCGCGCGCGCGCCCTCGAATTCGCGCACCGCGGCGACCGCATCACGGCACTGTCCTGCGCTTCGCTGGACTCGCGGGGCGTGCACACGACGGCACGACGAATATCGATACGCGCCCGAGCCTACGTCGCCGCAGCCGGCGCGATCGGCACGCCAGCGCTGCTGCTGCGCAGTCGCGTCCCCGATCCGCACCAGGTGGTCGGCAAGCGCACCTTCCTGCATCCGACCATCGTGTCGGCCGCAGTCATGCCCGACCGGATCGACCCGTTCTCGGGCGCGCCGCAGTCGATCTATTCGGACCACTTCCTCGACGCGACCCCGGTGGATGGGCCCATCGGATTCAAGCTCGAAGCGGCGCCCGTGCATCCGCTGCTGATGGCGATCACGCTGCCCGGCCAAGGGCGTGCCCATGCGGCCTGGATGCGCGAGTTGCCCCGTCTGCACGTCGTTCTCGCACTGCTGCGCGACGGATTTCATCCGGACAGTCCGGGCGGTACCGTGACGCTCGACAGGAGCGGTGCACCGACGCTCGACTACCCGCAGACGCCCTTTGTCTGGGAGGGTGTGCGCCGCGCCTTCCGCGCCATGGCCGAGATCCAGTTCGCCGCGGGTGCCACGTCGGTCATGCCGATTCACGGCAGCGGCGCTGCCTTCGCAACCTTCGGTGCCGCGCGCGACGCGATCGACCGTTTCGCGCTGGCACCGCTTACGACCCCGGTCGTGAGTGCCCACGTCATGGGCGGCTGCCCGCTCGGGCCGGAGCCCGCGCGGGCCGCGGTAGACCCCTTCGGGCGCTACCATCATCTTGCCAATCTTCACGTTCTCGACGGATCGCTGTTCCCCACGTCAATCGGCGCGAACCCGCAGTTGTCGATCTACGGTGTCGTCGCACGGCTGGCGGCGGGGCTCGCCGCGGCGCTCCGGTCCGCCGGCAATCGCGACGGCGGTGGGCGACGCACGTCCGGCGGCGATTAGGGTGTTTGCTCTAACGGTGCGGGATACATTGAAACCAATCGCCGCTCCAGCGCGAGACCGTCAATCCTTCGAAGGACATGTCATGCAAAAGCAATCTTCTCTGGGCTTTCTATTCAACTCCGTTCGGCGAAGCCGCACTTGCCGCGTCCCGCAAGGTATGGCTCGCCGGCCTGGGCGCCACCGTCGTCACGCGCGACTGGGTCGAGAGCGAGGGTGGCCACGTATTCCGGACGCTCGTGAGACAAGGCACCGTCGTCGAGTCCCGCGCCATTCGCTTCCTCGGCGACCGCGTCGAAACGTCGTTCACGAACGCGAACACGATGTGGAAAAAGACACGCCGCACCGTGGAAGCGACCGTGAGGCAGGCGGCCACGACGGTCGTCGATTATGCGCAGCAGGTGCTGCCGAAGTCGCTGCCGAAAATCGGGCTCCCAAAAGCCATCCTCCCCGTCACCAAGAAGACGGCACCCGCCAAGCGTGCGCGGAAGGCGTCGAAAGTTCGCGTGGCTCGCGTCGCAAAAAAGGCGAAGCGCGCGACGAAGCGCGCGTAACCCGGTAGACTCGCGCCGTCGCATTCAACGTCACAGGGAGGGCCATGCCGGCAAGCACGGCAACCGGGCGCGCGCGTCGTGCCCGGCCGCGGGGGCGCATGCGTCCCCGCGTGGGCCTCGCGCTGGCTGGCGGTGGACCGCTGGGCGGCATCTACGAGGTCGGCGCGCTGCTCGCGCTGACCGACTCGCTCGACGGCATCGATCTCGCCGACCTCGACGTCTATGTCGGGGTGTCCTCCGGCGGCTTCGTCGCCGCCGCGCTGGCGAACGGCATCTCGCCCGCACAGATGTATCGGCTCTTCATCGACGACGGCGCCGATGCGGCGCTGACGCCGGAACTCTTTCTTCGGCCCGCGTTTCCCGAATTCATGCTCCGTGCGGGCTCGTTGCCGCGCCTCGTCGGGCGGGCAACGATGCAGTACCTGCGCGATCCGTTTCGCCGGGGCCTGATGGAATCCCTGGCGACGCTGTCGCACGCATTGCCGACCGGCATGTTCGACAATCGCGCCGTAGGCACTTTCCTCGAGCGATTGTTCGCGGCGCCCGGCCGCACCAACGAATTCCGTAGGCTCGATCGCAAGCTGTTCCTCGTTGCGACCAACCTCGACACGGGCGCGTCCGTGACGTTCGGCGGGCCGGGCTTCGACCACGTCCCGATTTCGATGGCAATCGAGGCGTCCGCCGCGCTGCCCGGAATGTTTCCGCCGGTGATGATCGACGGCGAGCACTATGTCGACGGCGCGCTCAACAAGACATTGCACGCGTCCGTCGCCCTCGACGAGGGCGTCCGCTTGCTGCTGTGCGTCAATCCGCTCGTTCCTTTCGACGCGAGCAAGGCGGCCCGGGGCGGGCGTCTCACCGGCGAAAAGCTCAACGCGGGCGGCCTGCCGATCGTCCTGGCACAGACCTTCCGGGCGATCATCCATTCGCGCATGAAGGTGGGCATGGAGAAGTACCGCCGCCAGTATCCGAACGCCGACGTCCTCCTGTTCGAGCCGGACCGCGAAGATGCCGATATGTTCTTCGCCAATATCTTCAGCTACTCGCAGCGAAAGCGGCTGTGCGCGGCTGCCTACGAGAAAACCCGCCAGAATCTCGTCGCGCGGGCGGACGCGCTGGCGCCGCAGCTCGCGCGGCACGGGATTTCGCTGCGACACGATCGCCTTGCCGATCACCACCGCAAGATCGACGACGCACTTGCAGACCCGCGCCCGCTGCACGCGCAGCCCGGCACCACGGTGCGGCGCACCGCCCGCGATCTCGCGCACACGCTCAATCAGCTGGAGCGCTGGATCGAGCGCAAGGGACGGCCCGGGAGCGCGTCTCCATCGTAGTAACATAGGGCCGTTGCAACATGGCGCGGGATGCATCGCGTCCGATGTCCTGTTTTCGACCCGATGTTCGCCGCCGCAATCGTCAGGATTCTGCTTGTCGGCAGCGCGTTGCTGTTCATCGTCGCGTGGTGGCAGCGCGATGCCCTTCCCCCGCAGGAACGCCTCGATCCGGCGCTCCTGGTCGATCCGCAGCAAGCGCCGACGGCAACGACGGCGTTCCGCGCCACCGTCGGCGGCATCGAGTACACGGTGCGGCCGCTCTACACGTACGACCTCCACGGACTCGTCGTCAGCAAGCACGACGCCGACACCTGGTGGGACTGGATCCACAAGGCATGGAACGACAAGCTCAATGTCACCGACCTCTGCGTGATCTGGGGTGCCAATGCGCGCACCGACAACTATCGAAAGCTCGACTACTCGAGCGGCCAGTTCGTGTGCAACGTCAGGAACGGGCTCCGCCGAGGTGTGGAATGCGTTCGACATGACGGCGCTTGTCCAATAACCACGTCCTCGCCGACGACCCGTCGATCGCGCGCACGTTGAAGTCGATGCGCGTCGGGGATCAGGTGCATGTTCGCGGTTACCTCGCGGAGTACTCGCACGACCAGGGCCTCCACTTTTTTCGCGGGACGAGCACGACCCGCACCGATCAAGGCAACGGCGCGTGCGAAACCGTGTACGCGACCGACGCGGAGATCCTGCGCGCCGGCAACGGCGGTTGGCGGATCGCATTCTGGGTTGCCGTGGCCGTTTTTGTCATCGGCATCGCAGCATGGCTCATGGCGCCGATCCGCGCGCGCGACTGACTCCACGTATGGCCGAGAGAAAGAGACCGCGCCGCACGCGCGAGCGCATCCTCGAGACCAGCCTCGCCTTGTTCAACCGGCGCGGCGCGCCGCAGGTCACGACGGCGGAGATCGCCGGCGAGATGAACATCAGTCCCGGCAACCTTTACTACCACTTCCGCAACAAGGACGAGATCGTCGGCGAGCTCTGTGCGGCGTTCGAAGCGAGGTTAAAGCCGCTTTTTGCCGATCCGCGCGGCCGCGCCGTCGACGCCGAAGACCTGTGGCTCTGGCTGCACCTGCTGTTCGAGCGCATGGGCGAATACCGTTTCATTCTTCGCGACGTGGACGCGCTCGCGGCGGGCGATTCCGTGCTGAGCGCGCGCCTCGGCCGGCTGCTGCGGCAGGGGGTCGCCACCATGGTAGAGTTGTGTCGCGGAATGGTCGGCGCGGGAATGATGGCAGCGTCGGATCGCGAAATCGCGGCGCTCGCGGAGAACGTGGTGCTCATCGCGACCTACTGGCAATCGTTCGCGCGGATCGGCCGTGCGCCCGCCGAAGGCGCAGACCAGGCGGCGGCAGGCCGCGCGGCGTGGCAGGTGCTGGCGTTGATCGCGCCCTTTCTCATCGGTGACGCGCGCATGCTGATCGACCGGCTCGGCCGGGACTATCTCTGAAGGAGAAGAATCCGGTGGCGAAGAAATGGGGGAAGTTTCCGCACGCCGACAAGGCCTACGCCTACGGCGAAGCAGAATTGAAGAAACACTGGCCGCGCCTGCACAAGGGAGACTGCGAGCCATTCCCGAAGGACGCCGCGGCGCAGGACGCGTGGCGCCATTTTCACGCAGGCGAGTTCGCGCAGGCGGTCGATGCCGGCCACGCCGCGGGCGGGTCGGGCGCCAATGCGGCGATCAAGGCGCAGGTCGTCTACGCCACGTACCTCGAAAAGGGCGACAAGGCGAAGCTTGCGTTGCTCGAAGAGGCGATGGGCTGGGCGGATGGGCGCCGCGCGGCGGCACCCAAAGATCCGAACGCGCACTACTTCTTCGCGTTTGCCGCCGGCCGCTACGGACAGGGCATTTCCGTTGCCAAGGCGCTGGCGCAGGGGCTGGGCGGCAAGATACGCGATGCGCTCCTGACCGTGATCAAGCTCGAACCGAAGCATGCGGATGCGCACATCGCCTACGGAAGCTATCAGGCGGAAGTGATCGACAAGGTCGGCGGACTGGTTGCCGCAATGACCTACGGGGCAAAAAAGGATTCCGCACTCGAGCACTTCCAAAAGGCGCTGAAACAGAACCCCGACTCGGCGATCGCCCGTATCGAATACGCGAACGGCCTCATCATGCTCTTCGGCAAGTCCCGCATTGCGGACGCCGAAAAGCTGTACAAGGAAGCCGCCGCATGCAAACCGGCCGATGCGATGGAGCGTCTCGACGTAGAACTCGCCCGCTCAGAGCTCGCCTAGCGTCGCGAGCGGTGAGCCGGGGCCTCGCGGCGCGAAGCGCCACGGGACGCGAACAATCGTGAGTCGCCGCTCGCGGCCGACGCTCGCCGTCAGTCGTTGGGTTTCGCGAAACGGAGGCCGCGGCGGGGTACGACTCGCGGTTTCCGCGACGAGCGCCTCCCCCTCGCCGATGGCGCCACCGCCTGCGCGGCTATCGCGGGATCGAGCTCGGCCGGACGCGGCCAAGGACAGAGCAGCGTCGTCAGCACGAGCTTCTCGAACTCCGGACCGAAGTGCTCGATGATGCGCTCCGGGTCGGGAACGAGCCCCCGGTCAGTGATGAGACCGAACTGGACTTCGCCGTTGTACGAGAGGATCGACACGCCCATCCCTACGTCGCCCGATTGCGGGACCCAGAACATGAAGCGGTCGATGCTGCGGCCGGCCATGTACAGCGGTTGTTGCGGCCCGGGAACGTTGGTCATCACGGCGGTCGCGTTGCGGGCAAGTACGGCGATCAGCTGGTCCTGCACCACCTTCGGCCCCGCCCCGGCGGCCGCGAGGAGGCCCAGCGTGAGGACCGGCTGGAAGCTGCCCTTGAGCGACCGCATGTTGGCACGCACCGCGTAGAGTCGCTCGACCGGGTTCTCGATGCCGATCGGAAGCTCGAGGAAGACGACGCCGAACTGGTTGCCGAGCTTGTAGGCCTTGTCGAGAGGACGCAGGTTGATCGGCACCAGCGCTCGCATCATCACGCCGTCGGTGGCGTCGCCCTTCCCCACCAGGTACTCGCGCAAGGCGCCCGCGACACACGACAAAAGGACGTCGTTCACGGAAGCGCCAAGCGCGCGGCCGATGGTCTTCACTTCGTCGAGAGGCAGCGGCTCGGCCCACGCGACGCGCTTCGCCACGCCCGGCGTGCCCTTGAAGCGCGTCGGCGAATCCTGACCCATCAGCGCCAGCTTCGCGATCTCGCCGGCCAGCGATCCGACTTGCTCGGCCAGCGCGATCGCCTTCGCCGGATGCTGCCAAAGCTCCGAACCATTGTCGATCAGCGCCGACCCGACCTTCCGCGCGAGGCTCATCGCGTCGGCGAGCGGCTGCGCCAGGACGCCCAACGCGTCGTCCTCGTCAGTCGCGCGTCGCTTTCGCGGAGGCGGCGGAGACATCGCGGGCGGTCCGTTCGGCGCCGAGTCCGTCATCGACAGGATGACCTGCACGAGCGCGATACCGTCGGCGTAGCAGTGGTGAATTCGCGCAACCAGCGCGCTTCCGCCATTGACGTTCTCGACGAGATGAAACTGCCACAGCGGGTGCGCCGGATTGAGCGGCGTCGCCGCAAGCCGGCTCACGAGCGTTTGCAGCTCCTTCCTGCCGCGTTTTCCCGGCAGCGCGACATGGACGACATGATGATCGATGTCGAAGCTTCCGTCGGTCTCCCAGAATGCGCCGGCGGCGGTCTGGACCGGGCGCTGGTAGAAGCGCCCGAATTGCAGCCAGCGACTTTCGATCACCGCGCGCAGGCTTCCGAAATCGACGGGCTGGCGGAAGAACATCACCCCGCAAATCATCATCAGATTGCCGGGCCGGTCCATCCGCAGCCATGCGGTGTCGACGGCCGAGATCTTTTCGCGCCTTGCCATGCGGAGTGTCGAGCGGGATTGAACGGGGTCGAGCCAGCAGGCAGACGATTGCGGGGGTTTTGCGCTTCGCGCTAAAGTAGCACGGAAGGATCGAAATCCAAAAACCGACTGCAAGGGGGATCTGCCATGGCTGCGCCGAAGAAGGACGACCTGAAAGCCAAGTTCGAAGCTGCCGCGGCTGCCGCGAAAAAGACGAAGAAGAAGCCCGACAACGCGACATTGCTCAAGCTCTATTCGTATTACAAGCAGGCGACCGAGGGCGACGTCAAGGGGGAGCGCCCCGGCGGCTTCGATTTCGTCGGCGGTGCAAAATACGACGCGTGGGCAAAGCTCAAGGGCTCGAGCACGCGAAGACGCCATGCAGAACTACGTGAAGCAGGTCGACAAGCTGAACCGCGATTGAACGACGGATAGCACGCGGGCTTCCGAAGGACAAAAAAGCCCGCCGGTCGGCGGGCTTCTTCATCGGCGACTCGGTGCAGAGCTACTTGCGCCCGGCCCGCTTGCCTGCGACCGTCCTGCTCGTCGTCGCCGACTTCGCGCTCTTCGTTCCACGGCTCCGGCCCGCCCGCGCGGGCGTCCGCTTGTCTGACTTGGCGGCCGGCGCCGTTGTACCGGTGACCTTCAGAAGTTGGTTGACCGCGGCCGAAAGCGCGTCGACCCGGTCAGCGAGCTTCTGGACGTCGTTTTGCGTGTATACGCCGAGCTTGCCGAGCGCCCGGGCAACCCGGTCCTCGAACACCTGTTCCAGCTTGTCCCACGTTCCGCCCGCCATCTGCTGCATCTCCTTCGCCTTTGCCGTCGCGGCGCCGCGCGCGGCGGCGGCGGTTTCGACCGCGACCTGCCTCGTTCGCTGCTCGAGCTTCTCGCCCTGTGTTACCAGCGATTCGAATGCCTTGGTGCCTTCCTGTCGCGCGCGGACGAACGCCCCGACCCCGGCAAGCCAGATCTGGTGCGACGAATCGAGCACTGCCTGCGCGAGGTCCTTCGCTTCGCCCTTCGCGCTCCCTTGTCCCGCCGCTTCCTTGGCCTTTTTCAGCATCGCGCTTCCTCCGGAACCGTCATGTCGACCACCGTTGCGATCAAATCACACCCGATTCTAAGGCCGGGCATTAGAGCAATCATACTAAACGCCCGCGCACCGCGCCCCCGCATCGGACGACGCCGCGCACCGCCGCCGTGTCGGGCCACTCTGCTGCGCCGGTATAATCAACGACCAACCGCACCGGGCCCGGACGCCCAGCGGCCGGCGCCGGATTTTCCCGCGATGGACTCGTTCAACGCGCCAGCGAGGGCGCTGCGGCCCGGGTAACCCAAGGAGGAGCCCTCATGGCGTATTTCGTCACCGGCGCGACCGGATTCATCGGCCGTTTCCTCGTCGCCAATCTGCTGAGGCGCGGAGAACCGATCTACGTCCTGGTTCGCAAGGGCTCGCTCAAGAAACTGGCCGAGCTGCGCGAAGACTACTGGAATGCCACGGACAGCCAGGTGATCGGCATCGTCGGCGACCTCGGACGCGCGAACCTGGGTGTCGCCGCCGACGACCTCAGAAAGCTCAAGGGAAAGGTCGCCCACTTTTTCCATCTCGCCGCGATATACGATCTCTCCGCGAGTGCCGCCGACCAGCAGGCTGCCAACGTCGAGGGCACGCGTCACGCGGTCGAATTCGCCGCCGCCGTGAGCGTCGGCTGCTTCCACCACGTGAGCTCGATCGCCGCCGCCGGCCTCTACGACGGCGTCTTCCGCGAGGATATGTTCGAGGAGGCGGAGGACCTCGACCACCCCTACTTCAAGACCAAGCACGATTCCGAGGGTGTCGTGCGCAAGCACTGCAAACGGCCATTCCGGATCTATCGACCGGGCTTCGTCGTCGGCGATTCGAAGACGGGCTATATCGACAAGATCGACGGCCCGTATTACTTCTTCAAGGCTCTCCAGAAGTTGCGCCGCGCGCTGCCGCCATGGATGCCGATGGTCGGCATCGAGGGCGGGCGCATCAACATCGTCCCCGTGGATTTCGTCGCCGACGCGCTCGATTTTCTCGCGCACAAGAAGGGCCTCGACGGCAAGTGCTTCCACCTGACGGACCCGGCCCCGCACCGGATCGGCGAGGTGCTCAACATCTTTGCCAAGGCAGGCCACGCGCCGCAGATGACCATGCGGGTCAATGCGCGGATGTTCGGCTTCATTCCGGCGCCGATCCTCTACGGACTGGGATCGCTCGCGCCGATCAAGCGGATGATCCGTGCGGTGCTGACCGACCTTGGCATACCCAAGGATGTCTTCCAGTTCATCAACTGGCCGACACGCTACGACAATCGCGAGGCGACGAAGGCGCTAAAGGGATCCGGCATCGCCGTTCCGCACGTCGAATCCTATGCCGCCAAGCTGTGGGACTACTGGGAGCGCAATCTCGACCCCGACCTCTTCATCGATCGAACACTCTCGGGCCGCGTCAAGGACAAGGTCATCGTCGTCACCGGCTCCTCGTCCGGCATCGGCAAGGCGACCGCGCTCAAGCTCGCCGAGGCGGGCGCCAAGGTGATCCTCGTCGCGCGCGGCGAGGAGAAGCTGCTCGAGACCAAGCAGGAGATCGACAAGCTGGGCGGCAAGGCATGGATCTACACGGCGGACGTCTCCGACCTCGCCTCGTGCGACGCGCTCGTCGCGCGGGTGCTGAAGCAGCACGGGGTCTGCGACTATCTCGTCAACAATGCCGGCCGCTCGATCCGCCGCGGCGTGATCAACTCGTTCGACCGCTTCCACGATTTCGAGCGGACGATGCAGCTCAACTACTTCGGCTCGCTGCGTCTCATCATGGGATTCCTGCCGAAGATGATCGAGCAGAAACGCGGCCACATCATCAACATCTCCTCGATCGGCGTGCTGTCGAATGCGCCGCGGTTCTCCGCCTACGTCGCGTCGAAATCGGCGCTCGATTCATTTTCCGCGTGCGCTGCATCCGAGTTCTTCGACAAGGGGATCAACTTCACGACGATCAACATGCCGCTCGTGCGCACGCCGATGATCGCGCCGACCAAGATGTACGAAAACGTGCCGACGCTCTCGCCGGAGCAGGCGGCCGATCTCGTCGTCGAGGCGATCGTCTACAAACCGGTGCGCATCGCGACCCGCCTCGGGATCTTCGGCGCCGTCTGTCACGCTGCGGCGCCCAAGCTCACCCAGATCATGCTCAATACCGCGTTCAACATGTTCCCCGACTCGCCGGCGGCGCAGGGGAAGAAGGAAGGGGAGGCGCCGCAGCCGCTCTCAGCCGAGCAGATGGCGTTCGCCGCCCTGACGCAAGGCATTCACTGGTAGCACGAGCGCATTCCAGGGCGGCGCGGGGCCGAGGGCCTCGCGCGCGCCATCGCTACCAGGGCAGGACGTAGGAGTCGTCGCGCTGCCCGACCCGCTCGATGCCGTCCAACTCGGCGCGCTTCTTGGCCCACGCGGTCTTCCGGGCCGCCTGCTTCTGCTCCGGTGTCATTTTGTTCCACTGGGCCTTGGCCGCATCGGCTTCGGCCTTCAGGGCCGCCGACTGAGCGGCCGTTTCCCGCTGCATGTCGTCCCGCTGGCCGACGAGCTCGATGGCGCTCAGGTCCTGCAGTTTCTTCTCTCGCGCGGACTTGATCGTCGCCGCCTGCTGCTCCGGCGTCATCTTCGCCCACTGCGCCTTCGCCGCCTGATAGTCGGTCTTGTATTGCGCCTGCTGCGCTGCTGTCATCGTGGTCTGACCTGTCGTGACGTCGGCGCGGTAACCTGGAGCCTGCGCCAGGATCAACGCGCGCTGCGTCGCGGTCGTGTTCTGCTCGGCTCCCGCGGACAGCGATGCGAGTGCGAGGATGAGCACAGAGCACTGCGAGAACTCGTGATTTCATTGCGGTCTCCTTTTGTGATGGAGCGCTCTCGGACGTCGAGCAGAATATTCTGACGCGGGTGAGTCGGCATGTCCACAGGGAGGCGCATTCGCTTGCCGCGCCGGGCCGCGTCCGGTTCAGCCGCCCGGGCTGTCCTTCGCGCGCCGAAGCTCGGCCACGATTCGCGCGACGACATCGGGGTGCTCGAGCAGCGCGTTGTGGCCCACACCGACGACGGCGACGTTCTCGGCGCCTTCGAGCTGCGCGCTCGCCTGCGGCGCGACCATCGAGTCGTGCCGCGACCAGATCGACACCGTACGCACGGGCGGTCCCGCCACCTCGTTCCGATTGAGCTCCGTGAGCCACGCGCTTCCGGGACGAATCTGTGCAAGGCACATACCGGGGGCTAGCCACGCGTGCACGCTGCCGTGGTGTGGCGTTCCGATGGCGACGAGGCATCGCACCTGCGCCTTGCCGTAACGCCGAAGGTAGGCCCGGGCCACGAGTCCGCCCATGCTGTGCGCGACCAGCGTGACTTTTTCCGCCCCCGTTGCAGCGCGAATCGCCGAGATCTTCGCATCGAGTTGCAGGACGAAGGATTCGATCGAAGCCTGCGGCGGTCCGTAGGAAAGCGTGTATACGGGGCCTTCCGTGGCCGCAGCGACTCGGGGAAGCAGCCCTCGCCACACTCCCGCGTTGCACAGCACGCCATGGAGAAGGAGTACCGGTGCGCTCGCTGGCCGTGCAGGCGGGTCGCGCATCGCCCACCATCCGAGCGCCATGCGCGGATGCATTCTCGCCATGGCGACTGCCTCGCCGACGTAGAGCCTCATTGCCGCGGCGGCATCGATTTCGAACCCCGGTGGCCGGCGCGTGCGATAGATCCACGCCAGCAGAAACGCGAAAGCGGTCCCGAGGAGATAACACGCGACGTAGATCGCAGGGAGTCCCGCGGCGCGCAGGACAGGTGCGATGTCGTGCGCCGCGGCGCTCGTTGCCCAGATCAGGTAGGCCGCGATGGCGCCGAAATAGACAACCAGAAGCGTTACGGCGGTGACCACGAAATTCGGGCAGAGATCGAATTGCACCAGCGTGCGCAAACGAAAAGGCCCGGCGACACCGGGCCTCGCGCGGAAAGCGTCGATCTCAAGCGCGGCGTCGTAGCGCCGGCAGCGCAGCAACGGCGAGAAGCAGCGTCACCAGTCGCGAGGCCGATCCCGTCGAGAGTCGGAATTGCCGGAAGAAACGCGGGCGCGCCCTGAATCACGCTTTGCGCCTGCGCCGCAGTCTGCGGGCACGACCCGTAAGCGCCGCTGCACGCCAGCAGCACCTGCCGTGTCGAACAATTGTAGTAGATGAAGAACTCCGCGGTCGTTGCCGCCGTCGGCGGCGTCGTGCCGACGTAAGCATAGGAACCGATCAGCGCACCCGCGGGCTGGGTTGGCGTCAGCGGACCGATTTGGTAGCCCACGAACGTGCCGCTGAAAGTCCCGAGCAGCGGAGTGGCCTGCTCGAACGTGTTGAGCGTCGTGCCGGCGAGATTCGTGGCCAGACCATATTCGCGCGCAGCGCCCGCGGTCGTCAGCGTGAGGTCGAGGTCGGCAGTGGTGCAGCTCGCATTGACATTGAGCGCGACCCCTTGTGCGGTCGCCAATGCGTGCGCGGCCATCGGGATGCCGGCAAGGAAGCCGAACATGACCCATGACGCCAGGGCGCGATTGTCGAATCGTAAGGGCATAGAAGACCTGTGCAGCGACATTCGCTGCCAGACCGATTTTGCGCGCCGGGGACTCAACCGCGCAAGACGAAGACCCGGTGTGCAGCGTGCAAATCGCGTTCTGAGCGATCGGTGTCGGATTCAAACAACGCACCGAGTGTCTCCGCAAAGCGACAGTGTTTCCTTGCGGCGACACTTTGTAGTCAACCGGTCGCGAGCGACTTGCGAAACCGGTTCAACTGCTGCACGGAGTCAAAGGTCTGCCCGAACAACGACGACAGATTCTTGAGAATCATCCCGATGACGCGCTTTTCCCACTCGACATCGAAACCGATCTGCTGATCGAGCCAGCGTTCGAGCCAGGAAGGATCCGGAAGTCGGCTCTGGACCGTGTCGTTCGGAAAGAGTCCGCGGTTCACGTGCAGGTTGGTGGGATGGAGGGGCTTGCCTGCGCGTCGCGGGCTCGCCATCAGCACGCCGATCTTCGCAAATGCGCGCCGCGCCTCTTCGCCGCTTTTTTCGAGCGCACGCCGCATGAAGCGCAGGTATGCCCCGCCGTGTCGCGCTTCGTCTCGAGAAATGAGTTCGTAGATCCGCTTGATGACGGGCTCGGTATGCCATTCGGCGGCGCGGCGGTACCAGTGGTTCAATCTGATCTCGCCGCAGAAGTGGAGCATCAGCGTCTCGAGCGCCGGCGCCGGATCGAATTCGAAGCGGACCGCGTGCAGCTCGGCCTCGCTCGGGACGAGATCGGGGCGGAAGCGGTGCAGGTACTCCATCAGCACCAGTGCGTGCTTCTGCTCCTCGTAGAACCAGATCGACATGAACGCCGAGAAATCGCTGTCGTGCCGGTTGTCGCGCAGGAACATTTCGGTCGCCGGCAGCGCCGACCATTCGGTGATCGCGTTCATCTTGATCGAGCGCGCCTGCTCGTCGCCAAGGCGGTCGGAGCGAAATTCGTCCCACGGGACATCCCGCTCGAAGGTCCACCGCACGTCCTCGAAGGACTTGAAGAGTTCCGGATACAGCATCGTGCCCGCGCCTCCCGATTCGCAACCGCCGCAGATCACCGCGCGGGGGACACACGCCGCCGGCATCGACCTACCCGTTTCCGCGAGGCGTCAGGCCGCCGCGCTCATTCCCTGCGCCGCCAGCGCCCAGTGCGCGCGCCAACTCTTCAGCGCGCCGATGACCGCCGGCAAATCCGGGATCAGCACGACGCCGGGCAGGGTCCTGCGCACTCGGCGCGTCATCTCGCCTCCGGCCCAGAGCGTGACCGTCGACGGAAGCTGTCTGCGCAGCGCCACGATGCCCTCGCTTGCCTGCCGCACGGGAAACGCGCCGGAAAACGACAATGCGACCAGGTGCGCCTTGTGCGCCAACGCTGCGCGGCGAATGTCCTCGAGGGGAGTCTGCACGCCAAGCGAAATGCACTGCGCAGCCTCGGGCACGAGCAGCGCCTCGACCATGAGCAGACCGACGCCGTGGTGCTCGCCGGGAAACGTCGTCAGCAGGACGCGCGGACTGCCGGTCTGCCGCGGAAAAGCGTTGATGGCCGTGCGCAGCGCCACCTGCAGCTGCTCGGTATAAAGGTGTTCCTCGAAAACCTCCATCTCGCCACGCATCCACGCGTCACCAATTGCACGATTGAGCGGAGTGAGGGTGTCGAGCACGAAGCGCTGCAGCCCCTGCTTCATCAGCAGGTTGGCGAGCGCCTGCTGCAGCATGGGGGCGTCGTGCTTCTTCAGCACGGAGACGATGTCGCGTTCGAGCGCACGCTCCTGTTCCGGTCCGCGCGGCGCGATGCGCGCTTCGGCGAGAGCATCGAGCTCCTCCTGCGAGCACCCGATGATCTTGCCGGGACGCATGCCGACATCCATCAGCCGCTTGATCGCGCGCAGCTTTGCGATTTCGGTCGCGGAATACAGGCGCTCGCCGTTCTCGTCGCGCGACGGCTTCGGGAACGCGTATCGGCGTTCCCAGACCCGCAGGACGTCCTTCGACAGTCCGGTTTCGCGCTCAACCGCACTGATCGTGAGGTTCATCCCGGGTTTGTCCATGCATCCGATCACGTCCATGCCGTGCAGCCCGCCGTCGACGACCAGATTTTCATGCTACGCTTGTCTCTCAGAGATGTCCAAGACAAAAATGAACACTGTCGAACCTGTGTCACTCGCCGTCCGCACGAATCCTGCAACCCTCGGCGACCGTCCGCGAATTGCGCGCGGCCATACGATTGCCGTCTCGGCAATTCTCCTTTCGCTCACCGGCTGGGCCGTGCCGGCTCTTCGGGCGGCGGATCGCGCGCCCCAGCCCCTGCCGTCCGTGTCTCCGGGGCGGGACTGCGTTCCCCTCCTTCGGCACACGTTCAACAGCCTGCAAACGGGGGTGCCGCAATCGCTCTGCCAGTACGCCGGAAAAGTCGTGCTGATCGTGAACACCGCGAGCTATTGCGGTTACACGTCGCAGTACGAGGGACTCGAGGCGCTGTACCGCAAGTATCGCGAGCGCGGGCTCGTGGTGCTGGGGTTCCCGTCGAACGATTTCGGCGCCCAGGAGCCCGGCTCCAACAAAGAGGTCGCCGAATTCTGTCGCTCGACCTACGGCGTCGAATTTCCGATGTTCGAGAAGACGAGCGTCGCGCGGCTGGAGACGCAGCCGCTCTACGCCGAGCTCGCTGCAAAAACCGGGCGCGCGCCCCGCTGGAACTTTCACAAATACGTTGTCGACCGCAGCGGCTTGCGTGTCGCAAGCTTCGAAAGCAGCGTGAAACCGGAATCGCGCGAATTCGTCGCCCTGATCGAGAAGCTGCTCGCACAGGCCTCGCCACCGCAAAAGCCCTGAAGCCGGGACGGCTCGGCAGAATTCCGCGAAATCGGCGCGCCGCCATTGCCGCGCGCTCGCATTCGCGGTCGAAACAGCGTCGAGCAAGGTTGTAAGCAGCACGGCGCAGGCAGCGGAAACGCGTGCGCGAGCAACGGCACCGCGATGATCGAGGAGCCGAAGCCCGTCGCCCCGAACATCGTGTACGCGGCGAGGAGGATGAAAATCGTCGCGAGGATCGGCCGGGGAAGGTCGGGGAGAAGTGATGACAGCATGGGGCGATGGCGCCGCACATCGTACCGGCGCGAATGCCCGCCGACGCGATCGTACTTTGACCCGGGCTGCCCGCTCCGCCTATAATTGCGGCCCCTTGGCGAGCTAGCTCAGCTGGTTAGAGCAGAGGAATCATAATCCTTTGGTCGGGGGTTCGAGTCCCTCGCTCGCTACCATCCTCTTCAAGGTACGGCCGCGCGCATGGGTCGGGCGGCCCCTTGCCTTCCTGGAAATCCCCGACGGGTCACGCATTGTTTCGGCGTACTCCCGGACAGCTGCGTAGTCGCAATCGGTCGCAGTCCCTTGCGGGCCTCCCTTGCCGCGAGGCTCGGGAGACGGAGGACGGGCCTGCGGTCGGGACACCGCGCCAGCCCGTCCGGAAACCCGACCGTCGCCAACGATTCGGAAGGCCATGCCACTGACGCGCCGGCCCTCCCGGGTTGGCGGATACACGCGGACGTTGAGACGTCCTATCATGTCGCCTCGAAACCTCGAGCGCCACGTGAAGGAAGACTTCGCCCGCCAGATCGAATCGCATCGCGGCTACCTGCTGCGGGTTGCGCAGCTTCAGCTGCGCGACCGCGATACGGCGGAAGACGTCGTGCAGGACACGCTCCTCGCCGCGCTTTCCGGCAGCGGATTCGCCGGCAAGTCGAGCCTCAAGACCTGGCTCACCGGAATACTGAAGCACAAGATCATCGATGCGATCCGCAGGAAGCAGCGTGAGCCGGTGGTGGTCGCGGCGTTCGGCAATCTCGAATCCGAGCTCGACATCGAGGATTTCGACGCGCTGTTCAAGAGCAACGGTGGCTGGGATTCGCCGCCGGCGGACTGGGGCGACCCGGAAGAGGCGCTGGGGAGACGAGAATTCTTCGACATGATGGACTTCTGCCTCGAAAAACTTCCTCCGAATACCGCGCGCGTGTTCATGATGCGCGAGGTGATGGAGCTCGAGAGCGACGAAATCTGCGCCGAGCTCACCATCACGGCGAACAACCTCTGGGTGATCCTGTACCGGGCCCGGATGGCGCTGCGCGAATGCCTGGAGACCCACTGGTTCGCGGGCAAGGGTCGTCGCGAATGACCATTCCCGGACACGCTCCACCGGTCCGCACGCGATGATCCGCCGCGCCCTGGGTCACCTCCTCTCGTGCAAGGACGTGTCGCGCCTCGTGTCCCGCGAGCACGACCGATCGCTCAGCGGGTGGGAGGGATGGCGGTTGCGCATGCATCTTGCGGTGTGCGACGGGTGCACGCGCTTCAGCGCGCAAATGCGCTTCCTGCGGTCGGCGATGCGAAAATATCGCGACTGACGGCAACGGGGCGAACTAAATCCGCCGGACCGCCACGCGCAGCGGATCGTCTCGGGACCTCGTCGCGTGCTAGACTCGTCTCTTCGCACGCGCCTTCACGGTCCAATGCTTGCCATCACCGTCAACGGCCGACCGCGCACCCTGTCGTTGCCGTCGGCCACCCTCGCCGACCTCGTCCGCGATCTCGACGTGGAAGGGAAGCGGATCGCCGTCGAAAAGAACGGCGAGATCGTCCCGAAGAGCCGATACGCCGCAACCACGCTCGCCGACGGGGATCGCATCGAGATCGTCGGCGCCGTCGGCGGCGGCTGACGGAGCCACCGAATGAACGCACCACACGCGCTGACGGAGACCATCCATCCGGACCCGTTGCTGATCGGAGGCCGCGCGTATCGCTCGCGGCTCTTGGTGGGCACCGGAAAATACCGGGATTTCGCGCAGACGCGCGAGGCGGTCGTGGCTTCCGGCGCCGAAATCGTCACGGTTGCGATCCGCCGCACGAACATCGGGCAGGACGCGAACGCGCCGTCGCTCCTGGACGCGCTGCCGCCTTCGGAGTTCACCTATCTGCCGAATACGGCGGGTTGCTACACCGCGGATGACGCCGTGCGCACCCTGAAGCTCGCGCGCGAGCTGCTCGACGGACACGCTTTGGTGAAGCTCGAGGTGCTGGGCGACCCGCACACGCTGTTCCCCAACGTGCGCGAAACCCTTCGCGCCGCGGAAGTCCTCGTGCGCGACGGATTCGAGGTGATGGTCTACACGTCGGACGACCCGATCGTCGCGCGCGAGCTGGCGGCCATCGGCTGCATCGCGATCATGCCGCTTGCGTCGCTGATCGGATCGGGGATGGGCATTCTCAATCCGTGGAACCTGAAGCTCATCCTCGCCGAGACGAACGTGCCGGTGCTGGTCGACGCCGGCGTGGGCACCGCCTCGGACGCCGCGATCGCGATGGAGCTGGGCTGCGCCGGCGTGCTGATGAACACCGCAATCGCCGCAGCCAGGGAGCCCGTGCGCATGGCGCGCGCGATGAGGCTCGCGGTCGAGGCCGGGCGCGAGGCGTTTCTCGCCGGGCGGATGCCGCGCAAGCTCTACGAGGCGTCGCCGAGTTCGCCGACCACCGGTTTGATCGGCTGAGGCCGATGGGGCTGCTCGCCCGCGTCGGCAAGGTGGCGTGCATCGCGTTCCCGCTGGCGATTTGCCCGCCGACGACGGCGATCGCCGTGCCGCTGTCCCCCGACGAATTGGCCGGCGCCTGCGCGCAGGCCGACGGGCCCGCGCACTGCGCCCGCAGGGTCGAGGAGATTCAGCTGAAGCGCCTTCCCCATCTCGCGACGCGCGAAGGAGAGTCGCTCAAGGTCTCGCTCTACCCGACCGGCGTGGCAGCGTTCACGGATACGGAGGCGCTCGACGGCGGGCGCTCGTTTGCGCTATGGGATTTCGTGAGCGAGACTCAACGTCGTCGTGCTGTTCGCCACCGACGGCGGCAACGCATCTTTCGTTCTGCTGCAGCGGGCCAACGGGCGCCGCTTCGAGCTTCCCGCCGAGCCCAGGGTCTCGCCGGATCGGACGCGGCTCGTCACCGCGGATTTTTGTGCGTCGAACTGCGTCAACGAGCTTGCCGTGTGGCGAGTGACGAAGGACGGGGTGCAGAAGGAACTCGCGTGGAAGCCGCCGCAGGCATGGGACGACGCCGGCGCTGCATGGAGGGATTCCGGTACGATCGCCGTCGAATACACGGCGGCAGGGGCGACGGCGCCTTCCACTCTCGTTCGACGTTTGACCGACGCCGATTGGCGACGTTTCGACACGCCCTGAACGTCAGCCGATGAGCGACGGCACGGCACCGGGCGCCGCCTCGCCGCATCGACGGCCCGTGCGCAGCTTCGTGCTTCGCCAGGGGCGGATGTCGCCGGCGCAGCAGCGCGCGCTCGACGCGTTGCTTCCGCGACTTGGCGTTCCATTCGCCCCGTCGGTGCTCGATTTCGAAGCCCTGTTCGGGCGCCGCGCACCGACGATATTGGAGATCGGATTCGGGATGGGCGAGACGACTGCCGCCATAGCGCAGGCGCGCCCGGGCGACAACTTCCTCGGGATCGAGGTCCACAGTCCGGGTGTCGGCGGCCTCCTCAAGCGTGTCGACGAACTCGGGCTCGGAAACGTACGCGTCGTGCACCACGACGCGGTCGAAGTGCTTGCAGCGATGATTCCCCTTGCATCGCTCGCCGGCATCCACGTGTTCTTTCCCGATCCGTGGCCGAAAAAGCGCCATCACAAGCGGCGGTTGCTGAAACCGGCGTTCGTCGGCGAACTTGCGCGGCGCCTCACGCCGGGCGGCTATCTTCATGCGGCGACGGACTGGGAGGACTACGCGGAGGAGATACTCGCGGTGCTTTCCTGCGAGCCGCTGCTCGAGAACACCGGCGCCGGATTCGCGCCGCGCCCCGCGTATCGCCCGCTGACCAAGTTCGAGTCGCGCGGGCTGCGCCTCGGGCATCCGGTGCGCGACGTGATCTTCCGCCGTCGCGTCGAATCCTAGGAGCACCGCCTCCCGATTCGCGAATGGTCGTCTCCCGAGCTTCGCCATGACCCGCAGGGGATTCGTCGTGTTGACATCGCCACCACGATCACGCTGACCGCGTCGGGAGCGCATGCAGGTTGGGCCTGCGATCGAGCGCACCATTTCGGGTCCGCGAAATACCGGAGCATGTCCCGGCCGCGTAGAATTGCGGGCATGAACGACGAGCTCCCCTTCACCGGCGAGCGCTTCATCCCGGGAGCCGCAGGCGAGATCTGGTACGAGCACTGGCATCGCTACCATTTCGTCGTGCCGCTCGTCGCCGGCCGCGAGGTCCTGGACATCGCCTGCGGCGAAGGCTACGGCAGCGCGCTCCTCGCGCGCACCGCCGCGCGCGTGACCGGCGCCGACATCGCGCCGGCGGCGATCGCCCATGGGAAGGAACGTTACGCCACGCATCGCAATCTCGAATTCCGCGTCGCCGATTGTGCGGCGCTGCCCTTCGCCGACGCCTCGTTCGACGCCGTCGTGTCGTTCGAGACCCTCGAGCACATCGCGGCGCAGGAAGCCTTTCTCGACGAGTTGAAGCGCGTACTGCGGCCGGGCGGACTCGTCGTGCTGTCCTGCCCCAACAAGGCCGAGTACTCGGACAAGCGCGATCACGTCAACGAGTTCCATGTTCGCGAGCTCTATCGCGACGAGCTCGCCGGCATGATCGGCGCGCGCTTCCCGCACGTTGCCTGGTTCGGTCAGCGGCCCGGATTCTTCTCGGTCGTGTGGCCCGACCGCGCTCCGGCGGACGCGGAGATATTCGAAGTGTCGGAAGCCTCTCCCGACACGCCGTCGCCGGGACATGCGCGACCGCTTTACTTCATCGCCGTCGCCGGAGGAAGCGCAGAGGCCATCGCAGGCTGTGACGCCGCGATTGTCGGTTCTCGCCGACCGCGATGAGTGGGTCTACCGCGATTACGAAAAGGTCACCCGCGCCTTTGTTTCAGCGCAAAAAGGCGAATCGGACAGGTACGGTGAACTCGTCGCCGCAGGGCGCGATCACGCCGAGGCTCTCCGCCAGCGCGACGCCGCGATCGTCGAGAGCCATGCCGAGCGGGACCGCCTCGCAGAGGAAATCCTGCGCCGCGCGAGTTTCCGCTGGTGGCTCAAACTTCCGTTGCGTCGACTGGTCAATGCGCTGAAGGGACGGCCAGCCGGTAGCTAACTCAACTCCAGAATCACGGGCTGATGATCGGACGCCTGCGTCTGCTGGTCGATCCGGATGGATTTCAGCCGTGGCTTCAAGTCCGCGCTCACGAAATAGAAGTCGCAGTGGAGCTCCGGCCCGCCGGGCTGCATCTTCATGTAGATGCAGAAGGTCGACGGGTGCGGCACGCCCGCATTCAGCGTTTCCCACGCGTCGACGAGCGGCGTCGTGCCCTCCGCAAACGGCGCCTTCATGCGCGCATGAAGCGGATCCACGGGCTCGAGATTGAAGTCGCCGGTGAAAATCGTGGCCGCGGGCCGAAGGTGTGTATGGAAAGGGCCCCCCGACGTGTCGGTGATGGATCCTTTCTCCGCATGCGCCCGGCCGTCGGCATAGATTGCGCGCAACGCCTCGACCTGCGCGGTACGCTGGACCTTCGAGTACCACTCGAGATGCGTGGTGATCACGCGCACCTCGCCGAACGGCGCAACGATCGCGGCTTCGAGCGCGATGCGAGGCATGCCGTTGACTCCGGGTTCGACCGGAAACGGCAGCAGGTGCCGGAAGACCTGCCGAACCGGGAGCCGCGACAGGATCATGTTGCCGAACCGGCGCCGCCCGCCGGCCTCGGCCGGGTGGTCGACCGCCACTCCGGAGATCGCAACGTACCCGGGGAGCAGGGCCGCGATCGCGGCGAACTGGTCCTCGCCCGCGCTGCCCGCAAGCCGCGGATGCGGAAAGTTGTCGGCGATCTCCTGCAGGCACAGGACGTCGAAATCCGCGAGCCGCTTCGCTTCGCTCACGATGCGCGCAGGGTCGACGCGGCCATCGATGCCGCAGCACCACTGCGTGTTCCACGTGATGATCTTCATCGGATCCCGGCCCTCATGAACGACTGCACGAACTGCCTCTGGAAGAGCAGAAACGCAACGAGCAGCGGCGCCGTCGTGAGCAGCGTTGCCGCGGTGATGATCGACCAGTCGATCCCCTGGTCCGTCGCCGAAAACACCTGCAGTCCCACCGTCAGCGGCCTTGCCTCGACCGAATTCGTGATGATGAGTGGCCAGAGGAAATTATTCCAGTGAAAGCTCACGCTGACCAGCGCATAGGCAAGATAGACCGGGCGCGCAAGAGGGACATAGACTTTCCACAGGACGGCAAGCGGTCCGCAGCCCTCGATGCGCGCCGCCTCGTCGAGTTCGCGCGGCACCGTCTTGAACGTCTGCCGCAGGAGAAAGATTCCGAACGCGCTCGCCATGTAGGGCAGCCCGATGGCGAGAATCGTGTCCTTGACGCCCAGCGCCGCCATCGTCCGGTAATTCTCGACGATCAGCACGTCGGGCATGATCATCAACTGGACCAGCACGAGCGCGAACAGGATGCCGCGACCCGGGAACTCGAAGCGCGCGAACGCATAGGCGGCAAGCGTGACCAGCACGAGTTGCGCCGCGAGCACCATCGTCACCAATAGCGTCGTGTTGAGGAAATACCGGGCAAACGGAGCGGCCTGCCAGGCGCGGACGAAATTGTCGAGAGTGAGCGGCGCGGCGAGCGCGAAGCGCGTCGAAAACTCGCCCGGATGAAACGCCGTCCAGAATGCATAGACAAGCGGAAGCACCCACAGCGCGCCGAGCAGCCATGCCCCCGCGGTCTCGAGGCCGTGCAGAACGCCGCGCGATTCGTAGACGTGGGTCACTGGTAGTGGACGCGGCGCTCGAGAAAGGCGAATTGGGCGAGTGCCATCAACCCCAGGATCGCCAGCAGCACCATCGTCAGCGCCGCCGCGTACGCCGAATCCCAGAACCGGAAGCCGATCTCGTAAATGTAATAGAGCAGGAGCGCCGTGGCGTTGTCGGGGCCGCCGCGCGTCATCACGACGATATGGTCGACCATGCGAAAGGCGTTGATCACGGCGTTGACGAGAACGAACAGCGTCGTCGGCATCAGCAACGGAAACGTTATGCGGCGGAAGAAATACCAGCGCGACGCACCCTCTATCGCCGCCGCCTCGGCGAGACTCGGCGACATCGACTGCAACGCCGCGAGGTAGAAGATCATGAAAAACCCCGCCTCCTTCCACACCGTCACCACCATGAGCGCCGGCAGCGCGGTGCTCTTGCTGCCGAGCCAGTTGTGCGACGGCGCGCCGAACACGCCCAGGACCTGCTCCAGCAATCCGTACTCGGGCGTGTAGAAGAAGAGCCAGATGTTGGCGACCGCAATCATCGGCAGGATCGTCGGCGTGAAATACGCGAGACGCAGGAAGCCGCGGCCGGCGATCCTGCCGGTTGACCCAAGTCGCCATCAGCAGGGCCAGGGCAATGGACACCGGAATCGTGCCGAGCGCGTACCAGACGTTGTTCGCCAGCGCCTGCCGGAAGATCGGGTCCTCGGCGAGTTGCCGGTAGTTGTCGAAACCGACGTAATGCGCGGGGCGCGCGCCCTTCGGCGTCGAGTGGATGCTGTGCCATGCCGTGGCAATGGCGGGGTAGTGCGTGAACAGCGCGAGCAGTGCCGCCGCCGGCAGCAGCAGCAGCCAGCCGTAGAGCCATTGCGTCGCTCGGGTCACCCGGCGCCCCGTAGGGTCGCCCCGAACGCGAGTCAACCGGCGCGTGTCGTGGCGCGCGCCGGTTCGACGGTCGGCACACGCTACTTGAACGACCGCAGGAGCCGCTCTGCCTCGCGCTGCGCGTCCTTCATCGCCTGCTCGGGCGTCTTGGTGCCCGTCAACGCTGCCTGCAGTCCGTCGTTGAGCGCCTTGGTGACGCGCTGGTTGTCGTGCGTGGAGAGCTCCGCCTTCGCAAACGGCAGCTGGTCGCGCGCGACGGCCGCCGCGGGGAAGCCCGCGACGTACTGCTTCATCGCGGGCGTCTCCCACGCATCGGCGCGCACGGCGACATAGCCGGTGTCGATGCCCCATTGCGCCGCACGCTGCGGCGTCGTGACCCACTTGATGAACTTGAAGGCGGCTTCACGCTGCGCGGGCGTCGATTTCTTGAACAGGTAGAAATTGCCGCCGCCGGTCGGGCTGCCGCGCTGCTTGCCGGCGGGCAGCATCGCGACACCGAAGTCGAATTTCGCGTTGGTGCGGACGTTGGTCAGGTTGCCGGTGGTCGTCCACACCATCGCGACCTTTCTTTCGAAGAAGTCCTTCGGCGTCGTTCCCCAATCGACGATGCCCTCCGGGTGCACCTTGTATTTGTTGACGAGCTCGACCCAGTACGTCAACCCTTCGATCACCTCCGGCCTGTCGTAGAAGGTCTGGGTGCCTGCGCTGTTCATCAGGTTGGTTCCCGCCTGGATCGCGAGCGCCTGGAACAGCCAGTACGGGAATCCCGACGACGGAATCTGGGTGCCCCATTGCGTCACCTTGCCCGAAGCGTCGCGCTTCGTGAGCTTCTGCGCGTACTCGACCTGCTCCTTCCAGTTCGCCGGCGGACGGTTGGGATCGAGCCCCGCCTCCTTGAACATTTCCTTGTTGTAGTAAAGGACGATCGTCGAGCGCTGGAACGGGATGCCCCACGTCTTGCCGCCGGTCTGGCTGTTCTCCATGAACGCGGGGTAGAAGCTCTTGAGCCACGCCTGGTCATCCGACGTCTTGATGAGATCGTCGAAGGGGACGATCGCCTCCTCGTCGATCAGCGTGAACATGTCGGTCGACAGCAGGATGGACGTCACCGGCGGGTCGCCGCTCTTCACAGCCGTCAGCGCCTTGGTGATCGACTCCTGGTAGCTGCCCGAGTAGATCGGCTTCAGCTTGATCGCGGGATTTTCCTTCTCGAAGTCGGCGGCGAGGCCGTCGATGATCTTCGTGATCGGGCCTCCGACGGCGACCGGGAAATAGAACGGGACCTCGACCGGAGCTTGCGCGAACGCGAGCACCGAGGCGATTGCGACGGCGGCGCCGCCGAGCGCGCGGGTGACGGATTTCAACAGCATGGCGTTCTCCTCTGGCAGGACAAAGCGGATCATCTTATGCGAACTGCGTTTCCGTCGAATGCGGTGCCGGCGCGGCGCGGCGCTCGCCGCTGCGCTCGAAATAGTGCTGCGCCCCGGGTGCCCACGACAGCCACGCCGGGTCGCCGCGCGCCTGCCCGACGCGGCCCTGGACGCGCACGGCGAGCGTTGCCGCGCCGAGGCGGCAGGTGACGAGAGAATCGGCGCCGAGATATTCGATCGCCGCGACTTCCGCGCGCGCGCCGCGTTCAACTCCAAGCGCGATGTGCTCCGGACGCACCCCAAGCGTCAGGCCGGCGCAATCCGCGGGGGCGACGGACGGGCCGTCGGTTCCCGCGACCACGGCGCCGCCGCGGCCCGCCTCGAGCGGCAGCAGATTCATCGGCGGGGTGCCGATGAAGCGCGCGACGAACGTGTTCGCCGGGGACTCGTAGAGCTCGGCAGGAGTCGCGTTCTGCTCGATCCGTCCTTTGTTGAGCAGCACCACGCGGTCGGCCATCGACATCGCCTCGACCTGATCGTGCGTCACGTAGACCATCGTGATGCCGAGCGTGCGTTGCAGGCCGCGGATCTCGGTGCGCATGTCCTGGCGAAGCTGCGCGTCGAGGTTCGACAGCGGCTCGTCCATCAGGCAGACCGGCGCCTCGGCGATGAACGCGCGGCCGAGCGCGACGCGCTGCTGCTGGCCGCCCGAGAGCTGCGACGGCTTGCGGTCAAGCAACCCGGCGAGGCCCAGAAGATCCGCGGTCCGCGCAAGCCGCCGCTCGAGTTCGGCCGGCGCCACCTTGCGCACCTTGAGGCCGAAGACGATGTTCTCCGCCACCGACAGGTGCGGGAACAGCGCATAGGACTGGAAGACCATCGCGATGTTGCGCTGCGACGGCGAGAGCGCCGTGACGTCGCGGGATCCGATCAGGATGCGGCCGCCGTCCGCCTGCTCCAGACCCGCGATGAGGCGCAGCGTCGTCGACTTGCCGCACCCGGACGGCCCCAGCAGCACGTTGAGCGTGCCCTCGTCGAACGCGAACGACAGCCCGTCGACGGCGCGCACCTCGCCGTCGGCGGTCGTCCAGTGCTTGCTCACGTTTTCGGCGGCGATGGCCGACACGATGACACTCCCCCTGGGGCGACGCTGCGTGTTCTGGTCTCTGGTGCGTCGCGACGCCGTCGGGCGCCGCCCGCCGACATTCGAGCGCGACTCGCCGAAACGGCAGCGCATGATAGCACCGGCGCCCGCACGGACGCCGCTCGCTCAGGCGAAGAGCTCGGCGAGTGCGCCTCCGGGATCCGCCGCGCGCATGAACGCCTCGCCGACCAGGAAGGCTTCGACGCCGTGGGCGCGCATCGTCGCCACGTCGGACGGCGCGAGGATGCCGCTTTCGGTGATTACCAGGCGTCCGGCCGGAACGCGCGGCAGAAGGCTCGTCGTCGTCGCGAGCGCGACATCGAAGGTGCGCAGGTTCCGGTTGTTGATTCCGATGAGTGCATTGGGGAGCACAAGCGCGCGGTCGAGTTCCGCGGCGTCGTGCACCTCGACCAACACCGCCATCCCGAGGGCGCGCGCGTGTTTCTCGAACGCGGCCAATCGCGCGTCATCCAACGCCGCGACGATGAGCAGGATCGCATCGGCGCCCATCGCCCGCGCCTCCGCCACCTGATAGTCGTCGACGATGAAATCCTTGCGCAGCACCGGCAGCGTGCAGGCCGCTCGCGCGGCGGTCAGAAATTCGGGCGCGCCCTGGAAATACGTGCGGTCGGTCAGCACGGACAGGCACGCGGCGCCGCCGCGCTCGTAGCTCGCCGCAATGGCGGGCGGATCGAATTCGGGCCGCAGCAGGCCGCGGCTCGGGCTCGCCTTCTTGATCTCCGCAATCACGGCCGGGCGACCCGCGGCGACCTTCGCGCGCAGTGCCCCCTCGAAATCGCGCGGGGCCGCGACCGCTCGCGCCGCCGCCTCGACCACGCCGGCGGGCCGCGCACGCACCGAAGCCGCCACTTCGTCCCGCTTGGTTGCGAGAATGCGCTCCAGAATGTCCGCCACCGCCTCTCCCGGATCGCCGTCAGGCGTTGGCGGCGCCGAGCTTCTTCGTCAACGCGACGAACGCGTCGAGCTTTCCCCTTGCGGCGCCGGAGGCGATCGCCGCGCGCGCTCGTTCGATGCCTTCGGCGATCGAGCCGGCGACGTCGGCGGCATAGAGCGCGGCCCCCGCGTTCAGGATGACGATCTCCCGCGGCGTTCCCTCGGTACCGGCGAGCGCTTCCATGACCATCTCCTTCGACTCCAGCGCATCGGCCACCTTGAGCCCGCGATTCGATTTCATCGACAGGCCGAAGTCCTCCGGATGGATCTCGTATTCGCGCACCTCGCCGTCCTTCAGCTCGCCGACCATCGTCGCGGCGCCGAGCGACACCTCGTCCATGCCGTCCTTGCCGTAGACGACGAGCACGTGCCTGCTGCCGAGTCGCTGCAGCACGCGCACCTGGATGCCGACGAGATCCGGATGGAATACGCCGAGCAGCTGGTTCGGCGCGCCCGCGGGATTGATGAGCGGGCCCAGGATGTTGAAGATCGTGCGAATGCCGAGCTCCTTTCGCACCGGCGCCGCGTGCTTCATCGCGCTGTGGTGCGACGGCGCGAACATGAAGCCGATGCCCGTCTCGGCGATGCATTGCGCGACTTGCTCGGGCTTCAGCATGATGTTGACGCCGAGCGCCTCGAGCACGTCGGCGCTGCCCGACTTCGACGAGACGGAGCGCCCGCCGTGCTTCGCCACGCGCGCGCCGGCCGCCGCCGCGACGAACATCGCCGCAGTCGATATGTTGAACGTGTGCGAAGCATCGCCGCCGGTGCCGACGATGTCGACCAGGCGCTCGCGGTCGGGAACGTCCACCTTCGTCGCGAACTCGCGCATCACCTGCGCCGCGGCGGCGATTTCGCCGATCGTTTCCTTCTTGACCCGCAGGCCGACGGTGAGCGCGGCGATCATCACCGGCGTGACCTCGCCGCTCATGATCCGGCGCATGATCGACAGCATCTCGTCGGGAAAGATCTCGCGGTGCTCGATCGTGCGTTGCAGGGCGTCCTGGACGGTAAGGGTCATGGCGTCTCCGGCGGGTCGTTTACGTGAGGAGTTGGTTGCGCCCGGGCGCGGGTTCGCGTCGCCGCGCGCGGAAGGAGAGCGCAAAGACGCGCGACGCCGCGGCGACACGTCTTCCTCTCGTCATGGCTTCCGCTCCAGGAAATTGCGCAGCAGCGCGTGCCCGTGCTCGGTGAGTATCGCCTCGGGGTGAAACTGCACGCCCTCGACGGCGAATTGGCGATGGCGCACGCCCATGATCTCGCCATCGTCCGCGGTGGCGGTGACGTCGAGCTCGGGAGGCAAGGAGTCGCGCTGGATCGACAGCGAATGGTACCGCGTCACCGTCAGCGGCGACGGTATTCCCGCGAACACCCCCTTCGCATCATGCACCACCGGGGAGAGCTTGCCGTGCATCACCCGCTGCGCTCGCGCGATCCGGCCACCGAACGCCTGTCCGATCGCCTGATGGCCGAGGCACACCCCGAGAATCGGGACCTTTCCCGCGAACTGCCGGACGAGCGGCACCGAGATGCCCGCCTCGTTCGGCGTGCACGGACCCGGCGAAATGACGATGTGCGTCGGTTCCCACGCCGCGACCTCCGACAGCGTGATGGCATCGTTGCGATGCACGTGCACGTCGGCGCCCAGCTCCGCCAGGTACTGGACGAGGTTCCAGGTGAAGCTGTCGTAGTTGTCGATCATCAGCAGCATGGGACACCTAGTGAGTTGATTCAATTACGAATCAACGGCATGACTTTGGTAGGATACCCGCTGGGAATGCCCCCTAATGTTAAAGCCAGTCGCCACGGGCCAGATGCTGGCGCGCTTGCGACACGGGCGCTCTGATGCCACGATTGATGGCGATGAGATCGACGCACCGTCGTTTAGCAAATGGATCCTGACTCGGTCGGTCGATGCGAAGTACCGGGTTGGCTTTGAACATGCACATGCGCCCAAATTCGTCAATTGCATGGTTACCTTTGTGCATTCGCTGGTCTCACGTTGGGGTGCCCAGATTCGCGTGCTAGCGGTCTTTCGTTTGCGCAAGCTTGCTGCAGTGATGGCGAAGTGTGCGTTGTTCATCTTCAATGATTGTGTTGGCAAGCAGGGACCAGCTACAGATGCGGCCAGATGAATGTCACCGTATCCCAAAAGTCGCAATTCGCGGTGTCGGGGCCCTTCTTCGCACCCCTCTTCGCAATCGTATCCGCGCTGATCTCGAGGTAGGTATCGCTGTCCGGCATAACGGCCGGCCACCGCGGGTCATCGCTGCCGTTCGGATTGCCGCTCTTCGCCATGCGTAACCAGCACCCGACCACCTGTCGCTGAATCGCACGATGGCCCTCGGTTGGCTGATACACGCCCCGACCGGGGGACAATAATGTTGTTCGATTGTGTGGGAAGCACCATTGGCTTTCAACGCTGGATCATTCTCCTGGGCTTAGTCGCGATTCGCCCTTGACCAAAAGTTCCTCGCCCAAGACGCTCTCCGAACCGGAGTTGAGTTTCGTATTCGTTGCCGACGGCCGGCAATTGACATTGGAAACCTCTCGCGTAGACTGCTGCCGCTCAGGTCCAAAAGACGATCCCAGCGAGCCCGGCGCACGCGAAGTCCGGGGCCCTCCGCCGCGTTGACGGCAGGCGGGGCCAGTACAACGGATACGCGCGCACCGCCGCATGCCAGGCCTTGCGTCGCGTCGCAGTGGGACGCGAGCCGTGCGGCCGATTGTGGGTCTCCGAAGACCGACTGGTATGTTCCGGGGCTAGGACGCCCCGCGGGAAAGCGGCGGCTTCATCGCCGACAAGTTCAAAACGTCACAGGGGGAGTTCATGATAGTGCGCTTGTTGTGCGCCGCGCTGGCCGCGGCGTTCGTCGTGGTGCCGTTTGGCGCAACAGCCCAGAATCCCGGGGCCGGCCGATTCGGTGTTCCCGATCAGACCCGGGCGAGCCGCCTGCCACCGGGCCTCGACACGACGCCCATCACGGTCGTCGTGTTCCTCGCCGGCGACTCGGTCGCCACGGCGCAGGAAGCTGCGGGCCGCCGTCTCTCGCGCGGTGAGAAGGACGGCATCAAGCACCAGCGCAGCACCGACCAGAACGCGATCCGCGCGCAGATCGAGGCGGCGGGCGGCACGATCCTCAACACGTTCCAGAGCGCCGTCAACGGCATCAAGGTGCGCATCGCAAGCAACAAGGTCTTTGCGCTGGGGAAGATCGCCGGCGTGACCGACGTCAAGGGCGTGAACCGGTACGAGCGGGACAACACGGTCGGCGTTCCCCGCGTCCAGGCGCCCGCGGTGTGGTCGGGCCTGCCCGCCTTCCGCGGCGAAGGCATCAAGGTCGCGATCATCGACACGGGGATCGATTACACGCACGCGAACTTCGGCGGCCCCGGAACGGTCGCCGCCTACGACGCAGCGTTCGCGGCCAACACGCTGCCCGCCAACCCCGCGCTGTTCGGCCCCGGCGCGCCCCGAGTGAAGGGCGGCACCGACCTCGTCGGTGACGACTACGACGCAAACGTTGCCAGCTCCGTCCCGCAGCCGGATCCCAATCCGCTCGACTGCAACCTCGATGTGGGCCACGGCTCGCACGTCGCTGGGACGGCGGCGGGTAACGGCGTACTCGCGAACGGGACCACGTACAACGGGCCGTACGACAGCACCACGTACAGCAACTCGTTCCGGATCGGCCCGGGGGTCGCGCCGAAGGCTGACCTGTATGCGATCCGCGTCTTCGGCTGCTTCGGCTCCACCGATGTCGTCGTGGAAGCGCTCGACTGGGCGGTCGATCACGACATGGACGTCGTCAACATGTCACTGGGCTCCTCGTTCGGAACCGCGGACACCGCGGACGCGCAGGCGACGGACAACGCAGTCAAGGCGGGCATCATCGTCGTCGCCTCGGCCGGCAACAGTGGCGACATCCGTTACATCACAGGGTCGCCGGCCACGGCGGCGCGCGCAGTCTCGGTCGCGGCGGCCACGACGCCGGCGGCGATCCCGTTCGGCAACATGGCACTGCCGATGGTTCCGACCGACGCAGCCCGCACCGTCTCGGCGCAGGACTCGAACGGCGCGACGTACGCGAGTCCGTTCAACGGGACCGTCAAGGTCGTGCGCACGCCAACAAACGGATGTAAGCCTGGGCTGCAGCGTCGCCGACTTCCAGGCCAACGGCGGCGTCGCCGGCATGATCGCCGTGGTGCAGCGCGGCACGTGCGGTCGCGTCTCCAAGGCGATCTACGGTCAGCAGGCCGGTGCGATCGCCGTGATCATGGTCAACAACTCGTCCGCGCTGCCGCCTTACGAGGGAACGATCTTCCAGAACCCGGACACCGGCGATTACTACGACGTTACGATTCCGTTCTTCGGCGTGAAGGGCACGGTCGGCAATGCGGCCTCCGACGGCGCGAAGCTCGTGCTGCGCGACGGGATGCCGATCTCGATCACGACGGCGCCGTCGGTGCCGTCCGGCCTTGCGAGCTTCAGCTCGAGCGGGCCGCGCAACGGCGACAGCGCGCTCAAGCCGGACATCACGGCCCCGGGCTCGCCGACCATCTCGACCTTCTCCGGTAGCGGCAACCGCCAGGAGTCGCTGTCGGGAACGTCGATGGCCTCGCCGCACGTGGCGGGGATCGCGGCGCTGGTGCAGCAGGCGCACCCGAACTGGAAACCCGAAAAGGTCAAGGCCGCGATCATCAACAGCGGCAATCCGGCAGACGTCGCGGGATACCTGACGCACAACTCCGGTTCCGGATTCGTCAACGCGGCTTCGGCGGCTCATACGCAGGTGACGGCCAGCGCCGACTCGAAGGGGACGAGCATTAGCTTCGGGCTCGCCCAGTTCAGCAAGGACTACAGCGCGAGCCGCACGATCACGCTGCGCAACGACGGCAAGAAGGACGCGACGTTCAACATCTCCACGGCGGTCAAGCAGGGACAGCCGCACACGATCTCGCTGTCCAAGGCGCAGGTGAAGGTGCGGGCGGGTGAGGACACGGACGTGAAGGTCACGCTCAACGTTCCGGCGGCCACGGCCGGCGATTCCAGCGAATTCCGGGAGGTCGCCGGATTGGTCGGTCTTCACGCCTGCGTCGCCTGCCGACAATAGCGGCATCGCGCTGCGCGTGCCGTACTACCTCGTGCCGCGCGTGTCGGCGAACGTGAGCGCGAAGCTCCCGGGCAACCTCAAGGGAAAGAACCCGACGGGGAACGTCTCGCTCGCCAACAATGGCAGCCCGATCGCCGGCGACCGCCGACTTCTACTCGTGGGGGCTGGGATCGGGCCAAGGCGAAGACGAGGGTCATTCGTCGTTCCGGCTCAACGCCGCGGGTGCGCAGTCTTGGGACGACGGCACCGGCAACCAGGTGGTCGTCTTCGCCGTCAACACGAGCGACGCCTGGTCGTCGCCGTCAACGCGGGAGTTCGACGTCTACGTCGACACCGACGGCGACGGTACGCCGGATTTCGTCGTCGTCGGGATCGACGTGGGCCTGCTCTTCAGCCCGCCCTCGTTCCTTGGCGAGGTCGTCGCCGCCGTCTTTGATCTGAAGACGGGGGATGGCTTCATCGATTGGGATGCAACGGTCGCGACCGACAGCAGCACGATCCTCCTGCCCGTCTACGCGAGCAGGCTCGGATTGACCCCGGCATCGCCGCGTTTCAGCTACACGGTGGTCGGGTTCAACTTCGACGACAACACGCAGGACGCCTTCACGAAGTCGGCGAAGTACAACGCATTCGGGAGCGCGATCAGCGACGGCCAGTACGGAGTGCTGCCGCCAAGCGGAACGGCGTCGGTGCCTTTCGCCGTCAACTCGGCCGAGTACAAGCTGACGCCGGCGCGCGGCCTCATGGTCGTCACGCAGGACAACAAGAACGGCTCGAACGAGGCGAACCTGGTCAAGATCGAAGTCGAGGACGGCAAGTAATTCGATTGATTGCGCGGCGGCGGCGGGCGAACACTCTCCGCTGCGCCGCCCGTCCAGATCGGTGATTGGGAAGAGCCGGTGGCGCGAGCCGCCGGCTCTTTTTCATTGGGGCGCCGCAGAAGTCGCTTCGGCATCCGACGGGCTTGGCGCGACCGCGCATCAAGACCCGGACTGCGCGAGCGCCGCGAAGTTGCCGTCGACGGAACCGTCAATCCGCGACGACTCGCAATCCGCAATCCTCGTTTGCAATGGGGCTAAAGCCGGCCAAGCAAAAGTCGTGTCAGCGGCCTCAACCCACGCTTCCACACTACGAATTCGCCGGGTTCGGCGGCAGCGTGCAAATCTGAAGGAGGCAGTGGCGACATGCTGCACGTAGAGTCCGGAGCCCGAAATCCGAGCAAACGCCGACGCCGTCGTGCACATCGCGTCTTACGATCACCCCTCGGCGTCGAGCCCCTGCTGCACCATGTCGGCGGCGCGCAGCACCGCGCGGGCCTTGTTCTGCGTTTCCTGCCATTCGGATTCCGGCACCGAGTCGTGGACGATGCCGGCGCCCGCCTGCACGTAGAGCTTGCCGCCCGCAATCACCGCGGTGCGGATCGCGATGGCCGTGTCCATGTCGTCCTGGAAGCTGATGTAGCCGACGGCGCCCGCGTAGACGCCGCGCCGCGCGGGCTCGAGCTCGTCGATGATCTCCATCGCGCGGACCTTGGGCGCGCCGCTCACGGTGCCCGCGGGAAAGGACGCGCGCAGCACGTCGATGCTGGAGAGCCCGGGTTTCAGCGTGCCTTCGACGTTGGAGACGATGTGCATCACGTGCGAGTAACGCTCGACCACCATCCGGTCGGTGACGCTGACCGTGCCGGTTGCCGCGACGCGTCCGACGTCGTTGCGCCCAAGGTCGACCAGCATCACGTGCTCGGCGATCTCCTTCGGGTCCGCGAGGAGCTCCCGCGCGAGCTTCTCGTCGGCATCGCGGGTGCTCCCGCGCGGCCGCGTGCCCGCGATCGGCCGCAGCGTGACCGTGGCGCCCTCCTTGCGGACGAGGATTTCGGGCGACGCGCCGACGACATGGAAGTCGCCGAAGTCGTAGAAGAACATGTACGGTGACGGATTGAGTGAGCGAAGCGCCCGATAGAGCGACAGCGGCGAGGACGAGAACGGCCGCGAAAGCCGCTGCGACAGCACGACCTGCATCGCGTCGCCGGCGGCGATGTAGTCTTTCGCGGCCTGCACCGCGGCCTTGAATGCGTCCGCGCCGAATTCGCTGTGCGCCTCGGTGATTGCGGTCGCCGTCTGGAATGGAATCGTGACCGGTTCGCGCAGCTTTCGGCGCAGCGCCGAAAGCCGCGCCGTCGCGTTCGCAAACGCGCCGGGTTCGCCGGGATCGGCGTAGACGATCAGCGAAATCTTTCCCGCCAGATTGTCGACGACGACGAGCTCCTCGGTCAGCAGCAGCAGGATGTCGGGGATCGACGCGAGCGCAGGTGTCGGCGGGGGCGCCGTGTCCCTGAGCCGAGGTTCGATATGGCGAACCGTGTCGTAGCCGAACACACCCGCGAGGCCGCCGCAGAAGCGTGGCAACCCGGGCGCGGGTGCGGCGCGGTAACGGTGCAGGAAGGATTGAACGAAGGCGAGCGGGTCGCCCTGGTGTCGCTCGACGACTCCGCCGACGTCCTCGACCTCGATGGCGGTGCCGCGCGCGCGTATGCGCCGCTTCGGCGGCAGGCCGATGAACGAATAGCGGCCGAAGCGCTCGCCGCCGACGACGGATTCGAGCAGGAACGTGTAGGGCCCGCCGGCGAGCTTCACGTACAGCGACAGCGGCGTGTCGAGATCCGCGAACGTCTCGAGGACGAGCGGAATGCGGTTAAAACCTTGCGCGGCGAGGGCGCGGAATTCGCTTTCGGTCATGGGGCCTCGACAATCGTTTCGGCACTGGGGGCAACGGACGAGGGGTCGCTTGGGGCGCGCGACACCGGGCGCGAGCGGTCAGGAGCGCCGGCGGCGCCAGGACGTCGCGCGCCAACGCCCGTGCAGGGCGAAGGCGTCGTTGCGGTCGAAAGGGTCGAAGCTCAAGAGGTTTCCGGCGGAACGCGGACGACGAGGTCGGCGACCTCGGCCAGCGAGGAAACTATACCATCGGCCTCGAGCGCCTGCACCGGACGTCCTTCGTTGTAGCCGTACGGCACCACCACCACCGGGCAGCCTGCGGCCCTCGCCGCGGCGACGTCGTTTCCCGAATCCCCCACCATCAGCAGGCGCGAGCAGCGCACGCCGAAGCGCGCCGCGACATGCCGGAGTTGCGCCGGATCCGGTTTCTTCGCGGGCAGGTCGTCGCCGCCGACAATGACGGCAAAGAACTGCAGGATGCGCGCATGCTCGAGATGCGGGCGCACGAAGCGCGTTGCCTTGTTGGTGACGACCGCCAGCGGAAAACCTTTCGCGGTCAGCCGCTCGAGTCCCTCCCGCATTCCCGGAAAGACGCGCGTCTCGCGGCCCAGCGACGCGGCGTAGTGCGCCTGGTAGCGAACAAGCGCGGCGGCGAGTTCGGCCTCCCCGATGGCTTCCGGCGCCACGCGCGTCGCGCCGGCGAGCGCGCGCCGCACGAGGGTCGGCATTCCGGCGCCGATCATCTCGCGAATTGCGCCCTTCGGCAGCGGACCATGACCGAGATCGGCCAGCAACGCGTTCACCGCCGAAGCGAGATCGTGGACCGTGTCGAGCAGCGTGCCGTCGAGATCGAACGCGATCGCGCTGACGGCGAACGCGGAACCGGCGCCCGTGCGCGCGAGCGGGGACGACGATGCGCTCATCGCGGCGCGGCGAGCTCCGCGCGCATCTTCCCGATCGTCGACGCGTAATCCGGCGTGCCGAAGATCGCCGAGCCCGCGACGAACGTATCGGCACCGGCCTTGGCGATCGCCGCGATGTTGTCGACCTTCACGCCGCCGTCGACCTCGAGCATGATCGCGCGCCCCGTCTTCTGCGAAACGACGTCGATGCGCGCACGCGCCGCCCGCAGCTTCTCGAGCGCGTGGGGAATGAACGCCTGTCCGCCAAAACCGGGGTTCACGGACATGATGAGCACGAGGTCGAGCTTGTCCAGCGTGTGATCGAGCCAGGAGAGCGGCGTCGCCGGATTGAAGACGAGTCCCGCCTTGCAGCCGCAGTCGCGGATCAGACCGATCGTGCGGTCCACGTGCTCGGAGGCTTCCGGGTGGAAACTCACGATGGCGGCGCCCGCCTTGGCGAAATCGGGGACGATCCGGTCCACCGGCTTGACCATCAGATGAACGTCGATCGGCACCGTCGCGTGCGCCTTGAGCGCTTCGCAGACCAGCGGTCCGATGGTCAGGTTGGGAACGTAATGGTTGTCCATCACGTCGAAGTGAAGAAGATCGGCGCCGGCGGCGACGACAGCACGCACTTCGTCGCCGAGGCGCGCGAAATCGGCCGACAGCAGGGACGGCGCAATCCGGTAGTGAGTCATTCTATAATCGGGCAGTCACGCATTGGGACACGGCCGATGGCCGACTCGAAAAGATACGAAATCACCGTCGCGGCAGACCGCGACCTACGCCGCCGACCAGTCGGATCCGTCGCGCAACCAGTATGTGTTCGCGTACAGGATCACGGTGACCAACACGGGCAACGTGCCCGCGACGCTCATCAGCCGCCACTGGATCATCACCGACAGCGAGCATCGCGTCCAGGAAGTGAAGGGACTGGGCGTGATCGGCCAGCAGCCGCTGCTGAAGCCCGGCGAGAGCTTCGAGTATACGAGCGGCACGCACCTCGCCACGCCGGTCGGGACGATGCGGGGCACCTACCAGATGGTCGCCGAGGACGGAAGCACGTTCGATGCGCCGATTCCGCCCTTCACTCTGTCGGTGCCGCGCGTATTGCATTAGCGATCGCGGGGCGGCTTGCGCCGCTTCGGTCCCATCGTCCACCAAACGATGCCGACTGCAGCGGCAAGCGCCACCAGCATCTCCAGGAAAAACCAGCCCATGACTGCGGTACTCCTTCGCGGCACTTGCGGCATGGCGCGAATGTGCACGGCGTCTGCGATCCTGCTGCTGGCGGCCGGATGCGTCACCGTCCCGCCCGCGGGCCCGCCGCAGGTCGCGGCGCCAGCCCCCGCACCGACATCGCTTCCTGCGCGCTACCGCCCGGTTGCGTTCAGCGCACTTTCGGGATGGAGCGACGACCGCGTGGAGGAAGCATTGCCGGCGTTTCGCGTCGGCTGCACGGCACTCGAAGGATCCGCAGCGTCCCTGCGCGCGCTCTGGACGCCCGCGTGCAGCGCCCTCGAACTACCAGGGACCTTTCCGACAGAGCGGCCATTCGCGCTTTCTTCGAGGAGCATTTTATCCCATACGAAGTCGTCGCCGCCGACGGACGCACCGAAGGGACCATCACGGGCTACTACGAGCCGCTGCTGCGCGGAAGCCGCGAGAAGTCGCCGCGATTCGCCGTGCCGCTCTACGCCACTCCCGACGACCTCCTCGCCATCGAGCTTGCCGACCTCTACCCCGAGCTCAAGGACAAGCGGCTGCGCGGACGCATCGACGGCCGCAGGGTCGTGCCGTACTGGACGCGCGCCGACATCGAAAACGGAAAGGCGCCCGTCGCCGGCAAGGTGCTGGTCTGGGTCGATGACCCCGTCGAGGCGTTCTTCCTGCAGATCCAGGGTTCCGGGCGCGTGCAATTGGAGGACGGCGGCCTCCTGCGGGTCGGCTACGCGGATCAGAACGGGCATCCCTACCGTTCGATCGGCCGCGTGCTGATCGACCGCGGGGACATCCCGGCCGATCGTGCCTCGATGCAGGGGATCCGGGAATGGGGCAGGCGGAATCCGGACAAGCTTCCTGCGCTGCTCGACGAAAATCCGAGCTACGTGTTCTTCCGTGAAGTGCCCAGGGCGCCCGTTGGCTCGCTGGAAGAGAAGATCGACGGCCCGATCGGCACGCTCGGCGTACCGCTGCTCGCTGGCCGCACGATTGCGGTCGACACGCGTTCGATTCCGCTCGGCGCGCCGGTGTATCTCGCGACGACCTTTCCGCTGTCGACGCGGCCGCTGGAGCGGCTCACGATGGCGCAGGACACGGGCGGCGCGATCCGCGGCGCCGTCCGCGCCGATTTCTTCTGGGGCTTCGGCGACGACGCGGGTCGCGAGGCGGGACGCATGAAACAGGCCGGGCGGATGTGGCTCCTGTGGCCCAGGGACGCAGGCCCGCCCCGTCCTTAGTTCCCGGCGATTTCGGGCGCTTGCGGGGTGGCCAGAACCTCTTCCGCCTGCCGGTCGGCGTGATACGACGATCGCACCAGCGCGCCGACGGCCGCGTGGCGGAAGCCGGAGGCGTACGCCTCGCGCTCGAACATCGCGAACGTTTCCGGGTGCACGTAGCGCAGCACGGGAAGGTGACCGGCCGTCGGCTGCAGATACTGGCCGATCGTCAGCATGTCGATGCCATGCGCGCGCATGTCGCGCATCGTCGCGAGGATCTCGTCGTCCGTCTCGCCAAGGCCCACCATCAGGCCCGATTTGGTCGGGATCTCCGGAAAGCGCGCCTTGAATTCGGCGAGCAGCCGGAGCGAATGCGTGTAATCCGACCCCGGCCGTGCCTGCTTGTACAGCCGCGGCACCGTTTCGAGGTTGTGGTTCATCACGTCCGGCGGCGACCGCGCGAGGACGTCGAGCGCGCGCTCGAGGCGGCCGCGGAAATCCGGCACCAGCACCTCGATCTGAGTGGCCGGCGAATGCTCCCGAACCGCGCGGATGCAGTCGACGAAGTGCTGTGCGCCGCCATCGCGCAGGTCGTCGCGGTCCACGCTCGTGATCACGACGTACCGGAGACGAAGCGCCGCGATCGTCTTCGCGAGATTGAGCGGTTCCTCCGCGTCGAGCGGCAGCGGGCGGCCGTGGCCGACATCGCAGAAGGGGCAGCGGCGGGTGCAGATGTCGCCCATGATCATGAACGTCGCCGTTCCCTTGCTGAAGCACTCGCCGATGTTCGGGCAGGAAGCTTCCTCGCAGACCGTGTGCAGGTTGTGTTCGCGCAGGATCTTCTTGATTTCGCCGAAGCGCGGCGACGACGGCGCGCGCACGCGGATCCAGTCCGGCTTCCTCAACCGGGGGGCGATGACCACCTTGACGGGAATGCGCGCGGTCTTCGACGCGCCCGTGTGCTTGACGCCGGCGGCGTTGGACGACGGCGGAACGGGCTCGCTCATGGCGCGCCGGCGAGCCGAAGGGCGAGAATCGGGGCGAGTTCCATTCCGGCCTGTTCGACGGTCCGCGCGACGCCAAGATCGGCGAGCTGCGTTACGGCGAGCCCCTTGTAGCCGCAGGGATCGATGTCCGCGAAGGGCGAGAGATCCATCGCGACGTTGAGCGCAAGCCCGTGGTAGGTGCAGCCGTTGCGCACCTTGAGCCCCAGCGCGGCGATCTTTGCTTCCGTTCCGGCCATCATCACGTACACCCCCGGCGCCGCGGGCTTCCCGTAGGCGGAAATCCCCATCGAATCAAGCCATTCTACTACGCTTGCCTCGATGGTCCGGACCATCGCACGGATGCCGACGCCGCGGCGCTTGAGATCGAACAGGAGGTACGCGACGAGCTGACCCGGACCGTGAAACGTGATCTGCCCGCCGCGGTCCACCTTGATCGCCGGAATGCCGTTCTCGCGCAGCAGATGCTCGCGTCGTCCGGCAAGTCCCAGCGTGTAGACCGGCGGATGCTCCGTGAGCCAGATCTCGTCCTCCGTATCGCCGGTGCGAGCCGCAGTGAACGCCTGCATCGCACGCCACGTGGTTTCGTATCCGGTGTGCCCAAGCTCGCGGATCGTCGCGCCGCCGCCACGGGCACCGGCAGCGCCCCCGGGTCGCCCGGACGGCGCACCTTGTCTCACAGCACCATCGCGACCAGCGGATGCGCGGTGAGGTCACGATAGAGATCGTCCAGCTGCGCGCGCGAGATCGCATTGACCGTCGCCGTCACGGAAAGGTAATTGCCGGCGCTCGATGTCCGCATCTCGAGCGTCGCGGGATCGAAATCGGGGGCATGTCTCTTCACGATCTGCACGATCGCCTGCGCGAATCCGTCCTGCGTGCGACCCATGACCTTGATCGGAAAGGCGCAGGGAAAGGTCAGCAGCGACGGTTCGGCGGCGGAAAGGTCGTTCGGCATTTCGGTTCTCATCCGGTCGCAAATGCGGGCGAGACGCCGCAAATGCAACTGCGCGGTCGCCGGCGGCACGCGTCAGTCGCGCTCGCGCCCGTACATGTAATCCCGCGTCAGCGGATGCGGCATGCGCCCGTCGGGCAGGGGTTTCCCCGCCAACAGCTGCCACAGCGACATCCAGCCGCGATCGAATGCATGCGCGGACCCGGCGAGATACAGGCGCCAGACGCGGAATTTCTCCTCGCCGACCTCGGCGCGCGCGGCATCCGCGTTCGTCTCCAGACCATCGAGCCAACTCCACAGCGTCTTCGCGTAGTGCTCACGCAGCGCCTCGGCGTCGATCAGCTCGAGGCCTGCCCGCGCGAGACCCTCGGCCACCGTCGAAACGTGTCCTAGTTGACCGCCCGGGAACACGTATTCCTCGACGAAGTCGCCAATGCCGCTCCCCAGGCTCTCCGCATCGAGGACGTTGTGCGTGATCCCGTGGTTCAGCACGTACCCCCCCGGCTTCAGCACGCGGTAGATCTTGCCGAAATACTTTCCGTATCGCCGCGGGCCGACGTGCTCGAACATTCCGACGCTCGCGATCTTGTCGTAGACGGTGCCTTCCGGCAGATCGAGATAGTCCTGCAGCTTTACCCGCACCCGATCTCCCAGCCCGCGCGCGGCGATCTCGCGCTCGATGTGCTCGTGCTGGTGCCGCGAAAGGGTGATGCCCGTCGCGCTGACGCCGTAATGCTGCGCGGCCCAGAACAGCAGCGCACCCCAGCCGCAGCCGATGTCGAGGAACGATTCTCCCGGCGCGAGCCGGAGCTTTCGGCAGATGAGATCGAGCTTTTGCGCCTGCGCGTCGGCGAGCGTGTCGGTGTCCGCGCGGTAGTAGGCGCAGGAGTACACCATCCGGGGATCGAGCCAGAGCCGGTAGAAAGCATCGGAGACGTCGTAGTGATGGGCGATGTTCCGGCGGTTGCCGCGATGCTGGTTCCAGAACATGCGCCAGCGCGCCCGCAGGGTCTCGCGCCCGTGGGTGATCGAACCGATCATCGACTCGGCGATGTCGAGGATCCCCCGCGCACCGCCGGTGAAGTCGATGTCGTTCCTGACGTAGGCGCGCGCCAGCCGGCCGAGCTCGGGCGACGCGAGCGTCCGCAGTGCCTCCCGGGTCCGAACGATGATCTCGGCTTCGGCGCTCGACGAGAGCGGCACGCGTCCGCCGTCCGGCAGCACGAGGACCACCGGCAGCCCGCGATCGCCATAGCGATTGGCGATGATCTGTTGCAGGGGTTCGGACATAGTCGCTGCTCGAAAGGCGGAACCAGTCGACACCGGGTGGGGCCCTGAGTCTCGCCCGCTGCCCCCCGGCGAACGCCCAAGGGCCATGCGGCGATACCGCACGGCAACCCGATGATTCTAATGCAAAGACAGGGCCGCAGGGGAAAGTGCGGCGGCGCCGGTTTCTTTGGACGGCGGAGCAGGCGCTGCTACCATCGGCGTTTCACCTTTCGGGCCGCGCGTGCGGCTGCCTCGTTGTCTCCTCCCGCCACCCGCGACCGTCCCGGGCATTCCGCCGGCGCCTTCACCGAGCGCCAGTTCCGCGACGCGCTGGCGCAATTCGCGACCGGGGTGACGGTGATCGCCGCGCGGCGTCCCGACGGCCGCTACGCGGGTTTCACCGCCAATTCGTTCAATTCGGTGTCGCTCGATCCCCCGCTCGTCGTCTGGAGCCTACACCGTCGGGCCGAGAGCCTCGCGGCCTACGAAAATGCGCCACGATACGCGATCAACGTGCTCGCGCACGACCAGGTCGAACTCGCGCGCCGGTTCTCGCGGCCCCACGCCGACCGCTTCGAAGGCGTTTCCTTCCGGCTGGGCGCCGCGGATGCGCCGCTGATCGAGGGCTGCATTGCGTGGTTCGAATGCCGCCACCACGCGATGCACCGTGCGGGCGACCACATGCTCTTCATCGGTCACGTGGAGACCTGCGAGCGCCGGAACGGCATCGGCCTCGTGTTCCATCACGGCCGGTACGGCGCGACGTCGAAGTCCGGGCCGAAGCCCTAGGGAGCCCTGCGCTTTCGCGCCTGGAAGATCGCGTGCATCGCCCGGAAGCGCGCGCCCGGAGCACCGCCCGCGAACGGCCGGCCGTCTAGCGTGGTGACGGCCAGCACTTCCTTGGTCGACGACGAAAGCCACATTTCGTCGGCCGCGAGCGCCTCCGCCTTCGGCACCGGCCGGATCTCGAACGGAAGACCCGCTTCGCGCGCGAATTCCTCGGTTGCGTCGTACGTGATGCCCGGAAGAATCAGGTTGTCCTTGGGCGGCGCGACGATTCTTCCGTCCGTCACGATAAGAACGTTCGATGCCGAGGCCTCCGTGAGACAGCCGTCCCTGAACATGACCGTCTCCAGCGCACCGGCGTCCGCCGCAAGCTGCCGCATCAGCACGTTGCCGACGAGCGAGATGGTCTTCAGGTCGCAACGGTGCCAGCGGTTGTCCTCGGCCGTCACGACGGCGACGCCGCGCTCGATCTGGTCGGCCGACGGCGTGGCAAGCGGATTGCTCATCATGAATACGGTGGGCGCGACGCCCTGCGGAAACGTGTGGTCGCGCTTCGCCACTCCGCGCGTGACCTGGAAGTAGACGCCCTGGTCGTCGAACGGCTGTTGCGCAATCAGTTCCGCAATGATCGATGCCCATTCGGCGTTCGTATGCGGGTTTGCAAGCCGGATGCCGTCAAGGCTTCTCTGCAGGCGGGCGAGATGCTGCGGCAGCCGAAACGGTCTGCGGTCGTAAACGGGGATGAGCTCGTAGACGCCGTCGCCGTAGATGAATCCGCGGTCGAGGACCGGGATCTTCGCGTCTTCGATCGGGAGAAATTTGCCGTTGAGGTAGACAATCATCGCAGCGCTTGCCGGTCGTCGATCGGGCATCACCTGAACCACAGCCGCATCGTATCCCACGCGCGGCCAAGAATATTCGCTGCCGGCACGTCGGCGAGCGCGACCAGCGGCAATTCGGCCAGCGTCCTGCCCTCCAGCGCCACTTTCACCGTGCCGACCCGCGCGCCCTTCACCACCGGAGCGACAAGCGGTTCGCTGGCCGACATCGTGAGCTGCAGATTGGCGGCCTTGCCCTTCGGCAGCGTGAGGTACTGGTCGGCGAAGAACCCGGCCGCGATGCTCGCATCGGCGCCCTTCCAGACGCGCAGCGATTGCACGGTTTCGCCAGAATGGTAGAGGTGCACCGTGTCGAAGGCCTGGAAACCGTAGCTCAGGAGCTTCTCGCTCTCGTTCGCCCGTGCCGAGTCGGAGGCGGCTCCCAGCACGACCGAGATCTGTCGCCGCTCGCCGCGCTTCGCCGAGGCGATGAGGCACCATCCTGCGGCGTCGGTATGTCCGGTCTTCATGCCGTCGACGCCGGGGTCGATCCAGAGCAGCCGGTTGCGATTGGGCTGCGTGATGTTGTTGTAGCGGAATTCCTTCAGCGAATAGAGCTTGTAGTAATCGGGAAACTCGCGGATCACCGCGGAAGCGAGCGCGCCCAGATCGCGCGCGCTCGAATAATGGTCTGCCTGGGGAAGCCCGGTGACGTTGACGAAATGGGTGTTCGCAAGGCCCATCCGCTGCGCCTCGGCGTTCATCCGGGCGACGAACGCGGGCTCGCTGCCGGCGACGAGTTCCGCGAGCGCAATTGACGCGTCGTTGCCGGACTGCACGATCATGCCGCGCAGAAGCTCGTCGACCGACACCGCGCGGCGTGGCTCGATGAACATCCGGGAGCCCTCGGCGCGCCACGCGGCCTCCGACACGGGCACGCTCTGCGACGGGACGATCTTGCCGTCGCGCAACGCGGCGAACGTGAGGTACGCGGTCATGAGCTTGGTCAGTGACGCGGGGTCGCGGCGCTCGTCGGCGTTTTGCGCGACGATCGCCGCGCCGCTCGCGAAATCGAGCAGCAGATACGCGCTCGCCGCGATGGTCGGCGCCGCCTGCGACAAGGCGGTGGCGGGTGCGGCAGATGTCGCGGCCGGCAGCGCGCAGGGCAGCGCGGCGGCGGCGACGGCCGCGGCGATGATGATACGGAACGGTGACATGGCCGCGCAGCGGGAGGAGGCGCGAATTATAGCGTTCTCGCTTCGGTCTCGCGCGGCGCGACTCACTCCGGATCGACCGCGAGGATGCCGAGCAGCTTTCCGTCGCGCATGTCGATCACGGCAGTCATTCCGTGCTCCCGACCGACGAGGGGCACGTAACCGAAATCGGCCTCCGGCCGCCCCGTCCCCGCGACGAACGCCTGCACGGCCGCGCTCGCGTTCGGCTTGTCCCTGGACAACGCCGGGAGCGGCTTCGCTTTGCCGATCGACCGCGCCGGCGATTTCGGCGTAGGGTACGTAGAACTTGGGGAAATTCTGCGCGTCCTTGCCTGCGATGCCGCTGAACACCAGCTTGTTCCATTCTTCGGTGTCGTCCTTGCTTGGCAGCTTCACGCCGACGACCCGGGGTCCCGTCAGCGGCAGGTCGCGATACTCCGGCCGCCCCGCGTCGAGGTCGGCCCGGTCGAGGTCGCTCGCACCCACGAGCACGAAGCGATCCACCACGAACGCGGTGTAAACGGGCCGCGCCTCGAACATGACCCAGACGCCGTACGCGAGCGCCGCGACCTGCAACGCCGCAATCACCGAGAGATCGAACCTGAGGCTCTTCTTCTTGGGATCGAAGACGATGAGCGTGAGGAGCGGGCCGAGCGTCACGTCGACGCCGACCAGTATCTTCAGCAATCCCTTGCCGCCCATCGCATCGAAATAGGGCGGCGGATACCACGCAAGTAGCATGACCGTGACGACGGTGGCCGCGATGAGCGCGGACACGCCGAGATGAATGCCGGCGGCCTTCCAGCGATTGAGGGCGGTGAGTTGCATGGAGTCGGAGGCGGGTCGTTTGACGTGTCGAAATGCGAGCGCCGCGGACACTCGCGCTCAACGCGGCGTGAACGAGAACGCGACCTGGGGCCGTCGGCCGCCGATCATGTCGGCAACGGCGCGGCCGGAGCCGCACGCCATCGTCCAGCCGAGCGTCCCGTGCCCGGTGTCGAGGAAGAGATTGCGATAGCGGGTGCCGCCCACGAGCGGAACGTTGGACGGCGTCGCGGGCCGCAGACCCGCCCAGAACTGCGCCGATTCGCGCGTGCCGGCGTCGGGGAAGAGTTCGAACGTTCGCTTCACGATCGCCTCGCATCGAGCCGCGTTGAGATCGGTGCCATAGCCGGAAAGTTCCGCGGTACCCGCAATCCGCAGGCGCTGCCCCAACCGGGTGATCACGAGTTTTGCCGCGATGTCCGTCAGCGATACGCTGGGGGACCCCCGATGATCGCCGATCGCGATCGTCGCGGAATAGCCTTTCGCGGGATAGACGGTGCAAGGCACGCCGAGCGGCCGCAGGACGAACGGGCTGAAGCTCGCCAAGGCGACGACGTAGGCATCGGCTGCGAGCGTTTCCTTCCCGGTTTGCGAACTTGTGCAGCGCGCGCCCGTGACGATGTCTCCCTCGCTGGCGAGCGCCTCGACCGTGACCCCCCACCGAAACACCACTCCGCGTGACGACGCCAATTGCACGAGCTCCTCGGCGAAACGATGGGCGTCGCCCGATTCGTCCGTCGGCGTGTAGATGCCGCCGACGAGGCGTTCGCGGCAGGCCGCGAGGGCCGGCTCGATCGTCACGCACTGGTCGACCCTTTTCACGTCGCGATCCACGCCATGTTCGCGCATGATCGCGGCCGCCTTTGCGCCCGCCTCGAATTCGTCGGCTTCGGTATAGAACTCGAGGATGCCGCGTTCCTGGTGATCGTAGGCAATGCCCGTCTCGGCACGCAGCGACTTCAGGCAGTCGCGCGAATAGAGGGCGAGGTTGAGGCACTGGATCGTGTTGCGCCGCGTCCGCCACGGCAGGCACTCGCGCAGGAACGCGAGCCCGAACTGCCACTGGCGAGGGTCGGCGCGCAGCCGGAACAGGAGCGGGGCGTCCTCGCGTCCCAGCCATCGCAGGATCTTGCGAGGAGCGCCGGGGTTCGCCCAGGGCTCGGCGTGCGACGCCGAGATCTGGCCCCCATTCGCGAACGACGTCTCCAGCGCGGGCCCGGGCTGCCGGTCGACGACGGTGACCTCATGCCCGTCGGCGGCGAGATACCACGCGGCAGTGACGCCGACGACGCCGGCGCCGAGCACCAGGACGCGCATCGCTACGCGGCCGCCGCGACGCGGTCGGGCGCGGCCGGCGCACGCGCTTCCGCGTAGTCCTCCATCGGAATGCAGCTGCAGAACAGGTTGCGGTCGCCGTAGACGTTGTCGACACGCGCGACGGGCGGCCAGTATTTTGCGCCGCGCAGGGAGGCCACCGGATATGCGGCGTCCTCTCGCCGATACGCGTGTTTCCAATCGTCGCGCGCGATCGACTCGGCAGTGTGCGGCGCGTGCTTCAATGGATTGTCGACGCGGTCCGAGCGCCCTTCTTCCACGGCCCGAATCTCGCCGCGGATCGTGATCATCGCCACGATGAACCGGTCGAGCTCCGCCTTCGACTCGCTTTCGGTGGGCTCGACCATCAGCGTCCCGGCGACGGGAAAGCTCATGGTCGGCGCATGAAAGCCGTAATCCATGAGCCGCTTGGCGACGTCGTCGACGGCGACGTCCGATGTCTCCTTCACGGGACGAAGGTCGAGGATGCATTCGTGCGCGACGAGTCCGTGCGGCCCGGCATAGAGAACGGGAAAGTGCGCGTCGAGACGCTTCGCGACGTAGTTCGCCGCGAGTATCGCGCTCTCGGTGGCAGCCTGCAGGCCGTCGCCTCCCATCATCGTCATGTACATCCAGGAGATCGGGAGGATGCTCGCGCTGCCGAACGGGGCGGCCGCGACAACGCGCGCGGTGTCGCCGCCCGGCAGGTAACGGTGTCCCGGAAGGAACGGCGCGAGATGCGCACCGACGCCGATCGGACCCACGCCGGGGCCGCCGCCGCCATGCGGTATGCAGAACGTCTTGTGCAGGTTGAGGTGCGAGACGTCCGCGCCGAACTCGCCCGGCGCCGCAAGGCCGACCAGCGCATTGAGGTTGGCGCCGTCGACATAGACCTGCCCGCCATGGGCATGGACGATCTCGCAGATTCGGCGGATGCCGGACTCGAACACACCGTGCGTCGATGGGTAGGTGACCATGATCGCCGCGAGATCGGCGCTGCGCGCCTTCGCTTTCGCCTCGAGGTCGGCGAGATCGACGTTGCCGTCCTTGTCGCAGGCGACGACGACCACGTCGAGGCCCGCCATCTGGGCGGATGCGGGATTCGTGCCGTGCGCCGACGCAGGGATGAGGCAGACATTCCGGTGCGCCTCGCCGCGGCTCGCGTGCCACCCCTGAATCGCCAGCAGGCCGGCGTATTCGCCCTGCGACCCGGCGTTCGGCTGCAGCGACACGGCCGCGTAGCCGGTGACGGCGACCAGCATGCGTTCCAGATCGGCGACGAGTTCACGATAACCCGCGGCCTGGTCCGCCGGTGCAAACGGATGCAGATTGCCGAACTCCGGCCACGTCACCGGAATCATCTCGGAAGTGGCATTGAGCTTCATCGTGCACGAGCCCAACGGAATCATCGAGCGGTCGAGCGCGATGTCGCGGTCGGCGAGCCGCCGGAGGTAGCGCAGCATTTCCGTTTCGGAGTGGTGGCGGTTGAACACCGGATGCGTGAGAAACGGGGTCGTGCGGGCGAGCGGCCCGGGCAAGGAGGCGACCACGGTTGCGTCGAGGTCCGCGACCGTGAACGTGACGTCCGATCCCGCGAAGGCGCGCCACGCGCGCACGAGGTCGTCGCGCGTCGTGGTCTCGTCGAGCGACATCCCCACGTTTGCGTCGTCCACGCGGCGAAAATTGATGCCCTCGAGGACACCGCGGTCGAGAATCTCCTTCGTGCGCGCTCCAGTGGCCACCGTGATGGTGTCGAAGAAGGATGCCGTGGGTACCTTGAAGCCCTCGCGCTCGAGCCCCGCCTTCAGGATCGCCGTGAGGCGGTGCACGCGACGGGCAATCGCGGCAAGGCCCGCGGGGCCGTGGTAGACCGCGTACATGCTCGCGATGACGGCGAGCAGCACCTGCGCCGTGCAGATGTTCGACGTCGCCTTCTCGCGCCGTATGTGCTGCTCGCGTGTCTGCAGCGCAAGGCGATAGGCGGGCCCGCCGTCCGCGTCGACGGTGACGCCGACAAGACGACCGGGCATCGAGCGCTTGAACTCGTCGCGGGTCGCGAGGTAGCCTGCATGCGGGCCGCCGTAGCCCATCGGCACGCCGAACCGCTGGGTGCAGCCAACGACGACGTCGGCGCCCCATTCCCCCGGGGCGCTGAGCAGCGTCAGCGCGAGGATGTCGGCCGCGATCACCACGTAGCCGCCGGCGGCATGGACCGCCGCCGCGAGTGCGCGCAGGTCGCGCACGTCCCCGTTCGCCCCGGGGTACTGAAGCAGCACCGCGAATGCTCCGGCTGCCGCCGCCGCATCGGAGGAGCCCGTCACGATTTCGATGCCCAGGGGCTGCGCACGCGTGCGCACGACATCTGCGGTCTGCGGGAAGACGTCGGCGGCGACGAAAAAGCGCTTGCTCTTCCCTTTGCTCATTCGCAGGCACAGCGTCATCGCCTCGGCAGCCGCCGTGGCCTCGTCCAGCATCGACGCGTTCGCGATCGCCATGCCGGTGAGATCGCAGACCATCGTCTGGAAATTGACGAGCGCTTCCAGGCGCCCCTGCGAGATTTCCGGCTGGTACGGCGTGTACGCGGTGTACCAGGCGGGATTCTCGAGGATGTTGCGCAGGATCACGCCAGGAGTATGCGTACCGTAATAGCCCTGCCCGATCATCGAGGTCAGCACGCGATTCTTCGCGGCGATCGCCTTGAGGCGCTCCAGTGCCTCCGCTTCGGGAACGGCAGGCGGAAGCGCGATCGGGACAGCACGACGGATCGACGCCGGCACGATCGCGTCCATCAAAGCCGCGCGGGAAACGTAGCCGAGCGTGGCCAGCATCGCCGTCTGATCCGCAGGCGAGGTGCCGACATGGCGCGCGACGAAGGCATCGGTCCCTTCCAGGTCGGCGAGCGGCGTGGCGGCACCGGCGGCCGCGCGGGGGCGGGTCATGGTCATTCGTCTCCGATGACGGCTTCGTAGGCCTTGGGGTCGAGCAGACCGGCGAACGCACCGCCATCCGTCGGCTTCACCTTGAAGAACCACGCGGCGTATGCGTCCTGGTTGACCTGCTCCGGAGCGTCCGTGAGCGGCGCATTCACGGCGAGGACTTCGCCGGCGATCGGCGCGTACACGTCGGAGGCGGCCTTCACCGACTCGACGACGGCGCAAGCTTCACCGGCGGCGACGATGCGCCCGACGGCGGGCAGCTCCAGATAGACGAGATCGCCCAGCGCCGCCTGCGCATGGTCGGTGATGCCGACCGTGAGGGTGCCGTCGGCTTCGGCGCGCACCCACTCGTGGGCGTCGGTGTAGCGAAGATTGGTCGGTACGTTCATTGATACCCCGGTCTGTGAATTGAAGAAAAGGAGTGCTGAGGAACTTGCGAAACGCGTCTCACTCGACCAACGCCTTGCCGTTGCGCGCAAACGGCGGCTTCACGACCCGCGCCGAGAGCTCGCGGTCGCGCACGACGACCTTGACGGAAGCGCCTTGCGCGATTCCCGCCGGCAGCCTGGCGAGCGCAATCGACTTGTTCAGCGTCGGGCTGAACGTGCCGCTCGTGATCTCGCCGTCGCCAAGAGCCGTACGCACGACCTGATGGGCACGGAGGACGCCACCCTTGTCCGTCAGCAGCAATCCGGTCAATTGGCGTTGCGGAGCCTGCGCGGCGAGCACTTGCTTGCCGACGAAATCACGGGGACTCCCGAGATCGACGGTCCACGCAAGGCCGGAATCGAGCGGAGACACCGTCTCGTCCATGTCCTGCCCATAGAGATTCATCCCCGCTTCGAGGCGCAGCGTATCGCGCGCGCCAAGCCCCGCCGGTTTCACGCCGGCCGCGGCAAGCGCCCGCCACAGCTCGCCGACCTTTCCGGCCGGGAGCACGATTTCGAATCCGTCCTCTCCCGTGTATCCCGTGCGCGCGATGAACAACTCGCCCCATGGCGAACTCATCGACGCCGCGGTGAATGGCTTCAAGAGGGCGCTTGCCGCCTCGCTTCCCGGAACCGCCTTCCAGACCTTCGACCGCGCATTCGGACCCTGCGCCGCGACCATCGCGAGATCCTCGCGCGGCGTCAACTTGAGACCCGGCGAACGCTCGAGGACGAGCTTGCGAAACCAGGCGATGTCCTTGTCCGCGGTGCCGGCGTTGACGACCAGGCGAAAAAAATCCTCGCGCAAGAAGTAGACGATCAAGTCGTCGATCACCGTGCCGGCAGGGGTTAGCAGGCACGAGTACAGCGCCTTGCCGGGATCCTTCAACTTGTCGACATTGTTGGCAAGTGCGCCGCGCAGGAAATCGCGGGCCTCCGCACCCTCGAGGTCGACAACCCGCATGTGGGAAACGTCGAACATGCCGGCGTCGTTGCGCACCGCGTGGTGCTCGTCGATCTGCGAACCGTAGTGGACCGGCATGTCCCACCCGCCGAAATCCACCATGCGCGCACCCGCGGCGCGGTGGATGGCGTGAAGCGGAGTCTGTTTGAGCAAGGCGTCCCCCGGCAGAAAAGGAAAGGGGCGAAGCGGTCCTTCCGCATCGCCCCCTCTGTCCTTTTACCTGAGAGATTGCGGCGCGACTCGCTCATGCGCCGGGTGCCCCTTCGGTGGGCCGCCTCGATACGCGGCCGCTCTCCAGATCGAATTGCCGTCCGCGCGGTCCTCTTTGCCTGAGCGATTGCGGGAGTTGCGCCTTCGGCGGCCGCGCCGGACTTCGCCGGCGCCGCACTCTCCTGCGCGGACGACGCCAAGGTTACCGGGGCCCCGGGGTCCTGTCAAAGACGCGCCCCCTTGGCGCTTCGCGCCCGGGCCCCGGCTCGCCGCTCGCGCGTTCCCCCGGCTCGCCGCTACTTCTTGAGCGCGAGCACGTACGCGATCATCGTCTTCAGATCGGTCTCGCTGACCTGAGGATTCGGCGGCATCGGGACCTGGCCCCATACCCCCGAGCCGCCCTTCTTGACCTTTTCCAGGAGTCTCGCCGGCGCGCCGGCGTCACCCTTGTACTTGGCGGCGACGTCCACGTACGGAGGCCCGACCAGCTTCTTGTCGATGGCGTGGCAGGCGGTGCATCCCGATTTCTTGAGCAGGTCTTCGCCTGCGTCTGCCTGGACGGCACACGCGGCGAATGCCGCTGCGGCCGCGACTACGGCGGTGGCAATCTTCATCGAGTCTCCGAAGTTGATCGTTGCAACGGACGGCATGGTAACCGAACGCGTTGGGCGTCGCCATTGGCGTAAACCCCGCGCGACTCGTGCGGACGTGTCTCACGGCGCTGGCGCCACGGCCAACGCACGCTCGATTTCCGGCAGCGAGTGGATCGGAGGAAGGCACTGAGTCCCGCGGCAGACCCACGCTACGGCGCCCCGCGGGGGAATTTGGCCCCTCGCGAGCGCGCTTGGCAAATCGGCGCCGGCGACGTCATAGCAATGAATCCCGGGGCGCGGCGTCCGCTCGAGCGCGCGGTGCCATTCCGCGCATAGCGACGCGTCGCCGGCAAGGAGCACGGCCGAGGGAGGCGAAAGGACGTCCTCGAGCGCGGCGACGAGCGTCGCGCATCCCCGCGGAGACTCCCGAAGCACGCCCGCAAACGCACGCACCGCGCGCGCTCCCGCCTCGACGTAGCGCGGCTCCGCGACAAGGTGCCCCAATGCAATCAGCGCGGAGGCGGCGACGCCGTTGCCGGAGGGGGTCGCGTTGTCGGGGCCGGGCTTGGTGCGATGGTACAGGCGCTCGTGGTCGTGGCTCGTGAAATAGAAGCCCCCGTTCTCGCGGTCCTCGAACTGCGCCAGCAGGAGATCGGCCACTTCGCACGCCCAAGCGAGATCCTCGCCGCGAAATCTCGTTTGCATCAGCTCCAGCAGGGCGTCCAGCAGGAACGCGTGGTCGTCGAGGTAGGCGTTGAGATGCGCGTGCGCACCCTTCCGCGTGGCGAGCAGGCGGCCATTGCGCCAGGCGGTGGCGCGCAGCGCATCCGCCGCGGCGACCGCATGGCCCGCCCAGGCGGGCTCGTCCAGCGCACGCGCCGCACGCGAAAGCCCCGCGATCGCAAGCGCGTTCCAGGAAGTCAGTATCTTGTCGTCGAGTCCGGGGCGCACGCGCGTTGCACGCGCGACGAACATTGCCGACTTGGCCCGCTCGAGCCGCGATCGCGCGTCGGCAACCGGCAGCCCCTGATTCGCCGCGATGTCGGCGAGCGGTCGCGCAACGCGAAGGTTCCATGCATGGCCCTCGAAATTCGGCGGCTGGTCGAGACCCCAGTACGGCGCGGCAACCGCAAATTCGTCCGCCTGAAGCAGCCCGCGAACCTCATCGCGCGACCAGACGTAGAACTTGCCCTCCTCCCCCTCGCTGTCGGCATCGAGGCTCGAGTAGAAAGCGCCGTCCGGGGCGCGCATTTCGCGGGTCATCCAGTCGACGATTCCGCGTGCGACTTCCGCGAATCGTGATTCCCCCGTCGCTCTCGCGAAATCCGCGTACAGGCCAAGGAGCGGCCCGTTGTCGTAGAGCATCTTTTCGAAATGCGGGATCGTCCACTCCGCATCCACGCTGTAGCGGCAGAATCCACCGCCCAGCTGGTCGTGGATTCCGCCGTCGGCCATTCGCTCCAGCGTGACGCCGACCACGGCGCGCGCCTCGTCGTCAAGGTTGCGCACCGCCGCACGCAGGCAGAGAGCGAGGTCCGTGGGATGCGGGAATTTCGGCGCCGACCCGAAGCCGCCGTGCACGGGATCGAAGTTTCGCTTCAGCCCGGAAAGCGCCTGCGCAGGCGCCGCCGTCGGCAGCGCGCCGTCGTCCTGGCGCACCGGTTCCAGGCTTTCGAGCGCATCCCTGAGGCGCGCGGCCTGCTCGGCAATCGCGGGACCCTGCTCGCGATACGCGGCGGCGACCCGCGGCAGGAGCTCGAGAAATCCCGGCAGCCCATACCGACCTTCGCGGGGAAAATAGGTCCCGCCGAAGAAAGGCGCGCCGTCCGGAGTGAGGAACATCGTGAGCGGCCAGCCGCCCGAACGCCGCGTGAGAATTGCATGCGCGGTCTGGTAGATCTGGTCGAGGTCGGGACGCTCCTCGCGATCGACCTTGATATTGACGAATTCCGCGTTCATCGCCGCCGCGACTTCCGGATCCTCGAAAGACTCGTGCGCCATCACGTGACACCAGTGACACGCGGAGTACCCCACGGACAGCAGAATGGGCTTTCCTTCGCGCCGGGCGCGGGAGAGTGCTTCCCCGCTCCAGGGATGCCAGTCGACGGGGTTCGTGGCGTGCTGCAGAAGATAGGGGCTCGTCTCGCCCGCCAGGCGATTGCTCATCGGCGGGCCCTCCGCACGGACGGCGGGCGGGTCGAGGGCAACGACGAATCGCCGGTCAAAGCGTGCGATCGTCGACGTGGCGCGAGGGGTCCGGCGGACGCAGAAGACCGCGCCCGTGAAACGTCAGAGCGTTTCTTCGAACTCGACGCGCTCGAAATCGGCGCCGCGGTGGATGAGCCGCGTCAGCCGGAACCGGCGCTCCGGGCCGGAATCGAGGGATCGGAGCACGCGGCTCGGATTGAAACTCCGCGGAGGCAGGATGAGGCTCGGCTTGTCCTCGGGGGTTTCGCCGAGCAGCAATGTCGCCAGAGGCGGATCCTCCGTCATGACGGTCGAGAGCGGACGCACGGCGATGGCCTTCGGAACTGCGGACCAGAGCTTCAGCGACAGCGCGAGCTCGCCGCGGGAATCCTGCGCGACCCGCGTGACGCAGCCGACGCGGATCCGCTCCTCGTCGCGCAAGACGACGAGCTGGTCCAGCGTCCAGTGGTGCCGGGTGCCGGACGGGCGCGTAACCGAGGCATCGCGCCATTCGTAGCTGCCGGACCATTGCTCCCACGCCCACCGGCGCTCGGCGTCTTCGCGCCCGCGGTCGTAGTCCGTGAGCGCGTCCATCATCTGCATGTGCTGCGCCCCGTGGTACGACACGCGTCCCAGCGCGTCCTTGCGGTCGAACGTGCGGCCGCCGACGCGAAAATACGCGGCGCCGACGCCGCCGCCGCAGAGATCGACCGTCGTCCGCGCGACCTCGCCCGCGCGGCGCGGAACCTGATACCAGCGCGCGTCGAGATGTCCGAGCAGCGTCGCGCATTGCTCGACGCTGCAATCGTGCCCGAGCTGCAGCTCGGCCGGGTTGGCTCCGGTCTGCAGCCGTTTCAGGCGACCGCGCACGCTCGTCGCGAGCTTCCCGGGTAACCGAAGCGCATCGACGTCGGCGCGTGGCGCGGCGCTGCCGCCACCAGTGTCGCACCCGCCGAGCTCTCGAGGTCGGCGATCACGACCGGGCCCTCGGTTTCGCGCTGCTGGGCGTACGGAAAGACCTTGCGCGACCACATGCCGAGCCATCGGTCGGTGAGCTCGATCTGCTTCACGCTCATCGCGCACGGATCGGCAAGTCCGAGCAGCAGCGCGTGGGTGTAGGTCGAGTAGCAGGAGATTCCGACCGCGTTCGCCATCATGTCGTCGGAGACGGAGGTCACCGCACACTCGAGCATTTCGGCGAGGCGGTAGTAGGCGTGCAGCTCCTGCCACAGCGAAGGCGGCGGCACTCGACGCGCGAGGCCGCACACCAGCACCAGCTGCTTGCCGACGTAGAGTCCGCGCTGGAGCAGCTTCGGCCTGACGCCGGAAAGCTCGGGATCGCCCTCGAGCAGAGGCTTGAGACAGGCGGAATATTGTTCCCACAGCGATTGCCAGAGGGCGATCGCCTGTTCCGCGGCCTCGAGCTCCCGATCCACTGCGGGCTGCGGCTTTCCGGCGTAGCGGCGGGCCAGCTCGGTGTGGAGATAGGCAACCTGATCGCGCATCACTTCCGCGATCGTCGCCCGCTCGCGCGGCGCAAACTCGGCGGCGGACATCGCGCGGAGCTGCCCGTGAATCGCCTCGAACGCCTGCGCGATGTTCGTCAGCGGCAGGCTCTTCGCCCACCGCTTTGCGCTGTCCGTGTCGGCAAATGCGAGTGTCGGGCGCTCCGACTGGGACGCGGGCTTGGGCGCGCCCTCCTGCGCCGGCGAGGTGCCGGTCAGAACCGGGGAATTCGAATCGTTCATCGTCGGCGGCGGCTGCCGGGATGCCCCGGAAGCGGCGCGGCAATCGTACCTGAGCACATCAAGTGGTTATAGCACAAACCCCCGGGGCGACGCCCTACCGTATAACCCCCGAAGTCACGCCTCTGTCGGACCGGGACAGGAATCTTCGACAATTCTGGTGGGGATTATTCGGGAGCGCAACGTCCGGGCCCGAACGTATCCTGGACGCAGCTCGCCTTCCCTCCACCCCCGCGGCGCGGCGTGCGATCCACGCGCGTCGTCGCTGCGGGGATTTTTCACCCGCGACCCGCGCTACGCGGTGCTGCCGGCGATACCTCGCGGCAACAGCGGATCAGACAAGGACGCGCTCGATCCCGCCGGCGCTCGCCCGCGCGACGTACTGCGGAAGCCAGTCGGGGCCAAGCATGCGTTTCGCCATCTCCACGACAACGTAATCGGCGTGCGTCCCGGCATCGTCGTCGAACCGCGAAAGACCCTGCAGACACGATGGACAGGATGTCAGGGCCTTGACTTCTCCGGCGAAGCCGTCGGTGCGCAGCGCCGCGGCACCTTTGCGCATTTCCGCCTCTTTGCGGAAGCGGACCTGCGTCGAGATGTCGGGACGCGTCGTCGCAAGCGACCCCGATTCGCCGCAGCAGCGCTCGTTCTGCGCCACGGGGGCACCCATCAGTTCGTTGACGACGGCAAGCGGTGCGTAGGTCTTCATCGGCGTGTGACACGGATCGTGGTACATGTAGCGCACTCCGGTCACGCCGTTGATCCGAACGCCCTTCTCGAGCAGGTATTCGTGGATGTCCAGCAGGCGGCAACCGGGGAAGATCCGGTCGAATTCGTATTTTTGCAGCTGGTCCATGCACGTGCCGCACGAGACGATCACGGTCCGGATGTCGAGGTAATTTAGCGTGTTGGCGACGCGGTGGAACAGCACGCGATTGGACGTGGTGATCTGCCGTCCGCGATCCTCGTCGCCCGACGCGGTCTGCGGGTAGCCGCAGCACAGGTAGCCCGGGGGCAGCACGGTCTGCGTTCCGAGGTGATAGAGCATTGCCTGCGTCGCGAGGCCCACCTGCGAAAAAAGCCGTTCGGAGCCGCAGCCCGGAAAATAGAACACGGCGTCCGCATCGTCGCCGGCCTTCGCCGGATCGCGGATGATCGGCACGATCGCGTCGTCCTCGATGTCGAGCAACGCACGCGCCGTCCGCTTCGGAAGGCCCCCCGGCATGGGCTTGTTGACGAAGTGAATGATCTGCGCCCTCGCGGCGGGCCTGCCCACCGTTGCGGGCGGCAGCCGCGTCTGCGCCGGGCCCAGGCCGAAGCGGCGCGCGATGCCGTACGCCGCGCGCTGCACGCGGGCGCCCCAGCCGATCAGGACCCGTTGAGCGATCCTGATCGTCGCCGGATCCGTCGCATTGAGGAAGAACATCGTCGCGGCGGCGCCGGGATTCCATTTCCGCTTCCCCTCGCGCCGCAGCAGGTTGCGCATCGCGATGGAGACGTCGCCGAAATCGATGTCGACCGGGCACGGGCTCTTGCACTTGTGGCAGACCGTGCAATGGTCGGCGACGTCGCCGAATTCGTCGAAGTGCCGGAGGCTGACGCCGCGGCGCGTCTGCTCCTCGTAGAGAAACGCCTCGATCAACAGCGACGTCGCAAGGATCTTGTTGCGCGGCGAATAGAGCAGGTTCGCGCGCGGCACATGCGTCGCGCAGACGGGTTTGCACTTGCCGCAGCGCAGGCAGTCCTTGACGGAGTCGGCGATGTCCCCAATGGCGGACGCTTCGAGGATCAGGCTTTCGTGGCCGATCAGCGAGAAGCTCGGCGTGTACGCGTTGGCGAGCGTAGCCCCCTGCAGCAGCTTGCCCGCGTTGAATCGGCCCTGCGGGTCGATCCTGCGCTTGTACGCGGCGAACGGCGCGATCTCGTCGGCGGTCAGGTATTCGAGCTTGGTGATGCCGATCCCGTGCTCGCCGGAGATGACACCGTCGAGACGCCGCGCGAGGGCCATGATCCGCGCGACTGCGGCGTTGGCCGAGCGCAACATCGCATAATCGTCGGAATTGACGGGGATGTTCGTGTGCACGTTGCCGTCACCCGCGTGCATGTGCAGCGCGACGAAGACACGGCTCCGCAGGATTTCCGCGTGCACGGACTCGCAGCGCGCCAGCAACGGGGCGAACGAGCGGCCGGCGAAGATCTCCGAAAGCGGCGCCCGCAGCTCCGACTTCCATGAGACCACGCATGAGCGATCCTGCAGCGCCGGAAAATTGACGTCGATGTCGTCCAGCAGGGATTTCCAGCGCGCCCGGGTCGCCAGCGACGAGCGAGCGCGCCTCATCGAGTTTCGCGGCCAGCAGGTCGGCTGGCGGACGCACGTCGTCGTCCGGCCCCCAGACCGGGGCGAGCGACGGGCCGGCGAAGACCGCGGCGAGCGCATCGCATAGCGCGATCTTGTTCGCGATCGACAATTCGATGTTGATCCGCTCGACGCCGTCGGTATAGTCGCCGAGACGACCGAGCGGGATGACCACGTCCTCGTTGATCTTGAATGCATTGGTGTGCCGCGCGATCGCCGCGGTGCGGGAGCGGTCGTGCCAGAATCGCTTCCGCGCGTCCGCGGACACGGCGACAAACCCCTCGGCGCCGCGCGCGTTCGCAATGCGGACGACGTCCGACGCGGCTTTTGCGACGCCGTCCTCCGATTCGCCGACGATGTCCCCGAGCAGCACCATCTTCGGCCGGCCGTGGCGCTTCGCCTTGGTCGCGTAGCCGACGGCTTTCACGTACCGCTCGTCGAGATGCTCGAGCCCGGCGAGTACTGCGCCACCGGGCCGTGCGTCGAGATGGTTCTTGATCTCGACAATCGCCGGCGTCGAGTCGCGCACCGGGCCGAAGAATTCGAGACATACGGTCCGCACCGCCTTCGGCATCCGATGCAGCACGAAGCGCGCGCTGGTGATGAGGCCGTCGCAGCCTTCCTTCTGGATGCCGGGCAGGCCGGCGAGAAACTTGTCGGTGACGTCCTTGCCGAGACCGGCCTTGCGGAACGAGGCGCCCGGGATCGCCAGCGTCTCCCTGCGCTCGACCGTCGTGCCGTCCGCCGCATACCAGGCGATCTCGAAAGTCGCGAGCGCGGCATCGTGGATCTTTCCGAGATTGTGATCGACGCGTCTCACGTCGAGCCACCGCGCCTCCGGGGTCACCATTCGCCACGACAGAAGGTTGTCGAGCGCCGTGCCCCAGAGCACGGCCTTCTTGCCCCCGGCGTTCATCGCGACGTTGCCGCCGATGCAGGACGCATCGGCAGACGTCGGGTCGACCGCGAAGACGAGCCCTGCCTCCTCCGCCGCTTCCATGACCCGACGCGTGACGACCCCCGCGCCACAGTCGATCGTGGCGATCGGCTCCGCCCGCCCGGGAATCGCCATCGGTTCGATGGGGGACAATCGCTCCAGTTTCTCGGTGTTGATCACGGCCGAGCGGCGCGTCAGCGGAATCGCGCCCCCCGTGTAGCCCGTGCCGCCGCCGCGCGGGATGATCGTCAGTCCGAGCTCGATGCAATCCTCGACCAGCCCGCGGATTTCCTCCTCGGTGTCCGGGTACACGACGACGAACGGATACTCGACCCGCCAGTCGGTCGCGTCGGTCACGTGCGAGACGCGGGCGAGGCCGTCGAACGCGACGTTGTCCTTTCGCGTGTGGCGGCAGAATGCGCGCAGCGCGCGGCGGCGCAGCGTCGCAGTCTCGCCGAACGACGCGGCAAACCGATCGACCGCAGCGCGCGCCGCGGCGACGAGCTGCGCGACGTTTGAGTCGCGATTCGCGTCGTCATCCGCGTTGGCTTGCCGTCGCTTTTCGATCTCCGCGAGCCGGTGCCGCATCGCTTCGACCAGCAGGCGCCGCCGACCCGGGCTGTCGAGAAGGTCGTCCTGCAGGTACGGGTTGCGATCGACCACCCAGATGTCGCCCAGCACCTCGAACAGCATGCGTGCGGATCGCCCCGTGCGACGCTCGCCCCGCAGCCCCTCCAGAATCGACCACATATCCGCCCCGAGCAGGCGGATCACGATCTCGCGGTCGGAGAACGACGTGTAGTTGTAGGGGATCTCGCGCAGCCGCGGTGTTTCGGCGTGCGCGTCCGCGATGTCCGGCAGGCGGTCGGCGACGGCATTCATGGAGCCGCCCAGTTTACCGCAGCGCAGCAATGCGGCACGAACGGCGGAGAGGGGCCTGAGCGCGGAGCGCTCGGGAGCGGACGCGAGTGCCGGTTGCGGCCGACGGGTCGCGCAGTACTTTGGCAGACGCGGAGGCCGCCAAACGGTCGCCGAAGCCGCTTGCGCCCGCCCCTTCTAGGATGCCCCCGCCCAATCGAGCACGACCTTCCCGCTCGCGCCCGACAGCATCGTCGCAAACGCGGCCTCGAAGTCGTCGACCGGATAACGGTGCGTGATCATCGGCGAAAGGTCGAGCCCGCTCTGCAGCATCGCCACCATCTTGTACCAGGTCTCGAACATCTCGCGCCCGTAGACACCCTTGATCTCGAGGCCCTTGAAGATCACCTGGTTCCAGTCGATCGCCATGTGCGCGGGGGGGATCCCGAGCAACGCGATCTTTCCGCCGTGATTCATGCATTCGAGCATGTCCGAAAACGCCGCCGGGACGCCGGACATCTCGAGGCCGACGTCGAACCCCTCCGTCATGCCGAGCTCCACCATCACGTCGCGCAGCCTCGTCCGTCCGACGTTGATCGCGCGTGACGCGCCCATTCGCCGCGCAAGGTCGAGCCGATAATCGTTGACGTCGGTGATCACGACGTGGCGCGCGCCAACGTGCCGCGCGATCGCCGCCGCCATGATGCCGATCGGTCCGGCACCCGTGATGAGCACGTCCTCGCCGACCAGGTTGAACGAGAGCGCCGTGTGCGTCGCGTTGCCGAACGGGTCGAAGATCGCGGCAATGTCGTCCGGGATGTCGTCGGGAATCTTGAACGCGTTGAACGCGGGGATCGCCAGGTATTCGGCGAAGGCACCCTCGCGATTGACGCCCACGCCCACCGTATTGCGACACAGGTGGCGGCGGCCCGCCCGGCAGTTGCGACAGAAGCCGCAGGTGATGTGCCCCTCGCCGGAAACCCGGTCGCCGATGGCAAAGCCGCGCACCTCCTGCCCGAGCTCGACGATTTCGCCCACATATTCGTGACCGACGTGCATCGGCACCGGAATTGTCTTCTGCGCCCAATCGTCCCACTTCCAGATGTGGATGTCGGTGCCGCAGATCGCGGTCTTCACGATCCGGATCATCACGTCGTTGTGCCCGACCTCGGGCTTTTTCACGCGCGTCATCGCGAGCCCCGGCGCGCGCTCGAGCTTGGCAAGCGCCTTCATGGCGGTGTCCGTTTCGTTCATTGCACGATCCCGAGCGCGCGGCCGACCCGGCCGAAGGCGTCGAGCGCGCGGTCGATGTGCGCCGTGGTATGCGCGGCGCTCATCTGCGTCCGGATGCGCGCCTTGCCTGCCGGCACGACCGGATGGGAGAAGCCGATGACGTAGATGCCTTCGGCGAGCAGCGCGTCGGCCATCCGGTTGGCGAGCTGCGCGTCCCCGAGCATCACCGGGATGATCGGATGGCTCCCCGGTACGAGATCGAAGCCCATGGCCGTCATCCCCTCGCGAAAGCGCGCGCCGTTATCGCGCACGCGGCGGCGCAATGCCGCGCCTTCGTCGCTCGTCAGGAGCTCGAGCACCTCGAGCGAAGCGGCGGCGATCGACGGCGCCAGCGTGTTCGAAAACAGATAAGGCCGCGAGCGCTGGCGCAGGAGGTCGACGATCTCGCGCCGCGCGGCGACGTACCCGCCCGATGCGCCCCCCATTGCCTTGCCGAGCGTTCCGGTCAGGATGTCGATGCGTCCGTCGACGCCGCAGAACTCCGGCGTTCCGCGACCGCCCTCGCCGACAAACCCCACGGCGTGCGAATCGTCGACCATCGTCAATGCATGATGGCGGTCGGCGAGGTCGCAGATCGCGCGGAGATCGGCGACGATGCCGTCCATCGAGAAGACCCCGTCGGTCGCGATCAGCTTGAAGCGCGAGCCCGCTGCATCCGCCTCCAGGAGTCTTGCCTCGAGATCCTTCATGTCGTTGTTGCGGTAACGGAAGCGCTTCGCCTTGCAGAGCCGGATGCCGTCGACGATGCTCGCGTGGTTGAGCTCGTCGCTGATCACCGCGTCCTCTTCGCCGAGCAGGGTCTCGAACAGGCCTCCGTTCGCGTCGAAGCAGCTCCCGTAAAGGATCGCTCCCTCGGTCTTCAGGAACGCCGCGAGCGCCGCCTCGAGCGTCGTGTGCACGCTCTGGGTGCCGCAGATGAACCGCACCGACGCCAGTCCGAACCCGTAGCGCGCGAGACCGTCGCGCGCGGCGCCGATGAGGCGCGTGTCGCTGGCGAGGCCAAGGTAATTGTTCGCGCAGAAATTGAGCACGCGGGCGCCGCTGGCGAGCTCGATCTCGGGCGACTGGGGGCTCGAGAGAATCCGTTCCTTCTTCTCGAAGCCGTCGGCGCGGATTCGATCAAGGACGCCGCGCAGGTGGGTGAGGTAGGGGCCGTGCATCGGGTCGCGCTTTCCGCCGCGGGCTGGCAATCGTTCGCGTGCAACCCGAATCATAGCGGGCCGGAAGCCGCACCAACCGTGCGCGCCTCAAATCCGCTCGAAGCGACGATACCCGATCGCCTCTGCGACATGCGCCGGGCCGATCGTGCCGACGCCGGCGAGATCGGCGATCGACCGCGCGACTTTCAGGATCCGGTGATAGGCCCGCGCCGAAAGCGACAGTCGCGACATCGCATGCGCGAGCAACGCCGCGCCGGCGGTGTCCGGCGTGCAGTAGGTCTCGACCTCGCGCGGGCCGAGCCGGGCATTGGGCTTGCCCTGCCGATCCATCTGCCGAGCGCGCGCGCCCGCCGCGTGCTTGCCAAGGACCTCGCTTGTCGTTGCCTGAGAACCCGCACCTTCGGACTCGGGCCCGCGCACTGCAAGCGCTTCGGACGGAAGCGCCGGAACTTCGATGCCGAGGTCGATCCTGTCGAGCAGCGGGCCGGACACGCGGGCGCGGTAACGCGCGATGCGATCCGGGGTGCAGTGACATCGCCCGCTTTCGTGACCCAGCCATCCACAGGGGCACGGGTTCATCGCCGCGACGAACTGGAACTGCGCCGGAAACGTGCATTGCCGTGCGGCGCGCGAGATGTGGATGACGCCCGACTCGAGCGGCTCGCGAAGGGCGTCCAGCACCCGGCGATCCCATTCGGGCAGTTCGTCGAGAAAGAGAACGCCGTGGTGAGCAAGCGAAATTTCCCCGGGCCGCGGGTCGCTTCCCCCTCCGGTCAGCGCGGCGGCGCTTGCCGTGTGATGCGGTGCGCGGAAGGGACGCATGCGCCACTCCGCGGGGCGGAAGCGGTTGGCAAGCGACGCGATGGCGGCCGTCGCCAGCGCCTCGTCTTCCGACAGTGCCGGGAGCAGCCCCGGCAGGCGCTGCGCGAGCATCGACTTGCCCGTGCCCGGCGGGCCGATCATCAGAAGGCTGTGGCCGCCGGCTGCGGCGATCGTCAACGCGCGCTTGGCCTGCACCTGTCCCCGAACGTCGGAGAGATCCGGAAACGAGGATGCGTCGTTCGCGAGTTCCGTCGGCGGCAATGCCGGAATCGGGTCTCTCCCGGTGAGGTGCGCACAGACCGCAAGCAGCGTCGCGGCCGGGTGCACCACCGCGTTGCGCACGAGCGCCGCTTCCGCCGCATTCGCGACCGGCAGAACGAACGCGCGCCCCTCGCGGCGTGCACCCAACACCATTGGCAGCGCCCCGCGGATCGGGCGCAATGCGCCACCCAGCGCCAACTCGCCCGCGAACTCGAACTGCCCGAGCGCCGTGCCCGTCAGCTGCCCGGTTGCCGCCAGAATTCCGATCGCGATCGGCAGATCGAAGCGGCCCGATTCCTTGGGCAAATCGGCGGGCGCGAGATTGACGGTGATCTTGCGCGCCGGAAATTCGAACTGCGCGTTTTGCAGCGCCGCGCGGACGCGCTCGCGCGACTCCTTCACTTCGGTGTCCGGCAGGCCGACCAGATTGAACGCCGGAAGCCCCCCGGCCAGATGAACCTCGACCGCGACGGGGGGCGCCTCCAGCCCGGCGAGGGCACGCGAGTGGACGACCGCAAGCGACATCGGTGCCTCGCGGGATCGATAGTCCTTTTGACTGAGGCAAACGCGCGCCGGCACGCCGACGGCGACCCGCTCCATTTCGCCGGATCGTCGATCGTCGCGTTGCCCGGCACGAGGAAGCGTCCGGACGCGAATCCCGGCGCAGGAATCGTGCGAACGAGTCTAGCAAGGATCGCGGCGCAGTCGCCTTCGACCGTTCGGCCGAGGCCGGTCCCGCGCCGCCGTCAATGATCGTAATGCAGGTGAACCTCTGTCCGGCCACCCGACGCATGGCACTCGATCCTGTCCACGCTACGGCGCAGCAAATACCCCGCCAGCAGCCTCTCGCCATCCGCACTCGCGACAATCTCCGCCGGGCTCGGCTTGTTTTCCGGGATGACGAGCGGATCTCCGGCGAAGCGCACATAAAGATCGAGGTTGAACTCGTCGAAGCTCGCTTCGATTTCGACCTCGCCCGGCGGTTGCCCGATCACTTCGAGCACCTGCACCACGCCAAAGGTCGCGGTGCTCACGATTTCGCGCCGCGCGCCCCAGCGCGCGCCCTGGTCCGCAAGAAACTGCTCCACCGTTTCCGCGCGGGCCCCGCTCGATGCGACCCGAAGGGACTCACGCTGGCGCACGCCGATCCGCATGATGAGGTTCAGCAGCATCGCGCACGCCGTGCCGAGAACGAGCGAATTCCCGAACAGGGGTTGGACCGCCGTTGGCGCGGCCTTGAAGACGTCGTAGTAGACGTCGGCCAGCACGGCCATCGCAAACGACAGCCCGATGACGAATATCTTGCGCGTGTCGAGCATCCGCGACGTGATCATCTGCAGCCCGTTGGCGAAGATGAAGGCGGAAGAGAAGAAGAGCGACGCGCCGACCACCGGTTCCGGCGTGGCCACGAAGAAGCCCGCAAGCACCGGGAAAAACGCAAAGGCGACGAGCGCGGCACCGATCCAGTAGCCGAGAACCCGGCTCGTGACCCCGCTGGCGCTCGACAGGCCGATCGACGAGCTCAGGCTGTTGACGCCGGGGCTGCCGACGAAACCGCTGAAGATCGACGCAATGCCGTTGCTCATGAGCCCGCCGCTCAGCGAACGGAATTCCGGGCGCACCCACCGCGTGTTGTTGATCTTCTGTGCCGTCGACACGTTGCCCATGAGATTGAGCGTTCCCGCCAGCGCCACGACGGCAAAGGGCGGGATCAGCGCCAGGTCGAACGTCCAGCCGACATGGCCGACGCTGGGCACGCGGAAGAGCACGAAGTTGTCCCACGAGTCGGCGATCGAAAAATCCCCCACGCCGAGCGCGAGGCCCGCGAGATTCCCGACGACGGCGCCGATCATCACGCAGAACATCCGGGGGTAGCCCTTGGTCCAGATGTTGAGCGCGACCATGGTGACCAGCGTCAGGCCGGCAACGGCGAGAAAAGTGGGCTGGACGCCGTTCCCGCCCTTGATGCCGAGGCTGTAGCGCGCGCCGAGCACGGCGAGCGACAACCCGGAGATGGCGACGACGAGCCCGGCGATCTCGGGCGGAAAAAGGGAGCGCAACCGGCGAAGAACGGGGGCAATGACGACCTGCACCGTTCCGGAGATCATCGTCATCCCGTAGACCATGGCGAGCCCGCCGTGCTGCAACGCGTAAAGCGAGGGCTCGAAATAGATCGGCGTGTACCCGGCGGGAGCGAGATATCCGCTACCCAGGAATCGCGATCGCAGGCAGAACAACACCGTCGCGACGCCCAGCGCCAGCATGGCCAGGGAAACCGAGTCGAGCAGCTGGGTTTCCGAAAGACCCGCCTCGCGGGCGAGCAGCGCCGGAAAGACGAGGGAGTTGGTGATCAACGCCACGTGCTGGGCAACGGAGAAAACGAGCACGCCCGGCGGCGGAGTCTCGTCGACCGCAAAAAGCAGCCCGTTGGGACGAATCATCGCGCGCGCCCCGGCCCGGTCAACCGACCTGCGCCAGCGCGTCGTCGCGCGATGCGAGGATGGTGAACGATTCCAGCAGCCCGCCCATTTCGAACAGCTCTCGGACCTGCCCGATCACGCTGCACAGGACGAACGTCGCCGCGCACCTCTCCGCCGCCTGCGTCGCGACCAGCAGCACGCGGAACGCCGCGCTCGTCAGGTAGAGAACTTCCTTGAAATCGACGACCAGGTATTTCTCGCCGGTGTCGAGCAGGCTGTTCACTCGACCACTGAGGCGATCGGCGTTCGTGCTGTCGATGCGCCCGGTGAGCGCAAGGATGCACACTCTTCCGGACCGCAGTTCGGTGATCGCAAGCGAGATCTCGTTCATGCTTCTTTCCTCATTGTGGCGCAACATCGATGGCGTGCCGCTTGATCATGGTCAGGTGATTGCAGCTGCCCACGCGCTCGAACGTGATGGTGTCGACCAGCTGCTTCGTCATGTGGATTCCGACGCCGCCGGACCGCCGCCCTCCACCGTGCTGCGTTCGCGGCGGAGGCGGCGCGTCGAGCGGATTGAACGTCACGCCGTCGTCGACGATCTCGATCTTCACCTCGTCGCCCTGCACGGTGATGTGGATGTGGATGTCGTGCACGCCCCCGTCGGGCCACGCGTACCTGATCACGTTGCTGACGACTTCGTCAAGCGCCACCTGCAGCTGCATCAACGGCTTGGGCGAAATCCGCCGCTCGGCGCCGATGCGCCTCATCGCCTCGCTCAACAGCGTCAGCTCGTTCAGATCGTTGCGGATGGTGAGGCTAGTCGCAATCGGAAGCCGCTGCTGCTTCGATCCACTCGGCGGTGGCGGCGATGTCCCGGCGGCAACCGTCGGCGCCCGTGTTTCCGGGTCTTGCCGCGGCGCCGGCGTCCAGCGGAGCGCGAGCATCGCAACGTCGTCGGCCTTGGGTGCGGCGCCCGTGAACGCATCGACGCGCTCCTTCACGGCGCGCACCAGCCCTGCCGGGGGCACGCTGACGGCAGCCTGCAAATCGGTCACCAAGCGCCCGTCCGTGTAGAACGCCTCCTCTTCGTTCATGGCCTCCGCGACACCGTCCGTGCACACGAAGACGGCGTCGCCGGGCCGGATCTCGGCGGACCTGCTCCGGTATTCGAAATCCTGGCTCACTCCGAGCGGCACTTCGGGCTTTCCGTCGATCCGCTCGATCGCGCCGGACGCGCGGAGCAGGTGCGGCAGCGGATGCCCTGCGTTGACGTAGCTGAGCGCGCCCGATCGGGTGTCGAGCATGCCGAGGAACAGGGTGACGAACATGCAGTCGTGGTTGTCGAGGCACAGCTCGCGGTTCACCGCCGAGGCGATCTCCGCCGGCGTGCCGGACCGGGCGCCAAGATTCCGCCAGAGTCCCGTCGCCATCCTGACGAGGCTGCGCGTACGCGCCATGAACATCGCTGCCGGCGCACCTTTGCCGCAGACGTCTCCCACCAGGAAGCAGAACATGCCGTCTCCCGCGTAGAAGAAGTCATACAGGTCGCCTCCGACCTCGCGCGCGGGGTCGACCAGCGCGTACACCTCGACGGGCCTGTCCGCCGACCACGTCGGAAACGTGGTGGGAAGCATGCCGAGCTGGAGCACTCGCGCCGCGTCCAGCTCGCGCTCCAGCCGGTCGAGGCTCGAGCGCACCGCGTCGCGGAGCGCCTTCTTTTCGAGACTGGCGCCGATGCGCGCACGCAACAGCGTCGAATTGAAGGGCTTCGGCAGATAGTCCTCCGCCCCGAGCTCGATGCAGCGCACCACGCTGTCCATCTCCTCGACCGCCGATATCATGATCACCGGGACATCCCGCAGCCAGGGGTCGGCTTTGAGGTGCTCGAGCACCTGGTAGCCGTTGAGCTCCGGCATCATGATGTCGAGGAGGAGGAGGTCGAACTTCTGCTTCCTGAGAAACTCGAGCGCCTGCCGGCCGTCGACCGCCGTGGTGAGGTTGCCGTATCCCTCGCGCGTGAGCCGCCGGGTCAGCGTGTACCGGTTGTCCTCGTTGTCGTCGACGATGAGGAGCGCCGGCGCCGCAGGCATCACGACCGCCGCCCCTCGGGCGCCAGCGCGCGGATCTTCTCGAGCAGGCGCGGCAGGTCGACCGGCTTGGTGTCGAAATCGTCGCACCCCGCGGACATCGCCTTTTCCCGGTCGCCCGTCATCGCGTTCGCCGTCAGCGCGACCACGGGAATGTCCTTCGTCTCCGGTGCCGCCTTGAGCCGGCGCGTCGCCTCGAGTCCGTCGACGACGGGCAGGCCGATGTCCATGAGAATGAGGTCCGGACGCTCCGTGACTGCCATCGCCACACCCTCGGCCCCGTCCCGCGCAATCACTACCGCAAACCCGGCCCGCCGCAGCCGCTGCTCGAGCATGTAGATGTTGTCGTCGTTGTCCTCGACATAGAGGATCTTCATGGCATTCACCCTGCGCTCTTCTGGCTGCGGCCGCGCTCGATCGAGCCGACCAGCACGCGGCTGACTTCGCGCAGCAGCTCGTCGAGTTCCGGCGCGCCCTTCTGCAGCACGCGCGCGACATCTCCGTCGAGCCGGGCGTGGTCCTCCGCCGTGAGGTCCTTCGCCGTGACGATCAGGACCGGGATGTCGCGCCACGCCGCGCGGGATCGCATTTCGACCAGGAACTCGAAGCCGTCCATCTCCGGCATCATGAGATCGAGGACGATGACGTCCGGTTGCGCCTCCTCGAGGCGCGTGAGCGCCACCCGTCCGTTCTCCGCCTCGACGACCTCCCATTTGTCCTGCTCGAGCGCCGACCGCATCCACTGGCGCATTGCGTCGTCGTCATCGACCAGAAGGAGGTGGCGGCCGACGGCGCCGCAAATGCTCCGCAGCACGCGCGACAGGTCTTCCCGGCTCACCGGCTTGATCATGTACTCGGTGGCGCCGAGCGAATACCCGCGGTGCCTATCGTCCACGATGGTCATGAGCACGACGGCGATGTCCGCAAGTTCGGGATCGCCCTTGATGGCCGCCAGCACCGTCCATCCATCGAGGTCCGGCATCACGACATCGAGCGTGATCGCCGCCGGATGCAGCTCCCGCGCGAGCCGCAGGCCTTCGCGGCCGCCATCGGCCGTCGCGACGGCGAAGCCCTCGCGCTTGAGAAAGCGCTCGGTCAGTTCGCGCACCGACGCGTCGTCGTCAATCACGAGAATCAGCGACTCGCCGGAAGGCCCGCGGTGCGGCCGCGCGACAGGCACGGTGCGCACCGTCGGGATCGGCTGCACGGCGGCGACTTCCGCGGGCAGCCAGATCGTGAACGTGGAACCGCGGCCGATTTCGCTCTCGACCGTGATGTCGCCGCCCAGCATTTGACAGATGCGCCGGCTGATGGCGAGCCCGAGTCCCGTTCCGCCGTACTTGCGGGTGGTCGTCGCGTCGGCCTGGACGAATTCCTGGAACAGCTTTCCCATCTGCTCCGGCGTGAGTCCGATCCCCGTGTCGGTCACCGCCATCACCACCCAGTCGCGGCCCTTGTCGGTCGCGCGCCTTGCCCCGATGGTGACGGTCCCGCGTTCCGTGAACTTGTTGGCGTTGCTCGCGAGGTTCAGCAATGCCTGCCTTATCCGCGTCTGATCGGTGTACATGGTCCCGATGTCCGCCGGGCATTCCACGATCATGCGGTTGCCGTTTTTCGTGGCCAAGGTCTCGATAGTCCGCACCACGTCGTCGACCAGCGGCGCGATCGCGACGGGCTCGATGTGCAGGTCCATCTTGCCGGCCTCGATCTTGGAGAGGTCGAGAACATCGTTGATCAGCGCCAGCAGGTGCCGCGCCGCCCGCAGGACGCGCTCCAGCGGCTCGAATTCGTCTTCGCGCTTCAGTTCGCGCGCGTCTTCCTCCAGCATTTCCGTCACGCCTATGATTGCGTTGAGCGGCGTGCGCAGCTCGTGCGACATGTTCGCGAGAAATTGCGATTTGAGCTGGCTCGCAAGCTCCAGCTGCTCGCTCTTGGCCCGGATCTCCCGGAAGAGCCGCGCATTCTCGATGGCCAGCACCGACTGCGACGCCAGCGTCTGCAGCAGCGTCACCACCGACGGCGGGAATTCGCCCGCCGCCTTGCGGCGGATCACCAGCGCGCCGATCACCCGGTCGTCGCGCAGAAGCGGCACCGCCAGCAGCGCGTGAATGCCTTCCTGCAGCAGCACGTCGCGCAGCCGGTAATCCGTCACATCCTCGACGTCCGGCCTCTGGACGGGAGCGCGCTGCGCGGCGCACATGCCGACCGTCGAGTCGCCAAGGCGGATCTGCGATTCCTCGAGCGCCTTCGCCAGCCGCTCGCTCACGCCGTAGTTGGCGTGGGGAATGAAGACTTCGGTCGCCTGGTCGAATTCGTAGATCGTGCCGGCGTCGGCCTTCGACAGGCGCACCGCGTGCGTGATGATGGTGAGCAGCACGGTCTCCAGATCGAGCGTGGAACTCACCGCCTGCCCGACGTCGCCGAGTGCCCGCAATTCGGCAACGGATCGCGTGAGCTCCTCCGTCCGCGCCTTGACCTCCGCCGTCCGTTCCTCGACGCGCTTCTCGAGACCCCGCTGGTGGTCCTCGATCTCCACCTGCGACTGGCGGAGCTTTTCGCTCATGCGATAGAGGGACTCCAGCAGATTGCCGAGGTCGCGCGTCGGTCGCCGGTTCGCGCTCTCCGCGAACTCTCCCGCGGCGATGCGCCCGGCGAGGTCGACGGCGGCATTGAGCGGCTCCGTGACGCCGATGATCATCCCGTACAGGAACCACGCGGCGAGCAGCAGGGTGACGACGGTCGCGACGGCGACGAACGTGCTCTGGAGCCTGGCGGACTTGATCGATGCCGCCACCGCGGTTTCGCTTGCCTTCTCGTAGGAGCGGTCCATGGTCCTGATGGCGTCGCGCGCCTTCTGGATGGACGACTGCATCGCCAGCAACTTGGCGAGCGGGATTCCCGGGGCGATCTGATCCGCGATGGCGTCGACCAGATCCGCCGTCGCCCCGGCGCTGTCGTCCTTTTCGCGCAACGATTGCAGCGCGGCGGCCGCCTTCCCGAACGCGGTGTGGGCGCGCTGGCTCAAACTGCCGGTCTCGACCGCGTCGCTCGCGAGATTGACGAAGGTCTCGAATTCGTCCTTCGCCGCAAGGGCGAGGTTGTGCCGCTCGACCACCCGCTCGATCGCGGCGGTGCGCTCCAGATCCGCCACCGACTGATAGATCAGCAGCAGCGTGATCGGCGCAATGATGACCACGAACTGCGTGAAGAACCTGAGCTTGAGCGACCGGACCCGGATCATGGATGTGCGGCGCCTAGATCGGGCGCCGAATTGCGGGATGGGTGTCCAGCGCCGCGGCGTACGGATCAGCGTCGGGCGCCGCACATCGGTCATGCGGGCGAGATCCTTGGTTGCACATGGTTCCCCCGACACAGGACTTCGTTGTTGTTGCGCCGTGCTTGTGACGGCCACATTCTCGGCGTCGCGCCGCGTTCCGCGTTTAGCGTAGCACGCGCCGCACTTTGCAAGCGACTGCGCAGGCGCCGCGAGGCCGCGGGAATGCGCGCGTCGATCTCCACGCGGCGGCGCCCGATCCACAGGCGCCGGTCCCCCACGTTCCGGCGGTGCCGCCAGCCCTTCTGGAGCGGATTGCCGCGCCGAGGTCGTTGCCGACCATCGCGATGGACGCCGCCTTGCCGGCACGCGACCGCAGGGCAGGCGTCGTCATGCGAGGATGCTGCGCTGCAAACCGACGGCGGCGATGCGTGCCCGTGCCGCGGCCCCTGCGACACGCGGATCCGGCGCGACCCGCGAACGCCGGCGAAAGGACGTCGTCTTGCGCTGCAGCAGGACGCGCCGGGGCGAGCGATTCTCTCTCGCATCCCGACGCGCGCCTTCTTCGCTCACCGTGGACCGAGGGCGCTGTCGTGGGGATGCGGGCACGCCAAAGGCAAGCGATGAGGCCGTGCCGCCCGGAAAACGCGCGATCACGTGTTCCGACGTGCGAATTGTGCCGCGACAGGATTGCGAGCGTTAATATGGCGCCTTTCGTGCAGCAGCCCGGATGGCCTCCGGACCCCGGGCAACGACGGGCTCGGAAGACGGGGACTCCGATGCGTGCGCCTTTGAACCAGGGGGAGAGTCATATGCCGATTCCGTCCGTGCGGGGACCGGCGCAGTCCCGACACGATCGACGCGATCGATTGACGCGTCGATCGATGACCCTTGCGGATGACGCCAATGGCACGCGACGACATCATGTCGCCGGCACATGTGCCGTGCTCCCGTATCCGCAGTCCGCACAGCTTTCCGATCGTCCGGAATAATTACATGGCCGCGGAGCAGTGCCGGAGTCCCTGGCCCGTGCACGGCACAGCGCGGCCCGTGACGTTCAATCGCGGGAGCGACGATCAATGACAATCGCGTCGACACGAAGCGGCACGACGAATCGCCGGTGGCCGGGGGTCGCCGACCGGGCGGCCGCGTTGCCAAGGCAAGTCATTGCCGCGTTCATCGTGGCGATCGGCTGCATCGTGCCCGCGGTCGGCGAGGCGCAATCGGACAACGACCGGATCCGGGAACTCGAGCGCAAGCTGGAACAAAGCCTCAAGACCATCGATGAACTCGCGGCGAGGGTCAAGGAGCTGGAAGCGCGCTCCGGCGCGCGCGCGGAAGCAGCGCCCACGGCCGCTCCCGTCGCGCCTGCCGCCGCTCCCGCGGCAATGTCCGCCGCGGAGGATCACGACCACGCCCGCAGGGCGGCCCCGGACCTCGGATCCGCCATCGGCCTTCCGCCAACCGTCCTCAAAGGCTTTGCCGACGTTGGCATCGGCTTCACCAGCGGAAGCTACTCGGCGAACGGGATTCGCGAATTCGGGATAGGCGGCAATCGGGGATTCCTGGTGGGCTCACTCGACTTCTACCTCACGCCCCGCCTTTCGGAAAACGTGAAGTCGGTCATCGAGCTCGTGTTCGAGCACGACATCACCAGCGGCGGCTCGCTTGCGGCCGATCTCGAGCGGATGCAGGTCGGATATACGTTCAGCGACGAAGCCACCGTGTGGCTCGGCCGGTTCCATACTCCCGTGGGGTATTGGAATACGGCGTTCCATCACGGCTCGCAGCTTCAGACGTCGGTGCTGCGTCCGCGGATCATCGATTTCGAAGACCAGGGGGGCGTGGTGCCCGCGCACACCGTGGGCATCTGGGGCACCGGCGCATTTCGCATGGGGGAGGACAAGCTGACCTACGACCTGATCGCGGGCAACTCTCCGTCGATCACGGAAACCGTGCTCGACCCCAACAATCTCGGCAGCGAGAACTTCAAGTGGAGCGCGGGCTTCAACATCGGCTATCTGTTCGGCGGCAACGCGGAGGGATTGAAGGTCGGCGTGCACGGTTACCACGCCGAGGTCCGCGACGACGCGGTGCCCGCCAACTCGACCCGCGTCAACATCCTGGGGGCGTACGCGGCGACCGAAGGCGACCTGTGGGAACTGGAGGCCGAGTATTACCGCTTTTTCAACCAGGACCTCGCCGTCACGACGGGCAACTACAACAGCTGGGCAGGATTCGTGCAGGTGGGCCGGCACTACGGTCGCTGGACACCCTACGTCCGACTCGAACAGGCGGTCCTCAATCAGTCGGACAACTACTTTGCGATGCTGGCCGGTGGCCGCTCCTACAGCCTGCAGGCGCTGGGATTGCGGTACGAGCTGACGGCGACCTCCGCGCTCAAGCTCGAAGCCGATCACGTCAACAACCGGACCACGCCTCCATCCAGCAGCTTCAACCGGCTGATCATGCAGTGGGCAATCCGCTTCTAGGCCAACATGGGCATTAGGCGCCTTGGGTTTGCCTGCCTGTTCGCTGCGGCCACGTTCGCCAGCGGGGCCCCGTCTGCGGCCGATATCTACATCGTGACCAACTCGGACATGAAATTGTCTTCCGGAGACATCCGGGAGATCTTCCTCGGCGATCGGGAGTTCAACGGCGCGACACGGCTGGTGCCCGTCGACAATCAGGCGGCGCAGGCCGAATTCACGTCCAAGGTCCTGGCGATGGCAGTGGACCGTTACAGCACGCTGTGGACCAAGCGGGTGTTCAGGGACGCGCTCAATCCGCCGGTCCAGAAGCAGACTGACCTCGAAGTCCTGGAGTTCGTGCGGAGAACACACGGGGCCATCGGTTACGTGTCGACCCCGCCGCACGACAAGGGCGTCGTGGTCGTCGCAAAATTCTAGGTCGCGGGTCGGTCGCCCCCCGCGGAGCGGGCGCCGTGCGGCGGCGCGCCGCCGCGCCCGACGCTACTCGGTCTTCGCGGGCGGCATGCGCGCCTCGAGTTCCCCCAGGCGTTTCTCGAGCGCTTCCAGCTTCTCGCGCGTCCTGAGCAGCACCTGCGCCTGAACGTCGAACTCCGCCCTCGGCACGAGATCGAGCCGCGCGAGCCCTGAGGAGAGCATCGCCCGCACGTTCTGCTCGATGTCTTTCGCCGGGCTGCTTTCGATTGCCCGCCCGATCTTCGCGGCCAGATCGTCGAATGTCTTGTTGCTCAGCATGAGGACCCCTCCAGCGCGAGACCGGCGCACGAACCGTGCAAACGAGTCTAGCAAAGATGTCGGCTGCGCCGCTTTCGAGCGCAACGCCAGGGGCCCGATACCCCCGTGGAAACTCCGACGAGACGCACGCTCCATGCGGGTGCATTGGTTCAGAGTTTCGCACCGATGCGGTGCGGCGCTCGGCTTGTCGGACGACCAGAGAAATCGCAAAATCAATGCAACTCATTGTTATTAAACATTTTGCTGCAGTGGCACACGAAATGCTGAAGGAGCAGTGAAAATGCCGTTCCTGGTTTCGCCTTTCGTCAACCCAACAAGGGAATCGCCATGCACTCGAAATCTCGATCGCCCCGCCTTGCCACGCTGATCGCGGCCGCCGCGCTCGCGTCGGGAGCCGCGCTGGCTCAGACGCCGGCCGCTCCCGCTGCGGCGGCACCGCCCCCTGCGCCCGCCCCCGACAGCACGCTCACCGCCAACGTCGGGCTGTTCAGCCAGTACATCTTCCGCGGCATTTCGCAGACAGCAGGCCAGCCTGCGGTTCAAGGCGGATTCGACTACGCGCACACGAGCGGGTTCTACCTCGGCACCTGGGCATCGAACATCAGCTGGCTCGAGGACTTCGGCCAGTACAACCGTTCCAGCCTCGAGTGGGACTTCTACGGCGGGTTCAAGCAGAACTTCCCCGGCAGCGAAGACTGGAACTACGACGTCGGCCTCTACTACTACTACTACCCGGGCCGCCGCAATCCCGGCGCGTACAACGCCAACACCTTCGAGATGTACGGCGCGATCGGCTGGAAATGGCTGAGCGCGAAAGCGAGCTACAACTTCGAGAACTATTTCGGCGCGGAACCGACGGGTCAGAAGACCAACGGGACGTGGTATTTCGATTTCTCGGCCGCCTATCCGTTCGGCGAGTCCGGCGTCACGCTGCTCGCCCACTACGGGATTCTCGACGTCCACCACGACGGCAGCGGCAATTCAAAGGTGAGCTACAACGACTGGAAGCTCGGCGCGTCGTACACGGTGCCGGACGGCCTGTTCAAGAGCGTGGAGATCGGCGCCTACTACACCGGCAATACGGCGAACGAAGGGTTCTACACCGACCTGACCGGGTACAACACGGCCAAGGATACGGGCGTCGTCTACGTCAAGAAGACGTTCTGACGCGTCAACCGCGCCGTTCGAGCGACTACGCCAACACGAGGACATCATGAAACTGGTCACCGCCGTCATCAAACCGTTCAAGCTGGACGAGGTCCGCGAGGCTCTCTCCGCCATCGGCGTGCAGGGCGTCACCGTCACCGAGGTCAAGGGCTTCGGCCGGCAGAAGGGGCACACCGAGCTCTACCGCGGCGCCGAATACGTCGTCGATTTCCTGCCCAAGGTGAAGATCGAAGCCGCCATCTCCGACGACCTCCTCGATCGCGTCATCGAGGCCATCGAGAAGGCCGCCAACACCGGCAAGATCGGCGACGGCAAGATCTTCGTTTTCGATCTCGAACAGGTTGTGCGCATTCGCACGGGCGAAACCGGCGCGCAAGCGCTCTAAGGGGATACGACATGAAACCACTGCTTGCACTGCTAGCGCTCGCCGGCGCCCTGGCCTTTACCGCTGCCGCGCCGGCGGTCGGAAGCGATTTCTCGAGCGTGCTGTCGCCCGGCCCTGCAACTCCGATGATGCTGGCACAGGCGCCTGCTGCTGCGCCTGCCGCCGCGACAGCTGCCCCGGCGACGCCTGCCGTCGCAGCGCCCGCGGCGGCCGCACCTGCGGCGGCTGCCACCGCCGCACCGGCCGCGGCGCCGCCGACGCCCAACAAGGGCGACAACGCATGGATGATCGTCGCGACGCTGCTCGTGATCATGATGTCGATCCCGGGCCTCGCCCTGTTCTATGGCGGCCTCGTCCGCTCGAAGAACATGCTGTCGATCCTGATGCAGGTGTTCGTCGTCTTTTCGTTGATCATCGTGCTGTGGGCGATCTATGGCTACAGCATCGCATTCACCGAAGGCAACGCAGGGTTCGGCGGTCTCGACCGGCTGTTCCTGAACGGCATCTTCACGATCAAGGATGGCGCGGGTTCGTTTGCGACCGCGGCGACGTTCAGCAAGGGCGTCGTCATTCCCGAGTATCTCTTCGTCGTGTTCCAGGCGACGTTCGCGGCAATCACGGTCTGCCTCATCGTCGGCGCATTTGCCGAACGCGCGAAATTCTCCGCGGTGCTGCTGTTCGCCGTTCTCTGGTTCACGTTCGCCTACCTGCCGATTGCGCACATGGTCTGGTTCTGGCCGGGCCCCGACGGCATCAAGGACGCGGCGACGCTCGCCTCCGAGAGCGCGAAGGGCGGCTGGCTGTGGCAGAAAGGCGCCCTCGATTTCGCGGGCGGCACGGTGGTGCACATCAACGCCGGCGTGGCGGGCCTCGTCGGTGCGTACGTCATCGGCAAGCGCGTGGGCTACGGCAAGGACTCGATGGCGCCGCACAACCTGACGTTCACGATGATCGGGGCGTCACTGCTGTGGGTGGGCTGGTTCGGGTTCAACGCCGGCTCGGCGCTCGAGGCCGCCGACTCCGCCGCGCTCGCGTTCATCAACACGCTGCTCGCTACCGCAGCCGCCGTGCTGTCCTGGATGTTTGCCGAGTGGCTGGCGAAGGGCAAGCCGTCGATGCTGGGCGCGGCTTCCGGCGCCGTCGCGGGCCTGGTCGCCATCACGCCGGCCTGTGGCTTCGTGGGCACCAGCGGCGCGCTGGTCTTAGGCCTCCTCGCGGGCATCGTCTGCCTGTGGGGCGTCAACGGCCTCAAGCACATGCTGGGCGCCGACGACGCGCTCGACGTGTTCGGCGTGCACGCGGTCGGCGGGATTCTGGGCGCCATGATGACCGGCGTCTTCGCGGCACCGGCGCTCGGCGGCCAGGGGGTCTACGACTACGTCGCGAACAAGATCGGCTCCGACTACTCGATCGCGGATCAGCTCGTCGTCCAAGGCACGGGCGTCCTCACGACCATCGTCTGGTCCGGCGTGGTCGCCTACATCGCGTACAAGGTCGTCGACATGATCGTGGGCCTCCGCGTGACGGAAGAAGAAGAGCGCGAAGGGCTCGACATCTCGTCGCACGGCGAATCCGCGTATCGCATCTAGAACCTGTCGGTTGTCGGCGGCCCGCATTCGATCGCGGGCCGCCTGCAGGGCGGGATCCTCCTCCCGCCGGTTGTTGCAGTCTCTCCTCAGTGGCTATTCGGGGCGCCCCGCAAAGGCGCCCCTACTTTTCGTTCGGCTACAATCGACGTCTTTCGACGATCCGCTCGACGACCATGGTTCCCCACCTCACGACCGCGCTTGCCGGACCGCTCCTCGAGCTCGAGCAGCGCTTCCTCGACCGGATGCCGGACATCGAGCGATGGTTGCGGACGCACTGGCAGGATCACGCGGTTCCGTTCTACGCGTCGGTCGACCTGCGCAATGCCGGCTTCAAGCTGGCGCCGGTCGACACGAACCTCTTTCCCGGCGGTTTCAACAACCTGAATCCGTCATTCCTGCCGCTGTGCGTGCAGGCGATTCAGGCCGCGGTCGAGCGCGTGTGCCCCGATGCGCGCGGCGTGCTGCTCGTGCCCGAGAATCACACGCGCAATACCTTCTACCTGCAGAACGTGGAGACGTTGCGGAGCATCCTCGCGCAGGCCGGGATGCGCGTGCGCATCGGCTCGCTGATTCCCGGGCTCGCCGAACCGACCGCGGTCCCGCTCCCCTCGGGTGGCGTCCTCACGCTCGAACCGATCGTTCGCAGCGGGCGCCGTGTCGGGCTCGCCGACTTCGACCCGTGCATGGTGCTGCTCAACAACGACCTGTCCGCCGGCGCTCCCGCCGTGCTGACGGATATCGACCAGCCCGTGGCCCCGCCGCTCGCCGCCGGGTGGTTCAATCGGAAGAAGTCGCACCACTTCGGCGTATTCCACACGCTCGCGAAGGAATTCGGCGCGATGCTCGGGATCGACCCGTGGCTGATCGATCCCTATTTCGGCGCCTGCGGCATGATCGACTTCCAGGAGCGTTCCGGCGAGGAGTGCCTCGCATCCAATGTGGCGACGCTGCTCGATAGGGTCCGCGTGAAATACCTTCAATACGGAATCGACGAAAAACCGTTTGCCATCGTGAAAGCGGATGCGGGGACCTACGGCATGGGCATCATGACGGTCCGGGACCCCTCCGAAGTCATCGGACTCAATCGCAAACAGCGCAACAAGATGGCGGTGGGCAAGGAAGGGCTCCCGGTGAGTTCGGTCATCATCCAGGAGGGCGTGCCGACGTTCGAATCGATTCACGACGCGATCGCCGAGCCCGTCGTCTACATGATCGACCGCTTCGTCGTCGGCGGCTTCTACCGCATTCACACGGAACGGGGGAAGGACGAGAACCTGAACGCCCCCGGCGCGCAGTTCGTGCCGCTCGCCTTCGAGGCGCCGTGCATTCCCGATCTCGCCGGCCCGGCGGGCTGCGCCCCGAACCGGTTCTATGCGTACGGCGTCGTTGCGAGGCTCGCGCAGCTCGCGGCGGCCATCGAGGTCGAGGAGCTGGCAGAAGCCGCCGACGCCGTCGCTGCGTGAATTCCGTGGACGCGATGATCGCGCCTTCGTATTGCCAGGTGATGGCGCGCTACAACCGCTGGATGAACGAGCGGCTCTACGCGGCACTGGCGGACATCGACGACAGCGAGCGCAGGCGCGATCGCGGCGCATTTTTCCGCTCGATGCACGGCACGCTCAACCACCTTTTGTGGGGCGATCGGATATGGCTCGGGCGCTTCATCGACGAACCGTTCGTCTCGCCTGCCTTCGGCGCCGACATGATCGCGGATTTCGGCGAGCTTGCGCGCGAGCGGGAGCACACGGACCAGAGGATTCTCGACTGGGCGGGCAGCGTGACGCCCGCGTGGCTTGCGGGAACGCTCGTCTACACGAGCCGGGTCGACGCACGCACCCGCGAAATGCCGCGCTGCGTCGCTGCGATACACCTTTTCAACCACGGCACGCATCACCGCGGCCAGTTGACGACACTGATGAAGCAGGCGGGCTGCGACCCCGGGGTCACGGATCTGCCGTGGCTTCCGGGCGTCGTGCGAATCATCGGCGCACCGCCGGAATAACTTCGTCGGACAGGAAGCTCAGCGAGGCTTGCGCTTGGCGCGCGGATGCGCCCGGTCGTACGCCTGCGCGAGGTGCTGGAAGTCGAGGTGCGTATACACCTGTGTCGACGCGATGCTCGCGTGCCCCAGCATTTCCTGCACAGCCCGAAGATCCCCCGACGACTGGAGCACGTGAGACGCAAAGGAATGACGCAGCATGTGCGGGTGCACGTGCTGTGCCAGCCCCTGTTTCACCGCCCAGACGTCCAGGCGGCGCTCGATCGCTGCGCGGCGAAATCCGGGCCCCGCTTCGCCCCAGAAACAGCGCCTTCGGATCGACGCTCGGGAGGGCCGCCCGGGCCGGGAGCCATGCGCGTATCGCTGCGCATGCTGCCGCCCCGACGGGCACGATCCGCTCCTTCGCGCCCTTGCCCCAGACGCGCACTTCGCCGCGATCGAGATCGACGCGATCGAGATCGACGCCCGCGAGCTCGGCGAGCCGCAGCCCCGACGAATAGGCGAGCTCGAAGAGCGCGCGATCGCGCAGCGCAAGGGCATCGGTACCTTCGATCTCGACGAGCCGGACGGCGTCATCGGGTGAGAGCACGCCGGGCAGCCGGCGCACCATCCGCGGAGGCCTGAGTCCCGTGCAGGGGTTTTCCTTGATCCCCAGGTCGCGGTCGAGCAGGAAGCGATAGAACGAGCGCCACGACGACAGCACTCTCGCGAGGCTCCGGCCCGACAGCCCGCGGCCATGCAGCGTAGCGAGCAGTCGGCGCAGGTCGCGCGGCGTCAGGCTTTCGAGGGGTGATTCGCCGGCGAGGGCTGCCAAGGCCGACACGTCGCGAACGTATGCGGTTCGAGTGTGCCGTGTCCTGGCCGCGAGAGACTCGGCAAACGCGTCCCGCAGCGACAGATTGGCACGCGCGGCCGGCGGGGAAAGGGAGTCCGGTGGCGTGCTCTTCGCGATCGCGCCAGCGAACGCGGGCCATCAGGCGGGCGGCAGATACCGTGCGGTCGCGACACTCGCAAGTTCGGCAAGCCGCGTGAGATAGACGGTACCCATGCCCGTGTAGAAGCGCTCCGGATCATCGCTCGCGAGACCGAGGAGTCCGAACGTCTGCGCCGTTCGCAAGGGCAGGAAGGCGAACGACCGCCAAAGGTCGCCGCGCTCGAACCAGTCGCGCGCCTCGAACGGCGCCTGTGTCCCGCAATAAGGCGCGCCCAGTTGATCCGTGTACTCGCGGAGCTCGGGGGTCGTCGCTGCCAGCTCCGGGAGGTACGACTGCTCCGGCACCCGCCCCCAAAGCCGGCTCGCGACCTGGGGCACACCGAAATCCTCCATGAGGCTGTGATAGAGAACGGCCAGCGTCGTCTCGAGGTCCGGGGCCGCGAACAGCGCGAGCGTCGAACGGTGGAGCTTCTCGCCGATCTGGTCGTTCTCGCCGCCGAACTTGACCAATTCCCGAAGACGGGTCTCCATCTCGGCGTTCTTCTCGCGCAGCGAGACGATCTGCCGCTCGGCGATCGGGATGGCATGGCCCCCATGGGGGTGCGGCACGAATATATCTGCGAGGAAATCCGCGTAATCTTCGAAGAACGAAGGATTTTCCTTCAGGTATTTGGCGACGGCGGTGGCGTCCATCCTGGTCATTCCTGTTGTGGGTCCGTCGTTCATCGTTGCTGCCACCGTGTGCCTCACCCGGCGGTCCGTTCCCATTCGCCTTCGAACACCGTCGAAGCCGGGCCAGTCATCGTCACCGCCGCACCCGGCCCGCGCCAAGCCGACGGTCAGGCTCCCGCCGCGGGTCGCGACGCGCACGACGCTGTCCAGCAACCCCCGTCGAATTCCCGCCACGACCGCCGCGCAGGCCCCGGTGCCGCAGGCCGGTGTCTCGCCCGCACCCCGCTCCCAGACCCGCAGCCGAATGTTAGCGCGATCGACCACCTGCACATAGCCCGCATTCACCCGCCGCGGGAACCGCGGATGCTGCTCGATCCTGTGGCCCCTGCGTGGCCACCGGCGCGCGATCGACGTCGGCGACGACCTGTACCGCATGCGGATTGCCCATGGAGACGAGCGTCACCAGCACTGTCTCGCCATCCACGTCGATCGGCCGGACGATGGCATCGCCATCGCCAATGAACGGAATCTCGGCAGGCATGAAGCGCGGCAGGCCCATGTCGACGGCCACCTCGCCGCCTGCGACGACCTCGGGAACGATGACTCCGCCGGCGGTTTCCACCCTGATCCGGTCCTTGCCGGTCAGGCCTCGCTGGCGCACGAATTGCACGAAGCAGCGCGCGCCGTTGCCGCATTGCTCGACTTCGCCTCCGTCGGCGTTCCAGATCCGGTAGCGGAAATCGACGTCGGCACGCGTCGACTTCTCCACGACGAGAATCTGGTCGCACCCGACACCATAGCGGCGATCCGCGAGGCGCTTCCGCTCGGCCAGCGAGAGGTCGACGTGCTGCGTGATGCCGTCGAGCACGACGAAGTCGTTGCCGAGCCCCTGCATCTTGGTGAACTTGAGACTCGGCATCGCGCCGCCGTCAGACGTTGAAGCGGAAGTGCATGACGTCTCCGTCGCGCACGACGTAGTCGCGCCCCTCGAGCCGCATCTTGCCGCGCTCCTTCGCGCCGTGCTCGCCCTTGCAGGCGACGTAATCGTCGAACGCGATCACCTCGGCGCGTATGAAGCCCTTCTCGAAATCGGTGTGGATCACGCCAGCCGCCTGTGGCGCGGTCGCACCGGCGTGGATCGTCCATGCGCGCACCTCCTTGGGTCCCGCCGTGAGGTAGGTCTCGAGTCCGAGCAGCCGGTACCCCGCGTGGATGACGCGGTCGAGCCCCGGCTCGGAAAGGCCCAAGTCGGCGAGAAACGCGAGCTTGTCCTCGCCGTCGAGATCGGCGATCTCGGCCTCCAGCGACGCGCACACCGGCACCACCGGGGCGCCTTCCTTCGCGGCATGCGCTTCCACCGCGCCCAGCAGCGGATTGTCGTGAAAGCCGTGCTCGCCGACGTTCGCCACGTACATCGTCGGCTTCATCGTGAGCAGGAAGAACGGGCGCAGGACATCGCGCTCTTCGGGATACAGATCCGCCGCGCGCGCGGGCAGGCCCTGGTCCAGCACCGTCTCGACTTTTTTCAGTGCGGAAACGATCCGCTGCGCTTCCTTGTCGCCACCGGCGCGCGCGACCTTTTCGAATTTGGAGAGCTGCTTCTCGACCGCCGCGAGATCGGCGAGCGCCAATTCGGTGTCGATCGTCGCGATGTCCGAAACAGGGTTCACCTTCCCTGCGACGTGGACGACGTTGTCGTCCTCGAAGCAGCGGACGACGTGCGCGATCGCGTCGGTCTCGCGAATGTTCGCGAGGAACTGGTTGCCGAGCCCTTCGCCCTTCGACGCGCCCGCGACGAGTCCGGCGATGTCGACGAACTCGACCGTCGCCGGAATCACTTTTTCGGGACGCGCAATCGCGGCGAGCGCGGCGAGCCTCGGATCGGGCACCTCGACGATGCCGACGTTGGGCTCGATCGTGCAGAACGGATAATTCTCGGCGGCGATGCCCGCGCGCGTGAGAGCGTTGAACAATGTCGACTTGCCGACGTTGGGCAGTCCGACGATGCCGCATTTGAGGCTCATCGACCGGCCTCCGCACTCGTTTCGGTCGTCGATTTGCCGAGTTGTCGGCTTCTCGCCAACGACATCCGTGTGTGCAGCGCAAATCCGTGGCACGAAGCGCGCGTGCGCAAGCGCGGGATGCCGCCGGCGGTGATCTGCGCTGCAAAGCCCCCAGCGGACGAGGGGTGGCGCAAGGGCGCTTTCACCGTCGTGCAATCGCGCTCGGTCATGGCGTCTCTTTCGTGTGCAGCAGAAGCATCGCGCGCTCGAAATCGCCCGCGGCAATCGCGGGCCACGCCTTGAGCGCCCGCTCGATCGCTGCACCGATCCGTGCACGCTCGTCGGCGGAGGGCGGCCGCAGCACGTAGTCAACGACGTCCTGCTGAGGAATTGCGGAATCGCGCGGATGGCCGATTCCCAGCCGCAGCCGCCAGAATTCCGACGTGCCGAGCTGGAGGTCGATGTCGCGCAGGCCATTGTGCCCGGCGTTGCCGCCGCCGATTTTCATCTTCGACTCGCCGGGCGGGAGATCGAGCTCGTCGTGGGCGACCAGAATTTCTGCAGGAGCAATGGCAAAGAAGCGGGTGAGCGCCGCGACGGCTCGGCCCGACAGATTCATGTACGTGCCGGGCTTCAGAAGCCGCAGATCGCCAGCGCGTGCGACCTGGCCGTGAAACTTCGATTCTGTCGCAAACGAGGCGCCCAGCTGCGCGGCGAGCGCATCGACGAGCCAGAAGCCCGCGTTATGCCGTGTCGCGTCGTGTTCGCGACCCGGATTTCCAAGTCCGACGACGAGACGAATGGGTGCGCCCATGTGGATGCTCTAGCGTTACCGGCTGCGCGTTGCGCCCGGGCAGCAAAAAGGCCCGCCGGATGCGGCGGGCCATCGTGCCGAGGCGACGCGAAGGCCTACTTCTTCTTCTTGTCGTCCTTGCCCGCGTCTTTCTTGTCGCCGCCGCCTGCCTCGGCCGGCTTCGCCTCGGCCGCAGGCGCGCCCGGTGCCGCAGCCCCTGCAACGGCGCCCGCCTCCGCGCCAGGCACGACTTCGGCTTCGACCACCTCCTCGACCACCGCCTTCGGCACGATCGCCGCCGCGACGACGGGATCGGCTTTGCCCCGCACGACGAGCGAGACTCCCGCCGGGAGCTTCAGTGCCGACACGTGGATCGAATGGCCGACGTCGAGTGTCGCAAGGTCGACTTCGATGAACTCCGGAAGATCCTTCGGCAAGCACGAAACGTCGAGCTCGTTCAGAACATGCGTCACGATTGCGCTGGAGACCTTGACCGCCGGCGAAAGCTCGCCGTTGACGAAGTGGAGCGGCACCTTCATGTGGATCTTGCGATTCTCGTCGACGCGCTGGAAGTCGACGTGCAGGATCTCGTTTCGGAAGGGATGCATCTGCACGTCGCGCAGCAGAACTTTCGTCGCGGCGCTCCCGAGCTTCATCGTGAGAATCGATGCGTGAAACGCCTCGTTGCGCAGCGCATGAAAGAGCGCGTTGTGGTCGAGCTCGATGGGCTGCGGCTCGCCGGCGCCTCCGTAGACGATGCCCGGCGCCTTGCCGGACCGCCGCATGCGGCGGCTCGCGCCGCGGCCTTCCTGCGTACGCGGAAAAGCGGTGAATTCGAATTGCATGGTACGGCTCCCGATGTCTGCGGCCTTCCGGATATCCTCGCAGGAAATGCGAGTTGACGGTCGTCCGCGGTTGGCGACATCCGGGGAGAAGGTTCGAGACCCGCTGCCCGGGAAAGCTTTGAATTATAACCGGAAACGGAGCCACGCGCCAGCCGACCGGCGACCCACCGCCGTACCGGTACCACCGCTATCCGGCTCGCGCCTCGGCCTCCGCTTCGGTAGCGAAATGCAACGCGTTCGTCGGCCTCCTGCGCCGACTCGCCCCGGTCGCTTCCCCACGCGCTACCCGCGCGCGGCCCGGCTTCCCGCTCGGCCTCGGCCTCCGCCTCGGTAGAGAGATGCAGCGCGTGCGTCGTCGGCCTCCTGCGCCGACTCGCCCCGGTCGCTTCCCCACGCGCTACCCGCGCGGGCCCCGGCTTCCCGGCTCGCGCCTCGGCCTCCGCCTCGGTAGAGAGATGCAGCGCGTGCGTCGTCGGCCTCCTGCGCCGACTCGCCCCGGTCGCTTCCCCACGCGCTACCCGCGCGCGGGGCCCCGGCTTCCCGGCTCGCGGCGCTACTCGGTAAACAGAGAGCTTACGGATTCCTCGTTCGACACCCTCGTCATGGTTTCCGCGAGGAGCTGCGCGCACGAGAGCTGGCGGACGCGCGGACACGCTCGGGCTTCGTCGGTAAGCGGGATCGTGTCGGTGACGACGATCTCGTCGAGCTCCGAGGCGCCGATTCGCGCAACCGCGCCGCCGGAGAGCACCGGATGCGTGCAGTAGGCGACCACCTTCCTTGCGCCGTGCTCCTTCAGCGCGGTTGCCGCCTTGCACAGCGTGTTCGCCGTGTCGACGATGTCATCCATGATCACGCATGTGCGCCCCGAAACGTCGCCGATGATGTTCATCACCTCCGAAACGTTGGCCCGGGGGCGACGCTTGTCGATGATCGCGAGATCGGAGTCGAGTCGCTTGGCGATCGCCCGCGCGCGAACCACGCCGCCGACGTCCGGCGAAACGACCAGGAGGTCCTCGTAGCTCTGTTTCCATAGGTCGCCCAGCAGGATGGGCGTCGCGTAGATGTTGTCGACGGGGATGTTGAAGAATCCCTGGATCTGGTCCGCGTGAAGGTCCATCACCATCGCCCGGTTGACGCCCACCGTCGTCAGCATGTCGGCGACGACCTTTGCGGTAATCGGCACGCGTGCCGATCGCGGGCGTCGGTCCTGGCGCGCATAGCCGAAATACGGAATGCACGCGGTGATGCGCCCGGCAGATGCGCGTTTCAGCGCGTCCGCCATCACCATGATCTCCATCAGATTGTCGTTCGTCGGCGCGCTGGTCGATTGCAGAACGAACACATCGCGCCCGCGAACATTCTCGAGGAGCTCGACCATCACTTCGCCGTCGGAGAAGCGGCCGACCACGCAGCGTCCGAGGCTGATGTTGAGATGACGGCACACGGCCTCGGCCAGCCGCGGATTCGCGTTGCCCGTGAATACTCGCATGCGCTCGAACGCCATGGCCGCGGCGTCAGGCTCGCGCAGAGACTCGGGCGCAGCCGCCCGACGTACCCGTGCAAAAATGGCTGGGGAGGAAGGATTCGAACCTTCGAATGCCGGAATCAAAATCCGGTGCCTTAACCAACTTGGCGACTCCCCAGCGGGAAAAACCGCCGCACCCGCGTTGCACGAGGCGCGAATCGTTACGGCTGGAATCGATTCCGGGGTTCACGCGAGCGGGGCGAGCGGATGGCGGGACAGCGTGCGGGCAACAAAGCCATGCATGCCGGGCAACCTCGCCTGGACGGCGTCGCGCGCTAGCTCGCCCGATGCAAACGACGCGAACACCGAACTCCCCGATCCCGTCATCCGCGCATGCGGCGAGCGCTTGCGCAATTCGGCCAAGGCCACGCCGATCTCCGGATGGCGCGCCATCGCCGCCGATTGCAGATCGTTCCGGCCATAACCCTCGGAAAAGACGTCCATTTTCGCCGACGGTGTGTCGCGTGTCAATTCCGGCGCCGCGAAAATGCTCGCGGTGGAAACGCTGACGGACGGCGCGATGATCGCGACCCACGTCGCCGGGTAGGTCACCGGCCGGAGGATCTCGCCGATGCCGCTCGCGAACGCCGGTTCGCCGAAGACGAAGAACGGAACGTCGGCCCCGAGCGCGAGACCGATTTCCATGAGCATTGGCCGCGGAAGGTGAATTCCCCACAGCCGATTGAGCGCGAGGAGGACGGATGCCGCGTCGGAACTCCCGCCGCCCAACCCGCCGCCCACGGGGATCCGCTTCGTCACGGTGATCTCGACGCCCAGGCGGCAACCCGTTGCCGACTTGAGCGCGCGAGCCGCGCGCACGGCGAGATCGTGTTCCGCCGGGACCTCCTGCCACCCCGAATCGCGGACAATCGCGCCGTCGTCGCGAAGCGCGAGCGTCACCGTGTCGCCATGGTCGAGTGGCACGAGGAGCGTTTCCAGCGAATGTCGACCGTCCGCGCGACGACCGGTCACGTGCAGAAAGAGATTGAGCTTGGCGGGCGCCGGGACGGTCAATGTGCGCATGCGGGAATTGTCAACGTGAGCGCAGCGGATCGGAAGGCTTCGTCGGTGGCGCATTCAGCGCCGCTGCAATACGACGATCCGGAGCTCGACGTCCTGTTGCGAGAGCTGCACGCGGGCGGGCAGTCGAGCCTCGGCATCGGCGTACCCGAAGACGATTTCCCACCCGTCTTGCCGCAGCACCGCGGGTCGCCCGGAACCGTCGGACTCGACGCGATAGGGCGCACCGGGGCGCGGCGCACCGACAATCCACGTGGCGAGCCCTTCGACCGGCAACGATGCGCCGAGAGCGCGTTCGGTCAACGCCGACCAATCGGGCGCCTCTTCGCGGCGGCCATCGGCTCCGCGAAGTTCGTAGCGCGGGGTCAGCGCATCCGCGGAAATCTCGGCGAGCGCCTGCCCGAGCGGCGACGACAGGCTGATGTCATCGCGATGTGGCTCGTGGCGCCAGGAAAAGTTCGCGGTCACGGCCTCGTTGCCGCGGCGCACGGACAGCCTCCCGTCGATCGCGAATGGCGCGTCGGTCGCGGCGCTGCCGGGGAACGGTTCCCGCGGCGGCGCCGCCGCGCAGGCAGCGAGCAGGATCGCTGCCAGTGCCGCCGCGACACCCCCTTCCCGGATGCGCGAGGACAACGGCTACGGGGCGTACCGGCGCATCGTCTCGAGCAGCACCGGATTGTCGGGCGTGGACTTGAGCTGCGACCGCCAGATTTCCTGTGCGCGCGCCCTCTCTCCCTTCGCCCAGAGCACTTCGCCGAGATGCGACGCGATCTCGGCATCCTGCCGCTCGGCAAGCGCGCGCCGCAGGTATCCTTCGGCGACGTCGAGATTTCCCATCCGGAACTGCGCCCACCCCATGCTGTCGAGGATGAAGGGGTCGTCGGGCGCCAGCTTGTGCGCACGCTCGATCAGCGCCAGGCCTTCCGCCGTGCGCTGCGTCCGGTCGACAAGCGTATAACCCAGCGCGTTGAGCGCCTGCGCATTGTCGGGGTTCAATTCGATCAGCCGGGTCAGGCGGGCCTCGACGACATCGATTTTGTCGAGCTTTTCGGCAACCATCGCGATGTCGTACAGAAGCTCCGTCTGGTCGGGCTGCTCGACCAGCCCCTGCGCCAGCGTGGCGTACGCGCCGGCATTGTCGCCGGCGTCGCGCAGAAGCTGCGCCTCGGCCTGCCGCACCTGGACGCGTTGTTCGATCGTGACAGCCGGCAGGTCCGCGAGGTAGCGCCGTGCTTCGGCCATCTGGTTCTGTTTCGCGAGCATCGCCGCCGCGCGAAGCTTCGCGACCCAGGCCCGCTCGCCGTCGGGAACCGCCACGTAGCGCTCGAAGGCGAGCGCGTAGCGGCCGGTTTCCTCGGCGATTTGCGCCAGATAGAGGTCGACGCCGCCGTTTTCGTCGTAATTCGCCCGCTTCAGGTCCTGGAACAGCGTCTCGGCGCTCTCCCAGTCCTTCATCTGGACAGCAAGCGCCGCGATTGCGAACTCGTAGTCGCGATTGGCCTTGTCCGCCGCCCAAAACCGCTCGAAGATCGCGCGCGCATCCGCGTAGCGCTTCTGCTCGACATAGAACTGGGCGAGCGATCCCGCCGCCGCCTTGGAATCCGGATGCGCCTTGAGATAGGCGACCAGGTATTCGGTCGCCTCGGTCCGCGAACGCTTGCCGAGGATCTCGGCCTTCAGCATCGCCGCGCGCTCCCAGCCGGGCTTCAGCATCAGTGCGCGATCGATCTCCCGCAGCGCGGTCGACGACGTCGACAGATCGGCCAGTCCGGTGTTGTAGGCGGCGAGCGCAACCGCGAAACGCGCCTCGGCGAGTTCGGCGTAGGGCTGCGCGACCGTTTCGACCAGCCGCAACGTGGCCTGCTTGTCGGGCTCCTGGGCGAGCAGTCGATTGAGCTGGAGGAACGCTTCCCCCAGTGTGGCGGGCGAGGCGGCCGCGTCGGCAAGAACCCGTTCGAGCTCCACTTTGAGGTCGCTGCCGACCCCCGGACCGTCAAATCCCTTGCCTCCCGCGCCGTTCGCCAGTGCCGCGATCAGTTGCTTCGGCCGCGCAGCGGCCGGGTCGACCTCGCTCCAATAGCGCGCAGCCTCGAGCGTGAGCGCCCGCGCCCGTGCGCCGACGGCGATCTCGGTCGCCCGTCGCGCAAGCAACGGATCGCGCGTCTCGCGGGCAGCCTCGAGATAAGCGCGGGCTGCGAGCGCCGGCTCGCCGCGCTGCAACGCGACGTCGCCGAGCAAAAGGCGATACATGAGCTCGGGCGTGAGACCGCCGCCAGTCGTCGCGGCAACCGGCGGGGCGGGCGGTTCCCGCCCGGATTGCGCCTGGCCTTGGGCGATGCCCGCGAACGAGATCGCGACTGCGCTGATGCAGAAGCTAGCCGCAATACCAAGACGTCGAGTTGAAGGCAAGATAACTGTCCCGCGATGTGGTGGAAGTCCCGTTCCGCCTGCGGGCGTCCCGGGGACCATGCCGTCCGCCGAGTGTAGGGTATATTCGGCAGCGCAACAAACCGCGGCGCCCCGCGCATTTGCTTCCCGGTTCAAGCCATGCCGGAATTGCCCGAAGTCGAAACCACCCGGCGCGGCATTGCCGCTGTCGCCATCGGCCGTCGCGTCGTGGCGGTTCACATCTACGACCGGCGCCTTCGCTGGCCGGTTCCCCGCGCGGTGGAAAAGAACCTCGTCGGGCGAACCATCGACGCGCTCGAACGGCGAAGCAAGTACCTGCTCTTTCGCGTCGGCCCGGACACCCTGCTGGTCCACCTTGGCATGACGGGTAGCCTGCGCGGGTTCACACGGGTTCCGCCGCGCGAAAAGCACGACCATTTCGACATCGTGCTCGACTCCGGGGTCACGCTGCGCTACCGCGATCCCCGCCGGTTCGGCGCCCTGCTTTGGCTGCGGCCGCCCGCCGATGCGCACCCGCTCCTGGCCTCGCTGGGTCCGGGAGCCCTTCGACCCCGCCTGCGACGTTGCCTACCTGTGGGCGGCGACGCGGCGCCGGAAAGCGGCCATCAAACTCGCGCTCATGGACAACCGCCTCATCGTCGGGGTGGGGAACATCTACGCCAACGAATCCCTGTTTCGCGCCGGAATTCGGCCCACGATTGCCGCGTTCCGTCTTTCCCGTTCCCGCTGCGCCCGATTGCTGGAGGCCGTCCGACAAACGCTCGAGGACGCCATTGCCAAGGGCGGGTCGACGCTTCGGGATTATGTGGACAGCCGGGGCGAGCCCGGGCAATTTCAGAGCGACTACTACGTCTACGGACGGGAAGGGTGCCCGTGCCGCGTTTGCGGCACCGCAATAAAGTCGCTCCGACAGGGGGGGCGCGCAACGTCGTATTGCCCGCGTTGCCAGGGTTGAGCGCTCGCCGCCCGCCCCTGACGTTCCTCCGCGGCCGATGGGCGGCACGGGAAATGCTTGACTCGCCGTGCTAAATTCGCTTCCCCGCTCAAAACCGCACGCCCACCCGATGATGCCGCCGGCCCGCCCCAGCAGCGCCCTTGCGCCTTCGCGTGAAATCGCCGCGCGATTCGAGGCGTACAGCGACTGGCGGCGGCGGCTCTCATCGGGCATATCGGCACTGCACGAGTGGCTTGCGCACGAGGACCTCGCCGACTCCCAGATCGACCTCAAGGTGCAGCGCCTGCTGGAGCGGCTCCACCAGGACAAGCTCGTCGTCGCCTTCGTGGCCGAGTTCTCTCGCGGGAAATCCGAGCTCATCAACGCGATCTTCTTCGCCGATTTCGGGCAACGGCTGCTGCCGTCGTCGGCGGGTCGCACCACGATGTGCCCGACCGAGCTCCTCCACGACCCTTCGCGGCCGCCGGCGATCCGCCTCCTGCCCATCGAGACGCGGTTGACGGACGCGACGGTGGCGGAATTCAAGAACTACGCCGACGAATGGGTGACGATACCGCTCGATCTCTCGAGCGCGGACCGGATGAGCGAGGTGCTTTCGCGCGTCTCCCAGGTGAAGCGCGTCCCGGTGGCGCTCGCACGCAAGTACGGGCTCTACGAAGAAGAAGACTTCGCGTCCGCGCGCGAGTCAGGCGGCGAAGGCGATGTGGACATTCCGTGCTGGCGGCACGCGGTGATCAACTTTCCGCACCCGCTGCTGCAGCAGGGACTCGTCATCCTCGACACGCCCGGACTCAACGCGATCGGCACGGAGCCCGAGCTCACGCTCAACCTGCTTCCGAACGCCCACGCGGTGCTGTTCATCCTCGCGGCCGACGCGGGCGTGACCAAGACAGACCTCGAGGTGTGGAACCGGCACCTGGCGGGCGAAGACCCCGCCACGCGCGCCGGCCGCATCGTCATCCTGAACAAGATCGACGGGCTTTGGGACGATCTCAAAACGGAGGAGGAGGTCGACGCCGAGATCGAGCGGCAGGTCAGCTCTTCCGCCCAGCTCCTGGGCATCCCGCCCGCGCAGGTGTTCGCGGTCACCGCGCAGAAGGCGCTCCTGGCGAAGGTGAATGGCGACGACGCGCTGCTCGCGAAAAGCCGGCTCCCGGTGCTCGAGGAAGCGTTGTTGCGAAAGCTCATCCCTGCCAAGCGCGACATCGTCGGCGCCGCGACACAGGCGGAGGTGAAGGCGCTCGCGGGCAGCGTGCGGGTACTGCTCGACGCACGGCAAAGCGGCATCACCGAGCAGTCGACCGAGCTGCGCGCGCTGCGCGGCAAGAATCAGGATGTCGTCGAACACATGATGGAACGCGTGCGGCAGGAGAAGGACCTCTTCGAGCGAGGGCTCCAGCGATTCACCGCACTGCGGAACGTGTTCGCGCAGCAGACCAACGAACTCTTCGACGTGATCGGGCTCGACGCCCTGCGCGCCAATGCGGGGCGCACCCGGCGCCACATCGAGGACAGCCCCTTCACCAAGGGCGTGCGTGGCGCGATGAACGAGTTCTTCGCCACCATTCGCCACGATTTCGACGAGGCCGCGCGCAGGAGCGCGGAGATTCACGACATGATGCAGGCGATGTACGGACGCTTCGCCAAGGAGCACGGCCTCGAGCAATACACGCCCCCCCCGTTCTCGATGCTCAAGTACCAGAAGGAAATCGACCGCCTCGAGCGTGCCTACAATCAGCACTTCAACACGCTGTGGAACATGGTCAGCAAGGCCAAGTTCGCGCTGATGAAACGCTTTTTCGAGACCATCGCGTCGCGGGTCAAGCATCTCTACGACATCGCGAACCGGGACATCGAAAGCTGGCTCAAGGCCGTGATGTCGCCGCTCGAGACGCAGGTGAAGGAACACCACATCCAGCTGCGCCGCCGCCTTGACAGCATCAAGCGAATCCACCGGGCGAGCGGCGAGCTCGAAGAGCGCTTGGCCGAGCTCGGTCAGCAGGAGGAAGCGCTGGTCGCGCAATTGCGCGCACTGATGCGCGCGGTCGGCGCGATCGACGCCATCATCGAGAACCCGGAAGGACTCCCTCAGGCCGCGAACGCCTGACGGCCGTCGGCCCTCTCGGCCGCGCACCCCGCGGCCTCCGCGCGCACCCCGTCAATCGTTGCGTCGAGACGTCGGCCGCTTGCGCCGACTCGCCCCGGTCGCATCCCCTTGCCGTTTCGCGCTCGGTTCGGCCTCCGCACCCGCTACGCTATTCGTGAGGTCACGTTGTCGGCCTCCGAACGCGCTCCCTGCTTCCCGGCTCGCGTCGCGGCCTCCGCACGCACCCCGTCAATCGTTGCGTCGATTTGTCGGCCGCTTGCGCCGACTCGCCCCGGTCGCATCCCCTCTCGCTACGCTCGGGGGCCCCTGCTTCCCGGCTCGCGTCGCTACCCCGTCTTCGCGGCCATCAGCGCTTCATACTTGCGCAGCAATTGTTCCTTGGTCTCGCTATGGGCAGGATCGACCGGAATGCAGTCGACCGGGCAGACCTCGACGCACTGCGGCACATCAAAATGCCCGACGCATTCGGTGCACTTCGCGGGATCGATGACGTAGATTTCCACCCCCTGGGAAATCGCGCCGTTGGGACATTCGGGCTCGCAGACGTCGCAATTGATGCATTCGTCGGTGATGATCAGTGACATGTATGCAAACAGCTATTTTGAATGGCCCGGACCACGCGCGGCGGTCATGACAGCGCTCAGGTCTGCCGACTAATTTCGCCGCTGAAGAGCGACCTTGTCGGCGAGCTTCGCGAGGACAAGGGGGTGAACGAACGCAGAGACATCGCCGCCGAATTTCGCGATCTCGCGGACAATGGTTGCCGAGACGAACATGTACTGCTCGGACGGCGTCAGGAACAGCGTTTCGACGTCGGGATAAAGGTTCCGGTTCATTCCCGCCATCTGGAACTCGTACTCGAAATCGGACGCGGCTCGCAGGCCGCGCAGGATCGCGCGGGCGTCCTGCGCGTGGACGAAATCCATGAGCAGCGTCGAAAACGCCGTCACCTCGACGTTTGCGTAGGGCGCGAGGACCGCGCGCGCCATCGCGACGCGCTCGTCCGTCGTGAAAAACGGGTGCTTCGACTCGCTGTCGGCGATACCCACGACCACGCGGTCGAAAAGGCGCGCGGCGCGGCGCACGATGTCCTCGTGTCCCCGCGTCAGCGGGTCGAACGTGCCGGGGTAGACGACCTTCAGCATGGGCAGCCCGATATGGATGCGCGTCGACGACGCGGCGCGTTTGCGATCGGCAATCGGTGAGGGATTCTGCGGCCCTGAATCATCCCGCGGATTCCGACCGGGTGAAAAGATGATAATGCACCTGCCCCGCCCTGTCGCGGCGCCAGAGGACGAGCCCTGGCGATGCTGCGACCTGTGCGCCGGATTCGGCGTAGATGTGGCCGCGCGGGGCGAGGCGACCGAGGCACGCGGGCAGCAGCCACGGCCACGGGTCTTCGCGAAACGGCGGGTCGGCAAAAATCACGTCGAATGGACGGCGCTCGGCCCGCAGAAACGCCTGCGCGTCTCCGACATGCGCTTCGAGAGCCGCCGCTGCGAGCGTACCGGCAGTCGTCCGTAGCGATTCGATCAACGCAGGGCTCCGGTCAACCGCTACGGCAAGCGCCGCGCCTCGCGACACCGCCTCCAGCGACAGCGCGCCGGATCCGGAATAGAGATCCAGAGTCCGCTTCCCCGTCAGATCCTGGCCCAACCAATTGAACAGTGTCTCGCGAACGCGGTCCGGTGTCGGGCGCAGCCCCTCGACGGCGGGAAACCGCACGATGCGGCCGCGATAGACGCCGCCGATGATTCGCACACGATTCGCGCGAGGCGTGGGCAAGGGGTCAGGGTTCTGGAGTTGCGAGGCCCCGGGATGCGCGGGAGCGACGCGGCAAACGGGTAAAATTATAGCTTCGTCGGCGCGCTGACCTTTCCAGCCGGCTGCACTGCGCGCGCCGCCTCGCCCAAGCACGCACGATTTCCGCCGATGTTCGACCTCTTCAAGCGCGACCGCGCTGCCGACGCCAAGCCATGGAGCGAGCGCCTCAAAGAGGGACTCGCACGCTCTCGGGAAAAGTTCGGGGGCGCGATCGCATCCGCCTTGCGCCGGCCGGTGCTCGACGACGACACGCTGGAGGCGATCGAAACGGCGCTCCTCACCGCCGACGTCGGAGTCGCCGCGACGGCAACGCTGATCGAGGACCTTCGCGCGCGCTGGAAGCGCGCGGGCGGACAGGGCGATCCGAAGTCGATGTTGAAGGACGCGCTGGTCGAACTCCTTGTCCCGCTCGAGAAGCCGCTCGTCGTTGGGGCCGCGCGGCCTTACGTGATCATGCTCGCCGGCGTCAACGGCGCCGGCAAGACGACCACGATCGGGAAGCTGGCGAAAGCTTTGCAGGCACAGGGATTGTCGGTGCTGCTGGCTGCCGGTGACACGTTCCGGGCCGCGGCACGCGAGCAGCTCGCCGTCTGGGGCGAGCGCAATGGAATCTCGGTGATCGCGCAGGCCGGCGGCGATGCGGCGGCGGTGATGTTCGATGCGATCGGAGCCGCGAGGGCGCGGGGGACCGACATCGTGCTCGCCGACACGGCAGGCCGGCTGCCGACGCAGCTTCACCTGATGGACGAGATCCGGAAGGTCCAGCGCGTCATCCGGAAGACCGACGCGACCGCGCCGCACGAGACGCTGCTCGTTCTCGACGCCAGCACGGGACAGAATGCGCTCGCCCAGGTCCGCGCGTTCGACGCGGCGCTGGGGCTGACGGGCCTCGTGCTGACCAAGCTCGACGGCACCGCCAAGGGCGGAATCGTTGCCGCGATTGCCCGCGAGCACCCGGTCCCGGTCCGGTTCGTCGGGGTCGGGGAGGGACTCGACGACATGAAGCCCTTCGTTGCCGCGGACTTCGTCGAGGCGCTCGTCGGGTAGTGAAATCGCCGGCTTGCGGGCGCTACAGCGCCGCAGTTCAACCCCTGATTCCGGGTGTTCGTCTCGCCGTCATTCGCTCCCCGGGCAGGGCGTGGTCCTATCACGTCGGAGCCTAGGGACACGAGGGAAGCAATCTCGGAGCGGGCATTCACTCTTGCTCGGTGCCTTGCCAGATAGGTGAGTCGGCGTCGCTTCCGGCGAGCGTACGCAGCGGTTCCTCCGATCGAGGACGTCGAAGTCGCCCGCACCGGTACCCGGCAAGACGGACAATACCCGATCAAAACGATCGGGAACTTTTCGGCCGGTTTAGCACTCTGAGACGACCGAGTGCTAAAATTCAATCGAGGGTCCGGAGCCTTATTTACGGCTTTGGATGCTCCTGACGAAGGAGAAAAACGGATGACCGGAACCGCGTTGACGTTTCCCACCCCCTCATCGTTGGGGAGCCTGGATCATTACATCCAGGCGGTCAATCGCTTTCCGCTGCTGACCGCCGAGCAGGAGACCGCCCTCGGGCGCAGACTCCAGCGCGACGACGACGTCTCTGCCGCGCGCGAACTCGTCATGTCGCACCTGCGTCTCGTGGTCGCAGTGAGCCGACAGTACCGCGGGTATGGACTGCCGCAGGCCGACCTCATCCAGGAGGGCAACGTCGGCCTGATGAAGGCCGTGCGCCGATTCGACCCCGAGCGAGGCGTGCGGCTCGTGTCGTTCGCCCTGCACTGGATCCGCGCCGAAATCCACGAATACATCCTGCGCAATTGGCGGCTCGTGAAGATCGCGACCACCAAGGCGCAGCGCAAGCTCTTCTTCAATCTGCGCAGCATGAAGAAAAGCAGCGCGAGCCTTTCGCCGGACGACGCGAGGGCGATCGCCAGGGAGCTCGGCGTCAAGCCCGAGGAGGTCGTCGAGATGGAAACCCGGCTATCGGGCCGCGACGTGGCGCTCGACCCGCAGCCCGACGACGATGGCGGCCCGGGATCGCCGATCGACTGGCTGTCCGACCGCGAGGACGAGCCCGCGCAGATTCTCGAGCGCGCGGAGACCGCGAGCAACCGCTCGGCGGGCCTGACCCGCGCGCTGGCCAAGCTCGACGACCGCAGCCGGCGAATCATCGAGGCGCGCTGGCTGCGCGAGGACGACCCGGCGACGCTGCAGGACCTTGCGACCGAGTACGGAGTATCCGCCGAGCGGATCCGCCAGATCGAGAGCAAGGCGATCAAGTCGATGAAGTCGCAGATGACCGCGGACTGACACTTCAGCAAGGGCAACCGATAACGCCGGCATCCGGAATTTCCGGAGCCGGCGTTGCTCTTTCCGCCGCAAGACATCCCGCGAGCGGAGCCGAGGCCCCAAGCCGATCGTCGGATCTCCATCGATTGCAAATTGCGCGCGCCGACGCGAAGCGTCGCAGCGCGCCGTCTGCGGTCGCTATAACTCCACCTGCGTCCCGAGCTCGACCACGCGATTCGTCGGCACGTTGAAAAAGTCGGTCGCCTTGACCGCCATCTTCGACAGCGCGACAAACAGGCGCTCTCGCCAGAGCGCCATGCCTGGCGCAACCGACGGGATCAGCGTCTCGCGGGAGACGAAGAACGACGTGTCCATCGTGTCGAACTCGAGCCCGTGCTGGCCACAGAGGTCAAGCAACTCGGGAACGTCGGGTTCCTCCATGAATCCATAGCTCGCCTCGAGCCCCCAGAACGAGCACCCGAGGTCGCGGATCGCGATCCTTTCCGCGACGGGTACGCGCGGAATATCGCGCGTGTGGACGGTGAGAAACACGACCTGGTCGTGCAGCACCTTGTTGTGCTTGAGGTTGTGCAGCAGCGCGTGCGGGACGCGGTCCACGGTCGATGTGAGGAACACCGCGGTCCCCGGGACGCGCGCCGGCGGGCTCGCCGTGATGCTCTGAATGAACACGTCGAGCGGCATCGAATCCTCGCTGAGCCGCTCCATCAGCAGCGCCCGACCGCGCTTCCACGTCGTGAGCAGCGTGAACACCGCCCCGCCGACCAGCAGCGGGAACCATCCGCCGTCGGGGATCTTGAGTGAATTCGACGCGAGGAACGCGACGTCGATCGCCCCGAGCGGCAGGGCGAGCGCCACCGCGACGGGCCTCCGCCAACCCCAGACCCTGCGCATGACGACGAAAATCAGCACCGAGTCGATCATCATCGCGAGCGTCACCGCGATCCCGTAGGCCCCGCCGAGATTGTCCGAGCTCCGGAAACCCAGCACCAGCAGCGACACCGCCACGAGAAGCGTCCAGTTGATGAAGGGCACGTAGATCTGGCCGATCTCGCGCTCCGAGGTGTGCAGAAGCTTGAGGCGCGGACAGTAGCCCATCTGGATCGCCGCGCGGGTGAGCGAAAAGGCGCCGGAAATGACGGCCTGCGACGCGATCACCGCCGCACAGGTCGCGAGAATCACGAGCGGGATGAGCGCCCACTGCGGGGCCAGCAGGTAGAACGGGTTCTTGATCGTTGCGGGATCGGCGAGCAACAAGGCGCCCTGTCCGAAATAGTTGATGACGAGCGCGGGCATCACGAACAGGAGCCACGCGCGCCGGATGGGCGCGGCGCCGAAATGGCCCATGTCGGCGTAGAGCGCCTCGGTTCCGGTCACCGCAAGCACGACGGCCCCCAGAGCGAGAAACGCGATCTTGGGGCTCGCGCCGACGAACGCGATCGCGTAGGCGGGATTCACCGCGCGCAGCACGTCGGGGTTCCCGACGACCTCGATCATTCCCAACACGGCCAGCACCACGAACCAGAGGCACATCACCGGTCCGAAAAGGATGCCCACGCTCGCCGTGCCCCGCCGCTGGATCGCGAACAGCGCGAAGATGACCGCGAGCGTCACCGGCACGATGAACGGGTGCAGCTGCGGCGCAATGATCTCGAGCCCCTCGACTGCGCCCAGCACGGAGATTGCCGGGGTGATCATCCCGTCGCCGTAGAACATCGCGGCGCCGAAGATCCCGAAGCCGACAAGCCACCATCGCAGGCGCGCCTGGCGCTCGAGCCCGCGGGACACAAGCGCAGTCAGCGCGAGAATGCCGCCTTCGCCCCGGTTGTCCGCGCGCATGATCAGCGTGACGTACTTCAGCGTCACGACGATCATGAGCGCCCAGAATATGATCGAGAGGATGCCGAGAACGTTGGCCGGCGTGAGCGCCAGCGAGTGAGACCCGGTGAAGCACTGCCGCAGCGTGTAGAGCGGCGACGTGCCGATGTCGCCGTAGACGACACCGATCGCGCCGATGACGAGCGGCGCCATGCGCTTTTGCGTGCCCGCGGCCGCGCTCATCGTATCGCCTGCCCCTTGCGCACGAGGGTGCGCAGTCAGGCGGGATCGCCGCCGTTGCCGCCGGGATCCTCGCCGCGGCGCGCGAAGCGGATGTTGAGCTGCTTCAGCTTGCGGTAGAGGTGCGTGCGCTCGAGGCCCGCCTTGTCCGCAACGCGGCTCATGTTGCTCTGCTCGCGCCCCAGGAGCTGCTCGAAATAGATGCGCTCGAAGGCCTCGCGCGCCTCACGGAGCGGCAGCTCGAAGAAGCGCGCGGTGATTTCCGGTGCGACCGCCTGGTTCGCGGCGGCGGCTTCTCCCAAGAGACGCTTGACGTGGTCGGGCGAAATCTCGCCCGCGCCGGCGTTGAGCGCGAGATTCGCGACCACGTTCTGCAGGTGGTCGACGTTTCCGGGCCAGTAGGCGTTGGTCAGCGCCATGAGCGCGGCGGCCGACAGCGACGCCTGCCGCGCCGGTCCGCGCTCGGCGTCCTTCTGCGTGGCCCTGATGTCGCGCCAGATGCGCTCGACCAGCGCGGGTATGTCCTCCCGGCGCGCGCGCAGCGGCGGCAGCAGGACCGCCCCGATCGAAAGGGCGGCAAGCAGCGCCGGATCGAACTTGCCCTCGGCGGCGAGATTGCCGAGCGGTTCCGCGCTCGTGCACACGAGCGTCACGTTCGCGCGCTCCAGCTTCGGCAGCAGGAAGGAAAGCCCTTTCTGTTCGGCCTTTGCGTATTGCCCGATTTCGGAACAGTGGAGCGTGCCGTCGCGCGCCTCGTCGAGCACCGCCAGCGGATTCGCCGCGAGGCGGGAGCCGGAAGCAAGCGAGAGCCAGGTCGTCTCCGCCTGCTGCAGCGCCCGCGCGGCGATTTCGTGTCCGGCGCCGGGTTCGCCGAGAAGAAGCACCGGCTTCTTCGCCGCAAGCAGCTGCTCGATCGCGCGCTCGGCCTCGCGCACCACCGCGCTCGCGCCGAGCCCCGCGAGCGAGATGCGCCGCGGCTCTTTTGCATGCGTGGTCTTGAGGGCGCGGGCGACGGTGCCGAGGAGCTTCTGCAGACCGACCGGCTTTTCCAGAAAGTCGAAGGCGCCGATCTTGGTCGCCTCGACGGCCGTCTCGATGGTCCCGTGTCCCGACATCATGACGACGGGCATCGTGAGCTGCCCGGACGCCGCCCACTCGCGCAGCAGCGTCACGCCATCGGTGTCGGGCATCCAGATGTCGAGCAGCACCAGCGCCGGCTGCTGCTTCGAGCGATAGCTGCGCGCTTCCGTCGCGTTCTCGGCAAGCGAGACACGATACCCTTCGTCCTGCAGGATTTCGGAAAGCAGCTCGCGGATGCCGACTTCGTCGTCGACGATCAGGATTTCGTTGGCGGGGACCATCGGCGCCTATCCTACGCTGTCCGGGCCGCTGCGCGGGAACGCAATCGTCACGAGCGCCCCGTGCGGGTCCCGGTTGGAGAGCTGAACGCGACCGTGGTGCTCGTCGACGATCTTTCGCACGATTGCGAGGCCGAGCCCCGTGCCCTTTGCCTTCGTCGTCACGTAAGGCTCGAAGGCGCGGCGCAATACTTCGTCGCTGAATCCGGCGCCCGCATCGGCGCACGAGAGCGCGACCTCGTCATCCTTCGATTCGAGCGCGATGTCGTAGCGGGGACTTTCCACGTCGCCCTGCGCGTCGATCGCATTCTGAAGGAGATTGTGCAGCACCTGGCGAAGTCGCGTGGGTTCGCCCTGGATGACCGCGGGATCGGAAGGCAGCGACAGGGTGACGTGCGGGCGCAGATTGTCGTACAACGCCAGCACATCCTGCAAGAGCGCCCCCATGTCGACAGGCTGCATGGTCCCCGGGCGCGGCTGGCGGGCGTACACCGCGAAGTCGTCGACCATGTGCTTCATCGCAGCAACCTGCCCGATGATCGTCTGCGCGCCGCGTTTCAGCGTTTCCTGGTCGCCTGCGTCGAGCTTCGGCGCGAGCTTGACCGCAAGGCGTTCCGCCGACAGCTGGATCGGCGTCAGCGGGTTCTTGATCTCGTGCGCGAGGCGGCGCGCGACCTCGCCCCAGGCCGCGTCGCGCTGCGCCTGCACGAGGTCCGTCACGTCGTCGAAGACCACGACATAGCCCGCGACCGGCGCGACCGGCAGGCGCGATCCGCGCATCAGCAGGACGCGGGTCAGGTTCGCCACCGACAACTCCGCCTGCCTCTGCCACTGGCCTTCGCGGCTCCCGCGAAAACCCTCGGCGACGAGTGCCGCGAATGGCGCCAGCGCGGGCAGACGCCCCCCCCAGTCGGCGAGCGCGGTCCCCGTGAGGTCGGCAAGCGGCTGCTGCAGGATCACCGCCGCGCTCGCGTTCGCCGTGCGCAGCCGGTGCCGGTCGTCGAACGCGAGCACGCCCGCAGACAGGTTGCCCAGGATGCTTTCGAGATAGGCGCGCGTGGTCTCCGTCGCGCGCCGCGAGTCCTCGGCCTTCTGCTGCGCCTCGGAAAGCTGGGAGGTCATCGTGTTGAACGACTCGGTGAGCACGCCCAGCTCGTCGCGCGAAGTGACCGGCTGGCGGCGCGTGAAATCGCCCTGCGCGACCGCGCGCGTGCCCTCCGCCAGGAGTCCCAGCGGCGCCGCGAACTGCTCCGACAGCACGACGGCGAGGCCGAGCGCGGACGTGAGCGCCAGCAGCAGCGTCAGCGTCAGCGTGACCCAGTAAAGTCGCTTCAGGGACCCTCGTGTGAACGCGATCTCCTGGTAATCGCGGGAGCCTGCCTGCACTTTCTCGACTTCCTGCGCCAGCGACCGCGGCACGGGTTCGATCAACTGCAGGACCTTGAGCGGCTCCAGACGATCGTCGCTGTTGACCGGCACGACTACGCGCAAGAGTAACCGCCCGTCCGCGGTCTGCTCGCTTTTCGCATAGGTCTGCTGCAAGCGCGCGCCACGCAGGGCCTGCGCGGTCGGTGGTTCCGGCGGCGCCGTCGAGCCGCCGATACCGGCAATCGCGAGGACGTTGCCGGAGGCCGAGAAGAGCGCCGCTTCGTAGACGCCGGCCTGTTCGGTCGCGCGATTGAGGCGGGAGGAAAGACTGCCGGCGCCGGGCTCGCCGATGGAGAGCGCGATCTGGCCCGCCTTGTTGGTCGCGTCCTTCAGCAGGTACTCGAGCGACGTGCTCGCGAGGTTGAGCCCGCCCTCGAGCGCACGATCGACGCGGACGTCGAACCAGCTTTCGATGCTCTTGCCGAGAAACTGAACGGAGACCGCGTAGACGAGCGCGCCCGGCAGCACCGCGACCAGCGCGAAAAGCAGCACGAGACGCACGGCAAGCCGCGAGCCGAACACGCCCGCTTTGAGATTGCGCCGCAGTCGGTAGAGCTGCACACCCACGAGCAGCATCAGCAGCACGACGAGCGCCCCGTTCAGGACGAGAAGGACGTCGTAGCGGCGCGCGAAGAGGTCGGTATTCGCGGACGCCGTGGCGAGCAGGAACAAGGAGATCGCCGACAGGCAGGCGAGCACCAGCAGTACCCAGCGGATCCCGCGCGACGGAAGCAGACCGCTCATGCGGCGGCCTCCGCGCCAATCTCGAATTCCGATTCGCGAAACCGTCGGCCCCACGCAACGCGCGCCCCGAGCGGCGCGCCCGCCTCACGCGGCGTTCACGGCGTCACGCTCCAGCGATGCCACTCCGACTGCAACGTCCAATCGCGCGACGCGAGAGCGCTCACCTGGAACGGCTTCGGCAGCTGGTTGACGTCAAGCCGCAGGCGCAGCGCGGCCTCGTAGCGAGTGCCCTTCACAAGCTGATCGCGTCGCGCCACCTCGCGCGACGTGACGCGCGACAGGAACCGCTCGACCTCCTCCAGCGAATCGAACGTGAGTCCGAGAAGGCCGCTCGCGATGCGGTACTGGCGGGTCAGCGCGTTGTAGGACACCCGATACTGGGTGGTCGAGGCGATCACCTTCTCGTCGAGCCAGTACCACCGCGGCCGGACGAGTTCGAATTCGAGCAGGAAATAGAGGGGTACGCCCTTCTGCAACGCTTCGTCGAGCGTCGGATTGAGCGAAAAGTCGAATTCCGCGTTGAGAAAGTAGCCATCCTCCTCGGCGCGGAGCTCGGCGGATTTGACGACAATCGTGTCCGCACGTGCGGTCGTCGCAGCCAGCAACGCCAGGACGAGCACGAGCGCCGCCAGGATGCCCCAGGGACCGCGACAGGGCCGCGCATGCACGGTGGACAACGAAATCGATGGAGACGGCATGCCGGGAACGACGGAGGGAAGCGGAGACGGCGCGGACATCGGCGCGAATCCGGATGCGCACGCCCCCCGGGCAGGCATCCCTGCCGCCGGTCGCGGGTTCATCGCTTGCCGAGCAGCGCGTAGAAGAATCCGTCCTGATTGTGGCTCGCGCCCGGCAGCGAAGGCAAGAGTTGACCGCCGCGGGCGGTGACTCCGGGCGGAAAGGTGAGGGTTTCGCGCAACGCATCGGACCGTGACGCCACGAAGGGCTCGATCTGCGCCTCGTTTTCGTCGTGAAACACCGAGCAGGTCGCATAGAGCATCCGGCCGCCGCGTCGAAGGCAGGGCCACAATGCGGCGAGAAGTCGCGCCTGCTGACGCGCGAACCCCGCGATGTCCGATTCCCGTCGCAGCCACTTGATGTCCGGATGCCGTCGCACGACGCCCGACGCCGTGCAGGGCACGTCGGCCAGGATGAGATCGAATGGCTGCCCGTCCCACCACGCCGACGGTTCGCCGGCGTCACCCTGCCGAACGTCGATTCGCGCGCCGCCGCGCGGCAGCCTCTCGATGTTTTCGCGCACGCGTGCAAGACGCGCCCCGTCGCTGTCGAGCGCAACGATGCTGACATCCGCGAGTTCGGCAAGATGGGTCGTCTTCCCGCCTGGCGCCGCGCACGCGTCGAGCACCCGCATCCCGTTTTCCGGGCGGAGCAGCGGAGCCGCCAGCTGTGCCCCGAGATCCTGAACGGAGAAAGCGCCCTCGGCGTAGCCCGGCAACTCCGCGACCGCGCGCGGTGGCGCGACAAGAAGACCCGCGGCCCCCCCCTCGCTCGCCGCGACTGCGGACTCCGAAAACCGCGCGAGCAGCGCCTCGCGGGACGTGACGCGCCGGTTGATGCGCAGTGCGAGCGGCGGCCGTTCGTTGCCCGCCTCGAGGATCGCCTGCCAGTCGCCGGGGTGGTCGTTGCGAAGGCGATCGATCCACCAGTGCGGATAGGACCAGCGCGCGACGGGGTCGTCGCGGACAGCCAGGTTGAGGGCGTCGCGCTCCCGCAGGTACCGGCGAAGCAGCGCATTGACCAGCGCCTTCGCAGCGGGCCGCGCCAGCACCGCGGCATTGTCGACCGCATGATTGACGACGGCAAACGGGGGCGCGCGCGTGTAATCGAGCTGATAGAGGGCGACCGCGATCAGGATCGGAAGCAACGGGTCCGACATCGGCTTCGCTGCCACCTTCCGCGTAAGCGCGTCGAGAGTTCCCCAATGACGCAGTGTCCCGTAAGCGAGTTCCTGGACCAGCGAATGGCGGCGGCCGCGGTCGGCATCGTCACCGGCCGTCGCGGACGCGAGCGCCGCGCCGAGTGCAGACGCCGTCCAGAACGCGGCGAACGGCGACGACGGCTTGGCGCTGGGCCACATGCATCGGAATGCGCGCCGGTCAGGGCGACCGCGCGGTCGACATTGCGCCGAACACGGCGCCTCGCGCGAGCCGACGCCCGGCGACGAAGGCGGCGGCGGTCATCCGTCGGCCTCCTGCCGCCTGCAGCTCGGCAATGCGGAGCGCGCCTTCGCCGCACCCGACGAGAACACCGGCGGCATCCGCCGAGAGCACGACCCCCGGTTGCACCACGGCACCGGTCATCGACTCGGGCGTCGCGCGCCAGAGCTTCACGGGCAGGCCGTCAAAGACGGTCGCCGCACCCGGCGCGGGGTCGAATGCCCGGACCTGTCGCGCGAGCGCCCCGGCCGAGCGGCTCCAGTCGATGGCGGCTTCGGACTTGGCGATCTTCGGGGCATAGGTCGCGCCGGCGCCGGCCTGCGCCGTCGCCTCCAGTCGTCCCTCGTCGCGCAGGCGGGCAAGTGCGGCGACGATCGCGGCGGCCCCGATCTTCGCCAATACCGCGGTCAGCGTTCCCGCCGTTTCGTCCGGCGCCATCGGGACGCGGACGCGGTCGACCACCGGGCCGGTGTCGAGGCCCTCGTCCATTTGCATGATGCTGATCCCGGTTTCGGCATCGCCCGCAAGGATGGCGCGTTCGATGGGTGCAGCCCCGCGCCAGCGCGGCAGCAGCGACGCGTGGATGTTGAGGCACCCGCGCGCGGGCCACGTCAGGACCTCCGGCGGGAGCAGCAGGCCGTAGGCGGCGACCACGAGGACGTCGACGGGAACCGCGAGCGCGAGGGCGCGGGAGTCCGCCGTCTTCAACGTCGACGGCTGCAGCACGGCGATGCCGTGTCCCGCGGCAAGCGCCTTGACAGGGGACGGCGCGACCTTGAGCCCGCGACCCTGCGGCCGATCGGGCCGCGTCAGGACAAGCGGAACGACAAAGCCGGCGCCGAGGATCGCGTCGAGTGCGGTCGCCGCGAACGAGGGCGTCCCGGCAAAACCGACGCGCATCAGCCGGCGAGTCGCTGCTTCTTGCGCGCCCGGGCCGTGAGCCGCGCCCGCTTGAGCGGCGACAGGTGGTCGACGAACACCTTCCCGACAAGGTGATCCATTTCATGCTGGATGCAGACCGCGAGCAGGCCCTCTGCGTCCTGCTCGAAGTGTTCGCCGTTCTCGTTCTGGGCACGCACCCGCACGAAGGCGGGGCGGGTTACCTTGTCGTAGTAGCCGGGAACGGACAGGCACCCCTCTTCGGCCTCGACCTCCCCCGAGCACGTCATGATTTCGGGATTGATGAAGACACGCAGGGTGTCGCGCGCCTCGGAGATGTCCATGACAATGATCCGCTTGTGCACGTCGACCTGGGTCGCGGCGAGACCGACCCCCGGCGCCGCATACATCGTTTCGGCCATGTCCCGGACCAGCTTTCGGATTTCCGGGGTGACGGCCGCGACCGGCGCGGCAATCCTGCGCAGGCGCGGGTCCGGAAACTCGAGGATCGTGAGAAGGGCCATGGGCAGGTTGGGCAACGCCGGGAGGGACCGCTTGTCCAAAAACCGCCACACCTCATGCGGGTGGCATAGGGCAAGGCAGACCGCCCGACTTGCAAAATGCAGACTCAGGATGCAGAATCCTGGCTAAGCCCTTATTTTGCGGCGCTTTAGGACGATAGCAAGCCCCGCCCCCACCGGAAGAGGCTTTATGCGTCAGAAGTTTAGCATACCGCGTTACACCGTCGCGGCGCTCGCCGCGGCGATCGTTCTTGCGGCCGCGCCGGCATTCGCCGACGAGCTCGCCGTCAAGGAGAAGGTCACCGACAGCTATACGGTGCAGAAAGGCGACACCCTGTGGGGCATCGCCGGCAAGTTCCTGAAGGAACCATGGCGCTGGCCCGAGATCTGGCGTTTGAACAGGGAGCAGATCAAGAATCCGCACCGCATCTATCCCGGCGATGTCGTCGTGCTCGACAAGCAGGATGGTCAGTGGCGGCTTTCGGTCGCCCCGGCGACGCGGGTATCGCCGGCAGTGCGGGCGTCGCCGCTCGACACCGAGGCAATCCCTTCCGTGCCGCCGGGCGACATCGAGCCCTATCTCTCCTATCCGATCGTTACGGGACCGGGAGGACTGCCGAACCCCGCGGAAATCGTCGCCGGTCGCGACCAGCGCGTGATCCGGGGCGACGGCGACACGATCTACGCGACCGGGATCGACCCCAAGGCGGGGACCCTGTGGAGATTGTACCGTCCGGGGGTGACCTACACGGCGCTGGGCAACGCCGACGACGTCCTGGGTTACGAGCAGCAATTTCTGGGAACGGCGCGTGTCGAGCGCTTCGGCAATGTCTCCACGCTGCGAATTGTCGGCGCGCGGGAAGAAATTCTGATCGGCGATCTGCTGATCCCGGCGCCGCCGGAGCAGGTACTGAACTACGCGCCGCATCCGCCGGATTTCCCGGTCAACGGCCGGATCATCCGCCTCAATCGGGATGCTGCCGAGGCCGGGCGCGGCTGGACCGTCACGATCGACAAGGGCAAGGCCGACGGTATCGACGTCGGCACGGTGCTCGCGATTTACCAGGGGGTTGCGCCGATCCCCGATCCGCGCCCGTCGAAGGAACCGGATCTCGTCTGGCGATGGTTCGAACCGACGCTGTTCTATCAGCCGGACCGCTTCATCACCGTTCCTGACGAGCGCCTCGGCCTGCTGTTCATATTCCGCGTTTTCGATCGCGTCTCCTACGGGCTCGTGCTCAACACGACCGACCCGGTCGAGACCGGCGACTCCGTCCGCAAGCCCTGACCCATCCCCGCTGCGCGGCGGGGCCCGCCGATGAAGGTCGATGCCCGCGCCGAGGCCTGGGTCAGGCTCCAGGTCAGTGGCGTCGGCCCCCGCCCGCTCGCGGAACTCCTGCGCGCCTTCGGAAGCCCGGAGGCCGTCGTCGCCGCAACCCCGGCCCAGATCGGTAAAGTCGTACCGGTTGCGGCGGCAAGATCGCTTGCTGCCGCCCCGGAAGCCGGCCGGCTGACGGCCGCGCTCGCGTGGCTCGAAACGCCAGGCCACGACCTTGTCGCTCTCGACGACCCCGACTATCCCCGCAGCCTGCTCGAGATCGGCGACCCGCCTCCGGTGTTCTATTGCCTCGGGCGCCGCGAACTGCTGCTGCGTCCCGCGCTCGCGATCGTCGGCAGCCGCAACGCGACGGCACAGGGGATTGCCGATGCGCGGGCGTTCGCGCACGCACTCTCGGGCGCGGGCGTCACGATCGTCAGCGGGCTCGCCCTCGGCATCGACGCCGCGGCACACCGGGGTGCGCTCGAGGCCGCCGGGAGCAGCATCGCGGTCACCGGAACCGGACTCGACCGCGTCTATCCGGCGGCAAACCGCGATCTCGCGCACGACCTCGCGGCGCGAGGACTCCTCGTGTCCGAATTTTCTCCGGGCACTCCGCCGCTCCCCCACCACTTCCCGCGGCGCAATCGCGTGGTGAGCGGTCTCGCGCGCGGCGTCCTCGTGATCGAGGCATCGCTGTCGTCGGGTTCGCTCATCACGGCGCGCCTCGCGGGAGAGCAGGGGCGCGAGGTCTTCGCACTGCCGGGCTCGATCCACTCACCGTTTTCGAAAGGGTGCCACAAGCTGCTGCGCGAAGGAGCGAAGCTCGTCGAGACGGCGAAGGATGTTCTCGACGAACTGCAGTTTCCGCACGATGCAGCAGCGGCGGATGCGGCCGCGCCCTCAGCCGACGACGATCTCACTGACGACGAACGGGCGGTGATCGCCGCGCTCGGGCACGCGCCGGCCACGATCGATTCGCTCGCGGCGCGCAGCGGGTTTCCCGCGGAGACCCTCGCGGCAGCGCTGCTCGCTCTCGAGCTCGCGGGACGCGTCGCGGCCCTTCCGGGCGGCGTCTGGCAGCGGCGGGACTGAACCCTGGTCCGTCGCGTGCGTGCGCGAGCGCGCTCGCGCACGTGCGCGCGCCTTGGGCCGCCTCGATCAAACGTTTTCTTGCTCTCGCCACGCCGACTTCGGTACTATCTGCCGCTCTTCGCGACCTCCCCCCATGTCGAAATCGCTGATCATTGCCGAGAAACCGTCCGTTGCCGCGGATATCGCACGCGCGCTCGGCGGCTTCACGCGGCACGACGACTTCTTCGAGAGCGACCGACACGTGCTCTCGTCGGCAGTCGGCCACCTGCTGGAAATCGGCATGCCGGAAGAGGAGGAGGTCAAACGCGGCAAGTGGACGTTTGCGCACCTGCCGGCGATTCCGTCCAGATTCGCGCTGAAGCCGATCGAGAAAAACGAGAATCGGCTGAAGACACTGCTGAAGCTCATCAAGCGCAAGGACGTCACCGCGCTCATCAACGCCTGCGACGCGGGCCGCGAGGGGGAGCTCATCTTCCGCAACATCGTCCAGTACGCGAAATCCGGCAAACCGGTGCACCGGCTGTGGCTGCAGTCGATGACCGCTGCCGCGATCCGCGACGCCTTCGACGCGCTGCGCACGGATGTGGCGATGCGCCCGCTGGCCGACGCCGCGGTCTGCCGTTCCGAATCGGACTGGCTCGTCGGCATCAACGGAACGCGTGCGATGACCGCGTTCAACTCGAAGTCCGGAGGATTCCACCTCACCACGGTCGGTCGAGTGCAGACACCCACGCTCGCGATCCTCGTCGAGCGCGAGGAGAAGATCCGCGCGTTCGTTTCCCGCAGGTACTGGGAGGTTCAGGGCACGTTTGCCGGCAGCGGCGGGACCTATGGCGGTCGCTGGTTCGACGAAAAATGGAAGAAGAAGGACGACGATCCCGACGCCCGCGCGGAGCGGATCTGGGACGAGGAGCGCGCACAGGGCCTCGTCGCCAAGTGCACGGGAAAGCGGGGCGAGGTCGCCGAGGAATCGAAGCCGACCACGCAGGGTGCGCCGCTCCTCTACGACCTCACGAGCCTGCAACGCGAGGCCAACGGCCGTTTCGGTCTGTCCGCGCGCACCACGCTTTCGCTCGCGCAATCGCTCTACGAGAAGCACAAGGCGCTTACCTATCCCCGCACCGACTCGCGCGCTCTGCCGGAGGATTACATCGCGACCGTGAGGTCGACGATGGAAGCCCTCGCCCAATCGAACGCCTACGGCGGATTCGCCAGGCAGGTGCTGAAACAGAAATGGGTGAAGCCCAACAAGCGGATCTTCGACAACGCGAAGGTGTCCGATCACTTCGCGATCATCCCGACGCTCGTGCAACCCAAGCACCTGAACGAGCTCGAGGCGAAACTCTACGATTTCGTCGTCCGGCGCTTCCTCGCGGCGTTCTACCCGCCGGCGGAGTTCACGGTGACCACCCGCATCACCCGCGTCTCCGGCGAGCCGTTCAAGTCGGAGGGGAAGGTGCTGGTGAGCCCGGGGTGGCTCGCGGTTTACGGCAAGGAAGCGCAGGGTGACGAAGGCAATCTCGCACCGGTGAAGCCGGGTGAGACGGTCGCGACCGAAAAGGTCGAGGCGGTGCCGGCAACGACCCGCCCGCCGCCGCGGTTGAACGAAGCGACCCTGCTGTCGGCGATGGAGGGCGCGGGCAAATTGCTCGACGACGAGGACCTGCGCGAGGCGATGCGCGAGAAGGGGCTGGGCACGCCCGCCACGCGCGCGCAGATCATCGAGGGGCTGATCGCGGAGAAATACATCCTGCGCGAAGGGAAGGAGCTCGTTCCCACGGCCAAGGCATTTCAGTTGATGACGCTGCTGCACGGCCTCGACGTGAAGGAGCTCTCTTCGCCCGAACTCACGGCCGAGTGGGAGCACAAGCTCGCGCAGATGGAGCATGGCGCGCTCGCCCGCGCGGAGTTCATGCGCGAGATCGTCGCGATGACGAAGCACATCGTCAGTCAGGCCAAGGCGCACGAGAACGACACCATCGACGTCGATTTCGGCGCGCTCGTCACGCGCTGCCCGAAATGCGGCGGCGAGGTTCACGAAAAATACAAGAAGTTTCAGTGCCAGTCCTGCGAATTCGGATTCTGGAAGATCATGGCGGGCCGCCAGCTGGAAATCGCCGAAGCCGACGCCCTTCTGCGCGACCGCGCCGTCGGCCCGCTCGAAGGTTTCCGCAGCAAGCTCGGCCGCCCGTTCGCGGCAGCGTTGAAGCTCACCGACGCCAACGAGGTGACGTTCGATTTCGGGGACGGCAGCGGAGACGACAACGCGCCGGCGCCCGATTTTACCGGTCAGGAATCGCTCGGAGCGTGTCCGAAGTGTGGTGCCGGCGTATTCGAGATGCCGCAATCGTACGTCTGCGAAAAAGCCATGGGTCCGGACAAGACGTGCGACTTCCGCTCGGGGCGGGTCATCCTTCAGCGGCCGATCGAGCGCCCGCAGATGCAGAAGCTGCTCGCCACCGGCAAGACCGATCTGCTCCAGTTCGTCTCCGCGCGCACGCGCCGGCCCTTTTCCGCGTTTCTCGTGCGGCAGCCGGACGGCAAGATCGGCTTCGAATTCGAGGCGCGCGATCCGTCGAAGCCCGGCGCGCGGCGCGGCGCGCGCGGCACCCCGGCGGCGTTGCGCGTGCTTGGCCCGCACCCGAAGGACGGCAAGCCGGTCGAGATATTCGCCGGCCGCTATGGGCCTTACGTGAAGCACGGCGATGTCAATGCCACGGTGCGCGATCGGGAGCGCGTCGATGCGCTGACGCTCGACGAAGCGATTGCGCTGCTCGCAGAGAAATCGGGGAAGGTCGCTCCTGCGCGCGCCAAGCCGCCCGCGCGCAAGCCCGGTGCGCCGAAGGCCGCAGAACCGAGGCGCGGCTACGTTCCGGTGGTGAAAACGGGGCGCTCGAAACTCGCGACCGCGAAATCCAAGGCGGCGCCCAAGGCCAAAATCCGTCACGCGCGGCACAGCGCCAAAAGCAAAAACCCGGACAACCAAGAAAAAGTAGCCTCGCCCCCGGGCGCGCGGCTCACCCGCCGTCGCGCGACGATGCCGGCGCGCCGAAGCGAATGCCCTGCGCAAGCGGAAGCTCGCGGCTCGCGTTGATCGTATTCGTCTGGCGCCGCATGTAGGCTTTCCACGCGTCGCTTCCCGCTTCGCGCCCGCCGCCGGTTTCCTTCTCGCCGCCGAATGCGCCGCCGATCTCGGCGCCCGACGTGCCAAGGTTCACGTTGGCGATCCCGCAATCGCTGCCGGTACCGGCGACAAACGCTTCGCCCGCGCGCAGGTCCTGCGTGAAGATCGCCGAGGAGAGACCCTGCGGAACTCCGTTGTTCTGCGCGATGGCCTCGGCAAGGGTGTCGAAGGCGATCACGTAGAGAATCGGCGCAAACGTTTCGCGCTGGACCACCGGCCAGTCGTTGTGCGCGTTGGCCACGATCGTCGGCTCGACCCAGAATCCCGGACCGTCGAGAACGTTGCCGCCGCAGACGATTTCGCCGCCCGCCGCAACGGACTCGGCGAGTGCGCGCCGGAAATTCTCGACGGCCGTCGCGTCGATCAGCGGCCCCATCAGCGTCGACGGATCGAGCGGATTTCCGATCTTCACCTGCGCGTACGCGGACTTGAGGCGCGAGACGACCTCGGCGACGCGGCTCCGATGGACGATGAGCCGGCGTGTCGACGTGCATCGCTGTCCTGCCGTGCCGACGGCGCCGAACAGTACCGAAGGCACGACGAGATCGAGATCGGCGTCCTCGGCCACCACCACCGCGTTGTTGCCCGCGCATTCGAGCAGGCACTTGCCGAAGCGTCCGGCTACCGCCGTCGCGATTTCGCGCCCGACCGCCGACGACCCGGTGAACGAGACGAGTGCGACCCGCCGATCTGCGACGAGCGCGTGCGTCTCGGCATTGCCGCAGATCGCGAGGAGAAAGATCGGCGGCAGCGCGAGTTCCCCCATGACGCGGTTTGCGAGCTGCTGAACGGCGAGCGCGGTCAACGGCGTCTTCGGCGACGGCTTCCATACCGTCGCGTTTCCGCACACCGCCGCGAGCATGGCGTTCCACGCCCAGACGGCGACGGGAAAGTTGAACGCCGAGATCACCGCGACGACACCCAGCGGATGCCATTGCTCCATCATCCGGTGCTGCGGGCGCTCGGAGGCGATCGTGCGCCCGTAGAGCATGCGCGACTGGCCGACCGCGAAGTCGGCGATGTCGATCATTTCCTGGACCTCGCCGTCGCCTTCCGCCTTGATCTTGCCGTTCTCGAGCGCAACCAGGGTGCCCAGCGCGTCCTTGTGTTCTCGCAGCAGCGCGCCGAATCGGCGCACCGCCTCGCCGCGCTTCGGCGCGGGCACGTCGCGCCAATCGCGCGCGGCCGCGCTCGCGCTCGCGAGCACGGCCTCCAAGTCGCTCGCATCGGCGAGCCGCACGCGGGCGATCGCGCGCCCCGTGGAAGGGTCCTGCGAATCGATCGCCGGTCCGCCGCCACGCCATCGATCCGGGCCGAGACACGCGCCCGGATTGTCGGCAGCGATGCCCAGCCGCGCGAGCAACGCGGGCTGCATCGATTCTGGTCGCGTCGGTCATGGCTCGAAGACCTCTGTCGGAAGGCCAACGCCTCGGTGCCCGTTGCTACTGGCACTTCGTGCCGGCAGGAGCGGCGAACAGTTCCCGCGTGATCTGCTTCGTCTGGCTTACCGGAGCTGTTCCGACGCCCGTAATGTCGTAGTGGAAATTCGCATTGTTCCCGTCGCTGAACGTCAATGTCATGGTTCCAACCGGCGGATTGGGGCTGAACTGGGCCTTGTCGTAGGCGTCGACGCGCGGCCCCGACGGCCGGTAAAGGCTGCCGGTGTAGATTCCCGGCCCGGTCTTCTGCGCGGGCGAGACGAGCCACAGCGGCGTGCCGTCGACGTCGTAGGTGAACCAGCTGGCGAACAGGTTGTCGCCCTGGTGCGCGAAGTTGATTCCCCATCCCTGCTCGGTCCCGGGGTTGGCGCTCGTCCCCGCCCACCAGATATCCTGGTAGTTGGTCGCCGCCGCGAGGTTAGGCTGCGCGCTGTAGCTGCAGGTCGCCATCGGCGCGCTGCCCAGCGGCTGGCGCGTGATCGGCTTGGTCTGATCCACCATGCCGCCTGGCACGTTGAGCAAGTTGAGCGTGTAGTGGAACGATCCGTTGTTGGCATCGGAAAAGCTCAATATCGCCGTTCCGGCGGAAGGCACCACGCCGGGAGCCCAGATGAACGGGAGCGTGTAGAACGGGGGCCCTGTCGTTGCGTACAGATTGCCGGTGTAGACGCCGGGCGCCGACTTGGTGGCGATCAGCGTCAGCCACCATCCCTGGCCGGTGGCATTGGCTTCGTAGGTGAACCAGGTCCCGAAGATTTGGTCGCCCTGGTGCGCGAAGTTGATCCCCCAGCCGTCTTCCGCGCCGCCCGGGGAGTACCACCACAGTCCCTGGAAATTCGCGGCGGCCGGTGCGCCGCCCTGGGCCGCAATCACGGCCGCGCGCGCGTTGACGATTCCCGCGCCGCAGCGCGACGTCGAGCAGGTCGAGGCCGCGGGAAACGGCGACGCCGTCGACGTAAGCAACGTGCGCAGCTGCGCCGCGCTGAGATTCGGCGCGAGCCCCAGCACCAGCGACGCAACGCCGGCCACGATCGGTGCCGAAAAACTGGTGCCGGCGCCAATTCCCCACCCATACAACTCGGGAACCGTTGTTCCGCTGTTGAACAGAACCGCAATGTTGTCCGTATCGAAATTGGGCGGCACGTCACCGCCCGGCGCCGACAATGCGATTCCGGCGCCGAAATCGCTGTAGGGAGCAAGCGAACCCTGATTCGTCGTGGCTGCCACGGCAATCACCTCGCTGCAATTCGCCGGCGCCGACGACGACACATCGACCGATTCGTTGCCCGCGGCGGCGATTATCGCCCGCGTCACGCCATGCGCCAATGCCGCGCCGAGAACGCTGTGGTAGTTCGCCGTGCAATCCCCGATGCCGCCGAGACTCAAATTGATGATTTGTGCGGGGTACGGGTTGGCGGGAACTCCGGGCACCGGAAGTCCGGCAGCCCAGGAGATGGCGTCCATAATGTCGGAGTCGTCGCCGCCGCATTTGCCGAGCACGCGCAGCGGAAGGATCTTCGCCGCCCAGTCGATCCCCGCCAGCCACTGGCCGTTGTTCGAATTCGCCGCGATGATGCCCGTCACGCTCGTGCCGTGCCACGAACTGTCCTCGGCTTTGCATTGCTGGCCGCTGAAGGCCGGGTCCGACAGGTCCGCCTGCGAAACCCAGTCGCCCGGGTCTGTTGCGTCCGTGTCGCGACCGTCGCCGTCGTTGGCGATCTTGGGGTTCGCTGATGAAATCGTACCCGGGCAGGATCCTGCCCGCGAGGTCCGGATGCGGCAGATACCCGGTGTCGACGATGGCGATCACGACGTTCGGCGATCCGGTCGTCACGTCCCACGCGGAGAATGCGTTGATGCCGCCGATCACGCCGCCGAGGTACGGCTGGTCGAGCTGAGGTATGGGTCGTTCGTCGTTCGGTACGCGTGGCGGCGGATGTCGGGTACCGCGAACTCGACGTCGGGATTCTGCGCCAGCCGGGCGGCGATCGCGTTGGCCGCAGCAATGGTGAGCGGCCGCTCGAGCGCCATCACGTGGGCACCGATGGCCATTGCCCGATGGTAGGTGAGCGCCACGCCGGCGCTCGCGGCGTCGTCAGTTACGCGGGCGAAACGGGCGTTGGCCGCGGCCTGCGACTGCAGCGTCGCCGAATCGCGGAATTTGACGATCAGCCGCGACGTCGTGTCCGCGCTCGACACTTGCGCGCTCGCGGAGCCGGCCGTCAGCACGAGCGCGATCGCGGCCAGGGCTCGATGGCGTTTCCCGACTGTCACGCGGCCCTCCCGCGGGGACGCGCTACGTCGACATCAAAGCAGTGGATTCGAATGCACATGATCAGGGCGTCGTATCGGCGTATCCGAAGGAATCCGGAATTCGACATTGGCGGGGAAATACGGTTCACCGCGGTTTGCCCGGGGCTCCGGACACGCGACGGCGAAATCCCGGGCCGCGCAGCCAGCGGCACTCGCCAAAAAGCGGCAATTGTAGGCCAGAATCGCGTATTGACTCCGCCGCTCGTCCTGCGCGGTGGCCCGGTCGTCGCGCGCATCCGCAGGACGTCATCCAATCACCCGACCATGGCCCTCAAATCCACGATCTGCAAGGCGCTCCTCCACGTGTCGGATATCGATCGCGGCTACTATCGCGACCATGTCGCTGACCGTTGCGCGGCATCCTTCCGAGACCGACGAGCGCATGATGACCCGGTTGCTCGCCTTCGCGATGCATGCGGACGACAGGCTGGAATTCGGGCGCGGACTGAGCGCCGACGACGAGCCCGACCTGTGGCAGCGCGACCGAACGGGCTCGATCGAACGCTGGATCGACGTCGGGTTGCCGGATGAACGCGAAGTGCGAAAGGCCTGCGGCCGCGCACGCGAAGTCCACGTCCTTGCGTACGGCGGGCGCGCGGTGGACCTGTGGTGGCAGGGCGCGCGCGACAAGCTGGAGCGCCTGGATCGCCTTGCCGTCAGCGCGGTGGACCCCGAAGCAAGCCGCGCGCTGGCCGGACTTGCGAACCGGACGATGCGGCTGCAGGTGACCCTTCAGGAGGGGCACATTTTCGTCGCCGACGGCACGACCTCGGTTCCCCTCGAAATTCGCGCCCTCAAGTCGCTGTCCACTCCCTCGCGCCGGTGACCGGCAGACCGACCGCCGGGGCCCGCCGGTTGCGGGATCGCGAAGGACCGTTGTTCCGAACCGGTCAGGCGCAGGCCGCGTCGGTCGGCGGCGCAGCGTCACACGTCGAGGTTGCGCACCCCGAGCGCGTTCAACTCGATGAAGGCGCGGCGCGGCTCGACCTGCTCACCCATCAGCGTCGAGAAGATTTCCTCCGACGTGATCGCGTCCTCGATCTGCACCCGGAGCAGGCGCCGGACCTTCGGGTCCATCGTGGTTTCCCAGAGCTGCCCGGGATTCATCTCGCCCAGCCCTTTGTAGCGTTGCAGCGACACCGCATCGCGCGCTTCCGCGAGCAGCCAGTCGAGCGCCTCCTTGAACGAACGGACGGCGATCTGCTTATCGCCGCGGCGGGCAATGGCGCCCGACAGCATGAGTCCATGGAGGACGGCGGCTGCGTTCGCGATCTGAGCGAAGTCGCCCGAGGCGAGCAGGTCGCCGTCGATCACCGTCGCATGCGGCGTGCCGTGCCGGGTGCGCACGATCACGAGCCTGCGCGCCTCGCTCGTCGCGTCGTATCGCGCCTCGACGCGTATCTCGGCGTCGGCGATGGCGGCCTCGAGGGCGTCGGCGCTTGTCGCCGCGGCGCCTTCCGTCGTGAGATCGAGGCGCACGCCCGAGAGCAGCGCATAGAGCGCCGCCGGCTCGACCAGCCGCGCGAGACGCTCGATCACCGCCTCGGCGAGCAGGTACTCCCGCGCAACGTTCTCGAGCGTCTCGGGCGCGAGCGGCGCCTTGCCGCTGCCCGGCACCACGTCAGCGCCCTTGAGCGCGACCTTCAGCAAATGCTGCTTGAGCTCGTGGTCGTCCTTGAGGTAGATCTCCTCGCGACCCTGCTTCACCTTGTAGAGCGGCGGCTGCGCGATGTAGATGTGGCCGCGCTCGACCAGCTCCGGCATCTGCCGGTAGAAGAACGTCAGCAGCAGCGTGCGGATGTGCGAGCCGTCGACATCCGCGTCGGTCATGATGATGATCCGGTGGTAGCGGAGCTTGTCGGCGTTGTACTCGTCCTTTTCCTCCTTGCCTCCCGTCGACCGGCCGAACCCGGTGCCCAACGCCGTGATCAGCGTCACGATCTCCTGCGACGAAACCAGCTTGTCGAAGCGTGCGCGCTCGACATTGAGGATCTTGCCCCGCAGCGGAAGGATCGCCTGAAACTTGCGATCGCGGCCCTGCTTTGCGGAACCGCCTGCGGAATCGCCTTCGACCAGGTAGAGCTCGCACAATGCGGGATCGCGCTCCTGGCAATCCGCGAGCTTGCCGGGGAGGCCCATCGAGTCCAGCACTCCTTTGCGGCGCGTGAGCTCGCGGGCCTTGCGCGCCGCCTCGCGCGCGCGCGCCGCGTCGACGATTTTGCCGCAGATGATCTTGGCGTCGTTCGGGCTTTCGAGCATGAAATCGGCGAGCTTGGCGGCGACGACTTCCTGGACGATGGGCATCACTTCCGAAGACACGAGCTTGTCCTTGGTCTGCGACGAGAACTTCGGCTCGGGTACCTTCACCGACAGCACGCAACAGAGGCCCTCGCGCATATCGTCGCCGGTGGTTTCGACCTTGGCGCGTTTTGCGATCTCCTCTTTTTCGATGTAGTTGTTGAGCGTGCGCGTCATCGCCTGCCGGAGGCCGGTCAGGTGCGTGCCCCCGTCGCGCTGCGGGATGTTGTTGGTGAAGCACTGAACGTTTTCGGCATAGGAATCGTTCCACTGCATCGCCACCTCGACCGTGGTGCCGTCCTTCTCGCCGATGGCATGAAAGATCTTCGGGTGCAACACCGACTTGCTGCGGTTCATGAACTCGACGAAACCCTTGATCCCGCCCGAGTACGCGAAGTTTTCGCTCTTCCCGTCCCGCTGGTCGATCAATTCGATCTTTGTCCCATTGTTGAGGAACGACAATTCGCGGATGCGCTTGGCGAGGATCTCGTAGTGGTACTCGACGCGGCTGAACGTCTCGAGCGAAGCCATGAAGTGGACTTCGGTGCCGCGGCGGTCGGTGTTGCCGGCAACCGCGAGCGGCGCGACGGGAGCGCCGTCGCGAAATTCCATCTGCCAGACCCTGCCGTTGCGCCAGATGCGGAGCTTGAGCCACGACGACAGCGCGTTGACGACCGAGACGCCGACCCCGTGCAGACCCCCGGAAACCTTGTAGCTGTTCTGGTCGAACTTCCCGCCCGCGTGCAACTCGGTCATCACGATCTCGGCGGCCGAACGCTTCTCGTCGTCGTCTTCCTTGATGTCTGTCGGAATGCCCCGTCCGTTGTCGATCACCGAGATCGAATTGTCGGCGTGAATGATGACCTTGATGTCGTCGCAGAAACCCGCCAGCGCTTCGTCGATCGCGTTGTCCAGGACTTCGAACACCATGTGGTGGAGGCCGCTGCCATCGGAGGTGTCGCCGATGTACATGCCGGGGCGCTTGCGCACCGCTTCCAGGCCTTTCAGCACCTGGATGCTGGTGGAATCGTAGTCTTCGCCGTTGGAGCCGGGCTTGGTGTTCGCTGGGTTCATCGTCGTTTTCGTGGCTGCTGCAATGGAATTCCGGGTCGCTCAAAACGCCGGCGCCGACTCGGGGTCGGCGCCGCAGAAGGTGCGGGAAGCGGACGCCGCCTCAGATTCGCATCGGCATCACGACGTACTTGTAGTCGTCGCGATCCGGCACCGTGACAAGCGCGCTGGAATTGGCGTCGCCGAAAGCCAGAACGACGCGCTCCATCGCCATGTTCTGCAACACGTCGAGCAGGTAGGTGATGTTGAAGCCGATATCGAGCGCCTCGCCCTTGTAGGCGACTTCGAGTTCCTCCTCGGCTTCCTCCTGTTCGCTGTTCGTGCAGATGATCTTCAGTTGATCCGGCCCGAGCACGAGGCGCACACCGCGGAACTTTTCGTTCGACAGGATCGCCGCGCGCTGCAGCGCGGACAGGAGTTCCGTGCGCGCGAGCTCGATCCGTTTCGCATGCCCCGTGGGGATCACGCGGTTGAAGTCGGGAAACTTTCCGTCGACCACCTTGCTCGTGAGTTCCACATTGGCGAACCCGAAGCGAACCTGGTTTGCCAGGATGTCGATTTTCACCGGATCCTCGACATCCGCAAGGAGCTTGCCGAGCTCCAGGACCGTCTTCCGCGGGAGGATAACTTCCTGCCGCTGGAACTCGCCGGGGATCGCAAGGCTCGCCCAGCCCAACCGATGGCCGTCCGTGGCCACTGCCTGCAGCGTCCCCTTGTCGATCACCAGCAGCATCCCGTTGAGGTAATACCGGATGTCCTGCTGCGCCATCGCGAATTCGACCGACTTCAGGAGACCGCGCAGGTCCCGCTGAGGCAACGCCAGCGCCTGCACCTGCTCCTGACCCTGTCCGATCCGCGGATAGTCGCCCGCCGGCAGCGTCTGAAGGTTGAAACGAGAACGCCCCGCGCGAACCGTCATCCGGGTTCCGGTCGTCTCGATGTTGAGCATGCTGTCTTCCGGCAAGGCGCGCAGCAGGTCCTGCAGCTTGCGCGCAGCGACCGTCACCGCCTGCGCCTCCTTGCCCGGCAGATCCGAGTGAGCGGTGATTTGCATCTCGAGGTCGGTGGCCGTCACAAAGAGCCGGCCATCCTTCTGCTCGACCAGCACATTCGCGAGAATCGGCAGCGTGTGCCGGCGTTCGACGATGCCGGAGACGGCCTGCAACGGTTTCAGGAGTGCATCCCGGGCTGTTTGCTTGAGTTGCATTGATTAAACCATTCAACAGCTAATAGAAGGGGGCCCGATTCGGGGACGGATCAGAAAGAACTTTTTTTATCAATCGGTTAGATGCCGTCAAAGCTTGTGGATAACCTGTCGTGGCGCGGTGGGGCGATTGTGGGCATTTCGCGAGGATTTGGCCCGAGTCGAACAATTAACAAATTATAGTCCAGAAAGCGCTGTTTTTCCAGCCCCGAACCGCCCGTTTGCCGCGGGAAATTGGATGTCAGTTCCTGAGCACCTGGAGGAGGAAGTTGACGTCGTGATTGATTTCGGGGACGGCTTCCCGAAGCTTGCTGATCTGGCGGCAGGCGTGCAGGACCGTCGTGTGGTCGCGACCGCCGAAGTTGCTGCCGATTTCGGGCAGCGATAGCTGGGTGAGTTCCTTCGCGAGCGCCATCGCCACTTGTCGGGGCCTTGCAATTGCGCGCGACCGCTTCTTGGAGTGCATGTCGGAGATTCGTATCTTGTAATAGTCGGCAACGGTCTTCTGGATGTTTTCGATCGAGACCTGCCGGTTCTGGACGGCGAGGAGGTCGCGCAGGGCCTCCTTGGCCACGGTAAGCGTGATGTCCTGTCCGTGGAAACTCGAGTAGGCGGCGACGCGCTTCAGCGCGCCTTCCAGTTCGCGCACGTTCGAGCGAATGTGCTTCGCGATGAAGAAAGCGACCTGCTCGTCGATCTTGAGGCTGCTGGCGGCGGCCTTCGACAGCAGGATGGCGACGCGCATTTCGAGTTCCGGGGGCTCGAGCGCGACGGTCAGACCCCAGCCGAAACGGGAGATGAGGCGCTCCTCCAGACCCGAGATTTCCTTCGGGATAGGTGTCGCAGGTGATGACGACCTGTTTGTGCGCCTCGATCAGCGTGTTGAAGAGGTAGAAGAATTCCTCCTGCGTGCGGTTCTTGCCGCCGAAGAACTGGATGTCGTCGATGAGCAGGAGGTCGAGCGAGCGGTAGTAGCGCTTGAAGTCGTCGAATGCCTTGTGCTGGTATGCGCGAACGACATCCGAAACGTAGGTCTCGGCGTGGGCGTAGCGGATTCGCGCCGCCCGGGTTGCGCTGCAGGATGTCGTTGCCGATCGCCTGCACCAGGTGCGTCTTGCCGAGCCCCACGCCGCCGTAGATGAAGAGCGGGTTGTAGGACGTCGGATGCTCGGCGACCTGCATGCCCGCGGCGCGGGCGAGCTGGTTCGCCTTGCCCGCGACGAAGGAGGTGAACGTGAATCCGGGATTGAGGCTCGTCTGCTCGTTTCGGCGCGCGGACGCACGGCGGGGGCGGCGCGGTCGACGCGGTGGGCGCGTGGCGCACAACCGGCACGCGCGGCGGTCCGGGCGCCGCGGCGACTTCCGGTTGGGCGGCGCGAACGGCGAGGGCGATCGGAACGCCGTGACCCTCGGCTGCGGCAAGCTCGCCGATCCGGTCGGCGAAACGCTCCTTGACCCATTGCAGCACAAAGCGGTTCGGGGCGACGAGTCGGTACCCGTCGCCCACCCCCTCGATCGCGAGCGGCCGGATCCAGGTGTCGAACTGCTGCGGGGTGAGTTCGTCGCGAAACGCGGCGAGGCAGCGCTGCCAGAAAAGCGGAACCGGGCTCATGCAACGGACATTGGAGGGACCCGCCGCCGCGGCGGGATGTCGCGGCGCACGTACTGGCGGGAAGGCGATTCTACCCCTTCGGCAACTACTTATCCACAGGCCGGAACGGAACCACCCGCACCAGGTTGCGGTCGACGGCGGAGACAGCGAACTCCGGCCACGCGTTGACAAGAGGGGCCATAACGCGTTTAAATATAAGGCTTTTTCACCCCAAGGCAGCCCGACATGAAACGCACTTACCAACCCTCGGTCGTCAAGCGCAAGCGGACGCACGGCTTTCGCGCCCGCATGAAGTCCATCGGCGGCCGCAAGGTGCTCTCGGCGCGGCGCGCCAAGGGCCGCGTCCGCCTCACGCCCTGATCTTCGCCACGGCGCCGCGCGGACTGCGCCCGTTCCGGCTGACGGGAACGGGCGCTTTTGACGCATTGTTCAGGGCCGGCCGCCGGCGCGAAGGCGACTACATGCAGCTCGTCGCCGCGCCGGCCGCGAGCCTTCCGGGGCGCCTCGGTCTCGTGGTGCCCAAGAAGGCGCTGCCGCTGGCGGTCGACCGCAATCGCGTGCGCCGGATGCTACGCGCCGCGCAGCAGGCGGCGCGCCCCGCGGTTCTCGATTTCGACGTGATCCTTCGCTTGAAACGAGGATGCCCCCGCACCGAATTCCGCAAAGTCGCCGCGGAGGCAGGTCGCCTCATCGCTGCGCTGGTGGAAAAGGGCGCGTCGCCATGAAGTCCGTGCTGCTGGCGCTCATCCGCGTCTATCAGTATCTGTTTCGCCCGGTCCTGGGATCGAACTGCCGATTCGCGCCAAGCTGCTCGGATTACGCGCGCGAGGCGGTTTCGATGCACGGCGCTCTCAAGGGCAGCTGGCTTGCGCTGCGGCGCGTCCTGCGCTGCCACCCGTATCATCCCGGGGGTTACGACCCGGTGCCCACGGGGCCGGTGACCCCGCATTCCCGCCCCGACGCCCGGGGATAACGTCGTCTGGGACTTCATGGATACGCAACGCCTGATCCTGTTCGTGATCTTTTCGATGTCCGCGCTGTTCCTGTGGGAGGCATGGCAGAAGGAACAGCGGCCGCCGGTTCCGCCGACCGTCGCCGCGAGCGCACAGCCAGGGACCGCCCAGCGAGCGGCTGGCGACATTCCTGCCGCGCCCGCGGCGAAGTCCCCCGGAGATCCGGGTGTTGCGCCGGCACCCGCGGCAGGCGCTGCCGCGCCCGCTGGACAACTCATCACCGTCAACACGGATCTCTTCCGCGCGGAGATCGACACGCGCGGTGGCGTGATCGCGCTGATCGCGCTCGACAAGCACCGCGATGCGCAGGATCCGTCGAAACCGTACCTTGCTGCTGCAACGAAACGCCGAGCGCACGTTCGTCGCACAGGCCGGCCTGATCGGCGAGGGCATGCCGAATCACCAGACGCTGTTCACGGTGCTGCCGGGCCCGCGCGAGTTGGCCCCCGGGACCGATACGCTCGAAGTCAAGCTCGAGGCCACGGCCGCGAACGGCGACAAGGTCGTCAAGGTGCTGACGTTCCGCCGCGGCAGCTACGTCATCGACGTCGCGTTCCGGGTGACGAACACCGGCGCGGCGCCGATCACGCCCGAGGCGTACTTCCAGCTGATGCGCGATGCCAAGCAGGCGGTCGTCCAGAACTCGATGGCGCCCGCGGCATTCGTCGGCCCGGTCGTCTACAACGAGGCCGACAAGTTCAAGAAGGTCGAGTTCTCGGAGATCGACAAGACGACCGCCGACCCGACGCGCAAGTCGCCGTTCACCAAGAATGCTGACAACGGCTGGGTCGGCATGATCGAGCACTACTTCGTGGCCGCCTGGCTGCCGCCGGAAAAGGGCGCGCGCCAGTTCTACACCGCGAAGCTCGACGGCGGCCTCTATTCGGCGGGCGTCCGGTTCGCCGCCGGCGCGATCGCGCCCGGTGCGACCGGCACGCTCGAGCGCCAGCCTTTACGTTGGCCCGCAGGACCAGGAGGCGTTGGGCAAGCTCGCGAAGGGCCTCGATCTCGTCGTCGACTACGGCATCTTCACGGTGATCGCCGCGCCGCTCTTCTGGCTGCTCAAGTGGCTCTACGGCCTCATCGGCAACTGGGGGTGGGCGATCATCGCGATGACGATCATCATCAAGAGCGCGTTCTACCCGCTGAACCACGCGAGCGCCCGATCGATGGCGAAAATGAAGGTGATCGCACCCAAGCTGAAGGCGCTGCAGGCGCAGTACGCCGACGACAAGCAGCAGCTGCAGGTCAAGATGATGGAGATGTACAAGCAGGAGAAGATCAACCCGCTCGGCGGCTGCCTGCCGATCCTGGTCCAGATCCCGGTCTTCATTGCGCTCTACTGGGTGCTGCTGTCGGCGGTCGAGTTGCGCCACGCGCCGTGGATCGGCTGGATCCAGGACCTCTCGGCGCCCGACCCGTACTTCGTGCTGCCGGTCGTCTACGCCATTACCGCCTACCTGCAGGTCAAGCTGTCGCCGACGCCGATCTCGGATCCGGTGCAGGCGAAGGTGATGCAGATCATGCCGATCGCGTTCTCGGTGATGTTCGTCTTCTTCCCGTCGGGGCTCGTGCTCTACTGGCTCGTCAACAACTGCATCCAGATCTTCCAGCAGTGGCACATGAACCGGTTGCTGGAAAAGGAAGCGGCGGCGGCGGCGGCGAAGAGGCGCTGAGCGAAGCGCGACACGCGGCAGTCCGCGCGGTAATCTCGCGCCATGACGACGGCCGCCGACACGATTGCCGCCATCGCGACGCCACCCGGACGCGGCGCCATCGGGATTGTCCGCGTGTCGGGTCCCGCCGTTCCGGCCGTGATCGCGGGAATCGTCGGGCGCTCGCTCGCGGAGCGCCGGGCGACGCTGGTCGTATTTCGCGGTGACGACGACGAGGCGCTCGACGAGGGCGTCGCGATTCACTATCCGGCGCCGCATTCGTACACCGGCGAAGCCGGTTCTGGAACTGCAGGGTCACGGCGGCCCGGCGGTCCTGCGGCTCGTGCTCGCAAGATGCGTTGCGCTCGGTGCGCGCCTCGCCGAAGCCGGGGAGTTCACGAAGCGCGCGTTCCTGAACGGCAAGCTCGACCTCGCGCAAGCCGAGGGAGTGGCGGACCTGATCGACGCGGCGACGGCGACCGCCGCACGCGCGGCCGCGCGAAGCCTCTCCGGCGATTTCTCGCGCACGGTGCGCGCCCTGACCGACGCCCTGATCGAGCTTCGGATGTTCGCCGAGGCGACGCTCGACTTTCCCGAGGAGGACATCGACTTCCTGCGCGCCGCCGACGCGCAGGGGCGGCTCGCGGCGATACGGTCGCAGCTTTCGCAGGTCACGGCGCGCGCGCAGCAGGGGGCGCTGCTGCGCGATGGTCTCGTCGTCGTCCTCGTGGGCGCGCCGAACGTCGGCAAGTCAAGCTTGCTCAATCAACTGGCGGGGCACGAAGCGGCGATCGTCACTCCAGTCGCGGGAACGACGCGCGACACCGTCGAACGCGACATCGAGATCCATGGTATCCCGCTGCGAGTGATCGACACTGCGGGCCTTCACGCTACCGATGATCCGATCGAGACGCTGGGCATCGAGCGGACGTGGGCCGCCATCGGCAACGCGGACCTCGCGTTGCTGCTGGTCGACGCGCGGGACGCTTCGCCGCCAGACGTGGCCGACACCGCGATCCTCGCCGCGCTGCCGGCGGCGTTGCCGCGCATCGTCGTTCACAACAAGATTGATCTCGCGGGGGCGGCACCGAGGGTCGAGACGCATGACGAATCCGGCAGCGTGGAACGTCCGCACGTGTTCCTTTCGGCGAAGACCGGAGACGGGGTCGACCTGCTGCAGCAGGAGATCCTCGCGCAGGCCGACGCACACGAGGACATGGAAGGCGTCTTCCTCGCGCGTGCGCGGCATCTCGCCGCATTGCGTGCAGCCGAAGCCGCGCTGGCGGGCGCCGCACACCATCTCAATGCAGCGCCCGCGGCGCTGGAGCTCTTCGCCGAGGAACTGCGCGGCGCGCAGGAGCACCTTGGGGCGATCACCGGCGAATTCTCGGCGGATGATCTCCTCGGCGCAATCTTTTCGCGGTTCTGCATCGGCAAGTGACCGTCGCGACGCGCACACATTGGATTCGGGGCGGCGCAGGTCTTGCGGCCGGCATCGCGGCGGGGTGGGTGTGCAGCCGCCTGCGCGCGCCGATCCCGTGGATGCTGGGTCCGCTGCTGACGCTCGCATGCCTGCGCGTCGCGGGCGCGCGGGTGGGATCGCCGCCGGGGGGCCGACAGATCGGGCAATGGATCATCGGGACTTCGCTGGGACTCTACTTCACGCCGCAGGTGGTCCGCGAGGTCGCCGGCTGGTGGTGGCTGCTCGCGGCGGGAGCCGTCTTCGCGATCGGCCTGGGGTATGGCGGCGGCGTAATCCTCGCGCGGCTCGCAGGGATCGACCGCACGACGGCGGTGTTCGCCTGCGTGCCCGGCGGGGCCGCCGAGATGTCGGTGCTGGGCGAGCGTTTCGGCGCCCGCGTGGATCGCGTGGCCGCCGCGCAAAGCCTGCGCATCCTCATCGTCGTGGTGACGATTCCGTTCGCCTATGCGGCGCTCGGGCTCCACGGCGCGGATGCGTTCGTTCCAGGGGCGACGCGATTTGACGCCGCGGGTTACGCGGAGCTGATGGCCGTGACGCTCGCGGGAAGCGCCCTCGCGCAGCGCATGGGCGTCCCGAACGCGTTTGTGTTGGGATCGCTCGCCGTGGCGATTCCGCTGACTGCGATGCAGGTCGAGTTGTCATCCACGCCCGTCCTCGCGTCGAATGCCGGTCAATGTCTTCTGGGATGCGCACTCGGCGCGCGTTTCGAGCCGGATTTTCTCGCGGGTGCGCACCGGTTCATCGCGGCGGTCGCAGCGACCGTCGCGGTGGCGATCGCCGTTTCGGTGGGTGTCGCCGTGGTGCTCGCAGCGGTGACCGGACTGCATCCCGCGACCGTCGTGCTGGGCATGGCCCCGGGAGGGATTGCGGAGATGTGCATCACCGCAAAGGTGCTGCAGCTGGGGGTGCCGCTGGTGACCGCCTTTCACGTCACGCGCGTGGTCGCGCTGCTGCTCCTGACGGTACCGCTGTTCGAGCGCGCAACGTCGTGGCGGCGCGCACGCAAAGGAGACGGCAGATGAGAACGCACGGCGAAGTCGGAATCTGCCGACCGCGGCGACGGTCGATGGCGGGCGGACGGAGCGACAACGGGTCGGGTGCGTCGAGCCGGCGCAGGGGCCCGCGGTGAGCTGGGATCCCGCGCAGTATCTCAAGTACGCGGGCGAGCGACTGCGCCCTGCGCTCGACCTCATGGCGCGCATTCCGCTGACCGCCCCGGCGACCGTGGTCGACCTGGGTTGCGGCGCCGGCAACGTGACGCGGATTCTCGCGGCACGCTGGCCGGGCGCGCGCGTCACAGGCATCGACGATTCGGCATCGATGCTGGCAGCGGCGCGCGACGCGCTTCCGGAAGGCGCCGACGTCGAATGGCTCGCGTCCGACGCCGCGGAATGGGCGACTTCGGCGGCGACCGCCAGCGTGGATCTTCTGTACAGCAACGCAGCGCTGCACTGGCTGGACGACCACGCGACGCTGCTGCCCCGACTCATGCGGATCGTCGCCCCGGGCGGTGTGCTCGCCGTGCAGATGCCGTCGAATTTCCTGGCGCCGTCGCACGCCGCACTGCACGACGTGGCGCAGAATCCGCGCTGGCGCGCGCGGCTCGGTGCGCTCGCTGCGGCCGGCGTCAGTGGCCACCGCCGCGCAATATTTCGCGTGGCTGGCGCCCCATGCGGAAGCGATCGACGCCTGGACGACCGAGTACCTGCACGTCCTGCCGAACGCGGGCGCAGGCGAGCATCCCGTCATCGCGTGGATGAAGGGGACCGCGCTCACGCCCTTTCTCGCGGTGCTCGACGCGGACGCGCAGCGCGCATTCGTCGCGGAATGTTCGGACCGGGTCGCACAAGCGTATCCGCCGGGACCCGACGGGCGCGTGCTGTACCCGTTCCGCCGCGTGTTCGTCGTCGCGGTCCGCGGCAATCGGTAAGGCCACCGGACCGCGCGCTGCGACGACACCGAGGTTACGGTGCCGATGTGTCGCGGTGTAAAATTGCCGCCCCTGCGTCGCGCCGGTGCTCGCAATGGGCGCACCTCAACATCCCCATGGCAAATCCCGCATGAATCACCCCGATTCGATGTCCTCCCTTGCGGCGGCGGTCTCGGCCCCGGCGCATGTTCGTCACGCGCGCCTGCTCGCCTGGGTCGCCGAGATCGCGGCGCTGACGAAACCGTCCCGCATCGTCTGGTGTGATGGAAGCGAAGACGAATACGACAATCTCTGTGCGGAGATGGTCGCGAGCGGAACGCTGCGGCGGTTGAATCCCGCGCGACGCCCGAACAGCTACCTGGCGCTGTCGGATCCGTCGGATGTGGCGCGGGTCGAGGACCGCACGTTCATCTGCAGCGAGCGCGAGGAGGACGCCGGTCCGACGAACAACTGGATCGCGCCGGCGGCGATGAGACGAACGCTGGGCGGCCTGTTCGACGGCTGCATGCGCGGCCGGACGATGTACGTGGTGCCGTTCTCGATGGGGCCGATCGGCAGCCACATTTCGCACATCGGGATCGAGATATCGGACAGCCCGTACGTCGTGGTCAACATGCGGATCATGACGCGGATGGGACGCGCTGTCTTCGCCGTCCTCGGCGAGGATGGACCGTTCGTGCCTTGCGTGCATTCGGTCGGCGCACCGCTTGAGCCGGCGGCGCAGGACGTTCCGTGGCCGTGCAACCGCGAGCACAAGTACATCGTGCACTTTCCGGAATCGCGCGAGATATGGAGCTACGGATCGGGCTACGGAGGCAACGCGCTGCTCGGCAAGAAATGCTTCGCGCTGCGGATCGCCTCGGTGATGGGGCGCGACCAGGGCTGGCTCGCCGAGCACATGCTGATCCTGGGCGTGACTTCTCCGGCCGGCGAGAAGACCTACGTGACCGCGGCGTTCCCGTCCGCGTGCGGCAAGACCAACTTCGCGATGCTGATCCCGCCGCAGGGCTTCGATGGCTGGCGGGTGACGACGATCGGGGACGACATCGCGTGGATCAAGCCGCAGGCGGACGGTCGGTTTTATGCGATCAATCCGGAAGCCGGTTATTTCGGCGTGGCACCCGGCACGTCGCGCGAGTCGAACCCGAACGCGATGGAAATGCTGAAAGAGAACGTGATCTTCACCAACGTCGCGCTGACCGACGACGGCGACGTCTGGTGGGAGGGGATGACGAAGACGCCGCCGGCGCATCTCGTCGACTGGCAGGGCAACGACTGGACGCCGGGGTGCGGTCGCAAGGCCGCGCACCCGAACGCGCGTTTCACCGTGGCGTCGATCCAATGTCCGTCGCTGGATCCCCACTGGGACAGCGCGGACGGCGTGCCGATCAGTGCGTTCATCTTCGGCGCGCGCCGCTCCGACACGGTGCCGCTCGTCGTCGAGGCGTCGTCGTGGGCCGAGGGTGTGTACAAGGCCGCGACGATGGGCTCCGAAACGACGGCCGCGGCAGCAGGCAAGGTCGGCGAAGTGCGCCGCGACCCCTTTGCGATGCTGCCGTTCTGCGGTTATCACGTCGGCGACTATTTTTCCCACTGGCTGAAGATGGGTGCCGCGGTCAGGGAGCCGCCGAAGATCTTCAACGTCAACTGGTTTCGCACCGACGAAAACGGGAAGTTCGCGTGGCCGGGATTCGGCCAGAACATGCGCGTGCTGCAGTGGATCGTCGAACGGTGTCGTGGCCACGGCCACGCGGTGGATACAGCGCTGGGCCTCGAACCGACCTACGGCGATCTCAACTGGGCCGGCCTCGAATTTCCGCCCGAGCGGTTCGCGCAGGTCATGAAAGTCGACAAGACGCTTTGGGTGCGCGAATTGGCCGAGCACGACGCGCTGTTCGCCAAGCTCGGCGCCAAGGGCCCCGCCGCGCTTGCGACCGAGCGTCGGAGGCTGGGCGGCCGGCTCGGCGGTTAGTCCCGTTACCGGACGGTGATCCAGGTCGGTAAGCGTCCTGCGGACCTCGGCCTCGCAAACAACCAGAGACTGAACATAAATAACTGATTATTAAAAGTATTTATGATTTTCATCAATTCGCGGTGTCCAGAAATGCCTTGACTTCGGCGCGCGTCGGCGCGCTATGGCTGCCTCCGAAGCGCGTGCACTTGATCGCCGCGGCACCGTTGGCGAATCGCGCCGCCGCTTCGATTTCGGCACCTTCCCCGAGCGCCAACGCGAAGGCGCCATGCCAGACGTCGCCGGCCGCCAGCGTGTCGACCGCGCGTACGGCAAAGCCGGCAACCCGCCGCTCGACGCCGTCGTGGCGCCAGAGGAACCCGTCGGCACCGAGAGTCACGCCGACAATGTCGGCAGGACCGGCAGCGATTCGCGCCAGACCGGCGCCCGGGTCGCCGGTGCCGGCCGCAATCTCCAGTCCGGGTGCAGAGAAGATGGCGTGCGTCGCCCGTGCAGCGAGGTCGACGAGCACCTCGGGCGGGCCGACGTCGCCGTCAAGCACCGCAGGCCGCCCGGCGGCACGCGCAGCGTCCAGGACCGCCGCCGCGCCTTCGGGCCAGCGGACGTCGGCGAGGACGGCGGAGTAGGTCGCGACCCGCCCGAGCGGCAACCACGCCGGATCACGGTCGAGGCGCGGGTCATTGAACGCGCAGACCAGGCGCTCGCCATCGGTCGCAACGAGGATCGCCGCCGACGGTGAAACACACCCTGCGATGCGGCGGGTGCCCGACACGTCGACGCCTTCCGCGGCAAGCCGGCGGAGAATGCGGGTGCCCAGCGCGTCGTCCCCGAGGCGTCCCCAGTAGGCGGCCTGACCGCCCAACCGGGCGATGGCAACACTGGCGTTGGCTGCCATGCCGCCGCCTGATTCTGCAAATTCGGTGGCGAGAACCTTGGTTGGAACCGCAGGGATGGCGGGGACCCGGTAGATGGCGTCCAGCGCAGACATCCCCAGGCAGAGAATTCGGGTCACGGGAGCGGTTGGAGCGATGCGGGCACGCCGGATTGTAAGCGCCCCGCGCGTTCGCCTGCATGGCGGTTCCACGTGAAACATCGCGACCCGGGCCGACGTCGAGGTTTCACGTGGAACATCACGATCTCCCGCACTGCAGAAACGTTTCCGGGTTACAGCGAATGGCGTATCATTCGCAATCCCTCGACGGCGGGCCCGAGGGCGCTGACCTGCAGATAATTTTCATTAAAATCATGATCTTTCAAGAGCGCTTCGAAGTGATCGTCGTCGGCGGCGGCCATGCCGGAACGGAGGCGGCGCTGGCCAGCGCGCGGATGGGGCGGAAGACGCTCCTGCTCACCCACAACATCGAAACCCTCGGGCAGATGTCCTGCAACCCGTCGATCGGAGGGATCGGTAAGGGGCATCTCGTCAAAGAGGTCGACGCGCTCGGTGGCGCGATGGCGCTCGCCGCCGACGAGTCCGGCATTCAGTTCAGGACGCTCAACTCAAGCAAGGGCCCGGCCGTCCGCGCAACCCGCGCCCAGGCAGACCGGGTGCTCTACAAGCAGGCCATCCGTTCGCGGCTCGAGAACGCGCCGCATCTGACCCTGTTCCAGCAGGCGGTCGACGACCTCACGCTCGACGGCGACGGCGCAGACGCGCGGGTGACGGGCGTCGTCACCCAGCTCGGCATCCGCTTCGAGGCGGACGCCGTCATTCTGACCACGGGCACGTTCCTGTCCGGCCTCGTTCACGTTGGTCTCGATCGTTACGAAGCAGGCCGTGCCGGCGATCCGCCGGCCAAAACGCTGGGCGCGCGCCTGCGCGAGCTGAAACTTCCGGCGGGGCGCCTCAAGACCGGCACACCGCCGCGTCTCGACGGGCGCACGATCGATTTCGCCGCCCTGGATGTCCAGCCCGGCGACGATCCGGTGCCGGTCATGAGCTTCATGGGCACGCGCGCCATGCATCCGCGCCAGGTGCCCTGCTGGATCACGCATACCAACGAGCGCACCCACGAGATCATCCGCGGCGGGCTCGACCGCTCGCCGCTGTTCACCGGCGTGATCAAGGGCGTGGGGCCGCGCTATTGTCCGTCCATCGAGGACAAGGTGGTGCGCTTCGCCGAGCGCGCGAGCCATCAGGTGTTTCTCGAGCCCGAAGGCCTTGCGACCAATGAAATCTATCCGAACGGCATCTCGACCTCGTTGCCGTTCGACGTGCAGTGTGCGCTCGTGCGGTCGATGAAGGGCTGCGCCAACGCGCACCTGCTGCGGCCCGGCTATTCGATCGAATACGACTATTTCGATCCGCGCGCGCTGCGTGCCTCGCTCGAGACAAAGGCGATCCGCGGCCTCTATTTCGCAGGACAGATCAACGGGACGACGGGCTACGAAGAAGCAGCGGCGCAGGGGCTTCTTGCCGGCATCAACGCCGCGCGCCACGTCCGTGGTGACGCGGGTTGGTGCCCGCGCCGCGACGAGGCGTACCTCGGCGTGCTGGTCGACGATCTCATCACGCGCGGCGTATCGGAACCGTACCGGATGTTCACCTCGCGCGCCGAATACCGGCTGCAACTGCGGGAGGACAACGCCGACCTGAGGCTGACGGAGGCAGGGCGCACGCTCGGTGTTGTCGACGACCTGCGCTGGGAAGCCTTTGCGAGGAAGCGCGACGCCATCGCGCACGAGCAGGAACGCCTGAAGTCGACGTCGGTGAATCCGAACGTCGTTGCCACTCACCACGCGATGCGTGTACTCGGCGCGCCGATCGAGCGCGACTATTCGCTCGCCGAATTGCTGCGTCGCCCGGGCGTGACGTATCCGAGCCTGATGACGCTGCCGGGCGCAGGTGCGGCCGTCGCCGACCCGATCGTCGCGGAGCAGATCGAGATTGCGGCGAAATATTCCGGCTACATCGACCGCCAGCGCGACGAGATCGAGCGGCATCGCGCGCAGGAAGACCTTCGCCTTCCCGATGATCTCGATTACCGGACGGTGCGCGGATTCTCGGCCGAAGTGCAGCAGAAACTCAATCTGCACAAGCCCGAGACGATCGGCCAGGCGGCGCGCATTTCGGGAATCACGCCGGCGGCGATATCGCTGCTGCTCGTGCACCTGAAGCGAGGCTTCGACGCGCGGACCCCTCCGCCGAATTCCACGGAGCGGCGAAGCGCGTGATCGCCGCGATGGATCTCGACGAAGGCCTTGCCGAATTCGCCGCGGCAGGCTTGACGCTGCCGGGCACGGCGCGCAACAGACTCGAGGCTTATCTGTCGCTCCTTGCCAAGTGGAATCGCACGTACAACCTGACCGCCATTCGCGATCCTGCGCAGATGGTCACGCACCACGTGCACGACGCGCTCGCCGTGCTGCCGCACCTGCCCCATGCGCCGCAGGTGCGACTGCTCGATGTCGGCAGCGGTGGCGGCGTTCCCGGGTTTCCGCTCGCGATCGCGCGACCCGCCTGGCGCGTCGTGCTGCTCGACAGCAATCAGAAGAAGTGCGCATTTCTGCAGCAGGCGGCGATCGAGCTCGGGCTGCCCAACGTCGAAATCGTGACCGCGCGCGTCGAAGACTACGCGCCGCCAGCACCGTTCGATGCGATCATCTCGCGCGCCTTTTCCGATCTCGCGACATTCGCGCAAGCGGGCGTACGCCATCTTGCGCCGGGCGGACGCCTGTTTGCGATGAAAGGGGTGCACCCCGACGAGGAAATCGCGGCGCTGCCGTCCGGCATCGGTCTGGTTGCCGCGATCGCGCTCGCCGTTCCGGGCCTCGACGCGCGGCGGCATCTCATCGTGATGGAGCCCGTGCCGGCGACAGCGGGTGACGCATGACGAGGATCATCGCGGTGGCGAACCAGAAAGGCGGCGTCGGCAAGACGACGACAGCGGTCAACCTCGCGGCAAGCCTTGCCGCGATGAAACGCCGCGTGCTGCTGGTCGACCTCGACCCGCAGGGCAACGCGACGACGGGCGCGGGGGTCGACAAGCGCTCGCTCCCGGCCACGGTGTATCAGGTGCTGCTGGGCGAGCGCGAGCATCGCCGACGTGCGGATGCGCTCGCCGACAGGAGGATTCGATCTCGTGCCCGCGAACCGTGAGCTCGCCGGCGCGGAAGTGGAACTGGTCGACCTTCCGGAGCGCGAGATGCGGCTCAAGGACGCGCTGGCCGAAGCCCTGCGGCAGATGCGTACGGCCATCAACAGGGTGGCGCCGGATTACGATTTCATCCTGCTCGACTGCCCGCCATCGCTTTCGCTGCTCACGCTCAACGGCCTTTGCGCCGCGGATAGCGTGCTGATCCCGATGCAGTGCGAGTACTACGCACTCGAGGGTCTTTCGGATCTCGTGCAGACGATCAAGAAGGTGCGCGCGCATCTCAATCCTGCGCTCGAGATCGAGGGTCTGCTGCGTACGATGTACGACCCGCGCAACACGCTGGCACAGAATGTCGCGTCCGAGCTCGAGAAGCATTTCGGCAGCAAGCTCTACCGCACGATCGTGCCGCGCAACGTGCGGCTCGCCGAGGCGCCTTCGCACGGTATTCCCGCGCTTCATCTCGACCGCAGCTCGAAAGGCGCGCAGGCGTATCTCGCGCTGGCGGGAGAGATGCTGCGGCGAATGGAATCCACCGTTGCCGCAACGCCGGCGGCGGCCTGAGGCGAGGCGGAGCCCGACGAGGTCATGACGATGATCCGACCCAAAGGCCTGGGCCGCGGGCTCGATGCGCTCCTTTCCGGCAACGACGACGCCGCGGCGAAGGAGTCGCTGCAGACGCTCGCCGTCGATCGGCTGCAGCCCGGCAAGTATCAGCCGCGCACGCGGATGGACGACGCCTCGCTCGACGAGCTCGCGCAGTCGGTTCGCGAGCATGGAATCATGCAGCCGGTGCTCGTGCGCCCGGTCGAAGGGGGGCGCTTCGAGATCATCGCCGGCGAGCGCCGCTGGCGCGCGGCGCAACGCGCGGGATTGCGGGAGGTTCCGGCGCTGATCAAGGCGGTGCCCGATGCCTCCGCTCTGGCGATCGGCCTGATCGAGAACATCCAGCGCGAGGATCTCAATCCGCTCGAGCAGGCCAACGGCCTCGCGCGACTGATCGACGAATTCGGCTTGACGCACGACGCGGTGGCAAAGGCGATCGGCCGCTCGCGAAGCGCGGTCACCAACCTGCTGCGTCTGCGCGAACTCGCGAAGCCCGTGCAGGAATACGTGATGGCCGGCCGGCTCGACATGGGGCACGCCCGGGCCCTTCTCGGCCTCGCGGCCGGAGCGCAGACGGCGGCTGCCGCACGCGTCGTCGCGCAGGGTCTTTCGGTGCGCGAGACCGAACGGCTCGTCCATCATCTCGCGCATCCGGGCAAGGGGCGCGTGAAACCCGGCGCCCGTCCGGCGGATCCGGACGTCGCGCGGCTCGCCGAGAATCTCGCGGAAACCCTGGGCGCCAAAGTCGTCATCGACGCAAAGGCCAACGGCAGCGGCCGGCTCGTCATCACCTATTCGAGTCTCGATCAGCTGGACGGCATCCTCGCGAGGCTGCGCGGCAGGTCACAATGAGAAACGGCGGCCGCGGCCGCCGTTTCCGGATCGAAGCGCCGACGATCAGCCGATCTGCTTCAGCATCGTCTCCGCATCCGAGATTTCGAACTTTCCGGGTGCCTCGATGTTGAGGGCCTTCACGACGCCGTTGTCGACCAGCATCGAAAAGCGCTGGCAGCGCATGCCGAGGCCCTTGGCCGTCAGGTCGAATTCGAGCCCGAGCGCCTTCGTGTACGCGGCGCTGCCGTCGCCCATCATCCGGACCTTGCCGCCCGATTTCTGATCGCGGGCCCACGCGCCCATCACGAAGGCGTCGTTGACCGACATGCAGAGCACCTCGTCGACGCCCTTCGCCGTCAGCCGGTCGCGATTCTGCACATAACCGGGGACGTGCTTCGCGGAGCAGGTCGGCGTGAATGCGCCGGGAAGACCGAAGAGGACGACCTTCCTGCCTTTCGTGAGATCGCCGACCTTGAACTCGTTCGGCCCGACGCTGCAGCCGTTGCCTTCCACTTCGATGAATTCGGACAGCGTGCCGGCGGGCAGCGTGTCACCGACCTTGATCGTCATTGCATCTCCTTGCGTTGTGATGTTTCGTGCGGCGAGCCCGATAGAATCGCAGCCTTCGTCGTTGAATTCAACCCCGCATCGTCTCCGGTTATCGACGCTTGGCAGCGCTTGCAGGCGCGAAATCCAGGGGGTGCTTGCGGCCGCGGCGTGGTCGCGGTAGCGTAATCGGCTCGCCGGATCAGGGGGATCACCATGGCAACGGGCAGGAAAAAAAGCGGGCGCGCGGCCCCGCCATCGCGCAAGACCACGCTGCTGCTCGCGACGCGCAAGGGGCTGTGGACGCTCACGGGTGACGCGACGCGACGCAATTTCAAGCTCGAAGGACCGCAGTTCCTCGGCAACATCGTTCACCACGCGGTGCAGGACCCGCGCGACGGCAGGACGCTGCTCGCCGCGGCGCGCACCGGGCATCTCGGACCGACGATCTTCCGTTCGACGGATCGGGGACGCACGTGGAAGGAAGCCACGACGCCACCCGCGTTCGACGCGGGAAGCGGACGGACCGTCGACCATTCGTTCTGGCTCACGCCGGGCCACGCGACGGAACCCGGCGTCTGGTATGCGGGCACGTCGCCGCAGGGGCTCTTTCGCTCGACGGACGGCGGCGCCACGTGGTCCGGCGTCGCGGGATTCAACGCGCATCCGGATCGCAAGGCCTGGTGCGGCGGCGACCAGGACGGCACGCCGGACGGACCGAAACTGCACTCGATCCAGATCGATCCGCGCGACCCGAACCACATGTACATCGGCATGTCGAGCGGCGGCATCTTCGAAACGACGGACCGGGGTGCCGACTGGCGACCCCTGAACCGGGGCGTGCGCGCAGATTTTCTGCCGGACCCGAATGCGGAATTCGGCCACGATCCGCACTGCGTGCGGGTGCACCCGCAGCTGCCCGACCGCCTCTACCACCAGAACCATACGGGCATCTACCGACTCGATCGGCCGGCCGAGCGCTGGACCGATATCGGGGCGTCGATGCCGAAATCCGTCGGCTCGATTGGTTTTCCGATGGTGCTCCACCCGCGTGATCCGGATACGCTCTGGGTGTTTCCGATGGACGGCACCAGCGTGTGGCCGCGCGTGTCGCCGGGAGGGAAACCGGCGGTCTACCGCTCGGTCAACGGCGGCAGGACGTGGCAGCGGCAGGCGACGGGCTTGCCCAAGACGCAGGCGTGGTGGACGGTGAAGCGGCAGGCGATGACGTCGGACTCGGCCGCGACCGTCGGGGTTTACTTCGGAACCACCAGCGGCGAAGTGTGGGGCAGTCGCGACGAGGGCCGCACATGGAAGTGCCTCGCCCGCCACCTGCCTCACATCTACGCGGTCGAGGTCTGCTGAGGTCGGCATTGCGAATGCAGGTCCGGATTCCCGGGTTGCTGCGGTCGTATACGAACGGCGCCGCGACCGTCGCGCTGGATCTGCGCGGTAGTGCCCCCACCGTTGCCGACGCGCTTGCCGATCTCGACATGCGCTTCCCGGGGTTCCGGTTCCGCATCGTCGACGAGCAGCAGGCGATCCGGCCGCACATCAAGATCTTCCTCGACGGAGAGCTCGCGAGGAACCTCGCAGCGGTCGCGCGGCCCGACAGCGAACTCATGATCGTCGGCGCGCTATCGGGCGGCTGACGAATCCGCACTCGGCCTCGACGCGCGAGGCAGGGCGCATACGGGGCGTTGCATCGCAGCACTTCGTTGCGGTGCCGCGCTCCGAGCCGTTATAATCGCAGGGTTTGCTCCTGCCGTTTCCGGACGCTCCCTCCGGGCAAGCGAGCCCCGCCGCCCACGTGATCGCACTCGTCAATTCCCGTCCCTTTCGCGTCGTCTTCCAATGGCAGGCGATGGCCACGCTGGCGATCGCGGTCGTTGCCGCCGGGTGGTCAGGCTGGAGCGGCGCGTGGTCGGCCGCGCTGGGGGGCGGGGTCAGCCTTCTGGCGGGCGTGGTGTTCGCGGCGACGCTCGGGCTGTCCTTGGGCGACGGCCGTCCTGCGGGGCCGGTGAAGCCGTTGCGGGCCATGTTGCGGGCGGAAGCCGCGAAGGTGATGGTGATTGTCGGCGGGCTGACCTTGGTGCTGACGACGGTTGACGGCGTCGTGTACGCGGCGTTCTTCGGCGCGTTCGTGGTGGCCGTGATCGTGTTCAGTCTTGCGTTTTTCGTGGGCGAACGGGAACCGAGGAAGCAAGGCGATGGCTGAAGGCACCGCGCTCAACCCCACCGAGTACATCCAGCACCACCTCACCTTTCTCGCGGCGCCGGTGCGCGAAGGCGGCGGCTTCTGGACGCTGCACTGGGACACGCTGATCACGACGC
>CAVSDH010000012.1:0-85749 GCA_963726765.1 uncultured beta proteobacterium | reverse complement strand
GATAGCGGTTCGTCACGTGGAAGGCCAGGATGCCGCCCGGCGCGAGGTGCCGCAGGTAGACCGCGAATGCCTCGCGGGTGAGCAGGTGCACGGGAATCGCGTCGCTTGAAAAGGCGTCGACCGCCAGCACGTCGAAGCGCTGCCCGCCGCAGCTCGCGCTCCAGGACCAGTCGGGCGTCGCCCAGCGCGATGTCGACTTCCGCCCGGAGCTGTCGGAGAGGTAGGTGAACTCCGCCGCGCCCGCGCGATATCGCAATCACCTGCGGGTTGATTTCGTAGAACCGGTCACGGAGTCGCCCGGCCGTCCGTAGGCGGCGATCGTGCCGGTGCCCAGCCCCACACGCCGACGCGCCGGCCCGGTTGCGGCTGGGCGGAGAACAGCCAGGCCGACTCCCGATTCCGGGCCGTAATAGGAGATCGGCTCGCCGGCCCGCTCCGGGGCCAGCCATTGTTCGCCGTGCTGGATCACCCCATGGGTCAGTTGCCGCGGCGTCGCGGGCGCGTCGGTGTCGCCGAGATTCTTGGTGTGCAGCGAGCCGTAGAAATTCCGCGCCATCACACGATACGATCGCGACCTCTTCGACACCCTCCAGATGACGCCGTAGCGCGACAGCCGGCCGTCACCAGCGCGGCGATCGCGGGAAGCCAGATGCGCTCCTTGCGGGTTTGCCAGACCACCAGTAGCGCGCAGCACGACTATGCCGATCTGCATCTCGAAGTCGCCGGGCAGGGTTAGCGGCGCGACGACGCTGACCAGCACCGCGCCGCTTGCGCCGCCCAGTGCAGATCATCAGATAGAACCCGGTCAGATGGCGCGGCGCGGGCTTGAGCGTGGCCAGCTCGCCGTGGCAGAACATGCACACGGTAAACAGGCCGGCCGCGTAGACCGGAAGCGCCACCTGCAGGTCGAGCAGCAGCGAGAGGTCGCTGTCGGCGTAAACCATGGTCCGAGAGCACGACCAGCACCGGGCCGAAACGACACAACGCGCGCCGGTACCAGCCGCGGCCTTCGAAGCAGAGGATGAAAGTGAGCAGATACAACGCCAGCGGCAGCACCCAGAGCAGCGGAATCGACGCGATGTTCTGGGTCATGTGGTTGGTGATCGCGAGCAGCAGCAGCGAGCCCGTTGCCAGCGCGAACCACAGGATTTGCCGCGCTGTCGACGGCGTTCGCTCGCCGTCATGCGCTTCGCGTGCGGCGCACCGATCGCAAGTGCCGCCGCTCGACCATCCTCGCGGACTTGCCGGTGCGGAGGCTCGCTACCCGCCGCGATGCACAACCCGACAAACCGCGCGTATCCGCCCGACCACCACAGCGCCTGGTGCGGGTCGCCGCCCAGGGCTCCATCAGCACCGGATAACCGACAGCGCCAGCATCGACGCGAAGTTCGACAGCGCAAACAACCGGTAAGGACTCACTCCCGGCCTCGTGCGTGCGAACCACGCCTCGAACATGGGACTGGTCGCCGAAAGCAGCAAGTAAGGAAGGCCGAGCGTGCCGAGGAGCAGCCCGAAAATCCGCAACGACGGATTCTCGTTGCCGATGGGCTTCCATTCCACGCCGGGGAGATCGCAGGCAGGCCAGCGACAGCAGCAGCAGCGTCTGTACGTAATCCCACCTGCCGCGCGGCGTGAGCCGCTCGACGGCGAGATCGGCGTACGAGTATCCCGCTAGCAACGTCGACTGGAAAAACACCAGACACGTAGTCCAAACCGCCGCCGACCCGCCGAACCACGGCAGCACCTGCTTCGCGATCACCGGTTGGACGTGGAACAGCAGAAACGCGCTGACGAAAACCGTGGCGGCGTAGAGGACCATGGGCGGTGGAAATACGTCGGGGCGGACGGCCCGGCGACGAAGCGCAGGGCCCGGGCGCGGGAACCGAGACCGCGCATTCTCACGGTGTTGGCGGCGCGCCGTGGTGCCCGGTGCCCCAACGCGGGCGATGCGACCCCTCAGTACGTGGTGCGAGGGCGAAGTAGTCGACGCGGTCGATCGAATGCACGGTGACCTCGCGCACGTCGATCCCCTGCAGCACACGCAGCGGGATGTCGGTTCCCGCGCCGCCGCGGCTCCAGACCTTGCGGTAGAACTCGGCCTGCGTCCGCACGCCGTCGCCGGCGACGCCCAGAATGATGTCGCCCGCACCCAGGCCCGCCTTGTCGCCCGGTCCTTCGGGCGATACGCGCGCGACGACGAGCCTTCCCTGCACTTCCTCCGCCGCCACGCCGAGCCACGGGCGCGAGGGTCCTGCGCGCTGCCCGTTCTTCAACAGGTCGGCAAGTATCGGCTTCAGCATGTCGATGGGGACGAACATGTTGCCCGGAAACGCCGTCCTCGCCGGACGATGCCTCGCGGACGATGAGCGAGCCGACGCCAACGAGCTTGAGGTCGCGCCCGACCAGCGCCGCGCCGCTCCAGTTGGCGGTCGGCGGCTACGTGAAGATCGCAAGTCTCGAGCAGGTATTCCCAGCTGCCGGTGAACGGCCGCTTGGAAACGACGTGCGCGAGCGTCACGTCGCTTTCCCTGTCGTAGTTGACGATCATCACCGGGTCTCGCTCGGCCAGCTTTCCCGAATCGCCGAGGGAGATGGGCGCAGCATCGAGCGGTACCACGGTCCGCACGAGACCCAGGCCGGTCGCGCTGGTCGTAACCGACGACGCGTCCCGGCAACGTCCGGCCGCGGCGCGTGACGACCTGCACGTCGTCGGCTTCGACGATCAGGTATCCGATGGTGAGGATCAGGCCGTCGTCGCCGATGACGACGCCGGTGCCCTCGCGTTCGGACCCGAGGGTCGCCGAGCTGCGCGCATCGCGCACCGCACGCACGTTGAGCTTGACGATGGAATCGAAGAAACGCTCGGCATCCGGTTGCTCCGCTGCCGCTTCCGCTTCCGCTGCCACCGCCGGTGTCGTGCCGGACGGTGGTGCCGAGGGCACGGCCGCCGCGAGCCCGCTGCCGGCGGCCAGAGCCACGAGCAACAGGACGACGGCTGCAGACGGCAATGACGCTCGAGGTGTCGTTGCGGCAGGGAGGGGAATCGACATGACAGCCTCCGTGAAGGAACCTGCGCGTACGCGGTACCGGGCGCCGCGCTCGCGCAGCCAATATAGCGCGTCGCCGTTGCGGCGCAAGCGATTTGAGCAGGGTCCGGGGCGGGAAGTTCGCCGCGGTCCAGCCGGTATAATGCGTTGCCGCGCCTGCGTCCGCACTTTCTGCTTGCGAAAGATCCCGTGCACGGCCCTCGCCGAACTCACATCCCGCTCGATGGAGCACTCATGACCACGCGCCGCAAGCCCGAGGAACTCCGGTCGCACCGCTGGTTCGGCGCGAGCGACATGCGCGGCTTCGGACACCACTCGCGTTCCGCGCAGATGGAGATACCGCGCCGATTACGAGGGCCGGCCGATCATCGCCGTCGTGAACACGTGGAGCGACATCAACGCCTGTCATGCGCATTTCCGGCAACGGGCCGAGGAGGTGAAGCGCGGCGTGCTGCAGGCAGGCGGCTTCCCGCTCGAGATGCCGGCGATCGCGCTCGCCGAGGTGTTCCAGAAGCCGACGACGATGCTCTATCGAAACCTGCTTGCGATGGAGACCGAAGAGCTGCTGCGCTCGTATCCCGTCGACGGGGCCGTGCTGATGGGGGGCTGCGACAAGACGACGCCGGCGCTGCTGATGGGAGCGATCAGCATGAACCTGCCGGCGATCTTCATGCCTGCGGGCCCGATGTTCGCGCCGACCTGCGCCAGTTCCTGGTCGGCGCTGGACGTGTGGAGTATGCCGAGCAGCAGCGCGCCGGCAAACTTCACCTACAAGCAGTGGCGCTATCGAAGATGCAATTGCCGTTGCGCCTATCGGATCACGGTTACAACCGCATCGACGATGACCTGATGCTCGAGCCAGGCGTTGAACGCCATGCCGCGTCGATCTGGATGATGCTGCCGAAGAACATGATGGATTTCGTCGCTGATGGACGCCGATCGCCGACATGGCGCTGCAGGGTCAACCTGCTGCTGATTCCGAATGCCCGCCTGGCCGAACGCCATCATGACGAATTCTGGCGCTCGGAGGGTCGACGAATGCGGTCGTGCACATGGTGGCGGCTGCGCGCGCCGCGCAGGCGTCGCGCTCCGATCGACCGTTTCGACGCGCTCGCGCGTCGCACGCCGCTGGTAGCGAACATCCGTCCCGCCGGAAAGTACCTGATGGAGGACTTCTACTACGCGGGCGGGCTGCGCGCGCTGCTGCTCCGAGATCCGGGACCTGCTCGATCTCGACGCGAATTCGGTCAACGGCAGGACGCTGCGCGAGAACATCGCGGACGCCGAGGTGTTCAACCGCGACGTCATCCTGCCGCGCGACAAGGCGCTCGTCGCGCGGGACAGCCTGGCCGTGCTGCGCGGCAATCTCGCGCCGGACGGCGCGGTGATCAAGCCGGCCGCGGCGGAGTCGCACCTGCTTCGGCATACCGGGCCTGCGATCGTCTTTGCCGACTACAACGACATGGCAGCGCGCATCGACGATCCGACGCTGCCGGTGACGAAGGACTCGGTGCTGGTGCTGCAGAACGCGGGTCCGCAGGGCGCGCCGGGCATGCCGGAGTGGGGACAGTTGCCGATTCCGAAGAAGCTTCTCGCCGAAGGCGTGCGCGACATGCTGCGGATATCGGATGCGCGAATGAGCGGCACGAGCTACGGCGCCTGCGTGCTTCACGTCGCCCCTGAATCGTTTGTCGGCGGCACGCTGGCGCTCGTGCGCGACGGCGACCTGATCGAGCTCGACGTCGCGGCGCGCAAGCTGAACCTCAAGGTGAGCGACGAGGAGCTTGCCCGCCGCCGCGCCGCGTGGAAGCGACCGGTGCCCCGCTACGAGCGAGGCTTCGGCGCGCTCTACCAGCAACACATCACCCAGGCCGATCAGGGATGCGACTTCGATTTCCTCGAGGGTGTCGCGCCGACGCCCGAACCGGAAATCCACTGATGAAGAACGTTGCCGCCCCGAAGCTCGTCGACGCCGTTGCCACCATCATGGAAGGCGGCGGCTGCAGCACCGCTGAAGCTCGGACGGTCGCGCGGCGCCTCGTCGATTCCAATCTCGTCGGGCATGAATCGCACGGCGTGCTGCGCGTCGGCAAGTATCTCGAATGGGTGCGTGCCGGCTGGCTCGCACCCAACGCGAAACCGACCATCGCGTTCGACAGCGACGCGCTCGCGATCGTCGACGGCAACCGCGGCTTCGGGCAGGTGGTCGGCGAGTTCGCGACGAGGCTCGGCGTGGGCAAGGCCGCGAAATCGGGCATCGCGATGATCGGCTTGCGCAATTGCGGGCACCTCGGTCGTCTCGGCGACTGGGCGGAGATCGCCGCCGCCGCGGGGCAGGTGTCGCTGCATTTCCTCAACACGTCGGGCGCGATGCGCGTTGCCCCTTTCGGCGGCAGCGACCGGAGGCTGTCGACCAATCCGCTGGCGGTCGGCGTGCCGCTCGCGGGCGCCGATCCGGCGATCCTCGACATCACGACGTCGACGGTCGCCGAGGGCAAGCTGATGGTGGCGCTCAACAAGGGCGAGCAGGTGCCCGAAGGCTGGATCGTCGACAAGCACGGCCGCCCCACGATCGAACCGAAGGATTTCTACGACGGCGGGGCGCTTCTGACCATCGGTGCGCACAAGGGCTCGGGGTTGTCGATGATCACCGACCTGCTCGCGGGTGCGGTCACGACGGGTCGCAGTTCCGATCCCGACGACGAGGTCCTGCGCAACAACATGCTGTCCATCTTCATCGCGCCTGCCGTCTACGACAAGGCGGGCGGCGTGCTTGCCGAAGCGCGGCGCTTCGTCGAGTTCGTCAAGGCGTCGCCGCCCGTCAAGCCCGGCGAGCCGGTTCTGGCGCCTGGAGACGTCGAGCGCAGGAACCGCGCGGCGCGACTCGCGAATGGGGTTCCCATCGACGACAAGACGTGGGCGGACCTGATCGCGGCGGCCGCTTCGGTCGGGATCGAGGAACGCAAGGTCGATGCGATCGTGTCCGCATGAAATTCGTTGCCATGCCCACGGCAACGCACGCGAGGGCAAGGACCGGCGACATTCGGCATTGGGCGAAACCACGGGATCATCGATGAAATCATTTGCGGGATTGTGTGTCGGGATCGCGATGGCGACGTTCGGCGTGTTCGCAAACGCGCAGGCGTGGCCTTCGAAACCGGTCAAGTGGATCGTGCCGTTCGCCCCTGGCGGGACGACCGACATTCTCGCGCGCACAGTCGGCGACAAGCTGTCGATTGCGCTCGGCGTTCCGGTCGTCGTCGAGAACAAGCCGGGCGCGGGCGGTGGCGTCGGCGCCGAGTTCACGGCGAAGGCCGCGCCCGATGGGTACACGATCATGGGCGGAACCATCAGTACGCACGCGATCAACGCGTCGCTGTACAAGAGCCTTCCGTACGACCCGGTCAGGGATTTCGCGCCGATCACGCTGATCGCGAGGGTGCCCAACATGCTGGTCGTCAATCCCGACGTGCCGGCGAAGGACGTGAAGGAACTCATCGCGCTGATGAAGGCCAATCCCGGCAAGTACACGTTCGCGTCGTCGGGCAACGGCACGTCGCAGCACCTTTCCGGCGAGCTGTTCAAGTCGATGGCGGGCGTGGACATGCAGCACATCCCGTACAAGGGCAGTCCGCCCGCGCTTCAGGACGTGGTCGGAGGGCAGGTTACGATGACGTTCGACAACATCACGACCGCGTGGCCTCTCGCCAAGGCCGGCAAGCTCCGCGCACTTGCAGTCACGACGGCGAAGCGCTCCTTGATTGCGCCGGACGTGCCGACGCTCGCAGAGTCGGGGTTGCCGGGATTCGAGGTCGGGTCCTGGCAGGGCGTGTTCGCCCCTGCGGGCACGCCGCCTGCGATCATCAAGCGCCTCAACGCGGAAATCGTGAAGATTCTCGGCATGCCGGACGTCCGCGAGAAACTCGGGGCACTGGGCGCCGAGATCGTTGCCGATTCACCCGAGGATTTCGCGGCGCTGGTAAAGGCGGAAGTCGTGAAGTGGTCGGACGTCGTGAAGAAATCCGGCGCCAAGGTCGACTAGGGCATGCACCGATGAGCGCCGCGGACGCGGTTCTGTTTCCGGGTTTCGAGAATCGTCGCATCAAGGCGGCCGCCGCCGACATCAATTTCGTCGCAGGCGGCAGCGGGCCGCCGTTGCTGCTCCTCCACGGCTATCCGCAGACGCATGCGATGTGGCACAAGGTTGCACCGCGACTCGCCGAGCGCTTCACCGTCGTCTGCAGCGACCTTCGCGGCTACGGCGACTCGTCGAAGCCAGAAGGCGGAAACGGCAGCGCCAATTACTCGAAGCGCGCGATGGCGGCGGACCAGGTCGAATTGATGCGTGCGCTTGGCTTCGCGAAATTCCGGCTGGCGGGACACGATCGCGGCGGTCGCGTCGCGCACCGGCTGTCGCTCGACCACCCCGCGGCCGTCGAGCGTATCGCGGTTCTCGACATCTCGCCGACGCGCACGATGTTCGGAAAAACGGACCAGGCGTTTGCGACCGCCTACTACCACTGGTTTTTCCTGATTCAGCCATTCGACCTGCCGGAACGTCTGATCGGCGCCGACCCGGTCTACTACCTGCGCAGGAAAATGGGCGCCTGGTCGACGGGCCTTTCCCATTTCGATCCGCGCGCGCTTGGGGAATACGAGCGCTCCTTCAACGAGCCGGCGACGATCCACGCTACCTGCGAGGATTATCGCGCCGCCGCGGGAATTGACCTGATGCACGATGCGGCCGACGCGGACAAACGTGTGGCGTGCCCGCTGCTCGTGTTGTGGGGGGACAAAGGCGTCGTGCACCGCATGTTCGATCCCCTCGCGGACTGGCGGGCGGTCGCGGTCGACGTGCGCGGAAAGGCGCTGCCGTCGGGACATTTCCTGGCCGAGGAAGCGCCCGAGGACACGCTCTCGGCTCTCACCGAATTCTTCGCCGAATGAGCCTGTCGCTATCGAAAGCGGGAAATTCTTGAGCATGTTTGCTGGGTTTCGCCGCTTCGCGAAGACGATGGCTGCCGGCTTCTTTGCCGCGCTGGCAGCGGTGCTGGAGTCGGCGGACGTACGCGAGCGATTCGCCGCGCAAAGCGCGGAGGCGAACGTCCTGGGGCCGGAACGATTCGCGCGATTTCTCGATGCCGAGCGCGACAAGTGGGCCGACATCGTGAAGCGGTCCGGCGCGAAGGTGGATTGAGTCGGGCGTTGGCGTTTCGCGCTTTGGCGCGGGGCTGATGCGCACACGGGGTTTGGTCAGGACGGCCCTTCGGCATTTGCTATAATTCGCCCTTTGGCCAAGTAGCTCAGTTGGTAGAGCAGAGGACTGAAAATCCTTGTGTCGGTGGTTCAATTCCGCCCTTGGCCACCCCCTCCATTGTAGGTCCCGGTAGGCTGTAGGCTCCTTCCTCGAAGAGCGGCCTTGGGTTTCGTCGACCATCTGCCGGACCGTGAGCGACAGCACCAGCCGCGTGGTCGACAATGCACACTCGATGGCGATCCGAAAAAAACCAAAAAAACGAAACGGCACGCCACCCGAATTCGAGCGCCTTGCCGGTTTTCACTCACGTTCGGAACGGCTCGCCGCAGGAAAGTCGCTGCGCGAGCACGTCCCGCGCGAAAGCCATGCGGACGCAAAGCTACCCGGCAAAGGCCGGGATCCAATAGCGATACTGGAAGCGTCGAACCGCGGACGGCTCCAGGATCTGGTCCCGATTCGCTACGGCCGCATGGTCCGCAGTCCGTTCACGTTTCTACGCGGATCGGCGGCGTTGATGGCGCACGACCTCGCGGCCCTGCCAACCACTGGCATCCGGGTGCAGGCATGCGGCGACTGTCATTTGCTGAACTTCGGCGCGTTTGCAACGCCCGAGCGCAATCTGGTCTTTGATCTCAACGACTTCGACGAGACGCTCCCTGCGCCGTGGGAATGGGATCTGAAGCGACTGGTCGTGAGCTTCGTGATCGCGGGACGGGACAACCGGCTGCCCGACGACGCGGGTCACCGCGCAGTCCTGGAATGCGTGCGTACGTATCGGGAGCATTTGCGCGAGTGCTCACGTTTGCGGCCGCTGGAGGTCTGGTACAAACGCCTTGACGCGGAGACATTGATCAAGGCGGCGCCTGGCGCCAAGGAGAAGAAATTCCGCCAGCAAATCGCCAAGCGCGCGCGCGAACGTGTCATGGAAAATCTCTTCCCCAAGATTACGACGCAGATCGACGGAATGCATCGCATCGTCGATCAGCCGCCGATCCTGTTCCACGTGGCGGATCCGGGCTTCGAAGACAGCGTGCGGGAGGCGACGGCGGACTACCGCAACTCCTTGCCCGACGAGCGCCGCGTGCTCCTGGATCGCTACCGTCTGGAAGATATTGCTCTAAAAGTGGTGGGCATCGGGAGTGTCGGGACACGCTGCTACATCGGGCTGCTGTTCTCCGAGGATGGTCACCCTTTGATTCTTCAGTTCAAGGAAGCGGTCCGATCCGTCCTCGCGCCCTATGCGGGAAAGAGTGCCTACGCGAACCAGGGCCAGCGCGTCGTCGTGGGGCAGCGGCTGATGCAGTCGTCAAGCGACATCTTTCTGGGCTGGGTACGTGGACGGCGCGGCTATGACTTTTACGTCCGCCAGTTGCGCGACATGAAGATGTCCATGCCGGTCGACGGTTTCAGTGCGGTGCAGCTCACACTCTACGCGCAGATGTGCGGGTGGACGCTGGCACGCGCCCACGCCAAATCGGGGGACGCCGCGACGATCAGCGGCTATCTGGGCAGGAGCGGCACCTTTGACCGTGCATTGGGAACATTCGCTCTCGCCTACGCCGACCAGGCGCAGAAGGACCACGCTACGCTGGTGAAGGCGATCCGTTCCGGCCGAGTGAAGGCATTGACAGAAGAGTAGGCAAGCCGCATCGTGTGCTGCTCCGCGTCGGCGTCGAACCATGCGTCGACCACGAAGCGCGACGTTTCGATTGCGGACTTGTTGACTGACGTCATGTCCGCTTGTCGACATTCTGGCTATCATGTTCAGGCGATCGCCTGGCACGTCGTGGCGCGCCGTTCAATCTCTCCTACCCGGAACACACAATGAAATCCACACGATTCTTCGCATGCTTGGTCGCAACTGTCGGAGCAGCGATTGCGCTGACCGGTCCGCTGGCGTTGGAGCAAGGGGACGCGCGCGCCCAAGGCACGCCGGCTACGCCGAGCCATTTCGACCCCAAGGGCAGCCAGCCGTCGACCTACACGATCGAACTGCGCAAGGGTGTTTCGGCGACGCTTCCGCTCGCGGACAAGCGCGACTTCGACGAGGCCAAGAAGGGCTTCATTGCCGAGCCGCCTTTCGCGAAGATCATGGCCGACGCCGGTAACGTTGCCTGGGACATGGGCAGCTACCAGTGGCTGTTGCAGGGCAAAGACTTCCCGAGCATCCACCCGTCGCTGCAGCGCCAGGCCATATTGAACATGGCCTATGGGCTGTATGAGGTCGTCCCTGGAAAAATCTATCAGGTACGGGGATTCGACCTCGCCAACATCAGCTTCATCAAGGGCGATACCGGCTGGATCGTATTCGATCCCCTGACGGCCAGGGAAACCGCGCGGGCAGCGCTCGCCCTCATCAACGAAAAGCTGGGCAAGCGTCCGGTCTTGGGTGTCGTGTACTCGCACTCCCATGTGGATCATTTCGGCGGCGTGCGCGGCGTGGTGGACGAAGCCGACGTGGTCAGTGGCAAGGTCAAGGTCATCGCGCCGGAGGGCTTCATGCAGGCGGCGATCGAGGAGAACGTGTTCTCCGGAAACGCCATGTCGCGGCGCACGCAGTACTCCTACGCGGTGCTGCTGCCGCGCGACCCGTTTGGGCACGCCGACCAGTCGATTGGCAAGAACGTGGCGAGCGGCAATGTCGGTCTGATCGCGCCGAACCTCATTATCAAGAAAGACTTCGAGGAAGTGACGATCGATGGCGTGAAGATGGTGTTCCAGAACACGCCGGACACCGAAGCGCCGGTCGAGATGAACACCTGGTTCCCGCAATTCAAGGCCTTCTGGGCAGCGGAGAACATTACCGGCACCATTCACAACATCTACACGCCGCGTGGCGCGCCCGTGCGCAATGCGCTGAACTGGTCCAAGCAGATCAACGTCGCGCTGTACCGCTTCGGCCAGGACGCCGAGGTGATGTTTGCGTCGCACAGCTGGCCGCGCTGGGGCAACGCGCGCATCCAGGAGGTGATGCGGGTGCAGCGTGACACTTATGCCAACCTAAACAACCAGTCGCTGCATTACGCCAACCTGGGCGTGACGATCAACGAAATCCAGAACGTCTACCAGTTGCCGCCGAGTCTGTGGCAGCAATGGCCCGCGCACAGCTACCATGGGTCCGAACAGCACAACAGCCGCGGCGTCATCAACCGCTTCCTGGGCTACTGGGACGGCAATCCGGTGAACATCGCGCCGCTGTCGCCCAAAGACTCGGCGCCCCTCTACGTCGAGATGATGGGCGGCTCGGACAAGATCATGGCCAAGGGCAAGGAGCTGATCGGTCAGGGCAAGTACCTGGAGGCGTCGGAGATCCTGAACAAGCTGGTGTTCGCGCAACCCAGGAACCAGGCGGCCAAGGACCTGCTGGCGAACGCGTACGAGCAACTCGGTTACCAGAAGGAGAGCCCGACCCTGCGCAACATCTTTCTGCAGGGCGCCTATGAGTTGCGCAACGGCCTGCCCGGTGGCACGCCGGCCAGATCGTCCGGGCCGGACATGATCAAAGCTATGTCGACCGAAAACTGGCTCGACTTCATTGCGATTAGCATGGACCCACGCAAGGCCGATGGCATGCGCTTCACCATCAACCTCGTCACGCCCGACAACGGCGAGAAGTACCTGGTCGAAATGAGCAACGCGACGCTCACCAATATCAAGGGCGAGCAGGCGAAGAAGCCGGATCTCACGATCACCCTCAATCGCCGCGATCTCGAACAGGTGATGATGGGCGCGAGCACGTTCGACGATCTGCTCAAGGCCGGCAAGGCGAAGTTCGACGGCGACCGCAAGGGTTTCGATCAGCTGCGGGGCATTCTCGTGTCGTTTGCTCCGAACTTCGAGATACTGCCGGGAACGGCCCCGCAAACGCCTGCCAAGGGCCTGAAGCCGTTCGAGATGCCCGATCTGGCGCCGCCGGATGCGGCGGGCGACTGACTCCACATCGCCAGGCAGTGCCGCACCGCGGATTTCTTTTTCACATGATCCGGGGTGTTGGCCCGGCTTCGTCGAAAGCCGCGACACAGTAAACGCACGAAACCCGCCGCACGTCCTTGCTGCCACGTTTCTCGGCCTTGGATCATTGATTTGGAACCCGGCTTCTGCCGGTGGCATCAACCTCGGCGAGGTCGGCAGGACGGATGTCGGCCTCGCATCGGCCGGCTATTCGGCGCGGGCGCAAGACGCATCGACCGTGTTCACCAATCCCGCCGGCATGACGCGGCTTGCGGACGATCAGCTCACGCTCGGCGCCCAGTTGTTGCGCGCCGATCTGGGCTTTTCCGGCGGTCAAGTACGACTCGGGCTGGGTCGGCCTGTCAGCGCATGGTCAGCACGGCCGCCCCGTTGATATCGCCGCTCCGCAGAGCCGCCAGAGCCTCATTCGCGGAAGCCAGCGGAAATGGCACGACGCTCGTCCGGACTCCCGCCTTCTGTGCGAGATCGATGAATTCGATGCCATCGCGGCGCGTGAGGTTCGCAATCGAGCACACGCGCCGCTCGCCCCAGAGAATCCGGTAGGGGAATTGCGGGATGTCGCTCATGTGAATGCCGGCACACACGACGACTCCCCCTTTGGCGATATCCCGCAACGCCTTGGGAACCAGGGCGCCCACGGGCGCGAACAGGATGGCGGCGTCGAGCTCGCACGGCGCCGTCTGGTCGCTTCCTCCCGACCACACGGCTCCGAGCTCGCGCGCAAATATTTGTGCCGAGGTATCTCCTGGCTTGGTGAAAGCGAATACCTCACGCCCCTGGTGTCGGCAGACTTGCGCGACGATGTGGCCGGCGGCGCCGAATCCGTAGATTCCCACGCGCGTGCTGTCGCCCGCCGCGCGCAGCGCGCGATAGCCGATCAGCCCCGCGCAAAGCCAGGGTGCCAGTTCCAGGTCCGATTGCGTCGCCGGGAGCGGAAAACAGAACCTGCTGTCGGCGATCGTGAACTCAGCGAATCCGCCGTCTATCGTGTGACCCGTGAACCGTGCCGAATCGCACAGATTTTCCTGTCCGGCGAGGCAATACCGGCAGCTTCCGCACGTATGGCCGAGCCACGGCACGCCAATGCGTTCACCGATCCCGAATCCGCTTACATCGGCACCGATGTCGGCGACGACACCGACAATCTCGTGGCCGGGCACGATGGGAAACCTGACGTGTTGCAGCTCGCCGTCGCAGAGGTGCAAGTCGGTGCGACAGACGCCGCACGCGCGGACCTCGACCAGGATCTGGCCGGGGCCGGGCACGGGTACCGCGCGCGAGGTCATGACCAGGCGCGTTCGCGGGGACTCCAGCACCATCGCACGCATCGCAGCTCCACGCAATTTGGCTGATCGTACTACGGCTCGCCGACCCTCGATGCTGCCCGTGGAAATCGCCCCATCGCTTGTTACAATGCCGTCCCCACAAAGGAGAATTTGCGAATGACCATTTCGATGTATCAGTCGTCGGCCCCGGTCTTTGTCAGAATGCTCGGCAACCTGAAGGTCATCCTGCAGAAGGCGGCCGCGCACGCGCAGGCGAAGAAGATCGACGAATCCGCATTCCTCGCCGCCCGGCTTTTCCCCGACATGCTCCCGTTCACGAGCCAGGTGCACATCGCCACCGACTTCGCGCGCGGAACCTGCGCCCGGCTGGCCGGCGCCGAACCGCCCTCGATCGACAGCAACGAGAAGTCATTTGCCGAGCTCATCTCCCGCGTCGACCGGTCGATCGACTACGTCGGGACGCTGAAGCCCGAGCAGATCGACGGTTCCGAGGCGCGCGTCATCGAGCGCACGGTCCGCGGCGTGCCGCACAAGTTCACCGGTCAGGAGTACCTGCTCAAGTTCGCGTTGCCGAATTTCTACTTTCACACGACGATGACCTACGCGCTCCTGCGCGAAGGCGGCGTGGAAATCGGCAAGATGGACTTCATCGGCAGCCTGGACTGACCGCGGCGCTGCCTGATCCGCACCTAGATGGCGGCTGTCGCGACGACTGCGTCCGATACGAACGCATCGATTTCCGCATCGCCGTATCCGCATTCGCGCAGCAGTTCGCGCGTATGCTCGCCGAGCAGCGGTGCGGGCCGGTCTGCACGCGTCGGCGTGGCCGAGAAGTGAATCGGGCAGCCGATGGCCTTGGTCGGACCCGCCTGCGGATGGACGAGATCGACGACCATTCCGCGGGCGATCGTCTGCGGGTGAGTCAGCGCTTCGCCGAGCGAATGGACCGGACCGGCCGGCACGCCGGCGGCGTCGAGCGCGGCAAGCCACTCGGCGCGCGTCCTTTGCGCAAGGACGCCGTTCATCAACTCGACCAGAGCGTGCAGATTCTGCATGCGCGCCGTATTCGTCGCAAAGCGCGGGTCGTCGCGCCACTCGGGGTGACCGAGGACGTCGGCGATGCGCTCCCAGTTCGACTGGTTGGCGCCGCCGATGTTGATCCAGCCGTCGCTTGTCGTGAAGGCCTGGTACGGCGCCGTGAGGATGTGCGCGGAACCGAGCGGGCCGGGTGACTCGCCCGTCGCGAAGTAACTCGACGCGTGCCAGTACGTCTGCTGCAGCGCGGCTTCCATCAACGACGTGTCGACGACTTGCCCGCGCCCGGTCTTGAGACGATGCGCGTACGCGGCGAGAATGCCGACCGTTGCCAGAATCCCGGCATTGATATCGGACACGGGATTGCCCGTCTTGACCGGCGCGCGTCCCGGCTCCCCGGTGATCGCCATCAGGCCGGCGAACCCCTGCGCGACGAGATCGAACCCTCCCTTGTCGGCGAGCGGACCGTCGCGCCCGAAGCCCGTGATCGCGCAATAGATGAGCGCGGGGTTTGCCGCGGAAAGCACGTCGTACGACAGTCCCAGCTTCTCCATCGTGTCGCGACGGAAGTTCTCGACGAGCACGTCCGACTTGCGCACCATCCTCAACAGGATGTCGCGACCTTCGCGCCGCTTGAGGTCGAGCGCGATGCCGCGCTTGCCGCGGTTGACGATCAGAAACGGCGCGGAGACGCCGTTGACGCGCGGCTCGCGATAACCTCGCGCATCGTCGCCGCCCGCAGACCTTCTCGACCTTGATCACATCGGCGCCCAGATCCGCGAGCAGCACGCCGCAGGTCGGTCCGGCCATGATCTGCGCAAGTTCCAGCACGCGCATCCCTGCGAGCGGGCCGGGGTGTGCCGCCGACTTGGCGGTAGTCGCGTCGGCGCTCATCGGCCCTTGAAATCGGGTTTCCGCTTGGCGAGGAACGCCGCGTAACCGATGCGGAAATCTTCGGTGTCGAAGCAGTCGAAGCATTCCTCGCGCTCCGCGGCCGTCAGCGGCCGCGCATCGGCCAGCCGCCGCGCGAATTTCTTGTGCCAGCGTGCGACGAGGGGAGCGCCATCGGCAATGCGCTCGGCGGTCGCGCGCGCTTCGGCGGCAACGTCGGTGTCGGCAACGACGCGCGTCACGAGTCCTTTCTCCTTCGCCTCCGCGGCGTCGAGAATGCGTCCTTCGAGCAGCAGTTCCAGCGCAACGGCGTTCCCCACGAGGTCGATCAGCGGCGCCATTTCCGCATACGCCATCACGAGCCCCAGGTTCTTGATCGGGGCGCCGAAGCGGCTCGACGTGCCGCAGATCCGCAGGTCGCAGAGCGCCGCGATTTCGAGGCCGCCGCCTACGCAGATGCCGTGGATCTGCGCGACGAGCGGATGACGGCACTCGGCAAGCGCCCGCGCCGTGTCGTGCATCACGGCGCCGTAGGCGACGGCCTGCGCCTTGTTCGCGCGTTCGGTGGCGAATTCCGCGATGTCGTTGCCCGGCGAGAACGCCTTCTCGCCCGCGCCCCGGATGATGACGCAACGAACCTCTTCATCGGCGGAAAGCGCGTCGACCGCGGTTCCAAGCGCGCCCCACATCGCCTTGGTCAGCGCGTTCAGCTTCGCCGGCCGGTTGAGGACGACGGTGGAGATGGCGCCGTCGCGTTCGACTTCGATCAGTCCGTCCACGCGCACCCTCAGCGATAGAAGAGGTTGACGAGACCGAGGCCGGTGACCGGCACGTACGTGACGAGCAGGAGGACGGCCAGCAGGACCGCGATGAACCAGACGTTCACTCGGGTCACCGCCCAGATCGATTCCTTGGCGATCGAGCTCGCGACCATCAGCACGCTGGCCACGGGCGGCGTCTGCTGGCCGATGCCGAGATTGACGGTGACGATGAGGCCGAAGTGCACCGGGTCGATGCCGACGGCCCTGACGAGCGGCATCACGACGGGGACCACGAGGATGATCGCCGCCGCCGAATGCAGGAACATGCCGAGCAGCAGGAACAGCACGTTGAGGAGTGCCAGCACGAGCCACTTGTTGCGCGTCATCTCCGATACCGCGTGGGCGAGCGCCTGCGGCGCCTGGACTTCCGTCAGATAGGTGCCGAGAAGCGCGCTCGTCGCCACCAGCAGCATGACGACTGCGGTCTGGATCGCGCCCTCGATGACCGCCTGCCGCAGGTGTCCGAGGTTGAGCTCGCGATAGATGAGCAATCCGACGGCGAGCGCCGCCACCACGGCCAGCGCCGCGCCTTCGGTGGCGGTCACGACGCCGCCGAAGATTCCGCCCAGGATGATGATCGGCAGCAGGAACGCCCACAGCGCTTCGCGCGCGCTCGTCCGCACGCGCTGCCACGAGAACGCGTCCTCGCGGGGGAGGTTGTACCGGCGGGCGAGCGCATAGGCCATTCCCATGAGTCCGGCACCGCCGAGAATGCCGGGAACGATGCCGGCGACGAACAGCTGGACGACGGAGGTCTCGGCCATCACGGCGTAGAGAATCATCGGAATCGACGGCGGGATGATCACCGCGAGCGTGGCAGCCGACGACATCACGGCGGCGGCGAACGGCGCCGGATAACCCTTCGATTTCATCCCGGGGATGAGGATCGAGCCGAGCGCCGCGACGTCGGCGACCGCCGAGCCCGAAATCTCGGCAAAAAAGAGCGAAGCGCCGATCGACACGTGCGCGAGCCCGCCGCGCATCCATCCGAATACCGAGGACGCGAAGGCGATCAGCCGGCGTGAAATGCCCGAGGCGTTCATGATCGCGCCCGCCAGGATGAAGAGCGGGATGGCGAGCAGCGGGAAGCTCGTCGCCCCGTTGTAGGTGACCACCGCGAGATTCGGAAGGATTGCCGATTCCGTGGGTCGCGACCATCGCGATGAGCGCCACGACGCCCAGCGCGACGGCGATCGGCACGTTGATCAGCACGAGGGCGAGCACGGCAGCGAACAGGCCGAGCATGATGCTCATCGATCGGAGTCCTCAGTGCAGGCCGTCAGCCAGCGCGACGCCGCCATCCGCGTGCGGCGGCTCGGTCGCGATGAGGAGATCGATCAGATGCGTCGATTCGGCGATGACGATCAGCGCCGACGAGATCGGAATCACCGACTGCACGACGCTCATCGGCACCCAGGAAAGGCTGACCATCGAATCCGTCGCGAGGATCGGGAGAATCGACGCGCCGACGCCGCCGAGCAGGACGAAGAACACGATCACCACGATCTGGGCGGCGATCGACAGCCAGCCGCCTTGCCCGCCACGGGAGCGCCTCGACGAGCTCCGGACAGCCGATGTGGGCGCGACGCACGGAGGCGAGCGCCGCGCCGTAGAAGGTGAGCCACGCGAGCAGCACCGACGCGAGCTCGTCGTACCAGATGAGCGCCTGCCCGAGCGCGCGGAACACGACTCCCAGCGTGACCTCGACGAACAGCGCGATCATCAGCGCGCCGACGATCCACTCGAGCAGCCTTCCGTAGCGTGCGCGAAACGACGCGAGCGCGGCGACGATCCCCGTGTCCTTCTGCGCCTCTCCCACCGGCTACTTTCCGAGCGCGACGGCGCGATCGATCACGTCCTTCGCGCCTGGCACTTCCTTGCCGAACTCCTCGTAGATCGACTTGCTGGCATTGATGAACGAATCCTTGTCGACGTCGTTGACCTGCATGCCGGCCTGCTTCAGCTTGGCGAGCAGGTCGGCGTCGTCCTTCGCGGCCGTCTCGTAGACGTAGGCCTGCGTCTCCTTCGCCGTGTCCTCGAGAATCTTGCGCACGTCCGGGGGGAGCGATTCCCACTTCGTCTTGCCGACCGTCAGATAGGCGGGCGTGTAGACGTGGCCTGTCAGCGACAGGAATTTCTGCACTTCCTGCAGCTTCGCGGAGTAGATCTGGGTGAACGGATTTTCCTGCCCGTCCATCACGCCGGTCTGCAGCGCGGTGAAGAGCTCCGAGAATTTCATGGGGCTCGGGTTGGCGCCATACGCCTGGAACATCTTCACGCGCCATTTCCCTTCAGGGACGCGAAGCTTGATGCCGGCGAGATCGGCGGGAACTTTGATCGGGCGCTTGCTGTTGGTGACGTGGCGCACGCCGTTTTCCCACACGGCGAGGACCTTGAGGCCCTTCTTCTCCGCCTCGGGTGCGAGCTTCACCCAGAATATCTCCTTCTCGATCCGGGCCATGTGCTGGCGGTCCTTCACGATGTAGGGCATCTCGAACACGCCGAACAGGTCGACCTGCGAGCTCATCACCGTGGAAGGCAGCGCCATGTCGAGGGTGCCGAGCTTCAGCTTCTGGATCATCTCGCTGTCGCCGCCGAGCTGGCTCGAGCCGTAGGTCACGACCTTCGCCTTGTCGCCGAGCTTCGCATTCGCGCGCCGCGCGAATTCGTCGGCGCTCTTCTGGAACAGCGACCCGGGCTCGCCCACGTGTCCTAGCTTCACCTCGACCTGCGCCAGCGCGGGCGCGGCGCCGATCGACAGGGCGAGACTGCAGAGCATCGCGGAAATGACGCTGCGGGGTGTGCGCCCGCGCGGAGTGGAACGAATGGATTGCATCACGGGTATCTCCTCAAGTTCGAAGTGTGCGCCCGGGCGGAAAACGTCACGCCGCCCGCTTTTGTGCACTCGTCGTTGTCCCGGCGACCGATCTCCTGCAGACATGCGAGCGCCTCGCCGACGCCCCCCTTGCGGTGCGGTACATTGCGCAGCGCGAGCCCCATTTCGACGCCGCACAGCGTGCCGCACAGCATCAGGTCGTTGAACCAGCCCAGGTGTCCGATCCGGAACACGCGTCCGGCGAGCTTGCCGAGCCCGGTGCCGAGCGACATGTCGTAGCGCGCGAGTATCTCCTTGCGCAGCGCATCGGCATCGTGTCCCTCCGGCATCATCACCGCCGTCAGCGAGTTGCTGTACTCGACCGGATCGCGGCACAGCACGTCGAGCCCCCACGCGCGGACGGCGCGTCTCGTCGCATCGGCATGCCGGGCGTGGCGCGCGAAGACGTTGGCGAGACCTTCCTCCCGCAGCATGGCGAGGGCCTCGTGCAGGCCGTAGAGCAGGTTGGTGGCGGGCGTCGACGGAAAATATCCCTGCCGGTTCATCGCGATCGTCTCGTCCCATCGCCAATAGGAGCGCGGCATCCTGGCAAGCTTCGCGGCCGCCAGCGCCTTGTCGCTGACCGCGTTGAACGAAAGCCCCGGCGGAAGCATCAGCCCCTTCTGCGAGCCGGCGACGGTGACGTCGACACCCCACTCCGCATGGCGGTAGTCGATCGACGCGAGCGACGAAATCGTGTCGACCATCAGCAGCGCCGGGTGTCCGGCGCGATCGATCGCGCGCCGGACCTCGGCGATGCGCGAGGTGACGCCGGTCGACGTCTCGTTGTGGACCGCCAGCACGGCCTTCAAGGCGTGCGAGGTGTCCTCGGCGAGTTTCGCCTCCACCAGGGCAGGGTCGATGCCGCTCCGCCAGTCGCCCGGGACGAAGTCGACAATGAGCCCGAGCCGCTCCGCCAGTGCCCGCCACAGCGTCGCGAAGTGGCCGGTCTCGAACATCAGCACCCGATCGCCGGGGGACAGCGTGTTGACGAGGGCCGCCTCCCACGCACCGGTCCCGGACGCGGCATAGGTCACGATCGGGCCGCTCGTCTGGAAGACTTCCTTCAGCCCGTCGAGGATTTCGAACGTCAAGCGGGAGAATTCGGGTCCGCGATGATCGATCGTCGGCCGATCGATTGCGCGCAGCACCCGATCCGGCACGTTGGTGGGGCCGGGGATCTGCAGGAAATGGCGCCCGGACGGGTGCGCGTCGAGCTGGAACATGGGGCCTCCGGCAGAAAGTTGCGCTTGCGGACGCGGCGAATTCTGCTACGCGAAAGGTATCATAATCGCAGTCCTTGCCGCGCGGTTGCGCGGTGCCTGCCCACGTGAACGCGCCCGAGACCAAGCCGCTCGTATTCCAGCCCGGAAGCGCATCCTCCGAGCTCGCGCGACGTCTGCGCGGCGCCGTGGCGGGCGAGGTGCTGTTCGACCGCGCGTCGCGCGGCCGGTATGCCACCGACGCGTCGATCTACCAGGTCGAGCCCGTCGGCATTCTGGTGCCGCGGTCCGATGCCGACGTGCGCGCGGCCTTCGACGTCTGCCGCGAGCTTTCCGTGCCGCTCCTTCCCCGTGGCGCCGGCAGCTCGCAGTGCGGCCAGACGGTCGGCGCGGCGCTGGTCGTCGATCACAGCAAATACCTGCAGAAGGTGATCGCATTCGACCGCGACGCGCGCACGGTCACCGTCGAGCCGGGAATCGTCCTCGACGCGCTCAACGCCTGGTTGAAGCCGCACGGGCTGTGGTTTCCCGTCGACGTCAGCACGTCGGCGCAGGCGACGCTGGGCGGCATGGCCGGAAACAACTCGTGCGGATCCCGGTCGATCGCCTACGGCAACATGGTGCACAACGTCCATGCGATCGACGTTCTGCTCGCCGACGGCACGACGGCGTCGCTCGGCCCGGAACCGAAGTGGCAAAGGCGCCGGCGCCCGTTCGGGCGCTCGCGGAGCGGTCTGCGCGCGATCGGCCTCCGGGAGCGCGACGAGATTGCGGCACGCGTGCCGACGGTGATGCGCCGGGTCGGCGGATACAACATCGACGTCTTCCATCCGGTGAGCGAACGCCCCTACACGACGGATGGCAGCGTGAACTTCGCGCATCTCCTGATCGGCAGCGAAGGCACTCTTGCGTGGACGCGCGAGCTGACGCTGAAGCTTGCGCCGCTGCCGGCGCACCGGACGCTCGGTGTCGTCAATTTTTCCTCGCTCCATCGGGCGATGGAGTGCGCGCGCCACATCGTCGGGCTCGGACCGTCGGCGGTGGAGCTGGTCGACCGGACCATGATCGATCTCGCGAGGAGCAATCCGGCGTTCCGCTCCATCATCGATGCGGCGCTGGTCGGCGAGCCGCAGGCGATCCTCCTGGTCGAATTCATGGGCGAAACCGGCGAATGGCCGCTCCGTCGCGTGGCCGACCTCGCCGTGCTGATGGGTGATCTGGGATTGCCCGGGAGCGTGGTCCGTCTGGTCGACGCCGCCGCCCAGAGGGCGCTGTGGGACGTGCGCAAGGCCGGGCTCAACATCATGATGAGCATGCGCGGCGACGGCAAGCCGGTGTCGTTCATCGAGGACTGTGCGGTGCCGCTCGCGCACCTCGCGGATTACGTCGATCGCCTGACGGAGGTGTTCCGGCGGCACGGCACGCGTGGCACGTGGTATGCGCACGCGTCGGTGGGCACGCTGCACGTACGGCCGATCCTCGACATGCGGCGCGACGGCGCGACGAAGATGCGGGCGATCGCCGAGGAGGCGAGCGCACTCGTCCGGGAGTACAAGGGAGCGTACTCGGGCGAACACGGCGACGGCCTCGTGCGCAGCGAATGGGTGGCCTGGCAATTCGGGCCGCGGCTCACGCGTGCGTTCGAGGAAATCAAGGAATTGTTCGACCCGCGCGGACTCATGAATCCCGGCAAGATCGTGCGCCCGTCGCGCATGGACGACCGTGCTCTTTTTCGCTTCCCCCCGGGGCATCGGACATTGCCCGTCGCCACCGCGCTCGACTGGTCCGCGTGGAACGTCGACTACGATCCGGCGGCCGACGTTCTCTCGGCGCCGGGGACGGGAAGCGATCGCGGCCCGCGGTTTCGGCAAGGCCGTGGAGATGTGCAACAACAACGGCCACTGCCGCAAGTTCGACGCCGGCACGATGTGCCCCAGCTATCGCGTCACCCGCGACGAGATTCACCTCACGCGCGGACGAGCGAACACCTTGCGCCTGGCGCTTTCGGGGGGGCTCGGTCCCGATTTCGCGTCGCAGGCCGTGCGCGACGCGCTCGACCTCTGCGTGAGTTGCAAGGGCTGCCGCCGCGATTGCCCGACGGGCGTCGACATGGCGAAGATGAAGATCGAGTTCAATCATCAATGGCAGCGTGCGCACGGGCTCGCGCTGAAGGATCGCGCGATCGCGTCCCTGCCGCGGTGGGCGCCCTGGGCGGCGCGGTTGCCGTGGCTTGCGAACCTGCGCGACGCGATTCCCGGCGCTGCCCGTCTTGTGGAAAGGTGGACCGGGCTCACCGCGCAGCGCCCGCTCCCGCGCTGGCGGCGCGACACCTTCCTGCGCGGCTGCCGCCGGAACGATGAAGCGGCCGATATCGTCCTGTTCGTCGACACGTTCACCAACTATTTCGAGCCCGAGAACGCGCACTCGGCTCTTGCGGTGCTGTCGGCCGCCGGATACCGCGTTGCAGTCGCTCGACCCGGCGCGAACGACACCGAACCCGCGCGGCCGTTGTGCTGCGGGCGAACGTTCCTCGCGGCAGGCCTGGTCGACGAGGCGAAAGCGGAAGCGCGCCGCATGGTCGCTGCGCTCGCGCCGCACGTCGAACGTGGTGCGTCGATCGTCGGGCTCGAGCCGTCCTGCCTTTTTTCGCTGCGCGACGAGTTCCTCGTGATGGGCCTGGGAGAGGCTGCGCGAGCGATCGGCGAAAAAGCGATGCTCATCGAGGAATTCCTGTCGCGAGAGCGTCGTGCAGGACGCCTGCGTCTCCCGCTTGTCGCGCTTCCCGAGAAGCGTGCGTTGCTGCACGGGCACTGCCATCAGAAGGCCTTCGATGCCGTAGCACCTGCGCGGGAGGTCCTGCAGCTGATTCCCGGGCTTGCCGTGGACGTCGTCGAGTCCAGCTGTTGCGGCATGGCCGGCAGTTTCGGCTACGAGGCTGCGCACTACGACATCTCGATGCGCATGGCCGAGCTCTCGCTGCTGCCCGCGGTGCGCGAGGCCGCCGCGACGACGCTGATCGTCGCCGACGGGACGAGCTGCCGGCACCAGATCGCCGACGGGACGAGGGCGAGCGGCCGACGAGAGGCCGTGCACGTCGTTCGCGCGCTCGCGCGCGCCCTCCCACCGGCGTAACGGGCTCGGCATGACACACCGCCCTTATCCACCTGAACTCTTGCGAGGCACCATGACACGACTGACGATCTCCGTGAGTTCGGGGCTTGTGCTGGCACTGGCATGGGCAACGTTCACCTGCACGAGCGCAGCGGCCGCCACGCTCGAGATTTTCCACGCGGATTCGCTCGCCGGTCCCATGCGCGAGCTCAAGAAGGCCTTCGAGGCGACGCACGCGGAGGTCACGATCAACCTCACTTCCGGCGTGTCGCGGGAACTTGCGGCGCGCATCCTCAAGGGTGAGCGCTGCGACGTCTTCGCGCCGTCTTCGCCGGCGGTCGTCGAGCAGGATCTGATGGGGAAGAAGGTGGCGGGTTCCGATGCCGAGGGCGCGACGTGGTACGTGGTGTTCTCCGGCAACGAAATGGTCGTCATCACCGCAAAGGGCAATCCGCTCGGCATCCGGCATGCGGGCGACCTCGCCGGGCCTCGCGTGCGATTCGCGCGAGTGACGGGCGAAAAGGATCTCGCAACCGGCCGCACGACCGAATTCCTCAAACGGGCCACGGCACAGGAAGGCAAGCCCGAGCTCGCCCAGAAGATCGTCGACACCGCGCCCGCCGACCCGGCCAGGCCCACGGGCGTTCCGGAGGTCGTCAATGCGGTCAGGGACGGACGCGCCGACGCCGGCATTGTCTACTACTCGGCGGCGGTCGCCGCGCGCAATGACGTCGACATCATCCGCTTTGCCGACAGCGTCAACATGAGCGAATCGATCCGCAACGCGGCCGTCGTGCCGGGAACCGCGCAGGACGTGAAGGAGGCGATCGCGTTCGTCGCGTTCCTGCTGTCGCCGCAGGCCCAGGGCATCCTGAAGGACACCGGGCAGCCGCCCGTTGCGCCGCCACTTCGCAAGGGTGCGGTCCCGGCCGAGATTCGGTGACGGGAGGCCCGCGGTTCCCGCAAGGTCACATGACGGGGGCCTTCCCGCGCTTGCCGAGCGTCGCCACCGCATCCGCAAAGGTCCGCCAGGAAAAATCGCTGCCCACGGCACGCGAACCGGCGCCGGCGTCAATCAGGTCCGATATGCGGTCCTGACACCTGGCGGTCGCAGCGGCCATGAACGGCTCGAGCCCGGCTTCCTCGATCGTCACCGCGACTTCGCGCATTTCGGCCGCGCGCCTTCGCCCGTGGACGACCACTCGGCTCACCAGGTAGTCGGCGCGCTCGTCCCATTTCATGTTCGGGAACGTCTCCTCGAGCGAGGCGAGCACGCGCTCCTCGACGCCGTAATGACGCGCGCCGAGCAGGGACTCGACGACGAGCGCCTCCAGCCCCTTGATCATGACGCTGCGGCACATCTTGATTGCCGAGGCGGTGCCGACGTCGTCGGCGACGATGTCGAAATTCATTCCCGCAGGCGCGAGGCGCGCGGCGAGGTCCGCCGCCTTGGCGCCGCCCAGCAGCATCGGCACCTTGAGGCCATACGGGGGAATCGGCGCCATGACGGCGACGTCGACGTAGTGTCCGCCGGCCCTCTCGATCAGCTTTGCGTTCGCGCGCTTCGTTCCCGGCGACACGGAGTTGATGTCGGCAAAAAGCTGTCCGGGCAGCAGCGTCGACGCTGCCTCGCGTGCGACATCGGTCGACGAGGCGGCGGTGACCGCCGACACGATGATGCGAGCGCCGCGAATCGCCTCGCCGTGCGTTTCGGCCATCGTCACGTGCCGCTCGACCGCGGCGGTGAGCATCGATCCCCGCGCGGCGGCGTCGTGCACGAGGACGTCGTAGGTGCAGACGTCGAAGTGTCCGGAGGCGCGCAGCCCGCCGGCGAGAATCCGGCCCGCCTCGCCGAATCCGATGACGGCGACGCTTCGGTCGTCGATACGTCGTTGATCGTTCATTGCCACTCCTTCACCGGGATGCGGTCCTTGCCGGAACAGACGTCAGACGGGCACGCCGTGCGGTTGCCGGCGAATCCCTCGTTTCGAGGACATCATGCTCCGCGCGGCGCCCTCGATCAATTCGACCGTCGCCTGCTGCAGCGGCGTCGACGGGCGCTGCGCGGAGGTGGCGATCGCCAGCGTGCTCGCGAGATGCGGGCGCACGATCGGCCGCGACACGAGCCGGCGGGCGACATCCGCGCCGTCCAGTGCGCGCGGCGAAAGCACCGCGTAGCCATGACCTTCGGCGACCAGCTCGAGGATCGCCGACACGGCATCGATCTCCATCGCCACCTGCGGCTTCAGGCCGACCGCAGCGAGGCGCGTTTCCACCAGCATCCGGATCGCATGCGGCCGGCTGGGGATGATGAGCGGATACCGCGGCAGATCGCGCAGCGGCATCGCGCGCGGCGCCGCGCCCTTCTGCCGCGCCGAGACGAAGCACAGCGCTTCCTCGAGAAGCGCACGGCTCTCGATGGCGGGCGAGGGCGCCGGATTGTAGAGAAGGCCGACGTCGATCCGTCCGACCTGAAGCCACTCGTGCATGTACGAGGACAGGCCGTCGACGATCGAAAGCGACGCGCGCGGAAAGCGCCGCCGGAATTCACGGACGACGGGTGCGGTCATCAGTCGCGCGAGTGTCGGCGGCAGTCCGACCACGATATGGCCCACCGGTGCGCCCTTGATCTCGTCCACTTCGGCCCGCGCGCGATCGACCTGCTGCAGGATGCCGCGCGCGTGCGCGAGCAGACGCTTGCCCGCCTCGGTCGGGGTCGCGCCGCGACCGTTGCGCACGAGCAGGTTCTGCCGCAGCTCGACCTCGAGGCTTCGCACCTGCCGGCTGACCGCCGGCTGAGCAACGCCGAGAAGGCGCGCCGCGCGACTGAAGCCGCCCAGATCGACGACATTGACGAAGTACTCGAGCTGCTTCAGATCCATGGCAGGTGGGTGATGAGTCGAATCGCGGCGCGATCCATGGCGGCGGAGCCGATCTGCGGCTCCGTGTTGTCGCCATGCCGCGCCGGCATAACTGGTAGTGTAGCAATCGCGCTTTCCGTGGGTCAGGGCATGGCGCAAACTGTGCTCGATGAGCGTATCGCACGGATTGATCGACCGCCCATGAAGTCCCCCATCAGGATCGTTTCATCGATGGCAACCCGGCAGGTGCTAGCCGAGCTTGCCGCCGCATTCGAGGCGCGATCGTCGCAGTCGATCATCCTCGAGTCGGTCGGCGGCGTCGAAGCGGGTAAGCGCGTGCGCGCGGGCGAGGCGTTCGATGCGGTCGTATTGGCATCCGACGCGATCGACCAACTCGTGGAGGAAGGCCGCATCGTCGCCGGCAGCCGCGTCGACCTCGTCCGTTCCGGCGTGGCAATCGCGGTCCGCGCCGGTGCGACGCGACCGGCTGTCGACTCGGAGGACGCCGTGCGGCGAGCCATTCTCGCCGCACGCAGCATCGGCTATTCGACCGGCCCGAGTGGTACGAGCCTCGCGAAATTGTTCGAACGTTGGGGCATCGCCGGCGAGGTCGCGCCGCGACTCGTGCAAGCGCCCCCCGGGGTCCCGGTCGCAACGCTAGTGGCCGACGGCAAGGTCGAGCTCGGGTTCCAGCAATTGGCCGAGCTTATGCACGTCGAAGGCGTCGATGTGCTCGGACCTCTTCCCGCGGCGATCCAGATTGTCACCACGTTTTCGGGTGGAGTTGCCGAGACGTCCGCGCGACGCGAGGCCGTGCGCGGGATGCTCGCCTTCATGGCTTCGCCGGAGGCCGCTGCGGTCAAGCATCGGCACGGAATGGAGCCGTCGTGACGGACGAACCTCGCCGTCGTCCGGGTATGCCGGGCCGGCATAGCTGCTAGTCCGTCCATAGCGCTTTTCAACTTTGCCTGTCGAGGCGCAAACTCGGCGATACGATGGGCGGCAACAAGGAATGGCCCGCGGCGGCGGGCAACGGCCGCCACGAAAATGGGGTGAGCAGATATGGCTGATTTCGGGAAGACGGGAATCGCGGTGCGCAACATCCAGCGCGCCGACGCGGCCGCGGTCGAGCGCTTGCGTCGTTTCGGCGTGGCGACGGTGCACGAGGCGCAGGGCCGCACGGGCCTTCTGAGATCGTACATGCGCCCGATCTATCCGGGCGCCGCTGCCAGCGGGACCGCGGTGACGGTGCTCGCGCAGCCGGGCGACAACTGGATGCTCCACGTGGCGGCCGAGATGATCCGGCCCGGCGACGTCGTGGTCGTCGCTGTCACGACCGACAACGATGACGGCATGTTCGGCGATCTCCTCGCGACGTCGTTTCGCGCGCGCGGTGCCGTGGGACTCGTGATCGACGCCGGGATTCGCGATGCCGCCACGCTGGCCGAGATGAAATTCCCCGTCTGGGCGCGCGCGATCTGCGCGCGCGGCACCGTCAAGGCCACGCTCGGTTCGGTCAACGTGCCGGTCGTGTGCGCCGGAGCGCTGGTCCTGCCCGGCGACGCGATCGTCGCCGACGCCGACGGCGTGGTCGTGGTGCCGCGAAACAGTGTCGCCGCGGTCGCCGACGCGGCGGAGTCGCGCGACAAGAAGGAGGAAGCGACGCGCCAGCGGCTCGCCGCCGGCGAGCTCGGACTCGACATCTACGGCATGCGCGACGCGCTCGCGAAAGCCGGCCTCAAGTACGTCGACTGATGAGATCCCCCCGAAGCGAACTTCGTTCGCCTCCCCCCGAGGGGGCCCGTGCGCTTGGGGCGGCCCTGCGCGCACTGAGATCCTCCCGCAGCGAACGTCGTCCGCCTCCTCCAGGCGGTGCCCAGGCGCTCGGGGCGCAGGTGCGCGCGCGGCGCAGCCGTTGACCGGATATCGCCACGTGGACGCCGACTACCTGCCGTTCCATCCCGACCCGTCGAGACCGAGCTTCGCGGTTCCTCGCGGCGCGGTGGACGCGCACTGCCACGTCTTCGGGCCCGGCGATGTCTTTCCCTATGCGCCCGAGCGCAAGTACACGCCGTGCGACGCGTCGAAGGAAAAGCTGTTCGCGCTTCGCGACCACCTGGGTTTCGAGCGCAACGTCATCGTGCAGGCGACCTGCCACGGCAACGACAATCGCGCGCTGGTCGACGCGCTGAGGCACTCGGGCGGGCGCGCGCGCGGCGTGGCGTCCGTCGGCCGCGACATTACGGATGCCGAGCTTTCGGCGCTGCACGACGCGGGCGTGCGCGGCACGCGCTTCAACTTCGTGCGACGGCTGGTCGATTTCACGCCGCGCGAGGTCCTGTTCGAAATCGCGAACCGGATCGCGCCGCTCGGCTGGCACGTCGTCGTGTACTTCGAGGCGCAGGACCTCCCCGAGCTGTGGGATTTCTTCACGACGCTGCCGACCACGGTCGTGGTCGACCACATGGGCCGTCCCGACGTCGGCAAGCCCGTCGACGGTCCCGAGTTCGAGCTGTTCGTTCGCCTGCTTTCCGGGCACCCCAACATCTGGTCGAAGGTGAGCTGCCCCGAGCGCCTGTCGAAATCCGGGCCGCCCGGTTACCACGACGTCGTGCCATTCGCGAAGCGCCTCGTGGAAACGTTTCCGGACCGCGTGCTGTGGGGCACGGACTGGCCTCACCCGAACATGAAGACGCACATGCCCGACGACGGCAAGCTGGTCGATTTCGTGCCGCGCATTGCCGCGACGCCTGCGTTGCAGCGCAAGCTGCTGGTCGACAACCCGCTGCGCCTCTACTGGAGCTAGCTTCGATGCCTCCCGAGAACTACACCGATGCATTCAAGGACATTCCGGGCACCGTCGTGTTCGACGCCACGCAATCGCGGCTCGGCTACCATCTCAACATGTTCTGCATGTCGCTGATGAAGGCGGACAACCGCACGGCATTCAAGGCCGACGAGCGCGCCTACCTCGAGCGATACGCGATGACCGACGCGCAGCGCGATGCCGTGCTCGCCCGCGACTACAATCGGATGATCGCGCTCGGCGGCAACATCTATTTCCTGGCCAAGATCGGCGCGACCGACGGATTCTCGTTCCAGAACCTCGCCTCCAAGATGACCGGCATGCCCGAAGACGCGTACAAGGCCATGATGGTCGCCGGTGGTCGCCCGGCCAAGGGAAACCGCAGCCGCGCGGACGGGAGCAAATAACGCATGGCGCGAATCACCGCAGGTGTCGCGACGTCGCACATCCCCGCCGTGGGCGCGGCGATCGACCTCGGCAAGACGCACGAGCCGTACTGGCAGCCCGTCTTCAAGGGCTACGAATTCTCCAGGCGGTGGATTGCGGAGAACGGGCCCGACGTCGTGATCCTCGTCTACAACGATCATGCCTCGGCGTTCTCGCTCGAGATGATCCCGACGTTCGCGATCGGATGCGCGGAGTCGTTCGCGCCCGCCGACGAGGGCTGGGGCCCGCGCCCGGTGCCGACGGTCGCGGGACACCCGGAACTCGCCTGGCACATCGCGCAATCGGCGATCCTCGACGAGTTCGACATGACGATCGTCAATCGGATGGACGTCGATCACGGGCTCACGGTGCCCATGTCACTCATGTTCGGACAGCCGCAGGCGTGGCCGTGCAAGGTGATTCCGCTGGCGGTCAACGTCGTCCAGTATCCGCCGCCCACCGGCAATCGCTGCTGGAATCTCGGCAAGGCGATCCGCAAGGCGGTCCATTCCTTCGGTCCGGATCTCGACGTGATGATCTGGGGCACCGGCGGCATGTCGCACCAGCTGCAGGGACCGCGGGCGGGCCTCATCAACAGGGAGTTCGACACCCGTTTCCTCGACCGGCTCACCGCCGACCCCGAAGGTCTCGCGCGGCTGCCGCACCTCGAGTACGTCCGCGAGGCGGGCTCCGAGGGCATCGAGCTCGTGATGTGGCTCATCATGCGCGGCGCGCTCGAGGCTGCCGCGCGCGAGATCCACCGCTTCTATCACGTGCCGGCATCGAACACCGCCGTCGGCCACATCATTCTCGAAAATCCGCGCTGACGCTGCCGAGGGCTCTTCAACATGAAAATATGTCTTGCGGGTGCGGGCGCGTTCGGCGTCAAGCACATCGAAGCGCTGAAGCAGATCGCAGGCGTCGAAGTCGTCTCGCTCGTCGGTCGCACGCAGGAATCCACGCAGGAGGTCGCGCGCAAGTTCGGGATTCCCCACGTGGCGACCGAGCTGGCGGAGGCGCTCGCGCGCCCGGATGTCGATGCGGTGATCCTTGCGACTCCGACGCAAATGCATGCCGAGCAGGCGCTGCAATGCCTGCGCGCCGGCAAGCACGTCCAGGTCGAAATTCCGCTCGCGGACAACCTCGCGGGCGCCGAAGCGGTCGTGAGACTTCAGCGCGAAACCGGTCTCGTCGCGATGGTCGGACACACGCGCCGCTTCAATCCGAGCCATCAATGGGTGCACAACCGAATCGTCGCCGGCGATTTCAACGTGCAGCAGATGGACGTCCAGACCTACTTCTTCCGCCGCAAGAACATCAACGCGCTCGGCCAGCCCCGGTCCTGGACCGACCACCTCCTCTGGCATCATGCTGCCCACACGGTCGACCTGTTCGCGTGGCAGACGGGCGCGATCGTCGCCGCCAATGCGGTGCAGGGCCCCGTGCATCCGTCGCTCGGAATCGCGATGGACATGTCGATCCAGCTGAAGTCGGTGACCGGCGCGATCTGCACGCTGTCGCTGTCGTTCAACAACGACGGGCCGCTCGGCACCTTCTTTCGCTACATCGGCGACACGGGAACGTACATCGCGCGCTACGACGACCTGATCGACGGCAAGGACAACAGGATCGACGTGTCGAAGGTCGACGTGTCGATGAACGGGATCGAGCTGCAGGACCGGGAGTTCGTGGCCGCGATTCGCGACCGCCGCGAGCCGAACGCGAGCGTTTCGCAGGTGCTTCCCTGCTATCGGACGCTGGCGAAGCTCGAGGCCCAGCTTTCGGGTGCGGCCGGGTAACGGATTGCATTGCGCGGACGGCCGGACAGGATGACCGGCGCGGTGTTGACGACGATCGAACGGCGTTGAGGGGCGGAACATGGGCGACGAGCAGCGGGATTACGGGATTCCGGGAACGACGGTGTTCGACGGTTACCTTGCGCGGAAGGGCTACGCGCTCAACCGGATGTGCTACTCGTTCAATTCGGCCGACAATCGCGCCGAGTTCGTTCGCGACGAGAACGCGTATTGCCGCAAGTACGGGCTCGGCGACGAGCAGAGGAAGGCGATCGCCAGCCGCAACGTGCTGCAGCTGATCGCCGCCGGGGGCAACATCTACTACCTCGCCAAGTTCGCGGGGATTCTGGGGCTCGACGTGCAGGATATCGGCGCGCAGCAGACGGGGATGAGCAAGGATGCCTTCAAGGCGATGCTGGCCGAGGCGGGGAGATAGGACCATGGCAACGATCGTTGGCGCCGTCACCAGTTCGCACGTCCCGGCCATCGGCCGCGCGATCGCGAAGAACCTGCAGCAGGAACCGTACTGGAAACCGTTTTTCGACGGGTACCCGCCTGCGCAGGCGTGGCTCGCGAAGGCGAAGCCGGATGTCGCGGTCATTTTCTACAACGATCACGGACTCAACTTCTTCCTCGACAAGCTGCCGACGTTCGCCGTCGGCGCGGCGCCGGAATACCGCAACGCCGACGAGGGCTGGGGCATTCCGACGGTGCAGCCGTTCCGGGGCGACCCGGCGCTGTCGTGGCACCTGATCGAGTCGCTGGTCGCCGACGAATTCGACATCACGATGTGCCAGGAAATGCTGGTCGACCACGCGGCGACGCTGCCCATGGCACTCCTGTGGCCGGGCGGTGGCGAATGGCCGGTGCGCATCGTCCCGATCGCGATGAACCACGTCCAGCATCCGCTGCCGTCGCCCAGGCGTTGCTTCCGGCTGGGCCAGGCCGTGGGCCGTGCGCTCGAATCCTGGGACGAGGACGTGCGTGTCGTGGTGCTCGGCACCGGCGGCCTTTCGCATCAGCTCGACGGCAAGCGCGCCGGCTTCATCAACAAGCCCTTCGACCTCATGTGCATGGAAGCCATCGTCGGCGATCCGGAAAGCCTCACGCGGTATTCGACGCTCGACATCGTCCGCGAGGCCGGGGCCCAGGGCACCGAGCTCATGGCGTGGCTCGCCGCGCGCGGAGCGCTGACCGGCAACGTGACCAAGGTCCACTCGAATTACCACGTCCCGATTTCCAATACGGCAACGGGACTCATGGTGCTCGAAAACGCACCGCGCCGGCCGCCGCAGGCGCGCGCCGCCTGAAGCGCCGCGACCGCACCTCACGACGGAAATCGCGCAGGCGAAAGGTGCCATGATTCGATGATCATCGACTGTCACGGACACTACACGACGGCGCCGCCGGCGCTGGAAGCCTGGCGCAAGCTGCAGATCGCCGCGATCGACGATCCGTCGAGGTCGCCATCGCGCGCGTCGCTCGTCATCGGCGACGACGAGATCCGCGCGAGCCTCGAGAACGCGCAGCTCAGGATGCAGCGCGAGCGCGGAACGGACCTCACGATATTTTCGCCGCGCGCGAGCTTCATGGCGCACCATGTCGGCAACGAGGCGACGAGCCGCGAGTGGTCGGCGGTCTGCAACGATCTCGTCGCACGCGTCTGCGGCCTCTACCCGGACAATTTCATCGGCGTATGCCAGCTTCCGCAATCGCCGGGTGTTGCGCCCGAGCGCTCGATTCCCGAGCTCGAGCGCTGCGTCAACGAGCTTGGATTCGTCGGCTGCAACCTCAATCCGGACCCGTCGGGCGGGCACTGGAAGGAGCCGCCGCTGACCGACCGCTGGTGGTACCCCCTCTACGAAAAGATGGTCGAGCTCGACGTCCCGGCAATGGTTCACGTCAGCACGTCGTGCAACCCATGCTTTCATGCGACGGGAGCGCACTACATCAACGCGGACACGACGGCGTTCATGCAGTTCCTGACATCGGACCTCTTCAAGGATTTCCCGACGCTCCGGTTCATCATTCCCCACGGCGGTGGCGCGGTTCCTTATCACTGGGGACGCTACCGGGGACTTGCCCAGGACATGAAACGCCCGCCGCTCAACGAGCATCTGCTCGGCAACGTGTACTTCGACACCTGCGTCTATCACCGGCCAGGCATCGAGCTCCTGACCAAGGTCATCCCGGTCGACAACATCCTGTTCGCCTCGGAAATGGTGGGTGCGGTGCGCGGCATCGACCCGGAGACCGGACATCACTACGACGACACGCGTCGTTACGTCGACCAGATGGACGCGCTGTCCGCGGCCGATCGCCACAAGATCTTCGAGGGCAACGCGCGCCGTGTCTTCGGCCGGCTGGGATCGAAGTCGGCGCGGACGGTGAATGCGGCAGCGAAGCGCACCTGACCCGTCACGAGATCGCGTCCATGGACCTTCTGCTGCTTCCCGGCCTGCTGTGCGACCGCGCCGTCTGGGCGCCGGTCATGCCGCAACTGGAAGCGATGGCACGATGCCGAACCCCCGACTATGCCGACGCGACGAGCCTCGTCGCGATGGCCCAACGCGCCCTGGTCGATGCGCCTCGCACGTTTGCGCTGGCCGGCCATTCGATGGGCGGCCGCGTCGCGCTGGAGATCGTGCGGCGCGTGCCCCAGCGGGTGGAGCGGCTCGCTCTTCTCGACACGGGCTACCGCATGCGGCCCCCGGGCGCCGCGGGCGACGAGGAACGTGCGCGGCGCCTCGCGCTTCTGGCATTGGCGCAGGCAAAGGGGATGCGCGCGATGGCGCAGGAATGGGTGAAGCCGATGGTCCACGCCGCCAGGCACGCGGACGCCGCGCTCGTCGACGCGATCCTCGACATGTTCGAGCGCCGGACGCCCGAACAGTTCGGCGGTCAGATCGAGGCATTGCTCGCGCGACCGGACGCAACGGCGCTGTTGCCGACGATCGCATGCCCGACGCTGGTGCTTTGCGGCCGCGCCGACGGCTGGAGCACGCCGGCGCAGCACGAGGAAATGTCGGCGCTGATCCCGGAGAGCCGGCTTGCGATTGTCGAGGACTGCGGCCACATGGCGCCGATGGAGCGCCCCGAGGAGATCGCCGCGGAGCTCGTCGCCTGGCTTCGACTTCCCGCGCGATCCGGGCCGGAAGCCGGCGCCGCCCGGCGTCCTGCTACGTTGATGTGACCGAATTCGACGCAATCCGATGCAACGAAGTACCGTATCACCCCACCCGAAGGAGGAATCGATGAACCGCACCACCCGCTCGTCACGCCGTCGTCTCTTGCAAACCGCAGCACTCGTCACCGCCGCCTGCATGCTTCCAGCCGTCGCACTCGCCGCCGATCCGTTCAAGATCGGCCTGATCCTGCCGATGACCGGCCCGTTTGCGTCTACCGGCAAGCAGATCGAGGCCGCGGCGCGGCTCTACATGGCGAAAAACGGCGACACGGTCGCGGGCCGCAAGATCGAGCTGATCGTCAAGGACGACACGGGCCTCGCGCCCGAGACGACCAAGCGCATCGCGCAGGAAATGGTCGTGCAGGACAAGGTGAGCGTTCTCGCCGGATTCGGCCTGACGCCGCTCGCGCTCGCGGCTGCGCCGGTCGCAACCGAGGCGAAGGTGCCGATGGTGGTCATGGCCGCGGCCACCGGGATGATCCCGACCAAGTCGCCGTTCATCGTGCGCACCGGCTTCACGCTGCCCCAGGTGACCGGCCCGATCGCCGAATGGGCGCTGAAGAACAAGATCAAGCGCGTCGTGACGATGGTCACCGACTACGGCCCCGGACTCGACGCGGAGAAGACGTTCCAGACCGTGTTCAAGGCGGGCGGCGGAGAGATCGTCGAAGCCATCCGCACGCCGCTGCGCAACCCGGATTACGCGCCGTTCCTGCAGCGCGCCAAGGACGCCAAGCCCGATGCGCTGTTCGTGTTCGTCCCGTCAGGCGAGGGCCTCGCGGTGATGAAGCAGTTCGAGGACCGCGGCCTGAAGCAGGCCGGCATCAAGCTGATCGGCACCGGCGACGTCACCGACGACGATCTCCTCGTCAGCATGGGCGCGCCGGCCGTCGGCGTGATCACGTCGTTCCACTACTCGGCTGCGCACGATTCGCCGGAGAACAAGGCCTACGTCGACGGCATGATGAAAGCCAACAACGGCATGCGCCCGAACTTCCACTCGGTGGGCGGCTACGACGGCATGCACCTCATCTACGAGGCGCTGAAGAAGGCCGGCCCCAACGCGACCGGCGAGCAGCTGGTCGAGGCGATGAAGGGCATGAAGTGGACGAGCCCGCGGGGCCCGATGTCGATCGATCCGGCGACGCGCCAGACGGTGCAGACCGTCTACCTGCGCGAAGTGAAGATGGTCAACGGCCAGCCGTGGAACGTCGAGTTCGACAAGATCGAGAACGTGAAGGACCCGGGCTGATAAGACCCCCCGAAGCGCGCGTTCGCGCGCCTCCCCCAAGGGGGCACGGCGGCGACCCAGGGGCGGCCCGTCGGTCGCCGCGCTTCGATGGCGACGAGGAGGGAAAATATGCTCGGCCACCTGGTCGGGGTGCTGTTCGACGGCATCGCCTACGGTTGCCTGCTGTTCATCATCAGCATCGGCCTGTCGGTCACGATGGGCCTGATGAACTTCGTCAACCTCGCGCATGGCGCCTTCGCGATGCTGGGCGGCTACGCCTGCGTGCTGCTGATGACGCGCGCGGGCGTGCCGTTTCTCGCCACGCTGCCGGTCGCCTTCGTCGTCTCGGCGATCGCCGGCATCGTGCTGGAGCGCACGCTCTACCAGCGACTCTACAAGGCGACGCACCTCGACCAGGTGATGTTCTCGATCGGGATCGTGTTCATGGCGGTCGCCGCGACGACGTTCGTGTTCGGACCGTCGCAGCAGCCGGTGCGCCTGCCCGACTACCTGCGCGGGCAGGTAAGCGTTCTCGGGCTCGACCTCGGCACGTATCGGATCTTCCTCATCGCGGTGGTCGCGGCGCTCACGGTGGCGCTGCACCTTCTGCTCGTAGGTACGCGCTTCGGCGCGCAGGTGCGGGCGTCCGTCGATAACGCCGTCGCGTCGGCGGGCCTCGGCATCAACGTCAACCGCGTCTTCGGCGTCACGTTCGCGCTCGGGTCGGGACTCGCGGGGCTGGGAGGCGGGCTGGGCATCGACGTCCTGGGACTCGATCCGACGTTCCCCCTGAAGTACATGGTCTATTTTCTGCTCGTCGTCGCGATCGGCGGCGCGGGGACGATCCAGGGCGGGCTCGTCGCCGCGATGATCCTCGGCATCTGCGACGTCGCCGGCAAGTATTACGTCCCGCAGGTCGGTTCGTTCATCATCTATTTCCTGATGGTCGCGCTGATGATCCTGTTCCCCGCGGGACTCTACGGACGTCGCGCATGATTGCGGGGGGCGAAGCCGTCGTTTCCGCACCGCCGGTGGCGCCTCGCCTTCCCACCGATCGCTGGCGCGCGACCGAGGTCGCGTTCTGGACGGTGGCGGTCGCGGCGTTCTTCCTGTTCCCGAACCACCGCGTGCTGGGCAGCCAGATTCTCATCACCGGATTGTTCGCCGTTTCGCTCGATCTCATTCTGGGCTATGCCGGCATCGTCTCGCTCGGGCACGCGGCGTTCTTCGGCATGGGGGCCTATGCCGCAGGAATTCTCGCCGTTCACGGCTGGGGCGAACCGTTCAGCGGGCTCGTCGTGGCCGGCGCGGCCGGCGCGCTTGCCGGATTCGCGACGAGCTTTCTTGTCGTGCGGGGCGCCGACCTCGCGCGGCTGATGGTGACGCTCGGCATCGGATTGATGCTGTTCGAGGCGGCGAACCAGTTGCCGTCCGTCACGGGGGGCGCGGATGGCCTCTCCGGCGTGGCGATGAACAAGGTGTTCGGGCTCTTCGCTTTCGAAATGACCGGCAGCACCGCGTATCTGTACAGCCTCGGCGTGCTGTTCGTCCTGTTCGTCGCAGCGCGCCGCGTGGTCAATTCGCCGTTCGGGCTGTCGCTGCGCGGCGTTCGCGAAAACGTGCGCCGCATGCCCGCGATCGGCGCGCCGGTCACTCGCCGGTTGATCGCCGTCTACACGATCAGCGCCGCGATGGCCGGGGTCGCGGGCGGACTGCTCGCGCAGACAACGCAGTTCGTGGGACTCGACGTGTTCGGCTTTCCGCGCTCGGCCGATCTCATGATCATGCTCGTGCTGGGCGGCGCCGGGCGTCTCTACGGCGGGCTCGTCGGCGCGACGGTGTTCATGATCGCGCACCATTTCCTTTCCGACCTGAATCCGGTCTACTGGCAGTTCTGGCTCGGCCTGCTGCTGGTCGTCGTCGTTCTCTATGCGCGCGGCGGCATCCTCGGCGCCATCGAGGAATGGCGCGTTCGCCTGGGCGGGAAGAGGAAATGACCCCTGCGCTGCGCACGTCCGGCCTGACGAAACGTTTCGGCGCGTTCGCGGCAAACGGCGACGTTTCGCTCGCGTTCCCGCAAGGCGTCCGGCACGCGCTGATCGGCCCCAACGGCGCGGGCAAGACGACGCTGATCAACCTGCTGACCGGCGTGCTGGCGCCGACGTCGGGGGACGTGTTTCTCGGTGACGACCGCATCACGACGCTCCCCCAGCACCAGCGCGTGAAGCTCGGCATGACGCGCACGTTCCAGATCAACACGCTGTTCGCGGGGCTTACGGTCCTCGAGTCGGTCACGTTGGCGGTGTGCGAGCGGAAGGGCCGCGCGGGCATCTGGCACCGCACGGTGGCGAAAGAGCGCGCCGAGGCGGACGAAGCCCTCGCGTTGCTGGAAATGCTGCGCCTCGCGCCGGAGTTGAACACGCTGACGCGCAATCTTCCCTACGGCAAGCAGCGGCTGGTGGAGATCGCGCTCGCCCTCGCGACCAGGCCGCGCATCCTGCTGCTCGACGAGCCCGCGGCCGGGATTCCGGCGGGCGAAAGCGCGGAGCTGTTTTCCGTCATCGCCGCGCTGCCCCGCGACGTGACCGTCGTCTTCATCGAGCACGACATGGAGCTCGTATTCCGCTTCGCCGAGCGCATTACCGTACTGGTCGGCGGCAAGGTCCTGACGGAAGGCGCGCCCGACGAGATTGCGGCGGACCCTCGCGTGCGCGAGGTCTACCTCGGCGAGGCGCAGCATGAGTGAGCTGCTCGCGCTCGACGGCGTGACCGCCGGTTACGGCGACGGAGTCGTGCTGGAGGACGTCTCGCTCGCGCTCGAAGAGGGCGACAGCCTTGCGCTCCTCGGACGCAACGGCATGGGCAAGACGACGCTGCTGGTGACGCTGATGGGACTGACGCGTTTGCGCAAGGGGGCGCTGCGATGGCGCGGGACGGACCTCACGGCGCTTCCGACGCATCGACGCAGCCAGTCGGGTCTGGGCTGGGTGCCGCAGGAACGCTACATGTTTCCGTCGCTCACCGTCGAGGAACATCTGACGGTGGTGGCGCGGCCCGGTCGCTGGACGGTCCCCCGCATCTACGAGGTCTTCCCCAGGCTCGAGGAGCGGCGGGCGAATTTCGGCAATCAGCTGTCCGGTGGCGAGCAGCAGATGCTCGCGATCGCGCGGGCGCTCATGGTCAATCCGAGCCTGCTGCTTCTCGACGAGCCGATGGAGGGTCTCGCGCCGATCATCGTGCAGGAGCTGCTGGGCGTGATCCGCGACCTCGTGGCCGACGGCGGCATGGCCGTGATCGTCGTCGAGCAGCATGCGAAGCTCGCGCTGTCGCTGACGCGGCAGGCCGTCGTGCTGGAGCGGGGCCGTGTCGTGCACCGTTCGACGAGCGAGTCGCTGCTCGCGAATCCGGAGACGCTGCATCGTCTGGTCGCGGTCTCGTGACGGGAGGGCGGGCAACCATGAAGGCGATCACGATCATCCAGGACGAGCACCGCGCGATCACCGCGGTCATCGAGGGGCTGCGGCATCTGCTCGCGGAGGTCGTCGCGGGGAAGATGGCGCCCGACCACACGCTGTTCGGCGCGATGTTCCACTACATCGAGACCTTCCCGGAAAAGCTGCACCACCCGAAGGAGGACGAATATCTATTCGCGCGGCTGCGTGTCCGTCGGCCGGAAGCGGCGACGCTGCTCGACGGGCTCGAGCGCGAACATCGGGTCGGGCGCGAGCGTTTCTCCGACCTCAAGGCGGCATGGGCGCGATACCGCGCCGACTCCGCGACGCTTCCGGCTTTCGCCGAGGGCGTCGAGCGCTACTCGCACTTCCACTGGAAGCACATGCGCAAGGAAGAGGAAGAAGTCCTGCCGCTGGCGGCGCAGGCGCTGACGGCCGAGGACTGGGCAGCGATCGATGCGGCGTTCGCCTCCAACGACGATCCCGTCGTCGGCGTGCCGGCGAGCAGGGCGTTTCGCGAGCTCTTCCGGCACATCGTCACCATTGCGCCGCCTCCCTGGGGCGTGGGGCCGGAGCCGGGGGCGCCCCGCTGAATTGTCGCAGCGTGCGCCACGAGACTCGCGTTACTTGTCTGCCTGCATGTTCGCCTGCTTCGCGAGCTTGCCGAGGCGCTCGCGTTCCGCCGCGATGAACGCGACGAAATTCGCGGTGGTGCCCGGTTCCGGCTCGATGCCGGAGGGGATCATCTTGTCGCGGAACTCGGCGGACCGCACAGCGGCTTCCAGTTCCCTGCTCATGCGCTCGACGATCGCCGGCGGCGTGCCCTTGGGCGCAAAGAGCCCCGCCCAATGGCCGATGCTGATGCCGGGAAAGCCCTGCTCCTTTGCGGTGGGCAGCGTGTCGTATGAGGAGATGCGCTTGGCGTAGGTCGTGGCGATGGCCTTCAGCTTGCCGCCCTTGACTTGCGGCAGCACGATGATGCTCGCCTCCGATGTCGCCGGCACGCTGTTGGCAATGACGGCGGTCACGCCTTCGGCGCCGCTCTTGTAGGGAATGATCGTGATGTTCACGCCGGCTTCGCGGAGCATCTCCGCAACGAAGTGGGGTGTGCTTCCGCCGCCCGCCGTTGCCCAGTTGACGCCGCCGGGCTGCGTCTTCGACCATGCGATGAGTTCCTTGAGATTGCTGACCGGAATGCTCGGGTGCACGGCGATCACCGAGGGCGCGACCGCGATCATGCCCACCGGCACGAGGTCGCTGTCGGCGTACGGCATGTCCGTGCGGATCATGCTGTTCGTCACGACGCCCGCGGCGCCGATGAGCCACGTGTAGCCGTCAGGCTTCGCCTTGGCGACATAGTCCGCGCCGATGATCGCACCGGCGCCCGGCTTGTTCTCGATGACGACGGGCTGTCCGAGTCGCTTGGAGACGGCCTCGGCCGCCGCGCGTGCGATGAGATCGTTGGCGCCGCCCGGTCCGAAAGGCACCACCCACCTGATTGCACGGTCGGGCCAATCGGCGAGTGCGGTGCCGGGAACGAGCAGCACCGAGGTGACGACGACGGCAGCGGCCATCGCCAGCGCAGAACGGCGGGATATCATGGAATTGCTCCGAAGGGTCCGATGGAAAACGCGCCGAGTGAGACGTCAATCCGAGGCCCGAGTCTACTCCCGGCGAGGTCGAAGGGCATCCTCGGCGAACGGCGCGCGGAACGGAGGCGGAGCCGCGATACGTGATCGCATTGATCCTCGTCAATGGCGATCGGCGATTGGCCTCTAACATCGTTGTCCACGTTGCTGCGCGGCGGTCGGATCCCGGCTGCGCCTCCCTCACATGACGTCAACGACAAATTTCCGGCGACGAACGATCTTGCTGGCCGCGCTCGGCGCCCTGCCGGTCACGCGGTCATGGGCGCGGCAGTCATTTCCCGAACGGCCCGTGCGCATCGTCGTGCCCTACAGCGTTGGAGTGGGACCGGACGTGGTTGCGCGCAGCCTCGCCGAGCGCCTGACGCGTGACTGGGGCCAGCCGGTCGTCGTCGACAACAAGCCCGGCGCATCGGGTATCGTCGCCTTCGCCGAGGTTCGCCGCGTGACGCCGGACGGCCATACGCTGTTCGTCGCCGACACGGCGACGCTCGCCGTCAACCCGCTGCTGAACCAGGCGCTGCCCTACGATCCGGTGCGCGACATCGTTCCGCTGTCGATGCTGTTTCGCGCGACGTTCGTGATCCTGGTCGGCGGCCAGAACCGTTTTCACTCGATGCGCGAATTGCTCGATGCGGCGCGGCGTGCGCCGGACAGCGTGAGCTATGCCTCGCTCGGCAACGGCCATGCAACACATGTCGCCATCGAGAGCATGGCGCGCGCGGCCGGCGTGCGGATGCTGCACGTGCCGTTCAAGGATGCCGGCGCGCTGTTCACCGCCGTTGCGGCGGGCGACGTCGACTTCACGACGTTCGGGATGAACACGGTGTCGGGGCTCGTTGCCAGCGGAAAGCTGCGCCCGCTCGCGGTAGCTGCGCGAAAGCGACTCGCCGACTATCCGACGATGCCGACACTTTCCGAGGCCGGCGGTCCGAACGTCGAGATGCGGCCGTGGGCGGCCATGGTCGCCGTCGCGGGAACGCCCGCTCCGGTCATCGAGCAACTGCATGTCGACATCGTCGCGGCGCTCACGTCGGACGAGGTCCGCGCACGCATCGAAGGTGCCGGCTTCGAGATGACACCGTCGACGCCGCAGGGACTGCGCGAGCGCGTCGACGCCGACATCGCGCTTTACCTTCCGCTCGTCCGCGAGGGGCGCGTCGCGGCGCTTTGACGGGCTCGGCCGCCGTTCGCGGCGGCAGGTGAACCGAGCCTGCGACGCGCAGGCGCGGAATGGCCGGCGATGCGAGACCGGCCCGTGAAGCCGGTGGCCACTCATGCCAGTTGCCTCCATCCCGCATTTAGCGCTAGCCTTGACGTTTTCACGTTCGAAGGATCACGCCATGTCCTTATGGAAAGACAATACGGTCGCCAAGCCCATCCCCACGCCCGCGCCCGACACGAGGGAGCTGGCCCGGGTCGAGACTCCGCCCAAACCCGAAATGTCCGCGAGCCTCGCCGCCGCTCCGATGGCTGGCGCCAGGGCGAGCTCGCCCGGCAAGGAATCGATCATCGCGGCAGACATCACCATTGAAGGCAAGATCGAAGGCGGCGGCAGCGTGCGCATCGCAGGAAAGTTCAAGGGTGACGTCAACGTTCAGGGCGACGTTGCGATCGAAGCCGGCGCCAAGCTCACAGGCAGCGTTCGCGCCGACAAGGTGACGATCGCGGGCGAGCTCGAAGGCAACGTGGTGGGCGCCTCGCGCATCGACCTGCTGCAGACGGCGATCGTGATCGGTGATCTGAAGGCCCGTTCACTGGCGGCGGCGGCCGGTTCCACGATGCGCGGAAAGGCGGAATTCGGCGGCGAGGACGGCGACGGCGCCAAAGCCGTCAGGCACGGTTTCGGCAACAGCACGGAGAGTGGCACCCGCTCATGAACGGCGCGCGCACGGGCAGCGCCGGGGCGACCCGCGAATGCCCGCACTGTCGGGAGACCATCCTCGAAAGTGCCGCCGTGTGTCCGGCGTGCAGGCACTACCTGCGCTTCGACGCCGTTGTCGAAACGCCCCAGGAGCCTGCGCTCACGCCGCTGCGCATCGACGGCAGCATCCGGCACCCCGCGGACGGCGAGCCGTGGGAATACACCGTTGTCGTATCGATTCGTGACGATCGCGGCAAGGAGATCGCCCGCAAGCTCGTCGGGGTGGGGGCGATGCACCCGAACGAACAGCGCTCCTTTACGCTGTCCGTCGAGGCCGTATTGGCCAACGCGAAAGCGTCGCGGGAAGCGCGGAACACGGCCGTCGGTTCCAAGGGGTGACGCTGCGTCCGCTGCAGAAGCGCCCGCGCCCGTTCAAGCGCCGCGCGAAAGCTCACCAGCCAGAGCCGAAAACTTCCGGACCCGGCCTTTCGTCGGTAGCTGATCCCGTCGTTCAGCCGCTCTTCGTGAACGCGGAGAAGATCATCCGGTACTGCTGCTTGGCCGCGTCGTATTCCGCGTGAAACTTCGTCGGGTGCACACCCGACAGCCCGGGAACCTCCGGGACCGCGAGGTCAAACGATTTCTTCTCCATCAGCGTCGCCTTCGCGACCATCGGCTCGAAAAAGATCGGCTTGCCGTGCGCGTACCCGATCACCATGCTGGCGCGGAACGGCTCCTTGCTGTCGATCTCCGCCGCCGGGACCGCGTGCATGCCCATCTGCGGCACGCACAGTCCGACCAGGGCTGGCACACCCATCATCTTCGCCATTTCCGGCGGTAACGGGATATCCGGCAACGCGTAAGCAGACGGCAACGCCGCCGGTTTGGCGAGGTCGACGCAATCGATGGCGGTTCGCTCCGAGGACGGAATCAGGTTGAAATGGAAGTCGAAGTGCGGCGTCATGTAGGTGGCGGGCGGATGCCCGCCCGATTCCCAGTACACGGTGACCTCCTTCACGCCGCTCTTCTGCCGAGCCGCTTCCGGAATGTCGAGCACTGCCACGGGTACCGGTGGCCACACCATGTGCGTCTCCGCCGGTGAATTCTCGATGCTGGCCATGGGAACGGCGATACCCACTTCCAGCAGGTTGTCGCCCTGTGTCTTGGCCCATGTGCAGACGGGCGACCTATGGACGTCCGCACACGGGCCGCCCACTTCGGCGACCGGCGAGTCCTTCGAGCAGGCGGCGGCAACGACGGCCAGCGCCACGACGGCGATGGCCCGCGACACGTTCGACATGGGCATCCTCGAGTGAAAGGAATCGACAAACCGCAGCACGGACTACCTTTGTTGCGTGCCGAAAATGTATCCCGCTGCTGGATCCTGGTCAATCGTGTGCATCGCACGCGAGCTCGTGGTCTGCGATAATCGCCCGACGGGAACGGTGCGGCCGGGCAATGCTGGCGGCGGGTCGTTCGACGCGGTGAGACTCGATCGCGGATACGCCCTTCGTCGCGCACGAAATGCTGAGCTTCCTTCTCCCACCGGCACGAGGCGTCATTGCGGCGTTGATGCTCGGCCTCAACACGCTGTTCTGGTGCTGTGCATTGTTTGCGGTGGCGCTCGTCAAGCTCGTTTTCCCGGTAAAGCCCGTTCGCGTCGTCACCGATCGCGTGCTCAACGGGATCGCGACTCTGTGGGTCGCGGGCAACAGCGGCTGGATGCGGCTGACCCAGCGCACGGGCTGGTCCGTCACCGGCCTCGACGACCTCGAGTATCGCGCCTGGTACATGGTCAACTGCAATCACCAGTCCTGGGTCGACATCATCGTGCTTCAGCACCTCCTCAACCGGCGCATTCCGATGCTGAAATTCTTCCTCAAGCGGCAACTCATTTACGTGCCGGTCATCGGGCTCGCCTGGTGGGCGCTGGATTTCCCGTTCATGCGCCGCCACTCCGATTCCTACGTCAAGGCGCACCCGGAGAAGCGGTTCGAGGATCTCGACGCGACGCGCCGTGCCTGCCAGAAGTTCGCGCTCGTCCCGACCAGCGTGATGAACTTTCCCGAAGGCACGCGTTTCACGCGCGCAAAGCACCGTTCGCAGCGCTCGCCGTATCGTCACCTGCTCAAGCCGAAGGCGGGGGCGTTGGCGCTTGCGCTGGCGGTCCTCGGCGAGAAGTTCAATGCCTTGCTCGACGTTACGATCGTCTATCCGGCCGGCGCGCCGACCTTCTGGCAGTTCCTGTGCGGCAACGTTCCGGAGATCATCGTGCACGCCCGCCAATTGCAGATCCCGGCCGAACTGCGCGGCCGGCGACTACCTGAGGGATCCGAAGTTTCGAAAGACCTTCCAGCGCTGGCTGCAGGATCTCTGGCGCGAGAAAGACGAGGAGATCGCGTCGGCGGAGTCCGGGAAAGCGAAGCAAGTCCCCTAGAGAGCCTCTGCACAAGAATTCACGACCGCGCTGCGCTGCCCGATTGCGGGTCCTGCGCAGTGCCCGTACTACGGCGCAGCGCGATCCAGGGCGCGCACGGCATCGGCGATGTCCTGCGCCAGGCGCGCCAACGCCCGGCTGTGCGCCGCCGCGAGCGCGTCGTAGCCGCTTTCCGGCACGGGCTCGCGCGCACTCGTGCGCCCCGTCTCGGATTTCCCGTCCCTGGTCCTGCGCACGGTCCAGACGGCATCCAGCGACGCCGACTTGCCGGGCACCGATTCGAAGTTCCGGATTTCGATCGCGACCCGAAAATCCGCGTCCGTGCTCAGCGCCTGCGGGTACAGCGTGACGCGCGGCGTGCCCAGTGCGGCGACCAGGTTGTCCGCCACCACGCGGGCGATGTTGTCCTGCAGCGGCGATGCCCACCGGTTGAACTCGTCGAACGTCACCTGGTTGGCGCCCGTGCTGACGACGATCTGTGGCTGATCGACGGACGCCGGCACCGTAACCGGGCCTACCGCCACCGAGATCTTCGACGTTGAAGCGACGGGCGCGATGTTCGCACTCAACGTGTAGAAGCGCGACGGCGGCGACGCGCAGCCGACAGCCAGCGCGGTGAGCGTGCAAAGGATTGCACCTGATGCGAGGCGGCTCATCATTTTCCTCCAGTCGTCGCGTCGGCCTTGCCGCGGATCACCGAGCTGGGCTGGCGTTCAAGCTGGTCGGCCAGCACGCGCAGGCTGCGTGCCGCCCTCGCAAATTCCTGCAGGGCGTTGCGCAAGTCCTGCTGCGCGGGGGCATCCGGTCCCAGAAGCGTCGCATCGGCGTTGCCGATCGCACGCTCGACCGCGACCAGCGTGCGGTGCACGTCGTCGAGGCCCGTCTTGAGCGCGGGCACGAGCTGCGTGTCGGCGTCGTTCATGAGCTTCTTCGCGCCGACGAGCGCCTGGTCGAGCTCCTCGAGGTCCTTCTTGAGAGCGGTGCCGATCGCCTCGATCGGTACCTTGTCGACCTTGTCGAGGATGCTGGTCAGCTTGGCCTCCAGCACGGTCAGCGTGCCCGGCACGACGGGGAGCACGATTTCCGCTTGCTGCGGGTCGATCTTTGCCTTGGGGGCATTCGGGTAGTAGTCGAACGCCACGTAGAGCTGTCCGGTCAGGAGGCTGCCGCTCTTGAGTTGCGCCCGCAATCCGCGATCCTCCACCAGCCGCCGAAGAATCGCGCCGCGCTTTTGAGCATCCTGCAACGCTGCCCGGAAGTTCTTGACCTCCGACTCCACGTTTGCAAAGGCAAACAGGCGCTCCGGGTAGAACGTGATCAGCACGCGCGGACGGATGTTGCCGGTCGCCGCGTCGAACGAAAGCCCGACGCTGGTGACCTCGCCGGCCGGAAGCCCGAGGAACGTGACTGGAGCCCCGACGGAGAGGCCTCGCATCGATTCGTTGAAATAGAGCGCGAAGTGCCTTGCGAGCGGATCGGGCGCCCTCATCGCGGACACGCGGTCGTGGTACAGCGTGAACGCCGCGTTCACCGCCGCGGGCTCCGTCTGGGCAGTGTCCGGCGACGTGTCGAACGCGACTCCGCCGGAGATCAGTGCAACCAGCGACTCCGTGCGAACGTTGACGCCATCCGCGCCGACCGAAACGTCGATTCCGCTCGCATTCCAGAATCGGGTTCCGGCAAACACGAACTTGTCGTAGGGTGCGCTGACGAACACCTTGAGCTGAATCGATTTGCCGTCGGGCGTGAGATCGAACGCGATGATCTGACCAACCTGCAGGCGTCGATAGTAGATCGGCGAGCCGACGTCGAGCGACCCCAGATCGCTCGCGTTGAGCACGTACTGCCGGCCGCGCTGCTCGGTGATGACCGGCGTGACGTCGAAACCGATGAAGTTGCTCTGGCTGCTTTCGGAGTTGCCTGGCTGAAATCCGATGTAATTGCCGGAAAGCAAAGTGTTCAGCCCCGAGATGCCGGTGATGCTGATGCTCGGCCGAACCACCCAGAACTTCGCGTCCTCGACCATCAGCGGCGCGGCCTGCTTGGCGATCTTGACGGTGACGTGCACCTTGGCGAAGTCGTCGGTCAGCTGTACCTTCGTCACGCGGCCGATGATGACGTCCTTGTACCTGACGAAAGTCTTGCCGGCCTCGATTCCCTCCGCTGCCGTGAAGACGATCGTGATCGTCGGGCCCTCGCTGAGGAAGCGCTGGATCGCGATGCCGACGGCGACTGCCGCGGCGAGTATCGGGATGATCCAGATGATGGAAATCCTGGAGCGCTTCGGGCGCACGACCGTGGCTTGAGGCAGATTGCCCAGCTCCGTTGGTTCAGCCATGTCGGTTCCGTCCGTTGTTTCCGGCATCCCAGATCAGGCGGGGATCGAACGACTGCGCGGCGACCATCGTCAGCACGACCACCGCCATGAAGAACACGACGCCCAGCCCGGGTTCCACGGACATCAGCGGCTTCAGCTGGATCAGTGCGACGATGAACGCGTCGACGAATACGTCGAGCATCGACCAGCGCCCGACGAACTCGACCAGGAAGTAGATGCGCGTTCGCTGGTGGCTGTTCTCGACGGAGCCGCGTTGCACCGTGATCAGCAGGTAGGCGAGCGCGATCAGCTTGCCCAAGGGAATCATCACGCTCGCGACGAAGACGATCAGCGCGAGCGGCCACGAGCCCGACACGTAGAGGAAAATCACGCCGCCCATGATGGTGTCGGACTCGACCGACCCCAGTGCGGTGGTGGTGAGAACGGGCAGGACGTTCGCCGGGATGTAGCAGATCGCCGCGGCGATCACCAGCGCCCAGGTGTACTCGATCGAATGGGCGCGACGGCGTACGAGCACGGCGCCGCAGCGCGGGCAATGCCCCGGGCTCTCCGCGTGCGCGGGCCGCGAAAGCAGCTGGCACGTCGCGCAGGAGACAAGTCCCGCCTCGGAGGCGCTGAGTGCAGTCGAAATCAAGCCGTCTTCCCGGCACGGGGCGCAGCGTCGGCAGGCATCGGCGGCAACGATCCATCGGCCCAACGGACCCGCCTCCAGACCTCGCGCGGGTCGAACGTGACCATGACCGCGGAGAGCAGCGCGATGAAGACCCCGGCAGCGTACATCCCGATACCGGGAACCACCGTCGCCAGCTCCGCGATCTTGACCAGCGAGACCAGGATGCCCAGCATCATGACTTCGGTCATCGACCAGGGATGCATGAAGTGCGCCGACCGGAGCAGTTGCCCGACCCATCGAGGGGCGGGCGGGTGCCGCACCGCAAGCAGCACGGCGAGCATGAAGCCGATGTGCCCCGCCGGCGCGACCACCGCGCAGATTGCGACCATGACCGCGGTGATCTCGCTGCCCTGCAGCCACATTTCGATGGCGCCGCCGATGATCGTGGTGCTGGCTTCACGCCCGACGGCGGAAAGGCTCATCAGCGGCGCGGTGTTGGCGATGATGAACGTGATCGCCGCGCCCAGGGTCAGCGCCAGCGGGCGATCGAGCGGATCGGCGCGCTGATGGACGAGAACTTCACTGCAGCGCGCGCAACGCGCTTTTCCGCCCGGCGGAAGGGGCGGAATGCGTTGCAGCAAGTCGCAGTCGGGGCAAGCGACCGTTTCCAACGTGGACACCCTGTCACCGCGCGGTGGGAAGTAAGCGAACGCATTCTACCGTTACCGGCGCCAGGCGTGGGCCGGGACGCAGTTGGCCGCGGAAGATCGGCCGCCAATGGGCGGGTGAATCCGGAGGATCGCAATCGCGATCACGCGGACGCGGGTCGATGGCAGCGGCTCGGACCGGGATCGTTTCGTCTCCAGCGTCGACCGTCACCTGCTGGCGACGCGCGCGGATCGCGCCGCGGCCGCCCACTCGCGCATGCACGCTTCGCGTTCCGAAACATAGGCATGGCCGGTGCAGGCGCGCTCGGCGGCCACGAGGCGTTCCAGGGGAAGCCCATTGCGCTGGAAGAGCTCGGTCACGCCGGCGAGAATCCCGGTAGCGATCACGCCGGCCAGTGCGGCGGCGATGAAATGGGCGGCGGGTCGCAGGGTCGGTGCGCTTTGCTTCATGTTCATGGTGGTCTCCTTGGGTCGTTCGGCACGGAGGCTTCCCGTGTGACGAACCTTGCGCCTCCGACACCGCAATCGTCTTTAAGGGGACCTGAAACGTTCTTAAACCTGCGCCGGGCACCCCCTGCAGGTCGCGCACTGGCGCTACACTTTGCCGGGCCCGACCTGAATCCGACGATGCGAAACGCCTCTGCCGCGACCCCATCGACCTCGTCCCGTCGCTTCGGCCGTTTCGAGCTGCGTCCGGACGAGCGTGTCCTGCTCGCGGACGGCGCGCCGGTGGCGCTGGGCGCGCGCGCGTTCGATCTGCTCGTCGCGCTGGCGGAGCGCCCGGGCACATTGATCACGAAGGACGACCTTCTCGCCACCGTCTGGCAGGGGCTCGTGGTCGAGGAGAACAACCTGCAGGTTCAGGTCTCGACGTTGCGAAAGATTCTCGGGCAGAGCGCGCTCGCGACGATCCCGGGACGCGGATACCGGTTCAATCTTCCCGTCGCGGTGACCGACACCGTGGCGCTTGCCTCCGTCGTCGAGGGGCGCGCGGTTGCGGCCGACCCCGACTCTGGCGCCCCGGAATCGAGGGTGCGGACCAATCTGCCTTCGCGGCTTCCGTCGCTGTACGGCCGCGCGGAAGACCTGGCTGCGATTGCGGCGTTGCTGCGCCTGCATCCCGTGGTTACGATCACGGGTACCGGCGGCATCGGGAAGACCCGGGCCGCGCAAGCGGTGGCGACGCGCATCGCCACGGAAAGCGCGGCGGAATATCCGGATGGCATCTGGTGGGTGGAACTCGCCCCGATTTCGGATGGGACGCTCGTTCCATCCGCCGTGGCCCAGGCGATGGGCATTCGGGTAACAGGCGACCGTCCCACCGCCCGGATCCTTCGATCGTTGCTCGCGCCGCAACGGGCACTGCTCGTGCTCGACAATTGCGAGCATCTGGCCGACGCCGTGGCAGCGCTGGTCGACACGGTGACCGCGGGCGCGCCGCGGGTGAGCGTCCTGGTGACGAGCCAGGAAACGCTGAAGGCGGCCGACGAGCACGTGTATCGGCTGGGCACCCTCGACGTCGCCGCCGATACGGACACCGACGCTTCGCCGCGTTCCGGTGCGGTCGAGCTGTTCGAAGCGCGCGCGCAGGCCGTCGACCCGCGCTTTGCGTTGACGGCAGTCAATCTGCCGGCGGTGGTCGAGATCTGCCGGCGCCTCGACGGCATTCCACTCGCGATCGAGCTCGCCGCTGCCCGGTTGCCGCTGCTCGGCGTCGAGGGGCTGCGCGCGCGGCTGCACGAGCGATTCAACCTGCTGACCGGCGGATCGCGCGTCGTGCTGCGGCGCCATCAGACCCTGCGCGCGACGCTCGAGTGGAGCCACGCGCTCCTCACCGATGACGAGCAGACGGTGTTTCGGCGGCTGGCCGTGTTTGCCGGCGGATTCACGCTCGAGGCCGCGCAGCACGTCGCGAGCGACGAGAGCATCGACGCCTGGATCGTGCTCGATCACCTCGGGGGGCTGGTCGACAAGTCGCTGGTCCTGGCCGAAGGCGATCCGGTCCCGCGCTACCGGATGCTGGAATCGACGCGCGCGTACGGACTCGAGCGGCTCGCGGAGTCGGGCGAGACTCGATCGACCCTGCGCCGTCACGCGGAAGCGGTGCTTGCGCTGCTGGAACCGTACGAGGAGGACGATTGGCGATGGCGGTCAACCGGAAGCTGCCCGGCGGCCAAAATCGAGCTCGACAACCTGCGCGCGGCGATCGAATGGGCCGACGCGGATGCGGACAGCCGCGAACTCGCCGTGGAGCTGGCGGGAGTGTCCTACAGCGTGTGGTGGTCTTCGTTCCATACGGCGGAGGGTCTCGCGCGTTGCCTGCCCTTGCACCGGCACGTCGTTGCCTCCACGCCGACGAAGACGGTGGCGAGATTCTGGTACGCGATAGGCAAGCTCGGCCTGTATTCCTTCCGCCGTGAAAGCTACGACGCCATGACGCGGGCGGCCGCGTTGTACCGTGAGCTCGGCGATGACCAGCGCCGCTTCGACGCGCTGGTCTTGGCGGCCGCGCAAGGAGCACGCTTCGCGTCCGTGGCGGAGATGGAGTCGGCAATCACCGACGCAGCGCGACTGGAGCGCCCCGAATGGCCCGCGCGTCAGCGCGCGGGCCTGCAATTCGCCCGGTGCTGGTCGTTTGCGCGTCAGCGGAGGTTCGAGGAAGCGCTTGCCTGTGCGCAGCGACAGGTGTCGATCTGCAGCGAAGGCGGTGCCGAAATCGCATCGCTCTATGCCGTCTCCAATGTCGCGATCATGGAGCTGCTGCTGGGACGCTGGCAGGAGGCGCTGCGGCACGCACGTGCTGCGATTGGCCGTCTCCACGCGCTTGGTGGCGATGCCGGCGCGGGTCACCTCTATCAGAGCGAAATGATCGCGCTGCTGATGCTGAACTGCCCGGAAGAGGCGCTGCTGGCTGCGCGCAATGCGTATTCGCGGCTGCTGCAGGAAGGCGACGAGTACCGGATGCTGCTGTCGCTGGCGCTTCTCAACGCACAATCGGGACGACCCGACGTTGCCGCGCGCATCGTTGGGTTCGACGCTGCCGTCCAGGCGCGCGTCGGCGAGAACGTGAACGTGCTGGCGCCGCTTTTCGAAGAGCGGCTCGACTCGTTGCTCGCTGCCCGCCTGTCCGCCGACGAGCGAGCGCACCTCGCCGCGGAAGGCGCGACATTGCGCGACGACGAGGCATTCAGTCTGGCGTTCGGTGACTGAATTCGGGGCCGGACCGACATCGGACGCATCGACGAGCATCCGGTCCGGGGTTCGGCACGGCCATCGAATCCTGCGGACACGTGTCGGCATTGCGCGCGATTATCGTTTAGGATACGCGCGGACCTCGCGGCCGCGACGGCTTTGTCGAAGGCGCCAGGCGGCACGGGCACCGGAGGAGCGAATTCCCTTGAAGCGTGCGCTCGTCGTAATTCTGATCATCGCCTTGCCGTGTGCGTCGGTGTGGGGCGTTCTCGCCATGCTTTACGCCGGGGCACGGTGAAGATGCCGGCGCGCGGACAGCCGCCGTGGCCGTTTTCGCGCTCGGCAGCCTTGCGGCCTTCATCTGGCTGCGCCCGTTCCGGCGCGCGCTGGCCGTGTGGGGCGTCGGCTTTCTGGCGATCGTCGTCTGGTGGAGCACGCTCCAGCCGAGCAACGACCGCGACTGGCAGCCGGACGTGGCGAAGGTCGCGTGGGCTGATGTTCGTGGCGACCAGTTGACGTTCCACAACGTACGCAATTTCGACTACCGAAGCGAGACGGACTTCACGCCGCGCTACGAGGACCGCGTCTACGATCTTTCGAAGCTTCGCGGGGTGGACCTCTTCATGTCCTACTGGGGTTCGCCGGCCATCGCGCACACGATCATGAGCTGGGATTTCGAGGGCTCGCTGCCGCTGGCGATCTCCATCGAGACCCGGAAAAGCAAGGGCCAGGAATACTCGGCCATCAAGGGCTTCTTCAGGCACTACGAAATCATCTATGTCGCCGCCGACGAGCGCGACGTCGTTCGCCTGCGCACCAACTATCGCGGCGAGGACGATTATCTCTATCGGCTGAAGGTGGCGCCGGAGATGGCGCGGGCGCTGCTCATGGACTATGTCGCCAGCATGAATGCGCTGGTCAAGGCGCCGGAGTTCTACAACGCGCTGGTCGACAATTGCACGACCAGCATTCGCAAGCACGTCACGAAGGTCCTCACGAACGCGCCGAACGTCGACTGGCGGCTGCTCGCCAACGGCTACGGAGACCAGATGCTCTACGAGCGCGGCTCGATAGATACGAGCCTGCCCTTCGCGGAGCTGCGCGAAAAGAGTCACATCAATGCGCGGGCGAAGGCCCTCGATCAGGACCCTGGCTTTTCACGCGGAATCCGCGAGGGGTTGCCCGACCCGCGGAGCGCGGCGAGCGGGGCGGCGCGCTAGGCCAGCGGACTCGCGCCGGCGCCTTTCGCCTTTGCCATCACCGTTCGCCGCACCAGCCCGATGTGCTCGCGCAACGTATAGGCCTCGCTCGCGAAGCTGGCGGGAATTCGGAGATGTTCCGCCGCCTGCTCGATCCGGTCGATGTCCGCGAGCCACTGCTCAATCGGAAGGGTCCCGGTGCGCTTGTCGACATCGCGCTCGAGAAGCGCCAGCTCGCCATACCAGCGGTAGATCTTCGAGCGCTTCTGCCAGCGCAGCGCCTGCGGCAGGAAGTTGAACAGCGGGACCAGGATGACCAGAAGCGGGACCAGGAGAACGATCAGCCGCTCGACGTACGTGGCGACGAAGAACGGCAGATAGCGGTGCAGCAGGCTGGGGCCGAAGCGGTGATGGCCATCCGCCGCGGCGGAAACCGGAAGGTCCACGCGCGACGTGTTCGGGAACTCGTCGTCGGCCTCGAAGAAGCCGTGGTCGCCATGGATTTCGCGGGCCGCATCGAGCAGCAGGTTGACGATCGCCGGCGGCAGGCCGTCGCGCGCGACGAGCATCGCCTTGGTGCCGACCAGCTTGACCTCTTCGCCCGGAATGTGGAGCCCGAGGTCGATGGCACCCGGCGGGAGCATCAATTTCGTGATGTAGGGAAACTTCCTCGGATACGCGTCGGCGCGTGCCACGCTCATCAGCTTGAGGCTCGAATCGTGCAACGCTTGCCATACGGCCGGCGTCTGCACAGGCCCCATCAGGAAGGCGCCATCCACTTCACCCGCCTGCAACGCGCGCAACGCATCGCCAAGCACGAGCGGCTTGAATTGCGTATTGAAGCCGTTCAGGTTGTTGGCTTCGAGCAGCGGCTCCGCAAATGCGCGAATGCCGCTCCCGGGCGAGCCGATGGCGACGCGCTTGTAGCGAAGCTCGTCCAGTTGAGTCAGCGTCTCCTTACCCCGATAGAAGACCCAGAGCGGCTCGTAGTACAGCGCCGCGAGCATGACGAGGCTGCCGCGGTCAGCCGGCTGGACCACGCCGCCGTGCATGAACGCGACGTCGACACCGGACTTCGGGTCGTGCAGCAGGAGCTCGTTCTCGTCCGCGCCACCGGTCAATCGCTCCTCGACCGTGACGCCCTCGCGCGCGAGTATCGCCTTGTAGCGCTGCGCGAACTCGTGATACATGCCGTCCTTGAGCCCGGACGCGAGCACGATGTGGCGGGGGATCGTGCTCTGCAGGAACCACGCGCCCACCACCGCGATCGCGAACAACGCGAGCGCAAACAGTGCCCAGCGCACGAGGCCGCGCCGGCCGCTCAGGCGTCCATCAGCGATGCGCATACACGAAATGGGACCGCCGTCCGCTACGGCGCCCCGAGAAGCAGGTAGACGCTGAACGCGCCGTTGTTCCCGAATCCGGCGCCCAGGTACGCCGGACCGGCGGCAGTGTTGGCGCCGATGAACAACGAACCAGAGTACCGCGTACCCGGCGACGGCAGCCCGTCGGCGCGGCTACGGATGTTGCCGACTTCCGCGGACGCGCCCGCGAAGACACCCGAGCCGAGGATTTCCGGCAGCGGATAAATTCGGTTGTAGTACATCAGTCGGCCGAAGGCGTATTCGCGGCCCGAGAACTGGTTTATCCGGAAGCCGGACAGACGCAGCGGTCCGCCGAGCGCGAACGACTCGTACGCCGGCATATTGGAGCCAAAGTCGGTTCCGCCGATACCGACAAGATTGATCGTGTGCGGCCCCCACGACATCACATACTGGCCCCTTCCTTCGAGGCGCTGGTAATTCAGCGCCGAGCCGAGGTCCTTCGTGGCGCCGTAGTACGTGGCAAGAAAGTTGTATCCATGTTGCGCGAACCACGCATGGTCGAGCGCATCAATGTTTACTGAAGCGTGGACTCCGGCGGTGAGCTCGCGCACCGACGGCAGCACCGGATCGCCGGTGTCAACGCGGGCGTGAACCTCGGTCCACTGCGGGCCCAAGCGCACGGTGGCGATCGTGCCGAGGTTTGCGCCAAGGTCCACCCCGCCGCGCGCACTGCTGATCAGATAATCCGCGATCTTGTCGTTGCCGTTGAAGACACCGCGTGTGGTCTGCCCGACCTGGCCGTACAGCGACCCGAAACCCACACCCCGCTCGTTCAGCGGTTGATAGAACTCGGTGAAAAGATGCGTATCCTGTCCGATCTGGGCCTCGGTCAGCCATTCGCCGCCAAGGTTGTTGAGCCAGCTCTTGCGGTACTGGAACAGAAGATTGAACGCGTTGTCGCCCTGGAAGTCGCTCTCGAGCCCCAGGCCGAAACGCAGGTAATCCGGCCCCCAATCCTTCTCGTGCGGATTGATCACCATCGCGCGGGGCCCTCCCGCCGATCCGACGACGCGGAAATCCACGCCCTCGAAGTCGCCGCGGCCGTAGATGCGCCGCAGGTCGGCACCGATCTTTTCCTGGTCGAGTGGCTCACCGGGCTTCGTCTCCACCAGGCCGCGGAGCACTTCGGGATTGGTGCGTTTCAATCCTTCGAAGCGGATCTCGTCCACCGCTGCAATTGCAACGGGCGACCTGACCTGCGTTGCGCGAATCGCCGCGTACTGTTCGGGCGACACGCTGTAGCGCGAAAGCGATGCAGCCATCTTTCGAGTCGCCTCCTCGCCGATGCGGATCGCGTCTTTGGCGCGGTCGTACTTGGCCACCGTGATGTCGCCAAGGTCGGGAGCGATCAGCACGTCGTTCGGACCCATGCTCTTCAGCTGATCGTCGACCGTCTGCTTGCCGAGGAAGGCCATCATCTGGCTGACGACGGAGAGCGCGGAGGTGATCTCGTCGCGCTTCAACGGCGGCGTTCCGATGTTGACGGCGATCACCACGTCGCCGCAGAGCTTGCGCGCCTGGTCGATCGGCAGGTTGTTGGCGATCATGCCGTCGACCAGCAGGCGACCGTCCATCGTCACCGGCGTGATCGCTCCAGGCACGGACATGCTGGCGCGCATCGCCTCGGCAATGTTGCCATGACTGAGGACGACCGCTTCGCCGGTCTCGATGTCGGTTGCCACCGCACGATAGGGCACCGGCAGCTTGTCGAAGTCCTCGATGCCGGCCGCCGGCTCGGCCACCACGCGCAGGAACGCCTCGATCGAGACCCCGGCAATGATGCCCTTCGGCAGCGCCAGGCTCCCGTTCTTCAGCCCGAACTCCGGCGCGAACAGTGTCTTGTAATCGTCGACCTTGCGCCGTGTCGATATTTCCGCGCGCGGCGGGTTGTCGCGGAAGATCTCGTCCCAGTTGGTGGCGAGCACCAATTGCTCGATCTCGGCCGGCGATCGCCCGATGGCGAATGCGCCGCTGACGATGGACCCCATGCTGGTACCGGTGATGCAGGCGATCGGGATGCGCATTTCGTCCAGCACCTTGAGGACGCCGACATGCGCGATGCCGCGCGCGCCGCCTCCGGAAAGCGCGACGCCGATGCGCGGCGGCGTGCCCGCGACACGTGGAGGCGGGGAATCGGCCGCCATGGCGACCGGGTGGGCCACGAACAGCACAAGTGAAAGCGCCGCGCTGAGACCGCGGCGCCATTCGATCCTTGGGGCATGGGACATCGTCGACTCCGACTACCCGTGTTCCGGCGGGGCCGGAAAACGGGAACGTATGGTCAGCCTGTGAGTGTACAACGCCCGCCGGCGACGGGACGTGTCCATGATCGGGGAGACGAGCCCCTTGCGATCGTCATGAAATAGAGAATCGCCGCGAGCAGCGTCTGGATATGGATGCACGCGCTCATCGGGCCGCGGATGCGGCCGACGATATCGGCGAAGGGCCGGAAGAGGAATTCATCCATCGCCGGCCCCCTCAGGTCGATGCCGCAAACGCCAACGCGGTGTTAGCGTGTCTCGACCCAGATGGTCTGCCCCTGGTACATCGCGGGGCAATAGTGGACGCCGGCCGCAAACTGGCAGCTTCGGCCCTTGTAAGCGACGGTTGTGTAAGCAACGGTTGCCGCCGGCAGCGCGGCGTGGTAGCCGCGCGGCAGCACACCGACGCCCGCCCCGGGAGCGACGCCGACACCGGGCGCGACACCGACGCCCGGTGCACCGGCTCCGGGAGCGCCCACGCGCGCGGCACCGGCGCCCCCGCCCCCTGCGCCGCCGCTAACACCCGCGTCACGCGCGAACGACTCCTCGTGGCCCAGCAGGGAAATCGACGTTGTGAGAACAACGAGCATTACGGACACGGAAAGGCCGGAGCGGGAAGCTGATGCAGGGAATCGAGGCGTCTTCATGGATTTGCTCATCAATGAAATGATGTTCGGTTCGACGGGGGAGGTCATTTCCTTTCAGCCGCGGCCTGCATCTCGGCCGTGGTGATCATCGGAATCTGCAACGCGCCGGCCGGCGGTACGAACGCGAACGCCTGCTCGGTAACGTGCGCATCGAGACTCCACTCGGTGAAAAGGATCGTCAACGCGGTGCCCTTGTCCGCGCCGTCCCTCACGATGGCCGTCATCTTTCGCGGCAAGTGGTCGTCCACGCCGATCCACAAATCGGCGTCGGCCAGCTTGCCGACGAGCTTGAGATGATGGGTCGGGACGGCGGGCGTTCCCGCGGTGTCGGTGCCGACGTAGGTGATGGATTTCGAGCGACGCTTGAGATCCGCATACGGGCTGCTCATCACGAAGTCGGCAAGCGGAGGCAGGAAGCCGTATTTCGCGGAGAGCTGCGCGGGCAGCGCGTCCAGCGACCCCGGCAGCGACACGGTCGAATACATGTTGTTCTTTCCGTCAACCAACGTGAGGTTCCTGCCGTCGAAATACAGGCTCCGCACGCCGTCGGCATTGGTCGACGTGCCGGCGACATGATCGGGACGTCGCACGGTCACCACGATGTCGCTCTTCGCCTGCATCTTGCGCTCCGCCGCGAGTGCCGCGCTGATTTCGCGGGTGCCCTTGAAGGTGAATTGGTTGGCGGTGGCGAGCGTGCTCGACATTTTCTTGAGAATGGCTTCGGCGCTGGGGGGTTTGGCGGCGGCGGGCCTGGCGGCGTCGGCGGCAATTGCCGCCGACAGCGCTGCGGCGATGCCAAGACCCATTACGAGACGAAGCGTTTTCGATGTCATGGTCATGCTTCTCCTGGGGCGATGTGTCCGAAATGATGCAACAAAGTGTCCGTTCGCGTGGATCCGGTCAGTTCGATGGTCGGTTCTCGGCCGCCGGTCGCACTACTGCGCCGTGCTGCCGGTGACGCCCCACGTATCGGCGAGCACGTAACCCGAGGGATACGGATCCGTCGGGTCGATCGTGTAGCTGTGGAGGCCGGTGATCCACGCACGGCCCTCGATCAGCGGAAGAATCGCCGGACGGCCCGCGACGGTTGTCGCGCCGGCGATGCTCCCTTTGAACCGCGAGCCGATGATCGATTCGTGGATCATGCTGTCGCCGACCTTCATCGCGCCGCGCGCGTGCAGCACGGCCATGCGCGCGCACGTGCCGGTGCCCGTGGGGCTTCGGTCCGAGCGGCCCGGCGCGACGATGCAGGTGTTGCGCGTCACCTGGCCGACTCCCGCGAACGGCCGGTCGAACTGGACGATGCTGACGCCCGCGATTCCGGGATTCTCCGGATGAACGACCTCGAGCTGCGCGCGTGCGGCGAGGCGAATCCTCTCGCCGGCGACGGCGAGGTCGCGCGCCTCGCTCGGTTCGACGCGAAAGCCGAGGCGCGTTGCGTCGGTGATCGCGTACCACATGCCGCCGTAGGCGATGTCGACGCTTATCGTGCCGAATCCTTCGACGGCGAGCACGGCGTCCAGTCGATCGACGAAGCTGGGGACGTTCGCGAATTCCACGGACACGCATTTGCCGTCGCGGCATGTCGCGCGTGCGCGGACAGGTCCCGCGGCGGTGTCGACCATGACCACTGTCTCGGGCTCCCGCATCTCCACGATCCCGGTCTCAAGCGCCACGGTCACCGTGCAGATCAGGTTGGAGCCGGACATCGGCACGAATTCCGTCGGTTCCATGGTGATGAGGCCGATGTCGCAGTCGGCGCGGGTGGGCGGCGTGATCAGGTTGACGTGGCGCGCGACGCTGCCGCGCGGCTCGCAGAGCAGCAAGCGCCGCAGATCGTCCTGGTCCCGCTGCATCGACGACATCCTTTCGAACATCGTGCGTCCCGGCGGCGGCAGCACGCCGCCGACGATGACGTCGCCGACTTCACCTTCCGCGTGGCAGCCGACGACGGAAATGACGCGTTTGGCTCTCATGGTTGGCGTTTCCCTGCGCAGTCAGCCGGCGCGCGCGAACCTCTGCGGGCGAAACGGCACAAGATCGAGTGCAGGCGGCCGGCGCGCGACGATGTCGGCGACGATCCGCGCGGTGGCGGCGGCCTGCGTCAACCCGAGGTGACCGTGGCCGAACGCGTAGACGACGTTTTCCGAGTGCGCCGCGGAGCCGATGGCCGGCAGCGTATCGGGCAGCGACGGGCGAAATCCCATCCACTGCGTGCCGCCCTCGGTCACGAGGCCGGGCATGAATCGCTTGGCCTTGGCGAGCAACGTCGCCGAACGCCGGTAATCCGGAGGCGCGTCGAGGCCGGCGAATTCGACCGCGCCGCCGACGCGCACGCCGCAGGCGAGCGGCGTCACGACGAAGCCGTGGCCGCCGAAGGTGATCTGGCGCCGCAGATCGAACGCGTTGACGGGCAGGGTCGTGTTGTAGCCGCGTTCCGTCTCGAGCGGGATGCGCTCGCCCAGCGTACGCGCGAGCCGATGCGACCAGGCGCCGGCGGCGACCACGACGTGTCGCGCGGTGACGCTCTGGCCTTCACCGAGGCGGACGACGGCTCCTTGGTCGACCGGCTCGACCGCCAGCGCCTCGGCACGATGGATTTGTCCGCCCCGTTCCCTGCAACGTCGCGCCAGCGCCAGCGTCAGGAGCATCGGGTCGGTGACGGTCTTCCAGCCCGGAAGAAACGTTGCCGCGACCAGTGCCGGCGACAGACCGGGCTGCAGCTCGGCGATCGCCTGCGGGCCGTGAAGATGCGTGAACGCGATGCCGTGTTCCGCGCGCGCCTGCCAGCCCGGCCGCGACGCTTCGAGCTCGGTCTCGGATTCGTAGACGTGCAGCACGCCGTCGCTTCTCAGCATGTCGCTCGCTCCCGCGGACGCGAGCATCGCCAATGTCTCGACGAGCGACAGGTCCATCAATGCGGCCTGCGCCGCGATGCTCGCGCGCACGCGATCGGGCCAGCTCGCGCGCCAGAACCGGAAGAGCCACGGCGCGATGCGCGGCAGGTACGTCGGGCGGATGGCCAGCGGGCCGAGCGGGTCGAGGAGCCAGCGCGGCGCCTTGCGCAGGATGCCGGGTGACGCGAGCGGAAGCACGTCGGTGAACGCGAGCGCGCCGGCGTTGCCGCCGCTCGCTTCCGCCGCCACGCCCGTGCGGTCGATCACCGTCACCTGCCGGCCGTCCTCCTGCAGCCGCAGCGCGATCGCAAGGCCGACCGTGCCGGCGCCGATCACGAGTGCATCGCACGAGCGCCCGGTTGCGGGAAACGGTCCCAGGGGCGCTTCGGGGGCCGTCATGCCGACTTGCTCGGCACGAGGCGCGCGTCAGGCATCGGCATGCGCGTTCCGCGTCATCGCGTGCGGGACCCGCCCATCGGGACCGCTCACTTGAACGTCGCCACGGGCGCGCCGAGCGCGTCGCGAATCGGCCTGCAGCCGAGGCCGGGCGCGTCGCTCGCGTTCATGACGCCGTTGATCCGTTTCGGCGCGCCCGTGGCGATGTCCCGGGTGCCATAGCTGTTGAAGTCGGTCGTCGACAGCACGAACTCCGCCGGCGTCGACTGCGCGAGGTGCGCGATCGCCGCGGTGACGAAGTCGCCGCCCCAGGTGTCCTCGATCGTCATCACCACGCCCGCCGCGATGCAGAGATCGCGCATCTGCCGCGCGCGCGTCAGGCCGCCCACCTTCGAGATCTTGAGGTTGATCGCGTCGAACGCGTGGTCCTCGATGCCGCGCAGCAGCGACGCCATGCCCTCGATGTTCTCGTCGAGGACGAAGGGCAACGCCGTGCGCCGGCGGATCGTCAGGCATTCTTCGTAGGTCGGGCAGGGTTGCTCGATGTAGACGTCGAGGTCGCGGACGGCGGCCACGACGCGCGCCGCCTCGTGCATCGTCCAGCCGGTGTTCGCGTCGGCGATCAGCAATTCGGTCGGGGCGAGAATTTCGCGGCATTGCCGGATCCGCACGATGTCGTCGCCCGGGTCGCCGCCGACCTTCAGCTGGAACTTGGTGTATCCCTCCTTGCGGTAGCCGTCGATCTTCCGCGCCATGACCTCGGGTGCTTCCTGCGAGATCGCGCGGTAGAGCTTCAGGTCCTGCTGCTGCCGGCCGCCGAGGAGCTTCCAGACCGGCATGCCGGCCGCCTGGCCCAGGATGTCCCAGCAGGCGTTGTCGACCGCCGCCTTGACGTAAGGGTGGCCGCGCAGCAGCGCGTCCATTCGGCGATTGAGCACGCCGAGATCGGTGGGATCGATGCCGATCAGCTTCGGCCCGATTTCGCGGAGGCCGGCGCGCACGCCGGCGGCGTAAGCGGGGAGATACGCCGAGCCGAGCGGCGTGCTCTCGCCATAGCCCGACAGCCCGGCGTCGGTCTCGACCTCGACGATGGTCGCATCGAATACCGCGACGCTGTTGTCGTTGGACCAGTTGTAGCGGCCTTCCTTGAGCGGAAGGTCGACCTGGTAGACGTTGATGGTCGTGATCTTCATCGACGGGTATGCCTCGCGGGTTCGCGCTGACGCTGAAGGAAAATCCGATTCATGCGAAGTCGGGCAGCACGGGTCGCTTCGCGAGAGCGTCCCGCACCAGCGATTCGATCGCGGCTCGACGCTCGCCGACGTGCGATAACCGCGGCCCGCGGACGCGATCGTTGGTGCCGATGACGAGCGCCTCGACGAGCTTCAGGTTCTGCACGAGGTAGGTCGACACGTCGAGGTCGAGCAGCGGGCGGAACCAGCGATAGATGGCGAGCGCCTCGGCGTGGCGGCCGGCCCGCATCAACCGGTAGACCGCCACGGTCTCGCGCGGAAACGCCATCACGCCGGCGATCCAGCCGACGGCGCCGACGGCGAGCGCCTCGAACGCGAGGTTGTCGACGCCGGTGAAGATGTCGTACCGATTGCCGAGACGGTTGGCGATCTCGATCGTGCGACGGATGTCGTCCGAGGATTCCTTCACCGCGACGAAGTGCCTGTCGTCGGCGAGCTCCTCCAGCATGTCGGTGGTGACGTCGACGCGGTAGGCGATGCGGTTCGAGTAGATCATCACGGGCAGATCGCCGGCTGCGGCGACGGCGCGCAGGGTCGCCACGGTTTCGCGGCGGTCGGTGTGGTAGATCGGGCTCGGGACGACCATGATGCCGTCGGCGCCCGCCTTCGCGGCCTTCTCGGCGAGCGCGCAGGCGTCGCGCGTCGCGGCTTCGGAAACGGTGAGCAGGGCAGGCTTGGAACCGGTCGCTTCCTTGCACAGCTTCAGCACGTCGATGCGTTCTGCGTGCGTGAGCATGGGTCCTTCGCCCAGCGAGCCGCAGGCGACGAGGCCGTCGCAGCCGGCGTCCATCAGCATCCGATAGCAGCGGCGCATCTCCGCGGCATCGAGGCTGCCGTCCTGGTTGAACTTGGTGGTGACTGCGGGAATGACGCCTTGCCACATGATGTGGAACCTCGAAGGTTGAGTGGAATGGAATGCCGATCCGGGATGCGGCGCTCGCCGCTCCCGATTCAGAGCACGGATTTGAGGAACAGCGCGGTCTCCGGCTTCGCGCGGCCTGCCGATCACCTGCTCGGGCGGGCCGATCTCGTGGATACGCCCGGACTTGAAGAAGGCGACACGGTGCGACACCTCGCGCGCGAAGCCGATTTCGTGGGTGACGACGATCATCGTCATCCCCTCGCTCGACAGCATGCGCATCGTGTCCAGCACTTCGCCCACGAGCTGCGGATCGAGCGCCGAGGTGACCTCGTCGAACAGCATGTACGCGGGCGACATCGCGAGCGCCCGCGCGATCGCCATCCGCTGCTGCTGGCCGCCGGAGAGCTTGGCCGGGTAGACGTCGAGCTTGTCGCCGAGCCCCACCTTGCGCAACTGCGTCGTTGCGGCTTCGTCGGCCTCCTCGACGCTCTTGCCCAGCACCTTGCGCGGCGCCAGCATCACGTTCTCGCGGACCGTGAGGTGGGGGAAGGCGTTCCACTGCTGGAAGACGATGCCGATCCGTTGCCGCAGGCGGTTGAGGTCGGTGCCGCGGGCGTGCACGTCGACGCCGTCGACGACGATCCGTCCGCCCTGGATGTGCTCGAGGCCGTTGATGCACATCAGCAGCGTCGACTTTCCGGAGCCCGACCCGCCGATCACCGAGACGACCTCGCCCTTGTCGACCGTCATCGACACGCCCTTCAGCACTTCCAGCGCGCCGAACGACTTGTGAACGTCCTCTATCTCAATCATTTTCGCGCCATTTCGTCTCCAGATACACGCCGAGCCGCGAGATCGGGAAGCTCATCAGGAAATAGATCAGTCCGCAGATCGACAGCACGAGCAGCGGCTCCTGGATGCGGGTGACGATCACCTGCGACGAGCGCAGGAGCTCCACGATCCCGATCCACAGCACGAGCGCGGTGTCCTTCATCACCCCAAGCGTCAACCCGGTCCACGAGGGCAGTGCCACGCGCAGCGCGATCGGGTACACGATGTAACGCAGATCCTGCCACCAGGTCATCCCCAGCGATCGCGATGCGCGGCGCGTCGTCGTCGGCACCGCCAGCATGCCCGCGCGGACGATCTCGGTGCAATAGGCGGACGTGTAGATCGCCAGCATCACGCACGCGACCGTGAACGCCGAGACGTCGAGGCCGATGATCGACTTGAACGAATTGGCCAGGACGAACTGGATCAGCAGCGGAATCGAGCGGAAGACGTCGAGCACCGCGCCCATCGCCGCGTTGATCCAGCGCGGAGCGCTAGCGCGCGCCACACCGAATCCCAGCCCCATCAGCGTGCCGCCCAGCACTGCCCAGAACGTCAGGGCCAGCGTGACGCCGGCGCCCGTGCAGCATGAAGAGCAGGTCGGTCGACGTGAAGTCGGTGTGGTCCATGACGCTGCTCAGTACCGGAACAGGCGCGACGCAACGAGCCGTGCCGACAGCGTGACGACCTTGGTCAGCACGTAGTAGATGACCGCCGCCATCGCGAAGAACTCGAACGTGCGGAACGTGCGGACGTTGAGCTCCTGCGTGACGCCGGTCAGGTCGGTCGTCAGCCCGACGACGACGCCGAGCGAGGTCATCAGGATCGCCCAGACCATCTGGTTGGTCATCGGATGGAACACCGTGCGCATGAGCTGCGGCAGCACGACGAGGCGAAACGCCTGGGGCGCGCTCATGCCGAGCGAGCGCGCCGCGCGCATCTGCGTCGGCGGCACCGCGCGCAGGCCCCCGCGGAATGTCTCGGCGAGGTAGCCTGCGTTGTTGAACGAAATGCCGATCAGCAGCGCGGGGAACGAATCCACGAAGATACCGAGCGAGCCGAGGCCGAAGTACGTCATGTAGATCTGGAACAGCGCCGGCGTGTTGCGCGCGGTTTCGATCCACGCGGTGGCGAAGCCGCGGGCGACCCGGTATTCCGAGTTGCGCGCCAGCGCCAGCGCGATGCCGCAGACGATGCCGATCACCATCGACAGCACCGCCGTTTCTATGGTGACGAGCGCGCCGGCGAGCATCGCCGGCAGCGCATCCATCGCCTGGTGCCAGTGAAACGTGTAATTCATCGCGCAGGCGCGTCGGCCGTTGGTGGCGGCGCCGGCGAGTGCGCCGTGAGGGCCGTATCCCCGGGCGGGACCGGCCCTCGCGCACCCGGGACTCTAGCGGTAGACGCCCTTGACCGTCAGATCGGGCATCGTGCCGCCGATCCACTTCGCATAGAGCTCCTGCGCGCGGCCGGTGCGTGTCTGCAGGTGGGCGAAGAGGTTGAGGTAGTTGATGAGCCCGTACTCCTGGCGCAGCGCGATGAGACCGACGTAGTCGATGTCATACGGCGCGTCGCCGCCCATCACCAGGTCCTTGTACTTGCCCGCCTTGACGGTGGCGGAGGCGACCGTCGACGTGACAACAGTGGCCTCGATCTGCCCCTGTGCGAGGGCCAGGAACACGTCGGCCTGCGTCTGATACGCGCGGAACGAGCCCTTGGGGTCGTTCCATTTCTTGACGTCGTTCTCGAGCGCGATGGCCTCGAACGTGCCGCTGACCGAGCCCGTCTTGCGGCCCTTGAGCGAGGCGTAGGTGCCGATGTTGAGACCCTTCTTGGTCAGCACCACCATCTTGAACGCGAAGTACGGGATCGAGAAGCCGATCGTCTTTGCCCGCTGCAGCGTGTCCGACGTCGACGCGACGCCGACGTCTGCGCGGCCGGAGACGAGCGCCGGGATGCGGTCAGGAAACGGCGTCTCCACGATCTCGGGCTTGACGCCCAGCGCCTTGGCGAGATCGTTGCAGGTGTCGACGTCGTAGCCCTCGGGATTGTTGTTCGCATCGCGCGAGCCCATGGGCGGGAAGTCGAGCACGACGGCGCAGCGAAGCTTGCCGGACGCGATGATGTCGTCGAGCTTGTCGGCGCGTACCGCGGGTGACAGCAGCAGGCACAGCGTTCCTGCGACGGCTACCAGTGTCTTCAGGTTCACGGTCGTTCCTTTCGGTGGCAGGGGTGATGGGCGGTTCCCGGCTGCTTCGGGTTGCGGCCGGGACCCGGCATTATTCCATATTGGATCCAATATGCAACGGGCGGTACAATCGGCACCCGGCGGACCGTCGCGCGTCGTCGCGACGGCGCTGGCGCCGCCGGATTCGAGGGACAAATGCAGATCCGCAAGGTGAATGTGGGGGCCGCGCCGTCGGCGGCGGACGTGGTCTTCGAGAACCTGCGCCGGGCCGTGATTTCCGGCGCGCTGGAAGACGGCCATCCGCTGCGGCAGGAGGAGCTGGCCCTGCACTTCAACACCAGCCGAATCCCGGTGCGCGAGGCGCTGACCCGCCTGGAACAGCACGGGCTTGCGCATTTCCGCCGCTACCGCGGGTACACCGTGGCCGCGATGTCGCGCGAGCAGATCGAGGAGATCTGCAATTTCCGTGCGCTGGTCGAGGGCGAGGTCGTGGCGCGCGCGGTCAAGCGGATTTCGAGGCCGACGCTGGCGCTGGCGCGCCGGAACTGCGAGGCGTTCGCAGCGGAGCGCGACCCGGTGCAGTGGGGCGAGCGCAACCGCGAATTCCATTACACGCTCTACCAGGAGTGCGGAATGCCGTACCACCTGGAGGCGATCCACGCCGCGCTCGACAAGACCGAGCGCTACCTCGTCGACCAGCTCGTGCTGACCGCCGGGATGCGCCGCGCGCGCGCCGAGCACAAGGCGATCCTGGAAGCGTTCGAGGCGGGCGACTCGCGACTCGCGGCGACGCTCACCCGGGAGCACATCCTGGGTGCGTTCCGGCTCTTCTGCGACTACATTGACGCGCATCCGGGGCGACAACGCGCCTCGCGGCCGGGTGTCAGCAAAGTCCCCAGGTCAGGGCGTCCGCCTCGTCGAAGATGAGGCGCGCGTCGAGCGTGACGTACGCGCGCCCGTGGATTTGCGGCAGCACGGCATTGGCGGGCGCGTCGGACAGGGCCGCAGACGGACGCGTGTAGCGACCGACGAACACGCTGCCGATCACGCTCTCCTGCCGCCAGGGATCTCCCGGCGCGAGCTTGCCGTCGGCGGCGAGGCACGCGAGCTTGGCGCTGGTGCCGGTTCCGCAGGGCGAGCGGTCGTACGCACCTCCGGGACACAGGACGAAATTGCGCGCGTCGTTGGCGGGATCGGCGGCCGGGCCCACGAGTTCGACGTGATCGATGTCGGCTCCGTTGCGACCGGTCACTCCGTTTCGTCGCAGCGCCTCGCGCACGCTGGATGCGAACGCCGAAAGCTCGCCGACACGACGCGCTTCGAGCACAAGGCCATGGTCCGCGCAGAGGAAGAACCAGTTGCCACCCCACGCCACGTCGCCGTGCACGGTCCCGTGGCCCGGAACATCGACGGCGACGCGCTCGGCGTGCCGGTACGACGGGACGTTGGCGACGGTGACGGCGCCATCGTCGTGCAACCGAGCGGTGACGGTGCCGACCGGCGTTTCGATCCGGTGCTCGCCCGGCCCGATGCGGCCAAGGTGCGCGAGCGTCGCCATTACGCCGATCGTCCCGTGGCCGCACATGCCGAGATAGCCGACGTTGTTGAAAAAGATCACGCCGCAGCAACACGACTTGTCCTGCGGTTCGCACAGCAGGGCCCCGACCAGCACGTCGGAACCGCGCGGTTCGTTGACGATCGCCGACCGCCACGCATCGTGCGCATCGCGAAAGCGCGCGCGGCGCTCCGCCATGCTGCCGCTGCCAAGGTCCGGTCCGCCGGTGACGACGACCCGCGTGGGCTCGCCCCCCGTATGGGAGTCGATGATGCGGGTCCCGGTGGGCGGGCGGTCGGTCATGTCGTCGACTTTCGGATGGCGCGTGGGTGCACGCCGGCGGGGTTCCTGTTTCGGTGGCGCCGGTACCGAAATGGACGTGGCGTTCGACACGATCGCGTCGCACGAGATTATAGCCGCGCCGTTTGCAGCAGCGGAGGCGACGTCCCCCGTCACCTGCCTGCGGGCGGAACGGCTGTTCCAATACGCTCCGCCATGCGTGCGAGTTCGGCCAGCGACCGCACGCCGCGTCCTTCTGCCGTCATGAACCTTGGTAGACTACGGGCGCACGGACAAGGCTCGCCCGAACAGTCGACGCGAATCGCCGATCCGGGACGTCGCAGTTGCGCCTACCAGGAGAGAATTTGCCATGAAACGGATAATCCGCGTGACCGCAGCGGTGCTTGGCGTGAGCGCGTCGCTCTTGCCGGCAACCGCATCAGCGCAATCGAGCGACCAGTGGGAGTACGGCGCGATGATTTACGGCTGGCTCCCCAAGATCGGCGGCCAGACGACGTTCCCTGCCGGCCGGAGTGGCAACATCAGCGTCGACGCCGACACGATCCTCGAGCACCTCAAGTTCACGTTCATGGGCACGCTCGAAGCGAGGAAGGGGCCGTGGGGCGCCTTCACCGACGTTGTCTACATGAACGTCGGCGGTTCGAAGTCGCAGACGCGCGACCTCAGCATCGGCGGCGTTCCGATCCCCATCGGCGTGACGGCCGATCTTGACTTCAACCTCAAAGCCACAATCTGGACGATTGCAGGCGAGTACCGGGTTGCGACGGACAAGACGGCCAGCGTCGACGTCCTCGCCGGCGCGCGACTCGCCCATGTCAATCAGACGCTTGGCTGGAACTTCAGCGCCGACCTTGCTCCGGCAAACGATCCGGGTCGGAGCGGCAGCAGGGACATCAGCGTCAGCAAATGGGACGCGATCGTGGGGGCCAAGGGCCGTGTTTACCTTGGCGACGGCCGCGAGTGGTTTGTGCCCTGGTATGTGGACGTCGGAACCGGACAAACCGAACTCACCTGGCAGGCGATCGGCGGGATCGGGTATGCGTACAAGTGGGGCGATGTCGTCGCTGCCTGGCGATACATGGACTACCGGTTCAAATCGGGCGAGCCGATCGACGGCCTCAACTTCAATGGCCCTGCCATCGGGGTGACGTTCCGCTGGCAATAGCGGGCGGTGGCGCCGGCGGTTTGGCGCATCGGCACGACGCAAGGGTGCACGGTGTGCACCCTTGTTTCTTTGCACGCGTACCGCACTTCACCGCGCTCGTCGCGCGGACTCGACGGAAATCCTGAGCGGGCTCTCTTGAGCGTCTCCGGTGCGGATACGCGGCTGTCGCGCCTAATCGTCGTGAGCGTGGTGCGGAATGCGCGCGCGAATTCTGGCGATGGTGTGCGTGGTGACCTGCGCAGCCCACTGGCTGTCGACGGCTTGCGGCAGCCCGAACAGCCGGATGTCGAGCGCGAGATTGGTCACGTAGATCCAGTCGCCGTGACGGGCCGGGCTGGCCGGGAACATGAACCCGATCGGCGCGCCGTGCTTGTCGATGCCGTCGAAATCGCCGAGCTTGGCGATCACCTTGCCGGTCTTGTCGATCACCACGATTTCATCCGCCTGATTCGCGGCGACCCACAGGTTGTCGCTGTCGTCGATGATCAGGCCATCGGCACCGTTCACGCTGTTGACGAAGACTTCGGCTGTGCCCGGCGTTCCGCCGACGACCGGAATCTTGACGATCCGATCGTCGCCGGTGTTGGCGACGAAAAGCGCGCTTCCGTCCTTGTTGAACGCGAGACCGTTGGCGCCGAAGGGCGGCGTGCCCGTCGTTCCGAGCAGCGGGTCGGAAACCCAGGCAACGGGAGCGCCGCCGGTCGGGCCGGTGCGCCAGACGACTCCCTGGAACGAATCCGATACGTAGACGTTCCCGGACTTGTCGAACGTCAACGCGTTCGGGCCGGCCGAACCCCCACCCGGAATGGTGGCGAATACGGCCGAAGCTCCGGTGGCCGGGTTGACGTCGAGCACCTGTTGCTTGCCGAAATCGAGCACGAGCAGCTTGCCGGATTGCGGGTGGAATGCGAGGCCGAGAATGAGATTGCTCGAACCGGCAATGCTCACCTGACGAATCAGGTGTCCGCTCGGTCCGAACACGAAGAGTTGCCCCGGTTGCCCGCCCGCGGTGACGGCAAACGTCGTCACGTAGACGTTGCCGTAGCTGTCCACCGTCAGGCCCTCGGGATTGGCAAATCCCGCCGGCAGGGTAGCGAACCGCTGCACTTCACCGCGATTCCACGCGTCGGCAGTCAACGGAAAGAGGATTAGGCAAGCGAGCAGCGCGAGGCCGCGGTGAATCGAGGACATGGGGTAACCTCCCTGGATATGCGCGAAGAAAACGGAGATGTCCCACCTGAATTTCCGGCGACCGCAGTGCAACACGACACTGCTACGACGAACCGGCTCAGGGGGCGACAACTTTATGTGCGGCGCATGCGGCGCGTCAAGCCTCGAGAGGTCCGCGTGCGTCGCTGCTCGATTTCCAACACTGGCGACTGCCGAATGGAAAGTCCGGCCATCGCTCATGTCCAACGCCGGTTTCCGCTTACCCAAGAAAAAGGCCGGGCAATCGCCCGGCCGTTCTCGTCGACACTCCCTCGCGGGGAATTACGCCGACTGAATGTTGCTCGCTTGCTTGCCCTTCGGGCCCTGGGTCACTTCGAAACTGACCTTTTGGCCTTCCTTCAGGGTCTTGAATCCCGGCATGTTGATTGCCGAGAAATGCGCGAACAGATCTTCGCCGCCGCCATCCGGGGTGATGAAGCCGAAACCCTTGGCGTCGTTGAACCACTTCACTGTACCAGTTGCCATTTCTGCAATTCCTCAAGAAAAAGAAAAGATATCGGGACGGTGTCCCGGCCCATGTTTCGATCTCAAGGAAAGAACGGCAACGACTGCAACGCGGTCGCGTGAGCGTACCTGCTGCCTTGAAACTAAAACACGGGCGGGAGGATACATGAGAATCAATACGAACGCCAGCCCCCGCGGATCAAGCCGGAGAAGCCCTTGTCCGGCCGGCAGCCCCCCCAGGAGGCTCACCCGGCGCCGGCGAGCTCGGCGCGGACGAGCGCCGCGCCCGCGCCGAGAGCCGCGAGCTTTGCCCGGGCGATCTCGCGCGCCAGCGGCACCATACCGCAATTGGTGCAGGGGTAAAGCCGGTCTGCGGGTACGTGCCGCAATGCCGAACGGAGGGTCGCGGCGACGTCTTCCGGGGTCTCGATCCGATCTGTCGCGACGTCGATCGCCCCGACGAGCACATCCTTGCCGGCAAGGAGTCCGAGGAGCTCGACGGGCACGCGCGAATTCGCGCATTCGAGCGAAACCTGCCGGATGGCCGAGTTCGCGAGCAACGGAAACGTCTGCTCGTACTGCCGCCACTCGTTGCCCAGCGTCTTCTTCCAGTCGGTGTTGGCCTTGATGCCGTAGCCATAGCAGATGTGGACTGCCGTCGTGCAGTCGAGGTCCGCCGCTGCGCGTTCGAGCGCCGCCATGCCCCAGTCGCGCACTTCGTCGAAGTAGACGTTGAACGCCGGTTCGTCGAACTGGATCACGTCAACGCCGGCTGCGGCAATCGCGCGCGCTTCCTCGTTCAGGATCTCGGCGAACGCGAAGGCAAGCTTCTGGCGGCTTCGGTAATGAGCGTCGTAGAGCGTGTCGACCATCGTCATCGGGCCTGGCAGCGTGAATTTGACGCGCGCGGTCGTTTCCGAGCGCAGGAATGCCGCGTCGTCGACGAACACCGGGCGCCGGCGCGCCACGGGACCGGTCACTACCGGCACGTCCGCGTCGTAGCGGTTGCGGATCCGCACGGTTTTCCTGTGCTGGAAATCGACGCCGTCGAGCGCCTCGACGAACGTGGTCACGAAGTGCCGGCGCGTCTGCTCGCCGTCGCTGACGATGTCGATTCCAGCCTCCTCCTGGTCGCGCAGCGCGAGGCGCACGGCGTCCCGCTTGCCCTCCGCGAGCGCTTCGCCCTCGAGCAGCCATGGCGCCCACAAGGCGCCCGGCGCGGCGAGCCAGGCGGGTTTGGGGAGGCTGCCGGCGATCGTCGTCTGCAGGGTCTTGGCCATTGCGTCTTTCGGAGAATGGCGCGGCGGCGGATGCCGCGAGCGGGCGGGGAACCGATTATAACGGCGGCGAAAGGCGGCCGATGCCTCAATCGGTCAGGCCGCTTGACCAATTCGACCGCCGCACGTACCGTTGCGCGGCGTCCGTTCCCTCCCGTCGCAGTTCCCCGTCCATGCCGCGCGTCCTGTTCTCCGACAACGAATTCCCCGACCTCCGGATCGAGCGCGACCTGTTCGCGGCGGCAGGCGTCGATTTTGCAGTCGCGCAGTGCAAGACCGAGGACGAAGTGATCGCGGCCGCGCGCGACTGCGCGGGCGTGCTGCTGCAGTACGCGCCGATCACCGAGCGCGTCGTCGCGGCGCTGCCGAAGCTCGGCATCGTGAGCCGGATCGGCGCCGGGTTCGACACGATCGACACCGACGCCTGCGGGCGGCACGGGGTCTGGGTCGCCAATTCGCCCGACTACGGCGTCGGCGAAGTCGCGACGCACGCGCTCGCCCTCGCCCTCGCGCTGATGCGCAACATCGTCGCCTACCACCGCGACATCCATGCCGGCAAATGGCATTACCTTTCGTCCGGAGAATTCCATCGCGCGGGCGACATGACGCTCGGCATCGTCGGTCTGGGCCGCATCGGCAAGCGGATGGCGCACATTTCGCGCAATGTGTTCCGCCGCGTGATCGCCTGCGACCCCTACATCATCGACGGCGATTTCCCGGCCTTCGTCGAGCGCGGGAGCCTCGGCGACGTGTTCGCGCAAAGCGACGTGGTCTCGCTGCACGTGCCGCTGAACGAGACGACGCGGGGAATGGTGGACGCCGCGGCGCTTGGCGTGATGAAGCCGGGAAGCTATCTCGTGAACACGTCGCGCGGCGCTGTCGTCGACGTCGACGCGGCGCTCGCAGCGCTCGATCGCGGCACGCTCGCCGGTCTCGGCCTCGACGTGCTGCCGGTCGAACCGGTGCCGGAAGGATCGAAGGTCTTCGGACATCCGCGGGTGATCCTGACCCCGCACGCGGCGTTCTTTTCGGTCGAGGCCGAGCGTGAACTCCGGCGCAAAGCGGCGCAGAATATCGTCACCTGGCTCCAGACGGGCCGCCCCGATTATGTGGTCGTGGCCGGAACCCGCAAGCCGTAGCGCGAAGCGAGAAAAATGGCCCGCGTCAACATCCGCGCAGTGCAGAAGCACTTCGGATCGACCCACGTGATCCGCGGCGTGGACATCGCGATCGCCGACGGCGAGTTCTGCGTACTCGTGGGGCCGTCGGGATGCGGCAAGTCCACGCTGCTGCGCATGATCGCCGGGCTGGAGGAGATCTCCGAGGGCGAAATCGCGATCGGCGAGACCGTGGTCAACCGCGTGCCGCCGAAGGAGCGCGACATCGCGATGGTCTTCCAGAATTACGCGCTCTATCCGCACATGACGGTGCGCGACAACATGTCGTTCGCGCTCATGCTCGCGAAGCAGCCGAAGGCCGAGATCGAGGCGCGCGTGAAGAAGGCCGCCGACATCCTCGGCCTGACGGTGTACCTCGACCGCTATCCGCGGCAGCTGTCGGGCGGTCAGCGGCAGCGCGTCGCGATGGGACGGGCGATAGTCCGCGATCCCCAGGTGTTCCTGTTCGACGAGCCGCTGTCGAATCTCGACGCCAAGCTCCGCGTGCAGATGCGCACGGAGATAAAGGAACTGCACCAGCGCCTCAAGACGACGTCGATCTACGTCACCCACGACCAGATCGAGGCGATGACGATGGCCGACAAGATCGTCGTGATGAAGGACGGCATCGTCGAGCAGACGGGGGACCCGTTGACGCTCTACGACCGTCCGGTCAACACCTTCGTCGCCGGCTTCATCGGCTCGCCGGCGATGAACATGATTCCGGGCGTTGCCGGCAACGCGGGCAGTGTCGACTTCGGCGGATCCGTCCTGCTGCCCCTGCCGAGCGGAGCGCGAGCCGTCGGGGGCCGCGAGGTGCTCTACGGCGTGCGACCGGAGCACTGCGCGCTCGCCTCGTCGGGCCTGCCCGTCGAGGTCGTTGTCGTCGAACCGACGGGCGCCGACACGCAACTCTACTGCCGCTTCAATGGCCGGGACGTGACGGCGACGATCAAGGATCGCACCGACTGTCGACCCGGCGATCGGATTCATCTCGCGCCCGATCTCGCGCGGGCGCATGTCTTCGACGCGGCGAGCGGACAACGGCTTACCGCATGATTCGCATCGGGCAAAACCAAAGCAAAGCCCACAACCGGAGGAGTCAGCAATGAGTGAATTCAAGCGTCGCAAATTCCTGCAGTCGACGGCGGCGGTCGCGGCCAGTTCCGCGCTTGGCGCCGGCGGGGCGTTGTTCGCGGCAGACGCTGCCGCGCAGACATACAAGGTCACGCCGGAAAAGGGCGCCAAGCTGCGCGTGCTGCGGTGGAAGCGCTTCGTCCAGGGCGACGAGGATGTCTGGGCGGCGAACACCAAGAAGTTCACCGAACTGACCGGCATCGAGGTGCGTGTCGACGCCGAGGGTTGGGAAGACGTGCGACCCAAGGCGGCCGTCGCCGCGAACGTCGGCAGCGGTCCCGACATCATCATCAGCACGATGGAGGATGCGCATCAGTATCCGGAAAAGCTGGTCGACGTCACCGACCTCGCCAACTACCTCGGCAACAAGTACGGCGGCTGGTACGACCTGGCCAAGGTGTACGGGATGCACGACAAGAAGTGGGTGGCGATCATCATGGGCGCCGCCGGCAACGCGATCGTGTACCGCGAGAGCCACGTGAAGGCCGCCGGGTTCGACACGGTGCCGAGAGACATGGCCGGATTCCTGAAGCTTTGCCAGGCGATGAAGGCGAAAGGCACGCCGGCCGGCTTCGCGCTCGGCAACGCGACAGGCGATTCGAGCTGGACGCACTGGCTCGTCTGGGCGCACGGCGGCAAGCTGGTCGACGCCAAGGACAACGTCGTCATCAACAGCCCGGAGACGATCGCTGCTCTCGAGTACTCGAAGCAGCTTTACGACACGTTCATCCCGGGCACGCTGTCGTGGCTCGACCCGAACAACAACAAGGCGTTCCTCGACGGACAGCTTTCGCTCACCGCCAACGGCATCTCGATCTACTACGCGGCGAAGACCTCGCAGGATCCGAAGCTGCAGGAGATGGCCAACGACATCCAGCACGCGTATTTCCCGGTCGGTCTCGACGGCAAGGCGCGGGAGCTGAATCTCATCTTCCCGATGATGATCTTCAAGTACTCGAAGTACCCCAACGCCGCGAAGGAATACCTGCGCTTCATGATGGAGAAGGAGCAGTACGTGCCGTGGCAGGAAGCCTCGATCGGCTATGTCTGCCACCCGCTCGCAGCCTACGAAAAGAGCGCGTTCTGGACGGCCGACCCGAAGAAGACGCCCTACCGCGACTGCATCAAGAACGGGACGCCGGGCGGCTATGCGGGCACGATGGGCTATGCGTCGGCGGCGGCGATCGCGGACTTCATCATTCCGAACATGGTGGCGGAAGCGGCGTCGGGATCGAAGACGCCGAAGGAAGCCGCGGAGCGGGCGCAGAAGCGGGCGGAACGCTATTACAAGGTATGACGTCGGCGACCGCCGACGCCACACCTCCCGCGCGATCTCGAAGGGCTCGTCGCCGCCGTACGACGCGCGAGTTCTCGCTCGTCCGCTCGCCGCCGCTTGCCGCGAGCGGCCCATGGGTGAGAGTTGGCGGAACACTCGATCGATCTGATGCACAGATCGCCTCCACCGCGCTCTCCCGTGCGCTCGACAACCGCATGGTTCTCGGGCTGCTGTTCATGTTGCCCGCGGGCGCGCTGCTGATCCTGTTCCTCACGTACCCGCTCGGGCTAGGGACGTACCTGGGATTCACCGACGCCAAGATCGGGCGCCCCGGGCAGTGGATCGGCATCGAGAATTTCGAGTACCTGTGGGGCGACGCGGTGACGCGCCTCGCCCTCTTCAACACGATTTTCTACACGACGGTCGCCAGCGTCATCAAGTTCGGCCTGGGGCTGTGGCTCGCGCTGCTGCTCAACAAGCACATTCCGTTCAAGGCGGCGTTCCGGGCCGTCGTGCTCCTGCCGTTCATCGTGCCCACGGCGCTGTCGGCGATCGCGTTCTGGTGGATCTTCGACTCGCAGTTCTCGATCATCAGCTGGACGCTGATGAAACTCGGCATCATCCACGAGTACATCGACTTCCTCGGGCAGCCCTGGCATGCGCGATTTGCGACGATCGCCGCCAACATCTGGCGCGGCGTGCCGTTCGTCGCCATCACGCTTCTCGCCGGACTGCAGACCATCGCGCCGTCGTACTACGAGGCCGCGAGCCTCGACGGCGCCTCCGACTGGCAGCAGTTCCGTTATGTGACGCTGCCGCTCCTGACGCCGATCATCGCCGTCGTGATGACGTTCTCGGTCCTGATGACGTTCACCGACTTCCAGTTGATTTACGTCCTGACGCGCGGCGGCCCGCTCAACGCGACGCACCTGATGGCCACGCTGTCGTTCCAGCGGGCGATCTCGGGCGGCAGCCTCGGCGAGGGTGCGGCCATCGCGACTGCGATGGTGCCTTTCCTGCTCGCGGCGATCCTCGTGTCCTATTACGGCCTGCAGCGACGGGCGTGGCAGCAGGGCGGAAGCGACAAGTGAATCGACTAATGAGCCGCCGGGCCGCCCCAGCGCGAATTGCTCCCCCGGGCAGCACAGCGGCGCAGCCGCCGCCCGAACGCACGCCCGACTCCCGACTCGAGGGATGAACTATCTCGTCACGCTTCCGCGTCGCGTCGTCACCGTCTACGTGCCGCTCGGCGCCTTCCTGTTCGTCCTGCTGTTCCCGTTCTACTGGATGATCGTCACCACGTTCAAGCCGAACGAGGAGCTGCTGTCGCGCGAGGGCAACCCGTTCTGGGTGAACAATCCGACGCTCGCCCACGTGAAGAAGCTCCTCTTCGACACCGCCTACCCGGACTGGCTCGTCAACACGATGGTCGTGTCGGTGGTCGCGACATGCCTGTCGCTGTTCGCCGCGGTGCTGGCCGCCTACGCGATCGAGCGGCTGCGCTTCAAGGGATCGCGCTACGTCGGGTTGAGCATTTTCCTGGCCTATCTCGTGCCGCCGTCGATCCTGTTCATCCCGCTGGCGGCGATCGTCTACAAGCTGCAGCTCTTCGACTCGCGGCTCGCGCTGATTCTCACCTACCCGACGTTCCTCATTCCGTTCGCCACGTGGCTCCTGATGGGCTACTTCAAGTCGATCCCGCTGGAGCTCGAGGAGTGCGCGCTGATCGACGGTGCGACCAGGCTGCAGATCCTCGTGAAGATCATCCTGCCGCTCGCGGTGCCCGGGCTCATCTCCGCCGGCATCTTTGCGTTCACGCTGTCGTGGAACGAGTTCATCTACGCGCTGACGTTCATCTCGTCGTCGGAGGTCAAGACGGTGCCGGTGGCCGTGGTCACCGAGCTGGTCGAGGGCGACGTCTACCACTGGGGCTCGCTGATGGCCGGCGCGCTTGCTCGGTTCGCTGCCGGTCGCGGTGCTGTACTCGTTCTTCGTCGAATACTACGTCTCCGGCCTCACCGGGGCGGTGAAGGAGTAGCGGCGATCGCAGCTCGCCGGGGCCCCTGGCGCGAAGCGCCGAGGGGGAGCGAGCAAATGCGATCGTCGCAGGCGGCCGACGGCTCGACATGGCGATTCTCGGCAACGGATCGGAGGCCGCGGGGCGATGGGCAAGCCGGGGCCCCTGGCGCGAAGCGCCGAGGGGGAGCGAGCAAATGCGATCGTCGCAGGCGGCCGACGGCTCGACATGGCGATTCTCGGCAACGGATCGGAGGCCGCGGGGCGATGGGCAAGCCGGGGCCCCTGGCGCGAAGCGCCGAGGGGGAGCGAGCAAATGCGATCGTCGCAGGCGGCCGACGGCTCGTCATGGCGATTCTCGGCAAAGGATCGGAGGCCGCGGGGCGATGGGCAAGCAGGGGTTTGGAGCAATCGCGAGTCGCCGCTGGAGGCCGACAACTCGTCCGGCGCATGGCTCTCCCGACGCGGAGGCCGAGGCGCGAGCCGGGGAGCAGGGGGAACGCGCGAACGGCGAGCCGCCTCATGAGGTAAACTCCTCGCCTTGGCGTCTTCCATCGGAGCATGCAATGAGCGTCCAGGACACGATCCGCGAACAGGTCAAGTCGAACCGCGTCGTGCTTTACCTGAAGGGCACACCGCAATTCCCCCAGTGCGGCTTTTCGGCCACCGTCGTCGAGATCCTGAAGCGCAGCGGTGTCACCGATTACGTCGCCGTGAACGTGCTCGAGGATTCGGAGATTCGGCAAGGCATCAAGGAGTACGCCAACTGGCCGACGATTCCGCAGCTCTACGTCAACGGGGAATTCATCGGCGGCTGCGACATCCTCCGCGAGATGTATGAGGCCGGAGAGCTGCAGCCGGTGCTCGCGCAGCAGTCCGCCTGACCGTACGGCGCGCCGGCTCGGCGACGCGGGCCGGACGTGCACACTGTCCTCGATTTACCCGAGCTGCCAGATTATCGTAGCGCGGCGGCCCGGGTTCGACGGATGCGCCGCTGACCCGGCCCCGCGGTACCCGCCGGACATCGCCCGAAAAATCTGACCGTCATCCGACCCTCATGCGATTCAGCGTCTTCACGCCTACGCATCGTCCTGATTTCATCAACGACGCCTTCGAATCGCTGCTTGCGCAGTCCAATACCGACTGGGAGTGGGTGCTCGTCCCGAACGGCGGCGCCGCGATTCCCGACCGGATCCGTGCGCACGCAAAGGTGCGCATCGTGCCCGCGCCGGATTGGGTCTCGCGCCTGGGGATCGGCGCGCTGAAGCGTTTTGCCTGCGAGCAGTGCGCGGGCGACTACCTGGTCGAGCTCGATCACGACGACCTGCTCACACCTGGCGCATTGGCGAAAGTGAGCGCGGCGATCGACGCCACGGGCGCCGAGTTCCTCTACTCCGACTTCGCGAACTTTCGCGCCGACGGCACCTGCGAGGTCTACGACAGTGCCTATGGATGGCAGTCGTATCCCTTCGCGGCGAACGGCCGCACCTACACCGCGTTGCGTGCCTTCCCGGCCGATGCCAGCGCGCTGCACCTCATCTTCTTCGCGCCGAACCACGTGCGAGTCTGGAGCCGCGCCGCCTACCAGCGGGCGGGAGGCCACGATTCGACGCTTGGCGTCACCGACGATCACGACCTCGTTTGCCGGACCTATCTCACCGGGGCCAAGTTTCACTACATTCCCGAATGCCTATACCTGTACCGGCTCCTGCCCGACGGCCAGAACACCTACGTGCAGCGCAATGCGGAGATCCAGCAGAAGCAGCAGGAGGTGTCGAACAGGTACGTCTACGACCTCATTGCGGAGTGGGCCAAGCGGAGCGGGTTGCCGATGCTCGATCTGGGCGGCGCCACCGGCTGTCCCGCGGGCTACAAGAGCGTGGATCTGCGCAATGCCGACATCGTTTGCGACATTCGTTACGGGCTGCCCGTCGCCGACAGCTCGGTCGCCTGCATTCGCGCCTACGACTTTCTCGAGCACGTTCCGACGTGTCGCGATTCCACATGCAATCACGGTGCCGACGGCAAGTCGCCGAAATGCGTCGTCGGCCTCATGAACGAGATCTATCGCGTGCTCGCACCCGGCGGATGGCTCGTGTCGCGGACGCCGTCGACGGACGGGCGCGGAGCCTTTCAGGACCCGACGCACGTGTCGTTCTGGAACCCGAATTCGTTCTGGTACTACACGCGCGCGGAGCAGGCGAAGTATGTCCCGGGAGTCCGCTGCCGCTTCCAGGGGACGCGCATCTGGCAGACGTTCCCGACGGAGTGGCATAAGACGCACGACATCCTGTACGTGTACGCCGATCTCGTCGCGCTCAAGGGGCAGCGCCAGCCGGGCATCTGCGAGATCTGATGGCATGCAGCGACCGTTGCGCCCTTGCGGGTGATCAGCAGATCTGAATCGCCGGGAACCGCCACTGTTTTGGCCTGCCCGGGCAGCGCCTGCAACATCGTGCCGGTCGTCGCAATCGTGATCGTTCCGTTTCCCAGGGCGATCGTCGCGCCCCATCGTGGGTGCGACGAGATGTCGCGAGCGCTCGAAGCGTCCATTCGCGCTTGGTGCGAAGGCTGCCGATAGGCTCGATGGGATTCTGATCGACCTTCCGACAATCGTTCCCGGTGACTCTGGAATTCGCCGTCCCGACGCGAAGTCCTCGGCGCGCGACGCGAGGATCCGTCGGGCCCGCCTCGGCCTCTCCCTCGGTCCGACCGCCCCGCGACAGGCGAAGCCGCGAGTGGCGTCACGCTCCGCCGGAATTCGGAGGCGGAACGCGACGAATTAAGGAAGCTCGGTCTGCGTCGTCACCTGGATCATCGAGAACGCAACGTCGTTGACGATCACTGCGTTGTTGATCGTGGACTGGCACCGAATGAGGGGCGTCCCGGCGACGCCTACGTCGATGCCTCCGACCAGAGTGAGCGTCTGGAACGGTGCCGCAGCCGCCGTGTTGGTCACCACGGCGACACCGCCAATCGTGACGTTGCAGCCCCAATTGCCCGGATTCGTGTTGTGTCGGGCGGAAATGGTTGCGTGCACGATGTAGCTGCCCGCCGGGATCGCCGTGCCCGAACTGAGCACGGTCACCAGGGAGTTGGCCGGCGTGAGCGTGACGCTGGGCGTCGAATTCTTGTAATAGGCGGCCGCGGTCCCTGCCGTGCCCTGGTTCCCTTGAGTGCCCTGTACGCCGGTGTTGCCTTGCGTGCCCTGCGTACCTTGCGAGCCCTGCGCGCCGGTATTGCCCTGCGTGCCTTGGGGACCCTGAGCGCCGGTCGAGCCTTGCGCACCGGTATTGCCTTGCGTGCCCTGTGCTCCGGTATTGCCCTGAGTGCCTTGGGGACCCTGAGCGCCGGTCGAGCCTTGCGCACCGGTATTGCCTTGCGTGCCCTGCGCGCCGGTATTGCCTTGCGTGCCCTGCGCGCCGGATTGCCTTGCGTCCCTGCGTACCTTGCGAGCCTTGCGCGCCGGTGTTGCCCTGCGTGCCTTGGGGACCCTGAGCGCCGGTCGAGCCTTGCGCGCCGGTATTGCCTTGCGTGCCCTGTGCGCCGGTATTGCCCTGCGTGCCTTGGGGACCCAGAGCGCCAATCGAGCCCTGCGCGCCGGTATTGCCCTGTGTGCCTTGGGAACCCTGCGCGCCGGTATTGCCTTGCGTGCCCTGCGTACCTTGCGCCCCCGTCGAGCCCTGCGCGCCGGTATTGCCCTGTGTGCCTTGAGAACCCTGCGCGCCGGTCGAGCCCTGCGCGCCGGTATTGCCTTGCGTGCCCTGCGTACCTTGCGCCCCCGTCGAGCCCTGCGCGCCGGTATTGCCCTGTGTGCCTTGGGGACCCTGAGCGCCAATCGAGCCTTGCGCGCCGGTATTGCCCTGTGTGCCTTGGGGACCCTGAGCGCCAATCGAGCCTTGCGCGCCGGTATTGCCCTGTGTGCCTTGGGAACCCTGCGCGCCGGTCGAGCCCTGCGCGCCGGTATTGCCTTGCGTGCCCTGCGTACCTTGCGTGCCCTGCGTGCCCGTCGAACCCTGTGCCCCCGTGTTGCCTTGGGTGCCCTGCGTGCCTTGAGTACCCTGCGGTCCCTGTGCACCGATCAGGGATGTCGGCGCGCCCCAGGCTCCTGCCGTCTTGGGGCCATAGATGACATCGTTAGTGGTGTCGATGTAGAAGTCGCCGTCCACTCCGAGTCCGGACGACGGCGCGCCGGTGCCGCTCAGCACCGTGAAGCCCGCGACACCCTGCGTTCCCTGTGCGCCGCTGTTGCCCTGAGTTCCCTGGGGGCCCTGCAGTCCGATGGGACCCTGCGCACCGGTGTTGCCCTGTGTGCCTTGGGAACCCTGAGCGCCGATCGAGCCCTGCGCGCCGGTATTGCCTTGCGTGCCCTGCGTACCTTGCGCGCCCGTCGAGCCCTGCGTGCCTTGAGTACCCTGCGGTCCCTGTGGGCCGATCAGGGACGTGGGCGCGCCCCAGGCTCCTGCCGTCTTGGGGCCATAGATGACATCGTTAGTGGTGTCGATGTAGAAGTCGCCGTCCACTCCGAGTCCGGAAGACGGCGCGCCGGCGCCGCTCAGCACCGTGAAGCCCGCGACACCCTGCGTTCCCTGCGCGCCGCTGTTGCCCTGAGTTCCCTGGGGGCCCTGCAGGCCGATGGGACCCTGCGCGCCGATGGGCCCCCGGTATTGCCCTGTGTGCCTTGGGAACCCTGCGCGCCGATCGAGCCCTGTGCGCCAATATTGCCCTGTGTGCCTGGCGAACCCTGAGCGCCGATCGAGCCCTGCGCGCCGGTATTGCCCTGCGTGCCCTGAGGACCTTGCACGTGCCTTGAGCTCCCGTAGGACCCTGCGGCCCCACCAAGGATGTCGGTGCGCCCCAGGCGCCCGCCGTCTTGGGGCCATAGATCGTGTCGTTGGTGGTGTCGATGTAGAAATCGCCGTCGACACCCAAGCCGGGTGCCGGCGCTCCTGCACCGCTCAATATGGTGAAACCAGCGACGCCCTGCACTCCTTGCGCACCTGTCGTTCCCTGGGCACCGGTGTTTCCCTGCGTGCCTTGCGTCCCTTGGGGACCGAGAGGTCCCGGCGCCCCAACGACCCCTTGCGGACCTTGGGCACCGACTGCGCCCTGCGCGCCTGTCGTGCCAATCGTTCCTTGAGGACCCTGCGCCCCGATCGTGCCCTGTGACCCTTGCGAACCCTGAGGACCCGGCGAACCTTGGGTACCCTGCACACCTTGGGCACCCTGGGCACCTTGCGGCCCGGTCAGTGAACCCGGTGCGCACTGCCCGAGCAAACCCGTGGCGGTCTGGAAACACACGACGTTGGGTTGCTGCGCCCCGACCACCAGGTACGGGATACTGATTTCGCCGTTGACGTGGTTGAAGACGAGACCCAGCAGTGCACCGGTCGAATCGCTCAGGACAAATCCGCCGCCCGGCGGCGTCTTTATCGTTACATCCGCCGCCTGAACCCTGGCACCTCCCAACGCGAGTGTCGCCGCCAGGGCGATTGCCAACGGCCGTCGCTTCAATCGATTTGTTTTCATGGATGCATCCTCGCTACACAGTTCATTGGCGCGGACGGTCGACGTCCGGAATGTTCGATCGGCGTCGACGCAGGAACAAAATGCCGGTCGCCGCAATCAAGGCCGCGAGTGCGAAAAGGGTCGCATCGGCGAGCGTTGGAATTGGGGCAACGACGGACGCCGATCCGCCGAACCAGCGGTTCGCGTTCGCTCCGCCCGGTGCGTTGGTCAGCAACGGTGCGAGCCATTGCCCCGTCGCCCAGACGTCATTGACGCGGACGTGCTGAATCAGTTGCGTGCCGGCGGGCAGCAGGTTGATGAACCCCACCTGGCCGGGCGTTTGGCTCTGGAACCAGATCGGCGGTGCGCCGTTGCCGACGATTTCCAGAAGATTGTTGACGGTCTGCGTCGCGCCGACCGCGAACACGTAGCTCTTGCCCGTGGCGGTGACGAAGCTCGCTGTCGAGAATGTCGTATTGCCGGTGATCGTCGCCGCCGTAAGCGAGCAGAGGTCGCGGAAATTTACCGCGCTGGTCCCGGCGATAAACTGCCCGGAATTCGCCCAATCGCCGCCCATTTCGATTGCCCCCGATCCGCCATCAATCGTGCCACCCGCCTGTACGGTCACGTTCCGAGCATTTGAGATGGATCCGTTCGAGAGCAGCAGCGTTCCCGCCACAATGACGTCGGTGCAGGCGAGGTCGAGCGTTCCGCCGCCGAAAATCGCGAGATCGAACACCGCGCCTGCGGGAACGATGAGTTCGGCGTGCGCGGGACGCGCCGCCGTCAGGGAAGAGATGCCGAGAGCACACCCGAAGATCAGGTGCCCGAGAATTCGAACTCGAGGCCGGGCGCCCCGCGATCCTGATGCGGCACAAACTTTCAGTTGAGTCCCCCCAAGGCGCCGCGGTGTCTACCCCACTTCGGCCGACAGTTATGTTACCGATTACAGTCGGGTCTCACTAGCACCTTCCGTGCCATGGTACGAATTGACACGAGCCGTGTTGCGACGGAGCCACATCGGGGCACACCCGCAACACTCCTCCGCGCATCGGCATGCCCATAACTTCTTCATGGATTCATCGCGAGCGCATTTTCCGGTGCGGCTCCATCGGGACCCGGCCAATGCAGGTTCGCGAGACGGTGGCGACGGAACCTTGCGCCCCTCACTTCGAACGTTCGAGCGCGATTCCTCGGCCAACTGGCTTTTTTGCGAATGAAGGTTCGACGATGCGATGCAGGTCGGCCTCCCTGATCCCGCAACCCATGTTCTCGAAGCTGATCCGGGCTACGCCTGCACCGGTCCTGTCTCGATCGCGATCGCTCCGTTGGATTGGATCGCCTGACTCGCGGGTTGACGAACTTGCGCGCCATTAATAAGCGCATCCGCGCGCACCGCGACAGTAGTCGAGTGCGTTACTCGGAGAACCGGCAAATCTCCAGCCGGGGCCGACTCATCGGATTTGTGGCTCGGGCGTCATGAGCACGAACGCGGAGCCCACTCTCTCCACGACATTCAGCATCCTGGCAACCTCCAAAGCACCGCCCAGGAACCCGACAGGCGGCGACTGGATTTGATCAATCGCAAGTGTCCCGACAAGGATTCTTGACTTCGCTGATACCGGGCCCCATGCTGAACTCGGCCATGTCGGCCGAGGGTGGGAGAGGCGCCGTGACAACAACGCTGATGCGTATATTGGCAGGCATTGTCCTCGGTCTGTGGCTTGCGAGTCCGACCGCGGCGCAGGAAGTACTGTATGGAGCGACGGCCGGCACGACGACAACCTCGAATCTGTACAGGATCAGTCCCGCCGACGGCTCGGTCGTCGCGACGATCGGCCCGATCGGATACGCTGTCACGGGACTCGCCATTCACCCGGTCACCGGCGTGCTGTACGGCTCCACGTCGAACCAGTCGGCAGCGTCCCCGGGAAGCCTCATCACGATCAACAGGTTCACCGGGGCAGGTACGCTGGTGGGTTCCTATGGTTTCCCGAGCCAGACGATGGCAGACCTGACGTTCACGTCCGATGGCAGGTTGTACGGTTGGCTGGTTAACGGCGCAAAGAGTTTGTTCACGATTAATCTGGCGACGGGTGCCGCCACGCTGGTGGGACCGTCCGGAATCGTCGGCCCGACTCCGGGATCGGGACTCGCCGCGAGCGCCACGGACGTCCTCTATTACGCGGGAAGCGGCGCCAACGGAGCATTGAGGACCATCAATCGCGCCACCGGCGCGCCGACCACGGTGGCCACGCTCACAGGCAGCTTCGGTTCGATCGCGGCGCTCGCGTTCAATAGCGCGGGGGTCCTCTATGGCGCGTACGGCCCTCCGGTGCCGCCGACGCGCCTCGTGACGATCAACACGTCGACGGGAGTCGTGACCGATCTCGGTCCGACCATTGATGACCTTGATGCGATCGTCTTCGCCAGCGCCCCCGTCGCCGCAGCTGCTGCCGCGGTGCCAGCGTTGGGATGGTGGGGACTCCTCGTGCTCTCCTGCCTGATCTCAGGTGCGGTTCTCCTGATGAAACGCCTTACGTAGCGGTATCGCCAACGTTCGACGCAGGGGTGCGCCCCGGCAACAGACCGCTGCTGCGGTCGAATTTCGCTCGTTGGTGTCCATGCATTTGGCAGTTCGCTAGCCCGTGCGCCAGGCTGGGGATACGCAGCCTGGCTTCGCGCCTACAGCGCCGTGCACACGTCATGTCCGCGCGCGATGGATCCTGC
>CAVSDH010000011.1:0-855440 GCA_963726765.1 uncultured beta proteobacterium | reverse complement strand
TGGGTAGCCTCCCCCAGGCTCGCCCACTTCGTGGGCAGCGCCTCCCCCCTCCAGCGGAGCGTGGATTTTGGCAACTGCACGCGACCTGGCTTCGGGCGGCCGTGCGCCCGCTCGCGGGCGCGTTCGGGCGGCCGCGCGGCGCTCGTCACTCGGTCCGTCCGGTCAGAAGCTTCACTATCCATGCGAGTGTGGTGTCCACTGAAAAGAGAAACAGCGCCATGATCGCGACGAAGGCGAACACGATCGCCGTCGTCTGAATCGTTTCCTTGCGCGTCGGCCACGAGACCCGGCCGGCCTCGGTCCACGCTTCCTGCGCGAACACGAAGAATTCCTTGCCCGGCGCGGACATCCACGCCACCGCGCCCGCCGCGACGAGTCCGCCCAGCACCATCAGCACCCGCAGCACGAGCGCCGTCTCGCTGAACCAGTAGTAGCCGGCCAATCCGGCGACCACGCACGCCATTGCCAACACGATCTTTAGCTTGTCGACCATCTGACTGTCCGTTGCTGATGCTTCCGCTGTCCCTGTCACGACGTGGCATCGTGGCAGGCCAGGAGGGAATCGAACCCCCAACCTGCGGTTTTGGAGACCGCCGCTCTGCCAATTGAGCTACTGGCCTAGTTCTGTTGGCGCCCGTTGATTCGTTGCAATTCCGGTGGAACGCACGCTTCTACGTTTCGCCGCTTACTCGATGACCTTGGCCACCACGCCGGCGCCCACCGTCCGGCCACCCTCGCGGATCGCAAACCGCAACCCCTCTTCCATCGCAATCGGCGCTATCAGCGTCACCGTCATCCCGATGTTGTCCCCAGGCATCACCATCTCCGTCCCCGCCGGCAGCTCGCAGCTCCCCGTCACGTCCGTCGTCCGGAAATAAAACTGCGGCCGGTACCCCGGAAAGAACGGCGTGTGCCTCCCCCCCTCGTCCTTCGACAGCACGTACACCTCGCAGCTGAACTTCGTGTGCGGCGTGATGCTCCCCGGCTTGGCCAGCACCTGCCCCCGCTCCACCTCTTCCCGCTTGGTGCCTCTGCAGCAGTACACCGACGTTGTCCCCAGCCTGCCCCTGGTCCAACAGCTTGCGGAACATCTCCACCCCCGTGCACACCGTCGCCAAGGTCGGCTTCAACCCCACAATCTCCAGGTTGTCCCCCACCTTCACAATCCCCCGCTCCACCCGCCCCGTCACCACCGTCCCCCGACCCGAAATCGAGAACACGTCCTCCACCGGCATCAGAAACGGTCCGTCGATCAGCCGCTGCGGCTGCGGAATATAACTGTCCAGCGCCTCCGCCAGCTTGAAGATCGACCCCTCCCCCATCTCGCTCTTGTCACCCTCCAGCGCCATCTTCGCGCTGCCGATGATGATCGGCGTCTTGTCCCCAGGAAACTGGTACTTCGACAGCAACTCGCGGACCTCCATCTCGACGAGCTCCAGCAGCTCCTTGTCGTCCACCATGTCCGCCTTGTTCATGTACACAACGATAAACGGCACCCCCACCTGCCGCGCCAGCAGAATGTGCTCCCGCGTCTGCGGCATCGGCCCGTCCGCCGCACTCACCACCAGGATCGCCCCGTCCATCTGCGCCGCCCCAGTGATCATGTTCTTGATGTAGTCCGCGTGCCCCGGACAGTCCACGTGCGCGTAGTGCCGCTTCTCCGTCACGTACTCCACGTGCGCCGTGTTGATCGTGATCCCCCGCGCCTTCTCCTCCGGCGCGTTGTCAATCTGGTCGTACGCCCTCACCTCCCCACCGTACTTCTTCGACAGCACCAGCGTCATCGCCGCCGTCAGCGTCGTCTTCCCGTGATCCACGTGCCCTATCGTCCCCACGTTCACGTGCGGCTTCGTCCGCTCGAATTTGCCCTTGGCCATTGCTGTCTCCGACTTATTCGTTGCAATTTTCGCCACGGATCAACGGGCTCCGCCCGGGATTCGTGGGTATCTCATTCCGCGAAAAGCAGGGGTCCACTTTTCGCGGCCGACGCTTGGTGCCCATGGAGCGGATTGAACGCTCGACCTCTCCCTTACCAAGGGAGTGCTCTACCACTGAGCTACATGGGCGGATGCCTGGCTTCTGGAGCGGGTGAAGGGAATCGAACCCTCGTCGTAAGCTTGGAAGGCTTCTGCTCTACCATTGAGCTACACCCGCCTGCCGGCCGCCGGGAATCCAGCACATTTCCCCGCGTGAACCCTGCCCCTGCCCCCTATCCCGATTAGTTACCCGATACCGCTTTCCTGACTGATAATCGCTGGGGTGGTGGAGGGGGAAGGATTCGAACCTTCGAAGGCAGAGCCGGCAGATTTACAGTCTGCTCCCTTTGACCGCTCGGGAACCCCTCCGACGGAACACGCGAGTATAGCAATTTGTGGGCCGAGCTGTCAAAACGCTGAAATTCAACGGGAATCGGACGTCCGGCGCCTGCATTCGGATGGTTGGACGGACCTGCGCCCGGTGCCGATGAGCGACTTCGACTTCGTCATTGCCGGGGGCGGGACGGCGGGTTGCGTGCTCGCAAACCGGCTTTCCGCGGACGGGCGCCACCGTGTTCTGCTGCTGGAGGCGGGGCCGCGCGACGCGTATCCATGGATTCACATCCCGATCGGGTATGCGAAGACCATGTTTCATCCGGTCTACAACTGGCGGTTTTCGACGGAACCCGAGCCGGGGATGAACGGCCGCGAGATCTACTGGCCCTCCGGACGGACGCTGGGCGGATCGAGCGCCATCAACGGGCTCATCTACATCCGAGGTCACCGCGACGACTACGACCATTGGGCCGCGCTGGGGAATCCCGGATGGAGCTACGACGAGGTCCTGCCCTATTTTCGCCGCCTCGAACACAACGTTCGCGGCGCGAGCGAATGGCATGGCGCCGACGGCCCGCTACGCGTGTCGGACATCCGCGCGAAGCACGAGCTCGTCGAGGCGTTCATTGCCGCCGGCACGGAACTCGGGATCCCGCGAAACGCCGACTTCAATGGCGCCACGCAGGAGGGCGCAGGCTATTACCAGCTCACGACGCACCGGGGCTTCCGCTGCTCGACCGCCGTTGCGTACCTGCGGCCCGCGCGCGGACGCGCAAACCTGGTCGTCGAAACAAACGCCCGCGTCGCGCGGATCACGTTCGACGGCCGGCGCGCGACGGGAGTCATCTATCGCCGCGAGGGCGACGAGCGAACGGCGATCGCGCGGCGCGAGGTGATCGTCGCCGCGGGATCGTTGCAGTCTCCGCAGCTGCTCCAACTTTCGGGCGTCGGACCGCCTCCGCTTCTGCAGATGTTCGGCATACCCGTGGTCCATGCGCTCGGCGGAGTCGGCGAGAATCTGCAGGATCACCTGCAGGCGCGCGTGATTTTCCGCTGCACGAAGCCCATCACCACGAACGACACGCTGAAATCGTGGTGGCGCACGATGGCGATGGGTGCGCGCTACATCCTCACACGCACCGGGCCGATGGCGATCGGCATCAACCAGGGCGGCCTGTTCGCACGCACCGACCGCTCGCTCGCCCGCCCCGACGTGCAATTCCACCTCGCGACACTGTCGTCGGACATGGCCGGGGCCCCGGTCCACACGTTTTCTGGCTTCACGATGTCGGTATGCCAGCTGCGACCGGAGTCGCGCGGTTTCGTGCGAATGAAATCGCCCGATCCGATGGCCGCACCCGCGATGCAACCCAACTACCTGTCGACGGAAAACGACCGCGCGACGCTCGTCGCCGGCATCCGGCTTGCACGGAACCTCGCCGCAACCAGCGCGCTCTCTCCGTACGTCGCCGGAGAATACCTGCCGGGACCCGGCGCGGATACCGACGAACGCCTCCTCGAATTCGCGCGCAACAAGGGCGCGACGATCTTCCACCCGGCCGGGACATGCAGGATGGGTCCCGCCGGCGACCCGTTGGCGGTCGTCGATCCGCAACTGCGCGTGCACGGAATCGACGGCCTGCGCGTCGTCGACTGCAGCGTCATGCCGACGATCGTCTCCGGCAACACGAACGCGCCGGTCATCATGATCGCGGAAAAAGCGGCCGACATGATCCTGCGCTCGGCCGCCGCCTGAACCCGATACGCCGAAAGGAATTCGCCATGCCCTGCTGTCACGCCGATTTCGCTGCGGTCGAAGGCAGCGACCGCGGATTCACGGTCGGGATGCCGACGTTCACGTTCGGCGCCGGCGTCCTCGCCGAGGCGGGCGACAACGCGCGCGAGCTCGGTCTCGAGCGCGTCGCGCTTTTCACCGACGCCCGCATGAAATCGAGCGAGTATGTGGCGACGGTGAAAGCCTCGCTTGCGGCGGCGCACGTCGACTGCGCCGTGTACGACGGCGTCACGATCGAGCCCACCGACCAGTCGTTCCAGGACGCGGCACGCTTTGCGGCGGAAGGTCGCTTTGACGGCTATGTCTCGGTGGGAGGCGGCTCGGTCATGGACACGTGCAAGGCCGCGAACCTCTATGCCTGCCATCCTGCCGAATTCATGACCTACGTCAACGCGCCGATCGGCGCCGGACAGAAGGTCCCGGGCGCCGTGAAACCGCACATCGCGTGCCCGACCACCTCCGGAACCGGTTCCGAGACGACCGGCATCGCGATCTTCGCGCTGCGCGCGCTCAACGCCAAAACCGGCATCATCTCGCGCCGGCTGATTCCGGATGTCGCGCTGATCGATCCGACGGTCACGTCGTCGCTGCCGAGGAACGCCGTTGCGGCGACCGGCTTCGATTGCATGAGCCACGCGCTCGAGTCGCTGACGGCACGCGCGTACCCACGCCGGCTCAATCCGGCCAAGGGGGCGAGCCGTCCCGTTTCGCAGGGAGCGAATCCGTTTTCGGACATGCTGGCGACCGAGGCGCTGAAGGGCGTCGGAAGGTTCCTCGTGCGCGCCGTGAATGACGCTGCCGACTCCGAGGCGCGTACGGAGATGATGTACTCGGCGATGCTCGCCGGCATCGCGTTCAACGCCGCGGGCTGTCACCTGCCGCACGGACTGTCGTATGCCGTATCGGGCCTCACGAAGGATTGGCACGTCGACGGCTACCCCGAGGGCAGGACGCTCGTCCCGCACGGAATGGCGGTCGTGCTCAACAATCCTTCGGTGTGGCGCTTCACGGCGCCTTGCTGTCCCGAGCGCCATTTGCACGGCGCGAACTGTCTCGGTGCGAATACGGACGGCGTGCGCACGCAGGACGCCGGCGAATTGCTCGCCTCACGGGTCATCGAGCTGATGCGCGCCACGGCGATGCCGAACGGCCTCTCGGCGCTCGGCTTCGACATGTCGCACGTCGGCGCGCTCGCCACCGGCGCGGAGCCGCAGTACCGCGTCATCCGCAATGCGCCGAAGGATGTCGGGCGCGACGATCTCGAGGCGCTTTTCCGGGCGGCGCTCAGCTACTGGTGACGGCCACGCGAGGCCCGTCGACTTCAACCGGGGCAGCGCTCCTCTGCACGCGCGCCGCCGGCAGGATCGCGGTGAACGTGCTCCCTTTGCCGGGTTCGCTGGAGATCGCGATCTCGGCCTGGTGACGCAACAGGACGTGGTTGACGATGGCGAGCCCGAGTCCCGTGCCACCGGTTGCGCGCGAACGGCTGCGGTCCACGCGATAGAAGCGCTCCGTGAGTCGTGGCAGGTGCTCCGCCGCGATGCCGACACCGGAATCGGCGACGGAGAACCTGCCGCGACCTTCGGCATCGACCTCCCACGACAGCGTGATCGTGCCGCCGTCGGGCGTATAGCGCACCGCATTGGATACGAGATTTCCGAACGCGCTCGCCAGTTCGTCGCGCGCACCCGTCAGCATCGCAGCGGAGTCGTCGGCGCAGGCCGCGACGATCGTGTGGCGCCCCGCCGACAGCGCCCGCGCCTGCGCGCAGACCTCGGACAGCAGGGGCACCGCGGGGAACGTCGCGTCGATCGGCGGGTTCTGCTCGCTTTCCAGTGCGGATAGCGTAAGGAGATCGTCGACAAGTCGCTGCATGTTGCGCGCCTGCTCCTGCATGAGACCGAGAAAGCGCCGCCGCTGACGCTCGTCGAAATCGATGTCCTGCAGCGTCTCGACGAATCCGGCGACGACCGTCAGCGGCGTCTTGAGCTCGTGGGAAACGTTGGCGATGAATTCGCGGCGCATCCGTGCGGTCGCCTCGATGCGCGTGATGTCGCGCGACAGGAGCAGCTTCTGCTCGTCGCCATAGGGAACGACCTGGATCGAAAGCGTGACGCCGGGTTCCCGCTGAGACGCGACCACGACCGCGTCCGAGAAATCGCCGGCCTCGAGGTAACGGACCACCTCGGGCTGCCGGACGAGATTGCCGAACGCCTGGCCGAGGTCGCGTTCGGGATCGAGCCCCAGATGCAAGCGTGCGCGCGCGTTCGCGAAGCGGATCCGGTTGGCTTCGTCCAGCACGACGATTGCCTCGGGTATCGCCTCGGCCGCCGCGGCGAATCGCTCGAGCCGCTGCGCGAGTCCGCGCTGGACGGCAGCGCGCGTACGGACGCGCCGGTAAAGCCCGGTGAACGGATGTCGCCAGATGCCGCGACCCTCCGGAACCGGCGCATCGAGCGGGCCGTCCGCCCAGCGTGCCAGAAGATCCAGTTGCCAGAGGTGGAAGGCGACCAGCGCCGTCGCGCCAAGAGCGAGCGCTGCGAGCGCCCAGCCGGCGCCGAGAACGAGTCCCGTGACGAGCGTCGCGGCGGCGACACCCAGCGGTGCCGTCAGCCCGGCGAAGAACGTGCGCGTCATGCGCCTCAGACTAGCACGAGACAAACCGCGCCGGAACGCTCAGCGCGGAGCCGCGAGGCGGTAGCCGGTGCCGCGCACGGTCTCGATCATCCCGTCGCAGCCGTGCGGCTCCAGCGCAAGCCGGAGCCGGCGGATATGAACGTCGACGGTGCGTTCCTCGATGTACACGTGATCGCCCCAGACCTGATCGAGGAGCTGCGCCCGCGAGTGGACGCGTTCCGGGCGGGCGAGGAAAAAGCGAAGGAGGCGAAATTCGGTCGGACCGAGATCGACCGCCTTTCCGGTGGCCGTGGCGCGGTGAGTGGCGGGATCGAGGCGGAGAGGACCGACTTCGAGCACCTCCTGCGCGGCCTCCGGCGCGCGGCGCCGCAGCACGGCTTTCACGCGCGCCTTGAGCTCGCGCGGGCTGAACGGCTTGGTCACGTAATCGTCGACCCAGGCTTCGAGACCCGCGACCTTGTCGGCCTCGTCGGTGCGCGCTGTGACCATGATGACCGGCAGTTCGCGCGTCCGCGCATCGGCGCGCAACTGCTTTGCGAACGCAAGTCCCGACTGGCCCGGCAGCATCCAGTCGAGCAGCAGCAGGTCCGGCAGCGAATCGTTCAGCATCCGCTGCGCAGACTCGGCATCTGCTGCGCCGCGCACATCGTAGCCGGCGTCGACGAGGTTGATCCGCAGGAGCTCCAGGATCGCGGGCTCGTCCTCGACGACCATGATCGTCGGCGTCACGGAGTACCTTCGCGCTGCGCGCTCCGGCATTCGCGCGGCCTCCGGAGCGCAGTGCGTCCGGGGACTTCTTTTGGGTCGGCCGCCGCCCGCGCTCGCAGACGCGCCCTTCGGGCCTCGGCTTCGCCCTGCTCGCGCAGGCGTTCGGGACGACCCGGCGGGCTCATGGCTCGTGGAGCTCCGCGCGGATCTGGTCGGCCGACGCATGGCGCACGTCGACGCCCTTGACCGCCTGGACGACCGCCTCCGCAATGTTCTTCGCGTGATCGCCGATTCGCTCGATCGACTTGGCGATGAACAGGATCTCGAGCGCCGCGCTGATCGTTCGCGGATCCTCCATCATGTAGCTGATGAGCTGACGGATGATCGCGTGGAACGACGCATCGACCGACTGGTCGTCCCCGATGACCTTCGCCGCGGCGGCGGTGTCGAGCCGCGCAAACGCGTCGAGCGCCGCCTGGAGCATGGTGCGCGCGGACTCGAGCGAGCGGGTCACGTCGTAATGTCGGAGCTGCGCGAGCCGCCCGCTGCCCGCCGCCTGCTCGGCCTTGAACGCGATCTTCTTGGCCTCGTCGCCGATCCGCTCGAGGTCGTTGACCACCTTGGTGACGGTCATGATCATCCGGAGGTCGATCGCCGCCGGCTGACGCTTGGCGATGATCTGCGTGCATTGCTGGTCGATCTCCATCTGCATGCGATTGATCGCCTGCTCGTCGGCGCCGACCGCGTCGATCAGGTCGTCGTGCTCGTGTTCGCCGAGCGACGCGAGCGCACGCGCGAGCTGCGTCTCGACCAGGCCGCCCATCGCGAGAACGCCGCTGCGGATCGCCTCCATCTCGGCGTCGAACTGCTTGTGCGTGTGTTCGGTCATGGCGTGGCTCTCGTGGAATTGCGGAAGTCAACCAAAGCGACCCGTAATGTAGTCCTCGGTTTCCTTGCGCCGCGGCTTGAGGAAGAGCTGGTCCGTTTCGCCGAATTCGACGAGCTCGCCGAGATACATGTACCCGGTGAAATCCGAAACGCGCGCCGCCTGCTGCATGTTGTGGGTGACGATCGCGATCGTGTAGTCGGCCTTGAGCTCGGTGATGAGCTCCTCGATTTTCGCGGTGGAGATGGGGTCGAGCGCCGACGTCGGCTCGTCCAGCAGCAGCACCTCCGGCTTGACGGCCACGGCGCGCGCGATGCACAGCCGCTGCTGCTGGCCGCCCGAGAGCGCCATTCCGCTCTGCTTCAGCTTGTTCTTAGCCTCGTCCCACATCGCCGCCTTGGTCAGCGCCCATTCGACCCGCTCGTCCATCTCGCGCGCCGACAGATCTTCGTACAGGCGCACGCCGAACGCGATGTTGTCGTGAATCGACATCGGGAACGGCGTCGGCTTCTGGAAGACCATGCCGACCTTCGCCCGCAGCATGTTGATGTCCACGCCCGGGGCGAGGATGTTCTCGCCGTCGAGCAGGATGTCGCCCGTCGCGCGCTGCCCCGGGTAGAGCGAGTACATCCGGTTCATCGTGCGCAGCAGCGTCGACTTTCCGCAGCCCGATGGCCCGATGAAGGCCGTCACGCGGCGCTCGGCGACGTCGAGATTGATGTCCTTCAGGCCCTGAAAGCGGCCGTAGAAAAAGTCGAGGTTGCGTATCGACATCTTCGGCACGGGGCTCGCGATGGCGGCGCTGGCGTCGGCCGGAGGTGCAGTGCTCGAGGGTGGTGTCCATGCGGGACTCTGGTTGGGCGGCAGCCGTCAGCGAACAGCGGATTGGCGGAAAACGGTCCGGGCCAGGATGTTGACGACGAGAACGGTCAGCGTGATCAGGAACGCGCCGCCCCATGCGAGCTCCTTCCAGTCGTCATAGGGGCTCAACGCGAACTGGAAGATGACCACCGGAAGATTCGCCATCGGGGCATTCATGTCGAGGCTCCAGAACTGGTTGTTGAGTGCGGTGAACAGGAGCGGCGCCGTCTCCCCCGACATGCGGGCGACGGCGAGCAGGATCCCCGTGATGACGCCTCCCCGCACTGCGCGCAGCGTGACGGAAAGGATGACCTTGTACATCGGCGCGCCCAGCGCGACGGCGGCCTCGCGCAGGCTCGCCGGCACGAGCTGCAGCATGTTCTCGGTCGTGCGCACGACCACCGGTATGGCGATCAGTCCCAGCGCGGCGGAACCCGCCCAGCCCGAGAAATGACCGACATTCATCACGTAGACCGTGTAGACGAAGAGACCGAGGACGATGGATGGCGCCGATAGCAGGATGTCGTTGATGAACCGCGTGAGACGGGCGATCCAGCCGTCGCGGCCGTATTCGGCGAGATAGATGCCCGCGAGGATTCCGATCGGCGTGGCGATCGCGGTTGCAACTCCCACGATGAGCAGGCTGCCCGCGATCGCATTGGCGAGCCCGCCCGCCGAACCCGGCGGCGGCGTCGTCTGCAGAAACATCGAGGGCGTCATCGCGCCGATGCCCTTGGCGAAGAGAACGACGAGAATCCAGACGAGGAACGCCATGCCGAACGCCATCGCACACATCGACATGAGGAGATTGAACCGGTTCAACCGCAAGCGTCGCCGGTAGGTGGAGTGACAGCGCGCGCGCATTCATGGGTTCGCTCTCATGTCGACCTGCCTTCGCCGCGGGCGAGCTGCGCGATCAGGAGGCGCGAGCACGCCAATACGATGAACGTCAGCACGAAGAGGACGAGTCCGAGCGAGATCAGCGACGCGCGGTGCACCGGGTCCGCCGCTTCGTTGAATTCGTTCGCCAGCGCCGACGCAATCGAGTTCCCGGGATCGAACAGCGCGGCGCTGATCCGGTACGCGTTGCCGATGACGAACGTCACCGCCATCGTCTCGCCCAGCGCACGCCCGAGGCCGAGCATGATGCCGCCGATCACGCCCACCTTGGTATAGGGCAGCACGACGTTCCAGACAACCTCCCACGTGGTGGCGCCCAAGCCCGTACGCGGACTCCTTCAGGACCGGCGGCACGATCTCGAACACGTCGCGCATCACCGACGCGATGAACGGAATGATCATGATGGAAAGGATGAACCCTGCGGTGAACACGCCGATCCCGTTGGGCGCGCCCTGGAAGAGCCGGCCGACGACGGGGATGTGCCCCAGGGTTCCGGTGAGCAGCGGCTGCACGAAGTCGCCGAACAGGGGGGCGAAGATGAAAAGTCCCCAGATGCCGTAGATGATCGAGGGAATCGCCGCCAGCAGCTCGACCGCGGTTCCAAGCGGCCGTTTCAGCAAGACCGGGCACATTTCCGTCAGAAAGATCGCGATGCCGAAGCTCACCGGCACTCCGATCAATCAGCGCAATCGCCGAGGTGACAAGCGTGCCGTAGATGGGCGCCAGCGCACCGAACTCCCCGTTGACCGGATTCCAGACGTTGGTGAAAAAGAATCCTATGCCGAACTTCGTATGGAGGATGCTGCCGATCCGCGATGCGACAATTCCCAGCAGCATTGCGAGCACGAGGAAGGCGAAGAAGCGCGCGAGCACCCGAAAGACCAGGTCGTGCGCTGTATCTTCGATTGCTTCGGATCGGGCATCTTGGCAAAAGCGACCTCGCTCCCGCGGCACGGGGCGATCATACCCGGATGGCATCCGCGGGCGTCGCCGTATGGTTGCCGCGTCACGTGGCACCTCCGTCGCTGCGAAATCTACGAGGCCGGCGGCGGATGGTCCGCATTTCGATCGGCATCATTAACCGCGGCGCTCGTCGATCCGGCGATCGCCACGGGTTGCGGGGCGCGGGTACGCACGCGATCGCTTAGTTCATCGCCTTGCCGCCGCCATCCTTGAGCTGCGATTTCCAGGCGTCCTGCGATCTGGTTAGTCACGTGTTCCGGCAGGGGGACATAGTCCAGGGAATCCGACTCCATCCGCCGTTTAAGCCCAATCGAAGAACCTGAGCACTTCCGTTCCGTTTTGCGGCTTCTCCTGCGTCTTATACACCAGGATGAAGCTGGCGCCGGTGATGGGCCAGCGCTCTTCCCCGGCTGATTGGTCAGCACGAGACAATATCCCGGCGCCTTTCCAGTCCGCGCCCGCCGCGGCCGCCTGGAACGTCTCCGCGGCGGGCTCACGAACTGTCCGTCCCTGTTCTGTACTTGCGCCGTAGGTCATCTTGTTCTTCTTGGCGTAGGCATATTCGACGTAGCCGATCGCACCTTTGATCCGCTGCACGTACGCAGCCACGCCCTCGTTGCCCTTGCCGCCTACGCCGTCCGGCCAGGCGACCGCCGTGCTGGAGCCGACCTTTTCCTTCCACTCCGGACTGACCTTCGACAGGTAATTCGTCCAGAGGAAAGTCGTTCCCGATCCATCCGATCGGCGCACCACCGTAATATGAGATCGGCGGCAGTTTGACGCCCGGGTTGAGGTCGGCGATCGCCTTGTCGTTCCAGGTCTTGATCTTGCCGAGATAGATATCCGCGAGGACCGGGCCAGTGAACCTGATGGCGCCGGGAGCGACGCCTTCGATATTGACGATCGGCACCACCCCGCCGATGACCGCCGGAAACTGCATCAGGCCCGCGGCCTGCAGGTCCTCCGCCTTGAGCGGCATGTCGGACGCGCCGAAGTCGACGGTCTTCGCCTTGATCTGGGCGATGCCTCCACCCGATCCGATCGACTGGTAATTCATGCCGACGCCGCTCTTGGCCCTGTAGGCCTCCGCCCACTTTGCGTAGATCGGGAACGGAAACGTCGCACCGGCGCCGGTGATGTCGACGGCGGAAGCCGTGGAAATGCCCAACGCGATCGACGCGATGGCGAGGAAGGCTTGCAGCTGGAGCTTGCGCATGGACATACCCTGTGGACAGTGGATGTCCGACAGCTTGGGACACGTGTGTTACAAGGTTATGACGCGCCGGCGTCACCACATGAAATTGGGGCGACGTGCGCGCGAACGGCGAAAAGAGTCGCGGTCAGCCGGCGTCCGGGGTACCCGGCCATGCAATTGGCCAGCCGAGCCGTTTCGCTTCGACCTTGAGCCGCCCGATTTCGGCGAGCGCGACCGTATTTCGCGGATTCGCACCGAGATCAGCCAGAGCGCGGCCACGCGCGATCAGAAAATCCGTATAGGGCAGCGGCTCGTCCCGCGTGTAGGTCGCAAGGGCCGTCGCATGCGTGCGCGCCCGCTCCCACTCACCGCGGGCAAGCGCGTCTTCGATTCCGAGACGTTGATAGGCGATCGGGCCGTGGCCGACGCCACCTTCGGCCAGCAGCGCTTCGGCTTCCTCCCGGCAGCGCTCGCGTTCAACCGGGTCCTCCTGCATCCGGGCCTTGAGCGCCAGAATGAGCGGTCCGGCAAACCGCATCCCCGTTTCGCGCGAGAGGGCAAGGGCCTGCTCGTTGCGATCGCGCGCCTCGTCAACGCGCCCGCGCTCGAGCAGGCTCTCCGCCAGAACCGTCAGCAGCAGAGACAGATAGCGGCGGGCGCCAAGTGCCTCCGCAAGCGGGATCGCCTCCAGCATCACCGGCTCGCTCTCGGCGAATCGGGCGCCGAAGGCGAGCAAGGTGCCGTGGGATTCGAGCGCGAACATCTCGCCGTGCCGGTCACCCAACTGGCGAGCGAGCGTGCGCGCAGCGGTCATGTTCACGATGCCGGCGTCGAATTCCATCAGGTAGATCCGGCAATGCCCGGCCATCACGAGATTGGGCACTTTGATGCGGGTGAGGCCGTGGGCATCGCAGAGTGCGACGCATTCGGTGAAACGCGTCAACGCCGTGCGCATCCGGCCAACCGCATACGAGGCGTCGGCGAGCCCGCTGACCGCGCGCGCCTCCCACGCCACGTCGCCCAGCTCGCGGGCAAAGGCCAGTGCCGACTCGTGGGCCGTGCGGCAGCCCACGACGTCGCCGCGCGCGAAATGCACATTGCCGCGTGTGTAGTGCAGCTCGGCGAGTTCGCGTGTCAGCGCATGCGCACGCGCGATCGGCTCCGCCTCCGAGAGTGCCGCCAGCGCCGCATCGACGGCGGCGGTCAGGCGATGTCCCGTGGCAATTCCCAGCAGCGCGCGGCATCGTTCCTGCGGTGCCAGCGCCGCGGTCAACGCACTGCCGTAGGCAACCAGCGCGGGCTTTCCCTGCCCCGCTTCGCAGCGCATGCGACCGCAGAGCATCGCGAGCGCATAGACGTCGGCAGGTTCGCGGGCCAGCGCGGCGCCACGTTCGGCGAGCGAAAGCGCACGTTCGCCATGCAATGCCGCGGACTGCGCCTGCGCCGCCGCGAGGTACGCCTGCACCGCCTCGGGCGCCTCGGCGCGGTCGAGGTGCAAGGCGGTCAGCGTCGGGTCGCGATCACCGTACCACGCCGAGGCCGCGCGATGCAGCTCGGCCCGGCGCGCACGGGTCAACGACGCGTAGATGCCGTCGCGGATCACCGCATGCGCGAACAGGAAGTCCTCGCCGTCGGGACGAACGAGCGCCGCCATCAGAAGCGCCGCGCAATCGTAGTCGGGTGCGGCGATCAGGTGCCGCAGAAGGGCAAGGGGAAACCGCTGCCCGATGACGGCGGCCGCGCGCAGGGCCGCGCGTTCGCGTTCGGGCAGGCGGTCGACCCTCGCCAGCACCAGGCTGCCCAGCGACGCCGGAAGGCGGCCGTCGTCCTCCTCGGCGTTGCGCAGCAGCTGCTCGAGAAACAGCGGATTTCCGCCAGCGCGTTCGACGCACCTGCGCGCCAGCGCGACGGACGTGGCGAACAGGCTGCCCGCCAGCAACGCAGCATCCGCATCGGTGAGCGGTGAGAGATCGAGGGTCACGAGCGGCACACCCGCGAGCGAAGCGCGAAAGGCGCCGGCAAGAGGATCGCCGTCGACACGCGACGTCAGCACGAGCAACGTCCGCGACTTCGGCGTGGCGCGCGCCAGGGCCGCGACGTAGGTGAGGGTCACGTTGTCCGCCCAGTGGAGGTCCTCGACGGTGATCAGCACCGGAGCGGATTCGGACGCATTCTCGACCAGCTGAATCAGGACCTCGCAGCGCGCGCGCTGCCGCGCCGAATTGTCCATCGCCTCGTAAACCGATCTCCCTTCCGCCGGCAGCGGCAGGTCGAGGAGATCCGCCAGGAACGGACGTCGATCGGTGGCGATGACACCGCGCGCGACGACGTCGTCGAGTGCCCGCGCGCGGTCGGTCGCACTCGACGCTGGCGCAAGCCCGACCAGCGAGGCGACGATGTCGCGCACCGGATCACGGCCCTTCGCGGTCCCGAAATCGAGCACGAGTCCGGCATGGCACGCATACCCCTCCGTCACCGCAAGACGCTGCAATTCCTCGGCGAGACGCGACTTGCCGATGCCGGGCTCCCCGCGCACGTGGATCACGTTGCCCGAGCCGCCAGCCATGCAGGACCGCATGATCGCGGAGAGTTGAGCCAACTCGCCGGCGCGGCCCACGAAGGGTGGCGACGATCCGGCGTCACCTCCCGCGACGAGTGCGTTCAGCCGCCATGCGGTGACCGGATCGTCGATGCCCTTGATCGCCAGCGCTTCCAGGCGCGTACACGTCGCCACGCGAGCGATCGCGTCGTGCACCGCGCCGTCCATCACGACTTCGCCCCGCCCGGCGATGCCGACCAGTCGAGCGGCCAGGTTGACCGACGGTCCGATGACCGTATAGGCGCGGTGCTGGTCGCTGCCCACGCCGCTCGCGACCACCTCGCCGGCCGCGATGCCCACATGCACGTCGAGTGCATGGCCGGACCGCGCGCAGATTTCGGGCATCGCGCGCGCGATCGCATCGGCAGCGCGCACGGCACGCGCGGGCTCGTCACCGTGGGCGACGGGCGCGCCGAAGATCGCCATCACCGCGTCGCCGATGTGCTTGTCCACGCGCCCACCGAACCGTTCGACGATCGCGCCAGCGGCGGCGAAGAAACGCTCGAGCAGCCGATGGACGTCTTCGGGGTCGAGCGCCTGCGACAGCCGTGAGTATTCGCACAGATCGGCGAACAGGACCGTGACAGGCCGACGCTCGGTCTCGGTCGATTCTTCGCTCGCCGGCGCCGCCGGAGCGTCAATGATCGCGAGCGACCCTCCGCAGCCACCGCAGAATTTTTCGCCGGGCTCGTTCGCGAAGGCGCAGTTCGCGCACGACACGGTCAACGCAGCGCCGCAATGCGCACAGTACCGGCGCCCCGCGCGGTTGTCGGACCCGCAGTTCGCGCACGCCTGTCGACCACCATCGCTCATCGACCGCTCCATCGGGTTATCGGCTCCCGGACGTTTCCAGGCCCTGGCGACGCCGTCGCAACCGTCAATACTTGTGCAGAGGCTCCCTAACCGCTGACACTGCAACGCGCACCGTCGGAGTCCACGAATTCGGCCAGAGTGACGCCATGCAACGGCTCGGGAAGCTTCGTGAAGCGGACGCCCTTCGCGGCCATGGCGACGTGGAACGCGCGCACATCGGGCGCACCGAACCCGAGATGCGTCGAGCCGGCCGGATTTTCCGCCGAGGCGGGATGCAGCGCGAGCGTCGTATCGCCCGTGGCGAACTCGGTCCAGCCCGGCGACGCGAATTCGAGATTCAGTCCCAGCGTGTCGCGATAGAACGCGATCGCGCGCGTCATGTCCGCGACAAAGTGAATCGCATAGGTGAGCTTGATGTCCATTTCCCGTTCCTCGTGAAAATGCTCGTACGCCCGCCCCTCACGCGGCAGCGGGCCCGCGATGCCGGTCGACCCAGTAGGCCCACGCCACGAACAGCCAGCCGAGCAGCCCGCTCATCGCCAGAACCTGCACCGACGGCGGCGGCGGCCCGAACACCGCCATGACGTAGATCACGGCGAGCACGGCAACGAACGCTGCAAATGCGAACGTTCCGATGCGGTCGCGCGGCTGCGTCACCGATGCGTACAGCCAGACGCCGACCCCGAAAAGCGCGAATTCGACGACAAGGGTTGCCGGCAGCGAATGCCAGAGTCCCAGCCCGACCCTGGGTCCATCCGGCCACAGCGGAAGGTCCGGGCGGTGCGACACGTAATCGAGAGCCCAATGCGACAACACCAGTGCGGCCAGCCACGTCGCGCCCGCGCGGTCCCGGCGCAGCAGAAGATAGCTCCCGCCCAAAGCGAGAGCCCAGAGGCTGACGGCGACCAGACTGTGCGTGTAGGGATACGAAACGAAGTCGAGCGGATTGACCGTCGTGATTCCCGGCACGATCTCGACCTTTTCCAGACCGAGAAGCAGCATCACGGGCCAGACGCCGTCGACGAGCTGCGCCGCGAGGACCAGCGTGCCGAGCGACGGCCCGGGCGCGACCTTCTTGGCGGCGAGCGCCAATCCGAAATGACCGATGAACATCGACGATCCTCCCGGTTCGGGAGTCTGGGCCATTCGGCCCCACGATTGGGGCAAGCGGCGAGACGCCGCAAATGATACCTGCGCGAGCAACCGTTCGCGATCAGCCGGGAATCTCCGCGAGCTTTCGTCTCTGCACCTTGCCGGACGGCCCCTTCGGCAATTCCGCGACGAACCGAAAGACCTTTGGCGACTTGTAGCGGCCGAGCTCCGCAAGGCAGTGCGAACGAAGCTCCTCCTCGGAGCATCGGCCGGCCGGCTTCAATACGACGCAGGCGAGGATGTCCTGCCCGTATTCCGGATCGGGAATGCCCACCGCGGCCGCTTCCAGCACGGCCGGGTGCCGCAGCAGCGCCTCGTCGATCTCGCGCGGTGCGATATTTTCGCCACCCTTGATGATGAGCTCCTTGATCCGGCCGGTGACGAAATAGAATCCGTCGGCGTCGCGATAGCCGATATCGCCCGTCGCAAGCCAGCCGTCGTCACGCAGCGTCCGTGCCGTCGCGTCCGCGTCGTCGTGATAGCGCAGCATCACGTTGGCGCCGCGCAGCTCGATTTCGCCGCTTTCGCCGTCGCCGCACGCGGCCCCGGTCGGCATGACGATGCGCGCCTCCATGCCGAGCGGGACACCGGGGGAGCCGATCTTGCGCAACTGCGGTTCGAGCGGATTGGCGAATGCGACCGACGCGCATTCGGTGAGGCCCATGGCCTCCAGCACCGAGATGCCGAAGCGCGCCTCGAACGCACGGTGCTGCTCCGGCGGCAGCGGCGCGGACGCGGAACGCGCGAAGCGGATCGACCGGCATGCCGCGGCCTGCCCGGGCGTCGGGTCCGCGCCATTCAGCAGGTAGGCGATGATCGTCGGAACGACATTGAGCCAGGTCGGGCGGTACTTCTCGACCCAGCTCCACCATTGCGACGCGCTGAAGCGGTGCGGCATCACGATGCTGCCTCCCGAGCAGAGCGGCGATACCGTCGCAATGCACTGGCCGTTCACGTGGTAGAGCGGCAGCGACGACAGCACGCGATCGGCACGTGAAAGCGCATGGGCTTCGCTCACCACGCGCCCGGCGTGCATGAGATTCGCATGCGACAGCAGCGCGCCTTTCGGCGTGCCCGTCGTTCCGGACGTATACATCAGGAGCGCAGGCGATTCGGGATCCGGAGATTCCGTCCTGTCCACTACCGCCCGCACGGACAGACCGAGATCGTCGGGCAGCGTCGGCCGGATCACGGCGTCACTGCCGGCTTTCAAGTGCGATCGCCTGCAGCCGCGAGACATACTCCGGCGCGGCGAACACGATGCGCGTTCGCGAGTGCCGCAGCGTGTGGGCGATCAGCGTGTCCTGCGCGAGCAGGCTCACGGGCGACACCACGTAGCCGCCATGCATGGCGCCAAGGAAGACGCTCGCCGCGGCGATGCCGTTCGGCAGCATGTAGGAGACGATCTCGCCGGCGCCGATGCCGTGCGCGGCAAGTTCGGCCGCAAGACCGCGCGCCGAGTCGCGAAGTTCCCCGTACGTCACGGTCGTTCCGGGCTCGGGGGCAACGAGAAACGGCGACCCGGGTTGCGCAACCGCGCGCTGATCGATCACTTCGCGGATCGTGCGTGCCGCTACCACGGTCTCACGCACCGAATTTCCGCCGGTACGCTCCGAAGATCTCGTCGTCGGTCGGCTCCTTCGCCATGGCGGCCGCGAATGGCGCAACGACACGCGTGATATTGAGGAAGTGCCGGTAGTTGAGGTTGTCGGAAAGGCTGTTGCGGCCCCAGGTCCCGCAGCCCATCGACAGCGAGAACGGAAGCGCGTTGTCGAAGCTGCCGCCCGTCGCGAAGCAGTGCGCCTGATTGACGATGACGCGGCACACCGGCAGCGTGAGCCCCAGCGTCACCGCGCGGTCCGCAATTTTCGTGTGCAAGCCGACCGAGTGTCCGGCGCCCTGGAAGGCGAGGAGACGCGCAGCGAGGTCCGCTGCCGCCGCGAAGTCGGCCACACTGTAGAGCGCCAGCACCGGCGACAGCTTTTCTCCGGAAAACGGGTGCGCGGGACCGACGCCCGTTTCCTCGACGATCAGGAATCGCGCCGTGTCGAGCTCGGGCCGGATGAGCCCTGCATGCGCCGCGATGACCGGCGCCGCCTTCGCGATCACCTCGGACGAAAGCCGGCCGTCGGGGAACATCTCGTCTTCGAGGCGTCGTGTCTCCTCGGCGTCCAGCAGCACGCCGCCCTCGCGCGCGAACGCGGTAATCAGGGCATCGGCCGATTCGGCGACCACGATCACGCTGTTCTCCGACGAACAGGAGGTCGCGTGATCGAACGATTTCGACGCCGCGATCTTTGCCGCCGCGTCCGCGATGTCGGCGCTCTCGTCCACGATGACCGGCACGTTGCCGGCACCGACGCCCAGCGCCGGCGTGCCGCTCTCGTACGCGGCGCGAACGTTGGTACGGGAACCGGTGGCGACGACCAGGTCCGCCTGGCGCATCAGCGCAATGGTCTGCTCGCGCGTCACCGGCGCCGGCAGCATCTGCACGAGATCGCGCGGTGCACCGACACGTTCGAGCTCTGCATGAACGAACTCGAGCAGCAATCCGAGCGTGGACGCGCCCTTCGGCGACGCGGCGACGACGATCGCGTTGCGGCCCTTCAATGCATTGAGGATGTTGTTCCCGGGTGTCGCGGCGGGATTCGTCGACGGTGTGATCGCCGCCACAACACCCACCGGCCGCGCGATCTCGATCAACCCGCGCTGTCGATCTTCCGCAATGACGCCCACGGACCGTGCACCCCGAAGATCGCGCAGCAGTCCCACCGTCTTGCGGCGGTTCTTGGCGAACTTGTCGACGACGCTGCCGAGGCCGGTGTCGCGCACGGCGATCTCCGCCAGTGCGCGGTTGCGCGCGGGCTCGACGATCGCCCAGCCGGCGGCGACGACCGCCTCGTCGACGCGTTCCTGCGTCCAGGTTTCGTACGCACGCTGCGCCACGCGGGCACGCGCCATGAGCGCGGCGACGACGGCGTCAGGCGATTCCGGCACAACCGCGTTCATCGTGCGATCCACCTCATTCCGGCTTGATGTTCGCCGACTTGATGACCTGTTCCCACTTCGCCAGTTCTTCCCGGATCCTCCGGTCGAACTCGGCCGACGACGACGGCGCGGCCTCGGCGCCCTGCGCGAGCAGCCGTTCCTTCACCTGGGGACTGTCCAGCACCTTCGCGAATGCCGCATTGAGCTTCGCGATCACGGCGGGAGCAGTCTTCGCCGGAGCCAGCGCGCCGTACCACGAGTCGACCACGTAATCGGGTACGCCCGATTCCGCGATTGTCGGAACGTCCGGCGCAGTGACGCTGCGCATCGCGCTGGTGACGGCCAGCGCCCGCAACCGACCGGACTTGACGTGCTGCCAGGCGGCCGGCATCGACACGAACAGGAGCTGCACCTGCCCGCCGATGGTGTCGGTGACCGCTGGTCCGCCGCCCTTGTAGGGAATGTGGACGATGTCGACGCCGGTCTTCAGCTTGAACAGCTCGCCCGCGATGTGTCCCGGAGATCCAGTGCCGACGGACGCATAGTTGAGCTTTCCCGGATTGGCCTTCGCGTACGCGATGAGCTCCTTGACGCTCGCGATCGGCACCGATGGATTCACGACGAGGATTTGCGGAATCAGCGCGACCAGGCTCACCGGAACGAAGTCGTGCTCGACGTCGAATGGCAACTTCTCGTAGAGCCTGGGATTGATCGTGTGCGACGACAACGTGAACAGGATCGTGTAGCCGTCCGCAGGTGATTTCGCGACGATGTCGGTTCCGACATTGCCGGCGGCGCCGCCACGATTGTCGATGACGATCGACTGGCCCAGTTCGGTCGCCAGAGGCTCGTTGACGATGCGCGCGACGACATCGGTGCCGCCCCCGGGCGGGTACGGGACGACGAACCGGATCGGCTTGTTCGGATAGTCCTGCGCGAAGGCAGGACCGGCCAGCGCAAACGCCGCGGTCGCAAGCAAGAACAGCCACGGGCGGCCGTGCTTCATTGCGGATGCCTCCTTGCGATCGCGGCCGCGCAAGTGGGTTGCGCGGCGCCTTCGGCCGCACATTCTGCCACGCTGCCAATCCGCCGGGAGGTGCTCGTCAGGACGGCCATCCCGTCGAAGGCATGAGCGCTGCAAGCTTGCGGCGCGCTATCGATCGTCTGCCGTGCGGACGCCGGACGAAAAAAACCGGGCACGGCGCTCGCCGTGCCCGGGCTCTGCATGCGCGATTACTTCGTCGGCGTGACTTTGGTCCAGGTGGAATCCGGGTTGTAGGCGGTGATCGCACGCACCGCGGCGCTTGTATCCGGACCGAGGTCCTTCTGGTACACGATGCCGTCGCGGTCGACGATGAACGTCATGACGCCGGTGTCGTCGTACTTTGCCGGCCATGCGATCAGCGCATACCCTTCCGTCATGCGGCCGTTCCTGATGTAGCTCCTGGCTCCACCCGGCGCGTCCTTGCCCTGCGCCTTCAGGATGCGAAAGACGTAACCGTGGTAGGGCTGGTCCGCCTTCGCGTCGGCGAAATCCGGGCCCAGCGGACTTTCCGGCTCACCCTGCAGCGACGCCCAGTAGAGTCCGTCGTGCTTGCCTGGCGACGAAAGTCCCTTTTGCGCGAATTCCCTCACGCCGTCGCCGTTGCGGTCCTTCGCGAAGTACTCTTCCTGTGCGTCGGTGTAAGCAAGCACCGTCTGGATCGCCGCCAACTCGTTGCGGCCGATCCGCCGCGTGCGCATTTCGTCCGCAGCGCCTTTGACGTCGAAGCGCCAGCCCGTTGCCGTCTTGACGATCGGGATCGGCAGCGTCCAGCCATGCCTGCCGGCCCCCAGGAACGCCTTGTCGGCGCCGGCGGAAACGACGGTATGCGAGGTCGCCCAAGCTTCAAGAAATCTCGTGATGTCCACTTCCGCAACGGCTCCGCTCGGGATGTAGTTCTTGTAGTCCTGGCCAACCACGACCTTGACGGCGTCCCAGTCATGACGGGCGATGCCGTCGACCAGGGCATCGGCCGCCGCCTGCGGCGACGGAAAGGTTTGCTGACCCCACGCGATCGGCGCGATGGCGAATGCTGCCGCCACCAGCGCGACGCGCAGGCCGAACGAGTGACGCTTGGGTGAGTTGTTGTGCGAATTCATTTTCATGGGCTCCCGATCACCGTCCGCGTCCGCCACCACCGCCACGTCCGCCACCGCCACCGCCACCTCCGCCGCCCGAACGTGCACCACCACCACCGCCAGCGCTCGGACGCGCGCCACCGCCGCCGCCGCTCGGGCGCTGCTGCGCCTGCGGTCGCTGCTGCGCGGATTGCCGGCTCGCATTGCCGCGGTCGACCTGCTGCCTCGCCTGCGGGCTGTCCGCGCCCCTCAGCGCGTTGTCGCGGCTTGCCGACTGCGCTCTCTGCTGCGCGGCGCTTCTATCCGCGGATTCGGCGCGCGCCCGTGCTGCGTCACGATCGCCACCGCCGGCACCACTGAATCCACCGCTGCGGTCCGCCGAGGGTGCGCGGTCCCGTGCGCCTGCTGCGCCGCCGTCGCGACTTGCCGCCTGCGCGCGATCCCGCGCGGAGCCCTGGTTCACATCGACACCGCGCGACGCCATCGATTGCTGTGCGCGCTCACGGCTCGCATCCCGGCTCGCGTCCCTGCCCCGATACTGTTCGCGGTTGCCGGCATCGCGCTGCCGCTCGAGGTTCTGACGCGTCGTGTTGCCGCCCCGGTAGTCTGTCCGGCGGTTGTCGGGATTGTGGTTCCAGTTGCCGTTGTTGATGCGGTTGTTGACGTTGATGTTGTTGTAGCGATTGACGTTGATGTTCACGTCGCCCCGGCCCCAGTTGACGCCGCCCCACAGCGCGTTCGACACGCCGATGCCCACGCCCCAGGCGATTCCGGTCGCGACGGTACGCGAGAACCAGAAGCCGGGCGGCGGCGGGAAGAAGAACGGCGGGTACGCCGGATACATCCACGGGCCGAAGACCACGGCCGGGTTGTAGGCAGGCACGAAGATCACCGACGGCTGCGCCTGCTCGATCACGATGATCTGCGGCGGCGGCGCCGCCTGCTGCACCACGGTCGTCGTCGCGGCCGGCGGCGGTGGCGCCTCCGTGCTGACCCTGATCTGCTCGTTCGACTTGAGATTCCCGGCCTGCTGCGCGCGCTGCCGCAGCCGCTGCACCGAATCCATGACATCTTCGGGCTGGGCCAGGAACGCGTCGCCCATGTTCTTCACCCAGTCGGGGTTCCCGCCCAACGTGATCAGGACTTCCGGAAAGGCGACCATCGACGCGACACTCGGGTCCCAATTCTCGTTCTCGACCATCTTCACCGCGTCGTCGCCCTTGGAATCGGGATGCGCCTTCGACCACTGATAGGCCAGTGCGAACTGGTCGGGATAGGTCGTCGCCATCAGCAGCTGGGCCAGCAGCGAATCCGGATACAGTGCGATCTGCGCCGTCATCTGGTCGAGCTGCTGGCTCGAAAACGGCTTCGCGTCCTGCGCCACCGCGGCGAGCGGCATGGCAACCATGAATGCCGCCGCCAGCCGGAGTAGCCAGGAGGTGAGGAAAGTTCGCACAATTACTCCTTCTCGACGAAGAACCAGTCCTTGCTGCCCGACGCATCGGCGCCGGCATTGCCGCAGCCTCGCCGGTGCCCGTCCGCTCCAGCGGCTTGCGATTGGCGCCGCCTTCTCGCACGGCGTCCGATGAAATGAACGTATCATTCTACACGCGTCGCACATCGCGATCGAGCTTCGGCACCTCGTGCACGTGTCGACCCTCGACCGCTGCCGCGACTCCGCGCGGGCGCGCATGACGCGTGCTTGCAGGCATTCATACCGCATGCCGCGGTGCGATCGCGTGAATCACCGCGACGCAGGTGGCGCTGCTGGTACCGCTTGCGTTGTGGCTCAACCCGTCTCGCGGCAGGCCTTTCGGACCTGCGCCATGAAGGAGGCAGGACGATGACCGTCACCCGATCCGCCGAACTCAAGCGGACCCTTTACACGGCGGTGCTCTCCGACGTCCTCGATGGCCTGGGACGGACGGACCGCGCGATGCGGCCGTTCGTGCGGCCGCTCGACGACGCCTCGGTGATCATGGGCCGCGCGCGCACCGGGCTCTGGATGAACGTCTTCGCGGTGGCGGACGGCGAGAACCCGTACGAGCACGAGATGACGCTCCTCGACGATCTCAAGCCCGGCGACGTCGCCGTATTCGGCTGCGGCGGCCCGACCGAGCGCATCGCGCCGTGGGGCGAGTTGCTGTCGACCGCGGCGAAGTGTCGCGGCGCCGAAGGCTGCGTGACCGACGGCCTCGTGCGCGATGTACGCCAGATCCGCGCGATGGGCTTCCCGGTATTTCACGGCGGCATCGGGCCGCTCGACTCGCGCGGCCGCGCGAAGATGGTCGCGATCGACGTTCCGATCGAATGCGGCGGCGTCCGCGTGGAGCCCGGCGACATCGTGTTCGGCGACGTCGACGGCGTCGTCGTGCTTCCGGCGGCAATCGCCGACGACGCGATCGCGCGCGCGCTGGCGAAGGTCACCGCGGAGAACCGCACCCGTGACGAGCTGCTCGCCGGGCGCCTGCTGGCCGAGGTCTACGCGAAGTACGGGGTGCTCTAGCGTGCTGCCGGCTTCGCCGCCGTCGATCGGTATTTGGCAAGGTGGCGCGTCGGCAACGCGAGGGCGTCGCGGCGAAAAGGATCGCCCAGCTCGCGCGTGACCATCATCTCGAGCACCGTCGACTTGCCTTCGCTCTGCGCGATCGCCGCTTCGCGCAGCGCGGGGCCGACGTCGGACAGCTTGTCGATCCGTCGACCTTCGGCGCCCATCGCCTTCGCCACCGCCGCCCACGACGGCTGGTGGTCGAGATTGACGCCGACGAACCGATTTTCGTAGAAGTCGACGTGGTTCTTTTTCTCCGCGCCCCACTGGCCGTTGTTGAAGACGACGGCGGTGACGGGAATTCGTTCACGCACACAGGTCTGCAGCTCGCCGAAGCTCATCCCCCACGCGCCATCGCCGACGTAAGCGATGGCGGGGCGCTCCGGCGCCGCGACTTTCGCGCCCACGATCGTCGGGAATGCGTAGCCGCAATTGCCGAAGCTCATCGCGGCGAACATCGAGCGCGGCCGGTCGAAGCGCAGGTACGAATTCGACACCGAGCAGATGTTGCCGATGTCGGTCGACACCATCGCCCCCGCAGGCATCGCCCGTTCCAGCTCGCGCAGCATCTGCCGGGGGTGCATGTGGCTCGAGTTCTTCGAAACCTCGAGCGACCACGTGTCCTTTTCGTGCGTCCAGCCGTCGAGCTCCGATTCCCACGCGATTTTCGCCGCCTCGACGTCGGCGAGGCGAGCGTCCTTGTTGGCCATGCATGCGAGCGATCTTCCCCCGAGCCGCGCGGCGAGCGCCGTCGCCGCGGCCCGCGCGTCGCCACAGATGCCGACCGAGATCGGCTTCACGAGGCCCAGCATCTTCGCGTCGGCGTCGACCTGGATGATCTTCGCGTCCTTCGGCCAGTACTCCATTCCATACTGCGGGAGCGTGCCGAAGGGACCGAGTCGCGTGCCGAGCGCCAGCACGACGTCGGCTCTGGCGATCAATTTCATCGCGGCCTGGCTGCCCTGGTAGCCGAGCGGTCCGACCCATAGCGGGTGCTTCGCCGGAAATGCGTCGTTGTGCAGGTAGGACACGGCGACCGGCGCCTGCAGCATTTCCGCCAGTCGGACCGCTTCGGGCTGGCCGTCGCCCATCACGACGCCGCCGCCGCAGAGGATCACCGGAAACTTCGCCGCCGCAAGCAGCGCCGCAGCCTCATCGAGGCTCTTCTCGCCGCCGGCGCCGCGCTCGATCGAAAGTGGCGGTGAAATCTCGCACTCGATGTCGCCGTAGAAGAAATCGCGAGGGATGTTGAGCTGCGTCGGTCCCATCTCGAGCAGCGCGCGGTCGAACGCGCGGCCGGTAAGCTCCGCCATGCGCGCACGATTGTTCACGTGCGCCTGGTACTTGGTGATCTTCGAGAAGATGGGCAGCTGCTCGGTCTCCTGGAAGCCGCCCTGCCCGATCGTCGAGCTGCCGGTCTCCGGCGTGATCACGACGACCGGCGAATGCGCCCAGAATGCGGCCGCCGTCGACGTGACGAAATTGGTGATACCCGGTCCGTTCTGCGCAATGCAGACGCCGTGGCGGCCCGACACGCGCGAGTAGCCATCCGCCATGTGCCCTCCGCCCTGCTCGTGCGCCACCGAAATGAAGCGGATGCCGGCGAGCGGGAAGAGATCGAGCGCGTCCATGTACGCCGATCCGACGATGCCGAACACGTCCTTCACGCCGTGCGCGACGAGCGACTCGACGAAAGCTTCGGACGGCGTCATCTTCTGGCGGCCGGTCACCGCCATGTTCTTCTGTTCGGTCATCGCGTTCATGCGCCCTCCGCCCCTTCGATCAACATCGCCGCGCCCCGGTGCCCGGCCTCGGCTCGCTCACCCCATCACGCTTTCGGGTGCCGCATACGCGTATCCGAGCGCCTCCGCGACGGGCTGGCACGTCACCTTGCCGAATGCGACGTTGAGTCCATTCTTCAGGTGCACATCGTCGGCCAGCGCCTTCTTCCAGCCCTTGTCGGCGAGGGCGAGCACGAAGGGCAGCGTCGCGTTGTTGAGCGCGAATGTCGACGTGCGCGGCACGCCACCCGGCATGTTCGCGACGCAGTAGTGCGTCACGCCGTCGACCACGTAGACCGGGTCCGCATGCGTCGTCGCATGCGCAGTCTCGAAGCAGCCGCCCTGGTCGATGGCGACGTCGACGATCACCGAGCCCGGTTTCATCTTCTTCACCAGCGCGGCGGAGACGAGCTTCGGCGCCGACGCTCCCGGAATCAGCACGCCGCCGATGACGAGATCGGCGGTGGTGACGTGATGCTCGATCGCATCGTGCGTCGAGAACACCGTGTTGAGCGGACGTCCGAACTGGCGCCACAGCGCGCGCAGCACGTCGACGCTGCGGTCGAGGACCCAGGTCTCCGCGCCCATCCCGAGGGCGATATGGCAGGCGTGCGAACCCACGACGCCACCGCCCAGAATCACGACCTTCGCCGGATCGACGCCCGGGACCCCGCCCAGCAGCATGCCGAGCCCGCCGTGCGGCTTCTCGAGGTAGTACGCGCCGGCCTGAACCGCCATGCGCCCGGCGACCTCGGACATCGGCGCCAGCAGCGGAAGGCCACCCGACGACGAGGTCACCGTCTCGTAGGCGATGCACACGGCGCCGCTCGCCACGAGATCCTTCGCCTGTTCCGGATCGGGCGCGAGGTGGAGGTAGGTGAAGAGGATCTGGCCCTTGCGGAGCATCTTGCGCTCGACCGCCTGCGGCTCCTTCACCTTGACGATCATGTCCGCGGCGGCGAACACCTCGGCGGCGGTGGCGGCGATCGTCGCGCCCGCGCGGCGATAGGCATCGTCGTCCATCCCGATGCCCTGCCCGGCATTGTGTTCGACGATCACCCCGTGGCCATGGGCGACGGCTTCGCGCACGCTGCCGGGCACGAGGCCGACTCGGTTTTCGAGAACCTTGATTTCCTTCGGGACGCCGATGCGCATGGGATCTACTCCGGAGAGAAGGGGGCACGGAAGGACCGCCGCTCTCGCGCCGCAGCACCCGCCGCAAACGACCATGATAATGGATGGCGGGTACGCGCGTCGCGCCATACCTCCGGCAACCGCACGGGTGTAGCGATTACGGATTCACCTTCACACTGCTTCGCTGCCCGCAGCCGACGCCGGCTTGCCGCACCGCAGCATCGGGAGACCACGATGGGCCACGCCGAACTCGAGATTCAGGACCAGACCGCGACGAAGCGCATCTCGCTCGACGAGTACTGGATGCCGTTCACGCCGAACCGCGATTTCAAGGCGGAACCGAAGATGGTCGTCCGCGCGGAGGGGATGTACTACTGGAACGATCGCGGCGAGAAGCTGATCGACGCGTCGTCGGGGCTCTTCTGCGCCAACGCCGGCCACGGTCGCAAGGAAATCGCCGAAGCGGTCGGCCGGCAGCTGCGCGAGCTCGATTTCGTCCCGCCGTTTCTGCGCGGCCACCCGAAGCAGTTCGAGCTCGCCACGCGAGTCGCCGAGCTGACCCCCGGCGACCTCAACCGGATCTTCTTCACCAATTCCGGTTCCGAGGCGGTCGATACGGCGATGAAGGTCGCGCTTGCGTATCACCAGGCGCGCGGCCAGAGCGGGCGCAACGCGTTCGTGTCGCGCGAGCGCGCCTACCACGGCGTCAACTTCGGTGGCGTCGCGCTTTCCGGGCTCGTCAACAATCGCCGCAAATTCGGCCCGGGAATGCCGGGAGTGGCGCACATGCGTCACACCCACCTCAAGGAGAATTTCTTCACCCGCGGCGAAGGCGCGCACGGTGTCGAGCTCGCCGACGATCTCACCCGCTTCGTGAACCTCTACGGCGCCGAGAACATCGCGGCATGCTTCGTCGAGCCGATCGCCGGCTCCACCGGCTGCCTCGTGCCGCCCAAGGGATACCTGAAGCGCCTGCGCGAGATCTGCGACGCCCACGGGATCCTGCTCGTGTTCGACGAGGTGATCTGCGGATTCGGCCGCACGGGCCAGGCATTCGCCGCGCAGAGCTTCGGCGTCACGCCGGACATCATGACGATGGCGAAGGGCATCACCAACGGCGCGCAGCCGATGGGGGCGGTGGCGATTTCCGAGCGCATCCACGACACGATCATGGCCGCTGCGCCCGAAGGCGCGATCGAATTCTTCCACGGTTACACGTACTCGGGCCACCCGGGGCCGTGCGCCGCCGGGATTGCCACGCTCGACATCTACAGGAGCGAGGGACTGTTCCAGCGCGGCCGCGAGCTGTCGCCGTATTTCCTCGACGCGATGTTCTCGCTGAAGGACGTGCCGATCGTCACCGACATCCGGGGCTACGGCATGTTCGCGACGATCGACGTGCAGCCCGCGGGTACGCCGGGCGCGCGCGGCCACGCCCTGCAGAAGAAGCTGTTCGACAACGGTCTCCACCTCAAGAACACCGGCGATTCCGCGATTCTCGCGCCGCCGCTGATCGCGGAGAAATCGCATATCGATATGATCACGGACATCTTGCGCAAGACCCTCGCGACGATCTAGATTCGCACTTTTTGCCGCGCGGCGCCGCGAGAGCGCCGCCGTTGTCGTTGACCTCGCACTTCCGGGAGAAACCATGAAGCGCTTCATCGCAGGTTTGATTCTGGCCTTTGCCGCCGCGCTGCCCGCGTGGGCGCAAAAGACCGTCACGTTCGCCTACCAGGACATGATGAATCCGTTCCGCTGGGTGCAGCAGACGCGGCGAAATCGAAAAGGCGACCGGCTACAAGATCAACTGGCGCCAGTTCGGCGGTGGCGGCGACGTGATACGAGCGATGGCCTCCGGCGACGTCGCGATAGGCGAAGTGGGCTCGGCCGGTGTCGCCACGGCGATCAGCCAGGGCATGGACGTCGAGCTCTTCTGGATCCTCGAGGACATCGCGGCGGCCGAAGCGCTCGTCGCGCGGAATGGCAGCGGCATCAACACCGTCGCCGATCTCAAGGGCAAGAAGGTCGGCGTGCCGTTCGTCTCGACGACGCACTTCCACCTGCTCTACGCGATGGAGATCGCGGGGCTCAAGCGCGGCGACGTGCAGATCCTCAACATGCGGCCGCCGGAAATCGCCGCTGCGTGGGGCCGCGGCGACCTCGACGCCACCTTCATCTGGGACCCGGTGCTCTCCACGGTCAAGAAGACCGGCAAGGTCATCGTCACCTCGGGCGAATTGTGCAAGAAAGGCAAGTGCACGTTCGACGGCCTGATCGTCTCGAAGCAAGTTCGCGACGGAAAACCCCGAATTCATGACCGCGCTGGTGAAGATCATCGCCAAGGCCGACGCCGACTACCGCGCGAATCCGAAGGCATGGACCGGCGACGCGGCGAAGACCGCGGCAGTCGCGAAGTGGTCGGGAGGCAAGCCCGAGGACGTCGCCGACGCGATGGCGCTTTACGGCTTCCCGAGCCTCGCCGACCAGGCGGCGCCCGCGTGGCTGGGTGGTGGGTCGCCAGCGGCGGCGCGACAAAGGCGCTCGACCGAGACCGCGAAATTCCTGAAGGACGAAGGCCGCATCCAGCAGCTCGCCCCCGACTACAGCAAGTCGGTCGATCCCGCGTTCGCGCAAGGTGCGATGAAATAGACAGGGCGCCGGAATCCTCGACCGCCGCGCGGCGGCGCCTGGTTGGCAAACCAGCGCCGCCGTTTTTCTGCCCTGATCCCGACCCCATGCCGCTGCTCGACATCCGCCAGCTCGGCGTCCGCTATGCGTCGAAGGCGGGAACCGTCGACGCGCTGTCCAACGTGAGCCTCGCGATGCGCGACGGCGACTTCGTCGTCGCCATCGGCGCCTCGGGCTGCGGCAAGACGACGCTGCTCTCCTGCATCGCGGGATTCCTGCCGCCCACCGAAGGCGCGATCCTGCTCGACGGAAAGCCGGTGCAGGGACCCGGCGCGGACCGCGGCGTCGTGTTCCAGAAGCACGCGCTGATGCCGTGGCTCAACGTCGTCGACAACGTCGCGTTCGGCCTGCGCATGCGCGGCGTCGCGCCGGACGAGCGTCGAAAGGTCGCGTTGGAGAAACTGCGCCTGGTCGGCCTCGAGGAGTTCGCGGCGCGCGCGATCTACGAATTGTCGGGCGGCATGCAGCAGCGGGTCGGCATCGCGCGTGCCCTTGCCTCCGATCCGGAGCTGATGCTGATGGACGAGCCGCTGGGGGCGCTCGACGCGTTCACGCGCGAGTCGATCCAGGAGCTCGTCCTCGACGTCTGGCACCGCACGGGGAAGATGTGCTTCTTCATCACGCACAGCGTCGAGGAGGCGCTCTTTCTCGCGACGCACCTCGTCGTGATGACGCCGCGCCCGGGCAAGATCTCGCACGAATACGAGCTCGACTTCGGCCGCCGGTTCATCGAGACGCGCGACGCGCGCGCGGTCAAATCGTCGCCGGACTTCATCCGCGTCCGGGAGGAAGTGCTGGCGGTCATCCTGCACCGCGAGCCGAACGAGCGAGGCGGGCGAGCATGAGCGCCGCCGGGCCGAAGTCCTCGAACTACGCGACGCTCGGCGAGGGGCGCAGCACGCTGATCAGCGTCGTCACGATGGGCGGAATCTTCCTGCTGTGGTGGCTCGCGAGCCATCTGCGCTGGCTGCCGCCGCTGTTCCTGCCCACGCCGGAGACCGTCTTTACGCGGCTCTACGAATCCGCGATGGGGCAGCTCACCGACGCGCCGCTCGCCACGCACTTCGGCTGGTCGATGTTTCGCGTCTTCACGGCGTTTTTCGCGGCGTGCCTGACGGCGATCCCGATCGGCATCGCGATGGGCGTCTCGCGGATCGCGCGCGGCGTCTTCGATCCGCCGATCGAGTTCTACCGGCCGCTGCCTCCACTCGCCTACCTGCCGCTCATCGTCATCTGGTTCGGCATCGACGAGCTCTCGAAAGTGCTGCTCATCTATCTCGCCTGCTTCGCGCCGCTCGCGATGAGCGCACGTGCCGGCGTGCGATCGGTATCGCAGGAACAGATCCAGGCAGCGTATTCGATGGGCGCGTCGAAGTGGCAGGTGATCGCGCACGTGATCATCCCGGGCGCCATGCCGGAGATCCTGACCGCGATGCGCATCTCGATCGGCTTCGGCTGGACCACGCTCGTCGCCGCGGAGATGGTCGCGGCGACGCACGGCCTGGGTCAGATGGTGCTGAACGCGTCGAACTTCCTGCGCACCGACATCGTGATCATGGGGATCGTCGTCATCGGCGCAATCGCCTACCTGTTCGACCTCCTCATGCGCTACGTCGAGCGCATCGTCGTGCCCTGGAAGGGGAAGGTCTGACGGAATCTGCGCGCGTCAGCGTTTCGGGCCGACGCCGAGCGGCGGCGGCGCGAGATTGACGATTCGGCGGAACAGCTGCTTGTAGGTCTCGCGCGCGTCGGCCCCCAGCAAGGGATCGTCGTTGTCCGCGAACGCGGCGTCGATTTCCGCCCAGTCCGCCGTGGTCAGGTGCTTGCGCGCGCGCGGCAGCACCTCGCCCTCTTCCGCGCGCATGTGCTCCCAGTGGAACGCCGCGTAGTCGGCAACGCCTTGCGCGAAGGCGGCGAAGCCGCCATCCCCCTCGTCCTGATAGCGCGCAAGCGCCTCGTGCAATTCGCGAATCCGCCTGACCCCGTCGCGATGCTCGGCCTCGAGGCGGTCGAGCAGCGTGCCCGTCGCCGGATCGCGCTCGCGCAGGCACCGGAAAAGGTACGCATCCTCCTTGGGGTGGTGGAAGCGCTCCGGGAACGCGTCGATGTAATCGAGCATGGCCCCGAGCAGCGGGAAATCGGGGGCGGCGCCACGCAACCGGATCTCGCGCACGAGAAAGAGCAGGCCGTGCAGCACGGCGGCGAGCGAGCGATGCTCATCCTCGATGATGCGAATGGCGTGCATACCGCTCCTTGCGACCGCCGTCGGAAGGGCCGAAGTGTTCAGCCCATCGGCGGCGCGGCCGCCACCGCGAGCGTGGCCGGCGCGCAGGGCTCGTTGGCAATGGACGTCGTCTCGAGCGCGGTCTGCATGGTGATCTCCGGAGGCGAGAGGCAATCGTATCCCCCGCAGAGCGCGCTTCCTTGATCGGCGTCAACCAGACGCGTGGCACGCCTCCCGGCGGCCCGCGCGGATGGCGCCGAATCGCGCCGTGCCCACGGCCGGGGAGGCACGGCACCCCGCATTCGCCGCGCAAACCGATTGCGCGGCGGCACGGCCAAGCCCCATCATGGCGACCGGTGACGCCTGCGCGGGACTTGCGCCGGCCGCATCGTCCATGTCCCCCCTGACGCAGAAGCTCCTTCCGTTTCTCGCCTGGCGCGATCGCGTCAATCGGGATTCCCTGCGCGCGGACGTCGTGGCGGGCGCGGTCGGTGCGCTGGTCGTGCTGCCGCAGGCCGTCGCGTTCGCCACGCTGGCCGGATTGCCTCCGCAATACGGGCTCTATTGCGCGATGCTGCCGGTCGCGGTCGCCGCGCTTTGGGGATCGTCGTGGCATCAGGTATCCGGACCGACCAACACCATTTCGCTGGCCGTCTTCGCGACCGTCGCGCCGCTCGCCGCGCCGGGAAGCGCCGAATATATCCGGCTGGTGCTCACGCTGACCCTGCTCGTCGGACTTCTCCAGGTGGCGATGGGCCTCGCGCGCCTGGGCGCGCTCGTCAACTTCATTTCCCATACGGTCGTCGTCGGATTCACGGCGGGCGCAGGTCTTCTCATCATCGCCGCGCAGCTCCGCAATTTCACCGGCGTGCCGGTCGCGCCGGGGGCGGGATTCTTCGGAAGCCTGCAGTATTTCGTGCGGCACGCGACGGAAGCGGACCCCTGGATCCTGGCGACGGCGACGTTCTCGCTCGCGGCCGCGCTGCTCGCCAGGCGATTGATTCCCCGGATACCGTACATGATCGTCGCGATGCTCGCGGGAGGCGCATTTGGATACGCGCTCGTCCTGGTCGGCGTGGCGCACCTGCCGGCAATCGGTGCCCTGCCGTCCGGGATTCCGACGCTTTCGCTTCCCTCCCTCGATCCCGAAGACTGGCGCAAGCTCGCGCCCGCGGCGCTCGCCCTCACCGCCATCGCGCTCACCCAGGCCGTATCGGTTGCACGAGCCGTGGCCACCCGATCGGGCCAGCGCATCGACAGCAACCAGGAGTTCATCGGCCAGGGACTGTCGAACCTGGCCGGCGCCTTCACGTCGGGGTACCCGTCGTCCGGTTCGTTCAATCGCGTCTGGGTCAACTACGATGCCGGCGCACGCACGCCGCTCGCCGCCGTCTTTTCCGCGCTGATGCTTCTTGTCATCGTGGTCGCGATCGCTCCGCTCGCGGCGCACCTCCCGCTGGCCACGATGGCCGCCCTGCTGTTCGTCGTAGCCTGGGGGCTCATCGACGTCGCGGAAATGCGCAGGATCGCAAGCACGAGCCGCGGCGAGGCGCTGGTGCTCGGATTGACATTCATCTCGACGCTGCTGCTCCAGCTCGAGTTCGCGATCTTCGTCGGTGTCCTGGCGTCGCTCTTCGTCTATCTCAATCGCACGACACACCCGCGCCTCATCGCGGTCACGCCGGATCCCGCGTCGGCCGCCCGTCGCTTCATCAGTGAAGACGACGACGGAACGACACGGGCGCAGTGCCCGCAGCTCGCGCTCCTGCGCGTCGACGGATCGCTGTTCTTCGGCGCCGTCGAGCACGTCCAGGACGAGCTCCACGCGTTGCGCGCGGCATCGCCGGGGCGTCGTCACGTCCTGCTGATCGGCAGCGGCATCAACTTCGTCGACGTTGCAGGCGGCGAGCTGCTCGTGCGCGAGGCGAGACGATTGGAGGAGTCGGGAGGTGCGCTCTATCTTGCGAACCTGAAGGGCGCCGTGCGCGAGGTGCTGGAGCGCGGTGGCTTCGTCGACCGTTTCGGCCGGGAGCGCGTCTTCGCCACCAAGGACGAAGCCATTGGGGCGATCTACCGGAAGCTCGATTCTGCGGTCTGCCGCACCTGCACCGCACGGATATTCATCGAGTGCACGCCGACGCTGCCGGACGGCACGCGGCGAGTCCCGTAGCGACGATCCGTCAGCGGCCGGGTGGCGCCGACGCGGGCACCGGGACAGGGCCGGCAATCCCGAGCTGGTCGATCAGGAAGGCGTAGGTATCGGCTTCCTCCTGAATGCGCGTCGACAGCGCGGTTCCGATACCGTGTCCCGCCGCCTCCTCGGTGCGCAGCAGGATGGGCGCCGCCGAGGAGGTTGCGGCCTGCAGCTTCGCCGCCAGCTTGCGCGACTCGTAGGGCGCCACACGTCCGTCTTTCGCGCCGGAGATCAGGAGGACGCCCGGATAGGCGACGCCGTCCTTGATGCGCAGCAGCGGAGAGTATTCGTAGAGCGCCCGGAACTGCGCCGGATCCCGGGTGGAGCCGAATTCGGTCGTGTTGAATTCGCCGTTGGGCTGCGTCTCCCAGCGCAAAGTGTCGTAGATGCCGACCTGGCTCACCACCGCGCGCATTGCCTGCGGATGCTGGGTGAGCGCGGCCCCCATCGTGAGCCCGCCGTTGCTGCCGCCCATGATGGCAAGGCGTCCGGGCACCGTGTATTTCTGCTCCACGAGAAACCGCATGCATGCATCGAAGTCGTCGAAGACGTTCTGCTTCTTCGTGAGCTTTCCCGCAACGTGCCACGGTTCGCCGAATTCGCCGCCGCCCCGGACATTGGCGACGGCAAAGACGCCGCCATAGTCGAGCCACAGGCGGTTCATCGGGTCGAACCACGGCTGCATGCTGATGCCGTAGCCGCCGTACGCATAGAGCAGAACGGGATTGTTGCCGTCCATTGCCATGCCCTTGCGATGCAGGATGCTGATCGGGATGCGCGTGCCGTCCTTCGATGCGGCCGTGACACGGGTCACCTGCGCGTCGGCGAAATCGAACGAAGGCTTGCCCGCCAGCTGCGTCGGCATCAGGCGATCCGCCCTGGCATCGAAGCGGAACCACGCGCGCGGGGAGAGGTAGCTCATCGTCCGGATCAGCACGTCGTCTCCGGTGAGCCAGGCGCCGAGCACGACGTCGGATACCGGCTCGGTCGGGACCGTGCCCAGCGGCTTGCCGTCGAGCGAAAAAATTCGGGCGATCGACGGCCCGCCGTCGCGATACTTCACGTACAACCGGGAACGCGTCGGCACGACGGTTTCCGCCACCAGCGTGGACTCGGGGACGACGACGCGCGCCTCGGCCAGGCGCGGCTTCGCGAGCGGCATCGAGATGATCCGCCCGAGCTGCGCGTTCTTGATCGTCATTGCGTAGAGCCGGCCGTCCGCGCCGACAGTGGCCTGCTTGACGTCGTCGTCGAACCCCGCGACCTGCGTCCAGCGCCCGCCGGGATCGCGCAGATGGAAGGCGACCTCGCCGCCGTCGCCATTTCGGACTTCGGCGAGCAGGTGCCGCCCGTCGCGGCCACCGTCGAGCGCAATTTCGGCGATGCGCGGAAATTCGCGGCCGACGACGTAGGTGTCCGTGGCGACCGGCGTGCCCAGCCGATGAAAGTACACCTGCTGGTAGAAATGGCGATCCGCCTCGGGACGCTCGCCGGCATGAGGATAGCGCGTGTAATAGAAACCCTTGTTGTCGGGCGCCCACTCGGCGCTGCCGCCGGCCGTCGGGTAGGTCACGCCGGGCAGGATCTCGGGCAGCCGGCGGCCGGTCGCCACCTCGTACACATAAGCGGTGCCGACCTCGCTCCCGTCCTCCGAGAGCGACACGATCACGAACTTGCCGTCGTACGACGCCTTGTAGAAATCGATCGTCGTGCGGCCCCGCGGATCCAGCTTCACCGGATCCAGCACGACACGTTCCTTCGCCGTGTCGCCATCGGGTGGCAGAACGACCAGCGAAGGCTGGTTCGCGGGCGGCATGAACCTGAAGGCGAACAGCTCGCGCCTGAACTGGAATCCGTAGCGGTTGACCGTCGTCTCCAGCTGCAGGCGCTCGACGCGACGCGCGATTTCGGGACGCTGCGGTATTCCGTCCAGATATTCCCGCGCGAGCCGGCTCTGCGCGGCGATCCACGCCTTCACGTCGGGAGAGTCGTCATCCTCGAGCCACCGAAAGTCATCGGTGACGCTGACGCCGTGGAAGGTCTCCACGACGGGTCGCTTGGGCGCGGGCGGGTACTGCAGCGGAGCGGCAGAAGCGCGGGACGCGGCCCCCGCAATGGCGAGCAACGCGATGGTCATGCGCAACATCGTTTTCATCTCATGCTCCGGATTCGCAACTCGATCACCACCGATCCCGCGCCCGCGGCGGAGGCCCAGGTCGCGCGTCCCGCGGTCCGATCTGCCGATGCCCGGCCGTTCAGCGCTGCCGCACGCAATCCATGAAATAGCGCACCTTGGTGCCTTCCGACTCCTCGACGAGCCCGTGGATGTCGGTGTCGAACCCCGGAAACCTCTCGTTGAAGCTGCGCGCAAACTTGAGGTACTCGACGATCGTACGGTTGAACCGCTCGCCGGGAATCAGCAGCGGTATTCCCGGCGGATACGGCGTCAGCAGCACGCTGGTCACGCGGCCCTCGAGATTGTCGATCTCCACGCGCTCGATCTCGCGGTGCGCCATGCAGGCGAACGCATCGGAGGGTTTCATTGCCGGCTGCATGTCCGACAGGTACATCTCGGTCGTCACCCGGGCGACGTCGTTCGCCTTGTACATGTCGTGGATCTGCTGACAGAGGTCGTGCAGGCCGACGCGCTCGTAACGCGGATGCGCGGCGACGAATTCCGGCAGGATCTTCCACAGCGGCTGGTTCTTGTCGTAGTCGTCCTTGAACTGCTGCAGCGCGGTCACCAGCGTGTTCCAGCGGCCCTTGGTGATGCCGATCGTGAACATGATGAAGAACGAGTAGAGCCCCGTCTTCTCGACGATGACGCCGTGTTCCGCCAGAAAGCGCGTGACGATCGAGGCCGGAATTCCGGTTTTCGCGAACTTGCCCGAGACGTCGAGCCCCGGGTTGATGATCGTCGCCTTGATGGGGTCGAGTATCGTGAAACCCGGCGACAGGTCGCCGAAGCCGTGCCATTTTTCGTTGGCGCGCAGCAGCCAGTCGTCGCGCTTGCCCATGCCCTCGGGCGCAAGGCGCTCGGGGCCCCACACCTTGAACCACCAGTCCTTGCCCCACTCGTCGTCGACCTTGCGCATCGCGCGCCGGAAGTCGAGCGCCTCGATGATCGCCTCCTCGACGAGCGCGGTGCCTCCGGGCGGCTCCATCATCGCCGCCGAAACGTCGCACGACGCGATGATCGCGTACTGCGGCGAGGTCGACGTGTGCATCAGGTACGCCTCGTTGAAGATGTGGCGGTCGAGCTTTCTCGTCTCCGACTCCTGCACGATGATCTGTGACGCCTGCGAGATGCCCGCGAGCAGCTTGTGCGTCGAGTGGGTCGCGAAGATCAGCGAGTCCTTGCTGCGCGGCCGGTCGCGGCCGATGGCGTGCATGTCGCGGTAGAAATCGTGGAACGCCGCGTGCGGCAGCCACGCCTCGTCGAAGTGCAGCGTCTCGATGCTGCCGTTGAGCGTCTGCTTCAGCATCTCCACGTTGTAGGCGATGCCGTCGTAGGTGCTCTGCGTGAGCGTCAGGATCCGCGGCTTCTTGTTCGCGGCCTCGCGCGCAAACGGGTTCGCCTCGATGCGCTTCCTGATGTTCTCGGGACGGAACTCCTCCAGTGGAATCGGGCCGATGATGCCGAGGTGATTGCGGGTCGGCGGCAGGAACACGGGGATCGCGCCGGTCATCGTGATCGCGTGCAGGATCGAGACGTGGCAGTTGCGGTCGACGACCACGATGTCGTTCGGCGCCACGTTGGCGTGCCACACCATCTTGTTCGACGTCGAGGTTCCGTTGGTGACGAAGAAGCAGTGGTCGGCGTTGAAGATGCGGGCGGCGTTGCGCTCGGCCGCGCCGACCGGCCCCGAATGATCGAGCAGCTGACCAAGCTCGTCCACCGAGTTGCAGACGTCCGCACGCAGCATGTTCTCGCCGAAGAACTGGTGGAACATCTGGCCGACCGGGCTCTTCAGGAACGCGACGCCGCCCGAGTGCCCGGGACAGTGCCACGAATAGGAGCCGTCCTGCGCGTAGTCGACCAGTGCGCGGAAAAACGGCGGCGCCAACGAGTCGAGGTAGGACTTCACCTCGCGGATGATGTGCCGGGCGACGAATTCCGGCGTGTCCTCGAACATGTGAATGAAGCCGTGCAGCTCGCGCAGCACGTCGTTCGGAATGTGGCGCGACGTGCGCGTCTCGCCGTAGAGGTAGATCGGGATCTCCGCGTTCTTGAACCGGATTTCGGTGATGAACTTGCGCAGGTTGAGCACTGCCGGGTCGAGCTCGGGCCCGGGCGTGAACTCCTCGTCGTCGATCGACAGGATGAAGGCGGACGCCCGGCTCTGCTGCTGCGCGAACTGCGAGAGGTCGCCGTAGCTCGTGACGCCGAGCACTTCCATCCCTTCCGTCTCGATGGCCTGCGCGAGCGCACGGATGCCGAGCCCCGACGTGTTTTCGGAGCGGTAGTCCTCGTCGATGATGACGATGGGAAAGCGGAATTTCATGGGTGGTCCCCGGGGGGGTCGGTGGTGCGTCCGGGACGCGGCAGGCGCCCCGGTGCTTCGGAAGCCGCGAATTATGGGGCGATTCCGGGGCGGTGGCTACGAATTGTGCGGCGACGAGGCCGCGGGCGTTGCGTCGCCGCGACATGCCGCGAAAGTGCGCCCGCGGCGATGCCCGGAACGGCGCGTGTCACAGGTGCGAGAACGCAATCAGGCCGGCCCACGCCAGGAGTCCGGCGCCCAGCGGCGTCCGCAGTCGCCGTCCCCACGGCAGGTTCTTTTCCGCCGCCATGAGCGCCGCCATCACCAGCATCCAGCCCAGATTGCCCGTCCCGACGACGAACATCAGCAGCATCAGCGCCCAGCAGCAGCCTACGCAGAACACGCCATGGTCGAGACCGAGCTCCAATGCCTCGCGCGCCGGCGCGCGCCCGTGCCAGCGCGCCGCGACGAACGCAAACGGCGTGTGGCACTGCTCGAGGCAGCGGTACTTGAGCGCACTCCACTGGAACAGGCCGGCGCCGGTCAACACGGCCACGCCCAGCATCCAGCCGTTCGCGACGAACCACGCGTCGCGGCCCGCGACCCAGCGCACCGCCTCGTCCAGTGCGTGGGCGAGAAGGCCGAACGCGAGCCATGCCGCGAAGAAGCCGGCGAGGACGAGCGCGACGAGGCGCGCGGCATCCGGCCGGCCGGCGACGACGCGCCGGAACATCGCGAGCAGCGGGAAGGTCGTCGGCAGCATCATCGCGGCGATCATCAGCACCCACGCTGCCGCGTGGAGCAATGCGGGAACCAGGATGTCGCCCTGCGGCACGGCGCGGCACAGGGCGGCCAGCGCGCCGGCGTCGCTCCAGCCGCCGTGCTCGACATACCTGCCGTAGGGGCTGGCGCTCCACAGGGCGAGCGCCGCCCACGCGCCGGCGACGAGCAGCGCGAGCAGCATCCACGTGAGGGTGCCGCGCGTGCCGGCGGCGTTTCCCGGGACGGTTGCCGACGGAACGTTGGGCATGGCGGCTTGCCTCCGGAGCGCCCCGTCGAACGGGGCGCACGGGGCAGCAGTACCGCGCCGGCTAGGACTGGAACACGAACGTGCTCTGCAGCGCGTTGTGCCCCTTGATGTCGAGGTCGATGCCGAGCTTGGCGTTCTTCGAGCGGTAGCGTGGCGACTTGCCGACGAACACCGGCGCGCCGGGCACCGTCGAGAAAACCGTGTCCGCCAACGTCGTCGTGGCGCCGGACGCGCTGACGTAGGGCTCGAGCTCGGCATACCCGGCATCGCCCAGCTTGATCGTGCCGCGGCCGCCCTGCACCGTGAACGTGATCGGCACCTTCTCGACGGAGACGACCTCGCCGATCAGCTTGACGAGGTCCGCGACCGGTCCGCCGGCCTTGCCCGTGTAGACCTTGAGGATCGCCGCCTCCTGCGCCGGCGTGACGCGCTCGTCGAGATACACGGCGGCCCTCCAGTTGCCTTGCAGGATGTTGCCGGGCACGTGTGCGATCACCGCGATGGTCCGATCCGAAACGTCGACGCCGTCGATGGCACCCTTGTCGAATCGCCACGCGACGATCGTGTCGCAGGTACCGAAATCCGGATCCTCGCCGATCCAGCACGGGCACAGCACCCTGCAGTTGCAGACTTCCAGCAGGCGCCCTTCGAGACGATAGGACATGGTTGCCTCCTTGGGTTGTTGAACCGCTCCACGGCGCCGGCCACGCGGGGTTCACCGTGCAGCCGGCGAAGCGGCGATGCTACGCCGACTGCGGCCGCCGCGCCACGCGTCCTAACGCCGGCCGCCGGCCAGCGCCACCGATCGCGGATGGGCGCGCAGCCTTGCCATCGCCCAGACGCCGAATGCGGGCCCGATCGCCAGCGGCAGAAAGGCGTAGCGCCACCCGAGCGACTCGACGAGCGACGGCATCAGGTGGATGGTGACGAGCGTCAGCGTGAATCCGAGCGCCGTCTGGGCCGTCAGCATGGTGCCGACGCGCTCGCGGTCGGCGAGCTCCGCGATCGACGCCGAGAACTGCGCCGAATCCGCAACGATGCTGATCCCCCAGATCACGCCCAGCGCGACCAGCGCCCAGGGCACACCGCCGAAAAGAAATCCGATCGTCGCGGCGCACGTCCCGCTCACCGCCATCGCCGCGATCGTGAGCGTGGTGCGACCGAGGCGATCGGCAAGGAGGCCGGCGCCGACGGAGCCGACCGCTCCCGACGCGATGGTGACGAAGGCCGCCATCTTCGCCGCCATCGGCGCCGTGTCCGCAGGAAGCGTCAACGCGAAGCTCGCGTCGAAGAAGACGCCGATCCACGCCCACATCGCATAGAGCTCCCACATGTGGCCGAGATAACCGAGGTTGGCGAGCCGCAGCGGCAGGTCGCGCCATGCGGACAGCACGGCGCCCGGGTCGAAGCGCGGCGCCGGCGCCCGATTGGGGCCGACTCCGGCAAATCCTATCAGCGCGGCGGCGGCGATCGCGCAACCCGACGCGACGAGAAGCGGCGGGCGCCAGTCGAAGCCGCCGAATGCGTTGAACAGGTAGGGCGAGGCCGATCCCAGCGTCAGCGCGCCGACGAGGATGCCGACCATCAGGCCCATGTCGCCCTTCGCCCACGTCGACGCGAGCTTCATGCCGATCGGGTAGACGCCCGCCATGCACACGCCGGTGACGACACGCAACGCGGGGGCCGCGAGCGACGCCGGGTTGACGGCCAGCAGCAGCGCATTCGCCACCGCCCCGATGCATGCCGACATCGCGAAGAGGCGGCGAGGGTCGACGCGATCCGGAAGACCCAGAAACGCGCTCGCGAGGCAGCCGACGACGAATCCCGCCTGGACGCCGCTCGTCAGCGCCGCCTGCGCGAAACCCGACAGCCGGAATTCGGCGACGAGCGCCGGAATGACCGCCGAGGCCGAGAACCACAGCGCCATCGCCGCGACCTGGCAAAGCGCGATGATCGAGATCGATGCCGCTTTCGATGTCGCCGACGCCATCCCGGCTCCCGAGGGCAACGTTGCGTACCGCGTCAGATCTTGGGCAGCGTCACGCCCTTCTGCCCCTGGTACTTGCCGCCGCGGTCCTTGTAGGAAGTCTCGCAGACCTCGTCGGATTCGAAGAAGATCACCTGTGCCACGCCCTCGTTGGCGTAGATCTTCGCGGGCAGCGGTGTCGTGTTCGAGAACTCGAGGGTCACGTAACCTTCCCATTCAGGCTCGAACGGCGTCACGTTGACGATGATGCCGCAGCGTGCGTACGTGCTCTTGCCGAGGCAGATCGTGAGCACGTTGCGCGGAATGCGGAAGTATTCGACGGTGCGCGCGAGGGCGAACGAATTGGGCGGGATGATGCAGACGTCACCGCTGAAATCGACGAACGATCCGGCATCGAAGGCCTTCGGGTCGACGATCGTCGAATTGATGTTGGTGAAGATCTTGAATTCGCGCGAGCACCGTATGTCGTAGCCGTAACTCGACGTGCCGTACGAGACGATCTTCCGGCCGTCGACCTCGCGCACCTGACCGGGCTCGAAGGGTTCGATCATGCCGGTTGCCGCGGCCATCCGGCGGATCCATTTGTCGGACTTGATCACGGCGGCAATCCCCTGGTTGCTTGGTCAATTCCGCACAGGCGGCGACCCGAACGATGGCATTCAACACGCGCCAAGGTCGGCACAGCGTACGCGGCGCGCGGTTTTTGCATGCATAGGGCGACGGTCTCGGCGCGTTGACCGGTGCCCGCTTCCGGCGCCGGTCCAACGCGGTGGGACCGTCGCCGATACTCAATCACGTATTCTGGATGACGATGTTCGGAAACTTGCCGGAGAAGTCCTCGGCCTTCTGCGCGACGAACACCGCGGTCTTGCGGGCGATCTCGCGGTAGATGTGCGCGACCGTTCCATCCGGGTCGGCGACCACGGTCGGGCGGCCGGCGTCGGTCTGCTCGCGGATGTGGATGTCGAGGGGCAGGCCGCCCAGGAACGGCACGTTGTAATCGGCGCACATCCGCGCAGCGCCGCCCTCGCCGAAGATGTGCTCGGCGTGGCCGCACTTCGTGCAGACGTGGATGCTCATGTTCTCGACGATGCCGACGATCGGCACGCCGACCTTCTCGAACATCTTGAGTCCCTTGCGCGCGTCGAGGAGCGCGATGTCCTGCGGCGTGGTCACGATCACCGCGCCCGTCACCGGCACCTTCTGCGACAGCGTGAGCTGGATGTCGCCCGTCCCCGGCGGCATGTCGACGATGAAGTAGTCGAGGTCGCGCCAGTTGGTGTCCTTCAGGAGCTGCTCCAGCGCCTGCGTCACCATCGGGCCGCGCCACACCATCGGCGTGTCGATGTCGATCAGGAAGCCGATCGACATCGCCTGCAGCCCGTACGCCTCGAGGGGCTCCAGCGTCTTGCCGTCCTTCGACTCGGGTCGCCCGGCGATGCCCAGCATCATCGGCTGCGACGGGCCGTAGATGTCGGCGTCGAGCACGCCGACCTGCGCGCCCTCGGCGGCGAGCGCCAGCGCCAGGTTGACGGCCGTGGTCGACTTGCCGACGCCGCCCTTGCCGCTCGCGATCGCGATGATGTTCTTGACGCCCGGAATCAGCTTCACGCCGCGCTGCACCGAATGCGACGTGATCTTCTGCGTCATGTTCACGGTCACGCGTCCCGCGCCCGGCAGCGCCGCAAGCGCGTCGACGATCAGCTTGCGCAGGATGTCGTGCTGCGTCTTCGCGGGATAGCCGAGCTGGATGTCGACGACGATCCCGGTGCCGTCGACGCGCACCTGCTTTCACCGCCTTGCCGCTCACGAAATCCTTGCCCGTGCTGGGATCGGTCAGTGTGCGAAGACGTGCCTCGATTTCGGCCTCGGTAATGGCCATGGGTTGCCTTGCTCCTGCCGGAAGTCGCAAAAGTGTTCGATTCTAGCGAATATCGCGCTCCGCCGATATTCGGACCGGGGGTCGCTTTGCTAGAATCGATACTTTTCCCTTTCCTCTTCAAGGTCTTCCGCGATGTCCGCGCCCCCCGCCGCTCGTTCCGGCCGCCGCAAGCTGTTCGTCACGTCGGCGCTGCCCTACGCGAACGGCCCGTTCCACATCGGCCACGTCATGGAGTACATCCAGGCCGATATCTGGGTGCGCTTCCAGCGGATGCGGGGACACGAGGTCCATTTCGTCTGCGCCGACGACACCCACGGCGCGCCGATCATGCTCCGGGCCGATGCCGAGGGCATCGCACCGCAGGCGCTGGTCGCAAGGATCGCGGCGACGCGGCCGAAGGTCCTGGATGGATTTCATCTCGGCTTCGACCATTGGCATTCGACCGATTCGCCGGAAAATGTCGAGCTGTCGCAGGACATCTACCGCAAGCTCAAGGCCCGCGGCCTGATCGACGCCCGTTCGGTCGAGCAGTTCTTCGACCCGGTCAAGTCGATGTTCCTGCCGGACCGCTACATCAAGGGGACGTGCCCCAAGTGCGGGACGAAGGACCAGTACGGCGACGCGTGCGAGAACTGCAGCTCGACCTATGCGCCGACCGACCTCATCGACCCGTACTCGACGCTTTCCGGAGTACGTCCGGAGTTGAAGTCGTCGATGCACCTCTTCTTTCGCCTGTCGGATCCGGACATCGTTGCGTACCTGCGGCAGTGGACGCGCGCTCCGGCACCCGGGCAGTCGCTGCAGCCGGAGGTCCTGAACAAGATCCACGAATGGCTCGGCAACGAAGGCGAGCCCGACAAGCTGACCGACTGGGACATTTCGCGCGACGCGCCCTACTTCGGCATCCCGATTCCCGACGAGCCGGGCAAGTATTTCTACGTGTGGCTCGACGCGCCGGTCGGCTATCTGGCGTCGCTCAAATCCTACTTCGATAGCGGCAAGGCGAAAGTCAAGGGTGAGCCGCGCGGCTTTGCCGAATTCCTGTCGGCGCCGGACACCGAGCAGTTTCATTTCATCGGCAAGGACATCGTCTACTTTCACACGCTGTTCTGGCCCGCGATGCTGAAGTTCGCGGGCCTGCCCTACAAGCCGCCGACCAACGTGTTCGTCCACGGCTTCCTGACGGCGCTGGGCGAGAAGATGTCGAAATCGCGCGGCACCGGCATCAGCCCCGACTACTACCTCGATCTCGGCCTCGACGCCGAATGGCTGCGCTACTACATCGCCGCTAAGCTCAACGATCGCGTCGAGGACATCGACTTCAATCCCGACGATTTCGTCGCGCGGGTGAACAGCGACCTCGTCGGGAAGTACGTGAACATCGCCAGCCGGGCGGCCAAGTTCATCAACGAGCGGTTCGACGGCAGATTGTCGTACGGCTCTGAGCTGAAGAGCGGCGCGCGAGGGGTTCCCGCCCGCGCTGGGCTGCGCTCGCGGAGCAGTATGACGCGAGGCAGTACGGCCAGGTCGTCCGCGACGTGATGGCGTATCGCCGACAGAATCAACGAGGCCTTCGATCGCGCCAAGCCGTGGGCGCTCGCGAAGGAGCAGGGTCGCGAAGCGGAACTCCAGGACATATGCTCGCGTGCGCTGTTCGGCTTCAAGTTTCTGAGCACCGTGCTCGCGCCGATCCTCCCGGCGACGGCGTCGAAGGTCGCCCGCGAGTTCTTCGGCCTGGGGCGCGATTTCGAATGGGCCGACGCGCTCGTGGCGCCGACGCGCGTTGCGGCCTACGCGCATCTCATGACCCGCATCGACCCGAAACGCATCGACGCGCTGCTCGACGGGCCGACTTCCGCAGGCGCGCCGCCGCAACCACCCTCTTCCGCGGGCGGGAGCGGCCCGGTCGACGGAGCCACGCACATCTCGATCGACGATTTCTCGAAGGTCGACTTGCGCATCGCGCGTATCGTCCATGCGGAGGCCGTCTCCGGAGCCGACAAGCTGCTCAAGCTGACCCTCGATGTCGGCGAGGACCGGCACCGCACCGTATTTGCGGGCATCAAGTCGGCCTACAGCCGGAAGATCTCGTCGGGCGCCTGACGCCGATGGTCGCGAATCTCGCGCCGCGCAAGATGAAGTTCGGTCTTTCCGAAGGCATGGTGCTTGCCGCGTCGGGCGACGGGCCGGGTCTCTTCCTGCTGGCGCCGGACAGCGGCGCGCAGCCCGGAATGCGCATCAAATGATCCGCCGCGGGACCGCCGGCGCGAATCCGCAGCAACGCTGACTGCCCGCCACCGCCGATGGATCAACCGTCGCTCACGCTCGTCCTCGTCGCCGTGGGCGCGTGGATTGCGATCGGCGCGCTGGGCCTCGTGCAGCCGCGCAATCTCGCGTTCGTCGGCCGCACGCTGTTCCCCGCGGGCGCCGCTGTCGGCCTCGCGCTTGCGGTCACCGCGTTCTTCGCCATCGGTCCGCTGCCGCAGTCGACGGTCCTGCCGCTCGGTCTGCCCGACCTGCCGTTCCATCTGCGGATCGACTCGCTGTCCGCATTTTTCCTGCTGATGCTGGGCGCTGCCGGCGCGGCGATCTCGTTCTTCTCGGCCGGCTACTTCCGTTCCGGCGAAGGCACCGCGCCGGGGCTCATCTGCTTCGAGTTCCACGTCTTCCTGGCCGCGATGGCCATGGTGCTGGTCGCCGACGATGCCTATGCCTTCATGGTCGCGTGGGAGACGATGGCGCTGTCGTCGTATTTTCTCGTCACCACCGATCACCGGATTCCCGATATCCGCCGTGCGGGATTCCTCTACCTGCTGATCGCGCACGTCGGCGCGATTGCGATCCTGCTCTGCTTCGGCGTGCTGCAGGGCGGCAACGGCGACTACACGTTCGGCTCGATGCGCTCCGTGATACTCACCGGCGCGTGGCCCAGCATCGCGTTCCTCCTCGCGCTCTTCGGCTTCGGGGCAAAGGCGGGCCTCCTCCCGCTGCACGTGTGGCTGCCGGAAGCGCATCCGGCGGCGCCGTCCCCGGTATCGGCCCTGATGAGCGGCGTGATGCTGAAGACGGCGATCTACGGCCTCCTGCGCGTGACGTTCGACCTCCTGAACGGCCAGCTCTGGTGGTGGGGTGTCGCCGCGCTCGCGCTCGGGCTCGCGACCGCGCTGTTCGGCGTCATCTTCGCGGCGGCGCAAACCGACATGAAGCGCCTGCTCGCGTACTCGTCGATCGAGAACATCGGCATCATCGTCGCCGCCATCGGCCTCGCGATCTGTTCAAGTCCTACGGCAAGACGCTGATCGCGGCGATCGCGCTGACGGCGGCGCTCTACCACTGCCTCAACCACGCGTTCTTCAAGAGCCTCCTCTTCCTCGCGACGGGCTCCGTGCTGCACGCGACGAAGGAACGGAGCCTCGGCAAGCTGGGCGGCCTCATCCACCGGATGCCGTGGGTCGCGTGGCTGGCGCTCGTCGGGACGCTGGCGATTGCGGGCCTGCCGCCGCTCAACGGATTCGTCTCCGAGTGGCTGCTGCTGCAGGCGTTCCTGTTCACTCCGGGACTGCCGCAGTCGTTCGTCAACATGCTGGTGCCGGTCGCTGCCGCGGCGCTGGTGCTTGCCGTCGCCCTCGCCGCGTACGTCATGGTGAAGTTCTACGCCATCGTCTTCCTCGGCCGACCGCGCGAGGCAAATCTCGCGTACGCGAAGGACGCGGGAATCCACGAGCGAATCGCGCTCTCGTGGCTTGCCGCGGGCTGCGTCCTGCTGGGTCTCTTTCCGGTGACGGTGATCGGCATTCTCGACCACGTCAACGCGATGCTGCTCGGCTCGACCGTCGGCCGCGCGGCGACCGGCACGTGGCTGCTGCTCGCGCCGATCAACGCCGACCGGTCGAGCTACAGCCCGCTGATCGTGCTGATCGTGATCGCCGGCGTCGTCCTGCTGACCATGCAGATCGTGCACCGGTACTACCATGGACGCGTCCGTCGCGCGCCGCCCTGGGACTGCGGTTTCCCGCAGCAGACGCCGCGGATGCAGGACACGGCCGAGGGTTTCGGCCAGCCGATCCGGCAGGTGTTCGAGGCGTTCTTCCGCATCGAGCGCCACCTGCCCTCCCCGTTCGACGCGAAGCCGCGCTACGCGGTCACGGCGGCCGACCACCTGTGGCACTGGCTGTACCTGCCGGTGGCGCGCAGCGCGGAATTTCTCGCGAGGCAGATCGGAAGGATCCAGCAGGGACGCATTTCCGTCTACCTCACCTACAGCTTCGTCACGTTGCTCGCCCTGCTGCTCTTCGCCCGATGAGCGTCGCCGGCCTCCTCTCCCAGCTGCTGCAGCTCGCGATCGCGCTCTTCCTCGCGCCGTTGCTGGTCGGCTGGGTCAACCAGTGCCGCGCGCGCCTGTCGAACCGGAGCGCACCGTCGTTGCTGCTGCCCTATCGGACGATTCGCAAGCTGTTCATGAAGGATGCGGTCGTCGCGGCCAATGCGTCGCCGATCTTCCGTCTCGCGCCGTATATCGTGTTCGGCGCGATGTGCTGCGCGGCGGCCATCGTTCCCTCGCTCGCGACCGACCTGCCGTTCGCGCGCGCCGCCGACGCGATCGCGCTCGTCGGACTGTTCGCGCTGGCCCGCGTGTTCATCGCGCTGGCCGCAATGGACATCGGCACCGCGTTCGGCTCGCTCGGCGCGCGCCGCGAAATGTTCGTCGGCTTCCTCGCCGAGCCGGCGCTGCTGATGGTGCTGTTCACCGCGTCGCTCATTTCCGGCTCGACCTCGCTGCCGACCATCGTCGACACGCTCGCCCACCGTGAGCTCGCAATCTACCCGAGCCTCGCCTTCGCCGGCGTCGCCTTCACGATGGTGTCGCTCGCCGAGAACGCGCGGATTCCGATCGACAACCCGGCCACGCACCTCGAGCTCACGATGATCCACGAGGCAATGATCCTCGAGTACTCGGCGCGGCACCTCGCGCTGATCGAGTGGGCCGTCCGCGCTCAAGCTCTTCAACTACTCGTGCATCGGGCTCGCGCTGTTCTTCCCGTTCGGCATCGCGCAGGGCGGCGACTGGGTTGCGATCCTGGGCGCGGCGCCGGCGCTCGTCGTCAAGCTCGGCGCGGGTGGCTTCCTGCTTGCGCTGATCGAGACGCTCTCCGCGAAGCTGCGGATTTTCCGCGCGCCGGAATTCCTCGGCACGGCATTCCTGCTGGCGGTGCTGGGCATGCTGGTCAACCTGCTGCTGGGCAGCTGAACGGCGATGGCGAACGTTCCCCTCTACGCCCAGCTCATCAATCTCTTCGCGGCGATCCTGCTGTTGCTGTCGTTCGCGATGCTCGCGCAGCGCCGCGTGCTTTCGCTGATCGACCTCTTCGCGATGCAGGGCATCACCCTCGCCGTGTCGACGGCGGTCGTCGCCTACGGCACCGGGCAGTCCCACCTCTACTGGTCCGCGGGGCTGACGCTCGTCCTCAAGGTCGGGCTGCTTCCGTGGCTGCTCTACCGGCTGATCCGGAAGCTCGACGTGCACTGGGAGTTCGAAGGTCTGATCAACATACCGACGACGATGCTGATCGGCATCGTGCTGGTCGTCTTCGCGTTCAACCTCGCGCTGCCGATCTCGCAGCTGGCGAGCACCGTCACGCGCTCGACGCTGGGAATCGCGATGGCGTGCGTGATGCTGTCGTTCATGATGATGATCACGCGCCGCAAGGCGATTCCGCAGGTGATCGGCTTCCTGTCGATGGAGAACGGCCTCTTCTTCGCGGCGACCAGCGCGACCTACGGGATGCCGATGGTGGTCGAGCTCGGGATCGCGCTCGACGTGCTCGTCGCGATGCTGATCCTCGGCGTGTTCTTCTTCCAGATCAGGGAACAGTTCGACAGCCTCGACTTGAAGAACCTCGAGCAGCTAAGGGAGCGCGAGTGAGCGAGCCGGCCGCAGGCAAGGCGCGAAGCGCGCGTCGGCGAGCGAGCGATTGAACGAAATCGTCGCCGTACTCGCCCTGCCGCTCGTCGGCGCCGCGGTCCTCGCGCTCGTCGGCCATCGGAGCTACGCGCCGGAGGTCAACGCCGTCGCGAGCCTCGGCACGCTCGTCGCCGCCGCCGCGCTTACCCTTCGCGTCATCGCGCACGGACCTTTCATCGCGATGGACCGGCTGTTCTTCGTCGATCCGTTCAACGTGTTCCTGGTCGCGCTGACCGCATTCGTGGGCTTCACGACGGCGCTCTTCTCGCGCGTCTACATGCGGATCGAGCAGGAGCACGGGCGGCTCACGCCGGCGCGCCTGCGGCTCTACCACTCGATGTACCAGCTCTTCAACTTCACGATGCTGCTGGCGCTCCTGTCCAACAACCTCGGCATCCTCTGGGTCGCGCTGGAGGCGGCGACGCTCGCCACGGTGCTCCTGGTCTCGCTCTACCGGACACCCGCGAGCCTCGAGGCCGCGTGGAAATATTTCATTCTCTGCGGCGTGGGCATCGCGCAGGCGCTGTTCGGGACGATCCTCCTCTACTTCGCCGCCGAGAAGCTGCTGGGCGCGGAAGGCGGCGCGCTCCTGTGGTCCGAGCTCGACCGCGTGAAGGGCGACCTCGAGCCGACCGTGCTCTCGCTGGCCTTCGTCTTCCTCCTCGTGGGCTACGGAACGAAGGTCGGGCTGGTGCCGCTCCACAACTGGCTGCCGGACGCGCATGCGGAGGGTCCGACGCCGGTGTCCGCCGTGCTCTCCGGGCTTCTGCTCAACGTCGCGCTGTATGCGGTCGTGCGCTGCAAGGTGCTGGTCGAGGGATCGCTGCACACGTCGGTCGCGAAGGACCTGATGATGGGTTTCGGGCTGCTTTCCGTCGTCGTCGCCGCCTTCCTGCTGTCGCGGCAGCGGGACGTGAAGCGGCTTTTCGCCTACTCGTCGATCGAGCACATGGGCATCATCACGTTCGCGTTCGGGATGGGCGGCGCGGTCGCGAATTTCGCGGCGCTCCTGCACATGACGGTCCACTCGCTGACCAAGTCGGCGATCTTCTTCGCCGTCGGGCACGCGACGCAGAAGGCGGGGACCCAGATCATGGATGACATCCGGGGACTCATCACCATCAGCCCGGTCATCGGCTGGGGGCTGATACTGGGCACGCTCGCCATCCTCGGACTGCCGCCGTTCGGCGTATTCGCGAGCGAATTCCTGATTCTCGTCACCGCGATGAAGGAACAGCCCTGGGCGACCCCCATCCTGCTGCTCGCTCTCGGCATCGCGTTCGCTGCGGTGTTTTCAAAGGTGCAGCCGATGGTCTTCGGCGAGACGGCGGTCCGGCGGCTGCCGCACCGGCCGGCGATGATCCCCGTGTTCGTGCACCTCGCGCTCGTGCTGATGCTGGGTCTCTGGATGCCCCCGTTCCTCGCCGAGTGGTATCGGCAGGCGTCGCGGCTCATCGGCTGACGCGGGCGGACGCCGACCGATGGACGTATCGCGCCTGGGACTTGCCGCTGCGACGCTTCCGTCCTGCGTTCCGGCGCAGCGCGTCCCGGTCAGTTCCGGCCAGTTGCTGACCGCCTGCCGACTCGCCTGGGAGGGCGGCGGCCGACTGGTGGCGCTCTGGGTGACCGACGATTCGGACCGCGATCGCGGCTTTGCCGTGCGCGTGGTGCTGGAGGATGCCGCCGGACTCACGATGCTCGAGCACACGCTCCCCGACGCGGGCGCGCACTACCCTGACATCGCGACGATCTTCCCGGCGGCGAACCGGATGCAGCGCGCGGCGTTCGACCTCACCGGCATCGTTGCCGACAGCGACGACCAGCGGCAATGGCTGTGGCAGGCCTGCTGGCCGATCGACCGCTATCCGCTCCGGCGGGATTTCCAGGCATTGGCCAAATGGGAGCCGGGCGAGGAGGAATACGGCTTCGTCCGCGTCGACGGCGACGGCGTGCACGAAATCCCCGTCGGCCCCGTGCACGCCGGAATCATCGAGCCCGGGCATTTCCGGTTCCAGGTCGTCGGCGAAAAGGTGCTGCGGCTCGAAGAGCGCCTCGGTTACGTCCACAAGGGCATCGAGAAGCGCTTCGAGGCGCTGCCGCTTTCCGGCGCGCACCGTCTCGCCGGCCGCGTCTCCGGCGACAGCACGGTGGCGTACGCGTGGGCGTATGCGCAGGCCGCGGAGGCGACCGCGGGAGCCGCAGTGCCGCCGCGCGCGGCATGGCTGCGTGCGTTGGCACTCGAGCGTGAGCGCCTCGCGAACCATCTCGGAGACCTCGGCTATCTCGGCAACGACTGCGGATTCGCGTTCGGCCTCGCGCAGTTCTCGCGCCTCAAGGAGGACGTTCTGCGGACCAATCTCGCCGCGTGCGGCCACCGGATGATGATGGACCAGATCGTTCCCGGCGGCGTCGCCGCCGACCTGGCGCCGGATCACGCGGCGACGATGCGCGAGGAATGCACGCGGCTCGAGCGCGAAATCACGCTGCTGCGCGCCATCTACGACGAGCACACCGGCCTGCAGGACCGCATCCGCGCGTGCGGGATCGTCACGCCGGCGCTCGCCGCCAAGCTGGGGCTACCGGGGCTCGCCGGCCGCGCAAGCGGACTTCCGCGCGACCTGCGCCGCGATTTTCCGAATGCACCCTACGACGTCCTGGACGTTCGGATTGCGACCCGCGAGGACGGCGACGTCGCGGCACGGGTCGCCGTCCGCTTCGAGGAGGCGCTGGAATCGCTGCGCCTGATCCGGACCATCGTCGACGCGGCGCCGGACGGGCCTGTGCGCGCCGACCTTCCCGAGCCCGCCGCGCACAAGCTCGGGCTGGGCTACGTCGAAGGCTGGCGCGGACCGGTTCTCGTCGCCCTCGAAACAGGGCCGGGAGGAACGATCCGCCGATGCCATCCGCACGATCCGTCGTGGTCCTGCTGGCCGGTGCTGGAGCACGCGGTGATCGGCAACATCGTTCCCGATTTTCCGCTGATCAACAAGTCGTTCAACCTGTCCTACAGCGGTCACGATCTCTAGGAGTCCCGCATGCTGCACATCCTGAAGCAGATCGCCCGGACCGGCATCCTGACCGAGCGGATGCCCCGGCCCGCGATGCAGGAAGCCGACACCGCACGCCTGCAGGAGAACATCCTGCGCACGCTCGGCCGCGCGCTTGCGATTCGCCAGGTGGACGCCGGCTCGTGCAACGGCTGCGAGCTCGAGATCCACGCGCTCGGCAATCCGTACTACAACATCGAGGGGCTCGGCATCCGCTTCGTCGCGAGTCCGCGGCACGCGGACCTGCTGCTCGTCACCGGTCCGGTGTCGAAGCACATGGCAATCGCCCTCAAGCGGACCTACGATGCAACGCCCGAGCCGAAGCTCGTCGTCGCGGTCGGCGATTGCGGATGCACGGGCGGAATTTTCGGCGAGAGCTACGCCAGCCTCGGCCGCGTGTCGAACGTGATTCCCGTCGACGTGGAAGTGCCCGGCTGCCCGCCCGCGCCAACCGCATTGCTCCAGGGCATTCTTGCCGCGATAACGCGACACGCGCCGGCACCGGGGACTCCGGTGCCGGATGTCGGGACGCCGTGAAGTCGCGACGTCAGGTGTGCGCGGTGGCGGACACGACCGCCGCTGCGCGGCCGACGGCCCGGGTGCGGTGGGGAGCAAGGTAGAGCGGCGTCCGCGAGCGCGGCACCTTGCGAACGAAATTGAAGCGCGCGACGTGATAGCTCGAATCGAAGCCGTAGAAGCTCAGCCGCATCCGCAGGAGCTCGGCTTCCCGGTAGGCGACGAGCGGTTTCGCCGCCTCGTCGTCGGCGCGCTGCCGATGCTTGGCGGCCAGCAGCCGCGCGAACTCGGGATCGGCGGCGAGTGCCGCCGCCCGCAGTCCGATCCCGGCGCGAAATTCGGCGACGGAGGCTCCGAAGTGCCCGTCGATCAGGCCGACCTTCGCCGCCCGATCCACGCCGATCGGCAGCCTGTTTGCGATCAGCGCCCGCGCCTCGTCCGGCGCCACGCGACGCGGCAGCAGGTAAGTCCAGTACTCGGAGCCGTACAGGTTGCCCATCCCCTTGTAGTGAGGATTGAGAATCACGCCGTCGCGTGCGTAGACGCGATCGGCGGCGAGCGCCATGAACACGCCGCCGGCGCCCGCGTTGCCGGCCATCGCAGCGATAGTGAGCTGGTGCCCGGTGACGACGATGTCGTGCACGAGGTCGTCGATCGCGTTGATGCTGCGCCACGACTCGTCCGCCGGATGCGGGGACGCCTCGATCAGGTTGAGATGAATTCCGTTCGACCAGAAGTCCTCGCCGCCCATGAGAGCGATCACGCGCGTCGGTCGCGAGCGGGCGTAAGCGTAGGCGCTGCGAAGCGCTGCGCACTGTTCGGTTCCCATCGCCCCGTTGTAGAAGGCGAAGTGGAGAAAGCCCACCTTCCCCGCTTCGACGTAACGAATGGGTTGCCACGTCGGATAATCGACCGTCCGCTCGGGAGCCAGCGAGGACTCCGGAACATCGCCCTGTCGACCGTCGAGCACGCGGGTCGCCGGGAGCTTGAACGCGGTCGGGTCGTCCGCGCGGCGCAAGTGCCCGATCCAGACCGCGCCGTCCTGCGTCGCACGGCAGATCGCGCCGGCGCGGGTGGCGACGATCGCACCGGGTTCACCGCGCAGCAACCCTTCGCGATGCGCGTCGAACAGGTAGCACGGCAGCCCGGCGACCTCGTCCAGCACGCCGGGAGCGCCGTCGGCCGCGCGAATTCTGCGAAGCACGGTGCCGGTATCGTCGCGGCGCCAGTCGATCGCACGGTCCCGCTGGTGCATCGGCGGGCGCGGACGTCCCAGGATGTCGGGCCGCGAATAATCCTGCGCCTTCGGGACGAACCCGGGCTGTGCGAGCCGCGCGAGCGTGGTCCGGATGCAGGCGACCGCGGCCTCCGTGACTTCGTTTCGGTAAAGGCTCGATTTCGATGCGTCGCGCAGCGGAAACGTCGCCGCGGCCCAGACGGGCCCGGCGTCCATCTCGCCATTGGCTTCCAGCGCGGTGACGCCCCATTCGCGCTCGCCGCGCGCGATCGCCCAATCCAGCGCGGACGGCCCGCGATCGCCCGGAATCCCCGGATGAATGACGATGCAGCGGTGCGCGCGCCAGACGGATTCCGGTATCGCGCGCTTCAGGAAAGGGGCGACGACGAGCTCGGGACGGAACAGGTGAACCGCCTCTTCCGTCACCCGGTCGTTGACGTCGAACTCGACGGCGACCTCGTGGCCCGCCTCGGTCAGCTCGACGTACAGCCGCTGCGTCAGGCTGTTGAACGAATGCGTGAGGAGCAGGATGCGCATTGGGTCTGCAGCTAGCAGATCCGCGGCAACTGCTCGCCGGTGAGCCAGTCGACGTTTCGGCGGCCACCGAATACGGTTTCCATCTGCACGAAACCCAGCGGATCCGCGACCACTTCGCCGATGATCGCAGCGTCGCGCCCGAGCGCATGCGCGCGCATCGTCGCGAGCAGTCGTTCCGCGTGCTCGGCGGGCACGATCGCGACAAGCTTGCCCTCGTTCGCGACGTAGAGCGGGTCGAGGCCCAGAAACTCGCACGCCGCGTTCACCTGCGACTTGATGGGCAGCGCGCGCTCGCGGATCGTCATCCCGCAGCCGGATTGCGCCGCGATCTCGTTCAGCGTCGTCGCGAGCCCGCCTCGCGTCGGATCGCGCAGGCAGTGAATATCCTGCACGGCGCCGACCATCGCCGCCACCAGGCCGTGCAGCGCCTCGGTGTCCGACGCTATCGTCGTCTCGAACGAAAGATTCTCCCGCAACGACATGATGGCGACACCATGGTCGCCCAGCGTCCCGCTGACCAGGATCGCGTCGCCAGGTCGCGCGCGGTCGCCGCGGATGTCGACTCCGTCCGGAACGACGCCGACGCCCGTCGTCGTGATGAAGACGCCGTCGCCCTTGCCCTTCTCGACCACCTTGGTGTCGCCGGTGACGATCGGCACACCGGCGGCACGCGAGGCGGCGGCCATCGACAGCACGATGCGCTGCAGGTCCGCAAGCGGAAAACCTTCCTCGAGGACGAACGTCGCGGCGAGGTAGACCGGCACGGCGCCCGACATCGCCACGTCGTTGATCGTGCCATGAACCGACAGGCAGCCGATGTCGCCGCCGGGAAAGAAGAGCGGCGAGATCACGTGGGCGTCGGTGGCCATCACCACGCGGCCGGCCGGCATTGCGATCCGCGCGCCATCGTTGCCGGCGCTCAGCCACTCGTTGTCGAACGCGCGCACGAACAGCTCGTCGACCAGCTGCGCCGTCGCGCGACCGCCGCTGCCGTGCGTCATGTCGACGCGGCCGTGCTTGAAGTCCACTTGCCGGACGTAACCCGGGCGCACCGCACTCATGCGCTCGCTCCCGCGGCCACGCGCACGTCCTTGAAACGTCCGTACGTGTAATGCGCGGCGCACGCGCCTTCCGAGGACACCATGCACGAGCCGATCGGATTCTCCGGCGTGCACACGGTGCCGAAGACCTTGCAGTCGGTCGGCTTCCTCACGCCGCGCAGGATCGCACCGCATTCGCAGGCCTTGTTGTCGGCGACTGCACGGTATTCGATGCCGTAGCGAATCTCGGCGTCGTGCGCACGATACTTTTCCTTGATGGCGAGCGCACTGTACGGAACCTCGCCCAGACCGCGCCATTCGAATGTTCGCCGAAGCTCGAAGACTTCGGCGACCAGCGCCTTGGCCTTCAGGTTGCCGTCGCGCGTCACGGCACGCGTGAACTCGTTCTCCACCTCGGCCCGGCCCTCGTTCAGCTGGCGCACGAGCATCAGGATGGCCTGCATGACGTCGAGAGGCTCGAATCCGGCGATGACGACCGGGCGCTCGTACTCTTCGGCGAAATACTCGTACGGCTGCGTTCCGATGACGGTGGAGACGTGCGCGGGCCCGATGAAACCGTCGAGCGGCACGGTCCCCAGCTCGCGCACCTCCGGCGACTCCAGGATGTTGGCGATCGCCGCGGGCGTGAGCACGTGGTTGCAGAACACGCTGAAATTGGCGAGCCCGTGCGTCGCCGCATCGACGATGGCGACCGCGGTCGGAGGGGTCGTCGTCTCGAAGCCGATGGCGAGGAACACGACGTCGCGGTCCGGGTTGCGCGCGGGCGATCGCGACCGCATCGGCGCAGGAATACACCATCCGGATGTCGGCGCCGCGTGCCTTGGCCTTCATCAGCGACAGCCCCTTTGACGCGGGCACGCGCATCGTGTCGGCGTACGTCGCGAGAATCAGGCCGGGCCGCCCGGCGAGCTCGATTGCACTGTCGATGCGACCGATGGGCAGCACGCACACCGGACACCCGGGGCCGTGGATCATTTCGACGTTTGCCGGCAGAAGGTCCTTGAGGCCGTAGCGGGAGATCGCGTGCGTGTGACCGCCACAGAACTCCATCAGGTGATAGCGGCGGTCCGGCCGCGCCTCGCGCGCGATCGCCGAGGCGATTTTCCGCGCGAGTGCGCCGTCGCGGAATTCGTCGATGTACTTCATGGGGAGCCTGGTGCCGCCGGAAACGATTCGCCTGCCTCCGCGAACAGACGGAGCGTCCGCAGGGCCTCCTGCGGGTCAAGCCGCGTCAGCGCGTAGCCCACGTGCACGATCACGTAGTCGCCGATGGCCACACCCTCGACCAGTGCCAGCGAGACGCGCTTGCGCACGCCATCGACGTCGATCAGCGCCGTATCCGGCTCGGGCAGCGCGACGACGCGCGCAGGAATGGCGAGACACATCGTCAAGTCTCCGGAGTCGGCGTCCGCTGCGCGACGAGCGCCTGCCCGAGGCAGAGCCCGCCGTCGTTCGGCGGCACCGCCAGCGCCTCGTGCATCACGAGGCCATGTGCGGCGAGCGCGCTCCGCAGGTCGCGCGCAAGGACCGCATTGAGGAAGCAGCCGCCGCCACAGGCCACCGTACGCAGCCCTTCCGCCTCTCCCGCACGCGCGACCCATTCGGCGAGTCCGGCAACCACCGTCGCGTGAAACAACGCCGCACCGTTCGCGGCATCGCATTCGTCGGCAAGGTGCGCGAACAGGGGCGCGAAATCGAGCTCGCCGCGGGGGGTGATTGCGAAGCCTCCAGCTAACGCGTCGACCGCACCGCGGCTCTCTGCCAGACCTTCGAGCAGCATTGCCGCCTGCCCTTCGAACGCCATCCTCCGCCGGATGCCGAGGAGACCGGCGGCAGCGTCGAATTGGCGGCCCATGCTCGAGGTCGCGGGTGAATTGACGCCGCGCGCAAGCATTGCGGACACGGTTGCCGAAGCCGGCTCGTCGCGGAAGCGTCGCGCGATCTCGTCCCCGCGACCGCAACGCGCGAGCGCCGCAGCCGCCATGCGCCAGGGTTCGCGTGCGGCAATGTCGGCGCCCGGGAGGCGCAACGGTGCCAGATGTCCGAGCCGACGAAATCCACTTCCTTCGACGCGCAGGAGTTCACCGCCCCACGCCCCGCCGTCCGTGCCGAGGCCCACGCCATCGAGCGCTACACCGAGCACCGGCTCCTCGATTCGATGCTCGGCGATGACCGCCGCGATGTGCGCGTGATGATGGGCGACTCCCAGGCAAGGCACGCGGAGTGCCTGGGCGAGGCGCGCCGCATGCCGCGTGCTGAAGAAATCGGGGTGCAGGTCATGGGCGACGACGGCTGGCCGGACTGCGAGGATCGACATCAGGTGGGCCACGGCATCGACAAGCGCGAGGCAGGTCGGCGCATTGTCGAGGTCTCCGATGTGCTGCGACACGAAAGCCTCGTCGCCGCGGGTGACGCACACGGTGTTCTTGAAGTGGCCGCCAAGCGCGACGACGGAAGGTCCGGCGCGCGCCAGCCTGATCGCGCGCGGCGTGTATCCGCGTGCGCGCCGCACGAACTGGAATCCGCCGCGACCGGCGCCCCCGCCCGCGCGCAGGACACTGTCGTCGCAACGCGTCACGATGGCGCGATCGTGCACGAGCAGCGCATCCGCGATGCCGGCAAGGCGCCGCACGGCTTCGCCGTTGTCGGTGACGAGAGGCTCGCCGCCCGGATTTGCGCTGGTCATCACCAGCACGAGCGGATGCGGTTGCCGGAGCCACGCCGTGCCGGCCGGTCGCGCCGCCGCTTCATGGAAGAGCAGATACTGGAGCGGCGTGCCCGGGATCATCGCGCCGAGCCACGCGAGCCCCGGCGCCACGCCGGGCAGACGGGCGTCCGCGCCGTTCTTCTTTCGCAACAGTACGATCGGACGCTCGGTGGAATGCAGAAGGGCCATTTCGGCCGGAGTCACGATCGCAAACGGATTCAACGAGGCGGCATTGCCCACCATCACGGCAAACGGTTTTTCTTCGCGCGCCTTGCGCGTCCGCAGTCGGGCCACGGCGGCGCCGTTGCCGGCGTCGCAGGCGAGGTGAAACCCGCCCAACCCTTTGATCGCGACGATGTCGCCGGCGCGCAGGCGGGCGATCGCTGCGGCGATCGGATCGCTACCCTCCACCGCAACCCCGGAGGCGTCCGAGCAGCGCAAGGCGCGGCCCGCACCTCGGACAGGCGTTGGGTTCCGCATGGAACCGGCGGTGCAACGGCGAGCGGTACTCGGCGAGACATTCCGGGCACTGGAAGAATGCCGCCATGCTGGTGGTCTCGCGGTCGTAGGGCAGCGCCCGCGTGATCGTATATCGCGGGCCGCAATTCGTGCAGTTGATGAACGCGTAGCGGTGCCGGCGATCGGCCGGGTCGAACAACTCGGCGAGGCAGTCGTCGCACACCGCCGTGTCGGGGCCGATCGCCGTGCTCGCGTGCCCGCCACCGCTCTCGCGGATCACGAAATCGGAGCTCCGCGCGCGGCAGGCACTCGTGCGCGGTGACGCTGTCGACCCGCGCGTTCGGCGGAGCGTCATCGGCAAGACGCCGCGTGAGCTGCGCGATCTGCTCGGGATCGCCCTCGACTTCGATCGCCACGCCCGCACCGTCGTTGTTGACCCAGCCCGCGAGGTCGAGCTCGTGCGCGAGCCGGAAGACGAACGGCCGGTAGCCCACGCCCTGCACGACGCCGCGCACTTCGATGCGCCTGCGCATCGTCGCGGCCGGATGCAGGGTCGTTTCCATCGATGACGGCGTCGTCGATCGCCCGGGCCAGGCTAGGCCGGCGTCTTCCGGTGCGCGAGTTCGCTTTCGAGCGCGGCCACGCGACGGCGAAGCGCCGCAACCGTCCCGTCGCGTTGCGCGCGGGAACGCCGCACTCCGCATTCCAGCCAGTCGAGCCATTCGGAAAAGTGCTCGCCGGACACCGCCGAAACGGACAGGGCGTCGAGACCGGGCCGCACGCGCCGGGCGCACTCGATCGCCTTGCCGACATCGAACTCCACGTAGGGCAGCAAGTCGATCTTGTTGATGATGAGAAGATCCGCGGCATGGAACATGTCCGGATACTTGAGAGGCTTGTCGTCGCCCTCGGTGACCGAAAGGATGACGACCTTGTGCGCTTCGCCGAGGTCGAAGGCGGCGGGGCAGACGAGATTGCCGACGTTCTCGATCAGCAGCAGGGAATCGTCGGCGAGTCCCAGCGAGGGCGAGCGCCTGCGCGACCATCTGCGCGTCGAGATGGCAGCCCTTGCCGGTGTTGATCTGCACGGCTCTCGCCCCGGCCGCGCGTATGCGGTCGGCGTCGAGGGAGGTCTGCTGATCGCCTTCGATCACGGAGATCGGCAACCGGTCGATCAGCGCCTCGATGGTCTTCGCCAGCAGCGTCGTCTTCCCCGATCCCGGGCTCGACACCAGGTTCAGGGCAAAAATGCCGCGGTCGGCAAATTCCCGGCGGTTCGACGCTGCGAACGCATTGTTCTTGGCCAGAATGTCGCGCTCGACCTGCACGATCCGCTCGCGCGTCGTCCCGGCCGCATGAACGGCGCCGAATGCACCGCCCGCGACCGGTGCGCCGGCGCCGCTTTCATGCACGTGAACATGCCACGTTCCGTCGGCGTGGACGTGCGCGTGCGCCCCTCCGGGTTCATGCTCGTGCGGTGCCTTCGCTCCCAGGGGAACGTCGTCGATCCGCGTTTCGCCGTGACCGCAGCCGCATGTCGTGCACATGTCGAACTCCCTTTCCGTTTCCGTTCCCCTGGCAGGACCTTGTCAGGCGACGGCGATTTCCCTGACCCGCATTTCGTCGCCGCCGACGACCTGCAACTGATGGCTGCCGCATGTCGGGCACGCGTCGCCGAGGCGCATCAGCGGCACACCTTCCCCGCACGGCATGCACCACGCCTGGCCTGGCGTCGTCACGATCTCGAGCGTCGCCCCTTCCGCGATGCTTCCCCGCGTCACCGCGTCGAAGCAAAAACGCAGGGCCTGCGCCTCGACGTGCGAAAGGGCGCCCAGCTCGAGCCACACGGTGCGCACCTTCCGTGCGCCGTCCCTTCTCGCGGCGCCCGCGACGACGTCGAGCATGCCTTCGGCGAGCGAGAGCTCATGCATGTGCGACCTCGACACGGCACGCGACGCAAGGATCGAGCGCCTGCACGGCAAGGCGCGCCTGCCGGACGAGCTGCGGTTCGTCGTTGGCGGAGAGCGTCGAGAGCCCGCGGACGAGCGCGCCGGCCGGGTGAAAGTTCCATTCCGTCGGCGCGACGATCCGGTACGCATCGACGCGCCCGCCATCGAGCACTGCGTGATGCAGCAGGAGACCACGCGCCGTCTGCACGGCACCCAATCCCTCGTCCCTGTCGAGCGCAAATGCATCGACCCACGGTGCAGGCGAATCGTCGTGCATCGCACCTGCAAGCCGGCCGAGCAGAAGGGCCAGTTCGGTCAACCTCGCCGCGAACCGCGTAGGCACCGAGTTGCCGCAGCGCGCCCGGATCGCAGAAACGAATGGGTGCGATCCGACTCGGGCAAGCGCGCCGGTCTCGACCGGAGATCCGCCCCACGATGGCGCCTGCGCGAACGCGGGATCGCCGCGCAGCGCCGGCACGACCGCCGCGGCAAGTGCGTCGCGCCGCGGTGAAGGCATCAGCGCTGTGTCGCTCCTCGCGAGATCAGGCGCGCGCGCCAGCAACTCGTCGAGGAGCCGCGCCGGCCCCGTTTTTCCATTCCTCGCCCAAGCCGAGATTGCGTCGGCATCGCTGCTGGCGAGCCAGACATCGGGAGGCATCCCGTAGACATGTTTTCCCGCAATCTCGGCGAGCGACTTCGCCGCGACACTGACGTTGCCATCCCCGTGGACGTCGGCGTCCCCGTCGACGCGCCGGGCGTGCGCCGATAGCGCCGTCAGCGCGGGTGCCACCGCGCGCCGCGTCGCCGCGACGGCCTCGATCTCGCCCGCGTGGCCCATGGCGAGAGGCCAGTCGATCAGCAATCGCCACAGGTACTCCTGAACCGCCTCGAGAAGGACCACCCGACGGCGCGCGATGATCGTCGCCCTCGCGGGCGTCTCGCCAGCGGCGACCTCCAGCGCGGATGCGGACGCCACGCCCTGCGCATGCGCGCAGACGCTGTAGATGAGCGGCACCATCGCCGCAACTTCCGCGCGCGCACGCCCGGCGAAGAGCCGGGGCGCCACGAACGGGCGCGTCGAGCGAACGGTCACGCCGTGGACGCGGCGCCCGTCCCATGCGAGGCGTACCGTCAAGTCACCCTCGATCGTCATGGTCGCCGGCGAGAAACCGGCCGTGCAGAAAGTCCTGCTTCGACATCGGCGTGGCGAGCGTTCCCTCGAGCCGCGCGAGCGGACCGCCGTCCGGCGGCAGGTTCGCGGCCGGAATCTCGGAACCTTCCGCATTCCGGGCGTCGAAAAGCGCCTCGCGCGCGAGCCGGGCGACGTAGCGCGCCGTCGCGTGATCCTCGAACTCGCGCACGGGCGAAAACAGCGAGCACAGCTGGTATTCGCCCGCCATCTCGTCGAAGGCGCCGATGAATTCGTACGTTCCTGCCGGGAACGCATAGCTTCGCTTCTCGCCTTGCGCAAGCGGCTGCCAGAGCGAGATGTCGCCCGGCGCGAGCATCAGGTTCATGAACCACGGGGTGACGAGCACACCGAGCCAGTGGCCGCCCCACGGCGCGAAACCCACCGCCTCGATCGCCAGCGCCGGATTGAGGAAATCGAGCCCGGTCAATCTTGTCGCAGCCGCGCGGAACGCGGCTTCCAGACGTGGCGACGGGTCGGTCAGAAACGGCGCGTCGTCATTCATCGGGCAGCACCAGGAACTGTCCCTGCGTCGCCGAGCAATTCGGGCAGGTCCAGTGAGGCGGCAGCTGCGCGAACGGCGTGCCCGCGGCGATCTGCCAGACGACGTCGCCCTCCGCGGGATCGTAGATGTACCAGCACACCTTGCATTCCATTCGCGTGTTCGGCCCGAGCTTGCCGGCGTCGCCGAAGCTCTCGAACGTCGGCATAGCTACCGTGCCGCCTCGGCGACGGACTCGCTCATCCAGTCGATCAGCTCGGCCATGCGCACCCGGCTGTCCTCGAGGTCTTCCGTCGCGGCGATCGCCACCTCCGGCAAGTCGACGATCTCGAGCGTGTTGAGGATCAGCGTATTCATGTTGTTGAAGTACTGGACGCGCCAGACGTCGCGCGCGCCCGTCGACGTTATCCTGCAGTTGCCGAACCCGCGCGAGATGATCGCGACCGGACCGACGGGCAGCGCCGCCTCGAGCACCTGGTGGTCCTCCGGCGTCATCGGGAACAGCGTCAGGTTGATGACGTGCGCGCGGTCGCCTGCCTTCCTCGTCGCGAGCTGGCCCGCGATCTCCGCGAGCAGCGCCGGGGAATTCATCGCCCCTGCGGGCAGCGCGACATCCGGCACGTGCGTCGATGCCGCGGTGCGCGCCGTTTCGACGGCGGCGCGCGGCAGAGGGGCCGCCTCCAGGCTATCGGTCACAGCGTGGCCTTCGCCGTCGAGCGCCACGACGCGCCAGATCCCGGTGAACACGCTCTCCTGAATCCGGTACTGCACGGGTCCGCCGATCCGGATCGAAACCTCGCCTTCGCCCAGAACCTGGTTCATCACCGTGAGCGCACCGGTCGGAATGTGCGCGAGATCGAGCCCCGGACCGTACCTGCCGGACGCAACGTCCCATCGCGTCAACTCGCCGAGGTATCCGGCGAGCGCGTCGCGCGCAATGGCGAGGGCGCGAGCATCGGCATCGTCGGGGACTCTCGGCATCTCGAACGTGTCCATGTCGCGCGGCAGGTCGAGACACTGGACAGGCCCGTCGTCGCCGACCTGCGAACCGGGACCCCACGTGCGCACGGGGAGCGGGAAATCCTTCATCGTTCCTCCAGTCGATCGTCGTCACGCATCGCAGCTTTTCGCCGCGTCGCCATCGGCACGCACCGGAATGCCGACGGTCGGCGCTCGGATGGGCGCGCGTTCGAGCAGCGCCGCCACTTCGGTCAGGTACTCGTCCCAGTTGCGCAGGCCATCGATCGCGCCGACGTATTCGCCGTCCGCCAGGATCACGAAGGCCGGCCAGCGTCGAAAGCCGTAGCGGGAGGCAAACGTCCGCGCCGCCTTCGGCAGCAGCACGCCGACGGCGAGGCGCGGCGCGAACGCACGCGCGATCTCGGGAACGATCACGGCGAGGTCGAGCGTTTCCTTGAAGCGCGCCGGATCCTCGAGAAACAGAAGGAGCGTGCGGCCGGGACGGCGGGTGAACGCATCGAAATTTTCCGCGTCCACGTCGGTGTACCCATGCCCGGTGAACAGTTGCGCGATGAGCGGATACGCCATGCGGGTCGGCACCTGCGCCGAGCGGCATCGGCAAGGTCATCAACGTCCCCCCTTGAGGTGGTCCGGCAGCTGGGGCTCGCGCCCGACGAGGTCGGCGAAACAGGCGTCGACGTCGTGCACTCCCGACCTCAGCTGGTCGAGCGCGTCGAGCGCGGCGTTCGTCTGCGCCGCTTCGGCGGCCGTGAGGACGCGCACGGCGGAACCCCGGAAGGCAAGGACCCAGGTGTCCGGCGGCACGCTCCCGACAAGCCTGACGTCGAGGCGCTGGCGCAGGCCGCGTCCCGTGCATTCGGCGAAGTGTTCGCCGGCGGTCACGACCCGCATCGGAGTGCCGATGCACATCGTCAGCTCTCGTCCCGGGCGAGGTCCGCGAGCACGCGCGGATCGCCGATGCGGCAGGCTTCGAGGTGCGACGGGCGGCCCGACTCGTACGCCTCGAGCACGAGCGATGCGGCATTGAGCGGCTCGAACAAGTCGCCGGGTTGTCGCCGGTCGCCCGGATAGCCCCAGGCGGAAAGCTCGTGCGCGGCAAGGGCAACGGTCTCCGCGAGGCGCGCTTTGACGGGAACGGTCAGGCTGCCGCCGAAATCGTCGAGCAGAACGGGCTGGACGCCGATGGCGACGATCGTTTCCGGCGCGCAGTCGTTCAGTTGCGTGAGTGCGAGAACGTCGTTGAATCCGGTCTGGTGCGGCGAGATCTTCGCGCGGCCCCACGCGGGCACCTCGTTGTCCCGAAGGACGCGCAGCGTGCCGCCGGGCAACCCGTAGTCGATCGCGTCGAGGACGAGCACGCGCCGTGCCGAGGACACGGCGTCGTAAAGGGCAAGGCCGAGCGTTCCGCCGTCCTGCAGCAGAACTTCCGGAGGAAAGACGAACGCCGCGTGCAGCGCTTCCACCGCGCGCACGCCGAACCCCTCGTCCGCCCACAGGACGTTTCCGATGCCGAGCACCAGCGCTTCGCGGCGACGTCTCATCCCGTCACATGTAACCCCATATGTAACACGGGACAGACTACGCGCGCCGGCATGCGGCGCATTGCGCTAGGTCAATGGTTGCGCGGCCGTCGCGCATCCCGCGCGCACGGTTCCGCGTGGCATCCGCGAGAGCGGCTACGCGCGGGCTAGCGAGCGGATCTGCCGCACCGCCGCGTGCATGTCCCACGCGACCTGCAGGTGCATCCAGAACGCCGCCTCGTTCCCGAAATACAGCGCGAGGCGCACGGCGGTGTCCGGCGTGATCGCGCGGCGGCCGTTGATGAGCTCGTTGACGCGCCGGCGCGAGATATTGAGCGCCTGCGCGAGCTCGGTCTGGGTGATCGCGAGCGGCTTCAGGAACCGCGATTCGAGGAACGCACCCGGATGCGGCGGCTTGCGCGATCGCGCCATCGGCAACACCGGCGCTGCCGCCGGGCGCGCGCTCGCGGCGCGCCTCGATCGAGCGGTCTCCGTTCGCGGCAGCATGGGCGGGCGCCGGTCAGGCCCTGGGCTCGCCCTTGAACATCCGGATGCCGTTGATCATCGTGCTGATGACCGTCGAGCCGCGCGTGATGTCCTCGCGGAACACCATGTACGTGTGGATGAGCGCGAACAGCAGCATGTACCACATCGCGAGGTGATGGACGGTGCGCACCGTCTGCGGGTCGCCCAGCAGCACGGTGACCCACCCGAAGAGGTTCATCCACGGCGTGCCCCACGGGTACTGCTGCGCGAGGAGCGCGAATCCGGTCAGGATCTGCACGACGACACCCAGCACGAACATCGAAAACATCGCGAACTGTGCGAGCGGATTGTGCGCGACCCACAGCTCGCCGTGCTTCCGGAGGAACAGGTAGTAGCGGATGTCGCCGAAGAGACCCGCCCACCATTTGCCGCTCCAGAAGGGCACGATGAAGAGCGCCCGCGCATGGTGATTGCCGACGAATGCCCAGTAGATGCGGACCAGGAACGCGACCGCGAGAATCCACCCGGAGATCATGTGGATCATCCGGATGTCGGCGAAGAAATAGCTGAAGGCGGGCTCGCCGCCGATCGCCGGCAGCGGTGCACCGATCAGGTAGCCCGTGACTCCGAGGGCGATGATGCAAAGCATGGTCACCCAGTGCCACAGGCGGACCGGGGCCTCGTACACATACGTATCGACGAGCGGGCCTCCTTCGACCCTCCCGGTTACGCGATCGACTTGCATGCGAGCCTCCTTTGGCCTAGCGCACCTTGACCGAAACGAGCTCCTCGCCCTCGGGGCTCATCACGTGCGTGGCGCAGGCGAGGCACGGGTCGAAGCTGTGGATGGTCCGCAGGATCTCGACCGGCTGCTCGGGCTTCGCCATGGGGGTATTGAGCAGCGCCGCCTCATACGCGCCGATCTGTCCCTTGGCATCGCGCGGACCGGCGTTCCAGGTGGTCGGGACGACGCACTGGTAAAGGTCGATCTTCGTGTTCTTGATCTTGATCCAGTGTCCCAGCGCGCCTCGCGGAGCCTCGCAGGGACCCGAACCCTTCGCCTCGGCCGGCCATGTCGACGGGTCCCACTTCTCGGTGTTCGCCGTCGCGAGATCGCCTGCCTTGATGTTGGCGACGAGGTCGTCGTGGTACTTGCGCATCCGGTGCGCCGCCCACTGGCATTCGAGCCCGCGCGCCGCCGTGCGCCCGAGCGTCGAGAACAGCGCGGTGATCGGCACGTCGAGCGTCTTCAGTACGCCGTCGACCTGTTCCTTGATGTCCTTGCGCCCGCGGGCGTAGGCGACGATGTAGCGCGCGAGCGGGCCGACTTCGACCGCGTTGCCCTTCCACCGCGGCGACTTCACCCACGAGTACTTCGCCGACTCGTCGAGTTCCTTGATGTTGGTGCGCGTGCCCTTGGTGTCCTTGCCGAGAACGAAGTTCGGATCGGTCACGCCGTCGAACGGGTGCAGCCCCTTGTTCTCGTCGGCGTACTTGTACCAGGAGTGGGTCACCCATTCCTGCACCTGCTCCGGATCCTTGAGATCGACGTCCTGGACCTTCGACAGGTCGCCGTTCAGGATCACGCCCGACGGAAGTCCGAGGCTTTCGTTCGTGTAGTCATTCGCAATCTCGGGGAATTCGCCGTAGGCGAGCACATTCTTGCCCGACAGGCCGCCGCCCCACTGCGCCCACTCCTTGTAGTAACCGGCGATCGCGAGCAGGTCCGGGATATAGACCTGATCGACGAACTCGATCGTGCGGTCGCAGATGTCCTTGACCATGTTGAGCGTGGCCATGTTGACCGCGCCGACCGCGCCCGGGCCGTCGACGTTGAGCGGGCTCGGCACACCGCCGACCAGCCAGTTGGGGTGCGGATTCTTGCCGCCGAAGATCGTCTGGATCTTGACGATTTCCTTCTGGAAGTCGAGCGCCTCGAGGTAATGCGTCGTCGCGAGGAGGTTCACTTCCGGCGGCAGCCGGTAGGCCGGATTGCCCCAGTACGCGTTGGCGAAGATCCCGAGCTGGCCGCTCTCGACGAACCGCTTCAATCGCCCCTGCACCTCGCGGAAGTAACCCGGCGAGCTGTTCGGCCAGGGCGAGATGCTCTGCTGGATCTCGGAGGTCCGCTTCGGGTCGGCCTTGAGCGCCGACACGACGTCGACCCAGTCGAGCGCGTGCAGGTGGTAGAAATGCACCAGGTGGTCCTGCGCGTACAGCGTTGCGTGCATCAGGTTGCGGATGATGTTCGCGTTCTTGGGAATCTTGATCTGCAGCGCATCCTCGACCGCGCGCACCGACGTCAGCGCGTGCACGCCCGTGCACACGCCGCAGATCCGCTCGACGAATGCCCACGCGTCGCGCGGGTCGCGGCCCTTCAGGATCACTTCGAGGCCGCGCCACATCGTCCCCGTGGACACCGCGTTGCGGATCACGTTGTTCTTGTCGACGTTCACCTCGATGCGCAGGTGGCCCTCGATGCGGGTGATCGGGTCGACGACGATGCGCTTGCCGCTGTTGTCGAGCGTGAAGCCCTGGGTTTGGACGGTCGCCATGATCACCTCTCCGTTTCGCTGACCTTGTCATTGCGGGTCTTGCTGCGCGCCTGCTTGATCGCGGTGACCGCCGCGTGCGCGACGACCGCCGCGCCGGCGACGCCCAGCGCGGTGAGGCCGATCCTGTCCGCGGTGCCCTCGACACCGCTCAGGCCCGGCGGCCGGATCGTCGTCAGGTGATCGTAGAACGAGCCCTTGTCCCAGAACGCGTCCTCGGAGCAGCCGATGCAGCCGTGGCCCGACTGTATCGGGAACGACAACCCCTCGTTCCAGCGCAGCGCGGAGCACGCGTTGTACGTGACCGGTCCCTTGCAGCCGACCTTGTAGAGGCAATAGCCCATCCGCGCGCCGGCGTCGTCGAATTTCTCGACGAACTGTCCCGCGTCGAAGTGCGGGCGGCGATAGCACTTGTCGTGGACCCGCTGGCTGTAGAACATCTTGGGGCGCCCCTGCGCGTCGAGATCGGGCAGGCGGTCGAATGCGAGGATGTAGGTGATGACCCCCGTCATCACCTCGGCGATGGGCGGACAGCCCGGCACCTTGATGATCGGCTTGTCGGTGATGACCTTGTGGATCGGCGTCGCCTGCGTCGGGTTCGGCTTCGCCGCCTGCACGCAGCCCCACGAGGCGCAGCTGCCCCACGAGACGATCGCCTTCGCATCCTTCGCGACGTGGCGCAGCTTCTCGACGTACGGCCTGCCGCCCGGGATGCAGTACACGCCGTCGTCGGCGAGCGGCGGATTGCCTTCGCACGCGAGGATGTAGTTCCCCTTGTACTTCGAGATCGTCTGCTCGAGCGCCTCTTCGGCCTGGTAGCCCGCGGCCGCCATCAGCGTGTCGTCGTAGTCGAGCGAAATCATCGACAGCACGACGTCCTTCGCAAGCGGGTGCGCCGAGCGGATGAAGGATTCGCTGCAGCACGTGCACTCGAGACCGTGCAGCCAGATCACCGGCGTGCGCGGCTTGGTTTCCAGCGCCTTGGCGATCTGCTGCGCGCCGGCGTCGCCGAGCCCCAGCGAAGCCGCGGTGAGGCTGCAGAACTTGAGGAAGCTGCGCCGCGTGATTCCCTGGCGGCGCATGAGTGCATAGTTGGTTTCGTACACGATCTATCCTCCGACAGGAACGTGCGAACTCGCGGTCGCCGCTGCGCGGCGCTCTGCCACCTTCTCCAAGCCGACATTTAGAACCGGTAGCACCGGCGGCAACTTGACCCCGGTCAACATCTCTATGCGGTGAACGGGATAGCGTGAGCAGGACGGGCGCGGCAGATTCGGCGTCGCCGGTGCCGGCAACGTTTGTAACGGGGTGCGTAACAGGAAGTGAGCACTTCGAGAGCATCCCGACACCGGCGCGACGCGAGCGTGCCTGGCCGCGAAGGTGGCGGTGGAGCATGCGCGTCGCAGGCTCGGCAAAGATGCGGGGCCCACGCACCGTGACTAGCCTGGCAGCGCACTTCGCCAGCGCGACGGTCGCGGCCCGCGCAGCCTCGCTCGGGGCCGTGTCCGCCGCTGCGCGCAATTGCCCATGTCCAGAAAACCGCCGCCACCCGCCGATACCGCCGTCGATGAGGCGATCGGTCGTGTGCTCGCCGCGGAGCGCGCGGCGCGCGATGACGTGGTCAATGCGGCGAGCGAATCCGCAGCGATCGTCGACCGCGCCCGCGAAGCCGCACGCGCGATCGCCGAGCGCACCGAGCGCCGCATGCATTGCGTGCGCGAGAGATTTGCCGCACGCACCGCACGCGAGATCGCCGACATCGATGCCGAAGCCACGGCGCAGGACGCAGCGCGCAGCCTCTCGACCGAGGACCTCGTTCGCCTGGAACGTGCCGTCGCCGCGCTCTGCGCCGAACTCACGACCGGTCTCCGATGATCCGCCACGGCGACCTCGACTACGCGCTGGCGCGGATTGCCGCGCGCTTCGGCGAGCGCCCGAACGAAGCCGCGTGGCGCGCCCTGGCCGTCATTCGTCGGCTGCCCGCGCTGATCGACGCGGCGCGCGCGCCGTCCTTCCGACGCTGGCTGACGGGCATCGCCCCGGACGCGGACCCGCACACGATCGAGGGCGCACTGCGCGGGAACGCGCGCGCGCAGGTCGACGAGATCGGGCTCTGGATGCCCGCCGAGTGGCAGGCCGCAATTTCCTGGGCCGGCATGCTCGTCGAGCTGCCGGTGGCGCAATTCCTCGCGCGTGGCGGCACGCCGCTCCCGTGGATGCGCGATGACCCTGTCTACCGCGACCTGTGCCACGAGACCGCGACGCGGAGTCCCGCCGGACCGCTTGCGCCGCTCGCTTCCGCGTGGCGGAATCCGGACGGGCTCGTGAGGGCGTGGGGCCTCGAATGGAGGCGGCGTCTGCCGACACGTTCGCGCGCCGGCAGTGCGCTTCTCGCCGAGTGCGCGAACCTGCTCGCACGACATGGCGCGGCGCTCGCGGCGCCCGGGACCCGCGACAGCGTGTCGGGCCGGCGTACGCTCGCATCGCGTCTCGAGCTTCTCTACCGTCGCGCGGTTTCGGATCCCGCGGCGGTCTTTGTCTTCCTCGCGTTGTCGGCACTCGACCTCGAGCGCCTTCGCGGCGAACTGCTGCGGCGGGCGATTTTTCCGCCGACGGGAGTCGTCGCGTGATCCGCCCCCAACCGGCCCGCTGGTTCGCCATCCTTGCCGCGCGCGACGACGCGACGCTGGCGCTGGAAGCGCTCGCGAAGACCGAGGCGGTCGAGCTCGAGGCTCGGGCCAGCGCGGCGCTGCCCGCGGCGCTCGCCGACCTGCGACCGCAGCTCGCCGAATTCGCGGAACTCGCGCTTCGCCATCACGCCTACTGGCCCGCCGGCCCTCGTCGGGTGTCCACGTTCCCCGAGACCCCGACGACAACGCTTGCGCGGAGCCTCGCGCACGTCCGCGCATGGGCGGTGGACGCGGAACCCGTGATCGGGCACCTCCAGCGCTGCGGGGAGGAACGCGCGGAGATCCTGCTGTGGCGTCGCGTGCTCGCGGCGGTCGGCGCATCGACCATCGATTTCGCGCAGCTCGCCGAAGCGGGCCCGGTGCTGCGCGCGCGGCTCGCCGTGTTCCCGCCCGACAGCGCGCCCGAGCTGCCGGCGGGCATCCTCACGCGCCGCGTCGACCTCGACGGAACGATGGTGTGCGCACTGGCCGCGCTCAATGTCGGCAACGCGGACGACATCGACGCGCTTTCGCAGCAGGCGGCGCAGCAGAAGGGGCGGATCTACGATGCGCCGCCCTGGCTCGAAGCGGACACCGCCGCCAACGAGCGGTACATCGCGCCTCGCCTCGCGGCGCTCGACGCCGAGGAGAATCGTCTGGCGGCCCGGCTCGCGGCCCTGCACGAAAAACACGATCTCGCGACGTCGCTGGGGGACGCGCAACGGTTGCAATGGCTGATCGAAAACGTGCGCGCACTCGAGTCCGGCGACCTCTTCTGCTGGATCACCGGCTGGACCAGCGACTTCACGGGGGTCGGGATCGAAGCCGCGCTCGACAGGTCGGGCGCGCGCGCGCTGCTGCATTTTCCGTCGGCCCCTCCGACGATGAAGGCGCCGCTGCTGCTCGCGAATCCCCTCTGGGCCAAACCCTTCGAGATCTTCATTCGCGCGCTCGGGATCCCCGCGCGCAACGAGGCGGACCCGACCCTGCTGCTCGTGATCGTCGTCCCGCTGATGTTCGGTTACATGTTCGGGGACGTCGGTCAGGGCCTCGTGATCACGGGAGCGGGCGTCGCATTGCGCAAGCGCTGGCCCTTGGCCCGCCTGTTCATCGCCGGAGGCATCGGAGCGACGTTCTTCGGTGTCCTTTTCGGCAGCGTCTTCGGCCTCCAGGGCATCGTCGAACCGCGATGGATCGACCCGCTCGCCGCACCGCTTACCGTGCTGCTCGTTCCGTTATACGGTGGCGCAGTTCTGCTCACGACCGGGCTGTTGTTGACCGCGCTCGAGGCCCATTGGCGCCGCGAGCTGCGCGGCTGGTTCTGCAGCGAAGTGTGGCTCGTGGCCGTCTACATCTCGTTGCTGGCCGCAGTCGTCTCCACCTCCGCGCTGATCGTCGCTGCTGCTGCCGCCGCCGCCTTCTGCGTCGGCCGAGCCGTCGCGGCACGCGCGGTTGGAGCCGCGCTCTCTGCGGTTGCCGAGCTGATCGAGCGAACGCTGCAGATTCTGATCAACACGCTTTCGTTCGCGCGGGTGGGCGCATTCGCGCTCGCCCACGCCGGCCTGTCTTCCGCAATCGTCGCGTTGATGGACGCCGCGGGCGGAACCATCGCCAGGGCGCTGGTGCTGATCGCCGGCAATCTCGTCGTGCTCGTGCTGGAAGGTCTCGTGGTCTCGATCCAGACCACAAGGCTCGTGCTGTTCGAGTTCTTCACGCGTTTCCTCGCCGCGCCGGGGCGCGTTTTCCGCCCGTTGCCGGCGCCACCCATCGTCGCGCAGGAGCATTGAATGAAAACCACCCCCCGCTTCATCGTCGCACTCGTCACCGTCACCGCGATCCTGGCCGCGCTTGGAACGCTGCTGCTGGCATCTTCGCCCCACGTCATGGCCGCAGGACCCGCTGCCCGGGAGGGCGCGCTCGGGCCCGAGGCCGCAACCCTCGGCGTGCTCGCGGCGGCCCTGTCGACGGCGCTCGCCGCATTGGGCGCAGGCTTCGCCGTGGCCAAGGTCGGCGCCGCCGCCATTGGAGCGCTCGCGGAAAAGCCCGAGCTCTTCGGACGCCTTCTGATCCTGGTGGGTCTCGCCGAAGGAATCGCGATCTACGGGCTCATCGTCTCGATCCTGATCCTCAACCGGCTTGGCTGATGTCCACGCTGTTCTACATCGGTGACGAAGCGAGCGCGGCAGGTTTCCGGCTGGCAGGCGCGGAAGTCGCGACGCCTTCGCCGGGCGAAGAAGGCGCAGCGCTTGCGCGGGCGCGTGAACAGGCATCGCTGGTGCTCGTGTCCGCTGCGGTCGCCGCGCGGATTCCGGCGCGCGATCTCGCCTGCGCGGAGATCGGCATTGCGCCGCTGGTCCTGATGGTTCCCGCCCTCGACGGCGATTTCCCGGCGCCGGACCTCGCGATGCGCCTGCGCGGGCAGCTGGGCCTCGAGGATCCGCAGATGACGCTCGACTCGCGAACGCAGGCACTTCTCGATCTCGTCCTGACCGATGGCGCGCGCCGCCGCGACGCAATTCTCGGCGACGCGCGCGAGCGCGCAGCGGCAATGCTCGCCACCGCGCACGCGCAGGCCCGGCAACGCACGCGCGAGACGTTCGTCGAAGAGCGGCGACGTTTCGCGTCGCGGCTCGACGCAGCGCGTGCCGGCCTCGAGACGCACCGGCGCCTGCGCCTGCAGCGGCGCGCCGCGGAATTCCTTGCCGCCGGACTCGGCAAGTTGCCGCAGGCACTGTGCGATCGATGGCAGCGAAGCGAATCGCGCATCGCCTGGGTCGAGCACGCAACAGCAGAGGCGAGTGCCGCGTTGCCGCGGGGCGGCTGGCGCGTCGTGCACGCACCGGGATTGACGGACGGAGAGCGCGAGGCGATGGCCGGATCGATCGCGGCGATCTGCGGCATGCGTCCGCAGCTCGTCGCCGACAGCACGATGCGCGCGGGCCTGAAGATCGACATCGGCGGCAATGTCCTGGACGCGACGCTCGGCGGTCTTGTCGCCGATCGCGTCGAGATCGGCGCCAGCCTGTTGAAGCACCTCGAAGTCGACGGATGAGCCGCGCGACGATCCGGTGGATTTCAGGTCCTGTCCTTCGCGCCACGGCCGCCGGACCGTTCGCGCTGCGCGAGGCGGTGCGCGTCGGCGGGGATGCCCTGCTGGGCGAGGTCGTGCGCCTCGACGGTGACGAGATCACCGCGCAGGTCTACGAGGACACGACGGGACTGCGACCCGGCGCCATTGTCGAAGGCGACGGCACGCCGCTGGCGATCACTCTCGGGCCCGGTCTCCTCGGTCGCATCTTCGACGGCCTGCTGCGGCCGCTCGCGGGAGCGGAAACCGCTTTCGTGCGCCCGGGGCGCCGCCCGCAGGCAGCGCGATCGTTTTCGTTCGCGCCGCGGGTGCGACGCGGCGACGTCCTGCGGGGCGGAGCGATCGTCGGCGAGGCGACGTCGGCCTGCGGCATCGTGCAGAAATGTCTCGTTCCGCCGAACGTCGCGGGAACGGTCGTCGCTATCGCCGCACCGGGAAACTATGCGGACGACGCCGAGATCGGCACTCTGCGCGACGACGCCGGCCGCGGACACGCGCTGGCGATGTCGCACACGTGGCCCGTGCGCCTCCCGCGCCCGGTCGCGGCGCGACTGCCTGCGCGCGCACCGATGATCACCGGTCAGCGCATCCTCGACAGCCTGTTTCCCGTCGCGCAGGGCGGCAAGGCCGCCATCCCGGGCGGGTTCGGAACGGGCAAGACCGTGCTCCTGGAAGCGCTGGCGAAAGGCTGCAACGCCGACGTGATCGTCTACCTGGGCTGCGGCGAGCGGGGCAACGAGATGGCGGGCGTGCTCGACGAATTCCCCGGGCTCACCGACCCGCGCACCGGGCGGCCGCTCATGGAGCGTACGGTCATCATCGCCAACACGTCCAACATGCCTGTTGCGGCGCGCGAAGCGTCGATCTATTCCGCCGTCACCGTTGCCGAGTATTTTCGCGATCAGGGCCTTCATGTCGCGCTCATGGCCGACTCGACGTCGCGCTGGGCCGAAGCGCTGCGCGAAGTTTCCGGGCGCTTCGGCGAATTGCCCGGAGAGGGCGGCTACCCCGCGTATCTTTCGTCGCGCCTCGCCGACTTCTACGAGCGCGCGGCGATGGTCGAGCCCCTTGGCGGCGGCACCGGCTCGGTGACGATCATCGGTGCGATCAGCCCGCCGTCGGGCGACTTCTCGGAGCCGGTCACGTCGCATACCAAGCGCTACGTCAAGGCGTTCTGGGCGCTCGACGTCAAGCGCGCGCAGGCGCGCTTCTACCCGGCGATCAATCCGCTGCAGTCGTACGCCGAGGACGCGCGCGATTTCGCCCCGTGGTGGGCAGCGCAGGGCAACGACCGCTGGTTCGCGCTGCGCAAGAGGTTTCTGACGCTGCTCGACGAGGAGGCCCGCCTCGAGCGGATGGCGCGCATCATCGGCAAGGACGCGCTGCCCGCGCGGCAGCAGCTCACGCTCTTCTGCGCGGGCCTCGTCAACGACGCTTTCCTGCGCCAGTCCGCTTATTCGGAAAACGACCGCGTGTGCGCGCCCGCGCGGCAGTCTGCGATGATGCGCCTGCTCGACCGCTTCTTCGACCTTGCGGAGCATGCGCTTGCAGAAGGCGCCTCGCCGGCCGACATCGCGCAGATGCAGTGCGTGCGGCCGCTGCAGCGGCTGGGCGAGGACATCGGGGACGCGGAGCTCACCCGTTTCGCCGAGCTGTCCGAGGCGATCGACCGCGAGTTCGAGGCGATGACCGGGCGGCAGGAGACGCACGATGCGCCTCACGGTTGAAGGCGCGGCGACGCGGCTCGAAGGGCCGCTCATCTTCCTGCGCCGCACGCTCGACGTCGGCCTGCAGGACGCGGTCGAAGTGCGGGGTGCCGACGGCCGGGCGCGCCTCGGTCGCGTGGCGGCGGTCGACCACGACATGTTGACGATCGAGGTGCTGGAGGCGACGGCGGGACTTGCCCTGGCAGGCACCGTCGTGCGCTTCTTCGGAGAGCCCCTGTCGTTCGGCGTCGCGCCATCCATGCTGGGGCGCGTCTTCAACGGCGTCGGTCAGGTGATCGACGGCGGGCCACCGCTGGCCGCACGCGAGCGCCTTCAAATCGACGGGCTGCCGATGAATCCCGTGGCACGCGAGATGCCGCGCGATTTCATCGAAACCGGCGTCACCGCGCTCGACCTGATGAACAGCCTCGTGCGCGGGCAGAAGCTGCCGCTGTTCTCCGGCGGCGGCCTGCCGCACGACCGCCTTGCCGTCGACATCGCGACGCACGCGCGCATCCGGAACGCCGGAAGCGGCGAGTTCGCGATCGTCTTCGCGGGCATCGGCGTGCCCTACGACAGCGCCGAGTATTTCCGCCGGAGCCTCGAACAGAACGGCGCGCTCGAGCGCACCGCGCTGTTCCTGAACCTCGCGAGCGACTCGTCGACGCAACGGCTCCTGACGCCCCGCTACGCGCTGACGGCTGCCGAATACCTGGCCTTCCACTGCGGCAAGCACGTGCTCGTGATCCTGACCGACATGACGAACTACGCCGAGGCGCTGCGCGAGGTGTCGTCCTCGAAGGGCGAGATTCCGAGCCGCAAGGGGTTCCCCGGCTACATGTACTCGGATCTCGCGACGCTGTTCGAGCGCGCCGGGTGCATCAAGGGCATGTCCGGCACGCTGACGCAGCTGCCCATCGTGACGATGCCCTCCGACGACATCGGCCACCCGATCCCGGATCTGACAGGCTACATCACCGAAGGCCAGATCGTCCTCTCGCGCGATCTCGACCGCCGCGGCGTCTATCCGCCGGTCAACGTGCTGCCGTCGCTGTCGCGTCTGATGAAGGACGGCACCGGGGGCAAGTACACGGACCCCGACCATCCGGCGCTCGCGAGCCAGCTCTATGCCGCGTACGCGCGCGCGGTCCAGGCCCGCGTCCTGGCGAGCGTCGTCGGCGAGGAGGGGCTTGCCGACACCGACCGCCGCTACCTCGCGTTCGGAACCGCCTTCGAAGAGCGGCTCGTCTCGCAGGACGGCGCGCGAACGCTCGAGGAAAGCATGGCGGCCGGATGGAACCTGCTCGAGGGATTGCCGAAGGGCGAGCTCGCGCGGCTTTCCGACGCGCAGATCGAGCGGCATCTCACGGCACACGCGGCCAAGGCAGCATGACCGAAGCGACACCCTCGCGCAGCGCCGTCCTCGACATGAAGGACGAGCGCCGTGCGATGCACGACGGCTACGTTTTCCTCGACGAGAAATGCCTGCTGCTCGCGGGCGAAATGCTGCGCGAGCTGGAACGATACGACGCGCTGCGGCGCACGTTCGCCGCGGCGTTCGCCGAGGCGCTCGTCCGGCTGCAGGACGCGATCGCACGCCACGGACTTCACGGGCTTGAGGTGTATCCGGCCGCCGATTTCTCGCACGTCGAACTCGCACGCACGGCGCGCACGCTGATGGGCGTGCGTTTGCAGGACGCGATGCTGGCGGGCAACCTGCCGGCAGCGGCGCGCGCCCTCGACGCTTCTCCCGAGGCCGAGGCGTGCCGCCAGGCGTTTGCGGCGGTGTCGTCCGACGCGGCGCCGCTCGCCGCCGTCAGCGGCAATCTGCTGCGCCTGTCCCAGGAGTACCGGCGCTCCGTACGGCGCGCCCGCGCGCTGCAGGATGTCCTGCTTCCGGAACTCGAACGCGACGTGCGCGACCTCGAAACCCGCCTCGAGGAACTGGAACAGGAAGACGCGATCTGGATGCGGCGCGGGCGGTCCTGATTCCGCGCGCCCGGGTCGCGACTGCGCACCGACCGCCGGGCCGCCGCTTCGCGGAAGGGTCGGTGCGCTTCGAATTCATGCGGCGGCGCAAGCGACGTCGTCTTGGACGTCGGATTTCGGCAGGCACGGCCCTGGGTGAACGGCCAACCTGCGCGGTTGCCATTGCCGGGCTCGCTTCCGCCGTCGCGTCGCGGGTACTGTTCGTCGCCCGCAGCGCCTCCCTGCTCACACCGACCAAGTGGATCAGCGAGCCAAGCGTGAAGATGGCGGTGAACGCGAAACAAAAGAAAGCCCCGAGGAAAAGCATTACGTAGATCGCATGCATGGCAGGTTCTCCGGTTTTCGAAAGGTCACGTCAATTGCACGACACGCGCTCATTCTGCGAACCCGGGTGTGATTTGTGAAGTGCATTTCGTGGCCATCATTGATGCCATTTATGCAATAATATCGGTTCCATGCCGCGCTCAAATCCATCGGTCCGGGGCCCACACCCATGAAGATCGACTTTGCCGGGATCCAGGCGTTCGTGGGCGTCGCCGAGCTGGGCGGCTTTCGCAGGGCGGCGGACGAACTGCACGTCTCGCAGACCGCGTTGACGAGGCGAGTCCAGAATCTGGAGGCCTATCTGGGCCTCAAGCTGCTGGACCGGACGACGCGGAGCGTCGCGTTGACCGCGGTCGGCCGTGAGTTCCTGCCCAAAGCGCACGCGATTGTTTTCGAGACCAACTCCGCCGTCGCGCAGCTGAAGGAGATGTCGCAGGCCTCGCGCGGCAGCTTCACGCTCGCCTGCATGTCGACCATGTCGACTCGCCTGCTGCCGGTCCTGATGCGCAAGTACGCCGACCGTCATCCGCGCAATCGCATCCGCCTGCTCGACATGACGTCGAACGACGTCCGCGATGCGGTTCTGCGTCGAAAGGCGGAGGTCGGCATCGCGATACACGGCGAAGCGCATTCGGAACTGAACGAGCGATTCCTGTTCGACGATGCCCTGGTTCTCTATTGCCACGAATCGCATCCGCTGGCCAAGCGCCCTCGACGGACATGGCGCGACCTCAAGGGCGCGGACCTGATCGTCGTCCGCGGCTTCACCGCCACGCGCCTGCTGATCGAGTACCACCTTCTGGCGAACGGCGTGAGCACGGGCCAGGCCTACGAAGTGCAGTACCACTCGACCGCCGTCAACCTCGTGGAAGCGGGTGTCGGGTGCGCCGTGCTGCCTTGGTCGGTGCTGGGAGCGGGCTCCCGACCGCATATGGTGCGGGTCGAGTTGGCAGCCCCCGTCGTTCATCGCCGCGTGATGCTGTTCACCCACAAGCATGCGAGCCTGTCGCCCGCCGCCCAGGCGTTCCTGGATCTCGTGAATGCGCTCTTCAAGGGACGCTCCCGCGCGATGCGAGACGCGCGTTTGACGCGACGCGCCGTTCACCCGATCGGGCAGTCCATTGCGTGGGGGAGCAAAGTGTCGGTAATATCATTCGTGTCCCGGCGCATGAGTTCCCGCGGGCCATGGGAGAGCGGAACAATGCGACGAATGGGTGGCGTTTTCGCTTTCATTCTCGTCAATGCGTGGACCGGATCAGCGCATGGCCAAGCCGCGGCTGACTCTTCCGTTCCCACGAAGCCGAGGCTCTATGCGCTCGTCGCCGCGGTCGGTGACCAGTTCACGCAGGTGACCGAAGTGCAAAGCACGGGCACTCACCTCAGCCCGTTCCGGTACCGCAAGTTCGACGTTCCGAACAACGTTCTCAATCGGATCGTCCTGCACAGCCTGGACGCCGCGATCTCGAAGGTGGATTCGAAAGGCGAACGAGTCTATCTGTCACTCCCGGCAGTACCGATGGACGGGGTCCCGGCGCCGAAACAGGAAAGCGTAGCCATCGACAGGATCGTGGCAGAGCTGGACAGGATTCCGGCGCGGCTGACCTGGGATCGCATCGTGGTCGCCACGCCTGCCTACGAAGCACTGGCGCGGAACGGAATGCCAGGCCGCATCCAGGGACTGGGCATGTTTTCGCAACCCCTGTGCCAAGCAGGATGCGCCACACCGTGGAACCTATATCCCGCCGAAATCGATTCGGAGCCGCTGGACGGAGTGGCCGCGGTGACCTCGGACGACCAGGCCATCAGGGCCAAGACGTTCCTTGCGCCGTTCTCGTACATCGAGGTGTGGGTGCTGGACCCGAGGACGCTAGCGGTGATCGACAGGCAAAGCGGTTTTGATCACCGGAAGCTCGCGGAGCCCGTTTACCGGGCGCCCATGGACGAGGGCGCCATGCAGGACTACCTGAACCGCCGAATAATTGGTCTGATCGAGACGTCCATCGGCGAGGCGATCATGCGCTCCGAGGTCAATCCGCGGCGCGGGGAAGTGGAAGTGGGTACCGTCAGGCCCGTCCCGCCGAATGATGTCGGGAACTGATGTCGGTTTGCAATCCCCCACGCCGTTCCTCCGGGCTGACGCTTCAGTCGGACTGAATGTCCGCATCCGATAGCGGACGCATGCGAGTGACTGCGACGATTCCTCTGCGGCGCTCCACGTTTCCGCGCAGTGGTCGTTGCTGAGGCGCTTCTCCCGCTGCACCCGAAATTCGATGACGCCGGTCAATCCGGCGTGATGCCTGCGGCCCTGATCACACCGGACCAGAGGACGGTCTGCGCTTGTATGAACGCCGCGAACTGCTCCGGACTGCCCGCGGTGATCACTACGCCGAGTTCCGCAAGCTTGCCGACGATCGCCGGATCGGCCAGCGCCCTGTTCGTCTCGGCATTGAGCTTCGCGACGACTTCCCTCGGCGTGCCGGCGGGCGCGACCAACCCCCACCACACGGTCGCCTCGTATCCCGGCAAGCCGGCTTCGGCCACGGTCGGCACGTCGGGCAGCAGCGGCACGCGCTTGTCGCTTCCCACGGCAAGCGCACGCAAGCGACCCGACCTGATGTGCGCGATCACCTCGACGGGATTGATCGGCATGAACGATATCCGCTCGCCGAGAAGATCGGTGATGGCTGGCGCGCCTCCCTTGTACGGGACGTGAAGGACGTCGATCCTCGCCGACGACTTCAGGAGTTCGCCGGCGAGATGCCCGGAGCTGCCGTTGCCCGCCGACGCATACGTGAGCTTTCCGGGTTCGGCCTTTGCCTGCGCGATGAGGTCCTTCAGCGACTTGGCGGGCGAGGCGGCGGGCACGACGATCACCAGCGGCGCGAAGCCGATCCGCGCGATCGGCGCGAAATCACGGCGCCCATCGAACGTCAGGGTCGGGAAGAGCGTCATGTTGGTCGCGATCCCGTTGGATGCCATCAGCAGCACGTAGCCGTCGGGCGCCGCCTTCGCCGCCAGTTCCATCCCGATGTTTGCGCTCGCGCCGGGACGATTGTCGACGATCACCGGCTGTTTCAGCGACTCGGAAAGCGGCTGGCCGACGATCCTGGCGACAATGTCGACGGCGCCGCCCGCGGGATAGGGGACGATGATGCGGATCGGCTTGCCCGGATACGCTTGCGCGTCCGCCGAGAGCGGCGTCATCGCCACAGCGAGCGAAACGACGGTTGCCGGAAGAATCCTTGCGCGAAGGTACCCGATGTCGAACATTTCCTTCTCCCCGGGAGTTTCCCGTCATTGGTACGCTCGGTTGTGATTTCCATGAGGGTGGTTCACTCGGGCTGACGCGTTGCAGGGCAGAGGTCAAGCGGGTCTCACCCGCTCGTAGCGCACGTCCGGCTCCTCTTCCTCGTTGCCCATGCCGTCGGTGAATTCGACGGCGACGAAGCCGTTGCGCTCGTAGAAACGCCGCGCGCCAGCGTTGCGCGCGAACGTCCACAACTTGAGCCCCGGCGCTTCGGCGAGCATCTTTTCCAGCAGGCGTCGGCCGGTCCCGGCTCCCGTGCACCCGGGCGCGAGATAGAGCTGCTGGAGCCAGTCGTCGCGGCGCGATGCGATGCCGATCACCCTCCGCCCGTCGACGGCCAGCCACACCGAATGCGTCGCGAAGATTCCGCGTATCCACGCGGCATCCTCGGCGGCGTCGTGCGGTTCGCGCAGGCCGGGCAGCGTCGCGCGCAGCGCCGCGCGCTGGACCGCCATCGCCGCGTCGGCCTCCTCGGCCAGCCGCACGGGGTCGGGGCGGCGGATTGCGATCGTCGACGCCGCCATCGCGTCAGCCGAGGAGATCGCCCGACGCCTTTCGGCCGCGCGCAGCACGTGCGGGTGCGGGTCGCGGCCCCGCATCGCGGCCGCGCCGCGCCGCGTTCGCATCGAGCACCGGCCGCAGGTACCGCCCCGTGTGGCTCGCCGCGATCTTCACGATCTCGTCCGGCGTCCCTGCGGCGATGATGCGCCCTCCCCCGCCGCCGCCTTCGGGTCCGAGGTCGATAATCCAGTCCGCCGTCTTGATCACGTCGAGATTGTGCTCGATGACGACCACCGTGTTGCCATGATCGCGCAGGCGGTGCAGCACCGTGAGCAGCATCTCGATGTCGTGGAAGTGAAGGCCCGTCGTCGGCTCGTCGAGAATATAGAGCGTGCGCCCCGTGTCGCGCTTCGAGAGCTCGAGCGCGAGCTTCACGCGCTGCGCCTCGCCGCCCGACAGCGTCGTCGCCGACTGGCCGAGCGTGATGTAGCCGAGGCCGACGTCGAGCAGCGTCGACAGCTTGCGCGCGACCGCGGGCACCGGCTCGAAAAACGCGTACGCCTGCTCGACCGTCATCGCCAGGACCTCGTGGATGTTGCGGTCCTTGTAGCGGATTTCCAGCGTCTCGCGGTTGTAGCGCTGGCCGTGGCAGACGTCGCAGGGCACGTAGACGTCGGGCAGGAAGTGCATCTCGACCTTGATGAGGCCGTCGCCCTGGCAGGCCTCGCAGCGCCCGCCCTTGACGTTGAAGGAGAACCGCCCCGGGCCGTAGCCGCGCTCGCGCGCCTCCTTCACCTGGGCGAACAACTCGCGGATCGGCGTGAAGAGGCCCGTGTACGTTGCCGGATTCGAGCGCGGCGTGCGGCCGATGGGACTCTGGTCGACGCTGATCACCTTGTCGTAGAACTCGAGGCCCAGCATTTCGTGAAACGGCGCGGGCTCGGTCGTGCTCCCGTAGAGAGCACGCGCCACGGCGTGATAGAGCGTGTCGTTGATGAGCGTGGACTTGCCGGAGCCGGAAACGCCGGTGACGCAGACGAACAGGCCCACCGGCAGCTCGAGCGTGACCTCGCGCAGGTTGTTGCCGGAGGCGCCGGTGATCCTGAGCATCCGTTCGGGATCCGCGCGCAGACGATGAGCCGGCGTCGGTATCTGCCGATGTCCGGCGAGATACTGGCCGGTCAGCGAATGCGTCGCGAGGCGGATCTCCTCCGGCGTGCCCTGCGCGACGACCTGCCCGCCGTGCTCGCCCGCCCCCGGGCCCATGTCGACGATGTAGTCGGCCGCGCAGATCGCGTCGTGGTCGTGCTCGACGACGATCACGCTGTTGCCGAGATCGCGCAGGTGCTTCAGCGTCGACAGCAACCGATCGTTGTCGCGCTGGTGCAGGCCGATCGACGGCTCATCCAGCACATACATCACGCCGGTGAGCCCGGAGCCGATCTGCGAGGCGAGCCGGATGCGCTGCGCCTCGCCGCCGGAAAGCGTTTCCGCCGATCGATCGAGCGACAGGTAGTCGAGGCCCACGTTGTTGAGGAACGCGAGGCGACTGACGATTTCCTTGACGATCTTGTCGGCGATCGCGAGCTTCTGCCCGCTGAGCGCAAGGCTCGCGAAATAGGCCGACGCATCCTTGAGCGCCATGCCCGACACTTCGAAGATCGCGCGCGCGGCCTCGCCGTCGCCCACTTTGACGAATCGCGCCTCGCGCCGCAGCCGCGTGCCGCCGCACTCGGGGCAGGGTTTCGAGTTGAGGTACTTCGCGAGCTCTTCACGCACCATCACCGAATCGGTCTCGCGGTACCGGCGCTCGAGATTGGGGATGATGCCCTCGAACGCGTGCTCGCGCACCATCGGCTTGCCGCGCTCGGAAAGATAGGTGAAGGGGATCTTCTCGTCGCCGCTGCCGTAGAGCACGAGCTGCTGGATGCGCTCCGGCAGCCTGCCGAACGGGCGCTCGAGATCGAAGGCGGCGTGCTTGGCGAGACTTCCCAGCAGCTGGAAATAAAACTGGTTGCGCCGGTCCCAGCCCTTGATCGCGCCGGAGGCGAGCGAGAGCTGCGGGAAGGCGACCACGCGCTTCGGGTCGAAGAAGCTGATCGAGCCGAGGCCGTCGCAGCGCGGACACGCGCCCATCGGGCTGTTGAACGAGAAGAGCCGGGGCTCGAGCTCGGACAGCGAGTAGTTGCAGATCGGGCACGCGAACTTCGCGGAAAACAGGTGCTCCCGCGATCGCTCGTTTTCATTGTCCATCTCGGCCACGATCGCGCGACCGTCGCCGTGGCGCAGCGCCGTTTCGAACGATTCGGCCAGGCGCTGCTTGAATTCCGCGCGCACCTTCAGGCGGTCGACGACGACCTCGATCGTGTGCTTCGAGTTCTTCGCGAGCCGCGGCACGGCGTCGATCTCGTGCACCTTGCCGTCGACGCGCACGCGCACGAAGCCCTTCGCGCGGAGCTCGACGAAGAGCTCCAGCTGCTCGCCCTTGCGGTTCACGACCACCGGCGCGAGGATCATGAGCTTCGTGTCCTCGGGAAACGCGAGCGTGGCGTCCACCATCTGCGAAATCGTCATCGCCGCGAGCTTCTGCTCCGGATGGTCCGGGCAGTACGGATCGCCGACGCGCGCGTAGAGGAGCCGCAGGTAATCGTGAATTTCGGTGACGGTGCCGACGGTCGAGCGCGGATTGTGCGACGTCGCCTTCTGCTCGATCGAGATCGCCGGCGACAGGCCCTCGATGAGGTCGACGTCGGGCTTTTCCATCAGCTGCAGGAATTGCCGTGCGTAGGCCGACAACGATTCGACGTAGCGGCGCTGGCCCTCCGCGTAGAGCGTGTCGAACGCGAGCGAACTCTTGCCCGAACCCGAGAGGCCGGTGACGACGATCAGCCGCTGCCGGGGCAGCTCGAGGTTGATGTTCTTGAGGTTGTGCGTGCGCGCGCCGCGGATGCGGATGTATTCCATGCGGAGATCGTGGCCGTTTCGTCGGTTCGCGCGCACATGCGCGCTCGGTTGGCTCGGGTGGGCATGTCCGGCCCGCGATTTGCCTAGACATTACGGCCTAGGGACGGCGGGCCAACCTGTTAGTATATTGCGTTTCGGTTGCCGCTTCACAGTCGCATCACTCACCCATGTCGAATATCGTCGCGCCGGACCCCGCGAGCCCACGGATGACGCCCGCCGAAAGGCGCGCCGCCGGGAGCCTCGCGAGCATCTACGGCCTGCGGCTCCTCGGCATGTTCGTGATCCTGCCGGTGTTCGCGCTCTACGCGAAGGATCTTCCCGGCGGCGCGAGTCATACGCTGATCGGCGTTGCGCTCGGTGCCTATGGCCTCACGCAGGCGATCCTCCAGATTCCGTTCGGCTGGGCGTCCGACCGATGGGGGCGCAAACCGGTGATTCATGCGGGCCTCGCGATTTTCGCCGTCGGAAGCTTCGTCGCCGCGTGGGCACCGGACATCGCGTGGGTGATCGTCGGACGATGCCTGCAGGGCGCAGGCGCCATTTCGGCGGCGGTCATCGCGCTGACCGCGGACCTGACGCGCGACGTCGTGCGAACGCGCGCGATGGCGGTCATCGGCATCACCATCGCCCTCACGTTCGCCCTGTCGCTGATCGCCGGGCCCGTATTCAAGGCCCTGATCGGCGTTCCGGGAATTTTCGCATTGACCGGCGTGCTGGCAGTAGGCGCAATCGCGGTCGTGCATTACGTCGTCCCGAACCCGGATCACAGGTCCGGCGATCGCGACATGGCCCCGGGCCAGCTTGCGCGCGTGATCATCGACGCGCAGCTGCTGCGCCTCAATTTCGGCACCTTCGCATTGCATGCGGTGCTGATGGCGCTTTTCACGCAAGTGCCTTTTGCACTGCGCGACAACGGTCTCGCCGCGGAGCGGCACTGGATCGTCTACCTGCCCGTGCTGCTGTTGTCGATCGTTCTCATGCTGCCGTTCGTGCGGCAGGTCGACCGGCCGCGGCGGGGCAAGCCGCTCCTCAACGGCGCGGTCGTGGTGTTGCTGGTCGCGCAAGTCGGGCTCGCCCTTGCGCTGCATTCGCTGGTCGCGCTCGCGATTGCACTGACGCTGTTCTTCGCGGCGCTGAACCTGCTGGAAGCGATGCTGCCGTCGCTGATTTCCAAGTGCGCGCCCGCCGACGCCCGCGGCGCGGCGATCGGCGTGAATTCGAGCGCCCAGTTCCTGGGCGCGTTTGCCGGCGCCACCGCGGCCGGCTGGCTCGCCGACCACGCGGGCGACGCTTCCGTATTCATTCTCGGCGTGGCATTGTCCGCGCTCTGGCTCGCCGCCGCCGCGACGATGACGGCGCCGCCCGGGCCGAATCGCGCCAAACTTTCGATGGGAGAAACGTAACATGGCCTCAGTCAACAAAGTGATCCTGATCGGCAACCTCGGCCGCGACCCGGAGACCCGCTATACGACGGGCGGCGATGCGGTCACCAATCTGCGCATTGCGACCACCGAGCAATGGAAGGACAAGAGCGGCGAAAAGCAGGAGAAGACCGAATGGCATACGGTCGTCCTGTTCGGGCGTCAGGCCGAAGTCGCCGGTGAATACCTCAAGAAGGGTCGCTCCGTCTACATCGAAGGCCGCCTGCAAACCCGCAAGTACACCGACAAGGAAGGCGTCGAGAAATACTCGACCGAAGTGGTCGGCGATCGCATGCAGCTGCTCGGCTCGCGCGAAGGTGGCGGCAGTGGCGGCAGCGGTGGCGGTGACGTCGAATTCAGTTCGACCGGCGGAAGCGGCGGTGGCGGCGCCCAGCGTTCGGGCGGCGCAGGCGCTGGCGCTGGCGCCAAGAGCGGTGGCGCCGCGAAGCCGAAGACCGACGACTTCGACGACGACATTCCGTTCTAGGCCATGATCACGCGAGTAGGGTGTTCCCGATTCGTCGCGGTGCTTGCACTGCCCTTTCTCCTGTGGGGCTGCGCAGGCGCTCCGAGCGGGGGTCCGAGCACGGCGCAGGTCGAGCCGTTGCTGGTTGCCGCCGGATTCAAGACCGTGGTCGCCAGCAACGATCGGCAATTGCAGCAGCTGCCGACATTGCCGGCGGGACAGGTGACCGTCATCACACAGACCGGCAAGGATTGGTTCGTCTATCCGGATCTTGCCAGGAATCGTGTTTACGTCGGCACGGAGGCCGAGTATCGCGCCTACCTCAAGCTGCGGACGCAAGGCAATCTTCCCGACACCGACCCGCAAGCGTCGTACTACAAGCAGGACACCGGGATGACCGCGACGTCGAAACGCTACGCGGGCATACCCTGGGATGAATGGCCGGAGTTTGGGGTGCTGACCTGGCCGTGACATGCATGCGGCAAAGGGGCGGCGCCTCTCACCGCTGGTCCGAGGAGCGTATGCGCCCTGGATGCCGAGTGCGTTCGCATCGTGGCGAACCTTCAGGGCGCGACTTCGACGTTTCGACAGGACGCAACCTATCCAATGAGCCGTGAATCGTCCCCGGCCGACGATGCGGATGAACTGTCGTCGCTCCCCGGGCGCCATCGCCTGCGGCTCGCGCTGCTGGCGTTGGCGCTGATCGCCGCCCTGGTCTGGGGCGTCTACGAATTCGTCGTCACCACTGTGCCGCGCCAGATCGTGCTGGCGTCCGGCCCGGAAGGCGGCGTCTATCATCGCTATGCGAGGCGATACAAGGAATTGCTCGCGCGCGACGGCGTCACCGTCGACGAGCGGATAACGGCCGGCGCGGACGAGAACCTGAAGCTGTTGCTCGATCCGAAATCCGGCGTCGACGTCGCCTTCATGCAGGGCGGTGTCGCGCCCAATGCCGAGGACAGCGATCTCGTGATGCTGGCGAGCCTCTATTACGAGCCTCTCTGGATCTTCTACACGGGCACCGAGACGATCACCACGATCCCGCAATTGCGCGGAAGGCGCATTGCCGTCGGCGCCCCTGGAAGCGGGACGCGGAAATTCGCGGAGTCGGTGCTTTCGATGAGCGGCATCGCGCCGGACAACACGACGCTGCGCTCCCTCGGCGGCAAGGACGCGCAGCAGGCCCTGGCAAATGGCGACGTCGATGTCGTGGTCTTCGTCGGCGGGCCGGAGAGCGCCGTCATTCATGATGCGCTGTGGAACGCGGACCTGAAGCTCATGAGCTTCGCGCGCGCGGATGCCTACGTGCGTCGCGTGCCGTACATCGCCAAGCTCACGCTGCCTGAAGCAACGATCGACCTCGGCGGCAACATTCCGCCGCAGGACGTGATCCTGATCGGCACGACCGCGATGCTGGTCGCCCGCGACGCCTTTCCCGCGGCACTCGTTAACCTGCTGATGGACACGGCACGCGACATGCACTCGGGGAAAGGGTATTTCGAAGCGGCGGGAGAGTTTCCGGGCATCACGCCCGTCGACTTTCCGGTCTCCGAAGCCGCCGAGCGGCACAAGCGGTTCGGGCCGAGCTTCCTGCATCGTTACCTGCCGTTCTGGGTCGCGACCTTCCTCGAGCGCCTGATCATCGTGGTGCTGCCGCTGCTCGTCATCCTGATTCCCCTGATCAATCTTCTTCCTCAGGTGCTCCGCTGGCGGGTACGATCGCGCATCTTTCGCCTGTATGGCGAGCTCAAGTTGCTCGAACGCGACGTTGCCGCGCGCACCGGCGCGCTGCCCGTCGAGCGCTGGCATGCAGACCTGGACCGCATCGAGCGGGAAGCCGAGCAGCTCAAGACCCCGGCAAGTTACGCCAGCGAGGCGTACACGTTGCGCGAGCACATCGGGCTGGTGCGCCGTGCCGTGATGGCGAAGGACGGAGCGGCGAACGCGCCCGCCGGCTGACCGTCGGGTACCCGCGATGCGCGGTCAAACGGCTGCGCGCACCGCGGCTTCCGCGTGCCCGGCCGCCACTCCCGCGGTCGTCGTGATCACGCCTCCTCCCAGGCAGACGTCGCCTTCGTAGAGTACGAGATACTGGCCCGGCGTCGGCGCCCACTGCGGGTCGCCGAACGTCGCGCGCCCGCGGCCCCCGTCGCGCAATTCGACGCGACACGTTGCGTCCGGCATCCGATAACGCGTCTTCGCGCCGAGGTCGGCCAGCACCTCCGGTGCGGGCGGCGATCCGGCGATCCAGTGCAGGTCCTGCGCATCGACCTCGCGCCGGTAGAGTAACGGATGGTCGTGGCCCTGGACGACGATCAGCGCGTTGCGCGCGCTGTCCTTGCCGGCGACGAACCATGGCAGGTCGGAGCCCGCCTTCGTGCCGCCCACGCCCAGCCCCTGCCGCTGTCCGAGCGTGTAGTAGGCAAGACCGTGATGACGTCCGACCCCCTGCCCTTCCGGCGTTTCGATCGGGCCCGGCGTGCGCGGCAGATAGCGGGCGAGAAAATCGCGGAACGGCCGCTCGCCGATAAAGCAGATTCCCGTCGAATCCTTCTTCGCCCACGTCGGGATGCCTTCGCGCTTCGCGATCGCGCGCACGTCGCGCTTCGCAATGTCGCCCAGTGGGAACAGCACGGGGGCCAGCTGCTCCTGCGTCAGCCGATGGAGGAAATAGCTCTGGTCCTTGGTCGTGTCGACCGCCTTGCGCAACACGACGCGGTCGCCCGCACGCGAAGCGCGCGCGTAATGTCCGGTCGCGATGCGATCGGCGCCCAGCGAGCGAGCGTGGTCGAGAAACGCGCGGAACTTGATCTCGCTGTTGCAGAGCACGTCGGGGTTGGGCGTGCGGCCGGCCTCGTACTCGCGCAGGAAATGCGCGAACACGCGTTCCCGGTACACGGCGGCGAAGTTGACGGCTTCGAGCTCGATGCCGATCACGTCGGCCACCGCCGCCGCGTCGACGAGATCTGCGCGCGACGTGCAGTATTCGTCGGTGTCGTCGTCCTCCCAGTTCTTCATGAAGAGGCCGACGACGTCGTGTCCCTGCTGCCTCAGGAGCCACGCGGCGACCGACGAGTCGACGCCGCCGGACATGCCGACCACCACGCGCTGGCGGCGCGTCATGAGAGTTCCGTCACGAGGTCGAGGGGTCGCCTCAAGCCCGCGCGATAGTCGTCGACGCAGCGCAGGACCAGCGGGCTGCGATGGCGCGTGCGCGACGCGGCCAGTTCGTCATAGGTGAGCCAGAGAGCGCGGAGAATTCCGTCGTCGAGCGCGCGATCGGCGTCATGTGCCTCGACATCGGCCGCGTACGCAAACCGGATGAATGTCGGTCCCGCCCCGGACGCCTGCCAGCGGTAGATGCCCACGAGCGCCGTAGGCGCCACGCGGTAGCCGGTCTCCTCGAGCGTCTCGCGCATCGCGGCCGCGAGAAGCGTCTCGCCCGCTTCCAGATGGCCCGCCGGCTGGTTGATGCGGACGCCGGACTGCGTCGCTTCCTCGACGACCAGGAAGCGCCCGTCGCGCGCGACGATCGTCGCGACCGTGGCGAGAGGGCGCGGGAGGTCCTGATCGCGCATGCTTTAGGTTCGCAATGCAGAGGATCGCAATGTAGACGCTCGCGTGTTCGCGCCACGCGTCGAAAAAAGAAAAGGCAGGGGACTTGCGGCCCCTGCCTTTCAGTTTCGGGCGAAAGTCCTTACTGGCTCGCGTTCGCCTTGGTCGACGGCGTCGACGGCCTTCTGCTTGTCGGCCTTCGTCGGCAGCGCCTTCGGCGTGTCCTTCGATGCCTTGGCGGCGGCGACTCCCGCCTTCTCCTGCGGAAGCAACGGCGGCAGCGTCGGTGCTCGCCTTGGTCGACGCGTCGACGGCCTTCTGCTTGTCGGCCTTCGTCGGCAGCGCCTTCGCGGTGCCCTTCGTCTTCGCGGCTTCAGCCGAACCGGCGGCCGACGCCTTTGCGCCCGCGGAGCTTTGCGAAGCGGCGGTCGTCGCGGCTTCAACTTCCTTTTGCTTCGCCTTGTCGGCGGGGGTCTGCAGCGGCGCGGTGCCTTGGGCGCCAACGGTCGCGGCGAACGTGCCGGCGATGAGCGCGATCAACAGTTTGTTCATTTGATTTCCTCAGTAGTTTTGACGTGCACGGACTTCATCACGGCGACGAGAATCTCGCTGGCCTGAAAGTCAATAAAGCCTTGGAATTATAGAGACTTCCGGCCAGAAACGCAACTCGGCGCGTAGCGTTACAACGGCTTACTTCGTGGGTGCGGGTGCAGTTGCCGGCGCCGGTGTGGCGTTGGTCGCGCTCGACTTCTTTCTTCTTCTTGGTGGACTTCGACTTTTTCGGTTCCGCCGCCGGCTTGGCCGCGTCGGCGGACTTCGCCGGCGCCGCAGTGGGCGTCGCCGATTTGGCGGGAGCCGCTGCCGCAGGGGGTGTTGCCGAAGCCGGCGACGCCGGCGCTGCTGTTTGCGCCTGTGCCGTCAGCGCAAACGCGCCGGCGATCATGGCGAGGAGAACTTTGCTCATCTGTTGCTTCTTTCGTGGTCGATTTGGGGTTGACACAATGAATTGAGGCGTGTCGTCGCCGTTAACGCATGTCTTCGCGTCGCGGTTGACACGTTCGCGACGATGCCGCTGCGGAGAGATATTTCAACGCATTGATTATAAATACGTTATTTCTCGACGCCTGCAGCATCGGCGCCACCGCCGGCAATGATTTCGCCGACGGCGTGATTGCGATCGTTGTCCTGCCAGCTCGCCAACACTCGGTACGCCGCCCGGATCCCGAGTTCGACCCTGGGGAGAGCGGCAAGGCCAGGACGTCACGGGAGGTCGATTTTTCGCTGGAGCCACTCCCTCAGCATCGGCACGGTGATCGGGCGACGCGACGCCAATGATTGACGGTCGAGCGCCGCCAGCGCGCCGAGGAGCGCCGGCATGTCGCGGCGACCATGGGCCAGGAGGTAACGGATGACGTCATCGGGAATGGCAAATCCGCGACGACGCGCGTAGTCCGCCAGGGCGATCGGCTTCTCGTCATCCGAGAGCGCGACGATCTCGTAGACGAGCCCCCAGCCGAGCCGCGTCCTGAGGTCCTCGCGCAATGCCAGCGCCGCTGGCGCGCGACGCGACGCGCCGACGAACCGGTGGCCCGCTGACCGCAGCGCGTTGAACAGGGTAAACAGACGCCCCTGGGCCTCGGTTGCCGCGGTGTCGATTGCGTCGATGGCGACGATCGACTTCGCGGCGAGCGTTTCGGCGTCCATTGCACCGAGAGCGCCCGGATCGGCGACGTAGGCGGCCGCGTAACCTCTCTCCACCGCCCCGGCGATGCACGCGCGCAGCAAATGGGTCTTTCCGGCTCCCGGATCACCCCAAAGGAGGAGGCACTTTTCGGTCCCTGCGCCCGCAGAGATCCGGGTGACGACCGCAATCGCCTCGGCGTTGCGACCCGGCAGGAAACTCGCCAGGGACGGCGGTTCTGGCGGGACGAGATCGAAGACGAGCTGTTGCATGGAGTCGGAGGTCAGCGCAGGAGGATGGCGCCCGCTCACCCGGCGATGCCGGGCCGGCGCAGAGGCAATTCCGGTAAAATCGGCGCAACTTCGCACTTTACCGCGGCGCCGGTCGAACAGACACTTGGGCGCCTCCCGCGCGCCCGCGCCTCGCCTGCCGGGAACAGCGCTCGCCGGTCCAGCCCTTTCGACATGACAACTTCCGCTCCGGGCCCCACCTCCCCCGCGACCTATCGCGACGCGGGCGTCGACATCGAGGCCGGTGACGCACTGGTCGAACGGATCAAGCCGTATGCCAGGCGGACGCTGCGGCCCGAGGTTCTGGCGGGCATCGGGGGCTTCGGCGCGCTGATCGAATTGCCCAAGCGTTACCGCGAGCCCGTCCTGGTCGCGGGCACCGACGGCGTCGGGACAAAACTCAAGCTCGCGTTCGCGCTGCGGCGCCACGACACGATCGGCATCGACCTCGTCGCGATGAGCGTCAACGACATTCTCGTGCAGGGTGCCGAGCCGTTGTTCTTCCTCGACTACTACGTTTGCGAGCGGCTCGACGTCGCCGTTGCCACCGACGTCGTCAAAGGGATTGCCGCAGGCTGCGAACTGGCCGGCTGCGCGCTGATCGGCGGCGAGACCGCGGAGCACCCGAATGCCTTTGTCCCGGGCGAATACGACCTGGCAGGCTTCGCCGTTGGCGTCGTCGAGAAATCGAACGCGATCGACGGCCGCCGCATTGCGGCCGGCGATGCGCTCATCGGACTCGCCTCGAGCGGACCGCATTCCAACGGGTTCTCCCTCATACGCAGGGTTCTCGAGACGTCCGGCGCGAATCTCGCGCAGACGCTGCCCGGGCAGCCTTCCGGACTGCACGCTGGGCGAGGCCCTGCTCCAGCCGACGAGGATCTACGTCAAGCCCGTGCTGGCGCTGCTGCGCGAGGTCGACGTGAAGGGCATGGCGCACATCACGGGTGGCGGACTCGTAGAGAACACGCACCGGATGTTTCCTCCGGGCCTCGCCGCGCACATCGACCGCGCCGCTTGGCCTCGTCCGGCGATCTTCGAATGGCTGCAGCGCGCCGGCCAGATCGCGGAAGTCGAGATGCACCGCGTCTTCAACTGCGGCATCGGCATGATCCTGGTCGTTTCGCCGGGCGACGCCGAGAACGTTGAGGCGCGGCTCACCGCGGCCGGCGAAACGGTCTACCGGATCGGCACCGTCGTTCCGAGCACCGCTGGCGTGCCGGCAACGGTCGTAGGCTGAGTACAGGGTGATGGCGATCCCGCGCATCACGGTCCTCCTCTCCGGCCGCGGTTCCAATCTCGCGGCGCTCGTCGACGCCGAGGAGCGAGGGCAGCTCGGCGGGACCGTGTGCGCCGTGATCAGCAATCGTGCCGACGCGCCCGGGCTTGCGATCGCCGCGCGTCACGGAATCGCGACGGAAATCGTCGACCATTCGCAGTTTGCCGATCGCGCGTCGTTCGAGGCCGGGCTTGCGGACGCAGTCGACGCGAGCGAACCCGACCTGATCGTGCTGGCCGGATTCATGCGCATCCTGGGGCCTGCATTCGTGCGCCGATACGAAGGGCGGATGCTCAACATCCACCCGTCTCTCCTGCCCGCCTATCCCGGTCTCGACACCCATCGCCGGGTGCATCGCAGACCGTGTGCGCGTCCACGGCTGCACGGTCCATTTCGTCACCGCGGATGTCGACCACGGCCCGATCATCGCGCAGGGCACTGTCGACGTGGAGGACGGGGACGATCCGTCGACCCTCGCTGCCCGCGTCCTCGACGTCGAGCACCGGCTCCTGCCGGCGGCCGTTCGTGCCTTCTGCGAAGGGCGACTCGTCATCGACGAAGGACAGGTGCGCGTTAAGGAATGCTCCACCGCGACCCGCGTGTTCGACGTATCGGCGACGGGACCGGAAGAGCGCGCGACGACCGCGCGCCCTTGATCCGAACGGGTCAAGCCGACCGGTCCCGATACGCCACAACATCTCCGCGGATTCCGCAACCAAGCTGCTACTCGTGAAGCCGCCGTTCAACGTCGCCACGCCATTGCGTCTGCGGGTGCGCCCGGGATTCGCTGATCGCCTTCGTGGCGTCGATCGCCGTGCACTTGGCGTTTACGCTGTGGCCCGTCGATCTCGACGCTGCACCCGATACGCCGCCGCCGCTGCAGGCATCGATCACCGAGCTTCCGCCGCCGCCGCGACCCGCTGCCGCGGCAGCCAAGCCAAAGGCCAAACCTCGCCGTGCGAATCCGGCCGCTCCGCCCGCGCCGGTGACCATGCCCGATCCGTCACCGGTGACGGCGAGCGAAGAACCCGCGTTGATCGATCCCACCCCCGACGCAATCGCTGCGGGCCCGGAGCTGCCGGCGACACCCGTCGACGTCGCGGCCGCCCCTCCCGCATCGGTGTCGGCCGAATCGCCTGACAGGGCGCTGCCGCCACGCGTCGACCTCGTCTACAAGGGCTACCTTGGCACTCGCGGCTTTGTGCTCGGCGATGCGACCTACCGGTTCGAACATTCGAACAACCAGTATCGAATTTCGACGGTCGGCGAGCTGCGCGGGCTCGCATCACTCCTGTATCCGGGGCAGGGAAGGCTCGAAAGCCGCGGCTCGATCACGGCGGCGGGGCTCCTGCCCTACGAGTTCTCGTTCGAGCGCGGCGACAGGGACAGAAGGGAAGTCGCGCGCTTCGACTGGGAAGCGGGCATCGTGACGCTGTACGAACAGAAGACCGCGGCGCTGGAGCTGCCCACTTTCGATTGGCTCGCGATCATGTGGCAGTACTACTTCTCGCCGCCGACCGGGCGCGAGGTTTCCTTCAGCGTCGCGACGACGCGCCGCGTCGCACGCTATACGATCACGCGCGAGGACGACGAGAAGATCGAGTGGGGCCAGGGCGAGATCGATACGGTCCGCTGGCACCGCACGAGCGAGGACGGCCGCAGCGACGGTTATGTGTGGCTCGCGCCTTCGCTCCATTTCATCCCCGTCAAGATGCGCTACATCGGCCCGCGCGGCACGTTCGAGGCGCTGCTCGATTCTATCCGCGTCGACGAGAAGATCGCGCAGCAATGACGCTGCGCGCCAACCAGATCACCGGGCTCGCCGCCGCGATATTCGAGATCCGTCCCCTGGCGTCACCGGCGGACGCTCTCCTGTACCAGTTCTTCCGGCGCCATCGCGCGATGGGTCAGCAGGACCGTGCGTTCATCGCCGACGGCGTGTTCGCCTACCTGCGCCGCCGGCGCTCGCTCGAAGCGCTTGCGCAAACGACGCACCAATCGAAGCTCGCGCTCGCGGTCGCCGTTCGCGAGCTCGGCCACAGCGTGCGCGATCTTCTGCCCATCGTGAGCGAATCGGATGCGCGGTGGCTGACCGAGTTCAAGGCACGGCTCGGCGTCCCGCTGGAGCCCGCGATTTCAGCGGATCTGCCGGACTGGCTATGGGTGCGACTCGGCGAAGTCTATGGCGACGACGAGCGCGCGCTGCTCGCCCGCGCATGGCAGGCCGCGGCGTCGCTCGACCTCCGCGTCAATCCGCTGAAGACGACACGCGACGACGCGCGCGCTGCATTGGCCGCATCCGGCTTCGACGCGACGCCGACGCCTTTTTCTCCGCTCGGCCTGCGCATATCCGGACGGCCGCAGCTTGCGCGCCATCCCCTCGTCGCGAGTGGCGCCGTCGAGGTGCAGGACGAAGGCAGCCAGCTCGTCTGCTATCTGGTGGCGCCGCGGCGCAGCGAAATGGTGGTCGACTTCTGCGCCGGCGCGGGCGGCAAGACGCTGCTGCTGGGCGCCCTGATGCGCTCGCTAGGGCCGGCTGTATGCATTCGATGTCGTCGACCGGCGGCTCGCGAACCTCAAGCCCCGGCTCGCGCGCTCCGGACTGTCCAACGTGCATCCGCAGCTCATTTCCGGCGAACGGGACGCGAAGATCAAACGGCTTGCGGGCAAGATCGACCGCGTGCTGGTCGACGCGCCGTGCACGGGCTTCGGCACGCTGCGCCGCAACCCCGATCTCAAATGGCGGCAATCGGAATCGGCCGTCGAGGAACTTGCGCGCAAGCAGCACGCAATTCTCGCCGCAGCGGCCACACTCGTGAAGCCCGGCGGCCGGCTCGTCTACGCGACGTGCAGCGTGCTGCCCGAGGAAAACGACGCCATCGTTGCGGACTTTCTCGCCGCGCATCGAGGGTTCGTGCGCGGCAACGCGGCAGCGGAACTCGCGCGCGCCGGGATCGCGCTCGACACGGGTCCGGATCTGCGACTCCTGCCGCATCGCCACGGTTGCGACGGCTTTTTCGCGGCGATTCTCGAGCGCGCAACCTGACGGACTGCCGCGGCATCGCGATGGCGCGCGAGCCGTGCGGCGACTGAAGCGCGCCAATTCCGCTAAACTCTCAAGTCATGCTGACGTCGATCGATTACAGCCGCATCGAGACCGCGCTCGCTTCCCCAGCGGGCTGGCTGGAGCTCGGCATCACACTCGCCTGTTTCGCGATCGGATGGCTCATCGATCGCCGGTTCAGCCTGAAGCGCGACCACGCGACCGACGTCGTGCGCGTCGGACTGGGTGGCGTCAACCGCGTGATCTTCCCCCTTGCGTCGCTGATACTCGTCGTCATCGCAACGGCGATCTACGGTCACTTCCACCGGCCGTTCTTCCTGTCGCTCGCGCTGCCGCTCGTCATCGCGCTCGCGCTGATCCGGCTCCTCGTGTACGCCCTGCGCGGCGTCTTCGGCAACGCGCCGTGGACGAAGGGGTCCGAGCGCGCGATTTCATACTCGATCTGGGTGCTGGTGGTCCTGTACTTTCTCGGCATCCTGCAGGACGTCGGGGCGGAACTCGACGGAATGCAGATTCCCGTCGGCCGCGGCCACGTGTCGGTGCTGGAAATCAGCAAGGGATTGCTCGTCGTCGTGGTGACGATCGCCGTCACGCTCTGGCTGTCCGGGCTGATCGAGCAGCGGTTGACGCGCGCGGGGGCGATCGACGCCAACATGCGCGTCGTGCTGTCGAAATTCCTGCGCGCACTGCTGCTGGTGATCGGCCTGCTGTTTGCGCTGCAGGCCGTCGGCATCGACCTCACGCTGCTGTCGGTGTTCGGCGGCGCGCTGGGTGTCGGCATCGGGCTCGGCCTGCAGAAGCTCGCGAGCAATTACATCGCGGGATTCACGATCCTGCTCGACCGATCGGTCCGCATGGGCGACATGATCACCGTCGACGGCCGCCACGGCATCGTCACCAGCGTGACGTCGCGCTACGTCGTCGTGCGCAGCCTCGACGGCGTCGAGGCCATCGTTCCGAACGAGACGCTGGTGACGACGACGGTGCTGAACCATTCGTACACATCGAGGAACGCCCGCATCGCGCTGACGGTGCCGATCAGCTACGACAGCGACGTCGATCTCGCGCTTGGGATACTGACCGACGCGGCCAACGCGCACACCCGCGTGCTGAAGGCGCCGGACGCACCGGCGGCGTTTGTCGCCCGGCTTGGGGAAAGCGGCATCGACCTCGAGCTCGGGCTCTGGATCGCGGACCCTGAAAACGGTCAGCTCGCACTGCGCAGCGCCATCAACCGGACGGTCTTGCGTGCGTTCAGGGAGCGCGGCATCAGGATCCCGTTCCCGCAACGCGAGGTTCGCATCGTCGGCGCACGCGGGGAGACCCTGCCGGAAACGCTGCCGCGATAGGGGCGATGCGATTGTCGCCCAGTAACTTAATGTTTTTATTAACTATTTGTCACCTGCTTGGGCAGGGTATAATGTCGCCCTGACCATTAAGGCCCCAGCGCAATCATCCCGCCGGCCGCCAAAAGGAACCCATGTCTTTCGATTTCCTGTCGTTCGTCGCGCACGGACTCATGCCGCTGCCCTGGTGGGGCTATGGGGTCGTCGCGCTGGCGCTGACCCACGTCACCATCGCGGCCGTCACGATTTACCTGCACCGGCATTCGGCGCACCGCGCGCTCGACCTCCATCCCGCGATCGGCCACTTTTTCCGGTTCTGGCTGTGGCTCACCACGGGCATGGTGACCAAGGAGTGGACCGCGATTCATCGCAAGCATCACGCAAAGGTCGAAACCGCCGAGGACCCGCACAGCCCGCAGACCCGCGGTCTTCGCGAGGTGCTGACGCGCGGCGCCGAACTCTATCGCGCCGAATCGAAGAACGCCGAAACGCTGGACCGCTACGGCAAGGGCACGCCGGACGACTGGATCGAGCGCAACGTCTATACGCGCTACTCGTGGGAGGGCGTGGGCCTGATGCTGGTCGTCAATCTCATGCTGTTCGGAGCGGCCGGCGCCGCGATCTGGGCCGTGCAGATGATGTGGATCCCGGTGATGGCCGCGGGCGTCATCAACGGCATCGGCCACTTCTGGGGCTATCGCAATTTCGCCACCGCCGACGCATCGGCGAACATCGTGCCGTGGGGCATCCTGATCGGCGGCGAGGAGCTGCACAACAACCACCATGCTTTCGGGTCGTCGGCCAAGCTGTCGTCGCGCTGGTACGAATTCGATCTGGGATGGTTGTACATCCGGATCCTGGAGTCCGTACGCCTCGCCACCGTGCGCAAGCTCGCCCCGAAGCTCCAGGTCGCCGGGACGAACAAGCCCGCGCCCGACATGGCCACACTCGAGGCCGTGATCGCGCACCGCTACACCGTCGTCCGGGCGTACGCGCGAACGCTGAAGGAGACCGTTGCGGCGGAGCTTGCGGCGCTTCGCGCCCGGGCGGGCCGCGCCGAGCTGTCGCACGTTCCCAGCATGCGGCGACTCGCACGCTGGCTCTCCGGCGACGCCACGGCGCCGCTGCGCGAACCGGAGCGCGCAACGCTTGCGCGCGCGATGCACCGCAGCAAGGAGCTGTCGACGATCTACGCGATGCGCCAGGAGCTGAACGCGCTGTGGGAACGGTCGACCGAGACGAGCGAGCAACTGCTCGCGCGGCTGCAGGACTGGTGTCATCGCGCCGAAACCTCGGGCATCGTTCCGCTTGCGCAGTTTTCGCTGCAACTCAAGCGCTACGCGTAACGGAGGAATTGTCCGACGTGCGAGAAAAGCCCGCCGGACGGCGGGCTTTTTGTTTCGTCGCCGGCGGGCGATTGCGTGCCCTTGATCGACTGACGGAGCGCTTGCATGGAATTCAAGGACTACTACGAGACGCTCGGCGTGCAGCGCAACGCCACGCAGGACGAGATCAAGAAGGCATATCGCAAACTCGCGCGCAAGTATCACCCGGACGTCTCGAAGGAGAAGAACGCCGAGGCGCGGATGAAGGAGGTGAACGAGGCGCACGCCGTGCTCTCGGATCCGGAGAAACGCGCGGCGTACGACCAGTTGGGACAGGGCAACCGCGCCGGACAGGATTTCCGGCCGCCGCCCGACTGGGATGCGGGATTCGAGTTTTCGGGCCGAGGGTTCGGCGACGCCAATGCCGCCGAATTCAGCGATTTCTTCGCCGAGCTGTTCGGCCGGCGCGGCGGCGAAAGCGCGCACTTCCGGTCCCGCGGTGAGGATCACCACGCAAAGATCCTGCTCGACCTCGAAGACGGCTATCGCGGCGCAACCCGCGTCATCGCGCTTCGCGTTCCGACCGTGGATGCGCGCGGCCACGTGGGGCTCGCCGAACGCAACCTCGAGGTGCGCATCCCCAAAGGCGTGCACGAAGGTCAGGTGATCAGGCTCGCGGGCCAGGGCCATGCCGGAACGGGCGGGGGATCCGCGGGCGATCTGTACCTCGAAGTGCATTTCAAGGCGCACTCGCGCTACCGCGTCGAGGGGCGGGACGTCTACGCGACGCTGCCGGTCGCACCGTGGGAGGCGGCGCTCGGCGCGTCGATCCGCTCCGAAGTGCCGGACGGAGCGCTCGACGTCCTGGTGCCCGCGGGGTCCCAGACCGGGCGCAAGCTGCGACTCAAGGGCCGCGGCGTTCCCGGCGTTCCGCCCGGCGATCTCTACCTCGTGCTGGAGGTCGTCCTGCCGCCCGCCGACAGCGCCAAGGCACGCGAAATCTACCAATCGATGGCGCGCGAGCTCCCGTTCGATCCGCGCCGAGCCTAGAGGAGCCACGACATGACGCAGGAACAGTTCTCCATGATTCTCGACGACACGATGATCGGCGTCGACGAGGTCGCGAGCAATTGTGCGGTCGACCACGCATGGGTCGTCGAATTCGTGCAGGCCGGAGTATTGCTCGCGGACCCGGCCCCTGATCCGGCGCGATGGTCCTTTACAAGCCGGGATCTGTTGCGCGCCCGGCGGCTGCGCGATGTCACGCGTCAATTCGACGCCAACGCGGAACTGGCGGGTTTGGTCGTGGACCTCGTCGAGGAACTCGAACGACTGCGCACGAGGTTGCGACGCGAAAGCGTATCGCCCGATTGAAGCACGGTGCATTGCGCTGCGCCCGGGACCGAACGCGGCCGAGAGAACATGAAAAAGCCCGCCGACGGGCGGGCTTTTTTGCGCAGGGGCAGGCCGCTGCGGACCGCGCCTACCGGCGTCGCGGTCACTTCAGCTTCGTTTCCTTGTACAGCACGTGCTTGCGGGCGACGGGATCGAACTTCTTGATCTCCATCTTTTCCGGCATCAGCTTCTTGTTCTTCAGCGTCGTGTAGAAGTGGCCCGTGCCGGCCGAAGACTCGAGCTTGATCTTTTCGCGCATGATCTAACCTTTACGGAGTTCAGACGCGGATGCCGCGCGCACGGACATCGGCCAGCACCGAGTCGATGCCGTTCTTGTCGATCGTGCGCAACGCCGCGGTGGTGAGGCGCAGGCTTACCCAGCGATTCTCGCTTTCGACCCAGAAACGGCGCTGCTGCAGATTGGGCAGAAAGCGACGCTTGGTCTTGTTGTTCGCGTGCGAAACGTTGTTGCCCACCCTCGGGGCCTTGCCGGTAACTTGACAGACTCGAGCCATGGCTCGCTCCTTCGACTATTGGGGACGGCTGCGATGCAAAGTCGGGCATTATAGCGCGAATAGAGGTCCGTATTCAAGCGCTTATGCGCCGGCCAGACCGGAATCGGCCGCTCCGGCGATGGAGCCGGCGGCCCGCCTCCGGGCCGATCGGCGGCGAGCGCCCAGGTCGTGGTCGCTAGAGGAGCCCCCGCTCGGCAAACGACGTGAGCCGTCCGCCTGCGACGACGAAATGGTCGAGCGTGCGAATGTCGACCAGCGCCAGCGCCTGCTTGAGCGCCTGGGTCAGCAGCTCGTCCGCGCGGCTGGGCTCGGCCACGCCCGAGGGATGGTTGTGCGCAAAGATCACGGCGGCGGCGTTGCGGGCGAGCGCGGCCTTGACCACCTCGCGGGGATACACGCTGGTCTGCGCCAGCGTTCCGCGAAACAGCTCGTCGGCCGCGAGCACGCGGTTCTGGCTGTCGAGAAACAGGCCGACGAAGACCTCGTACGGCCGGCCCCCAAGCGAAAGGCGAAGATAATCGCGCACCGCCTGGGGTGAAACGAGCGCATCGCGCGACGCGGCCTCCTCGGCCAGCGACCGCCGCGCAAGCTCCACTATGCTGGCGAGCACGGCGCACCGCGCGGGGCCGAAGCCATGCACGGCGGACAGTTCGGGAACCGACGCCGCAAGAAGACCGGCGAGTCCGCCGAAGTGCGCAATGGCATCGCGGGCGATGTCGAGCGAGCTCCTCCCGGCAACCCCTGTGCGCACGATCAGCGCCAGCAGCTCGGCGTCGGAAAGGGCCGCTGCACCCTGCGAAAGCAGGCGCTCGCGCGGACGTTCGCGCGACGGCCATTGTCCGATGCTCACTGCGTGACCTTGCGCGTCGCGGCATTTCGGTACAAGCGTCGCTCCGTCGAGTTGATGGACCGGGCCAGTGTAAACTTCGCGCGTCGAACCTCGTATCGGTCTCACGGATGACGTCTTACCCCTCGACGCTCGCGCGCATCGTGCTGGGCCTCACCGGCGGCATCGCGGCCTACAAGGCGGCCGAGCTGGCTCGCCTCTTCGTCAAGGCGGGCGTCGAACTCGATGTCGTCATGACACCGGGCGCGTGCAGGTTCATCACGCCGATCACGCTGCAGGCCCTGTCCGGAAAGCCCGTGCTGGCCGACCTGTGGGCGTCGGGCACGCGCGAACGGGATGGGGCACATCGATCTTTCGCGCGGCGCGAGCGCAATTGTCGTCGCCCCCGCCTCCGCCGACTTCCTCGCCAAGATCGCAAACGGCCATGCGGACGACCTGCTGTCGACGCTGACGCTCGCGCGCGATTGCCAGCTGTTCGTGGCACCGGCGATGAATCGCCAGATGTGGTCGAACGCCGCGAACCAGCGCAACGTCGCGCGGCTCGTCGCCGATGGCGTCATCGTGCTCGGGCCCGGAGTCGGCGACCAGGCTTGCGGCGAAACCGGCGAAGGCCGCATGCAGGAGCCGGAGGAGATTTTTGCGGCGGTCGTCGCGTGGGCGCAGCCCAAGGTCTTCGCAGGCAAGCGCGTGCTGATTACCGCCGGGCCGACCTTCGAGGCGATCGATCCCGTGCGCGGCATTACCAACCTGAGTTCGGGCAAGATGGGCTTCGCGCTTGCGCAGGCGGCCGCCGAGGCCGGCGCGTCGGTGACGATGGTGGCCGGGCCGACGACGCTGAATACACCTGCCGGCATCGAGCGCATCGACGTCGTCAGCGCCGGCGAAATGTCGAATGCCGTGCTTGCGCGCGTGGGCGCCTGCGACGTGTTCATCGCCGTCGCCGCTGTCGCCGACTATACGCCGGACCGTGCTTCGTCGACCAAGATCAAGAAGGGTGACGCACCGCTGACGATATCGCTCAAGCCGACCGTCGACATCCTCGCCACCGTCGCCGCGCATCCCGATGCCCCCTATTGCGTCGGCTTCGCCGCCGAGAGCCACGATGTCGATCGTCACGCCGAGGAAAAGCGCCGCCGCAAGAACATTCCGCTCATCGTCGCCAACTATGCCCCGGACGCGTTCGGCAGCGACCGGAACCGGGTCACGCTGATCGACGAGAGCGGCGCGCATCCGCTGCCGACGATGGACAAGCTCGCGCTCGCGCGCGCAATCGTCGGCGAGATCTCACGGCGCATCGCCTGACGCGCCGCGCGCCATGCCCGAGCGATTCCCGGAAGGTTTGTCATGACCGCCACCGCCATTCGGATCGCCGTCCGCATTCTCGACGAGCGGATCCGCGAGCACCTGCCCGCCTACGCGACGGCCGGCTCCGCCGGCATGGACCTTCGCGCGTGCATCGACGCGCCGTTGGCGCTGGCTCCCGGGCAGGTCGAAATCGTGCCGACCGGCATCGCGATCCACATTGCGGATGCCGGCCTCGCGGCGATGATCCTGCCGCGCTCGGGCCTCGGTCACAAGCACGGCATCGTGCTCGGGAACCTCGTCGGCCTCATCGATTCCGACTATCAGGGCCCGCTGATGGTCAGCTGCTGGAACCGCGGAGAGCATCACTACGCGCTGCAGCCGATGGAGCGCCTGGCGCAACTCGTGATCGTCCCTGTGGTGCGCGCGACATTCGCGGTGGTCGAGAACTTCGCCGCGAGCCACCGCGCGGACGCGGGTTTCGGGAGTACAGGAAGGTAGGATTGTGGGCCCGGCGGTTGGCATCTCGCTGACCTAATCGTCGGCAGCCACAGCGTACCAAGAGCCAAACGTCGATCCGACCGCGTGGAAAGGTGTGCCGCGAATTGTGAATGCCGAACACGGCGGTCGCTTTTTACTGATCTTTACGTAAATACATGACGCTAAATTGCCAATTCGGCCTGCTGCCAGAACGCGGTGATGAGCTGCGGTCGGCGTTGCATCGACTTGAGCCGATTGCGGGCGAAGGTGCCCACCTCGCCAATGGTGTGCAGGCACAGATTGTCCAGCTCTCGTTGCTTCATGTAGCCCCAGATGTACTCGACCGGGTTGAGTTCCGGCGCGTACGCGGGCAATCGTTCCAAGACCAGGTGTCCGTCGAGCGATTCGACGTAGTCCTTGACGACCCGGCTGCGGTGCGCCGGCAAGCCGTCCCAGATGACCAGCAGCTTGCCGCGAATCTGCTTCGTCAGCGCGTGCAGGAATTCGACGAAGTGCGGGCCACGGATCGCCCCGGCATGGAACCGGAAATAGAAGTTCCAGAAACTGATCCCGGCGATGACCGACAGTTGCTTCCAGTTGAAGCTGTACTGCAGGACCGGAGTCTGGCCTTTGGGCGCCCAGGTCTTGACCCGCGTTGGTCGCTCGCTCAATCCGCTTTCGTCGATGAACAAATGGGGCCAGGCTCGATTTTGTCTACGGCCCGATACCCACACCGTCTTTCGCTGCCGCCACGCGCGGCCGGCCTCTTGGCCGGGCCAGGCATCGGCGTCCAAGCATGCGTTCTATGGTGGTGCGGAAGGGCTCATTGCCTACTGGTAGATCGTGATGGAGGGCAAGTCGAATGTTGCCAATGGACTCGTCATCGAGCGCATGTTGGCACATTGCGCGGTACGCTACGTGCCGCGCCCCATCCTGGTCGCCGAGTTGAAGATACACCGCATGGCGGACCAGGAGCTCATCGACATGACCCAGCCCGTTCGCCCGGTAACTTGACCATCGATAGTGAGCTGGATCGCGCACCATTGCCGCCCGAACCGGGTTGAGCTCGATGTAACGCATGCAGGTGAGCAGGTAGTCCTCCGCCTCAACAAGCGATGACTTGTAGCGGCTGTCCCACAGCGTACCGGTCCGGCGATAGGTCCTATTGAAGTGTTAAACGTAACGCCGACCGAGCGAGATGAGTAGTTTGGGGACCATCGTGGCTTGACGGGGCGTCACGAGCAGGTGAATGTGGTTCGTCATGAGGACGTAGGCATGTAGCGCGCAATCGGCTTCCCGCAAGGCGTCACCCAGCCAGCGCAGATAGGCAAGGTAATCCTCCTCGGCAAAAAAGCACGGTTCACGGTTGTGGCCCCGTTGCACGATGTGCAGGGGAATCCCGTCGATGTGGACGCGCTGGCGCCGAGGCATTTGCCAGAGCGTATTCGAGCAAGAGAGCCAGCGCGATTAGCCAAAGGGTGAAGGGCCAAGCTCAAGCTCGGCAGCAGGCAATTGAGCTTCGTTGCTTTTTGCAGTCGGGTCGATGCCCGGATTATTGAGCCTGGCCCCTTTACCCTTTTCTTTGCGCAAGTCCACCAAATGAAAAGGCCGCCTCGCGGCGGCCATTTCAATGTTTGGGTCAAGTCGGAAATTGAGCCTGGCCCCTTTTGTGTGGATTACCGACACGCCGACGGAACCAGTTTGGCCGCCAAGGCGCTCGAGCATCTCCATTCGATCGAGCCGGCGTTCAGAGTCGGCGTCATCAGGACAGTACCACCACGAATCAGGGTCGACACTGGAGCGGCGGCCCCAAATGTTGCTGTCATGACGCCGCTGGCGACGGCAACCTGCGTGACATACGTGCCCTGGGTGTCGGTCGCGACTGCCGGCATCGAAGCCGCCGATACGGCTGCGTTACCCGTGGTGCAGTTGGCATTGAGTGCGCCCTCGAGATTGATGCACTCGCCAACGGACGTCTTCAGGCCATCCATCAGACTCAGCGCCTCGCTCACCTGCGAGCGGGCGATGTAGTCCTGATACTGCGGAATGGCGATTGCGGCCAAAATGCCGATGATCGCAACGACGATCATCAGTTCGATCAAGGTGAAGCCTCGTTGAATACGTTTCATTTTCCTGTCTCCGTTAGGTGAATTGGAACTCCTGTTGCCCACGCATCCAGCGATGCTGGCACCAATTGAGCAAGGGGTATGCCAAGCCTGGCGCGTCGCCCCTCCGGCCCCATTTCACGGTAGCAAGCTATTGATTATATGATATTTTCATCATTGGCTGGTGGACAAGCGGTCGGTGCCGGAGGTCGTCCGCATCCGCCCGCGCGAAGACCATGGGGAACGCCCTCCGACGCGCCGCGCGCGGCGGGTGACGCTGTACGTCACGGGCGCGCCTGGTCGTTGCCAGGGGATGCCGCCCTCACGCTGGCCCTGCGGGTTCTAGGAATCGCCGGCAACCGGCCGCTGGTCCATTTCGAGTCGCACACCGGCAATTTCGAAGGAATCCCCCGGCTTGACCGGCTGTCCGTCGGCGGGCACCGGGGTTCCATTGACGCTCGGGGGAACCGCGCCCTCGAGAGGAACGAGCCGAAACGCGCCGTCGCTGCGCCGGACCGTCGCCACCTGCAGCCCGACGCGACCGACCGTCGCCTCATCCCTGTCCAGGACCAACTCGCGGCCGGCATTGGGACCTGTGAGCACCCGCAGGACCGAGACCATGGCAGGGGGCGTCGCCGCCGGATCCGGCGGGGCCGAGACGGCAGGCGGAGGCGGCGCGGCCACGTCGTCGGTGCGCGCCGTCCCGAGCTCCGCCGCGACGAAGCGCTCGATGTCCGACATCGAGCTTCCGCTCGGCACCGCGTCCAGTTCGCGCAACTCGGCGACCAGCCCGGGCTCCGGGGTGGCCACCCTCGGCTCGGGCGGGACGTCGGCGCGAACGCCCGAGACCTGCGGCGCCGACTCCAGCTGCACCGATTCGTCGGCGACATAGACGAGCTTCTGCCGTCCGATGTCGATCACGTCGCGGTCGCGCAGGAAATGTTTGGCGACCGGCTTGTCATTGACCAGCGTCCCGTTCGTGCTGCCGAGGTCCTCGAGAAAGGAGTCCGACAGGATCGTCACGACCGCCGCGTGCTCGCCGCTGACCGCGGGATACGGCAGGCAGACGTCGTTGTCGGCGCGGCGACCGATGGTTATCCGCTCGCGCGCGAGGCGGATGTCGAGCGTCGTGCCGTCGGCGAGATAGAGGACGAGCTTGCCCATCGCCGCGCCTATTTCGCCTTCTTCTTGGCGAGGAAACGCTGCGCCCAGCCGGATGACGGCAGATATTCCAGCGGCACCCGGACAAGCACGACCGAGATGTTGTCGCGGCCCCCGTTCTGGTTGGCCATGTCGACGAGATCGGCCGCAGCGAGCGCCAGGTCGGCCCGCTTCTCCGCAACGATTTTCTGGATGATTTCCGGCTCGACCATGTCGGTGAGCCCGTCGGAGTTGAGAAGGTAGATGTCTTCCGCCTCGACCCGGTACTCGACGATGTCGGCGGGCACGATCGCCTCGATGCCGAGAGCGCGCGTGACGAGGTTCTTGTTCAGCGAGAATTTGGCCTGCGCCTGCGTAAGCTGGCCGCTGTCGATCTGCTCCTGCAGGAGCGAATGGTCGCGGGTCAGCTGCTCGAACTTGTCGCCGCGCAAGCGGTAGCAGCGCGAATCGCCGATGTGACCGATGCTGACGCGATTGCCGCAGAAAACCGCCGTGACGATCGTCGTGCCCATGCCGGCGCACTCCGGACGCGCCTGCGCGGCCTCGTAGATGCCCTTGTTCGCGGCCGCGATCTGCTGCTGCAGTAGCAGCGCCGCGTGGGTAAGCCCGCTCGCGATGTCGACCTTCGACAGCTCGCGGCCGGAACTGAGGTCCGGCAGCATTCCCTTGCTGACGACGTTGACGGCGATTCCGCTGGCGACTTCTCCGGCGCTGTAGCCCCCCATGCCGTCCGCAAGGATGGCGATCCCGGCTTCGGCGTCGACGAACACCGAATCCTCGTTGTGCGAACGGACCATCCCGGGGTGGGACAACGTAGCGCAATCCAGCGCGGCATGCTCGGTCATCGGTGCCCGATCGGGAGATTACGAGGGCCGTCGTCCGGCCGATTCAGCCCGCGAGTGTAACGGCCCGTGGCCTTTGTTGCGAGTCGCGACCGCCGATTCGCGGCGCCTCTCGGGTCCCGGTACGATCCGGCCACGTTCAGGCCGCGTCCGCCGTGCGGCCCCGCCGCACGAGCCACGTGCCCACCGCGACCACCAGCGCAATCCCCGCCACCGGGACCAGCCAATGAAGCGCCGGCATCCGCGCGTCGATCCAGGGCTTCACCGCCGTGTCGTGGGTTGCGATTTCGCCGGCAATGTACCCCAGGAGGCCACCGCCCGCGACCACGAGCCATGAAAAACGCTCGATCAGCTTCATGATGACCTGGCTCCCGACGACGACGAGCGGGATGCTGACGACGAGCCCGAACACGAGCAGCGGCACGCTGCCTTTCGCCGCGCCGGCGACGCCGATCACATTGTCGAGGCTCATCACGAGGTCGGCGACGATGACGGTCTTCACCGCGGAGAGCAGCCGGTCGCTCGCCTGCACCGAGTGCTCGTCGTCGCCGCTGTCCTCGGCGATCAGCTTGATTCCGATCCAGACGAGAAGCGCCGCGCCGACGAGCTGCAGATACGGCAGCAACAGGAGCTGCACCGCGAAAAACGTGAGGAGGATCCGCAGCACGACAGCGCCGATCACTCCGTAGAAAATGCCCAGCGTGCGCTGCTTCTTCGGCAGGTTGCGGCAGGCAAGCGCGATCACCACCGCGTTGTCGCCGGACAACAGGATGTTGATGACGATGATCTCGAGCGCCGCCACCCAGAACTGCGGCGACGCGAACTGCAGTATGGTGACGGTGTCCACCGGCGCCTAGAGAACGGATTGCAGGAGCTTGCCCATCTCCGCCGGGTTGCGCGTCACTTTGATCCCGCACGCGTCCATCACCGCGAGCTTTTCCTGCGCCGTTCCCTTGCCGCCGGAAATGATCGCGCCGGCGTGGCCCATCCGCTTTCCCGGAGGCGCCGTGACGCCGGCGATGAAGCCGACGACGGGCTTCTTCATGTTGGATTTCGCCCAAAGAGCCGCGGCTTCCTCGTCGCTGCCGCCGATCTCGCCGATCATCACCACGGCGTCCGTGCCGGGATCGTCGTTGAAGAGCCTCAGCACGTCGATGTGCTTCAACCCGTTGACCGGATCGCCGCCGATGCCGACGGCGGTGGATTGACCCAGGCCGAGGTCCGTCAACTGCCCGACGGCCTCGTACGTCAGCGTACCGGAGCGCGAGACGACGCCGATTCGACCCTTGCGGTGGATGTGGCCCGGCATGATGCCGATCTTGAGCTCATCCGGCGTGATCACGCCCGGGCAGTTCGGACCCAGAAGCAGCGTTTTCTTCCCCTGCATCCGGTAGCGCGTGCGAATCATGTCGCGCACGGGGATGCCCTCCGTGATGCACACCACGAGATCGAGGCCCGCGTCGACCGCCTCGTCGATCGCCGCCGCCGCGAACGGCGGCGGAACGTAGATGACGCTGACCGTTGCACCGGTCGCCTCCTTTGCGCTCTTCACCGTCGCATAGATCGGGATGCCTTCGAACTCCTCGCCCGCCTTTTTCGGGTTGACGCCCGCGACGAAGCAGCTCTTTCCGTTGGCGTACTCGCGACACATCCGCGTGTGGAACGCTCCGGTCTTGCCGGTGATCCCCTGCGTGATGACCTTGGTGTCCCTGTTGACCAGAATCGACATCGCTATCGCCCCTTCGCCGCGGCCACGACCTTCTCCGCCGCTTCCGCCATGTTGTTCGCCGTGATGATCGGCAGCCCGGAGTTGGCCAGGATCTTCTTGCCGAGATCCTCGTTCGTGCCCTTCATACGCACGACGAGCGGAACCTTGAGCGACACTGCTTTGGACGCCGCCACCACGCCCTCGGCGATCGTGTCGCATTTCATGATGCCGCCGAAGATGTTGACCAGGATCGCCTTGAGGTTCGGATTGAGCAGCATGATCTTGAATGCCTCGGTCACCTTCTCCGCGGTCGCGCCACCACCGACGTCGAGGAAGTTCGCGGGTTCGCCGCCGTAGAGCTTGATCACGTCCATCGTCGCCATCGCGAGACCCGCGCCATTGACGAGGCAGCCGATGTTGCCGTCGAGCGAGATGTAGGAAAGGTCGAATTTCGACGCTTCGATTTCGGCGGGATCCTCTTCGTCCAGGTCGCGCATCGCGACGATCTCGGGATGGCGGAACAGGGCATTCGAGTCGAAGTTGAGCTTCGCGTCGAGCGCCACCACCCGACCTTCCCCCGTCACGACGAGCGGGTTGATCTCGGCGAGCGACGCGTCCGACATGTCGAACGCGCGATAAAGCCCCTGCAGCACCTCGCGGGCCTGCGGCACGCTGGCGTCCGGGATGCCGATCCTGCGGGCGACGTCGTCGGCCTCCGCATCGGTCAATCCCTTGGCAGGGTCGATAAACACCTTGTGGATCTTCTCCGGCGTCTTCGCGGCGACTTCCTCGATGTCCATGCCGCCCTCGGAGCTCGCCATCAGCGTGACGCGCTGCGTGGCGCGGTCGACCACCATGCCGACATAGAGCTCCTTCTTGATGTCGGCGCCTTCCTCGATCAGCAGGCGCCGAACCTTCTGCCCACCGGGTCCGGTCTGATGCGTGACGAGCTGCATGCCGAGGATCTCGCTCGCGCGCTCCCTCACTTCGTCGAGCGACCTCGCGACCTTCACGCCGCCGCCCTTTCCGCGACCGCCTGCGTGGATCTGCGCCTTGACGACCCAGACCGCGCCGCCCAGCGACTTCGCCGCCCGCGCGGCCTCGTCGACGGTAAATGCAGGAAGCCCGCGCGGTGTCGGCACTCCATACTTGCGAAAGATTTCCTTGCCCTGGTATTCGTGGATTTTCAAGCGAGCTCCTGCGGTGAAGGTGGCCCGCCGCCCCGATACCACTTCGGGTAATAGCGGCGGACGGTTTCGGTCGTGGTTTCGAGGGCGTGACAGCGGTCCAGCTGAAACGGCTTGGCGTCCCCGTCGTCCTCGCGCCGCAGCCCGGCGAAAGTTTGCACGGCTGCGGTCGGGAGGGAACTCAGGAGTTCGGTGACGTGAGTGCAGCCGCGCGGCCCCCCCATGTCGTCGTGCAGGCGCCGGCGAAAACCCTGCACGAGATTGGCGCCGACGAGCTTCGCGTACGACGGCTCGATGCGATCGCAGGCGTCGGGGTAGGGCATGCTGTCCGTGCGGACCTCGATCGCGTGAACGACGTAGCTGGCGTCGATCGTCACCCGGACCCACATGTCGTGCACCGCCTCGCGCGCGGGACGCACGCCGGTCATCAATTCGAAGTCGTGGTCCTTGGCGTCGACCAGATGGGCGTCGATGTCGAACAAGCCATCATCCCGTCGAAAGCCCTCGTACGTGATGCTGCGCTGATGCAGGCGCTGGCGCGATGTGGGGCTGGGCGGAAGCGGCATCGGGGAGGTTCGGAGCGGGTGCAGCGTTGAGCCGGGTCGGCAGCATTCGCGACCGATTGCAGCGCTCGTTACAATGGCGCCGGCAACGGGGCATTTTACGCTGTGCCCGACGCACGCGGCAACCCGCTGCGGGCGACCGCCCCGATGGAGCGCGAGGCAAATCATGTCCCATGTCCTGGCCCTGGACCAAGGTACGACGAGTTCCCGCGCGCTGATTTTCGATCGCGGGGGCAGTATCGTCGCGTCGGCGCAACGCGAATTCCGGCAGCTCTTTCCGCAACCCGGATGGGTCGAGCACGACGCGACCGAAATCTGGGCGACGCAATCCGGAGTGATGCACGAAGCGCTCGCCAAAGCCGGGGTCGGCGCCCGCGACATCGCAGCGATCGGCATCACCAATCAGCGCGAGACGACGGTCGTCTGGGAACGCTCCTCCGGGCGGCCGATTGCGAATGCCATCGTCTGGCAGGACCGCCGCACGGCGGCGCACTGCGACCATCTGCGGAGCGCAGGTCATGCCGGGGACATCGCGGCAAGAACGGGACTGGTTCTCGACGCTTATTTCTCCGGCACCAAGCTCAAGTGGCTGCTCGACCAGGTGCCCGGCGCGCGGCAACGCGCCGCGCGTGGCGAACTCGCCTTCGGGACGATCGACTCCTGGCTGGTCTGGAACCTGTCGGAAGGCCGGACGCACGTCACCGATCCGTCGAACGCAAGCCGCACGCTGCTCTTCAACATCCACACCGGCGAATGGGACGATGACCTGCTGAAGCTCTTCGACATCCCGCGCGCCGTATTGCCGCGGGTCGTCGCATCCTCGGGCGTCTGCGCGGAGGCAATGATCGACGGCGTTGCGCTGCCCATCGCCGGAATCGCCGGCGATCAGCAGGCAGCGTTGTTCGGGCAGGCATGTCATTCGCCGGGGCTCGCCAAGAACACCTACGGGACGGGCTGCTTCCTGCTCATGAACACGGGGCGAAAGGCGGTAGCCTCGACCAATCAGTTGTTGACCACCGTCGCATGGCAGCAGGGCGGCCGCCTCGACTACGCGCTCGAGGGCAGCGTCTTCATCGGCGGCGCCGTGGTGCAGTGGCTGAGAGACGGTCTCAAGATCATCCGCTCGGCCGGCGAGGTCGAGGCGCTCGCCGCGAGCGTTGCCGACAACGGCGGCGCCTACCTCGTTCCCGCGTTTTCGGGTTTGGGAGCGCCCCATTGGGATGCCTATGCACGTGGCGCCATTCTCGGCCTGACGCGCGGCACGACCTCGGCGCACATCGCGCGCGCAGCGATCGAGGCGATCGCCTACCAGAGTGCCGACCTCATCTCCGCGATGGAAAAGGACTCCGGAATCACGCTGAGCGAGCTTCGTGTCGACGGCGGCGCGACGGCGAACAACCTGCTGATGCAATTTCAGGCCGACCTTCTCGGCGTGCCGGTCGTGCGACCCAAGGTGCTGGAAACCACGGCACTCGGCGCCGGCTACCTCGCGGGTCTTGCCGTCGGCTACTGGAAGGACGCGGCGGACGTCGCGACCAACTGGCAGGTCGACCGGGTGTTCACCCCGATGGGGCGCGACCGCGCGGCGGAACTGCGCGCGGGGTGCGAAGCGCGCCGTCGCGCGAGCGAAGCGCTGGACGTGGAGGGCGTGCACCACGCACTTCGGACACGCGCTTGCCTTGAGACGGCCCGCCAAGGTCGCGCAAATCTTCGGAGTTGCGCTGACGGCGAACCGTCCGAAGCGCGCTGGCGCGCGTGCCGCGCCTCGTTGAAAATCGGGCAACGTAAACCGGCGGAAGGATAATACATCTTGGCTTCGAATCAACAGCACCTGATCGGATTTCTCGGTTTGGCCCGCATGATGGACACAGCGGGCGGCATTTCCGTGCTCGGCCCGCAGTTCGAAGCGCAGACGGTCCGCAATCCGTGGGACGCCAACGCATTGCTGGATCTCTCGACGCTTTTGTTCTTTACCGCGAATCCGGACATGCGGGATGCAGCGTTGGATCGCCAGCAGCGCGCGCTCGAGCTTCGCCAGGTCTACCGCCTGGCGCCACCCGCCAAACCTGCGCGCCTCAGGTTGCTCGTGCTGATGGCCCCAGGCGACATGACGTCGAATACGCCCGTCGACTGCCTTCTCGAAAATTCCGACATCGACGTAACGCTGCTCTACGTGATGCCGCGTCGTCCGCTGCCATCCCCGCTCCCCGGGCACGACCTGATTTTCGTGGCGATAGGAGAGTCGAGCGCGAACCAGGTCTTGCTGCGACAGCTTGAAATGCTGCCGAAGCATTCGGCCAAACCCGTGCTGAACGCGCCTCAAAGGATCGGCGCGCTCACCCGGGATCGCGTTTCGGACCTCTTGGGGAGCCGTACCCGGGGCCGTAATGCCGACGACGGTGCTGGTGACTCGGGCGCGCCTGCTCCAGGTTCAGAACGAGGACCTGTCGCTCGGCGAAATCATGGAGGGAGGCCGGTTTCCGATCATCGCTCGCCCCCTCGATTCCCAGGGCGGCAAAGGTCTCGTCAAGCTCGACGATCCGCCAGGATTGGCGGCCTATCTGGCCGAATGGCCGAACGCGGAATTCTATATTTCGAATTTCGTCGATTATCGCTCGCCCGACGGGCAGTTCAGGAAGTTCCGGGTCGTGCTGGTCGACGGTCTGCCCTTTGCGTGTCACCTGGCAATTTCGTCGAACTGGATGATTCACTACGTCAATGCGGAAATGGACGCGAGCGCGTGGGTCGCCTTGCGCCGGATCGAAAAGGTGCATATACTCGCAAATTGTGCATATGCACGCATATTCAAGGGAAGTTCCGCCTCATGCCCTCGATTACCAGCCCGAATCCCTGCGCCTGCGGCCGCCTGCGGCGTGCCGCGCGCGCGCTGACGCAGCTCTACGACGACCTGATGGCGCCGTCGGGGTTGCGCGTCACCCAATTCTCGCTGCTCCGCGCGCTGGCCCGGGAGGGGACGTCGCGGATGTCGGCGCTGGCCGAATCGCTTCTGCTCGACCGCACCGCGCTGTCCCGCACGCTGGACCCTCTCCTGGAGCGTCGACTCGTCGCCATCGTTCCCGGTCGCGATGCACGCACGCGTGAGGTCTCGCTGACACGCGCCGGCGAACGGGCAATTCGCACCGCGGAGCCGTATTGGAAGCGCGCGCAGGAACAGGTCGTCCGCCGGCTTGGCGCCGACAAGCTCGACACGCTGGTCTCGACGCTCGGTGAGCTGGAGCAGCTGCACCCCGATCCGGGCGGCCTCGACCGGTGACGCATTCCGACCCAGGGAGTTCCATGCCGACCTCATCCTCTCGCGCCGATTGGCGCTCACCGACGATGGTCCTCGTCTGCGGCGGAATTGTGCTCAGCATTGCGATGGGTGTGCGCCATGGCTTTGGTCTCTTTCTGCAGCCGATGAGCGCGGACCTGCACTGGGGCCGCGAGACATTTGCGCTCGCGATGGCGGTACAAAACCTGGTGTGGGGACTGACGCAGCCCGTCTCCGGCATGCTGGCCGATCGCTTCGGCACCGCAAAGATCGTGCTCGCGGGAACCGCGCTGTACGTGCTGGGCCTCGTCACGATGGCGTACGCGACAACACCACTGGAGCTGGTGCTCTCGTGCGGCGTCCTCATCGGAACCGGACTGTCCGGGCTCACGTTCAGCGTGATGTCGGGCGTCCTGGGTCGTGCCTACCCACCCGAAAAGCGCAGCATGGCGCTCGGTATCTCGGCCGCGGCGGGTTCGTTCGGCCAGTTCGCACTGCTGCCGCTGACACAGGTGTTCATTTCACAGCTCGGATGGTATGGCGCATTGCTCGCACTGGGCGGTCTCGCCGCGCTGATGGGGCCGCTGGCGCTGGCGCTGGTCGAGAAGCGCTCGACCGCGACACACCTGTTCCAGCAATCGGCCGGCGAAGCGGTGCGCGAAGCGCTCGGGCACAAGGGGTACCTGCTGCTGACGGCGGGGTTTTTCGTCTGCGGCTTCCACGTCGTGTTCATCGCCGTCCACCTTCCCGCGTACCTCGCGGACAAGGGACTTCCGCCGCACATCGCCGTTACGGCGCTGATGCTGATCGGCCTGTTCAACATCGTCGGCACGTTTGGCGCCGGCTGGCTCGGCGCGCGGATGCCGAAGCGCTACATCCTGTCGACGATCTACCTCTGCCGCAGCATCGTGATCGCGCTGTTCGTATGGCTGCCGATCTCGGCCTTCTCCGTCTATGCGTTCTCGATCGCGCTGGGACTGCTGTGGCTGTCGACGGTACCGGCGACCAACAACATCGTCGCCAACATCTTCGGCGTGCGGTACCTCGCGATGCTGACGGGCGTGACGTTCTTCGGTCACCAGATCGGAAGCTTCCTCGGGGCCTGGCTGGGTGGCCGGCTCTACGACACGACCGGCAGCTACGACATCGTATGGTGGATCGCGATCGCGCTCGGCATCGCGGCGGCGCTCATCAATCTGCCGATCGACGAGCGCGAGATCCGGCGGCCCGCGGCGGCCGCAGCGTGATCAACCCGGCAGCGGCGGTGCGGGCGGCAGCGAGTCGGCGGGAATCTGGTCGACGGCGTCGGTGATGAGGCCGTCCACACCCCAAGCCGCGAGCTCGCCGATGCGCTCGATGGCGTTGGGCGTATAGCAGAGGACGCGGTAGCCCGCGGCCCGCGCCTCCCCGATCAATGCGGGCTTGAGCAATTCGTGGTCCACGACGAGCGCGACGCAGTCGAGGCGCGCGAGCCGCGCCTTCCAGTCGGCGGGCAACGCATCGAGCAACAGCGCGCGCGGCAGCGCCGGCGCGGCGTCGCGCGCCGCCTCCAGTGCCGCTTCCGAAAACGACGACAGCAGCGGCGGCAATTCGGAGTCGCGCCAGAGCGTGGTCGCGTCGAGCGCCACGGCCGCGCCCGTTTCCCTTTCGCGACCGGGCGTCGGCTTGATCTCGACGTTGCAGGCAACGCCGTGCGCGCGCGCCCACCTGGCAATCGAGGCGAGCGTGGGCAATGGTTCCCCCGCGAACTTGGCCGAATGCCAGCCGCCGGCGTCGAGCCTCGACAGCTCGCGCCAGAGCAGCGCATCGGCGCGGCCGCGGCCGCTCGTCGTCCGCTCGAGCGTCGCGTCGTGCAACAGGAACGACACGTTGTCGGCCGCGAGCTTCACGTCGAACTCGACCATGCGGTAGCCGTGCGCGTGGCCGACCCGCATCGCGGTCAGCGTGTTCTCGGGCGCGATCCTGCCCGCGCCGCGATGGGCGACGAGACGCGGGTACGGCCAGTTTCTGGCGAGTTCGGCGACCATGTCAGCGGATCCTCGCGCCGGACTCGCCATCGAAAAGATAGACGTGGGCGGGGTCGGCGGTCAGATGCAATGTGGATCCGATGCCGGGATTCGTCCCGTGCGGGAGCCGCGCCGTCAGAAGGTCCTTGCCGTGCGAAAGATGAACGAGCGTGTCGGCACCCAGCGGTTCGACCATCTCCACGGCTCCCGAGAACAGCGCCCGCTCGGGCTCCGACGTCGCGAGATGCTCCGGGCGGATGCCGACGGCGACGGGCCGACCGGGCTCGGCGGTTCCCGCGGCATGCCGGACTGCGCCTCCGTGGTCCAGCGCGATTCCGCCGCCACCCTCCGACCGACCGGCCAGAAAATTCATCGACGGCGAGCCGATGAAGCCGGCGACATACCGCGTCGCCGGGTCCTGGTAGACATCCATCGGCGTCCCGATCTGCTCGGCGCGACCGGCGTTCATCACGATCATCCGCTGCGCCAGCGTCATGGCCTCGACCTGATCGTGCGTGACGTAGAGGCTCGTGGTTTTCAGCCGCCGGTGCAGCTTCTGGATCTCGAAGCGCATCTGGACGCGCAGCTTCGCGTCGAGGTTGGAAAGCGGCTCGTCGAACAGGAACACGGCCGGTTCGCGCACGATCGCGCGCCCCATCGCGACGCGCTGCCGCTGGCCGCCGGAGAGTTGCCGCGGCCGTCGAGCGAGTAGCGGCTCGAGCTCGAGGATGCCGGCAGCGCGCTGCACCCGCTCCTCGATCTCGCTTCTGGACATGCCGCGGATCTTGAGGCCATACGCCATGTTCTCGTACACGGTCATGTGCGGATAGAGCGCGTAATTCTGGAACACCATCGCGATGTCGCGGTCCTTGGGCTCCAGGTCGTTGACCACCCGGTCCCCAATCACGATCTCCCCCGATGTCACGACCTCGAGGCCGGCAACCATTCGCAGGAGCGTCGACTTTCCGCATCCCGACGGACCGACGATCACGATGAACTCGCCGTCCGCGACGTCCGTCGTGACGCCGTGAATGACGTCGAGATCGCCGTATTTCTTCCTGACATCGCGGAAAGAAACGCCTGCCATCTTCTATTTCTCCGTTTCGACGAGGCCCTTGACGAACCACTTCTGCATCAGCATGACGACGACCGCGGGCGGAAGGAGCGCCAGCATGGCGGTCGCCATGATCAGGTGCCATTCGTTCGCGGCGTCGCCACCCACGATCATCCGCCGGATGCCGATCACCGTCGTGTACATCGACTCCTCGGTCGTGACGAGCAGCGGCCAGAGGTACTGGTTCCAGCCGTAGATGAACTGGATCACGAACAGCGCCGCGATGCTCGTCTTCGACAGCGGCAGGAGCACATCGACAAAGAAGCGCATCGGGCCGGCGCCATCGATGCGTGCGGCCTCGGCCAGCTCGTCGGGCACCGTCATGAAGAACTGGCGGAACAGGAACGTGGCGGTCGCCGAGGCGATCAGCGGCAGCGTGAGGCCGGCGTAGGAATTGAGCAGCCCGAGGTCAGCGGCCACCTTGAACGTCGGAATGATGCGCACTTCCACGGGCAGCATCAGCGTGACGAAGATCATCCAGAAGAAGAAGTTGCGCAGCGGAAAGCGGAAGTAGACGATCGCGAACGACGCGATGATGGAGATCGCGATCTTGCCGATCGCGATCGCGAGCGCCATGATCAGGCTGTTCGTGAGCATCGTCGACACCGCCGCGCCGGACCCCTTCGTGGACCCGGCGGCGAGGACTTGCGAATAATTCGTGAGCAGCTGGTCGCCCGGAAGCAGCGGCATCGGCACGGAGAGGATCTGGTCGAGCGTGAGAGTGGAGGCGACGAACGTCACGTAGAGCGGAAACGCCACGACCACGATGCCCGCGATCAGCACGGCATGCGAAAAGAACGTGAGCCAGCGCCGGTTCTCTACCATGGGAGGCAGTCAGTACTGGACCTTCTTTTCGATGAAGCGAAACTGGATGACGGTCAACGTGATCACGATCGCCATCAGCACCACCGACTGCGCCGACGACCCCCCCAGATCGGCCGCCTTCACGCCGTCGTAGTACACCTTGTAGACCAGGATCTGCGTGGCGCCGGCCGGGCCGCCCTGGGTCGTCGCGTCGATGACGCCGAACGTGTCGAAGAACGCATACACGGTATTCGCCACCAGCAGGAAGAACGTGGTGGGAGAAAGGAGCGGAAAGACGATGGTCCAGAAACGCCGTGCCGGACCCGCGCCGTCGATGGCCGCGGCCTCTATCAGCGACTTGGGGATCGACTGCAGCCCGGCGAGGAAGAACAGGAAGTTGTAGCTGATCTGCTTCCAGACCGACGCGATCACGACCAGCAGCATCGCCTGGTCGCCCTGGATGATCCAGTTCCAGTCGATGCCCATGCGCTTCAGCATGAACGTCAGGATCCCGATCGAGGGCGCGAACAGAAACGCCCACAGCACGCCGGCGACCGCGGCTGCCACCGCATACGGCCAGATCAGCAGCGTCTTGTAGGCCAGCGCACCCTTCGCGACGCGGTCGGCCATGACAGCGAGCACCAATGAAATGCCGATGCCGAACGTGGCGACGAGGACGCTGAACACCGCCGTCACCCTGAACGAGTCGAGATAATGGCTGTCGCCGAACAGCTGCACGTAATTCTGCAGTTCGACGAACTCGGTCTTGAGGCCGAACGCGTCCTGGAGCAGAAACGAGAACCAGACCGCCTGCGCGGCCGGCCAGAAGAAGAAGACGATCGTGATCGCGATCTGCGGCGCGAGCAGGGCGTACGGCAACCACGCCGAGCGGAATACGACGCGCTTTTCCATACCGCGGCGGAATTTCGAAAAGGGGCTGCGGGTGTCGGCCGCAGCCCCCCTGCCATCTCTACTTGTTGGCCGCCTCGAACTTGCGCAGGATTTCGTTGCCGCGCTTCACCGCATCGTCGAGCGCGGTCTTGGCATCCTTCTTTCCGGCGAACACCGCTTCCATCTCCTCCTCGATCACCTCGCGCCCCTGCACGTAGTTGCCGAAGCGCAGGCCCTTGGAGTTCGCGGTGGGCGGCTTGTTGGTGAGCTGCTTCACGGCGACGTCCGCGCCCGGGTTCTTGTCGTAGAAGCCCGACTTGCGCGTCATCTCGTAGGCAGCCATGGTGATCGGAACGTAGCCCGTGCCCGTGTGCCATTCCATCTGGATCTCGGGCTGCGAGAGGAACGCGAAGAACTTGGCCACACCCTTGTATTCGTCGGGCTTCTTGCCCCCCATCACCCACACCGACGCGCCGCCGATGATCGAGTTCTGCGGCGCACCCTTCACGTCGTCGTGATAGGGCATGAAATTCACCGACCAGTCGAACTTGGCGTTTTGCCGGAAGTTCGCCTGCGCGCCCGTGCTCGACGTCAATATCGCGCACTCGCCGCTGGCGAACTTGGCTTCCGCCTGATTGGTGCGCCCCGCATAGGTGAACAGGCCCTTCTTGGCCATGTCGCCCAGCATCGTCACGTGCCGCACGTGCAGCGGCGTATTGAACGTGAACACCGTGTCCATCCCGGTCATCCCGTTCTCCTGGGTGCCGATCGGGACGTTGTGCCAGGCGCTGAAATTCTCGATGTGCATCCAGGCGGGCCAGCCGGACGTGTAGACGCAGTCCTGACCCCGCACCTTGAGTTGCAGCACGGCCGCATTCAGCTCTTTCCACGTCTTGGGCACCTGGTCCGGATCGAGGCCCGCCTTCTTGAAGGCGTCCCGGTTGATGTACATGACGACCGTCGAGCTGTTGAACGGAAACGACAGCATGTTGCCCTTGCTGTCGGTGTAGTAGCCGGCAATCGCCGGGAGGTAGGCCTTGGGATTGAACGGCTCCTTCGCGTCGGCCATCACCTTGGAGACCGGGACGATCGCCCCCTTGGCCGCCATCATCGTCGCGGTGCCGACCTCGAAGATCTGCACCAGGTGCGGCGCATTGCCCGCGCGGTACGCCGCGATCGTCGCAGTCATCGATTCCGGGTAGCTGCCCTTGAACACCGGCACCACCTTGTAGTCGCTCTGACTCGCGTTGAACTTGGTCGCGAGGGCGTTGAGCTTCTCGCCCAGCGCACCGCCCATCGAGTGCCACCACTGGATTTCGGTCACCGCGAACGCGTTGGCGGAAAAGAGCAGCGGAAGCGCGGCAACCGCCAACGCGGACGCAATTCGGGTGATGCTGGTGCGGGACGTCATGGGACTCCTCCTCGAAAACGAGCCGATGCGAGCAGACAGCCTATTGTCAGTGTGGATTCTATTGCAAATCAGGCGCGGCGCCACGTTCCGCCGGCGATTTGCGTTCGTGCGGGGCGCGGCCGTCAGTCAGCGTGCCCGGGCTGCGGAATCGGGACGGCCGTCGGCGCGCCGGCCTCCGCGCGGGGCTTCCCGGCAAGCAACGTATAGGCCGTCGGGACGACGAACAGCGTGAGGAACGTCCCGAACGTCATCCCGCCGACGATGACCCAGCCGATCTGCGTTCGCGACTCGCCGCCCGCGCCGGTCGCCAGCGCCAGCGGGAGGGCGCCCAGCACCATGGCGCCGGTGGTCATCAGGATCGGCCGCAACCGAAGCGTCGCGGCGTCGACGACCGCGTCGAACAGCGCTTCGCCCTTTGCCCGCAGCTGGTTCGAAAATTCGACGATCAGGATCCCGTGCTTGGTGATGAGCCCGACCAGTGTCACGAGCCCCACCTGGCTGTAGATGTTGAGCGTTCCGCCGGTGAGCCAGAGCGTGAAGAGCGCTCCGGTCATCGACAGCGGCACGCTCAGCATGATGACGAACGGATGCCGGAAGCTCTCGAACTGCGCGGAAAGCACGAGGTAGATGAACATCAGCGCCAGCACGAACGTGAAGTAGATCTCGCCGCCCGACGAGCGAAACTCCCGCGACTGCCCGTCGAGATCGGTCTGCGCGGTGCTCGGAAGCGCGCGCTTCGCCGCCTCGTTCATGGCCTGCAGCGCCTCGCCGATCGCGTAGCCCGGGCGCAAGCGTCGCCGTCACCTTGACCGCCCGCAGCCGGTTGAAGTGATTGAGCGATTGCGGCGCCACGCCCTCGCGCACCTCGACCAGGTTGGAGAGCTGAACCATGCCGCCGTCGCGGGCGCGGACGTAGGTGTCGCGGATGTCGGCCGGCGTCGAGCGGTCGAGCGGCGCCACCTGCACGATCACGTCGTATTGCTCGCCGTCCTTCTTGAAGCGCGTGACCTGGCGGCCGCCCAGCATCGTCTCCAGCGTGCGCCCGACCGTGTCGACGCCGACGCCGATGTCGGACAGCTTGTCGCGGTTGATGGTGACCCGCACCTCCGGCGTATTGAGGCGCAGGTCCGTCTGCAGGTTCTGCACGCCCGGGTACTTGCGCGCCTCGTCGAGGAAGCGGTCGACGACGCGCTGCAGCTCGGGATACGGGACCTGCGACATGACCACGTACTCGACCGGCGTCGACCGGAACGACTGCCCGAGCGACGGCGGATTGATCGGAAAGGCGATCGCGCCGGGAATGGTCGCCATCTTCGGCCGCAGTTCATCGGTGATCTGCTGCTGTCTCTTCTTGCGTTCCTCCCAGGGCTTCAGCCGCAGCACGGCGTTGCCGTCGACGACCGTCGGGAACCCCGAGATCGTCGTATACGCAGCCGCCTCCGGAATGTCCTGGTAGAAACGCTCGATCGGCCTGATCTGGTCGGCGGTGTACTGCGGTGTCGAGCCCTGCGGCGCGGTCACGAGCCCGAACACGACCCCGCGATCCTCGATCGGCGTGAGCTCGGACTTGAGGAGCGGAAGAACATCGCGCCCAACCCGGCGACGATCGCCCACAGCACGACGATCACCCACCGATTGTGCAGCGAGGCTGTGAGCACGCGTCGGTAGCCCTGCGTCAACGCGGTCAGTCCGCGCTCGATCGCATTGTAGATCCAGGAATGCCGCTCCTGGTGGCGCAGCAGCAAGGAGCACATCATCGGCGACAGCGTCAGCGCGACGAAGCCCGAAACGATCACCGCGCCGGCAAGCGTCAGCGCGAACTCGATGAACAGCCGGCCCGTGCGGCCCGTCGCGAACGCCAGCGGCGCAAACACCGACGCGAGCGTCAGCGTCATCGCGACGATCGCGAAGCCGATCTCCCTCGATCCCTCGATGGCGGCCCGCCGGGGCGGGATGCCCTCCTCGATGTGCCGGAAGATGTTCTCCAGCATGACGATCGCGTCGTCGACGACGAGGCCGATCGCCAGCACCATGGAAAGCAGCGTCAGCGTGTTGATGGTGAAGTTGAACGCGTACATGAGACCGAACGCGCCGATCAGCGCGACCGGAATGGTGACGATCGGGATGAACGACGCGCGCACGCTGCGCAGGAAGAAGAAGATGACCAGCGCCACCAGCAGGATCGCCTCGCCGATCGCCTCGAACACCGATCTGATCGAACGGTCGATGAACACCGACGTGTCGTACGCGACGACGAGCTTCATTCCCGGCGGCATGTTCTCGTTCATCCTGACGACTTCCGCGCGCACCGCCTGCGAAAGCTCGAGCGGGTTCGCGACGGCCTGCTTGATCACGCCGATGTTGAGCGACGGCTTGCCGTTGAAGCGCGAGATGACCCGCTCGTCCACCGGGCCGATCTCGGCGATTCCGACATCGCGCAGGCGGACCGGGTACCCGCCGACATTGGCCACGATCAGGTTGTTGAACTGCTCGGGCGTTCTGAGGTCCGTCTCGGCGACGACGGTGAACTCGCGCGACTGCGACTCGATGCGCCCGGCGGGGATCTCGGCGTTCTGGCGGCGCAGCGCATCCTCGACGTCCTGCACCGTGAGCTTGTAACCCGCGAGCCGCGACCGGTCGAGGTTGACGCGCATCGACACCAGCCGCTCGCCGAAGATCCGCACGTCGGCCGCCCCCGGCAGCACGGAGAGCCTCGGCTGGACGTAACGCTTGACGTAGTCGGAGGCCTCGAGCGTCGACAGCGAGCCCGCCTCGACCGCGATGTAGATGACCGGGAACGAATCGGCCTCGACCTTGGCGATGATCGGCTCGTCGATCGTGTCGGGCAGCTTGCCGCGCGCGCGCGCCACCTTGTCGCGGACGTCGGCGGCGGCGGAGTCGGGATCGCGCTTCAGCGTGAAGCGGACGTTGATCCGCGACGTCTCCGACCGGCTCTGCGACGTCATCACCTCGACGCCCTCGATGCCGGCGAGCGAGTCCTCCAGCGGCTTCGTGACCTGCGACTCGACGACCTCGGCGGATGCGCCGCGGTAGGTGACCGAGACGCTGACCACCGGCTCGTCGATCCGCGGGTACTCGCGGACGGACAGGCGGCTGTAGGAGATGATGCCGACCAGCACGATGATGAGCGACAGCACGGTCGCGAACACCGGCCGCTTGATGCAAATCTCGGGCAGTTGCATCGCTCGTCTCCCGCCTCAGGATTTCGGCGCGGCGCCCGCTGGAGCGGCCTTTCCGGATTCCGTCGCCGCGGGTTCCCCACCCGGCCCGCCGGCCACCGCGCGCTCCCCGTTGCCGGCGACCGCGACCGGAACGCCATCGCGCAGCTTCAACTGCCCCGCGCTCACCACCGTGTCGCCGGCCGAGAGTCCGCTCAGGATCTCGACCTTGCCGTCGCGCCGCTGGCCCACCGTGACCTTGGTGCGCAGAGCCTTGCCGTCGACCACCTTGAAAACGTACTGCTCGTCGCCCTGCGGCACGATGGTCTGCTCGGGCAGCACGAGAGCGTCCTGCTGATCACGCGTGATGAGACGCACACGGGCGAACATGCCGGGGCGCAGCGCCGTATCGGCGTTCTTCACCTGCGCGCGGATCACGATCGAGCGGCCCGTCGCATCGACCAGCGGATTGATGGCGAAGACGCGGCCCTCGTACGTCTTGCCGGGCAGCGCGTCGAGGGCAACCTGCAAGGTCTGCCCGACCTGAACCTGCCGCATGTAGACCTCGGGAACGCGAAAGTCGACTTTCAGAGGATCGATGGCTTCCAGATTGACGACGTCCGCACCTTCCTTGACGTAGTCGCCGACGGACACGACACGAAGCCCGATGATGCCGGAGAACGGCGCCTTGATCTCGGTCTTCGCGAGCTTCGCCTGCGCGAGCTGCAGCGCGGCCTCGGCGACGCGGAGATTGTTTTCGGCCTCGTCCTTCGCCTGCCCCGAGATGAAGTTGCTCTTGGCGAGGTCCGTGGCGCGATCGAACTTCGACTGCGCGAGCTTGAGGTTGGCGCGCGCCTGCCCGACATCGGCCTCGTTGATCGAGGGGTCGAGCAGCACGAGCGTCGCTCCCTTCGCGACGCGTTGCCCCTCGTTGAAGCGGATGGCGCTGATGCGTCCCGCGACTTCCGGCCTTACCGTGACGGATTCGTCGGACCGCAAGCTGCCGACTGCGGTTATCGTCTGCGGAAGCTGGGCCAGCGCAACCTTGACGGCCTCGACCGTCACACCGCCCGAGGGTCCGCCGGTGGCCGCGCCCTTCGCCGCCGGCGGTCCTCCCGACGCCGCGGCGCCGGGCGCGCCCTGGCCGCGCTGCTGCCCGAAGAAGAAACCGGCGCCCGCCGCGATCAAGATGAAGAACACTGCGATGGCACCGAGGACGGGCTTGCTCATGGACGCGCGTGGGCTTCGAAAAGATGCCAAAAGCGGCGATTATGCGCCGGGGCGCTCGCCCGCGGCAAACGCGACGCGGGCAGATTGCTAGAATGATCCAGAGTGGGCCAGACGAAGGAAGTTCCGCGATGAAGCGATTGTTTCGAATTGTTGCAACCGGGTTGGCGGTTGCGTGCACGATCGGCGTTTCATCTCCGGCGACCGCCGCCGAGACCTATCCCGCCAAACCCGTCAAACTGATCGTTCCGTTCCCGCCGGGCGGCTCGCTCGATTTCGCGGGGCGGCTGATCGCGCAGAAGCTGTCGGAGGCATGGGGCACGTCGGTCGTTGTAGAGAACAAGCCCGGCGCCGGCGGGAACATCGGTGCCGACCTGGTCGCCAAATCGCCGCCAGACGGCTACACGATCCTCCTCGGTGCGCTTTCGACGCACGCGGTGAATCCCAGCCTCTACGCGAAAATGCCTTACGACGCCGTCAAGGATTTCGCGCCGATCACGCTGATCGCCGTCACGCCGAACGTGCTCGTCGTCAACGCGAGCTCTCCGGTGCAGAACGTCAAGGAGTTCATCTCCTACACCAGGGCGAATCCGGGCAAGCTCTCCTTCGGCTCGGGCAGCAACGGCAGTGCAGGTCATCTCGCAGGCGAGTTGTACAAGGTCGAGACCGGGACCGATTCGGTCCACATCCCCTACAAGGGCGGCGCGCCGGCGACGCAGGCGCTGCTCGCCGGCGACACCCAGTTCATGTTCGACAATCTCGCCAACGCAATGGCGCAGGTCAAGGGCGGCAAGCTGCGCGCGCTGGCGGTGACGACGGCGAAGCGCTCGAGCCTCGCACCGGAGCTGCCGACGATGGCCGAGGCCGGCCTGCCGGGCTTCGACATTTCGACGTGGTACGGCCTGTTCGCGCCCGCCGGCACGCCGCCTGCGATCGTCGCCAAGTGGAATGCCGACGTGACGAAGATCCTGACCACGCCGGACGTTCGCGCACGCTTCGTGGCCGACGGCGCCGAACCCGCGCCGAACACGCCCGAGCAATTCGCGCAGTTCATCGCCTCCGAATTGACGAAGTACGCGCGGATCGTGAAAGCGTCTGGCGCAAAGGTCGATTGACCGGGAGAGCGGAATGAACATCCTGCTGCAACGATGGACCCTTGGGATGCTGCTGGCGCTGTCCGCCGCGCTGGCGTCGGCGCAGTCCTACCCGACCAAGCCGATCCGGATCGTCGTCCCGTTTCCGCCGGGCGGCGCCACCGACATCCTTGCGCGCGACGTCGCGCAGAAGCTGACCGAGGCGTGGGGCCAGCAGGTCATCGTCGACAACCGGCCGGGGGCGGGCGGCAACATCGGGTCGGAGCTCGTCGCGAAAAGCGCGCCCGACGGTTACACCCTCGAGATGGGCACGGTCGGGACGCATGCGATCAATGCCAGCCTATACGCGAAGATGCCGTACGACCACGTGAAGGATTTCGTTCCCGTGATCCTCGTGGCCGGCGTCCCGAACGTGCTCGTCGTGAATCCGGCCGTGCCCGTGAATTCGGTGGCGGAGCTCATCGCGTACGCGAAGGCGAATCCCGGCAAGCTCAACTTCGCGTCCTCCGGCAGCGGAACCTCGATTCACCTGTCCGGCGAGCTCTTCAAGGTGATGGCGGGCGTGCAGATGACGCACATTCCGTACAAGGGCAGCGCGCCCGCGTTGCAGGACTTGTTGGGCGGGCAGGTGCAGCTGATGTTCGACAACCTGCCGCCATCGCTGCCTCAGATCAAGGCGGGCAAGCTGCGCGCGCTGGCCGTCACCACCGCGACGCGCGCACCCGCCCTGCCCGACGTTCCCACCATCGCGGAAGCGGGTCTTCCCGGGTTCGAATCCTCGTCGTGGTTCGGCCTCCTCGCGCCGGCCGGAACGCCGCCGGCCATCGTCGTGAAGCTCAATGCGGAGGTCGCGAAATGGCTGGCGACTCCGGACGCGAAGGAGCGGCTCGCGAAGCAGGGGGCCAACGCCGTGGGCGGCTCGCCGGAGGACTTCGAGAAACACATCGCGGCCGAGACCGTGAAATGGGCGAAGGTCGTCAAGGACTCGGGGGCGAGGGTCGACTGACGGAGAGGGCTCACCATCGCCACGCCGCCCAGGCCAGCGCAACCCAACCGCCCAGAAACGCGACGCCGCCAACCGGCGTGACGGCGCCGAGGCCGCGCACACCCGTCAGCGCGAGCGCGTAGAGGCTTCCCGAAAAAAGCGCGATTCCCGCGGCGAAAAGCCAGGCGGCAACCGCCAGGGGAACGCTGTCGGGCTTGTGCAGGAGCAGGAGTCCGACCGCGAGCAGGCCGAGACCGTGCCAGAAGTGGTACTGGACGGCGGTGTGGTAGACGACCATGGCGTCGGGCGCAAGGCGCGCCTTCAGCGCGTGGGCGCCGAACGCGCCGGCAGCCACCGCGGCGAACAGCAGCGCGGCAGCGAGCATCAGTGCAAATCGCGAGCTCATCTCCGTTACAATGCCGTGGCCGCGTCCCCTTCCGGCGCGCGATAGAGTTCAGGATAGCACCATGACCATCGAACGCCGTCATGTCGGCAAACGCCTGTCGGAGCTCGTGATCAATCGCGCGTCGGGCACCGCGTATCTCGCCGGCCAGGTCGCGAGGGATCCGAAAGCCGACATCGCGGACCAGACGCATCAGGTGCTCACCCAGATCGACGATCTGCTGCACGAAGCCGGCAGCGACAAGTCGCGGCTCCTGTCGGCGACGATCTATCTTCCCGACATCGCCGATTTCGCGGCGATGAACGCCGTCTGGGAGAAGTGGGTCGTCGCAGGCGCCACGCCCGCGCGCGCGACCGTGCAGGCCGTGCTCGCGGGTCCGGACTACAAGGTCGAAATTCAGGTCGTCGCCGCGATTCCCCCTGCGTCACCGGCGGAATGAGCGCGCCGCCGCCGGATTCCGCCGTGGCTCCGCCACTTTCGTCGTCGGCGAAGGCGGTCATCGCGGCGTCGTCGCGACGCGAGGTGACCCCCGGCTCGAGCAATGCGGCGACGATGCCGGTCACGCGCGCGACGTTCGACGAGCTGATGGTCCCGTGTTATGCGCCATCGCCGTTCGTGCCGGTGCGCGGCGAAGGCTCGCGGGTCTGGGACCAGGACGGTCGCCTGTACATCGACTTTGCCAGCGGCGTCGCGGTGACGGCGCTCGGCCACTGCCACCCGGCGATGGTGAAGGCCATCGAAGATCAGTCGCGCAAGCTCTGGCATGTCTCCAACTGGATGACGAACGAGCCCGCGCTGCGCCTTGCGAAGCGCCTGACCGATGCGACGTTCGCCGAGCGCGCGTTCTTCTGCAATTCCGGCGCCGAGGCGAACGAGGCGGCGTTGAAGCTCGCGCGCCGATACGCGAACGATCGGTTCGGAGCGCAGAAATTCCGCGTGATCTCGACGCTCAACGCGTTCCACGGCCGCACGCTGCTCACGGTCACGGCCGGCGGGCAGGCGAAATACTCGTCGGGCTTCGGACCGAATCCGTCGGGATTCACGCACATCCCCTACAACGACGTCGCCGCGCTCGAGGCGGCGTTCCGGGACGAAGGCGGCGACGACATCTGCGCGGTGATCCTCGAACCGATGCAGGGCGAAGGGGGAATGACGCCCGGAACACCCGCCTTTCTGCAGGCGGCGCGGCGCCTTTGCAACGAGCATCACGCGCTGCTGATCCTGGACGAGATCCAGAGCGGCATGGGACGAACCGGTACGCTGTTCTCGTACATGCAGAAGGGCATCGTCCCCGACATTCTCACGAGCGCCAAGGGGCTGGGCGGCGGCTTCCCGGTCGGCGCAATGCTGACCACCACCGAAATCGCCGGCGCGTTCGGCGTCGGCGTCCACGGCACGACGTATGGCGGCAATCCGCTCGCCTGCGCCGTTGCCGGCGCGGTGTTCGACGTCATCAACACGACGGAAGTCCTGGACGGCGTCAAGGCGCGCCACGCGCTCTTCATGGAAGGGCTGAAGGCGATCAACGTGCGCCGCCGCGTGTTCGCGGACCTGCGCGGCGAGGGCGTGTGGCTCGGGGCCGAGCTCGACACGCGCTGGAAGGGCAAGTCCATGGACGTCATGAAGGCCGCCGCCGACGCGGGCCTGATCGTGCTGGTCGCGGGCCCGGACGTCCTGCGCATCGCGCCGTCGCTCGTCATCAGCCTCGACGAGATTCTCGAAGGCCTGGCGCGGCTCGAAGTCGCGCTCAACCGCGCACTCGCCTGAGGGACCCGATGTTCTTCGTCCGGCCGATCGCGCAGGACGACCTCCCCGCCGTGCTCGCCTTGTCCGAGCGCACCGGGCACGGGCTCACCACGCTGCCTGCCGACCGCGAGCGCCTCGCGTCGCGCATCGGCCGTTCGCTGGCGTCGTTCGCCGGCACGGCGTCGCGCGCCGACGCCTGCTACGTGTTCGTGCTCGTGGACGCGGCGACGAACCGTGTCGTCGGGATCTCAGCGATCGAAGCGGCGGTCGGCCTGAACGAGCCTTGGTACAACTACCATGTCGGCACGCTGGTCCATGCGTCGCGCGCGCTTTCGGTGTACACGGCCGTTCCCACGCTTTTCCTCGAGAACGATCACACCGGCCATACCGAGCTCTGCTCGCTGTTCCTCGACCAGGGTTACCGCCACGCGAAGAACGGACCGCTCCTCGCCAAGAGCCGGTTCCTTTTCATCGCGGAGTTTGCCGATCGCTTCGCGCCGAAGGTGATCGCCGAATTGCGCGGCAAGCTCGACGCCGACGGCCGGAGCCCGTTCTGGGAAGGTCTCGGCCGGCACTTCTTCGCCATGGAGTACACGACCGCGGACAACCTGACGGGCATCGGCCAGAAATCGTTCGTGGCGGAGCTGATGCCACGCCATCCGGTCTACGTGAACCTGCTGCCCGAAGCGGCGCGCGCGGTCATCGGCGAGGTGCACGCGGACACGCAGCCGGCGCGCGCAATGCTGGAGCAGGAGGGATTCCGCTACGAGGGCCATGTCGACATCTTCGACGCCGGCCCCACGGTCGAATGCTTCCGCGACAACATCCACGCCGTACGCGGGAGCCGGCTCTTTCCGGTCGACATCGGCGAACGCGAACAGGTGCCGGATCACCTGTCGCGCGATGTCGTGTGGCTCGTCGCCAACCGCAAGTTCGAGTCGTACCGGGCGTTGCTCGTGCAGGCCCCCGCTCGCGTGGACGGCTTTCCGTTGCTGCCCTACGTTGCGGAGCAGCTCGGCATCGACAAAGGCGACACGATTCGCGCGGTCCCGCTGTCGCCGAGGGACCGATGACGCCGGTCATGACCGAACCCGGTCCCGATGCGACGGTCAATTTCGACGGCATACCGGGTCCGACGCACAACTACTCGGGACTCGCCCGCGGAAATCTCGCCGCCGAACGACATGCGTCGCAGATCGCGCATCCGCGCGAAGCGGCGCTGCAGGGACTCGCCAAGATGCGCGCGCTCGCGGCGCGCGGCTACGCGCAGGCGGTGCTGCCGCCTCACGAACGGCCGTACCTCCCCGCCCTGCGCGAGCTGGGATTTTCCGGCAGCGACGACGTCGTCGTCGCAACCGCGGCCCGGACGGCGCCGCGCGTCCTCGCCGCCTGCTCGTCGGCGGCGGCGATGTGGGTCGCGAACGCGGCAACGGTGAGCCCGTCGGCAGATACCGCCGACGGCCGCGTCCACTTCACGCCGGCAAATCTCGTCAGTCATTTTCACCGTTCGCTCGAGGCGACGACGACGACGCGCGTGCTGCGCGCGATCTTCGCCGACACGACGCGCTTCGCGGTCCACGACCCGCTGCCGGCGGCGCCGCAATTCGGCGACGAGGGTGCCGCCAATCACACGCGATTCGCCGGAGAAGACGACACGCCCGGCGTCGAATTCTTCGTCTACGGGCGCGCCGCGTACGACGCGGCCGCCGACGGTCCGCGCCAGTACCCGGCGCGGCAGACGCGCGAGGCCTGCGAGGCCATCGCGCGGCGGCACGGCCTCGACCCGACGCGGACGGTGTTTGCGCAACAGCATCCGGGTGCGATCGATGCCGGCGTCTTCCACAACGACGTGATCGCCGTCGGCCAGGGCAATCTCCTTTTCTGCCACGAGCGCGCCTGGGTCGACCAGCCGGCCGTCGTCGCGCGACTCGCCGCGGCCGTCGGGCCGGCGTTCGTCTCGCTCGTGGCCCGCGACACGGACCTCGGCGTCGACGACGCCGTCGCCACGTACCTGTTCAACAGCCAGCTGCTCCCGCGCGCCGATCGCCGATACCTGCTGGTGGCGCCCGCACAGGTGCGCGCGAATCGCGCAACGTGCGCCTATGTCGATCGCCTGCTCGCGAGCGACGGACCGATTGCCGAGATCCTGACGTTCGATCTCAAGGAAAGCATGCAGAACGGCGGCGGGCCTGCCTGCCTTCGATTGCGCGTCGCGCTGACGACGCCGGAGCGCAAAGCAATCGGCGCGCGTGTCTTCCTGGACGACGCGCTCGCCGCGGATCTTGACGACTGGATACGCCGGACCTACCGCGACAGGCTCGCGCCGGAGGATCTTGCGGACCCGGAGCTCGCCGACGAGTCGCGCCGCGCGCTGGACGAGCTCACGCGGATCCTTCGCCTGCCGTCCGTCTACCCTTTCCAGCTAACGTAGATCCCGTGACCGCAGCCCGCCCTGCTTCAGCCCGTCGCTATCGCCCCGCGACCGTAGTCCACGCGATATCGAGTCGCGGTGCTTCCCGCCATGGCAGCTTTCCGTCCTCGATTCGATTCAATCGTCGTTTCCGGAATCGTTCTCGGTGCCGCCAAAGCAGGGCGTCAGCATTGCGTGCCCGCCCGACGCCGGGGAGCGTTGACAAAGCGGCGTCATCGTCCCGGTGAATGAGCCGGATCCCACGAACGTCAGGCCGGTCGGAAACGCCGTTGGATTCGCCGGGTCCAGACCCGCGGCGGCATCGATGCCGGCGACCCGAAACCGCGAGATCCCCTTGCGGTAGCCGTGCGCGCGGAAGTCGAATGTGTCGCCGCCTGCGACGACGAGTGACTTGTCGTCGAGGACCAGCGAATACAGGTTGTCGCCGATGCCCACCGGGAACTGGACCGTGGCGATCCTGGGGTCTCCCTTGCCGATCGCGTAGTCGTACCCGGCGGCCACCACAGGGTCGATGTAGAACGGCGTGCTCGGCACGACCTGCATGTTGAACGTGTAGGACCCATTGGCGGTGGTCCCCGAGGGAGGCACAGCAGGGGTCGCGATGAAGGCTTGCCCGGCTCCTGTGGCCGTGTCCCCCCAGTCGCCGATCACCTGCCCCGCATTGTTGATGCCGGGCGCGAAGATGTCCGTGCCCGCGGGGCATACGGACGCGGGGCACTGCAGCAGCTGGTAACCGGTTCGACGTGCCCACGAATGCCTGAAACCTCGTGCCATCGAAGATCCAGCCGGAAATCAACCCGTTGTCGTTGATCCCGCGCGCCGCCGTGACGTTACTGTTGATCTGAAACGAATGGATGGTTCCGTCGGCATCGCGCAGGAAGGCTGTTTGTCCGGTGAATGCATCGCCGTCGGCCACGTAACTGCCCACGACCTGCCCCGCGCTGTTGATTCCGTGCACGAGCACGAACCGAGTAGCGCTCCCCGCGGGGAGGATGTCGGTGAACGTCCCGGTTCCCGGATCGAAGATGAATCCGATCATGCTGCCGACGGGGCAAAGGTCGGTATGCCTGAGACCGAAGCACCGTGGATCGAGGTCGGCCACATAGGCAAACCCGGTGACGAGCCCGGAGTTGCTAACCGCACGTGCTTCTGTGTTCGCCCATCCGGGATATGCAACGGTTCGGTAGACGCCGTCGCTCAGAATGAAACCCGTCTCGGTCGTGCCGGTCGAATCGAAAAAGGTCCCGACGACCGTACCGGAATCGTTGATGCCGCTGGCGGTCACAAGGGAAACCCCTGGCGGCGGAGCCGGCAACGGGGAAAATGTCCCCGACTTGTAAATGTATGAGCCCGTATCAGTCGCCACCGCAACATTTCCGGCGTTGTTGATTTGCAAGCCCGCTGTCGAGGTCGCCCCCGGTACTGCCAGGGGAGTGAACACGAACGGCGCGACCGGAAGGACCTGGAAGCTTCCCTTGATCCACGCGTCGCCGGCGAGGGCAGGCCCCGAAATGGCCGAGATGTAGACCGTGTAGGTCCCGGGCAACAGTGGCGCCGAGGTGAAGCTCGGGTAGCCATTGACAACGCCGTAGCCGGCGGAATTGAGCAAGGACACCGCCAAACACTTGCAACCGGCGATGCTCGGAGACCACCCGGACGCCCCCGCGGTGATGATGGCCGGCGCAGTTAGCGTGAAATCGATGCGATTAGCGAGGACGTTTCCCTCGAATGGGAACGCAAATGCATTCGAAAACCCGAAGTCGACCTCGGCGATGGGCGCCAGCGGCCCGGGATTCACGCAAGCGGTCGGCGAGGCGAGCGTGCCCGGGGGAGGGAGCGGGAACGAACACACCGTGAAGGTCCCTACAACGTTGACGACGGGGGCCGCCAGCGCGGGCGAACAATCCAATATCGAGGCAAGCAATGCAGCTGCGAGCAGCAGCCGTCTGCATCGCGGATGCCGGTGATACCTGGAGGATTCGAAGGGGATCATCCTGTCGAAACGAACGTTCATGATGCCTCCCGAGGTGACACGATCTTCAGTGATAGGAGCCCACGGACCGCAGCCCGCGTGACCTGCGGCGGTCCCGCGAGGTGGGCGCGCCGTGCACACGAATGGGCAGTGCAATGGCTACCGCCGGTCGTCGAGGTGGCAACGCACCCCTTCAACGGACGTAACTTCGCTTCGCGAAGCCAAATCGACGGGGAACATATCGACCTCAACGCCGTACGCGGAGAGTCGGGGGGAAGGGATCCTGCGCTTTCCCGCGCACGGTTGCAATGCCGATCATCGGTAGATCCTTGTTCCCAATTGGACCCAAGCGAATGGCTGCTTTCAAGCAACTTGGGATCGCGTGACGACAGGCTGCAGTTGGCGACCGAAAGCTGCCAGCGCCCCGAGACTGGATCGCGGTAGCGGAAGGGATACAGCACCAGCGGGCCAGGCTCGGTTGCCGAAATCGCGGACCCGGGCCAGTGCGGCGGCCAGCGCGGCAGAGCGAGCACCTGCTTGCGCTGGTCAATGCACCCCGGTGCCAGCGTCTGGGCAGCACCCTGTCTGCGGTGGTTTACGCAGCGCGATATGTTCCGGTCAAACGAGCGCGTTGACAACCGCTGCGAAGAGGGCGCTGAATGTCTGCCCGCGAAGAATCCGAACGATGGGAGCGGTCATGACATATGCACGGCACCGGCGGCGTTTCGGATTTTGTTCCGTTGTGGCGTCTCTGCCCACAGCGCGGGGCCTGACAGCTCCCGCGACCGTTGTTGCGTCACGGCGCATAGCATCATTGACCGCACGGTGCCGGAGTCTGACCCAAACCGCGCTCAAATGGTCTGCGCTCTTACTGCTTTGTGTCGCCGCGTCTAGCGCACCCGTTGCAGCTGCGCAGGCACCGAATTACCAAGGGCTCTGGTGGGAAGCTCCGCCGGGACTGGAGTCCGGATGGGGGATCAACTTCGCGCACCAAGGCGACATCATCTTCGCCACCTGGTTCACGTATGACGCAACCGGCAAGGCCTGGTGGCTAACGATGACCGCGAACAAGACGGCGGCCAACACCTACGCGGGCGCGATCTACCAGACCCGTGGACCGGCCTTCAATGCTGTGCCGTTCAATCCGAGTCAAGTCACGGCAACGCCGGTCGGTTTAGGGACGGTGAAATTCACGAGCCCGAGCATCGGAGCGTTCTCGTATACGGTAAACGGTGTCTCGCAAACCAAGGCGATCACTCGCGAGGTCTTTGGCACGATGCCGACCTGCGTCTATGGTGCGCAGCCCGATCTCGCGCTGGCCACGAATTACCAGGATTTGTGGTGGGCCGCACCGGCCGGCTCCGAATCGGGGTGGGGCATCAACCTGACGCATCAGGGTGACACCATCTTCGCCAGCTGGTTCACCTACGACATCGACGGCACGCCGATGTGGCTGGTCGCGACGGCGCCGAGGACGCCGGCGGGGACCTACACCGGTGTGCTGTATCGCACCGGCGGCCCGGCGTTCAATGCGGTGCCCTTCGATCCCGCGAAGGTCGTCGCAACGCCCGTGGGCTCGGCAACCTTCACGTTTGCGGACGGCAATGCTGCAACATTCGCTTACGTCGTCAACGGGGTGGCACAGAGCAAGAACATCACGCGACAAGTGTTCGCCGCGCCGGGGACCGTCTGCCAGAACGGACCGCCAGGCCCACTCAGCACGGACATCCGCGTCACCAACGCCACGGACGTCGTCAACGGCGACACGTCGAGCCCGGCCGCACTCGCCGCCAACCCCGGTCCGGACGGGATTTCACTGAGAGAGGCAGTACTTGCGGCCAATCACGCCCCTGGCCCGCACACCATTACATTCGATCCGTCGCTGAGCCCGATCATGCTGCGGGACCCTCTAATCTTCATCCAGTCGGACGGGACGACCGTCGAAGGCCACGTGGATGCGCAGGGCAATCCACTGACAATCCTCGACTGCTCCGCTCCCGCAACGGGCCTCGTGGTCGTTGCTTCGAGTGTCACGATCCGTCATCTCGCCTTCGCCAACAAGAGCGCGGGGGGTACCTACCTGCAGGTGAGCATAAACTGGCGCCTTCCCGACGGAACTCGCTCGCCTTTGGCCATCGGAGGGATACTTATCGAGGACAATTCCTTTTCGGGTGGGCCGCTCGCGACGACTGCGAGCGGTATCAGGTTGCTGATGGAGGATCGACAGACTGCGAACGGCCGCATGTCCAATGTGACGATTCGACGCAACCTCTTCGAAAACATGTATGGAGACACCGACGCAATCGGTCTCGGTGCCGATGGTACGGGAACCGAGACGACAGACATCACCATTGCCAACAATACGTTTCGCCAGATCGGCTATGCGGTGGAGGCCGGAAGCAGCGGCACCGGAAACGCGATTCGTCGCATTTCGTTCGTTCGCAACGACGTGCGCGGGGCTTGGGCAGCCGTTACGGTCGGATTCAGTTCGACCGGTGGGTCGCCTTCTGCTTTCGGGAACGTCATTGAAGATCTCGTCATCTCGAACAACGTCATTGCCGATGCGCTTTACCACGCCGTTGCGCTCGGGACGGGCAACGCGGACCCGCCTGAAGCCGTTGACCATAACATTGTTCAGCGCGTATCGATCGCTAACAACCTGCTGCTCGGCCGCGTGGATGCGCCTGGCGGCTTTGGCACAGCGATCAACCTGGGCGCCAACGGCCCTCGCACGACGAACGGTCATATTCGTTCTGTCCAGATCGTCAACAACACGATCGCCGGATTTCAGGCTTCCTGCTGCGCTCTCTTCGCCAAGGCGGACCCATCCACCGGCAGCTCGATCGAGGACGTCACGCTCCGAAATACGATCCTGTGGAACAATCACTGGGACGCATGGTGGATTTCGGCTTCGCTTGCCAGTTGATCACTCCGACTTCGATCCTGCAAAGACGTCGATGACCCTGAATGCGCCACCTGGGGTGGGTACGCCGCTGACTGGCATCGCCAACATCCTTGCCGATCCTCGCTTCGTCAATCCGACTCAAGGCGACTACCACCTTACTGCAGCAAGCCCCGCAGTCGGCGCCGGAACGAGTGACGGCGCTCCCCTTAATGACCTCGATGGCTGCCCGCGTGGTGCGCGAGTCGATCTCGGGGCCTTCGAGTTTGGGCCGTGCTTGGCGACGAGCGCAGCGCTGTCGACCGGCCGAACTAAGGCGATGCCCACGGATTTTGGCCGCCGGCGCTAAGCTGCACCGCGGCACGCCGGGCTACACCCGAACGAGCCAAGCTGCGCGCCGGCAAGCAGGGGCGATCCGGTCACTCTGGCATCATCCCGCCGCACGCCGAGGACACGCGCGCGTATTCCTCGGGCGAGTCGATTGCGCGCTGGAGGTCCTTGATCCGTTTCGCGTTCCCGGCGAGCAGCGGACTGAGTCTCGCGCCCAACGCCGACTGCGTCTCTTTCTGGGCTTCCGCCCGGCCGCGGTAGTACAGGATGCGATTCCCGTATTCGGATTGGAGCAGCATGCGCACCTCGTCCGCGATCCGCGGCAACTCGTCCCGATACACGCTCACGTGCTTCAATTCGTGCTCCAGCGCCGCCGCATCACGGCACGGATCGCCGGCGATTTCCTGACCGATGTAGACGGTCATCGGCGTCGCCGAAAGCTCGACCCTGATCGTGGGCCGCACGCACACCCGGCCATCGCGCTGGTTCTCGATTCCCGCCGTCTCCACGGAAGCCTGGTGACCGATCTCCGCCGTCGTCAAGCCGAGCGCACGCAGCGTCGGCGTGGCATCGCCGCTCATGTTCGTGAGCTCGCGCCAGGACCGGGTCCGGTCGGTGCCGTAGTCGACGGGCGCCACGACGACCTCGACGTGCGTGGCCGGCAGCGACGCCTCGCAGTGCGCTTCGAAACCGCCGAGTCCGACACGCGTTGCCACGGATTTCGCCGAATCGCACGCTGCGATCACAGCGACGACTGCGAGGGCGACTGCCGCCTGGGTCAGAATCCGCATCAGTCGCTCGCCACGGCCGGCAACTTGAAGTGCTGCCGCACCGGCGACCAGAAAACGGCGGCCGCCGTCAGGATGAGCCCCAGCACGCCGACGGTCAGCAGCGTCGCGCGAAGGCCGACGGCGGTCGCAAGCGCACCGCCTGCCAGCGAACCCAGCGGGGCGGCCGCCACGGTGAGAAAGCGCATCGTCGCCGTCATCCGGCCGAGCAGTCGATCCGGCGTGATCGCCTGCCGCAGCGAGAGGTAATTGATTGCGTAGAGCACGGCGCCGAAATCGAAGACCAGGAATGCGAGGCCCAGCGCCAGCGTCGAAAAGCCCGGCGACCCCGACACGAGCCCGAACGCCTGCCAGGCGAGCGCCGTCAGGAAGAGTCCGTGCCCGATCACCGGACCGACGCCGAACCGGTCCGAAAGCCGTTCGGCCAGCGCGGCCGCCAGCACGCAGCCCACGCCGCCGAACGCGTAAGTCAGGCCGATCGCGCCGGCGGACAGTCCGAGATCGCGCGTCGCAAACAGGATGAGCACGGCGACCTGCATGTGGTGCAGGATCTGCCATAGCGCGGCAACCCACGCAAGCGCCAGCAGCGTCCGGTTGTTCCACACGAGCTTCAGCCCCTCCTGTATTTCCTTGGTCACCGACGCATTCGGGCCTGGGTGCGGCTGGTCCTGCGGCGCGCGAATCCGGCGCAGCATGAGCGCGGAGGCGAAAAAGGAGAACGCGGTGAGGACGATCGCGAACGGCGCGGTGAAGCAGCTGGATCAGTCCGCCGGCGAGTCCCGGGCCGATCAGCGCCGACGACGTTTCACCGAGGGTCACCTTGGCGTTGGCCTCGACCAGCCGCCGCCGGCCCGCGAGCTGCGCGAGCAGAACCTGGTACGCCGCGCCGCCGACGACGTTCTGCACGCCGCAGAAGAAACCGACCACGAACAGGATGTCCATCGACAACACGTCGAACCACGCGGCCACCGGAATCGCGAGCAGGGCCACGCCGCGACCGATGTCGGAGAAGATGACGATCGGCAGCTTGCGCACGCGATCGATGAGCACGCCGGCATGCAGGCTGACGAGCGCGAACGGCAGCGTCTCGAGCGCGATCAGCACGCCCATCTGCCACGGCGTCGCATGGAGCATCACGGCTGCCGTGAGCGGCAGCGCGAGATTCGTGATCTGCGAGCCGAACGCGGTCACCGTGAGCGAAGCCCACAGCTTGAGGAACTCCGGATGCCGCCAGAGCCCCCTGAAAGTCTGCCGTACCTTGCGTTTCAATGTCGACATGTGATTGCCCGTGTCTTCAATGCTTCCCCGGAAATGCCGGGGCGCGCCACCATCGGGCGGCGCAAAGTGACAGGCGGGAGGTTGGTTCGACTGGTTCCCGCCTGCTGCCTGGCGGGAATTCCAGCCAGGCGACTATTGCGTGATGCGGCGACCGTTCGGAAGCATTGCCCATGCCGGCGTCGATGCGCCGGCTTGCGGCGAGACCGGACGCGCACCGAGCGTCCGGACGCCGTGGACGCGCGCAACCACCGTGCCCGCGATTGCGGACAGCGAATGGAGATGGAGATGCGCGTCGATCATGAATGCTCCGAGGACTTCAGTGTTTCAATGGACATTCTACCCAACGACGGGGTGCGCGGCAAAGCGGTGACAGGCGATTCGGCCGTGGAAACCGGCCGCCTGTCGCGTCGCCGCAACGACCGCCCCGATGTTGCGTCGCGACATCCCGGACCCGTCGGCTCGCGCGCTACTTCGCTGCCTTGAGCCGCGTCCCGTCGACGTCGAGATATTTCCACGGGTGCTCGTAGTAGACATTCCTCTTGTAGCCCATCACCCAGGGTCGCACCAGCGTGTTGGTATACCGATAGACGCCGATGTCCCACGGCGTGTACGCGGCGAGGATGCCGGCCATCTTGCGGTAGATCGCGTCTCGCTCGGGACCGTTCGGGACGAGCTTCGAGGCGCGATAGAGCTCGTCGTATTCCGCGTTGACGAAGCGGCCGAGGTTCGACTGGCCGACGTTCCTCCCGTACATGATCTGCATGAACGCGTCGCCCTCGCCGTACGTCGTGATCCAGCCGACCGGCCACATCTGCAGCTTGCCCGCGCGGCCCATCTTGAGGAGGTCCGGCCATTTCTGCTTGACGAAATCGAGGTGGATGCCGATGGCGTTCATGCTCTTCTTCCACAGCTCGTCGCGCTCGCGGTCGCGTCCCGACGGCGTGCTGCCCATCATGAGGACGAACGGCTTGCCGTCCGGGAGATCGCGCCACCCGTCGCCGTCGCGGTCGACGTAGCCGAATCGGTCGAGCAATGCCTTGGCGGTCGCCACGTCGTATTTGACGTTGGCGTCGAAGCCGGGGCTGTGGCCGGCGACCGGCGGCGGGATCGGCTGCGTTGCGCGCACCGCCTGGCCCTGGTACCAGACGTCGATCAGGTCCTTCGTGTTGAACGCCATCACGATCGCGCGCCTGAGCGCGATCCTGTCCGGCGCGTAGCCGCCGACGACCGGGTCGTCCATGTTGAAGTAGCAGTACTGAAGCGCGGGATCCATCACCCGCGCGAGCCGGACGTTTTCGGTCGTGTAGCGCGGCTTCAGCGTCGTCGTCGCCGGTTCGAGCACGTTGGTGACGAGGTCGGGCGGCACATTGGCGTAGTCGAGCGCGCGGCTGTCGAACGCCAGCAGCTGCGGATTCGATTCCTCGATGATCGACACCTCCACCCGCCCGACCTGCGGCAGACGCTTGCCCCTCATCGCGGCAATCAGGTCGCGGTCCGCGGCCTCGCCGTCGTCGGGAAAGCGCTCCTCGCGGAAATTCGGATTTGCCTCGAGCACGATCTTCTGGCCGCGCCGCCACTGCGCGAGGCGATACGCGCCGGTCCCCACCGGGTTGGCCATCGCCCAGCCGCTCGCGTCGCCGTAGGCCTCGATCACCTCGCGCGCGACGGCAGCCATCGAGGACTGCGAAAGGTAGCCCTGCATCACGTAGTCGGGCTCCTTCAGCACCATCCGGATCGTGTAGCGATCGAGTGCGCGCAGCCCCTCGATCGGCGCATCGTAGTCGAACTTGCCCGTTTCCTTGGCCCTGGCAACCACCTCGTCGGCGCCGACGAGCTTGCCGTCGATGTACCAGAGGAACGGCGCCCGCATCCTGGGGTCGAGCAGCCGCTTCCACGTGTAGACGTAATCCTCGGCCGTGAGCTCGCGCTTCTTCCCCTTGAATGCAGGGTCGTCGGCGAAGTAGATCCCGGGCCTCACTCGCATGGTCCACGTGCGGCCGTCGACGGAGATCTCGGGCATGGCGGCCGCCGTGTTCGGCACGAAGCGGTAAGGACGCGCGAGATAGCTGAACTCGTACAGCGGATCGAAGATCGCGCGCTGAACGTGGCTCGAGTAGTAATCCTGAGTCGCCTGCGGATCGAAGCCCGTCTCGGCAATCGGAAACATCACGCGGAGCGTCTTCGCGGGATCGGCCCAGCGCGGCGCATCGGCCGCCCCGGACACGCCGGCAACCGCGCCCAGCGCGATGAGAACGACCCGCGCAAGTCGTCCGACCGCGCGCGCATCGAATCGCGACCGCGGCACGCGGAATCCGTCATCCGGTCGCGACGTCGCGCGCATCGCTATCGCGTCGCGCTTCCGCCGCTGCGCAAGGTCGAGATCGACGTAGCATCCACGGGTGCGGATCGAACGTGTTGTACTTGTAGCCCTCCACCCACGGGTGCACGATGATGTTCTCGATGCGATACGTGTGCAGCACCCACGGCGCATACGCGACGACGAGCTTCGACATGTCGCGGTAGAGCTTCACGCGGTCGGGACCGTTCGGCATTTTCTTCGCGCGGTCGTACAGCGCATTGAACTCCGGCAGATCGAAGCGGCCGAGATTCGACATCCCCTTGTGCGGCCCGTACAGCAGGTCGAGGAAGGTGCTGCCGCTGTCGTTGGTGGCGGTGTTCGCGAGGCCCCACATCTGCAGCTGGCCGGCCAGCCCCTGCTTCAGCGTGTCGGGAAACTTCTGCTTGGTGAACTCTATCCGGATGCCGACCGCGTCCATGCTCTTCTTCCACAGCTCGTCGAACTGGCGGTAGATCGCCGAGGGATCCGACGCCAGCGTGAGCTTCAGCGGCTTGCCGTCCGGCATGTCGCGCCAGCCGTCGCCGTCCTTGTCGACGTACCCGAACTTGTCGAGCAGCGCCTTGGCCCCCGCGACGTCGTACTTCGTGCCACCCTCGAACTCCGGGTCGTGACCGACGACGTTCGGAGGAATCGGCTGCGTTGCGCGCATCGCCTGCCCGAGGCGGATCACCTTGATTTCGTCCTCGTTGTTGTAGGCCATGCTGATCGCGCGGCGAAGCGCGATCTTGTCGTTGCCGTAACCGCCGACGACCGGATCCTCCATGTTGAAGTACGTGTAGACGATAGAGGGCTGCACGCCGCGTCCGAGGACGATGCCGCGCGCCGGGAATTCCGGCTTCAGCTTGTCGCCGTTGAGAACCTTCTGCACAAGATCCGTCGGCACGACGATATAGTCGAGCTCGCCCTTGTCGAACGCGAGCAGACGCGGATTCGATTCCTCGATGATGCTGATCTCGACACGGCCGACCGCGGGCAGTTTCCTGCCGCGCATCTTCGCCATCAGCGCGCGGTCCTCGGGCTGCGTGCTCACCGGATAAAAATCGTCGCGAAACGTCGGGCTTGCCTCGAGCACGATTTTCTGTCCCCGGCGCCACTCGGCCAGCCGATACGGGCCGGTGCCCACCGGATGCTCCATCACCCAGCCGGCCGGGTCGGCGTACGCCTTCACGACCTCGCGCGCGACCGCCGACGTGGCCGCCGACGTGAGATCCGGCAGAAGGTCGTAGGCGGGAAAAATGAGCTTCAACTGCAGCGTATAGCGGTCGATCGCGCGTGCACCCTCGAGCGGCGCATCGTAGTCGAGCGCGCCGGAACTTTTCGCCGCATCGATCATCGCCTTCGCGCCGACCAGCCGGTCGTCGAGAATCTGCGCATTGTTCGACCGCAGCTTCGGATCGATCAATCGCTTGAACGAGTAGACGTAATCCTCGGCGACGAGCTCGCGTTTCCTGCCGCCGAACGCGGGATCGTCGGAAAAATAGAGTCCGCGCTTGAGCCGGATCGTCCACGTGAGACCGTCGGCGGAGACCTCCGGCAACGCCGCCGCGGTGTTCGGCACGACCTTGTACGGCCGTGCCAGGTAGTCGTACCGGTAGAGCGGATCGAACATCTGGCGATTGACATAGGTCGAGTAGAGATCGCTCGTGGCCTGCGGGTCGAAGCCGTTCTCCGGCGCGACGAAGGCGACGTGCAGCACCTTTTGCATGTCGGCACCGGTTGCCGCGGGGACAAGCCCGGCGAGCAGCACGACGGCCGCCGCCGCGACGACTCGGGAGGAGGTCACGGTGCCACCGGCGTGTGCGGCATCTTCATGTCGATGTCGTAGTATTGCCACGGATGCTGCTGGATCGCGTTGTACTTGTAGCCGATCACCCACGGGTAGACGAGGACGTTCTCGTACCGGTACACCTCGAGGTTCCACGGTGCGTAGGCCGTGACGAGCGCCGACATCTCGCGGAAGAGCCTGGTGCGCTCGGGGCTGTCCGGAAGGCTGCGCGAGGCGTCGTAGAGCTTGTTGAATTCCGGCAGGTCGAAGCGCGCGATGTTGGAGAGCCCCGCGTGGCCGCCGTAGAGCAGGCCGAGGAAGCCGTAACCCTCGGTCGTCGTGTTGATGTTGCCGAGATACCACATCTGCAGCTGGCCCGCGCGACCCATCTTGAGCAAGTCCGGCCATTTCTGCTTGACGAATTCGACCTTCAGTCCGACCGCCTTGAAGCTGCGCTGCCACATCTCCTCGTATTGCCGGCTGCGGGCATCCGGCGCGGAGCCCATCGACAGCACCAGCGGCCGGCCGTCCGGCAGGTCGCGCCAGCCGTCGCCGTCGCGATCGACGTAGCCGTATTTGTCGAGCAGCGCCTTCGAACCCGCCACGTCGTATTTGACGTGGCCGTTGAATTTCGGATCGTGGCCGGTGACGTTCGGCGGAATCGGCTGCGTGGCCGGAATGGCCTGCCCGTTCCAGAGAACGCGTATTTCCTCTTCGGAGTTGTACGCCATGCCGATTGCGCGCCGCAGGGCGATCCTGTCTTTCGTGTATCCGCCGACGACCGGATCTTCCATGTTGAAATAGGTGTAGGCGATCGAGGGCTGGATTCCTCGCGCGTGCGTCACGCCGGCCTTTGCAAAGCGCGGCTGCAGCTGGTTTCTGGCGTCGATCGCGTTGCCGATCAGATCCGCGGGAACCGAGAGATGGTCGAGATCGCCCTTTTCGAACGCGAGCAGTCGCGGATTGGCCTCCTCGATGACGTAGATCTCCACGCGGCCGATCAGCGGAATCCGGCGGCCCTTCAATCGCGCCATGATCTCGCGGTCGGCGGGGTCCTGGCTCACGGGATAGAGCACCTCGCGAAAGCCGGGATTCGCCTCGAGCACGATCTTCTGTCCGCGCCGCCATTCCTTGAGCCGATACGGCCCGGTGCCGACCGGGTTCGCCATCGCCCATCGGCTGCCGTCACCATACGTCTCGATCACTTCGCGAGCGACCGCCGAGGACGTGACATCGGTCAGGTCGGACAGGAGATCGTAGGAGGGCCTCGCCAGCCTGATGCGGATCGTGTAGCGGTCGGCAGCCTGCAGCCCTTCGAGCGGAGCGTCGTAATCGAACCGGTCCGTCTCCTTCGCCTTCGCGACCATGGCGTCGGCGCCGACGAACTTGCCATCGAACACCTGGAGATTCGGCGAGCGCACTTTCGGGTCGAGGATGCGCTTCCACGAATAGACATAGTCGGCCGCGGTCAGCTCGCGTCTCTTCCCCTTGAACGCCGGATCGTCGGCAAAATAGATTCCGGGTTTGACGCGGATCGTCCAGCTGAGCCCGTCCGGAGAGATCTCCGGCAGCGCGACAGCGGTGTCGGGGACGATCCTGTACGGCCGCGCGAGGTGATCGTAGCGGTATAGCGTATCGAAGATCGCGCGGTTGACGTGGTTCGAGTAGAAGTCCCGGCTGGCCTGCGGATCGAACCCGGTTTCCGCGACCGGAAACACGACGCGCAGCACCTTGTTGGGGTCGGCCTGCGCGCAGGCGACACGCGCGCCGGTGGCGAACGCAAGCACCGCGAGGGAAAACGCCAGCCGGCCCGCGGTGCGCCTCATCGCGCGCACGTCAAAGGAGCTTCTGGATGTCGCCCGCAAAGCTTTCGGGCTCTGCATTCGGGGCGTAGCGCTCGACGACATTGCCCTTGCGGTCGACCAGGAACTTGGTGAAATTCCACTTGATCGCCTCCGAGCCCAGCAGCCCCGGTTTCTCGTGCTTGAGGTATTTGTACAGAGGCGCCGTTCCGTCGCCATTGACATCGATCTTGGCGAACAGCGGGAACGTGACGCCGTAATTGACCTCGCAGAATGTCTCGATTTCTTCCTCGCTGCCCGGTTCCTGCGCGCCGAACTGGTTGCACGGGAAGCCCAGGATCTCGAGACCCTTGGCGTGAAGGATCTGGTAGAGCTTCTCCAGTCCCTTGTACTGCGGCGTAAACCCGCATTTGCTCGCGGTGTTGACGACGAGCAGCACCTTGCCCTTGTAGACGCCGAGGTCCACCGCCTTGCCGTGGATGTCCTTGACCTTGAAATCGTAGATGCCTGCCATTGCCACCTCCGCTCGAACCTCGAAATGCGGGCGATTATGCGCCCCGTCACGTACGCGCGCGAGCCGGCGCTGCGCGCGGCAGCGAGCCGAACCCGCCTCCGCCCGGCGTCTCGATGACGAAGACGTCGCCCGCGCCCATTTCGACCGCGAACGTCGCACCAAATTCCTCGCGCCTTCCCATCCGCCCGCTCGACCCAGTTGCGCCCGAGCGCTCCGGGGCCACCGCCCCCCATGCCGAACGGTGCGACGCGACGGTGATTCGCCAGCATCACTGCCGTCATCGGCTCCAGAAAACGGATGCGCCGCACGGCGCCGTCGCCGCCACGGTGCTGCCCGGCGCCACCGCTGCCGCGGCGGATGGCAAATGATTCGAGCCGCACCGGGAAACGCCATTCGAGCACCTCCGGATCGGTGAGCCGCGAATTGGTCATGTGCGTCTGGACGACCGAGGCGCCGTCGAAATCCGGGCCCGCTCCGGCGCCTCCGGAAATCGTCTCGTAGTACTGGTAGGCGTCGTTGCCGAAAGTGAAGTTGTTCATCGTCCCCTGCGAAGCAGCGAGCACTCCGAGCGCACCGTAGAGCGCGTCGGTCACGGCCTGCGACGTTTCGACGTTGCCGGCGACGACCGCGGCGGGATAGCGAGGTGCCAGCATCGATCCCTCCGGAATGACGATCCGGATCGGCTTCAGGCAACCCGCATTCATCGGAATCTCGTCGTCGACCAGCGTGCGAAACACGTAGAGCACCGCCGCCTTGCACACCGCAGAGGGGGCGTTGAAATTGGTCGGCTGCTGCGCGCTGGTTCCCGTGAAGTCGACGGTGGCTTCGCGCTTCGACTTGTCGATGCCGATCGTGACGACGATTCTCGCGCCGCTGTCCATTTCGTACTCGAAGCGCCCGTCGGTCAGCACGTCGAGCACGCGCCGGACCGACTCCTCCGCATTGTCCTGAACATGCTGCATGTAGGCGCGGACGACGGGCAGGCCGAAATGCGCGACCATCTTCGCGAGCTCCTCCGCACCCTTCGCGCACGCGGCGACCTGCGCGCGCATGTCGGCCAGGTTCTGGTCGATGTTGCGCGACGGGTACCGGCCGCCGGCGAGAATCGCGCGGAGCTCCGCCTCGAGAAATCTGCCTTCGGCGACAAGCGGGACGTTGTCGAGCAGCACGCCCTCCTCGTCCACGTGTCTCGAGTCGGGCGGCATCGACCCCGGCGTAATCCCGCCGATGTCGGCATGGTGGCCGCGGCTCGCGACGTAGAACTCCGGGCGCGTCACATCCGGGGCGCCCGTCTTGCCCGCCTCGAGAAACACCGGAGCGATGACCGTGACGTCGGGCAGATGCGTGCCGCCGTTGTAGGGCGCGTTCAGCACGAACGCGTCGCCGGGGCACATCGACCCGGCGCGGCGCTCGATGATCGTGCGCACGCTCTCCCCCATCGAGCCGAGGTGCACCGGCATGTGCGGCGCATTGGCGATGAGATTGCCCTCGGCGTCGAACAGCGCGCACGAGAAGTCGAGCCGCTCCTTGATGTTGACCGAGTACGCGGTATTGGCAAGCGTGACGCCCATCTGCTCGGCAATCGCCATGAACAGGTTGTTGAACACCTCGAGCAGCACGGGATCGGCGGACGTGCCGATCGCATGGTCGCGCTGTACCGCCTCGATCCGCTCGAGGACGAGGTCGCCGCGTCCGGTGAACGTCGCACGCCACCCGGCCTCGACGACCGTCGTCGCGTTGTCCTCGCGGACGACCGCGGGGCCGGCAACCCGGTCGCCGGGACGCAGGTCATTGCGGTCGAAGACCGGGGCGTCGCGAAACCGTCCGTCGGTGTAAATCCGGTTCGTCGACAGCGGGAGCAACGGCCCTGCGCGCGGCGCGAACGACGCCGCGGTCTCTCGCGCGTCGTGCGCATGACCGACCGCCTCGACGGCGACGGCCTCGATCACCAGCGGCTTGCCGGGCATCAGGAAACCGTAATGCCGACGATAGCGGCGCTCGAATTCGGCGACGATGCCGTCGACGTCGGTCACGGCGGTCTCCAGCGTCGTATCGGTGCCCTCGTACTTGAGGTGCAGCGTGCGCTTCGCCGCGATGCGCGATGCCGGAATGCCCTGCGCCTCGACCTCCTTCCGCGCCGAATCTTCGAGACCGTCGAGTGCCGTGCCAGCGGACGCGAGCGCGTCGGCCGCGAGCCGCGACTCGACCGCCTGCTGCTTCAGCGACCGCACGTCGGCGAGTCCCATCCCGTAGGCCGACAGCACCCCGGCGAACGGATGGAGCAGCACGCGTGTCATTCCGAGCGCGTCGGCGACATGGCACGCATGCTGGCCGCCGGCGCCGCCGAAGCAGCACAGCGTGTACTCGGTCACGTCGTATCCGCGCTCGACCGAGATGTGCTTGATCGCGTTGGCCATGTTGGCGACGGCGATCTCCAGGAATCCGGAGGCGATCTCCTCCGGCGCGCGCACTTGCCCTGTCGCCGCGGTGATCTCGGCGGCAAGCGCCGCAAACCGCAGGCGCACCACGTCCGCATCCAGCGGAAGGTCGCCTTGCGGGCCGAACACCTTCGGAAACAGTGCAGGGTCGAGCTTTCCGACCATCACGTTGCAGTCGGTGACGGTCATGGGGCCGCCGCGTCGATAGGAAGCGGGCCCCGGGTCGGCGCCCGCCGATTCGGGACCGACGCGAAAGCGGGCGCCGTCGAAGGTGCAGATCGAACCGCCACCGGCGGCGACCGTGTGGATGCGCATCATCGGTGCACGCAAGCGCACGCCCGCAACCTCGGTGACGAACGCGCGCTCGTACTCGCCCGCATAGTGGGTGACATCCGTCGACGTACCCCCCATGTCGAAACCGATGATCGCGTCAAAGCCCGCGAGGCGGGACACTTCGACGGCGCCGACGACCCCGCCCGCGGGTCCCGACAGGATCGCGTCCTTGCCCTGGAACCTGTGAGCATCGGTCAGCCCTCCGCTCGACTGCATGAATTGCAGTCGCGGCAGAGATCGTGCGGCGGCGCCGGATTCTCCGCGCAACTCCCGTTCGACCTGATTCACATATCGCCGCAGGATGGGAGACAGATACGCATCGACGACCGTCGTGTCTCCGCGCGAGACGAGCTTCATCAGCGGGCTGACGTCGTGGCTCACCGAGACCTGCGTGAAGCCCAGGCCGCGCGCGAGTTCCGCCAGCGCACGCTCATGCTCCGGAAATCGGTAGCCGTGCATCAGCACGATCGCCACGGTCTCGATGCCCGCGGCGCGTGCCGCGGCGAGATCACGCCGCGCCGTCGCAAGGTCGAGCGCCCGTACGACCTCGCCCCGTGCGCCGATCCGTTCGTCGATCTCGATCACGCGCTCGTAGAGCAACGCCGGCAGCTCGATCCTGCGAACGAACAGCTTCGGCCGATTCTGGTAGCCGATCCGCAGCGCATCGGCGAAGCCGCGCGTGATCACGAGCGCGGTCCGTTCGCCCTTGCGTTCGAGCAGCGCGTTCGTGGCGACCGTCGTGCCCATCTTCACCGCGTCGATCGCGTTTTCCGCGATGGGGATGCCCGGCGCCAGCCCGAGAAGCTCGCGGATCCCGAACACCGCCGCATCGTCGTACCGCCCGGGGTTCTCGGACAGGAGCTTCTTCGTGACGAGCGACCCGTCCGGGCGGCGCGCGACGATGTCGGTGAACGTGCCGCCGCGGTCGATCCAGAATTGCCACATGTGGGGAGCCTGTCGTGAGTGAACGGAGGCTCTGCCGCCGCGCGTCCATTATAGGGGGCGTCCGACCCGTCGCCCGAGGCGCTCGCCGGCCCGCCGCAATGTGTGGTAAAACGCGGGCGAACGACGTCCGCCGCCCTCTGCCTCTTGCACCTGCCTTCGGGAGCCCCTCCATGAAACGCCTGCCCGCCTTCGTCGCGACCGCCGTCTTCGCACTCGCGTTGCCCGCGTTCGCCCAGACCAAATGGGACCTGCCGAGCGCCTACCCGGCGAGCAATTTTCACACGGAGAACATCCAGCAGTTCTCGGCAGACGTCGACAAGGCGACCGCAGGCAAACTCAAGATCACCGTGCATCCGAACGCGTCGCTCTTCAAGGCGCCGGAAATCAAGCGCGCCGTGCAGGGCGGCCAGGCGCAGGCCGGCGAGATCCTCCTCGTCAATTTCGAGAACGAGGATCCGCTCTTCGGGCTCGACGGCATCCCGTTCCTCGCGACCTCGTATGGCGCCTCCTTCAAGCTTTACAGGGCATCGCGCAAGATGCTCGACGAGCATTTCGCGAAACAGGGGATCAAGGTGCTCTATACCGTGCCGTGGCCCCCGCAGGGGATCTACTCGAAGCGCACGTTGAGCTCGGCAGCCGACATGAAGGGCCTCAAGTGGCGCGCGTACAGCCCGGCCACGTCGAAGATCGCCGAGCTGGTCGGCGCACAGCCCGTCACCGTGCAGGCCTCGGAGGTATCCCAGGCGCTCGCAACCGGGGTCATGGACTCGATGATGACGTCCGGCGCAACCGGCTACGACTCGAAGTCCTACGAGCACATCAAGAACTTCTACGACACGCAGGCGTGGCTTCCGAAGAACGCCGTCATCGTCAATCAGAAGGCGTTCGACGCGCTCGACAAGCCGACCCAGGCCGCGGTGCTCAAGGCCGCCGCCGACGCCGAGACCCGCGGCTGGAAGCTCTCCGAAGAGAAGAACGGCTGGTATCTCGCACAGCTCAAGGACAAGGGCATGGCGATCATCGTGCCTTCCGAGCAGCTGACGGCAGACCTGCGCAAGGTCGGCAACTACATGCTCGCCGAATGGCTGCGCAAATCCGGGGACGACGGCCGCAAGGTGATCGACACGTATCGCGGGATGTGATGCGCCGGACGCTCGATGCACTCTACGACGCCGCCGGCCATCTGGCGGCGTTGTTCATGGTGGGAACGCTTGCGATGGTGCTGCTCGGCATCGCGAGCCGCCTGCTCAACCGGTTCGTGCCGGGTACCGACGCCTACGCCGGCTACTGCATGGCGGCGGCCGGCTTCCTCGCGCTCGCCCACACGTTCACGCGCGGCGAACACATTCGCGTGACGCTGATACTCGAGCACGTCGGCATCAGGTCGCGCCGCGTCCTCGAGCTGTGGGCGCTGGCGGCGGCTTCCGTTCTCGCCTGTGCATTCGCGTACTACAGCGCAAGGCTCGCTTTCCAGTCGTGGGACTTCAACGACATCTCCACGGGCAACGACGCGACACCGTTGTGGATACCTCAGCTCACGATGGCGGTCGGCAGCCTGGTGCTCGCCATCGCGCTCCTCGACGCGCTCGTGCTCGAATGGCAGGGGCGGCGCGTGCGCGCGGCCCCCAGGGAAGCGCTGCACAACGAATGACCGGGTGTTCCTCCCCGTGTCGCCATGGACGCCCTGATCACGACCTTCCTCATCGTCATGTTGTTCCTGCTGCTGGGGAGCGGCGTATGGATCGGTCTTGCCTTGTCCGGCGTGGCCTGGATCGGCATGGAGCTCTTCGCGTCGCGTCCGGCCGGCGATGCGATGGCGGTGACGATCTGGGGCTCGGCGTCGTCATGGACGCTGACTGCGCTGCCGCTCTTCGTCTGGATGGGCGAGATCCTGTTTCGCACGCGATTGTCCGAGGACATGTTTCGCGGCCTGGCGCCGTGGCTCGAGCGGGTTCCCGGACGCCTCCTGCACACCAACATCATCGGCTGCACGATCTTCGCCGCGGTTTCCGGCAGCTCCGCCGCGACCTGCGCGACGATCGGCAAGATGACGCTGCCGGAACTCAAGGCCCGCGGCTATCCCGAAGACATCACGATCGGCACCCTTGCGGGCGCCGGGACGCTCGGACTCCTGATCCCGCCGTCGATCATCATGATCGTCTACGGAGTCAGCGCGAACGTCTCGATCGCGCAGCTCTTCATCGCCGGTGTGATTCCCGGCATCATGCTCGCCGCGCTGTTCTCGGGCTACATCGTGGTCTGGGCGCTGCTGAATCCCAGCGCCATTCCCGCAGCCACCGAGCGCACGACGATCGCGCAGAAGCTGCACGCCTCGCGGCACGTGATTCCGGTCGTGCTGCTGATCGGTCTCGTGCTGGGCTCGATCTATGCGGGAGTGGCCACTGCGACCGAAGCGGCGGCATTCGGCGTCGTCGGTTCGTTTGCGATTTCGGCCGCGCAGGGCTCCCTCAGTCGCCGGACGTTCGCCGACAGCCTGATGGGCGCGACCCGGCTCTACTGCATGATCGCGCTGATCCTCGCCGGCGCGTCGTTCCTCACCCTCGCAATGGGCTACATCGGGCTGCCGCGCCATCTGGCCGAGTGGATCGGCAGCCTCCAGCTCTCGCCGCTCGCGCTCATCGTCGCGTTGATGCTGTTCTACATCGTGCTCGGCTGCTTTCTCGACGGCATCTCCATGGTCGTGCTGACGATGGGCGTGATCCTGCCCTCCGTCGAGGCGGTAGGCATCGATCTCCTCTGGTTCGGCATCTTCATCGTGCTGGTCGTCGAGATGGCACAGATCACGCCGCCGGTCGGGTTCAACCTGTTCGTCCTGCAGGGAATGACCAACAGGCAGATCACGTGGATCGCGAAATGCGCGCTGCCGATGTTCTGGCTGATGATCTGCGCGGTGCTCGCCATCTGGCTCGTTCCGGCGCTGGTGACCTATCTGCCGCAGCACATGAAAATGGGCTGAGCGCCTGTTGTCCGTCGGAGGTGCCTTGATGAAACCGTCGCCGAACTACGCTGCCAAGTTCAGGACGCCTTTCGCCGTGCTCGGCATCCGCACCAGCGGCGGGAAGGTGACCGCCATCGAGTACCTGGCGACGGACGAACGGGCCTTCGGCGCCCACTGATCCGGTGGCGGAACGCACGGTGAGGGCGTTGGAGCGATATCTCAAGGATCCACATTACCGCTTCACGCTGCCACTCGCGTCACGCGGGACGCCGTTCCAGCGTCGCGTCTGGGATGCGATCGCCGCGATTCCCGTCGGCGAGTCGCGAACGTATGGCGAGATCGCGCGCACGGTGCGCTCGGCGCCCAGGGCCGTCGGCCAGGCGTGCGGTGCGAACCCGATCGCGCTGGTCGTGCCCTGCCACCGCGTCGTCGGCAGCATGGGCATGCTCGGCGGGTTCATGAACGCCGCCGAGGGCGATCCGCTCGCGATCAAGCGCTGGCTGCTGACGCACGAAGGCTACCGCTTCGGCGCCTGATGCCGGGCGCGCGCATGACCAGCACCGCCGCGGACCTGATCGACACGTTCTGCGACCAGATGTGGCTGCAGGACGGTCTGGCGCCGACATCGCTCGCGTCCTATCGCCGCGACCTGACGCAGTGGGCGGCGTGGCTGGTTCCCCGGGGGCGAACGCTCCTTGCCGCGGAGCGAACGGACGTCGAGGCCTGGCTCGCCCAGCAGTTCCGTGCGAAAGCGAAGGCGACCTCGATATCGCGCCGGCTCTCGTCGCTGCGGCGGTTCTATGCGCTGCAATTGCAGCAGGCGACGATGCGCGCCGACCCTACCGCGCGCGTCCGCGCGCCGAAGCTGCCGCGTCGCCTGCCGAAGAACCTGAGCGAAGGCCAGGTCGAAGCGTTGATGGACGCGCCGGACGTCGAAACGCTCCTCGGGCTGCGCGATCGCGCAATGCTGGAGACGCTGTATGCGACCGGCTTGCGCGTATCGGAACTGACAGGACTCAAGATCGCGCAGGTGTCGCTCGACATGGGCGTCGTGCGAGTCCTCGGGAAAGGCAGCAAGGAGCGTCTCGTGCCTCTCGGCGAGGAGGCGATCACGTGGATCAAGCGCTACCTCGAATCGTCGCGCACCGCGCTCGCCGCCGGTGGACGCAGCGACGCGATGTTCGTCACCGCACGCGACGGTCCAATGACGCGGCAGGCGTTCTGGGCGTTACTGAAGCGATATGCGGTGAAAGCGGGGATACCCGCTGCCAGCCTGTCGCCGCACGTGCTGCGCCACGCGTTCGCGACGCACCTTCTCAATCACGGCGCGGATCTGCGCGTGGTGCAATTGCTGCTGGGACACGCGGACATCACGACGACGACCATCTACACGCACGTTGCGCGCGAGCGGCTGAAGGAGCTGCACGCACGGCACCATCCGCGAGGCTAGGCGTACCCTCTCAATTCCCGTCACTTGCGCCCACGCTCGATCGCCACGCCGAGCTCCTTTACTCCCTTGATTGGCGCGAGCTTCGCCACGCGGACCCTGACCCACGGCGCGTTGAATTCGCCCTGCACGATGTCGGCGATCGCCTGCGCGAAGCGCTCGAGCAGCTGATGCGGATGATCGGCGGCAAGGCTGCGAAGCCGCTCGACGACGGCCGCATAGTCGAGCGCGTCGGCAAAATCGCCGGAGCGAAAGACCTTGTCCGACGGCAGGCCGAGCTCGATGTCGAGACGCACCGTCTGCGGCAGATGACGCTCCCACTCGTAGACGCCGATGCGCGTGTCGACGCGTAGATCGTGGATGAAGATCGTGTCCATGCGGCTTTGCTAGAATGCCCCGGCGCATTCTAACCGACCGCCCCGGTTCCAATTCGTCATGCTGCCGTCGCTTGCGCTCGTCGTCGCCGCTTACCTCATCGGTTCCGTTTCGTTCGCGGTCGTCGTCAGCAAGCTGATGGGGCTTCCGGACCCGCACGATTACGGGTCGGGCAACCCCGGCGCGACCAACGTGCTGCGCACCGGCAACAAGGCTGCCGCGGCGCTGACGCTTGCGGGTGATGGCGCCAAGGGCTGGCTCGCCGTGTTTGTCGCGCAGCAGCTGGGAAATTCGCTCGGCATGGCCGGCTGGACCGTGCCGGCTGTCGCGCTCGCGGTGTTCATCGGGCACCTTTTCCCCGTCTTTCACGGATTCGCCGGCGGCAAGGGCGTCGCAACGGCGGCCGGCATCATGTTCGCGATGGCCTGGCCGGTCGGGCTCGCGCTCGCGACGATCTGGCTCGTGATGGCGTACGGGTTCAAGATCAGCTCCGTTGCCGCGCTGACCGCCTCCTTCCTGGCGCCGATCGGCGCGTTCTACGCGTTCGGGAACACGCCTGCGGCCTGGATCTGGGTACCCATCGCCGTGCTGCTGTTCTGGCGGCATCGGACCAACATCGCGCAGCTGTGGTCCGGCAAGGAAAGGACCATCGGTCACTGACGTCGATTCAAGCCGCCGGCAACGACGCCAGATCCCAACGCGGCGCCACCGAAAATGCGTAGTCCCCGTTCCTGGCCTGCGACAATCGAAGAGTGCCGACCAGCGCAATCATCGCCCCGTTGTCCGTACAGAACGCGAGATCGGGAAAGAACACTTCGCCGCCTCGCCGCGCAATGACCTCCACAAGTCGCGCCCGCAGCAGGCGATTGGCTCCCACGCCGCCCGCGACGACCAGCCTGTCCCGACCAGCGACGCCCAGTGCCGCGAGCGACTTCGCGACGAGCACGTCGACGACGGCGTGCTGGAATTCGAGGGCGATGTCGGCCTTGTCGGCATCGTTCAGAGGTCCCTTCGCTTCCTGCCGTCTTGCCAGCGTGAGCACCGCGGTCTTGAGCCCGCTGAAGCTCATGTCGAGATCGCCGCTGTCGATCATCGGCCGCGGCAGCGACATCGCGCCCTCGCGCCCGGACTCCGCGAGTTGCGCCAGCGCCGGTCCACCGGGGTACGCGAGCCCGAGCAGCTTCGCCGTCTTGTCGAACGCCTCGCCCGCGGCGTCGTCCTGCGTCTCGCCGAGAAGCCGGTAGCGTCCCACGCCTTCGACGTCGAACAGCTGGCTGTGACCTCCCGAGACGAGCAGCGCGACAAACGGAAAGGCGGGTTTCGGCATCGCGAGCAGCGGCGAAAGCAGGTGACCTTCGAGGTGATGCACGCCGACGACGGGCTTCCCGAGCGCAAATCCCAGCGCGTTGGCGATCGCCGCGCCGACGAGCAGCGCCCCGGCAAGTCCCGGTCCCTGCGTGTACGCGATGCCGTCGAGACCGGACAGCGCCGATCCAGCCTCGGCGAGCACCTGCTGCGCAAGGGGAACGACGCGTCGGATGTGGTCCCGCGACGCGAGCTCGGGCACGACGCCACCATACGCCTCGTGCATCGCGACCTGCGAGTGCAGGGCGTGCGCGAGCAGGCCGCGCGCGGAGTCGAAAACGGCGAGACCGGTTTCGTCACAGGACGTTTCGATGCCGAGCACGAGCATGGGAGGTCCGGTCGGGCCTGGAAATGGTCGCAATTCGACGGCGCAGTCGATCCGTGCGCGCCGACCTGCTGCATGAACGCCGCGATTATAGGGGGACTTGCGCCATGGTCCCCGTACTGCTATGATGGCAGGCTATCGCAAGTCCATGTAAACCCTTAGGATTCCGCTTCATGCCCAGCGTACGCGTCCGTGACAACGAGCCCTTCGAGGTGGCCCTGCGCCGCTTCAAGCGAACCATAGAGAAGACCGGCCTGCTCACCGAGCTCCGCGCCCGCGAGTTCTACGAAAAGCCGACCGCCGAGCGCAAGCGCAAGCTCGCCGCCGCGGTAAAGCGCCACTACAAGCGGCTGCGCAGCCAGCAGCTGCCCCCGAAGCTCTACTGAACGTTTACCCGACCGAATTTGCGCAGCGAGGGGCGAAGCGATTCGCCCCTCTTTGCTTTTGGAGCTGACCATGGTCCTGAAGGCCCGCATCACCGAGGACATGAAGACCGCGATGCGCGCGCGCGACGCCGCCCGGCTGTCGACGATCAGGATGCTGCTTGCAGCAATCAAGCAGCGCGAGGTGGACGAGCGGATCGAGCTTACCGACGCCGACGTTCTCGCCGTCATCGACAAGATGCTGAAGCAGCGCAAGGATTCGATTGCGCAGTTCGAGGCGGGGCGCCGCGAGGACCTCGCTGCCATCGAGCGCGGCGAAGTCGAGGTGCTCACCACCTACATGCCCGCCCAGCTCGGCGAAGCCGAGATCGCGGCGGAGATCGATGCCGCGCTCGCGGCCGTTGCCGCCACGCCGGGACAGGCCGGGATGGCGGCGATGGGCAAGGTCATGGCGATCCTCAAGCCGAAACTTGCCGGCCGTGCGGACCTCGGGGCGGTTTCGGCCAGGGTCAAGGCTCGGCTCGCGGGCTGACACGGCGCTCGCCGCCACGGCGCAGCGAGTGCCGGCGGCGCGCGCGGTCGCTGGCCCGGAATTTGCGCCCTTCCGTCGTGCCGCGGGTTGCCTATAATTGAAGCGTTCCCTGCCGTGTGAATCGTCCGGCCGGCCCGCGTCGCGGGTCGGCCGCGGCGACCGGCGCTCCGGCATGCAGCGTTAAGTCGATGATTCCAAACGATTTCATTCAAACGCTGCTCGCGCGTGTCGATATCGTCGATGTCGTGGACCGCTATGTGCCCCTCAGGAAGGCCGGGGCCAACTACGTTGCCTGCTGCCCGTTTCACAGCGAAAAGACGCCATCGTTCACGGTGAGCCAGTCGAAGCAGTTCTACCATTGCTTCGGCTGCGGGGCCCACGGGACTGCGGTCGGCTTCCTGATGGAGTACGGAGGCAAGACGTTTCCGGACGCCGTCGAGGAGCTTGCGCGCGATGCGGGACTCGCGGTTCCGCGCGTCGAATCCCGTCCGGGCGAGAGCGAGCGCCGGGAGCAGGCGCAGGATCTCGCGACGCTGCTGCTCGCCGCCGCGAAGCACTACCGCGCCCAGCTCAAGGACACGCCACGCGCAATCGAGTACCTGAAGGGACGGGGCCTGACGGGAGAGATCGCCGCGCGCTTCGGCATCGGCTACGCCCCGGACGCCTGGCAACCGCTGGCGTCCGCGTTCGAAAGGTACGACGCGCTGGAGCTCGAGACTGCGGGGCTCGTCGTCAACGGTGACGCCGGCAAGCGGTACGACCGCTTCCGCGACCGCATCATGTTTCCGATCCACGACAGCCGGGGACAGGTGATCGGCTTCGGCGGCCGCGTGCTGGGCGACGGCGAGCCCAAGTACCTCAATTCGCCGGAAACACCGCTATTCTCCAAGGGTCGCGAGCTCTACGGTCTCTACCTCGCGCGAAATGCGATACGGACTGCCGGCCGCGTGGTCGTCGTCGAAGGCTACATGGATGTCGTGGCCCTTGCGCAGCACGGCATCGACTATGCGGTGGCCACGCTCGGCACCGCGACGACGCCTGTCCACGCGCAGAAGCTGTTCCGCCTCACGGACACCGTCGTGTACTGCTTCGACGGCGACAACGCCGGGCGCAAGGCCGCGTGGCGGGCGCTCGAGAACACGCTGCCGGTCCTGTCCGACGGCAAGAACGCGTCGTTCCTGTTTCTGCCGGACGGCGAGGACCCGGACGATTTCGTGAGAAGACGCGGCAAGACTGCTTTCGAAGAAATGTTCGCGCGCGCGACGCCCCTCTCCGAGTTCCTTCTCTCCGAGCTGTCGGCACAGCACCCCGCGAATTCGGCGGAAGGCCGGGCAGCGCTCGTCAACGCGGCGCGGCCCTATCTCGCCCAGCTGGTCGCCCCCATTCTTTCCGCGCTCCTTCGACGCCGGCTGGCGGAGTTGACCGGGCTCCCCGAGGCCGAGCTTCGCGGCCTGCTCGGCGTCATCGACGTCCGCGCACGCGGCGCGCCGTCTGCGGCGACCGAGCGTTCATCGCGCACCGCCGGATCGCGGATTCCGGGCATGCGCCAGGCTCCGTCGCTCGTTCGCGAACTGATTCAGGGATTGCTGCTCCAACCGGAACTGGCGCGTTCCGAGGCGGTTCCGGAGCCCGACGATGGGACTGCCGAGGGCGCCGCCCTTGCCGCGCTCGCGCGCTTTTGCGGAACAGGTGAGCACCCACTGACCACAGCCGGCATCATGCAGCAATTCGCCGGGACGCCGCACGAACGGATCCTGACCGATGCGCTCGTAGGCGCCGAGGACCACGGAATCTCGGCCGAGCATGCCGCGGAGCACCTCAAGGCGGGCGTTCGCCGATACTGGCAGCAGGAACAACGCGCCGGTCGACCGATCGCCGATGCCGCCGGTGCCGACGTGGCAGAAATGGCAACCCCGGAGGAAATCGAGAGGATGCGGCAACTCGACATAGTCCGGCACGGTGACAAGCGCGGCCCGCCGCCAGCGCAGGGAAATCGATCGTGACACGCACGAGTCCGCGGTCGCGCGGAGCGAAATGACCGCCGATGCACGGCGTGCGCAGAGCCTAACAACATGATAAAATTTGAGGTTTTCCCGTTCGCCCCCATCTGGGGACGTACGGCAGCCGATTTTCCAGGATGACCATGGCCAAGAAGCCCGCAAGACCCGCCCGCAAATTGCCCGCCAAGTCGAAGCCCCGCAAGCCGGCCCGAAAGCCGGCCGGCGCGAAGGCGCGAAAGTCCGCGAAGCCGGTCCGCAGGAAGGCGGCGGCGAAGCGGCCCGCTCGCCCGAAGGCGAAGAAGCCCGCGGCTCGGCCAAAGTCCAAGGCAGCCAAGCCGGCCGCGAAGAAGAAGGTCGCCGCACGCAAGCCCGCTCCGAAGGCCAAAGTCGCCAAGCCGCTGCCCAAGGCCAAGGCGCGACCGGCCGCGAAGCCGGCCACGAAGCCAGCCGCTGCAAAGTCCGCCTCCAAGGTCCCGGTCAAGCCCGGCCCCGCCCTGGTTGCCCCCGGCAAGGGGGCGAAGGGCGTAGCCACCGCCCCGCTGGCGGCGGGGCAAAAACCGACCGCGAGCGAAATCGCCGCGAAGATCGCCGGCAAGCGCGCGGAGGATGCGCACCGCAAAGGGAAGAACGGCCGGCACGCCGAAATCGCGCCTCGCGTTCTGACGCCCGCCGACGTCGAAGCGCGCAAGCGGCGCCTGAAGAGCCTGATCGTCCTCGGCAAGGATCGCGGCTTCCTCACGTTCGCGGAAATCAACGATCACCTGCCCGACGACGTCCTCGATGCCGAACAGATCGAGGGCATCATCAGCATGATCGGCGACATGGGGATCCAGGTCTACGACGTCGCGCCGGATGCCGAATCGCTGCTGCTGTCGGACGCGGCGCCGACCGCCCCCGCCGAAGACGTCGAGGAAGCCGCCGAAGCCGCGGTCTCGACGCTCGATTCCGAGTTCGGCCGCACGACCGACCCGGTGCGCATGTACATGCGCGAGATGGGCTCGGTCGAGCTCCTCACCCGCGAAGGCGAAATTGCCATCGCGAAGCGGATCGAGGAAGGCCTGAAGCACATGATCATGGCAATCTCGGCCTGTCCGATGACGGTCGCGCAGATCCTCGAGCTCGCCGGCAAGATCGAAAAGGACGAGCTCAAGATCGACGATCTCGTCGACGGCCTGATGGACTTCAACGAGGAACTCGACGCGCTCGAGGACGCCGACGACGACATCGAGGTCGACGAGGACGAGGGCGACGCGGGTGCGATCGCCGCGGAGAACCTCGAGCGGCTGAAAGTCGCGGCGCTCACGCGCTTCGCGACGATCCGGCGCCTGTTTGCGCGCATGCTGGTCGTGCTGACCAAGGACGGCCACAAGGCGCCGAAGTACTTCGAGCTGCAGAAGAAGATCTCGACGGAACTGATGCAGATCCGCTTCGCCGCGCGGCAGGTCGAGCGCCTTTGCGACTCGGTGCGCACCGAGGTCGACAACATCCGGCAGATCGAGCGCAAGATCCAGGACCTCGTCGTGAACAAGGGCGGGATGCCGCGGCCGGAGTTCATCAAGAAGTTTCCGGACAACGAGACGTCGCTGCGCTGGATCGACCGCGAGGTCGCCGCGCACCACGGCTACAGCGAGCAGCTCGCGAAATACCGGCAGGCCATCGTCGAGCAGCAGCAGCGGATCCTCAATCTGCAGTCGCGCGTGATGATCCCCTTGAAGGACCTGAAGGAGGTCAACAAGCAGATGTCGCAGGGCGAGGCGAAGGCGCGCAAGGCGAAGCGCGAGATGACCGAGGCCAATCTGCGCCTCGTGATCTCGATCGCGAAGAAGTACACCAATCGCGGACTGCAGTTCCTCGACCTGATCCAGGAAGGCAACATCGGCCTGATGAAGGCGGTGGACAAATTCGAATACCGGCGCGGCTACAAGTTCTCGACGTACGCGACGTGGTGGATCCGGCAGGCGATCACGCGTTCGATCGCCGACCAGGCGCGCACCATCCGCATCCCGGTGCACATGATCGAGACGATCAACAAGATGAACCGCATCTCGCGGCAGATCCTGCAGGAAACCGGTCAGGAGCCCGAGCCCGCGCTTCTCGCCGAGAAGATGGAGATGCCCGAGGAGAAGATCCGCAAGATCCTGAAGATCAGCAAGGAGCCGATCTCGATGGAGACGCCGATCGGCGACGACGACGACAGCCACCTCGGCGACTTCATCGAGGACCTGTCGACGGTGTCGCCTTCGGATGCCGCCGTCAACGCGAGCCTGCGCGACGTCTGCAAGGACATCCTCGACACGCTGACCCCGCGCGAGGCGAAGGTTCTGCGCATGCGTTTCGGCATCGAGATGAACACCGACCATACGCTGGAGGAAGTCGGCAAGCAGTTCGACGTCACCCGCGAGCGCATCCGGCAGATCGAGGCGAAGGCGCTGCGCAAGCTGCGGCATCCGTCGCGGTCGGAGAAACTGCGGAGCTTCCTCGAAGGCGAGTGATTCCGTCGTCGGCAAAAAAAACGCCCCGGCAGCCCCGGGGCGTTTTTTCGTGGTTGCGCCGGCAGCATGCCGGCGTCTTCGTCACCCGGCTACTTCGCCGCGAAACAGTACATGAGTCCGGCGCCTCCCGTGGATCTTGAGCGCATCGTCGCTGCAGCCGCGTGTCCCGTGCGACGAGTTCCACGACAGTGCCGGCGGGCTCGTATCGAGGCCCGCACGATTGTGGTGACCGACGACCGCCGAGCCTTCCCCGCTTTTCGTCCAGTTTCCGCACGTCTTGTCGTCGCCTGCCGGAAACGCCGTGCCGTCCGGCTGGGAGCCCGTCAGGATGTCGTGTTTGTTCGGCGTGTCGCCGCTGTCGTTGACCACTATCGCCCTTTTCGGTCAGAGCCGTCTGCTTGTTGAGGTTGTTGGTGCCGTGCAGCTCGGCGACGTCCTTCGCGACGACGACACCCTTCGCGTTCTGCCAGGGGCCGGCGCCAATGCGGTCCTTCGCGTTCACCGCCGGGGTCGCGCCCGATGCCTGCGTGCTGAGATAGGCGCGCCACGTCCTGCCGCCGGCACCCGCGGCCGCGGCGAGCGCCTGGCAGTGCTTGTCGGCGCCTTCGAGGCCGCCGAAGTCGGCGCCCTTGCCCGACCCGACGCTGGTGACGAAGAACGACATGTTCGACTGCTGCGCGTGCGCGAAACCCGCCGCAGCGACGGCGAGCAGCGCGAACGAGACGACGACACCATTGCGGATGCCTCCAATCATTTTTCGATTCTCCTTTGTGGCCAGTCCCCGTCGATTTTCGATCTTGCCGCCGGTCCCGACGGGGCGCGGGGTCGGCGTGCTGCGCAATGCTGCGCCGGCAAGGCTGCCGGTCAGGATTTCATGAACAGCACGGGAACTTTGCTGCGCGCGAGCACGCGGGTGGCGACCGAGCCCATCACCAGATTCGCGAGCGCCGTGTGCCCATGCGTGCCCATCACGATCAGGTCGAAGTTCTGCGCCGAAGTATGGCGAATGATCTCGTCGGCCGGATCGCCGACGCACTTCTCGGACACGAAGGCGATGCCGCGGCCCCCGAGCAGCTTCTGGGCTCCCGAGAGTGCCGCAACGCTTTCCTCCTCGTAGTACGCCTCGACTGCCTCACGGCCGACGTTCGCGACCGCCGCGGCTTTGTAGGGTATCGGCGGATGCGCATAAAGCAGCGTCAGTGCCGGCGCATCGCGAAACCACGCAAGCCGCTCGGCAAGCGCCGATACGGCGGCGAGGGAGTAGGTGGAACCGTCGACCGCGATGAGAATCTTCATGGATGTTCGAGGGGCTCTTGCCCGCGCCTTCCGAACGCTAGTTTAGCGCGCCCGCGGGCGATTCCGGCGTCGTACGGAAGACCTTTCGGGTCCGGGGCAAGGTCACGTGAGGTCGAGCACCAGCGTGACCTGCTCCGGCTCGCTCGGGTCGTCGTGCAGCACGAAGCCCAGCGATTCGCAGAACTTCCGCATGTTGGTGTTCGCGCGAAGGACCACTCCCTCGAGCCGGGCCAGGCTGCGACGTTTCGCGCACTCGATGAGGCGCCGCATCAGCGCCTGCGCGACGCCGCGACCCTGCCAGGCATCGGCGACGACGACAGCGAACTCGGCGCTCTCGCCGTCCGGATTCGTGGTGTAGCGGGCGACACCCACAAAGCTCGGGGGGCTCCCCGAAGCGACCCCGTCGTCGATCGCTACCAGTGCCATCTCGCGGTCGTAGTCGACCTGAGTGAAGCGCGCAAGCATCGCGGGCGTCAGGTCGTGCAGGCGGTAGAAGAAGCGGAAATAGCGGCTCTGCTCGGAGAGCCCGTGAACGAATGCCTGCTCGAGTTCGGCGTCCTCGGGCCGGATGGGCCGCACGTGCAGGACCGTCCCGTCGCGCAGGACCACGTCGCCGACCAGCTCGATCGGGTACGGATGTATCGCCATGTGGCGGTAGCCCGTAGTGCCGATCCTTCGCCGCGGATCGACGACGACCCGCGCGCCGGCAATCACGGTTCCTTCGTCGCCGACGCGCACCGGGTCGAGAATTACCGTCCGCACCCAGGGCAGCGCGCAGACGAGACTCGAGACCTGCAGCAGAACGCGCACCAGCGGCTCGATGCACGCCGCCTCGCGACCGGCGCGCATCGACGTCGCCGCGCGCGTGTCTGCGATGGCGTCGAGAACGAGCCGTTCGTTCAGCGGCGGCAGCAGCACGACGCGTTCCGCATCGGCGATCGCGGCGGGGCCGCTGTTGCCGAAGGTGATCACCGGCCCGAACACGGCGTCGGTATGCACGGCAATTGCGACATCGTGGGCTTCCGCGAGCCTCGTCTCCTTGCGCACGATGACGCCGGCGTGCACGTCGTGGCGGCGGCCGCGCCGTACGCCATCCTGCAGCTCGCCGTACGCGCGTGTCAGCATCCGGCCGTCGCGCAGATTCGTTCGCGCGAGGGGCAAAGGCAGCTTCGACGGCAATCCTGGCGCATCGAGCTTCAGCGTGACCGGGTATCCCACCTTTCGCGCCGCGGCGAGCGCCTCTTTCAGCGTGTCGGCGACGTCGGCCTGCGCGACCGGCAGCCCGAACGCCGAAAGCAGCCGTTGCGTCTGCAGATCCGTCAGCAGCGTCCGGTTAGCCTCTGCCGCGGCGGCGCGAATCCGCTCGGTCATTGCCATGTCGATCGGCCGCGGCTCCGGCTGAGGCGAAGGCACTTCGAGCAGCCACGCCTGATTGCGGCGGTAGGCGGCAAGGAACGAGAATGCCTCCACCGCGTTCTCGGGCGTGTAGAAATCCGGAACGCCTCCTGCGCGCAGTGCATCGCGGACGTTCGACCGACCGATGGCGCCGAGCCACGCCCCCAGCACGGGTTTCGACGCACCGCGTGCCGCGGTCGCAACGGCGCGCGCCGCGTCCGTTGCGGCTGCCAGGGGTCGCTCCACGTGCAACGCGAGCACCGCGTCGACGCTCGGATCGCGCAGAGTGGCTGCCACGGCGGCGGCAATGAGCGCGGGCGACGCATCGCCGCGAACATTGACCGGGTTCGAATGCGGCATGCGCGCAGGCAGTATCCTGGCGAGCGCTGCCTCGGTTTCGGGTCCCAGCACGGCAAGGGGGACGCCTCGGTCCATCGCGGAATCGGCCGCAAGCGTTCCCGGCCCGCGGCCGTTGGTGACGATCGCGAGACGATCGTTACGCGGAATGCGGCCCATCGCCAGGATCCGAGCGGCGGCGAAGAGTTGCGTGTAAGTCATTACGCGCACGGTCCCGGCGCGCTTCATCGCCGCGTCGAACACCGCGTCGGGCAGTGGCGCGCCGGGTTCGACCGTGCCCCGCTCCTTGAACCTGCCTCCCCGCAGCACGACCACCGGCTTGGTCCTGGCCGCGGCACGCAACGCGGAAATGAAACCCCGCGCATCGCGCACCGATTCGACGTACAGCAGGATGCCGTCGGTCCCCGGATCGCGGACGAGCGCATCGAGGAGTTCGCCGAATCCGACGTCGTACCCGCCGCCCAGCGCCGCCACCGTAGAGAAGCCAATGCCGAGCGGAGTGGCGAAATTGAGCATTGCCGTGCAGACGGCTCCGGATTGAGCGATGAGTGCGAGCCGCCCGGGGTGGGCAACGGCCGCTCCCATCGTCGCGTTGAGCCCGATGTCGGTGCGGATCACGCCGAATGCGTGCGGGCCGAGCAGCCGGATCCGGCGCTTGTGCGCGGCCGCAGTGACGTCGCGCTCCCATCGACGAGCCTCGCCTTCTTCGACGGGCGGAGCGGAAAGCAGCACGGCGGCCTTGACGCCTGCGTGCGCACCGTCGTTGAGGACCGACGTCACCGCGGCGCATGGCACGGCGATCAGCGCGAGCTCGACGGGTTTGCCGATGTCGCGCAGCGTCGCATGGCAGCGCCTGCCGAGCACGCGCCGGTGGTGAGGATTGACGAAATGGAGATCGCCGGTGAAACCGCCTTCGAGGAGATTCTCGATCAGCACGCGACCGACCGACCCGGCCCGGTTCGTCGCCCCGACGACCGCGACCGCAGACGGAACGAGGAGCGGACGCAGATAGTGCTGCAAGGTCGTCATGTGGCTGGGCAGCACTCGGTCAGGGAAGTAGGCGGCATTCTGGAACCGTGCTCTACCCCCTCGAAATCCTGGCGCTCGCATGGCGGCGGCGCATCGCACGAGCGCCGAGGCACCTGCCTCCTGCTGCATTCTATCGCGAGGCGCGGGAATTGCGTAGCCGGGCCCGTTCGCCGCAACGGTGTCGGCTATACTTTTGCCGTTGAGAATTCGCATGTGCGCGATCACGCGGCGGCACGGCGGCGCGCGACCCGCTCAACTCCCTTGCCGGGCCCGTAGCTCAGACGGTTAGAGCAGGGGACTCATAATCCCTTGGTCGCTGGTTCGAATCCAGCCGGGCCCACCCGTCCACCTCCCGCAATCCGCCGGCGGCGCGATGTCAGGATGACCGGCCGACCGTTTGCTTCAGCGCGCGCAGATCGATGAGCTTTACGGCGCGCCCTTGCACCTGGATCAGCCCAGCGGACTGGAAGCGCGACAGCAGCCGGCTCACGGTCTCCAGTTTGAGCCCCAGGTAGCTGCCGATGTCCTCGCGCGTCAGCCGCAGCACGAATTCGGTCGCCGAATATCCGCGGTCGACATAGCGCTGCGAAAGGCCAAGAAGAAACGCCGCGAGCCGCTCGTCGGCGGCCATGCTGCCCAGCATGAGCATGACGTCGTGCTCGCGCGCGATTTCCGCGGACATCACCTTGTGGAGATTGCGCTGCAATGCCACGACTTGACGCGCGAGCTCTTCGACGCGCTCGAACGGAAGCTGGCAAATTTCCGTGTCTTCCAGCGCCACCGCGTCGGCGCTGTGCCGGTCGGTACCTATGCCGTCCATGCCGACGATGTCGCCCATCATGTGGTATCCGGTGACCTGTTCGTGCCCCCGCTCGCCGAGCACGACCGTCTTGCATGAGCCCACGCGGAGGGCATGCAGCGCGGAAAATGGGTCCCCTGCGCGATAGATCGGATCGCCCTTGCGAAAATGCGCGCGTTCGGTGACCAGAGCGTCGATCCGACGCAATCCGTCCCGGTTGACTCCGACCGGCAGGCACAACCCCCGCACGCCGCAATGCAGGCAGTGCGCCTTGATGTCGCGCATCCTGACGACCGGCGCGTCGGCCGCAGCCGACGGGAGCGGTGGGATGTTCGGGCTCGACATTGGCACGTGACGGTGGGTTCTGGGGTCTGAAGCCTGCAGGACCTAATTCCACGGCAATTCACGGCGCGAATCGGTCGTTAGCCTGGGGCCCCGAGCTGCGCACCCGCGCGTGCGCCCCGCCTTTGCGGTCCGGGGCCGATTCGGCCCCGCCCGCTTCGCTTTCAAGCCACTACTTTCCCGATACCTTCTTCGCCTCGCCTGCCGCGGTTTTCTTCGCCGGTTCGGCGCCTTTCGCCGGCTCGGCCGCCGGCGGCCTTTCGACCGCCTTGGCGGGCTCGGCGTTGAGGTCGAGGCTGGGCCAGGTCCGGCCGTGGCACGCCGGGTTCGAGCAGAAGCTTCCGCCATCCTTGCCCCACTTGATCGGTCCGTGGCACATCGCGCAGGACGTGTCGACCTTCGAGCGGTGGTCGCGCATCCAGTTGGGCTCGTCGTGGCTGTCCGGCGGAGTCAGCCCCGGCGCGATCGTCGAAGCCACGGTCTTGAGCGTCCCGTCGATGCTGACCTGGGGAATGTCATGGCAGAGCGTGCACTGCAGGCGAATGGCCTCGCCCTTCTCGTTGAAGTGCTTGCCGTCGTGGCAGCGGAAACATCCCGGGGAGTCCTTGTGCCCGACGTGATTCGGGAACGACTTCCACGTCAAGTCCTTGGCCTCGAACTCGGACAGCTTGAGGATTTCGAGCATCGTCGCGGCGAACTGCGCTTCGGCCTTCTTCACGTCCGGCTTCATTTCGCCTTGCGGCGCCGCCGCGGCGATGATTTTCCCGAATTGGGGAATCTGCTCTTCCATGGGGCCATGAAGCGACGACGCCTTCTCGATGATCGACGCTGCCCGCGCCTTGATCGAGGGCAGGTTGCGGTCGATCCTGCCCTCGAGAATGGCATGGTCGACGCGATCGAGAGGATTGGCGAAAGGATGCCCGGCCGCATTGTGGCAATCGGCGCACTCCATTTTCCGTTTCGTCGCCTGCTCCATTTCCGCGCGGGCGACCTTGCTCGTCGCGTCGAAATAGGTCGTGGTCTTGCCGTCCCCGTCGGTGATCCGCACCCAGGGAATCGTGCGCTTCTGCACGTCGTCGGACACGTATTCGACGTTCTGGTCGATATGCCAATGGATGCCGCGCGTCGCCTTCTCGCGCGCCTCGCCGCTGCCCGTATGGACGACGAGCCGGGTGCGCGTTTCGGTGTTCTTGGCGTCGGCATCGTAGTGAACCTTCGTCCGCACCTTGTCGTCGTGATTCACCGACGGCCAGTGACAGCCTTCGCAGGAATCGCGCGCCGGGCGCAGCGTGGTCGCCGTGAGCGGCCGCTTGTACCCCGTGATCATTCCCAGGAGCTCGTGGTAGTGCGCGGCCTTGAGTGTCATCAGCTGCAGCGTGGGCAGGCGACCCATGTGGCACTCGACGCATTGGACGCGCGCGTGCGAGTACGCGGCGTACGCGCGCGGCTCTTCGGGGTGAACGGCGTGGCAATTGTTGGCGCAGAACGCGTTGCTGTTGCTGTATTCCCAGGCGACGATGCCCGCCGCGCCGACCACGGCAACCGCGATGGCTCCAAGCACCAGAGTCATCGCCGCCCCCAGCATGATCGTCCTTCGCCCCAGTCTGATCTTCATCAATGATTCCCTTTATGTCACCGACCGTCGTCGCATCGACCGCACGAGACGCCCGCGCGCCAGGCGGCTCGACGCCATTCTCGCCGGAGGTCCGGCGCGGCAGGCGTCCGCCGCCACGAAGGAGTATCTAGAAGATACTGTAAACGATCAAGACGATCGCCACGATTCCGAGCAATAGCGCCGTGCCGCCGACGAACCACCCGAAAACCAGCGACTCTCGCGTTGGCGGAGGCGCCAGAACCGCGTCGAGTCTTCCTTCGTCCATCATCCGCGCATACTCGACGGCGCGTTCCTTCCTGAGTTCGTGCTCGGATATCCGTCCGGTGAAGATAACCGTGTCCATCGGAAACTTCTCGGGCCGGAGGTGCCCGTTGAAGAAATGGAACGTGAAGATGAAACCCACGGCGAGCAGCGCCTCTTCGCCGTGCACCAGCGCCGCGATGTTGAACACCCAGCCGGGAAGGAGCTTCGCGAAGAACACCGGGAACCACAGCAGCAGCCCCGATCCGCCGATGATCATCATTCCCCAGAACACGGCCCAGTAGTCGAACTTTTCCCAGTAGGTCCAGCGGTCGAACTGCGGCCGCGGTCCCCGGCCGAGGAACCAGAGGAAGTTGCGGTAGATGTCGACGACGTCCTGCGGCTGCGGCACCATCGAGTCCGGGCCCCACAGTATCTTCATCAGGCCGCGGCCGGTGAGCGCACGGAAGAACACCAGCGCGACGTGAGTCACGAAGACGACGATCATGACCGCAGCGCAGATCCGGTGAATCAGCCCCGCGCCCTCGAATCCGCCGAGGATTCGCGCAAGCGTGGCCGCCCAGGGCCGGTCGGCGAAGATGAGCGGCAATCCGGACAGCGCGCATCCGACGAAGGTGAGCATCAGGAACGCGTGCAGCACACGCTCGGCCGGCGTGAAGCGGCGCACGTAGCGCTGCGTGTGGCCATTGCCGCCCGCTTGCACGCCGGGGCCCGCGCCGGCGCCGCTGCCCGTTACGGTCGCCATCATTGCTTCTCCTTGCCACCGGCCAGCTTTTCGCGCAGCTCGCGGTAGAACCAGAAGACCGTGTGGATGCCGAAGAAGGCGAACACGCCGAAAAGCAGAAGCTCCATGAATCGTGCGGCGTAGTAGTAGAACGGATCTCGCGTCTTGTCGTGACGGTTCGCGTGCGGATCGAAGCTCGCGAAGTTCGCCGACGCGCCTGCGTGACAGGCCTGGCACGTCTTGAGCCTCATCTCCTTGGAGACTTTGGATGCCGGGTTCGATGCCGGCAGCACCTCGTGCGCGCCGTGGCACGATGCGCACGTGGCCATTCTCGAGTAGCCGAGCGCCGTCACCTGGCCGTGAAACGTGTCGCGGTATGTCGACAGGTAATCCGAGTGGCAGGTCCCGCACTCCTTGATCACTTCGGTCTGGAACTTGGGCGTGTCGTGCTGCTGGATGGCGTGCGTGGAGTGACAGTCCGTGCAGCCCGGTGCGGCCAGCACGCCGTCCTGACGCAGCTTGCCGTGCATTCCCTTGACATACGCTTCGCGCTGCGGCTTGTGGCACGCGCCGCACGTCTCGGGAACCATTGCGCGGCTGGTGCGGCTGCCCTCTTCCGCCTTGGGCCGGATATCGTGCGCGCCGTGGCAATTCGTGCACGTCGGCGCCGCTCCCTGCGCGGCTCCCGTCAGGGCCTTGCCGTGAATGCTGTCGTGGAACTTGCCGCCGATGTTGCCGCCCGGGAGCTTGCCCCTGGCGACCACCGCGTCATCGCCGTGGCATGTCGAACACGTGGCTTCGATATTGGCGTGGTTGGTACGCGACGCCGGATCCTTCGACCGCAGGATGTCGTGCTTGCCGTGGCAGTCGGTGCACGTCGCGGCGATGGCATTGCCGCCCCTGCGCGCCTTTCCGTGCACGGTCCCGGCGTATTGCTTGACCTCGCTTGTATGGCAGTTCCCGCAATTGACGGGTTTCAGCTTTTCCGGATGGGGCAGCTTGTCCGCTGCGACGTCGCCATGGCAGTCGGTGCACTTGAGCTTCAGTTCGCCGTGCACCGACGTTGCGAATTTCGCGCCGTCTACGGCCACTGAGTTGCCGGCGGCGCCCTTGGCGTCCTTGTCGGCGTGACACATCAGGCATGTGTCGTTGACGCTCGGGACGGGCGGCGGCGTCGCGGCATGAGCCGCGGCGCAAGCACCCAAAACGGCGAACAGGATCGCGCGAAAGGTACTGGCAGTGCTCACGGCAAATCGGGGCCTGCAAATGGACGCTGATCGTGACCACGGTGGCGCCGCACTCCCGCATCCCACCGTGGCTGCTTGGAACGGTAGAATGACACCCCGACCGGCGGGGCGTGTTGACTTGGATCAACGGGTGCGGAGCCTGCCGGCGCGGACAGCGCGCGCGTCCGCGATGTGATGCGAGGCGCAGCACGGATGCGGAAGTTCCGTGTGCGCCTCGCGCCGGAAAAGGCCTCGGATCGCGTCGGGAGAATGGAATCGTTATGTGCGATACCGCTCGCCCGGGAAATCGCGAACTGCCGCGTTGGGCGACAGACTTACATCGCGAGAATCCACTTGACCAGCGCCTTCAGGTCGTCGTCGCTCACCTTCACCGGCGGATGCGGCTTGCCGGCCTTGATTTCCGCGACCAGCTTCGCCTCGGCGTCCGCCTTGCCCTTGTACTTCTCGGCCGTCACTTTGAAAGCCGGTCCGATCTTCTTCGTGTCGACCGCATGACAATTGACGCAACCGTTGCTCTTGGCCAATGCCTCGGACGCGATGGCCGCTTGACCGGTGGCAAGGCCGAAAACCGCCACGGCCGCAATGAATGCTGACTTCATGTCCATTCCTTTCCGAATGATGCCGGCGGGGACGCCGGCGGTTTGCAATGAGGGCAGGCCCGTGTCGAAGCCTTCCGCGGCGCTCGAACCGCCGGGGCACACACACGAACATCCGACCGCCTTGACCGGATTATCGTATTGGAATCGCTCGGCCGGCAACCGTGCTTGACATGGGTCAAAACGACGAGATTCCGGCGGAGTCGGGGCACGCCGAATCGACCCTCCGATCCGGGGGGCAAACGTACGGCTGCCGTGCCGCCGCCGGCGCGCAATCCCACCGCGCATCCTTTCACCTGGCCGGCAAGATCACCCGGGATGTGCCCGTCCCGCGACGTGATCCAGGTCAATGGTTGCCGGCACTCCATGCTGCACCATGGAACCGTGATGGCGTCGAAGACGGCCGAGAGCGGCGGCGGGGCAGTCACGGGCAGGCGCGGGAACTCCCCGAGCAAGCGCGGGGGCTCGCCGCTTGAACGAGGTCCGCAAATCGGCGCTCGTTCCGTTTCCGGCAGCGCGCATGTTCGACCTGATCGAGGCGGCCGAGAACTATCCTGCCTTCCTGCCGTGGTGCGCGGGCGCAACCGTGCTTTCCCGCGACGACGGCATGGTCAGCGCGACGATCGCCGTCGACTATCACGGAGTCCGGTTTCATTTCGACACGCACAACACGAAACGGCGTCCGGAATACATGTCGATCCACTTGGTGCAGGGCCCGTTTCGGCAGTTCGAGGGCGAATGGCGGCTGACGGCATTGGCCGCCGACGCCTGCAAGATCGAGTTCTTTCTGCGTTACGAGTTTCGGAGCGCGGCGATGGCGAGACTCGCCGGACCCGTGTTCGGCAGGATCGCCAACGCGCTTGTCGACGCGTTCGTGAGGCGCGCCGAGCAGCTGCATGGCGCCGGAGCGGCGCGGACCGGCTGATCTGATCCCCCGCATGGCCGCACGCCCGCCCCCGAGCCCGACCCCATCGAACGAACGACCGGGAGAATCCATGGCAAACCAGGACCTGATTGACGTGCTGCGCCAGTCGAAGCTCGCGGCCGAGCTTTCCGAGGAGCAATGCCGCATCCTTGCCGGGCTCGTCACGCTGCGGGACCTGCGAAGCGGCGACGTCCTCGTCAAGGAAGGCGAATCCGACAATCACCTCTACACCATCGTCGACGGCATGCTGCGCGTGGTCAGGAACGCCGGAACGAGCGAGGAAGTCGTGCTCTTCAACATCGGCGCCGGCGATTTCGCCGACGAACTCGGATTCATGGACGGATCCAGGCACTACGCGTCGCTCGTCGCCGGCGACGGCACGCGCGTGCTCGGGCTCGAGCGGGAGAAACTCGAATCGCTTCTCGCGGCGCACCCCGACATCGTGTACAAGGTGATGCGAGCGATCGTCAGGGCCGTCCACCAGATCCAGCGGCAGCTTTCGATGCAGTCGGTGGAGCTCACCAACTACATCTACAAGCTGCACGGCCGCTACTGACCGGCACCGCCCCGGACAGGCGGCGCGGATTCATCGAGGCGCGTCGACAGGCGCCAGCGACTCGGCGACCAGCTCCGCGATGTCGCGCGTCGCGATGGCGTCCTTCCCCAGCGCGGACACGCCGTCGCTCATCATCACCGCGCAGTAGGGGCACGCCGTGGCGATGATCGCCGGCGAGCGCACCAGCGCCTGCTCCGCGCGCGCCACGTTGATGCGGCGGCCGATCGTCTCCTCCATCCACATGCGGCCGCCCCCCGCGCCGCAGCACATCGCCTTCGCGCGCGCCAGCGGAAACTCGAGCGGCTCGTCCCGGCAGACGGCGGCGAGCACCTGTCGCGGCGCCTCGTACTCGCCGTTGTGGCGCCCCAGGTAGCAGGGCTCGTGGTAGATGACCTTCTCGTGCCGCGGCGTCAGCGCTGAGCCGCCCCTGCGCGATCAGCTGCGCGATCAGCTGCGTGTGATGGATGACCTCGAAATGGCCGCCGAACCCGGGATATTCGTTCCTGAGCGTGTTGAAGGCGTGCGGATCGCATGTCACGATCCGGGTGACGCCGAGAGCATTCAGCGTCGCCGTCAGGCTCGTCGCCAGCGTCTGGAACAGCATTTCGTTGCCGGTGCGCCGCACGCATTCGCCGGTCGACGTCTCCGACGCGCCGAGAATGCCGATGCGCACACCGGCAGCGCGCATGATCGCCACGAACGCACGGGCAATCCTCTGGCCGCGCGGATCGAACGATTGCGCCGAGCCGACGTAGAACAGCCAGTCGAGCTCCTTCACTTCCGCTGCCGTCGTGACCACCGGCACGTCGAGCCCGTCCGCCCAGTCGCCGCGTGCGCCGGCAGGCAGGCCCCACGGGTTGCTCTGCACCTCGTACGCGTCGAACACCGCCTTGAGTTCGCGCGGAAACGTGCCCTCCATCATCACCTGATGCTGCCGCATCCGGTAGAGCTTCGGCAGGTGCTCGAGCTCGATCGGACAGGCGGATTCGCAGTACCCGCAGGTCGTGCACGCCCACAGCGTGTCCTCGCCGATGACCGAAGGGACGAGCGTCGGCAGCGCGTCTGCCCGGCGAGCGACGATTTCGGCGCGCTGCTCGACCAGGTGGCCCTTCAGGTGGTCGAACACCCACTTCAATGCGAGCGGCTTGCCCGTGAGGAACGTGGGGCAGGAATCCTTGCAGCGGCCGCACTCCGTACAGGTAAACGCGTCGAGCCCGTCCTTCCAGACGAGATCGGCGGCGGTGCGCACGCCGATCTTCATGTCGTCCCCGTCGGCGCCTTCCATCGCCTTGTCGAGGTCCACCGTGGGCACGCGGTTCGACGGGTTGCGCGAAGCGAAGAACAGCGTCGGCAGCGCGGTCACGATGTGGAAGTGCTCGCCCGCGGGGAGAAGGACGAGAAACGCAAACACCGTCGTCATCTGCACCCAGTACGAGAGCTGGTAGCCCGCGTCGAGCGCGGGCCCGCTCATCCCCGCAAGCGTGCGGGCGATCGCGGCGCCGGCAAACGCGAAGTGCGCTTCATGCGCGACACCGGCATCGGTTCCCGCAGCGCGCGCGAAGCGAAAGCCGTCGAACAGGAAGTCGGTGATCATGATCGCGGCGATCAGCGACAGGATGAGGAGCGCCTCGCGATTGGGCTCGAGACGCGCCGGCTTCTGCACCAGGCGTCGGTAGAACGCGTACCCGACCGCCGCGAGCACCGCCATCTCGACCAGGTCCTTGCCCAGCGCAAACGCCGCGCCGAATGCGCCGGAATAGACGAATCCCTCGTCGTACCCGATGACGATCAGCTGGAGCTTCCGCGCCAGCAGCGCGAGAAAGCCGGCGAAGATGACCGCGTGCATGATCCCTGGTCGCCGTTCCCCGCGGATCATTCGCGACTGCAGCAGGCCATTCCTGACGAGGCGACCGAATCGCGCGACGGGATCGTCCCACCGGACTTCCGGCTGCAGCGCGACGACGATCGCCAGCTTGCGCCACGCGAAGGCGAAGAAGCCGCCAAATGCCGCGACCATCAGCAGCGTGATTCCGGCGGGGCTCATCGTGATCGGATGATTTGCTTGGTGTCGCGCGGTGCCGGAGGCCCGCAGCCCGCCTCGTCGTGCCGAGCGAGTGCCAGGGCGTCGCCATTCGCGCCGGATTCCGAAGCATCATCCATTTCCGGGGACACCCCGTTGACGTGAGTCAAACGCGCGAAAGCGAAAAAAAAGCCGCGACCCGAAGGGCGCGGCCACTGGAGTTTCGTGCCGGAATTCCACTCTGGCGGTGGGACTCCCTCGTTTCGTCAGCGTCCGGCAGGCAGCGGCGGCGCGTCGAACTTTGTAGGTCACGAGCAGATAGAACAGGTTTTGCGCCTCCTGCCCCCGGGGAGATCGCCGCCCCCGCACCGCAAATAACCGCTTCCGCAGCTTCGATGGATCGTTTCTTCCCTGCACAGTTTCCGATGCCTCGTGCATCGGGGGCATGACTTAAATCAAAGACGCTTGCGGTCGCCGAAGGCGGCGTTGGATGGGCGCCACAATGCGCGCCGTCCCCACGGCGTGGCGGTCCGCGGGCCTCGCGCCGAATCGACGTGCAGTCGCGCTCCAACGGAATCTTGCGAAGGACAAAAAAAGCCCTGCACATCGCAGGGCTTTTTGCGTCGCGGATGCGCGGTGATTACTTCTTCGCCTCGCCCTTGACGTCCACTTCCACGCGCCGGTTCGGCTGCAGGCACGCGATCAGTTCCTTCAGGTTCTTCTGGTCGCATTTCGCCACCGGCTGCTTCTCGCCCATGCCGATCGTCTCGACCTTGTCCTTGGGCACGCCCTTGCTGACCAGGTAGTCCCGCACCGCATCCGCGCGCCGTTCCGACAGCTTCTGGTTGTAGGCTTCGGTGCCGATGCGGTCCGTGTGGCCCGTCACCAGGACGACCTCGAGCTTCTGCACCTGCGGCAGCTTGCCGACGATCTGGCTGTCGATGGCCGCCTTGCCTTCGGGCTTCAGCACCGCCTTGTCGAAGTCGAACAGCACCTTCGAGTCGAGCGTGATCTTCTGCACCTGCGGGGGCGGCGGGGGCGGCGGCGGAGCCGGCGGCGGGGGCGGCGGCGGGGCGCAACCTTCGGTGCAGGCGGAGCTTCCGCGACCTTCATGGGTGCAGGCCGCACTGGCGGGTCGAACTTGTAGGTCGCCGTCAGCCAGAACAGGTTGGTCGTGTACGCCGGGTTGGTGAACGCCCCGGTGTACCACGAGTAGTTCGATCCGACGGCCGCCGTGTTCAGGTTCTGGAAGTAGCCGTAGTAGCCACCGTACCCCCCCATCTGTCCGTCGCCGTATTCGTACTTCTCGTACGCATAGCCGGCGCTCGCGGACCAGTGGTTGTTGATCTCGTAGGTCCCCTTGATCTGGAACCGGTTCATCGTCGTGTTGTCGGTGTTGTAGTTGACGAGCGGACCGCCGTTGAAGCCACCTGCGGCCTGCGTGTTGCCGGAAGTGAAGTCGAGTCCGCCGGTGCTCTTCTGGTACGTGTACGACGCGGTCATCATCAGCTTGTCCGTCGCCGCCCAGTCGACCAGCGCCGCGGCCATCCAGCCGTCCTGCGTGTTCTGCGTGCTCCAGTTGAAATTCGTGGAGGTGTTCGGTGTCGGCGCCGGATGGTTGCCAGTGAGGTAACTCTGGTTGTACTCGATCTTGCCCCAGTTACCGATGCCCGTGATCCGCAGCTTCTCGTCACCCCACGCAACCGTCGCGTCAAACTGCTGGTTCGTGTCCTTCGTGCGTCCGTACAAGTTGTCCTTGTAGTCGGTGTCCGCCCACGTCGCGCCGAGGCCGACGAGCCACAGCGGCGCCGGCGTCCAGTCGACCCACAGCTTGACCTTGTTGCGGTCGAAGCTGTTGACGCTGTAGGGCGTGAAGTAGGCGTCAACGCTGGTCGCGGCATTTCCGTCGTTGACGAGGTCGGACCGCCGTTGCAGGAACTCGTACTTGATCCAGCCGGACAGGTTGGCCCAGCCGCCCGTGTTCTTGTACTGGACCCAGTAGCGGTAATCGTCGGACTTGGGCGCCTCCTGGAGGTTGACCTCCCAGTTGCGCTTGATGCCCTCCCAGTCGAATCCGCCGAGCAGCTTGTTGCTGCCGTTGAATGCCCAGCTGGCATCGAACCCGGCCGCGTTCTTGGTGTAGAAGAACTCTTCGCCGTTCTCCTCGGTCAGCGCCGGGATCGTGAAGCACGTCGCGCTGTTCACCGGCGGGTTTGCACAGTTGCTGCCCTGGCTGCCCAGCCTGTAGGAGACGGTCGTCGAATTGTTCTTCAGGTCGTAGTAGTCGTAGTAGACGCGCGTGTCGAGCTGCGCCATCGGGCTCGCGTTCCAGGCGACGTTGGCGGCCGTCCTCTTGATGTCGCCGTCGAAGCTCGAAAGGTTCTGGTTCGAAGCGGAGTCGAACGGCTGCGTAACGAGGTAGCCCACCCCGGGTGGATTCGCCTGACCCGAGGGCGTGTTGCCCGTCGGCTTGAGACTCGACGTCCAGGCAGGCGACGTGAGTCCCACGCTGTTGGTCGTCTTGCTCTGCGTGAACCGCGCGATGATCGCCGAATCCCACGGCAGCTGCTTGACGTACCCGTTGATGCTCCACTTCTTGAACTCGTTGTCGGGCGGCAGCAGCGTGGCGTCCAGCCCGTTGCGCATGTAGAAGTTCGGCCACTGCATCACGTCGTTGGCGTCCGTGAACTTCGAGGCCGTGTACGCGAGCTTGATCCCGTACTGCTTCGTGTTGTAGCCGCCCTCGATGACCGTGTTCTGGGTCTTGTAGTCGGCCGGCGCGCCGAACTCGATCATGCCGTTGCCGGAGCCCGTTCCGAGCTGGCCGCTCGAGGGCTTGATGCCGTTCGTCTTCACCTCGTTGTAGTCCGCGCGGATGAACCACGGCGACTTCATCGAGACTTCGATGTTGGCGCCGGTCGTATTTCGCTGCGTGCCGTAGTTCCACGTGCCCCAGCTGCCCGGATTCTGGGCCGGTGGATACGCGCCGCTGGGCGACGAGAAGCCGAGCAGCGTGCCGCCGACGCCGGTCAGCGGCGTCAGCGCATTGAACGAGTAGTTGTGCGGAATATCGTTGTTGTAGAACGACGCCTTCCACGCGCCGTAGCCGCCGCCGACGATGTTGATGAACTGGTCGTCGCGGCCGAATTCCTCGCCGAACGCGCGCAGGTAGTACGCCCGGCTGCCGCCACGGACGTCGATCACGCCGATCGGCGCGCTGCGGATGTCCTGGTACTCCTGTGCCTTCGCTTCGTCGCCCGGGCCGGTGAACGGCTTCAGCGGGTTGGACGTCGAAAGGGGCGTGGTGTTGCCCGCCGCGCCGTTGCGTTCGGCGCCGTTGATGTTGGTGCCGCGCCCGCCTGCCTCGAAAGAGCCGCCCCACGTGAAATCGTCATCGGCAACCGCGTTCTGCGCGAAGAGGCCGGCAACAACAATGGCAATGAGCTTGAGCTTGACTTTCATGATCGTCCCTTGGTCTCAGCGCAGGAAGTATTCGCCGTAGGCGGATGACGGCGCGTTGCTGCCGTGGATCTGCCGATGGCAGTTGACGCAGCCGCTGCTTACGAAGCGGATGTTCGAGGGCAGCGTATTCGGCAGCGTCCCGCGTCCGTCGTAGATGCCGTGCGTGTGGCCGTTCGCATGACAGTCGGAGCACAGTGCCGGCGGCTTCTGCGCGAGCAGACCCTTGTGCGCGGAGCCGTGCGGCATGTGGCAGATCGCGCAGTTCTCTTCAACCGGCGGATGCTCGTGGATCCACGGGCCGCGCTTGTCGGCATGGCAGGTCAAGCACAGGTCGGAGATCGACTCGGCGCGCAGGCTCGCCTTCTGCAGCCCGCCGTGCGGGTCGTGGCAGTCCTGGCAGCCGACCTTGCCTTCGATGATCGGATGGTGCGACGGCTTGAGAATGTCGGCGCGCACGTCGCGGTGGCACTCGACGCATCGCTTGTAGACGAGCTGGCGGGCGGTCGTCGTATAGGGCGCGGCCGCGAATTGCGCGGTCTTGACGTCCTTGGTGTTGCTCGCCGACTGCGTCTGGTGGATCGAGTGGCAGTTGACGCAGGTGACATCGACCTTGCGGTGCTTCGCCACCGACCAGTTCTCGAGGTGGCGCGAACCCGCGTGGCACGAGAGGCAGACGGCCGATTTCTCGGCGGCCGACGCGGTCTTCGATCCGAGCACGTTCGCCGGCTTGTTCTTGATGGGATCCTTCAGGTGCAGCGACGCGTCGCCGTGGCAGGCCTGGCACGAGCTCCCGTCGGCGTCGTTTTGCGCGCCGTGCGCAGTCAACGTAATCGTCAAGTGCGAGTTCTCGTGGCAGTTCGCGCACACCGGTGCGTTGCTGGCGCCGGCCTGCGCGAACGCAGGCACCGCCAGAAGGGCCGCGAAGATCGCGAGGACCCCGGTCGCGGCGATGGAGGACTTGATTCGCATGTGAACCCCTCTTGTCTTGGTTCAACCTGCCGGCGGGGACAACGTCCTTCGCTCCTGCAGGCTCGCGGCCACCCGCCGCCAGGTCTTCGTGCGCGGAATCAGGACCCGCGCGAAAGTGTCGTCAATACGATCGGCAGCATACCGCCTGCCACTTCGTCGTTCGCCGCGTGTATTCAGGAACTTGCGTTTCTTGCTCGCACGGAAAAAATCCCTGCTGCCCGCACAAGAAAAAACTGCTTCCGCAGCTTTGGTGGTCCCTTTCGTCCGGCATAGTGTCCGACGACCCGAGTTTATCGGGCATGACCTACGTCAAAGCTTTTGCAGTCGTCGCCGGCGGAGTTGGATTGGTGCAACACCGCGCGGGTCCCGAGCACGCTTCGGGCGCGCGAGTCGATCGCTCCCGGCTCTCGATCGACCGTCGCCGCCGATCCCGGTCGCTCCGGCTGCCGACGTGGCCGCAGCGGCGCGACGTGAAATGCGGGCCGTCAGGCGGCGAGCCGCCCGGGAACGTAGTCGGTCAGCAGTTTCACGTACTGCGCGCGCAGCAGCAGGGCGGCGTGGTCGACCTGGTCGACACGCTTGAGGCCGCGAACGGCAGAGACCGACGAATGGCCGTTCTCCTGCAGCCAGGTGGATGAGCCCGGCGGTCAGCTTGCGCATGTAGGACGGTCCGTGACGCAGGAGCGCCGAGGTCGTCATCACGACGTCGGCGCCGACCAGCAGGTACTTGACGACCTGTTCGGCGGTTTCGACGCCGCTCGTGGCGGCCAGCGATGCCCTGAGCCTGCCGGCGAGCAAGCCGATCCACAGGAGCGACGGCCCGGTCTCGTGGCAGGAGCTCAGCTTCAGGTCCGCCCTGGCCGACAGCGTCGCGAGATCGAAATCGGGCTGGTAGAAGCGATTGAACAGCACCAGCCCGTCCGCGCCTGCACTCGCGAGTTCGCGGGCCATGTGCCCGATCGAGCTGAAGTAGGGCGACAATTTCACGGCAACCGGAATCGTGGCCGCGCGCTTGACCGCGCGCACTGCTTCGACATAGTGGGCCTCGACGTCGCGGCCGCTCATCGTCGTGTCGGCCGGGATGAAATAGAGGTTGAGCTCGAGCGCGGCGGCGCCCGCCTCCTCCAAGCGGGCCGCGTAGGACGTCCAGCCCTCGAGGGTCACCGCGTTGAGGCTTGCAATGACCGGAATGTCGACGGCCGCCACCGCCTGCCGCAGCGTTTCGATGTGCCCGGCGATGCCGCTGTCGTACGCGGGAAGTTTCGGAAAGTAGCTTCCCGCCTCGGACTGGCTGAACGAGCCGTGTTCGGTGTACATCGCGTAGGCGGTGTCCTCGGCGCGGACCTGCTCCTCGAACAGCGAAGGCATGACCACCGCCGCCGCGCCTGCATCTTCGAGCGCGCGAATGCCGTCCACGGTCGAGGTCAGCGGCGACGCGGAAGCGACGATCGGATGCCCGAGTGCGAGGCCGAGATAGTCGGTCGACAGATTGACGGTCATATGCTCTCCCAGTGCGGAAGGAACCGGCTGCCATCGCGCGCGGCAAGGTCCTCGTACAGCTTGTAACGCTCCTCGATGGCGAGTTGCGCCTGCTTCAGCATGTGTCGCGCTTCGCCCGGGTTGGTCTGCTCGACCACCCGGAACCGCACTTCGCGGCTACGATAGTCCTCGAGCGAAATGCGCGGGCGCGTCGAGTCGAGGCGGAACGGGTTCAGGTCGCGGTCGCGCATCGTCGGATCGAAACGCAGCAGCGGCCAATGGCCGCTCGCGACTGCACGTGCCGCCTGTTTCATGCCATGACGCAGGTCCGTGCCGTGCGCGATGCATTGCGAGTAGGCGAGGATGAGCGAGGGTCCGTCGTAGGCTTCTGCTTCGCGAAAGGCGATCACCGCCTGCTCGTTGTTTGCGCCCATCGCGACCTGCGCGACGTAGACGTTGCCGTAGGCGATCGCCATCATCGCGAGGTCCTTGCGCGGTGTCTTCCTGCCCGCGGCGGCGAACTTCGCCGATGCGCCGAGCGGCGTCGCCTTGGAAGCCTGCCCGCCGGTGTTCGAATACACCTCGGTGTCCAGCACCAGCACGTTGACGTTGCGACCGGTGGCGAGAACGTGGTCGAGTCCGCCGTAGCCGATGTCGTACGCCCAGCCGTCGCCGCCGACGATCCATACCGACCGGCGAACGAGAAAATCGGCGAGCGCCAGCAGGTTCCTGCCGTCGGGATCGTCGGCCGCGGCGAGCTTCGCCTTGAGTGCGGCAAGCCGCTCGCGCTGCAGGCGGAAGTCGGACTCCGTGACCTGCGGCGCCTCGAGCAGCGCCGTGACCAGGTCCTCTCCCACTCGCGGGGCGAGCTTTCGCGCGAGCGCCTGCGCGATCTCGGCCTGCTTGTCGATGGCGATGCGGTAGCCCATGCCGAACTCGGCGTTGTCCTCGAACAGCGAATTCGCCCATGCCGGTCCGCGGCCGTCCGACCGCGCCGCCCACGGCGTCGTGGGAAGGTTTCCGCCGTAGATCGACGAGCAGCCGGTCGCGTTGGCGATCTGCAGGCGATCGCCGAAGAGCTGCGAGAGCAGCTTCAGGTACGGCGTCTCGCCGCAGCCCGCGCAGGCGCCCGAGAATTCGAACAGAGGCTCCATGAACTGCACGCCGCGGACGTTGGCGAAGTTGATCCGCGTGCGGTCCGCCCAGGGAAGTTTCTCGAAGAAGGCGATGCTCTCGAGCTCCGCGTCGAGGTGCTCCTGCCGCGGCTTCATGTTGATCGCCTTGACCTTGTCGTCCTCCGGACTGTGGGACGGGCAGTTTTCCACGCAGACGCCGCATCCCGTGCAGTCCTCGACATAGACCTGCAATGTGTAGCGCGAATCCGGGTAGCCGCGGGCGTTGATCGGAACGGCCTTGAACGTCGCCGGGGCTCCTTCGAGCCGGGTGCGGTCGTAGTACTTCGCCCGGATGACGCTGTGCGGGCACACGATCGCGCACTGGCCGCACTGGATGCAGAGGCCGGCTTCCCATATCGGCACCTCTTCCGCGATGTTGCGCTTCTCGTATTTCGTCGTTCCGACCGGGAACGTGCCGTCGATGGGCATCGCGCTCACCGGCAGCTGGTCGCCGCGGCCCTCGAGCATGACGGCGGTGACGTTGCGGACGAATTCGGGCGCCGTGTCCGGCACCATCTTGTAGAGGGCACGCTCGCTCGTCACTGCGGCCGGGACCGCCATCTCGCGGAGATTGGCGAGCGCGCTGTCGATGGCCGCGAAGTTCTTCTTCACGACTTCGGCGCCCTTGCGCGCGTAGGTCTTTTCGGTCTCCTTCTTGATGGCGGATATCGCCTCGTCGCGAGGAAGCACGCCGGAAAGCGCGAAAAAGCAGGTCTGGAGAATGGTATTGCTGCGCGCGCCGAGCCCCAGATCAAACGCGACCCTGGACGCGTCGACCACGAAAACCTTGAGTCCCTTGTCGATGACCTGCTGCTGAACCGCGCGCGGCAGCTCGTCCCACACCTCGTCCGGTCCATAGGGGCTGTTGATGAGCACGATCGCGCCGGGCGCCGCGGCGCCGAGAACGTCCTGCTTGAACAGGAAGTCGAACTTGTGGACGCCGACGAAGCTCGCCGCCTTGATGAGGTAGGGCGCGCGCACGCGCTTCGGCCCGAAGCGCAGGTGCGAAATCGTGGTCGACCCGGACTTCTTCGAGTCGTACACGAAGTAGCCCTGCGCGTAACGCGCGGGGTCGGCGGCCAGGATCTTCACCGAATTCTTGTTGGCGCCCACGGTGCCGTCGGCACCGAGGCCGTAGAAAAGCGCGCGAACGACGTCGGGCGGCTCGATGTTGAACGACGGGTCGACCTCGAGGCTCGTGTGCGACACGTCGTCGACGATGCCGACCGTGAAGCCGTGTTTCGGCTTCGCCTTGCCGAGCTCGTCGAACACGGCCTTCGCCATCGCCGGATCGAAGTCCTTCGACGACAGTCCGTAGCGTCCGCCGATGAGCCTCGGCATCGACTTCCAGGTCCCGGAGGCGACGCCCTGCGCAAAGGAACCGACGACGTCGAGGTACAGCGGTTCGCCCAGCGTTCCCGGCTCCTTGGTGCGATCGAGGACCGCGACCGATTGCACCGATTTCGGCAGCGCGGCGAGAAAGGCGTCCGCGTCCCACGGTCGGTAGAGCGCGACCTGCAACACGCCGACCTTCGCTCCGTTTGCATTGAGCCACGCGGCGGTTTCGTCGAGCACCTCGCAACCCGAGCCGATCGCGACGACCACGCGCTCGGCCTCGGGATGACCCGCGTAGCGAAACAGCCGGTAGCTGCGTCCGGTCAGCTCGGCGAAGCGATCCATCGTCTTCTGCACGATGCCGGGAAACCGCGCGTAGATCGGGTTGGCACGTTCTCGCGCCTGAAAGAACGTGTCCGGATTGTGGGCCGTGCCCCGGACCACCGGATGTTCGGGCGAGAGCGCCCGCGCACGGAAGTCGCGCACGAGATCGTCGTCGATCATCGCCCGGATCTGCGCGTCCGGTATGAGCGAGATCTTGTTCTCCTCGTGCGAAGTGCGAAAGCCGTCGAAGAAGAAGAGGATGGGCACGCGCGACTCGAGCGTCGCCGCCTGGGCGACGAGCGCGAGATCGTGGGCCTCCTGCACCGATGCGGCGGCCAGCATGGCGAAGCCCGTCATCCGCGCGCTCATCACGTCGGAGTGATCGCCGAAGATCGACAGCGCCTGGGTCGCGAGCGCGCGTGCCGCCACGTGGAAGACGCAAGGGGTCAGCTCTCCTGCAATCTTGTACATGTTGGGCAGCATCAGCAGCAGCCCCTGCGACGCGGTGAACGTCGTCGTCAGCGCACCGCTTTGCAGCGACCCGTGCAGGGCGCCGGCAGCGCCGCCCTCCGATTGCATCTGCTGCACCACCGGAACGTTTCCCCACAGGTTCAGGATGCCTTCCGTCGCCCACGCGTCCGCCAGCTCGGCCATCGTCGACGACGGCGTGATGGGAAAGATCGCCGCGACTTCGTTGACGCGGTAGGCGATGTGCGCGGCGGCGGTATTGCCGTCCATGACGGCCGTTTCGATCCTGGTCATGTCATCGCTCCGGAAGAAGGATCATGGGCGGACCTTGAACGTCGTCGGCATCAGGGCGGACGAACCCGCACTCCCCTGCGCCGCGTCGTGCGGCTCCGGTTCCATTTCGATCGCGTGGCACGGGCACTGCTCGAAACACACGGCGCAGCCGGTGCAAAGGTCGTACGTGATGCGGTAGAAGCGGCCCGGGCCGAGCTTGGCGATCGCCTGCTCCGGGCACGACGCATAACAGTTGTCGCACTCATAGCAATTGCCGCACGACAGACAGCGCCGTGCCTCGTAGCGCGCCTCCTTCTCCGTGAGGCCGCCCACGATTTCCTCGAAGCCCACGCGCTTCGCCACCGGCACCGCGGCCTGTTCGCGCCGGTCGGCATCGAGAAAGACCGGCAGATTGAGCGCGTCGAAATCGACGATCGGGTTCTTCGGGCGCGGCTCGTGGACTTCCCCGCGCATCCAGGCGTCGATGCTCCGCGCTGCCTTCTTGCCGTGGCCGACCGCCGCGGTCATCGTCCGGGCGCCGCCTATCATGTCGCCGCCGGCGAAGACGCCGGGGTGGCCGGTGCTCATGTGCCGGTCCACTTCGACGACGTCGCCGCGGCCGATCTTCACTTCGGGCAACATTCGCAGGAACGCCAAGTCCGAGTGCTCGCCCACCGCCAGCACGATGGAATCCGCCTTGAGCCGCTCGAACTTGCCGGTTCCGACGGTGCCGGAGCCGTCGGGCAGCATCTGCATCTGCTCGACCACGATTTCGTCGCGGTCGAACTGCTTGACCGTGGACATCCACCTGACCTTGACGCCCTCCGCGAACGCCTCCTTCGCCTCCTCCGCGTGGGCGCGCATGTGCTGACGGTCGGAGCGGTAGATGAGGACCGCTTCCTCGGCGCCCAGACGGCGCGCGACACGGGCGGCATCCACCGCCGTGTTGCCGGCGCCGACGATCCCGACCACCCGACCGAGCCTGGGCGCGTGTCCCTGCTCGACCTGCTCGAGGAGCTCCAGCGCATGGATCAGCCGGCCACCATCCATCGACGGAATGTCGAGGTGGTTGCCGACTTCCGCGCCGACGGCAAGGAACACGGCATCGAAGTTGCCGGCATCCTTTTCCGCAACCACGTCGTTGACTCTGTAGTTGCAGGTGATCGTCACGCCCATCTCCCTGATGCGTTCGATCTCCTTCATCAGGCCTTCGCGCGGGAGCCGGTATTGCGGGATGCCGTAGTGCATCATCCCGCCCGGCTCCGGCGCGGCATCCCGGATTTCGACGTCGTGGCCGAGGCGCTTCAAGTGATAGGCGCACGACAATCCGGCGGGGCCGGCGCCGACCACGAGCACCCGCTTGCCGGTCGGCGGGTCGACCGGAACTTTCCACCCCTGCGCCGTCGCAAGGTCGCCCAGGAAGCGGTCGAGCGAATGAATCGAAACGGGCTGGTCCAGATGCCGGCGATTACACGCACTCTCGCAGGGGTGATAGCACGCGCGGCCGTGCGTGCCCGGAAGCGGGTTCTCTTCCATGTATTTCCGCCAGGCCTCCTCGTATCGACCGGCCTGCGCGAGATCGAGCCACGCCTGAATGTTTTCACCGGCCGGGCACGCGTCGTTGCACGGCGGCAGAAGATCGACGTAGACCGGCCTCTGCCAGCGACGGGCGCCGGTTCCCTTGCCGATGGTCGCCTTGTAGACGGGAGTGATGTCTTTTGGAATCAGGCTCATCGCAAAGATCCTCGATCCTGTAGGGGCCGCCGTTGCCAGCTTTCGGGAACGTCAACGACTCCGGTGCCGCGTCATCGGCAACGGGACTCCGGGGCCATGGCCGCAGCGGACGCCTCGTGCATCGCCGATCCGTCCGAATTCTTATCTCCGCGGCGGGTGAAGTTTCCCCAACGGACATCCGACACTTTACTTCGCCCCGCCGTGGTCCGGTATGCGCGATGCCGATCCCGTCGCGGCGATTTGCCGCGCCGGATTGCTCGGGACCGAGCGCCGCGACCGATGCTGGCGAAAACTACCTCGGCACCGAACCGCGTCGATTGATCCAGGTCATGCATCCGCAACGACCCGCCGCCGCATCGCGGCTTTCAGGCGACGTCCGGACGTTTGCCGTCCGTTGATCCATGTCAAACGCGCGTGCCGGCCGTGCGCTTACCGTATGCACCTGGGAGGAAACGCGCGACGGGATTTCCGCATCGGGCACACGCGATGCGACACCCGGGGCGTGACCAACCGGCGCATAACAGGCATCGAATTTCGACCGTACGGAACCGGCGACACGGAGAGCGGCAGCCCGCTCGCCACACCCGGCAATTCACGCAGGAACGCGCGCACAACTTGAGACCGGACGGCACCTTCCCGACATGAACCCCTACGGTGCCTTCGCCCTTTACATCGTGGCCATTCTCGGCTTCGTCGCGGTCACGCTCCTGATGAATCGCGTGCTCGGACCGAAGCCGAAGCCCACCGCGCTCAAGATGGAACCGTTCGAGTGCGGCGCGACCGCCCTCGACACGCGCAACGTGAAGGCGGTCCCGATCAAGTACTACGCGGTCGCCATCGCGTTCCTGCTCTTCGACCTCGAGACCGTGTTCCTTTACATCTGGGCCCTGGGCGCGCAGCCGCTCACGGGCTTCATGCTGTTCACGTTCTTCATCTTCGCCTTCCTGCTGGTTGCAATTCTGCTCTACGTCTACCGCGCGCGGCTCCTGGAAGCCGTCACGGAATAGCGATGGCGACGACCACGATTCCGATCCATCCGGCCAATGCCCGGTCGCCCGCGTTCGAGTACTTCTCGACCAAGAAGGACGAGCTGGTCGGCTGGGCGCGCAAGTTCTCGCTGTTCCCGTACCCGTTCGTCACGGCATGCTGCGCGATGGAATTCATGGCGGTGAGCTCCACTCCCTACGACACCGACCGGTTCGGCGCCGCCCTCCCCCGGTTCTCGCCGCGCCAGTCGGACCTGCTGATGGTGGTCGGCACGGTGACCCAGAAGCAGGCACCCGTTCTCCTGCGCGTCTACGAGCAGATGTGCGAGCCCAAGTGGGTAATGGCGTTCGGCGCCTGCGCAACGAGCGGCGGGTTCTACCAGAATTACGCCGCCGTCGCCGGCATCGACAAGATCATTCCCGTGGACATCTACGTCCCCGGATGCCCGCCGCGGCCGGAGACGGTGATCGACGCGATCATGAAGCTGCAGGACCGCATCGCGGCCTCGCACCACCCGATCCTGACCGACAGCGTTCTGATCATGGCGATTCCGACTCCCGAACTCCTGGCGCAGCGGCTCGGTTCCGCCGCGAGCGATGTCACCCTGTCCCACGGCACGCTCGCGGTGACGCTCGAGCCCGCCGCCCTGCTCGGCGTCGTGCGAGAGCTCAAGACGGGATTCGGCTTCGACCTGTTCCTCGACGTGACGGCGGTGGACTGGCCGGAAAGGACTCCGCGCTTCGACGTCGTGTACCACTTCTATTCCACGGCGCACTTCGCCCGCGTCCGGCTGAAGACGCGCGTTCCGGAAGCCGACCCCACGGTCGATTCGCTGACCTCGCTCTACGGCTCCGCGCGCTTCATGGAACGCGAATGCCACGAGATGTACGGAATCGGCTTCCGCGGCAACGGCGACCTGCGGCCGCTCCTGCTCTACGAGGGATTCACCGGCCATCCGCTGCGCAAGGACTATCCGAAGGAACAGGACCAGCCTCTTGTTCCCTACCGGTCGTAGAAGCGGCGATGACGGAAACCACGTTCCCCAACCCGGTCCGCGCAGCGTTCGGCGCGCAGAGCGACGACGAGGTCATCGTCAACATCGGGCCGTCGCATCCGGCCACGCACGGAACGATCCAGGTCATCGCCGCGCTGGACGGCGAAAGGGTGCGGCGGGTGGACGTGCACTGCGGTTACCTGCACCGCGGCTTCGAGAAGGAGTGCGAGGACCACACCTGGACCAACCTGATCCCGTATGTCGACCGGCTCAACTACTGTTCCGGGCTGATCAACGACTTTGCGTACTGCGAGGCCGTCGAAACGCTGATGGACATCGAGATCACGCCGCGCTGCAAGTACCTGCGCACGCTGCTGTCGGAGTATTCGCGCATCGCCGACCACCTCACGTGCATCGCCGCGTCGCTGATGGAACTCGGGGCGATGACGGCCTTTCTCTACCTCGTGATGATCCGCGACTACATCTACGAGCACCTCGCGGCGCTGACCGGGGCGCGCGTCACCTACACCTACGGCCGCATCGGCGGCCTTGCCCGCGATCTCCCCGACGGCTGGCTCACGCGCCTCGACGAAATTCTCGCCTTGTACGAAGATTTCCTCGCGCGCATTCACGGGCTGATCGACCGCAATCGCATCTTCATCGACCGCACGCGCAACGTCGGCGTGATCTCGGCCGCCGACGCGGTCAACTGGGGCTACACCGGCCCCATCCTGCGCTCGACGGGCGTGCCCCGCGACCTGCGCAAGGACGCGCCCTATCTTGCGTATGGCGAGCTCGATTTCGAGGTGCCGGTCGGCATCAACGGCGACAACTACGACCGTTACTACGTGCGCATGCGCGAGATGGACGAATCCATCCACATGATCCGTCAGCTCGTGAGGCGACTGCCGGACGGCCCGATCAACGTGGACGACCGGCGCTGCGTGCTTCCGGAGAAATCCCTCGTGTACTCGGAGATCGAGTCGCTGATCAACCACTTCAAGCTGATCATGGAAGGCCCGCAGGTTCCCGCCGGGGAGGTCTACACGGCGCACGAGGCGCCCAACGGCGAGCTCGGCTTCTATCTCGTGAGCACGGGCGGCGGATCGCCCTACAAGATGCACGTGCGCTCACCGAGCTTCGTGCACATGGGCGGCGTGCACCTCATGCTCGAAGGTTACCAGCTCGCCGATCTCATTCCGACCTTCGGCTCGATCAACATGATCGGCGGCGAGTGTGACCGATAAGCGACCGATGAGCGATCGATGAAGCACCTGATCCCGGAGTTCGAGAAACTGCGTGTCCGCTTTCCGGCCGGTTTCGAATCCTCGCTCGTGCTGCCCTGCCTGCGTCGCATCCAGGAAGATCGCGGCTACGTCGCGGACAGCGACATCGACGGCCTGGTCGACTACCTCGGCGTGCCGCGGATCCAGGTGGAGGAGGTGCTGAGCTACTACACGCAGTTCCGGCGCAAGCCCGTCGGGCGCTGGCACATCGAGACCTGCCGCAACGTCAGCTGCTCGATGTGCGGCGCCGAGCGACTGATGTCGCACCTCAAGTCGAAGCTCGGGATCGGCCAGGGCGAGACCACGCCGGACGGTCGCATCACGTGGACGACTGCCGAATGCCTCGGGTCGTGCGGCACGGCGCCGGTGATCGTGGTCAACAACAAGTATCACGAGAGCATGAGCATCGCGAAGCTGGACGCGCTGCTCGGAGGGCTCGACTGACATGCCCGGCAAAGCGCTGCTGATGACCTTCCCGGTCACGGCGACCTCGCACACGCTGGCGGATTACCGCGCTCGCGGCGGCTACGGCACGCTCGCGAAGGTGCTGAAGAGCATGCAACCCGCGGACGTCACGAAGGAAGTGACGGCTGCCGGACTGCTGGGGCACGGCGGCGCGGCATTTTCAGCCGGTCGCAAGTGGTCGGTCGTGAACCTCAACGACGGCCAACCCCACTACCTGTGCGCCAATGCCGACGAGGGCGAGCCCGGCACGTTCAAGGATCGCTGGATCCTCGAGAACGCGCCGCATCTGCTGCTGGAGTCGATGCTGATCGCCTCCTACGCGCTGCAGGTGCGCAATGCGTTCGTCTACATTCGCGGCGAATTCGACGTCCCCTATCATCGACTCGCGGCCGCGATCGAGGAAGCCTACGCCGCCGGATACCTCGGCGAGCGCATCCTCGACGCCGAATTCGCGTGCGACATCGTCGCCTACCGGGGTGCGGGGTCGTACGTCTGCGGCGAGGCGTCGGGGCTCCTGTCGTCATTGGAAGGCAAGCGCGGTTATCCACGCAACCGTCCGCCGCGCCTGACGGTGCAGGGTCTCTATCGGCGCCCGACCGTGGTCAACAACGTCGAGACGCTCTCCAACGTCACCGGCATCGTCGCCAACGGCGCGGCCTGGTACAAGACCTTCGGCACCGCCAAGAGCCCGGGCACGCAGCTCGTATCGATTTCCGGTCACATCGCGCGGCCGGGTGTCTACGAGGTCGAGTACGGCTATCCGCTCGCCAAGTTCCTGTACGAGGATTGCGGCGGCATGGTCGACGGGCAGAAGGTGAAGGCGCTGATCCCGGGCGGTATTTCGACCAAGGTGCTGACCGGCGCCGAGGTGGACTCGGTCACGTTCGACCACCAGTCGCTGACGGCCGCGGGCTCGTCCGTGGGCTCGGGCGGCATGGTGGCGATCGCCGAGGGCACCTGCATGGTTCGGCTGCTGCAGGTGATGCTGCGCTTCTACCACCATGAGTCCTGCGGACAGTGCACGCCTTGCCGGGAGGGCATGGGGTGGCTGCACCGGATCATCGATCGGGTCGTGGCCGGCGAAGGGCGACCCGAGGACATCGACCGGCTCTACCAGATCTCGGCCTGGAACGACGGCACGACAATCTGCGGCATGGGTGACGCCGCCGGCTATGCCACCACCGGCATCCTGAACAAGTTCCGCGACGAGTTCGAGTATTTCATCGAGAACAGGCGCTCGCGATTCAACGGGAATCTGGAATGCCGCAGATCTTCATAAACGGGCATCCCGTACAGGCCGAGCGCAGCCAGACCGTGATGGAGGCGGCGCGCGCCAACGGGTTCTTCATCCCCTACTTCTGCTGGCACCCGGAGTTGTCGATCGCCGGCAACTGCCGCATCTGCGCCATCCAGATCGAGGACCGCAGCTGGGTGGAAATCGCCTGCAACATGCCGGTGAGCGAGGGACTGCGCGTGCTGACCGATTCGGACAAGGTCAAGGAGTACCGCAAGTCCATCATGCAGCTCATGACGTTGAACCACCCGGTCGACTGCGGAATCTGCGACAAGTCGGGCGAGTGCACGCTGCAGGACTATCACTACCGGTACAACGGATCGCCGTCCCTGTCGCACGACGCCAAGGTGCGCTCGACGAAGTTCCACCCGCTTTCCGAGCGGATCGTGCTCGACAACGAGCGCTGCATCCTGTGCACGCGCTGCGTGCGCTTCACGCGCGAGATTTCGAAATCGAACGCGCTCGGGGTGATACAGCGTGGCGACGCGTCGCTCGTTCGCGCCGCGGAAGACCATCCGCTCGACGCCGATCCGTACTCCGACAATGTCGTCGACATCTGCCCGGTCGGCGCCCTGCTGTCGCGCCCGTTCCTCTACAAGGCGCGCGTCTGGTACATCAAGCCCACGCCGTCGGTCTGCCCGGGGTGCGAGCGCGGATGCACGATCCAGATCTGGCACCGCAAGCCCGAGTGGAAGCTGCACGTGCTCGATCAGTCCAGGAACGTCAGGATCGAGCGCATCACGCCGCTGGACAACCCCGCCGTCAACGGCCCCTGGATCTGCAACAAGGGTCGCGACCTCGCTCGAACGTTCGAACGCACCCGCGCGGAGCAGGCGATGCAGAAGGGGAAGCCGGTCCTGCTGTCGGCGGCGATCGGTGCGGCGAAGCGGCTGATCAATGAAGCGAAGCATCCGGTCGCCATGGTGTCGAACTGGGGCTCCAACGAAGAACTCGCCGCCTTCAAGGCGGCGCTCGGCGCCCGCTTCACCGCCTTCGTCAAGCGTGACTGCCAGCCGGAGCACGGCGAGCGGATCGAGGACGAGCTGCTCATCCGGCCGGACAAGAACCCGAATACCGCGGGCGCCCTCGCGCACTTCACGTCGCAGGACGACGGGGCCGCGCTCCACGATGCCACGGATCTGGTCCTGGTCTGGGGCGAGGGCTTCGACTTCGCGCGCGTTCCGGCCAAGGCAAGAATCATTTTCCTCAACGCCTACCTCCGGCCGGAGAACGGCCACGCCGACGTGTTCATTCCGGTGAGCATCCAGACCGAACGCCGCGGGCATTACACCAATTTCCAGGGAACCGTCAGCGCATTCGAGCCGTGCTTCCGCAAGAAGGAGTCGGTCGCCGACGCGGAGACGCTGTTTGCCGCGCTGGCGGTTGCCGAGGTCGAACCCGCATGATCCAGGACCTCGTCATCTACGTCGCGTACATCGGCTACGCCGTGACGGTGCTGCTGGTGTTCGGCACCGTGCTCACCTGGGTGGAGCGCAAGCAGGCGGCGATCATGTCCGATCGCATCGGCGCCAACCGCGCTTACGTGCGCATACCGTTCACGCAGGTGAAGCTCGTCTGGCTCGGGCTGTTTCACGGTCTGGCCGACGGCCTCAAGATGATGCTGAAGGAGGACTTCCGGCCCGATTCCTTCGACCGCTTCGCCTACGCCATCGCGCCCTGGGTCGTGTTCACGCCGGTGCTGCTCGTGTTCGCGGTCATCCCCTTCGGCGGGATGCTCAATCCTGGCGCGCTGTTCAGCGGGATTCCGGCCGTTGCCGAATGGTTCGGCGACCGGACCTACCCGCTGCAGATCGCGCGCCTCGATGCCGGCCTCCTCGTCGTCTTCGCCTTCGGCGGGCTGACGATCATCGGCACCATGCTGGCCGGCTGGTCGTCCTCCAACAAGTTCTCGATGCTGGGCGCGCTTCGCGCCGGCTCGCAGATGATCTCCTACGAGCTGATCATGGGTCTCACGGTGCTGGGCCTCATCGTGATCTACGGCACGGTGGACCTCGATGCGATCGCGAGGGACCAGTCCGGCGTGCTGATGGGCGTCCTGCCAGCCTGGGGAGTCTTCTACCAGCCGTTCGCAGCCATCCTCTTCCTGACCGCCGCCATTGCCGAGAACAAGCGCATCCCGTTCGACCTGCCCGAAGCCGAGTCGGAGCTCATCGCCGGCTACTACACCGAATACAGCGCGATGAAGATGGGCCTGTTCATGTTCGCCGAGTTCATCGAGATCGCGATCATCGGCGCGCTGTTCACGACGCTCTTTCTCGGCGGCTACAACCTGCCCTTCATGACCGATTCCGGATTCACTCTCCCCGGCGATCGTGTCGTCAACCTCCCTCATGGCGCTGTCGTCCTGATCCAGCTCGTCGTGTTCCTGGTCAAGGTGCTGATCGTCTGCAGCTTCCAGATCCTCGTGCGCTGGACGCTGCCGCGGTTCAGGTACGACCAGCTGCTGCGTTTCGCCTGGAAATTCATGTTTCCCCTGGCGCTCGCCAACCTTACCGTCACCGCCCTCGTCGTCTGGGCGCTGAATGTCCAGTGAGCCGATGCGCGTGAGCACGAATCCCGCCCCCCGCAAGGAGTACTGGAACGCGCCGACGATGTCGTGGTGGGAGCGCGCGTACCTGTTCGAGATCATCCGCGGCCTCGGCATCACCGGCTTCGTGTTCATGCGGAACATGTGGCACTGGATGACGTTCCGGAAGGGCGCGCTCACCACCTACTATCCCGAGGAAACGCGCGCCGACTACGCCGAGCGAAATCGCGGCAAGCACGTGCTGACGCAGCGCCCGGGCGGCGCGCCGCAGTGCATCGCCTGCAATCTCTGCGCAACGGTGTGCCCCGCGAAGTGCATCGAGATCGAGGCGGCCTTCGACCCGGACGATTCGGCGCACCCGAAATCCCCCGTGCGCTTCGAGATCGACTATTCGCGGTGCATCTTCTGTGGATTGTGCGTGGAGGCCTGCCCCGAGGACGCCATCCGCATGGTCAAGGAAGTCCCCAACCTTCCCTCCTACGACCGCGGAACGATGTGGCTGTCGCTCCACGAGCTCATCACCTGGAACCCGCAAAGCGACGTCGCCAAGCCCTATCCCCCGGCGCCGCGCAAGGCAACGACGCGAGGAGCCGAATGATCGAGACGCTGCTCCTTTATCTTTTCGCGGGCACGGCGCTCCTCGCCGCGGCGCTGATGATCGTGCTGCAGCACCCGATGCGGGTTGCGCTCGCGCTCATCGCCTGCATGATGTCGCTCGCCGGCGTCTACGCGTTGCTGGAAGTGCACGTGATCGCCATCTTCCAGGTCCTGATCTACGTGGGTGCGGTGATGGTGTTCATGGTGTACGCGATCATGCTGCTCGACGTGCGCGACCGTTCGTACACGCGGCGGTTTTCCTCGCTGCTGTGGCCGGGCATCGCGAGTGTCGTCCTCCTGCTCGCGATCCTCGCCCACGGCGTCTGGAAGTTCCTTCCCGTCTCATCCGACGCGACCGTCGGACCTTTCTTCGGCCTCAAGGACTTCTCCATCGCGTTCCTCAACGAGTTCTGGCTGCATTTCGAACTCGTGTCCGTGCTGCTGGTGGCCGCCGTCGTGGCCGCCCTGGCAGTGCTGCAAGTAGGCCGTCGAAACCGTGGATAGGGTGCAAATGCTGATCGCGGTGTCCATGGCGCTCTTCGCGCTGGGGCTACTCGGCGTCATCGTTCGCCGCAACGTCCTCATCATGCTGATGTGCATGGAGCTCATGCTGAACGGCGTGAACCTGAGCCTCGTCACGTTCGCCCAGCAGACGGCCACCGCCGCCGGCGCGGTCCTCGTGTTCCTGATATTCGTCGTCGCCACCGCCGAGATCGCCATCGCGATACCCATCGTGCTCCTGCTCGTGCGCCGCAAGCACGCGATGGACCTCGACGCGTACTCCGACCTGAAAGGATAGCGGGTGAACCACGCACTCGGTCTGATCGTCCTGCTGCCGCTCGTGGGCTTCGTCCTGAACGGCTTCGCGGGCAACCGGCTCGGCAAGGGTTTCGTGTCGGCGGTCGGTTGCGGCCTGCCGATCCTGGCCTTTGCCGTGGCGGTGAAGAGCTTCCTCGATCTCACGGCGCGCGACGCGGCGCCGTTGGCGGAGGCAGCCTACACGTGGGCGGTCATCGGCGGGCGCACCTTCGAGATCGCCTTCTACTTCGATCGCCTGACTGCGGTCATGGTGCTGATCGTGACCGGCGTGGGCTCGCTGATCCATGTCTACTCGACCGGCTACATGAAGGACGACGCGAGCTACGCGCGCTACTTCGCGTACCTCAACCTGTTCCTCTTCTTCATGCTGATGCTGGTGCTGGGCAAGTCGCTGCTCGTTCTCTTCGTCGGCTGGGAAGGCGTCGGGCTCGCCTCGTACCTGCTCATCGGCTTCTGGTTCGAGGATCCCGACAAGGCCCGTGCGGGCAAGAAGGCGTTCATCACCAACCGCATCGGCGACGCGGGCTTCCTGCTCGGCATGTTCGTGCTCTACCAGGCGTTGGGGACGCTCGACATGGACCGGATCAACGGCGCGTTCCTGAGCGGCCCGGCTCCCGCGGTGTCCGCGAGCCTGGTCGGCATCCTGCTGTTCATCGGCGCCACCGGCAAGTCCGCACAGATCCCGCTCCACGTCTGGTTGCCGGACGCCATGGCCGGTCCGACCCCGGTCTCCGCGCTGATCCACGCCGCGACGATGGTGACTGCGGGCGTGTACCTCGTCGCCAGGCTTTCCGGCATCTACATGCACGCTCCGGAGGCGAGTGCCATCGTCGCCGCGATCGGTGTGGCAACGGCGTTCTTCGCCGCGACCATCGCCGTGGTGCAGACGGACATCAAGAAAGTCCTCGCCTACTCCACGATTTCGCAGCTCGGCCTCATGTTCGTCGCGCTTGGCGTCGGTGCCTACGGCGTCGCCATCTTCCACCTCTATACGCACGCGTTCTTCAAGGCCTGCCTGTTCCTCGGTGCCGGAAGCGTGATCCACGCGATGGGAGGCGAGCAGGACATTCGCAAGATGGGCGGCCTTGCGCGGCGGATTCCGGTGACGTTCGCGACCTTTGCCGTGGCCACCGCCGCCATCGCCGGCATTCCGCCCCTCGCGGGTTTCTTCTCGAAGGACGAGATTCTCTGGTTCGCGCTCGCCAGCGAGCACGGAGGTTCGCCGCTGCTCTACCTGTTCGCCGCGGGAGCGTCGCTGCTCACGGCCTTCTACATGTTCCGCCTGCTGTGGCTCACGTTCTTCGGCGCATCGCGGATGACTCCGGAGGTGGAGCACCACGTGCACGAGTCGCCGCCGTCGATGACCGGCGTGCTGATCGTGCTGGCCGCGCTGTCGGCGGTGGGCGGCTTCCTTTCGATTCCGCACTACCTGGCGCCGATGCTGCCGGGACCCGAGGTCGTGCCCGCGCTCGAGCACCTCGAAACGACGATGATCGTCGTGTCGGTCGCGATCGCTTTTGCGGGCCTCGTCGGCGCTGCGTTCATGTACGGCGGCGGCGCGGAGCGCGCCCGTCGCATGGGCCTCCGGTTCCAGGGATTGCACCGGCTGCTCTTCGGCAAGTACTTCGTCGACGAAACGTACGATCTCCTCATCGCGAGGCCGTTGTACTGGATATCGGATCGCGTGTTCCTTCGACTCGGCGACCGCAGGATTCTCGACGGCACCCTGAACGGCATGGCGGCGCTGGGACAGCGGACCGCGGGCGTGCTCGGGCGCGTGCAGACCGGCAGCCTGCACCTGTACGCGTTGCTCGTGGTCGTGGGCATCATCGCGTCGGTCGCCTGGAGCTGGCACCATGGTTGAAGCGCCGGTCCTCAACCTCGTGCTGTTCCTCCCGGTGCTGGGCGCGATCGCCCTGCTCCTCGTGCCGCCCAAGCGCGAGAGCCTCGTACGCGGTCTTTCGCTGGCCGTCATGCTCGCGCAGCTCGCGCTCACCGCGTGGCTCTATGCGCGGTTCGATGCCGCCGCGCCCGGGCTGCAGTTCGAGACGCGCATTCCGTGGATCCCCGCCTGGGGCGTCTACTACCAGATCGGCCTCGACGGCTACAACCTGCTGCTGGTTCTGTTGACCGCGTTCCTCGGGACCTCTCGTCGTCGCCGGCGCGTTCTCCGCGATCACGAAGGACGTCAAGCTCTTCTACGCGATGGTGTTCCTGATCCAGTTCGCGATGCTGGGGGCCTTCGTCGCGCAGGACCTGTTCCTGTTCTACCTGTTCTGGGAAGCGATGATGATCCCGATGTTCTTCATCATCGGCATCTGGGGCGGCGAGCGCCGCATCTATGCGACGTTCAAGTTCGTGCTGTACACCGCGTTCGGCAGCATCCTGATGCTGGCCGCGATCATCTACCTCGTCTACTCGCTCGACACGACGTCCGGCGTGACGTCCTTTGCGTTCACCGACCTGTATCGCGCGCAGCTGTCGCTGCCGGTGCAGACCGTTCTGCTCGCCGCCTTCGGACTGTCGTTCGCCATCAAGGTGCCGATCGTGCCGCTGCATACGTGGCTTCCGGATGCGCACGTCGAAGCGCCTACCGCGGGTTCGGTGATCCTGGCCGGGGTCCTGCTCAAGATGGGGACGTACGGATTCATGAAGGTGGGGTTCCCGCTCTTCCCCGACGCGACGCGGCTGCTCGCTCCGTTCATCGGCACCCTCGCCGTCGTCAGCATCATCTACGGTGCCTGCCTTGCGCTGGTGCAGACAGACATCAAGAAGATCATCGCCTACTCGTCGATCAGCCACCTGGGCTTCGTGATGCTCGGGCTCATCAGCCTCGACCTCCTCGGCATCCAGGGCGCGGTGATCCAGATGGTGAGCCACGGCGTGGTCGCCGGAGGACTCTTCCTGCTCGTCGGCATGGTGTACGAGCGCTGCCACACCCGGGAACTGGCCGCGTACGGCGGTCTCGCGAAGATCATGCCCGTGTACTCCGTGTTCGTCGCGGTCCTGACGCTGGCGGCAATCGGCCTTCCCACGACCAGCGGGTTCACGGGCGAGTTTCTGGTGCTGCTGGGCGCCTTCAGCGCGGCCTGGCCGCAATACCAGCACGGCGCGACCTATCCGCTGATCGTGAGCGTAACCGCGGTGGCCGGCGTGGTGCTGGGCGCCCTCTACATGCTCCTGTTCGCGCAGCGATTCCTGTTCGGCGCGACGAAGGCGCCGCACCAGCCGCTCGTTGACCTCAACCTGCGCGAGAAGGCGATCCTCGCGTCCATTGTCGTCGCGGTGTTTGCGCTCGGGTTGTTCCCCGCCGAGCCCATGGGCAAGACGGAGCTCGCGGCGCGTGATTTCCAGCAACGGGTTGGCCTGGACCGCACAGGGGCAGCTGTCGCGTCGCGCGACGAATCCGGGCAGGCGGCTCCGGTTCCCGCGGTTGCGAGCGCGACCGCGGACCAGAACGCGGGCGTGAAATGAACGGATTCAGTGTACTTGTCGCAATGCTGCCGGAGACGATCCTGCTCGCCGGCATCGTGGCGCTGATCGGCCTCGAGGTCATCGACGCGCGGGAGCGGAGTGCGCTGCCGACCGCCCTGCTGGCGACGGCGCTCGCCACGGTCGCCGCCGCCTGGCTGTCGCTCAACGGTTACGCGTACGACGCGTTCCCCGGCCACTTCTCGGTGGACGCGTCCGCATTGCTCGGGAAAGCGCTCGTGCTCGGTCTGACGATTCCCGTCCTCCTCATTTCGCGCGACGAGATCGCCCAGCGCCAGCTTCACATCCTCATCCTGTCGTCGCTCTACGGCGTCTGCCTGCTCCTTTCATCCGACAGCTTCCTGACGCTCTTCCTGGGACTGGAGCTGATGTCGCTTCCCGTGTACGTCCTCGTCCTTCTCGCGTACCGGCGGCCGGAAAGTGCCGAGGCCGCGCTCAAGTACCTCGTGCTGGGCGGCGCGGCAACGGCGACGCTGCTGATGGGCGTGTCGCTGCTCTACGGCGGGAGCGGATCGCTCGGCCTGTTCGAGTTTGCGGTTGCGCTGCAATCGACCGACACCCTGGCGCGCGTCGCCGTCGTGCTGGTGATCGTCGCGTTCTTCCTCAAGGCCGCCATCGTGCCCTTCCACGCCTGGGCGCCGGACGCCTACGAGACGGCCGCCGTTCCGGTGACCGCCTACATGGCCACCATCGTCAAGGCCGGGGTTCTCCTTGCGGCGGTGCGATTGTTCGGCGCCGTCAACGTGACTCCGCCGATCGCCGATCTTCTCGCGCTGCTGCCGTTGATCTCCATCGTGTGGGGCAATCTCGCCGCGATGCGGCAGCAAAGCTTCCGCCGGATGATCGCGTACTCGTCGATCGCGCACGCGGGGTACCTCTTCTACGCGTTTCTCGGCGACTCGACCGGCAGGTTCCAGGCAGTCGCGTTCTACGTCATCGCGTACGGACTCATGAACCTGCTTGCCTTTGCGGCGCTTCCGCCGGACGAAGACGACGCCGCCCGCGATCGCCTCTCCAACCTCCGTGGTCTTTTCCATCGCCGCCCCTACGCCGCCCTCGTGATTGCGGTTGCGATGCTGTCGCTGGCGGGCATCCCGCCCTTGCCTGGCTTCGTCGCGAAATTCCTCATCTTCAGGAACGTGCTCACCGCGGGCTACACGACTTATGCCGTGCTGGGTCTGGTGGGAAGCTATCTGGGAATCTACTTCTACCTGCGGGTCATCCAGTTCCTCTTCATGAGCGCGGACGAGCCAAGGGCCGGTCAAGCCGCGACAGGTCGATTGGCAATCGGCGCAAGCGTCGTCTGCCTGCTGATGGCGATCGCGATCGCGGTCTTCCCGGGCTGGGTGATCGGCCAGTTCTGAGTCACTCGCGCGCGGCGCGTTGCGACGGGGCAACGCAAGCAGGTGGGCTCGCGTACCGGGCGACGCCGCGGTTGCGACTGTCGCCGATCCAATCCCGGGCGATCCGGGGTGGCGCGTCGTCGCAGCGCAGGGCGACGCGAGTTTGACACCCGTCAACCCCCACCGCGCATCGCGTCCGAGTTCACGCTGGTTCCGGCAATGTTCGCGTCGCAATCCGAGTGCGACGCGTGCTTCGCCGCGCGGAAATCCGGTCTCGAAGTGCAGGCCGTGACGCGGCGCGAGCACATCGACCGTGAATGCCGATACTTCCCGTGCAGCGATTCAGATCCGGATCCTTGCCCGCATCCCGCATGCCAGAAACTGCGCATCGAGACGGATGCCTACTTCAAGACACGACAGGACAGCGTGTCCGCCGCACGCGCGCAGGTGCGGATCGTGGCGCCCTGACGCGCGACAGGGGAGCGTGCCGGACGCGGGCTACGTGCCCGCCCTCGCCGCCTTCGGCGAGTGCATGTCCAGCAACTGCACCCGCGTCGCCTGCAGCCGCTCGGAGACGACACCCAGCAGGTGCTGCATGAAGATGAAGCCGAACTGCGTGTCCTCGCGGCATGCGGCCAGGAGCTCCGCGCCCTCGAAGGCCAGCACATCGACGCGCTCGAGCGTCCGTGCCTGGAACTGCTTGCCTTTGCCCATCAGCAGCGCGGACCAGCCCATCTCGTCGCCGGCGAACAGGGTCTGCACTCGGAACGTTGTACCCGGTGCGCCAAGCTCGAGCGCGACCAGCCCGGACACGATCAGGCAGAACTTGGGCCAATCGTCGCCCTCGCGGAAAAGAATCTGGTCCCGGTCGAACCGTTCCTCGGTCGCCAGCGTCGCGAGCTTCTCGACGTGACGGGGCTCGAACCCCGCGACAAACGGATGGTGGCGCAGACTCTCCAGCATGGACTCTCTCATCGTTCCTCACCTTTCATTCGCGTTGTGCTGCAGATCGTCGCGCACCGCCGCCTGTCGACTTCAGCGCGGGTCGCGTCCGCTATCCGTCATTCGGCCCGCCGCGTGCCGCAAGACGCCCGCGGCGACGGCGGCATCCCCCTGCCCATCCGCTACGACGCGTAGCGGGGTTCGTACATCCGCGCCTTCATGTGCCCGAGGAGGTTCGCGGGCTTCGGCGTTCGTGCCAATCCTTCGCGATAAGCGACTTCGGCCACTGCGCACGCGATGCGCGCCGACACGTCGCGAATGCTCTTGAGGGGCGGATAAAGGCTTCCCTGGTCGAGGTCGGCCTGCGTCACCACCTCGGCGAGCGCGCGCGCAGCCGCCATGAACATTGTATCCGTGACCCGGGTGGTCCGCGTGGCGATGGCGCCGAGACCGACGCCCGGGAAGATATAGGAGTTGTTGCCTTGACGGGGCACGAACAGCCGTCCGTCCTCGGTGACCGGATCGAAGGGGGAGCCGCAGGCGAAGATCGCGCGACCCGCCGACCAACGATAGGCCTGCCCGGCCGTGCATTCCGACTTCGACGTCGGATTCGACAGCGCGAAAACGACCGGGCGCCTGTTGAGCCTTGCCATCGCGCGCACGACGTCCTCGGTGAACGCGTTCGCCACCGCCGCCACGCCGATAATCGCCGTGGGGCGCAGGTCGTTCACGGCGCCGAGGAGCGTGTCGACCGGCGGATGATCGTGGGCGTAGGGCTGCTTGTGCGCGGCGAGACCGGAGCGCTGGCGGACGACGAGACCCTTCGAATCGAAGAGCCAGCAGCGCTTCCGCGCGGCGGCCTCGTCCAGGCCTTCCGCCACCATCGCCGTCACGGCGAGATCGGCGATGCCTGTCGCGGCTTCGCCCGCCCCCTGGAAGAGCAGCGTCTGTTCGCCGAGACGTCCGCCCGTGATGCGCAGCGCCGAGAGGATCCCCGCCAGCGCCACCGCGGCGGTGCCCTGGATGTCGTCGTTGAACGTGGGGATCCGGTCGCGGTATTTCTGCAGCAGCCGAAACGCGTTCTGGGTGGCGAAATCCTCGAACTGGATCACGACGTCCGGGAACAGATCGCGCGCGGCCGTGATGAATTCGTCGACGAGGTCGTCGTATTCGCCGCCGCGCAGTCGGGGCTGCCGCAGTCCGAGATACAGCGGATCCTCGAGCAGCGCGGCGTTGTTCGTCCCGACGTCGAGAAGCACCGGCAGGCAGGCGGAGGGAGGAATGCCCGCGCACGCCGTGTAGAGCGACAGTTTTCCCACCGGGATCCCCATCCCGCCCGCGCCCTGGTCGCCGAGCCCGAGAATGCGCTCGCCGTCGGTGACCACGATGATCGCGACATCGCGTCGCGGCCAGTTCGCGAGCACGCGCTCGATGCGGCCACGGTCGTTCGCGCTGATGAAGATGCCGCGCGGTCGCTGGAAAATGTGCCCGAACTGCTGGCAGGCCAATCCCACGGTGGGCGTGTAGACGATGGGCGTCGTCTCGTCGGGATACTCCATCAGAACCCGGAAGAAGAGCGCCTCGTTGCGGTCGTGCAGCGCCGCCAGGTTGACGTACTTGTCGAGGTCGGTCGCCTTGCTCCGGAAGTTCTCGAGGACGCGCGCGACCTGCTGGTCCTGCGAGAAAACGCGCGGCGGCAGGAGCCCCCGCAGCCCGAGCGCATCGCGCTCCGCCTCGGTGAATGCCGTACCCTTGTTCCGCAACGGGTCGCGCAGCAGCGTCATCCCGCCTGCGGGCAGCCTGTCACTCACGCCCTGCTCCGCCGGTCGCGCCTCGTTCATTGCAGATGCTCCTTGTCGCCGGCAATCTTCTGTTGCCGTCGCGTGGGTTGTGGTTGCCGCGACGGCGTATCACGTCGCGCGCGGCTGGGAGACCGAGACGAACGCCCGTGTCTCGCGTTCGAGCTGGCTCGCGACAAGGTCCGCGTTCAGGTCCAGAAACGTCATGTGCTCCAGCTCGTCCCGCGCCGCATCGTCGAACAATTGCCTCAACGACGACGGGGTAATCGCGCGGCCGCCGAGGCCGGCGATCACGGTATACGCATGGATCGCGAGTCCCGAAACGCTCTTGCCGACCCCGTCCGACAGGACGCCGCCCAGACCCGCCGCGAGCGACCGCTCCAGGATCACGACCCGCTTTGCGTTGCGCAGCACGTCGCGCAGCGGGCCCAAGGGAAACGGCCGGAACGAGCAGACGCTCACCGAACCGATGCGCGCACCTTCCGCGCGCAGTTCGTTGACGACCTCCCGGATCGTGTTGTTGACGGAACCCAGCGCGACGACGATCGTCTCCGCGTCCTCGGTCCTGTAGGTCCGCAGCAGGCCGCCCGATGCCCGGCGAAAGCGCGCCAGGAATTCACCGGCAAGCCGCGGAATGAGGCCGAGCGCCCGCAGCTGCTTGTGGTGCGCGAGGTAACGCATTTCGGTGAACGTTCCCGGACCCGCCATCGCGCGGATGCCCGCCGGGACGGTCGCGCCTTCGGAACGCCGCGCGGCGGGCGGCGGAAGGTAGGCGTCGATCTGCATCTGCGCCGGCAAGTCGACGCTGTCGCAGGCATGGGCGAGCTTGAAGCCGTCGACACAAACCATCACCGGGCACGACAGCGCCTCGGCGAGCCTGAACGCCTGCACGTGGAGGTCGAGCGCTTCCTGGTTCGTTTCCGCATAGAGCTGGATCCATCCCGGAATCGCGCATCGACATGCTGTCGGTATGGTCATTCCAGGTGTTGATCGGCGCGCCGGTGACGCAGTTGCTGATCGTCATGACGATCGGCATCCCGAGTCCCGCGGCCTGGTAGACGGACTCGGACATGGACAGCAGCCCCTGGCTGGAAGAGGCTACGTAAGTCCGCGCCCCGGCCGCCGCCGCGCCCATCGCCACCGGGATTGCCGAGGACTCCGATTCGACGTTGACGAACTCGCAATTCGCGAGCTTTCCGGTTTTCATCAGGTCGATCAGGCCGTTGACGATGCCGGCCTGCGGTATGCCCGGGCTCGCGCAGATCAGCGCCGGCCTGCACATCGCGACGGTCTCGGCGACCGCATGCCCTCCCTCTGCCTGCTTCAGCACCAGCAAGTTTCCGGACATTCCGCGGCGCATCATGATTCCCCACGACCTATGCGACGTGCTCCACGCAGGCACGGTGCCCGCGTGACGCCCTCTTCCGAAACCCGGCCGCCGGCCGGACCCGACGGAAATCCGAATTCCTGCGCTTCCAGTGGTCTCGAATGCATGTCGCGCGCGTTTTGGCGAGAGATGTTGCGCCGCTCATTGGTGATTGTCCCTACTCTCGCAAATGCGGCGCAAGTCTTGTCGATGCGTCTCTTGACGCAAGTCAATGGCGCCGCCATGATCGGGCGATACCCTTGCTTCGGTTCCGCCGCCGCGCTTCATCGCGCGGCTGTCGTTTCGTGCGCAGGCAAGGCGCCGCCACCGAGCGCGCCACATGCCCCGCGGGAAAGAGATTCATGGATTCGAGCAGCCAGATCATCGCCGGCGCAGGACTCGCCGATCGCGCGCGCAAGAGCCGATGGCCCGCGCGGCTGGATTTCGCCCAGAGCGCCAGCGGCTTTCTGTTGGCGCTCTTCATGTGGGGCCACATGTTCTTCGTATCGTCGATCCTGATTTCCAAGGACGCGATGTGGACCATCACGAAATTCTTCGAGGGCTACTTCATCCTGGGCACGTCGCATCCCGGCATCGTGTCCGTCGTGGTCGCCGTCGTGATCGCGCTCTTTGTCGGGCACGCATTCCTTGCGCTGCGCAAGTTCCCGGTCAACTACGGCCAGTACCACACCTACCGCGGCCACATGCGTGTCATGCGGCACGAGGATACGACGCTGTGGTTCTGGCAGGTATTCACGGGCTTCGCGCTGTTCTTTCTGGCCTCCGTCCACCTCTACACCATGCTGACGCACCCGGACCGCATCGGTCCGTTCGAGTCGGCGGATCGCGTCTGGAGCGATCACTTTTGGCCCCTCTACCTGCTGCTCCTGCTGGCCGTCGAGCTTCACGGAGGCATCGGCCTCTACCGCATCGCCGTGAAGTGGGGATGGGTCGGCGACGTCGATCCGAACGGAATGCGGCGGCGCCTCAAGGTTCTCAAGTGGGCGATCACCGTGTTCTTCCTCGCGCTCGGGCTCGCAACGCTCGCCGCCTACATCAAGATCGGGATCGAGCATCAGGACCGCTACGGCGAGCACTACGTGCCGACCTGGCTCGCCAAGCCGCCCGCGGGTGGTGCGCAATGAAGATCGTCTATACGGACGTGCTCGTGATCGGCGGCGGCCTCGCGGGCCTTCGGCTCGGCATCGGCGCCAGGCGCCGCGGCCACGACGTGATCATCCTGTCGCTGGTGCCGCCGAAGCGGTCGCATTCGGCGGCGGCGCAGGGCGGGATGCAGGCCTCGCTCGCCAACGTGATCAAGGGTCAGGGGGACAACGAGGACATCCACTTCGAGGACACGGTCCGCGGCAGCGACTGGGGCGCCGACCAGCAGGTCGTCCGCATGTTCGTCAACACCGCGCCGAAGGCCGTGAGGGAGCTCGCTGCGTGGGGAGTGCCGTGGAGCCGCGTGCGCAGGGGCGACCGCACCGTCATCATCAACGGCCAGCAGGTGACGATCACCGAGCGCGACGAGGCGCACGGGCTGGTCGCGCAGCGCGATTTCGGCGGCACCAAGAAGTGGCGCACCTGCTACGTCTCCGACGGCACCGGCCACGCGATGCTGCAGACGATGAGCGACCAGGCGATCGGCAGCGCGATTCCGGTGCTCGAGCGTGTCGAGGCGATCGCGCTGATTCACGACGCGGGGCGCTGCTACGGCGCCGTCGTCCGCGATCTTGTCACCGGCGAACTCGCCGCCTACGTCGCGAAGGCAACCGCCATCGCGAGCGGCGGCGCCGGCCGGCTCTATCGCGTGACGACCAACGCGGTGATCTGCGAAGGCATCGGCAGCGCGCTTGCGCTGGAGACCGGCATTGCGACGCTGGGCAACATGGAGGCCGTGCAGTTCCACCCGACCGCCATTTTCCCGGCCGGCATTCTGGTGACCGAGGGCTGCCGCGGCGACGGTGGCCTGCTGAAGGACGTCGATGGGCACCGGTTCATGCCCGACTACGAGCCGGAGAAGAAGGAGCTCGCGTCGCGCGACGTCGTGTCGCGCCGGATGGAGGAGCACATCGCCAAGGGCAAGGGGGCGAAGAACCGGTTCGGTCAGCACCTCTGGCTCGACATCACGCTGCTGGGCGAGAAGCACATCAAGCACAATCTGCGCGAAGTCTGGGAGATCTGCCACTACTTCCTCGGCGTCGATCCGGTCAATGAGTGGATCCCCGTGCGGCCGGCGCAGCACTACACGATGGGCGGCGTGCGCACCAATCACACGGGGCAGAGCCCGACGTTGAAGGGTCTGTTCGCGGCAGGCGAAGCCGCTTGCTGGGACATGCACGGATTCAACCGGCTGGGCGGCAATTCGGTCGCGGAAACCGTGGTCGCGGGCATGATCGTCGGCGAGTACATCGCCGATTTCTGCGACAGGATCGAGAACGACGTCGTCATTCCGACGCGCGTCGTGCACGACTTCCTGCGCCGTGAGCAGATGCACATCGACACCCTGATCGACGGCGGGGGCACCGAGGACGCGTCCGCGCTTCGCGTCGCGATGCAGGAGATCATGACCGCGAAGGTCGGCATCTTCCGCCGTGGCGAGGACCTCGCGGCCGCCGTGGACGAGTTGCAGGGCCTGCTGAAGCGCAGCCGCAACATCGGCCTCAAGTACAAGGCCCGCGGCGCCAATCCCGAGCTCGTGACCGCCTATCGCGTGCAGAAGATGCTGAAGCTTGCCCTCTGCGTCGCCTACGGCGCGCTGACCCGCACCGAAAGCCGCGGCGCGCACTTCCGCCAGGACCATCCGCGGCGCAACGATGCCGAGTGGCTGAAACGCACGCTTGCCACGTGGACGGGCGACGCCGAAACGCTGCCGTCGCTCGCCTACGAGGCGCTCGACGTCGGCAGGATGGAGCTGCCTCCGGGCTGGCGCGGCTACGGCGCGAAGGATTACGTCGACCATCCGGCAACGCCAGCGCGTGCAGCGGAGGTCGCTGCACTGAAGGAGAAGATGGCCGATGCGCCCCGCTTTGCCGTGCAGGAGGCGCTGATGCCCTACACGTCGCTGCTGCCGGAGCGCTATCGCGGCCGGAACGAGCGGATCGACGAGCCGCTGGAGGTACAGACATGAACGGCCCGGGATCACCCCGGCCGCAACCCGACGCGAGCATCGGAGCGCGCCCATGAACCAGGCCGTGGTCAACGTCGTTCCGCGGCGCAACGGCGCGAACAACGTGAATCGCAAGCTCGCGATCAACGTCCTGCGCTACAACCCCCAGGACCGCGCCAGCGTGCCGCACCTGCAGACGTACGCTCTCGAGGAAGCGGACGGCATGACGCTGTTCATCGCCCTCAACGAGATCCGCGAGAAGCAGGACGCGTCGCTGCAGTTCGACTTCGTCTGCCGCGCCGGCATCTGCGGCAGCTGCGCGATGGTGATCAACGGGCGGCCGACGCTTGCCTGCCGGACACTGACCAAGAACCTGCCCGCGGAGATCACGCTGGCGCCGCTGCCGTACTTCGAGCTGATCGGCGACCTGTCGGTCAACACCGGCAAGTGGATGCGCGGAATGAGCGAGCGCCTGCGCGGCTGGCTGCACATGATCGACCCGAACCCGGACCTGCGGCGGATCGAGCAGCGAATGGACCCCGATCTCGCCGACAAGATCTACGAGCTCGACCGCTGCATCGAGTGCGGCTGCTGCGTGGCGGCGTGCGGTACCGCACGGATGCGCAAGGACTTCGTCGGCGCAGTCGGATTGAATCGCGTTGCGCGGTTCCGCCTCGACCCGCGCGACGCGCGAACGGACGCCGATTACTACGACCTGGTGGGCGACGACGACGGCGTGTTCGGCTGCATGTCGCTGCTCGCCTGCCACGACGTCTGCCCGAAGCAGCTGCCGCTCGCGACGCAGATCGCGTTCATCCGCCGCAAGATGGTGCGCACCGGCTGGAAGTAGCGGCGCCGTCCTAACGGCGACGGCCGGCGAGCCGCGCCAGCACCGGCAGCGCGACGAGCTTGACCGCCCTGCCCTGGACCTGCAGCAGTCCGTCTTCCTGCAGGCGCGAGAACGCCCGGCTCACGGTTTCGAGCTTGAGTCCCAGGTAACTGCCGATTTCCTGCCGCGTCATGTGCAGGACGAATTCGGTCGGCGAATAGCCCCGCTGTCCGTACCGATCGGAAAGGTCGAGCAGGAATGCGGCGACGCGCTCGTCGGCCCGCATGCTGCCGAGCAGCAGCATCATGTCCTGTTGCTGCCTGATATTGCGCGACAGGAACTGGTGAAGGTTGTGCTGCAGGGCGACGTTGGAGCGAACGACCCTCTCCAGAGCCTCGAATGGAAGCGCATCCACGAGTGTGTCCTCGAGCGCCACCACCGCGCGCCCGTGCCGCGCAGGGCCGATGCCGTCGGTGCCGATGATGTCGCCCAGGATATGGTAGCCGACGATCTGCTCGCGCCCGTCCTCGGTGAGCACCGTGGACTTGCACGAACCGACCCGGATCGCGAACAGCGCGGTGAACGGTTCTCCCGCGTGGTAGAGCGCGTCCCCTCGCCTCAGCTGAGTCCAGCCGGACACCAGGGCGCGGAGCTGGCGCAGATCGTCCTTGTCGAGCCCCCCCGACAGCTCCCACATCGCACAGTCTCTGGATTGGCCTTCGTGCCCCGGAAACGAGATCACTGCGGCCGGACGTTTCGCCTGCGGCGCAACGCGTCTTAGAGGGAGGACGGTCATTCCGGGCGATGGTGGTGTCGGCGTTTGTGCGGGTGCGAACGGTGCAGCCGTCCCCAATGACGTTCGCGGCGGCAGCCGGACGGGCCATGCTGCGCGCTTGACCGTGGTCCGTCAACCGCATCGCCTCGATGCGGCGGCACAACATCACGCGATCAGGAGAGCATTCCCGCGGCGGCGTATCCGGCCGTTCCGTCCATCGGCCAGGTTTCGTTCGCGTGCTTCAGCAGCGCGGGATTGGACCGGCACGCGCCCACGAATTCGCGCACTTCGGCCGTAGCGCCACGCATCCCGATACTTGTTCCACGCCGATTCAAGGGAATCGCGCCGCAGATCCGCCGGGGAGAACGGGAGCGCATTGAGGAGCTTGACCTTGCCGTTGGGCACCACCAGCAGCATGGCCTGGGGACTCTCGAGGCGCGTTTCGATCTCGGTCAGGATGTCCCACGGATAGATCGAGAGGGAAACCTCGGAGCCGCCCGTTGCCGCGCGCTCCCTCAGGGCATCGGCCGCGCGCCGCCATTCCTCGTCGCTGCAGGCGATCGCGTCCCATCCCGCGGCGGCGCGACCCAGGCGCATCAGAGGGCCGGTCACGAAGGCGCCGCAGCCGAGCGACACCGCAAGGTCGTACGCGGCCGACGATCTCGTGGAGGTTGAAGCGGTTGGGCACGAACACGAACTGCGGCGACAGTCCTCGCGCAGCGAGCCTCCGGATGGCGCCGGTTGCCGAGGCAAAACTCGACCCCGGTCGCGCACGTTCGTGCACGGCCGCCGTCGCGCCATCCACCGAGATCTGCACGCACTGGACGGCGAGCGCCGCCAGTCGGTCGGCGGCCGCGTCGTCGATGCGGCTGCCGTCGGTCTCGAGCTTGAGCGAGACGCCCGCGCCGGCGAGACGATCGAAGATTTCCCAGCAGTGGGGGACCCCGAGGGGTTCGCCGCCACCGAACGCCGCATAGGGAATCCCGGCCTCGGCGATTCGGCGCGCCACGTCCAGCGCTTCGTCGCGCGTCAGCTCGTCACGCCATGCCTTGTCCGGCCCCGACTCCTCGCAGCACGCGATGCAGCGGGCGCTGCACCGGTTGGTCAGCTGCCAGGCAAAAAAGAGGGGCGCCCGGTACTCGTCGACCGCGCGCCCCGTCATTGCCGATGGGCTGTCGAATCAGGTGAAGCGGATGTACGGCTGCGCCATGACCTGTTCCGAGACATCCTCAAGCTTCGGGGTTTCCCAGACGGGCTTGTGGCCGGGGACGCCCGTACCGGCCGCCTTGCTTTCGGCCGTCGTGTCACTTTCCAACTTCATATCGCGTGGGCTCATGATTTCTCCGTCAGATCAGACTTGGGCAACCGAAAACAGCTTCCAGGTGTTGGCTTCCGCGTGGTGCGCTTCATCGCGGATCGCCCGGTGAACTGCCGCTGCCACCGAATCGCTCCGCCAGGCGCTGCAATACGCTTCCCACGCCTCCGCCAACGAGATGCGGCGCAAATCGGCACAGACATCCGGCAGGGCCGCCGCCACCTTCACCCAGCCGTTGGGCAATACGAGCATCGTTGCGGGCGGCTCCCCGAGGCTTCCGCGAAGGGCCTCCCGCATGTCGAACGGAATATAGCAGAGTTCCATTTCGTGTCCAACGCGCGCGTTCTGCCGGTCCAGGACCGACCGGTATTCCCGGTAGGCCGCCTCGGTCGGCTCGAGCTTGTCCCACAGGCGCGCGGCCGTCCCGATTCGCATCAGCCTGCCCGTGTTGAATCGAAACGCCCCGAATGCCCTGGCCCGCTCGATGACCGCGGACAGCTCGTGCATGTTGAGCCGGGTGGGCGCGAACGTGACTTCGAGCGGCAGGCCGGCCTCGCGCACCGCACGGCAGGCCGCGTGCGCCTTGGCGAGCGAGCCGCCCGGCCGCTGGCGCTGGTAAGTCTCCTGGGTGTCGCCGTCGAGGCTGATCTGCACCGACCGAACGGGGAGCGACGCCAGTCGCGCGGCGACCGCCGCGTCGAAAAGCTGTCCGTTGGTCTCGATCTTGAGCTTCACCCCGCCTCTCCCGAGCGCCTCGGCCACGGCAAAGAAATGGGGCACGACCAGCGGCTCCCCGCCGCAAAGCATGACGTACGGCACGTCGCTTCGGACGATGTCGTCGACGAGCTTCATCGCCTCATCGGCATCGAGCTCGTCCGGCAGGCGTTTCCCCGGCGCCGACTCCGTGCAGCAGTGCAGGCAGCAGAGGTCGCAGTCGCGCGTGAGCTGCCACGAAACCAGAAGCGGCCCGCGCAGGCTGTCGATGCGTCTCTTCATCCGCGCGGCCACCAAGCGGAAACGAGGAGCCCCAGCGTGAACAGCGTCACCGCGACGGCATAGCAGCTCACGATGCTGCGAATCGCGGGAACGAAGAGGCGCGGCGTGTCGAACGTGTGGATCGCGCCGCGCGCGCTGGAAACGAGGAGGGGCACCGCGAACAGGGCGACGAGGCACGCGGGAGGAAAGACAGCCGCGACCACGCCGAGCGGCACGACCAGAAGTCCGGCCGTGGCGAGGCCGAGGTAGAGCCAGACGGCGCGCTTTCGCCCGACCCGGACCACGAGGTTGCGCTTGCCGACCAGACGATCCTGGTGGAAATCGGGAATCGCATTGACGACTGCAAGCGCCATGATCAGGAATCCCGGAACGAGCGACGCCAGGAGCGCGCCCCACGACAGTGCGCCCGTATAGAGATAAACGCTGCCCAGCACCATCCAGGGCCCGTACGACAGCGCGATCACGAGCTCGCCCAAGCCGCGATAAGCCCACCGGATCGGGGGCGCCACGTAGAAGATCGCCGCCATGCCTCCCAGGACCGCGAAGAGCAGTATCGGCCACCCGCCCCTGTACGCGAGGTAGGCGCCCACGGCCAGCGCCGCCGCGAACGCCGCGATTCCCAGCCACATGACCATCGAGGACATCGGCGGCAGGTCTGCGGGATTGAAGACCCGATCCGTCCCCATCCGCGAATCGAAGTACTCGTTGAACGTCTCGACGCCAATCACCGCGAACACGACGCCACCGAGCCCGCTCCAGAAAATCGGTCCGTCGAGCGTGCCCGTCCACCGGTACGCCCAGGCGGCCCCAAGCCCGTAGGGCAGCAGGCCGGCGTAGAGGAAAAAGCGATAGCGCACCAGGCTGAAGACGTTCAGCACGCGATCCACAGGCGACGCCGCCCCGCATTGCATTGTCGGCGCCCCATCGGCGCTCATACATAGACCCACTGGTGGAGCGCCGACGTCCGGCCGGGGTCGCGCGCGAGATCGTCGATGAACTGCGCGACGCGCGGATCCTGCCAGGCGCGCTGGAAATTCGCCCAGATTTCCGCCAGCGACTGCTTGCGCAGGTCGCCGCAGATGAACGGCAGGGCGTTGATGAGCTTGACCAGCCCATTGGGCAGCACGATCAGCAGAGCCGCGGGATGATGGAGCCGATAGCGCAGCTCCTCGAGCAGTCCCATTTCGTGGAAGTGCACGCGCATCCGGCCCCGATACTCGTCGGTCTTGCGGTGCAGTGTCGCGAAGAATTCGACGTATTGCTCTTCGGTCAGCGCGAGCTTGTGCCACGCCTTCACCGCGTTGCCGGTATACATGGTGCGGCCGGTGTAGAAGCTGTAGGCGCCGAGTTCGTACGCGAGGTCGACGGCGGTGCCGATCTCGTGGACGTTGAAGAACGTCGGCGAATAATTGATCTCGATGGGCACGCCCGCCGCCTGCAGGTTGCGCACGCCGTCGGTCACCGTGCCGAATTCGCCGCGCACCCTCATCCGGTTGAACGTCGACCGCGTCGCGCCGTCGAGGCTCACCTGAACCGCCTTCACGCCGAGCGACTTCAGGCGTTCGCAGTTTTCGGGCGTGAGGTAGTGGCCGTTCGTCTCGATCTTGAGCTGGCCATCCCGCGAGCAGACGTACTCGACCATCCGGAAGAACTGCGGGTGGACCATGGGCTCCCCGCCCGAAAACGACAGGTACGGAACCTCCTCGTCCATGAACTGACCGAGGATGCCGAAGATCTGCTCCTCGTTCAGCTCGTCCTTGAACGCCTTGCCCGGCCCGCTTTCCTCGATGCAGTGGAGGCACGCGAGGTTGCACTCGTTGGTGACCTGCCACGCAACGTAAAGCGGCGCGCCGAGGTCGCCCGATTCGGTCGACGCGGGCGTGGTGGCCGGCACCAGCGGCTCGCTCGCGGGATTCGCCGTCTGTGCGGTCACGATGTCAATCCTGCACCAGTCCCTTTTGCCGCAGCTCCGCGATGAACGCGAGCGCTTCGCGCTCGATCGCCCCGTCGCGGTCGTCGAAACGCGTCTTCAGCCGGGCGACGACGTCCGCTTCGCCACCCCCGGCATTGAGCTCGCGAACCACCGCCGCCGCCACGGCGTTGAGCGTGAACACCTTTTCGGAGCGGGTCTCGAACAGGACGCCGCCGAACTTCTCTTCGCGAAACTTGACGTATTTTGAGAGTTGCATGCCGGTCGCGCAGTGGTGCGCATTCAAGTTGGGGATGCTGCAGGGGAGCCGCCGCGCCGCGCGACGGCCCGCGATTCATTCGCGCCGCAGCCGCCGAATGCCGAGGGCGGGGTTCACATCGATTGCTTGCCCGGATTACAACCCGGTGCCTGGGGCGCCGGGTCAAGTGTGCCATTATTGCGCCGCGCGAGGGGCCTCGCGAATTCCGCGCCCCGACATTTCGTTCGCGGACGCAATGTAACCCGACCCGACCGGGTTGTGCAATGCAGCAGCCCCTGCAGAGGCAGGGACGCCAGGATCCCGCGCCGTGCACGACGAATGCGGGAGTGCACCGGCGTAAAATCGGGGCACGCGCCACCGTCGGAGACTTGCATGTTCGGGCCGATCACCATCCCCTTCGGTGCCAAGATGCTTTTCAATACCGTGAAGCTCAAGCCCGGCGTGGCCATGGAAGACGTCGAGTTTGCCCTGGGCGAGATGTGCAATGCCGTCAAGAATACCTACGGTGGCGACAAGGGCGGCTTCGTTGCCGGCCAGGTGTTCACGTTCTCGGGATTCGTGTCGGACGAAGGTTCGCTTGCATCGTCGCGCGGCGCGGACGACCACGTCGCGATCGTCACCTACTGGCGCACGTACGAGGAGCACGAGCGGTCGCACGCGGATCAGGTGTTCCGCGAGAAATTCGGGGCACTGGCCGAGATGTGCACCGAGACGAAAGAGCTGGGGTACGACATGCTCTGGCAAGGCGAGCCCGAATCGCCGTAGCGGCGGTCCGGACAGACGCAGTGGCGTATCGCATGCCAACTCCTCCCCTGCAGGTGTTCTGCCGCGCATCGTACGGTTCGGGTTCGAGACGCCGAGGGCACCCGCGCACGGCGATTTCGCAGGCACCCGGCAGGAGCGCCCGCGTGTGAATCTAGAATCGCAGCCTGCGAACTGACGCGCCTTTTCCGGCCCATCCCGAAATGCAACGGCACCTGCTCCTCGTTCTCGGCATGCATCGCAGCGGCACGTCATCGCTGAGCGGCGCGTTCGCCAAGGCCGGCGCGTTTCCGGGGACGCACCTCACGCCGGCGACGGCGGACAACGCAGAGGGCTCCTGGGAATGCGCGCCCGTCGTGCAATTCAATGACACGCTTCTGCAACGGTTGGGGGCGCGCTGGGACAGCGTCGCGCCGTTGCCCGCCGGCTGGACCGCACTGCCGGGAATCGAGGCGTTGCGCGCGGACGCCGCGCAAATCATCGCCGACGAGTTCGGCGATTCGAGATTCGCGGTGCTGAAGGACCCTCGCCTTTGCCGATTGCTGCCCTTCTGGCGCGATGCGTTCGTGGCCGCCGGGTTCACGCTGTCCTGCGTCCTGATCGTGCGCCGGCCCATGGAAGTCGCGGCCTCGCTCGCCCGGCGGGACCAGTTTGCCCCGGAGAAATCGCTCGCGCTATGGCTCGCCCATCTCGTCGATTCCGAACGCGAATCGCGCGGACTGCCGCGGGCGACAATCGCCTACGACTCGGTGCTTGCCGATACCGCCAGCACTCTCGCGCGGATCTGCGACGATGCGGCCTTCCCGCTGAAACCCTCCGCCGCGCAGAAGAAGGCTGCGGCCGAGCTGGTCAAGCCCCAACTGAGACGCCAGAACCACGACGCGCCGAAGCGAGCCGGGCGCGAGGGCCTGGCCTCCGGTCTCGACACCGTGCTGGAGGGGGGCTACGCAAAGCTCGCCGAATTGCCCGCCGGCAAGGACCTCCAGCCTGTCGTGGACGCGCTCGTCGCCGCCGCCCGCGCGGCGCTGGCCGCGGCGATGCCCCCATGGCTCGCGCAGGAGCTGGAAGCGACCCAGGCGGCGGCCCGGGAGCGCGTGGCTGATTGCGATGAGGCAGGGCGGACCATCGGCGAGCTCGAGGGTCACGTCGCCGCCGCTCGCAAGGCGCTCGACGCGCGCGACGGCATCGAAGCGGCATTGCGCGCGCGCTCGGACGAGCTCGCGCTGACCCGCGCGGACCTCGCGAAGCTTCGCGAATCGCTGCAGGCAGAGATCGCCGCAATGGGCACGAGCGGAATCGGCACCGTCGAGCGCGAGCTCCGCGATCAGCTCGCTCGCGCGCAGCGGGAGCTGGGCGACGAGCGCGCCACGATCGCGCGCCTCTCCGAGCAGCTCGACCGGGCCAGGGATGACGCGCAGGTTCAGGAACAGCAGGTGGCGCAGGCCCATGACCACATCGACGAGCTCCTCCGGCAGATCGAGTACGCGCGGGAGGCGCAAGCATCGCGCGACGAGCAGGAAGCGGCGATGCAGCAGACGCTCGACGCGACGCATGAGGAACTTTCCACTCTCGCCGCCGAATTCAGCGAGATCCGGATCGAGCGCGACGAATACGCGGTCGAGCTTGCCGAGGTCGTCCCGGCCGCCGAATCCCTGCGTCGCGACCTCGCGATCCGCGACCGCGAGCGTGATGCGCTGGCGGCGACCGCGAGGCAAACGGGTGAAGCCGTGTCCGCGCTCACCGCGGAACTCGAACGGCGCGCCGCCGGCGAGAAAGAGCTTTCGGCGGACCGCGCGCGCTTAGCCCAGTTCGAGCGCGAGGCGCGCGAGCGCATCTCGCTCCTGGAACGGCAGCTCGCGGAGCTCGCCGCCGACCTGCGGCCGTTGCGAGAGCGCCTCGATGCGGCCAACGCCGATCTCGAGCGGCTTGGCCGGCACTGGATCGGCCGTCTCGCGCGGCGGTTCGCGCAGCCCTAGCCTGCGCGAGTCGAAGTTTGGGTACCGTTCGCGCGTCACGACGCGGCGGGCCGTCGTGCCTACGGAAGGAAATGCCTGGCTTCGAGCAGCGCACGCAGCTTCGCAGAGTCCTCGCGGAAGATGTCCGGGTCGTACTTCACCTTGCTCGTGTAGTAGTGCGCGAGCGAAGTGATGCCCATCGCCTCGATCCGCGCCTTGGTCTCCGGATCCGACATGTAGCGCGCCCACCCCCGCACTTCGCGCTGGGCGTAGATCGCTTCGAGCTCCTCGGCGGCGGGTTCGTGATATCGCTCGTCGTGCACGAGCGCAGACGACGGAAGCCGGTCGCGCTTGGCGGGATCTTCATCCGGCCAGCCGACCACGATGGTGGTAACCGGCACGCACGTGTCGGGCAGCCCCAGGAATTCGGCGATCTCCGTCATCGAATGCAGCGTGGTCCCCATATAGCAGATGCCGAGGCCGTGCGCCTGGAATCCCAGGCAGGCATTCTGGGCGACGATCATCGCGTCGAACGCGGCGACGTGATAACCGAGCAGGTTGTTGAAATTGTCGCGCGCGCCGCGACGGCGCAGCCACGAGCGCGTGCGGAACCAGTCGGCGCAGAACGTGACGACGAGCGGTGCCTGCAGCACCATCGGCTGCTCGAAGTGAAGTTCATAGAGCCTTCGCTTTCGCTCCGGATCGCGCGTGAGGACCAGGGTCACGCTGTTGAGGTTGCCCGACGACGAACCGCCGGCGATCGCGTCGGCGCAGACCTCGTCCACGAGAGCGGCATCGATCGGATCCGGCTTGTACTGGCGGATGGAGCGGTGGTGGTTGAGGAGCTTCGAAAGATCGGTCATCGGAAATTCCGTCGATGCGGGAGTCCAGGCGGATTGTGCAGGTGCAGGCGCCGATCGCAAAACGTTGACGATGCCGACCGACCTGTTCTCATCGGCCAACTATCCGTCGCAGAAAGTCCGCCAGCGGAGAGCGTCGCCGCGGAAGCGTCCCCGGCATGGGATCGAAGTAGCGGCGGTGGACGTAGCACCAGCCCCACTTGTCGCCCCGCTCGAGCGACGCGATCATCGGGTGGCCGGTTTCATTGAAATGGGCGAGCGCGTGCGCGTGCGGAGAATCCTCGCAGCAACCGGCGTGGCCGCACGTGAGGCAGATGCGCAGATTCGTCCATCTGGCGCCGAGCGCGAGACATTTCTCGCAGCCGTCGGCGCTCGGCACCACCGGCCGTATCGTGCTGAAATGTTCGCACGATTCGGTCACGACCGTGCTTCGCCGGCGCCACGCGCGGCGCGCGCCGCCAACACCGAAGCGCGGCGTGCGAGGCTGTCCCCGGGCCAGTAATCCGCGGCCTTGTAATACTCGGGAACCGCCGGCTGGCCGGCGGGAATCACCACCCACGGCTGCTTCGACGCCGTGAAGATATGGATGTCCGGAGGAAGGCGGTCCGGGTCGTCCAGCGTGCCGACGCGGACGAAGCTCACCGCGTCGCCCGCGCCCGCGTAGTGGCTCCACACCGCAATCCGGCATTTCGGGCATCGCGCGATTCGCTGCCCCTTGCCGCTCTCGGACGGCGTGTCGACGATGTCGACGTCGCCGTGCAGCAGCGCGATGCGGTCGCTTTCGATCATCGCATTGAGCGCGAACGACGCCCCGGTTTCACGCTGGCACCACCGGCAGTGGCAGCAATGGACGAACATCGGCGCGGTCGTCATGCGGTAGCGCACGTAGCGGCAGGTGCAGCCGCCGTCAAGGGGAAGCGTGGCGTCGTCGGTCATGCGAATCGCGATAAGGATATCCGTTGCAAATCGAATAGGGCGCGACGGCCGCTCGGCGCTCCTCAAGTCGAGCGATGCACCGCGCATCGCCGCCCGTTCAATCCGGAGCATTGGCCACCAGCCACTTCTCCGCTTCCTCGGCTGACGTGAACACGTCGCTCTTGAGACCCGCATCGGCGGCAGCCTTGACGCCGAATTTGCCGGGATCGATATATTCCGGCAGAGCGACCATCGCAACGATCAACTGTCCCTGCGCCGCGTGCGCCCAGTCCTGGACCATCCAGAACCGATCGGCCAGCGTCGGAACAGGGTATCCGGTGAGCTCCGTCACGTCGACCAGCAGACGTTGAATGCCGCGTTCGCGGCAATAGGCTATCGCATTCGTGACCATTTCGACGCCCTCGACCAGCGACACCCGTCCCTGCGGCCGGAATCGGCACACGTCTGCCGCAACGTGCATGTTTTTCTGGATTTGCATCTGCTTCTCATTGTTGCAGAGGTCCGCGCCGACGCGATTGCAGATTCCACAAATCCCGAAAGCCTCGTCGCGCTTGGCGGTGCCTGTTGCGTCAATTTACCCTGCGCTCCACGGAGGGTCAAACGCAAGCGCGGCGGACGGACGAGCTGCCGCGCATGTCACGACAACGGCACGACGAACCGGCCGAGCTTCGCGCGGAGCTCCGGCGGAATCGGCACCGGCCGGTGCGAGTCCAGCGACATGAGGACGACGACCTGCGTTGCGCGCACGCGAATTTCGTCCCCTGCCCTCGCGTCGACGGCGAGCGTCAGCGAACTCGTTCCGACCTTCGATACGGAAAGCCGGAAGCGCAGCACCTCGCCCATCGTCGACGGCGAAAGGAAGTCGCAGTCGATGTGCGCCATCGGTATGCCAAGGCGGCCGACGTCGTGGAAGCGGGCGAAGCCGATGCCGAGTCCGCGATTGAACCAGTCCTCGACCAGTTCGTTGAACAACACGAAATACTGCGGATAGAAGACGATCCCGGCGGGATCGCAGTGATGGAAGCGGATCGGCTTGTCGGTCTCGAACGGAGCGGGCATGGCGGCGGATTCCTGGGTCGAGGTGCTGGGTGGTTACGGGGCGATCCGATCGACGAAGCGCGTGATGGCGTCCTGCACCGCTTCCGGCTGGTCCCGGTGCGCCGAATGCCGGCAGTCCCCGAGCGCGAGCAGCTCGACGTCACTCACCTGCGAGCCGATCCGGCGCATCTGCTCCATCGTGCCGTACTCGTCGTCCTCGCCCTGGATCGCGAGCACCGGACACGCGATGCGCGGCAGATATTCCTCGATGTTCCAGGCGCGGAAGTCCGGATGCAGCCAGATGCGGTTCCAGCCCCAGAACGCCCCGTCCACGTCGGCGTGGTAACGCGCGAGCCTGGCGCGAAGGTCGGTCGTCTCGTACATGACCTTGGCGGCCGCGATGCTCGTCACCGAGACGTCCTCGACCAGCACATGCGCCGCCAGCGTGACGACGCCGCCGACGGGGCGGATGCCGGAACCGGCGTGGATCAGCGCGATCGAGCCGCCGTCGCTGTGTCCGACGAGGATCAGGACGCCGGATGTCGAGCTGGTCGAGCAGCTCCGGCAGCGTCTTCAATGCCTCGTCGTGCATGTAGCGGACCGCCCGATCCTCCCGCAGGGCGTCGGAATTTCCGTAGCCGTAACGCGAGTAGACGAGCGCGCTGCAGCCCGTCGCATGCGCGAGGCGGCCGGGGAACTCGCGCCACATGGCGACGGAGCCCAGCCCTTCGTGGAGCAGCACCAGCGTCGGATGCGCTCGCGTCGCCACGTCGATCCGCACGTACTCGATCCGATGCCCGCCGACCTGCGCGTACACGCCGGCAACCTATACGCCGAGATGCCGGTGCAGCAGATCCGGCTGCGCGAGCAGCGTCGCGCTGTCGCCCTCGAAAACGATGCGCCCTTTGACGAGGATCACGTTGCGATTGGCGATCGCGGTGACCGCCGCGTGGTTCTTGTCGACGATCAGCGTGGCGATGCCGTGCCGGCGAATCTCGTCGATGATCCGCCAGATTTCCTTCGCGATCTGCGGTGCGAGACCTTCCGTCGCCTCGTCGAGGATCAGCAGATCCGGATTGGTCATCAGCGCACGGCCTATCGTCAGCATCTGCTGCTCGCCGCCGGAAAGCTTCCAGCCGCCATGACCCAGCCGCTCGGCCAGGCGCGGAAAGGTCGCCAGCACACGCTCGTACGTCCAGTCGCGGCGGCCGTCCGGGCCCGCGCGCGCCGCCATGACGAGATTCTCGCGGACGGTCAGGTTCGGGAAGATGCCGCGTCCCTCGGGCACGTAGGCGATCCCTTTGCGCGCGACGAGATAGGGAGCGGCGCCGGTCATCGGCGTCCCGCAGACGAAGATTTCTCCGTGCCGCGGTTTGACGATGCCGAGCATGCTGCGGATCAGCGTGCTCTTGCCCATGCCGTTCCTGCCCATCAACCCGACCGCCTCGCTGCGGTCGATGCGAAAGTCCACACCGTGCAGGATGTGGCTCGAGCCGTAATACGAATGCAGCTCGCGCGCCTCGAGAATCGATTCGCTCACCGGAGCGCCCCCGCACCGGCGCCTCGCGCGCGGGATCGGGCAGCCGGGCGGCGCTCATGGAGTATCGCCCAGATACGCCTGCCGCACCGCCGGGCTCGCGCGGATCTGTTCCGGCGCGCCGCTCTCGAGCACCTGGCCATTCACCATCACGGTGATCCGGTCCGCGACGGCGAATACCGCATCCATGTCGTGCTCGACCAGCAGCAGCGCGTGATTCGGCGTGATCTTCTTCAGGAGCTCGACCATCCGCGCCGCTTCTTCGGCCCCCATGCCGGCAAGCGGCTCGTCGAGCAAAAGCACTTCCGGAGCCGTGGCGAGCACCATCGCGATTTCCAGCTGGCGCTGCTCGCCATGCGACAGCGCGGACGCGATGACGTCGGCGCGCGCCGACAGCGCCGCCGCGTCGAGCGCATCGCGTGCCGCCGCGCACACGGGCGCATGGGCCGCCGCATCGGACGCGACGTGCAACGGACGCGGATCGCGCGACTGCGCCGCGAGCCGGCAGTTCTCGAACGCGGTGAACGAGAGGAAGATGTTCGTCTTCTGGAAGCTGCGGCCGATGCCGATGCGCGAGCGGCGGTCGGGCGAGAGGCGCGTGATGTCCTCGCCCTTGTAGCGGATGCTGCCGCCGGATGCGGGAAGCTCGCCCGACAGCAGATTGATGAGCGTCGTCTTGCCGGCGCCGTTGGGACCGAGCACCGCGTGCAGCCTGCCCGTTCTCGAGCTCGATCGCGACGTCGTTGACCGCCATCAGCCCGCCGAACCGCCGCGAAAGCCCGCGCGTGGCAAGTATGGCGTCACTCATCGTCGACGCCCCCGATCAGCGTGCGCTTGAAGCGCCCGGCGACGCTCGAGAGACCGCCGGGCAGGAAGATCACCAGCGCGATGATCGTCGCGCCGAGCAGAAGCTGCCAGTGCGTGGTCATCGACGAGTAGATCTCCTCCAGGGCGACGAACGCCAGTGCGCCGACGACCGCACCGTACAAGCTGCCCTGCCCACCCAGGATCAGCATCAGCAGCACGTTGCCCGACTGGTGCCACGACAGGAGCTCGGGGTTCACGAAGCCGAACTGCAGCGCGGACAGGTAGCCCGCGAGCCCCGCGAGCGCGCCGGCGATCGCGAAGCTCGCGAGCTTGTAACGGTAGACGGGGAAGCCGAGCGAGCGCATCCGGTGCTCGTTGCTGCGAATACCCTGGAGCGCGCGGCCGAACGGCGAGCGCAGCAGAACCCGCAGGAACAGGAAGACGGCAAGCATCGCAGCGAACACGAAATAGTAGACGTGCGTCGCGTTCGCGAGATCGAAGGGCGTCACGCCGCCGATCGCCGCCACCGGCTTGAAGTTCATGCTGATGCCGTCGGAGCCGCGCCCGAACTTCGTGTCGTGGAACACGAAATAGAACATCTGCGCGAACGCGAGCGTGACCATGATGAAATAGATGCCCTTCACCCGGACCACGAAGATGCCGACGGCAAGCGCCGCAAGGCCTGCCACGACGATCGCGACGGGAAGCGTGAGCCAGAGGTTGGCCGCCTCGTACTTCGGCGCAAGCAGGCCGAGCGCGTAGGCGCCGACGCCGTAGAACGCCGCGTGCCCGAACGACACGAGCCCGGTGTAGCCCACCAGGAGGTCGAGCGAAAGCGCGAAGATCGCGAGGATCATCATCTTGGTGACGAGCTCGGTGTAGAACGTCGCGCCGGCGAACGGGAACAGCGCGAGAAGCGCAAGCGCTGCCAGGAGAGCGATCTTCTTGCGCTTCACCGAGTCGACCCGGCGAAGGGCGCCGCCAGGTTGTGCGGCCCGGTCCCGCAAAGCGTCGCAAGCAGGGCCGGATGCAAGGCGGCCCGGAGCGAGCCCCGAGACAGTACTTCGCAGTACGGCGATGGGCGAGCGAGGAAACGGCGCGGCAGCCGGCACGCGCAGTAGCTTTGCATGGTCAGACGCGGCGGAAGAGGCCTTCGGGACGCCACAAGAGGATCGCCGCCATCAGCACGTAGACGGTGGCGCCCGCGGCTTCCGGAATCAGCACCTTGCCGAACGTGTCGGCGAGCCCGATCAGCAGCGCCGCGACGAGCGCGCCCCAGATCGAACCGATGCCGCCGATGACGACCACGACGAAGCAGATGATGAGCACGCCCGTTCCCATGCCGGGATAGACCGACGAGACAGGCGCCGCGAGCATGCCCGCGAACGCGGCCAGCGCGACGCCGAGCGCGAACACGAGACGGTAGACGAGGTTGATGTTGAGGCCGAGCGCCGCCACCATCTCGCGGTTCGACGCACCGGCGCGGATCATCATGCCGAGGCGGGTCTTCGCGATCAGCAGGTAGAGCAGCACGGCCAGCACGATGCACACCGCGGACATGAACAGGCGGTAGACGGGATAGGACAGCGTTTCCGTCAGGGGGATCGACCAGTTGAGGAGCTCCGGCACCGAAACGCCATGCACGTCGTTGCCGACGATCAGGCTGCGGAGCTCCTCGAATACGAGGATGAGCCCGTAGGTCAGCAGCACCTGTTCGAGATGGTCGCGCTTGTAAAGGCGCGAGAAGAGCGCCCATTCCAGCACGACGCCGAGGACCACCGACAGAACGATGCCGACCACGATGGCCATGAACAGGCTGCCGGTGAGCGCCGACAGCGAGAACGCCATGTACGCGCCGATCATGTAGAAGCTGCCATGGGCGAGGTTGATGATGCCCATGATGCCGAAGATCAGCGTCAGGCCCGATGCCACCAGGAACAGGAGCAGCCCGTACTGGAGGCCGTTCAGGAGCTGGATCAGGAACGAGTAGACGTCCATCGGTCGGGTGCGGCGCCCCGCAAAAAGAACGCGGGCAGGCAAGCTGCCTGCCCGCGCGCAATCTTACCTCGTTATCAGAGCTTGCAGCCGCGCGGCGGGTCCGTCAGGTTCTTGACGGCGACGCTGACGAACTTGTTCTCCTTGCCCTCGACCTTGCGCAGGTAGATATCGTGGATCGGGTTGTGGCCCCTGTTGAGTGCGAGCGAGCCGCGCGGGCTGTCGAGCTTGGCCGCGCCCATCGCGGCCACCAGCTCCGCGCGCTTGGCCGTGTCGCCCTTGACCGCATTCATGCCGACGGCGAGGAGCTGGGCGGCGTCGTACCCCTGCATGGCGTAGACATCGGGCTCGGCCTTGTACGCCTTCATGTAGGCGGCGCGAAACGCGTTGTTCTTGGGATTGTTGAGGCCGTCGGCATAGTGCAGCGTCGTCAGCAGGCCCTGCGCCGATTCGCCCTGCGCTTCCAGCGTGCCGTCCGTGAGGAAGCCGGGGCCGACGAGCGGAATCGTCTTGTTGAGACCGGCGGCCGCATAGTCCTTGACGAACTTGACCGCACCGCCGCCCGCGAAGAACGCGTAGACGACGTCGGGCTTGAGCGCGGCGATCTCGGTCAGGAGCGGCTGGAACTCGACCTGCGGGAACGGCAGAAACAGTTCCTTCGCCACCTTGCCGCCGCCCGCCTCGAACGATTCCTTGAAGCCTCCGATCGACTCCTCGCCCGCCGCGTATTTCCACGTGATCGTGACGGCCGTCTTCTTCTTCTGGTCCGCCATTACCTTGCCCATCGCAATGCCCATCTGCGAGTTCGAGAACGAAGTCCGGAACACGTTGGCGGCGCACAGCGGACCCGTGATGTCGTCGGCACCTGCGTTCGGAATGATGAGCAGCGTGTTGGTGTCCCGCGCCACCTTCGACATCGCGAGCGCGACACCCGAGTGCACCGTCCCGACCATGACGTCGACGTTGTCGCGCTTGATGAGCTTGTTGGCGTTCTCCGGCGCCTTCGCCGGATCGGACTCGTCGTCGACGACGAAATACTCGATTTCGCGGCCGCCGACCTTGCCGCCGTTTTCCTCGATCGCGAGCTTGAAGCCGTTCGTGATCGCGTTGCCGAGCGCGGCGTAGGTGCCGGTGTAGGGCAGCATCAGCCCGACCTTGAGCTTGCCTTGCTGCTGCGAAAGCGCGGGACTCGCCGCCAGCAGCGCGCCGGCCGCCAGGACGGCGGCGGTGATCGCGCCTAGGCGGCGCAGGGACCCGATTCGTTTCATGACCTTCTCCTCCGTTGAATTGCCGTTGTCTTCGCAGGCGGCGCGCGGGCGCGCCTCACCCCCGATATTCATGCCGCCTTTGCACGCAGCTTGAAACGCTGGATTTTACCCGTTGCGGTCTTGGGCAGCTCGTCGATGAACTCGATCCAGCGCGGATATTTCCACGGCGCGAGCTGCGCCTTCACATGCTGGCGCAGCTCCTCGGCCAGCGCGTCGTCGCCCTGCCGGCCGCCCTTCAGCACCACGTAGGCGACGGGCTTGGTCAGATGCTCGTCGTCCTCCTTGCCGATCACCGCGGCCTCGAGCACGGCCGGGTGCGTGATCAGCGCGGATTCCACCTCGATCGGCGACACATAGATCCCGCCCACCTTGAGCATGTCGTCGCTCCGGCCCGAGTAGACATAGTAGCCGTCCGCGTCGATCGAATACTTGTCGCCGCTGCGCGTCCACGGACCCTGAAACGTCGCGCGGCTCTTCTCGCGATTGTTCCAGTAGCCCGTCGCCGCGGTCGGTCCGCTGATCTGCAGCTCGCCGACTTCGCCGGGAGGCGCGGGATGTCCGTCGTCGGCCAGGATGCGCAGCTCGTATCCGGGGACCGGCATGCCGCTCGTTCCGTACCGGACCTCGCCCGGCCTGTTCGACAGGAAAATGTGCAGCATCTCGGTCGAGCCCAGCCCGTCCAGGATCTCGACGCCGAAGTGCTGCGTCCAGCGCTTGCCGATGTCGGCGGGCAGCGCCTCGCCTGCCGACGTGCAGCGGCGCATCTTCAACTCGCCGCGCTTCGGCAGCTCCGGGCTCGCGAGCAGCGCCGCGTAGAGCGTGGGCACGCCGTAGAAGATCGTCGGCTGGTGCTTGCGCAACCGCGCGAACACCGCCTGTGGCGTCGGCCGCTCGGCCATCAGCACCGTCGTCGCGCCGACCGCCAGCGGGAACGTGAGGCCGTTGCCCAGGCCGTAGGCGAAGAAGAGCTTCGCGGCCGAGAACACGATGTCGTCATCGCGGATGCCGAGCACCGGTTTCGCGTAGAGCTCCGCCGTCTGCATGAGGCTCGACTGGATGTGCACGGTGCCTTTCGGTGCACCCGTGGACCCGGAGGAATAGAGCCAGAAACATGCGTCGTCGCACGTCGTTTCGGCGGGCTCGAACGTCTTGCCGGCTGCGGCCATGAGTTTCGCGAGCGACTGATGCGGGCCCGCCTCGCCTCCTGACACGATGACGTGCGTCAGGTGCGGCAGCGAGCCGAACAGCGGCGCGAGCGTCGGCAGCAGCGGCGCGGACACGATCAGCGCGCGGGCGCGGCTGTCGCGCAGCATGTAGTCGTAGTCCTTCGTGGTCAGCATCGTGTTCCCCGCCACGGGAACGATGCCCGCCTTGATGCTGCCAAGGAACGCCGACGGGAAAATCGATGGTGTCGAGCTGGCACAGCAGAACGCGTTGCTCGCGCTCCAGTCCGAGGCCCGCGAGCGCATTGGCGCAGCGGTTGACGCGCTCCGCGAGATCCCCGTAGGTGTACGTTCCGAGGTCGTCGATGTATGCAACCTTCGCCGCGCGGCCGGCGGCGAGATTGCGCTCGATCAGGTCGTGGGCCGCGTTGTAGTCGCGCGGAATCTCCACCCGCGGCGGACTCACTCCGTGATCGGCGTGGCTGAGCGACGGCATCCTGCTCTCCTCCTGTACCTGCTTCGCCGCGCGAAGGCGTCGTCTGCGCCAGTCCCGTACTACGGCGTCTTCGTGAACTCGATCGCGCCACCGGGCAGCAGGTAGAGCACCCACGCCTTGCCTCCGGTGACGGTCGGCACGTGGGCCGTGCCCGGTCCATATACTAGCCAACCGGCGCCACGACCGTCGAATGTCGCGGCGGCATCGAGCGGCATGACGAGGTCGATCTCGCCGTTCGGATGCCGGTGGTGGCCACCGGAAACGTTGTCCATCTCGACCACGTCGACCGAATAGCCTTGCGTCGCCGGCCCCGGCTTCACGACGCGACCGTACTTGATGCCGGCGTGCTCGCGGCTGCACATCCAGCCCGCGGAAATGCCCGCGCGGCACGCGTCGACGAGCGCGCGATACGCCGCGCCGTCCGCAGGGATCGTGCGGTTGAGCTCCGCTTCGAGAGTCGCATCGAGCGCGACGCCCGGGAGGCGCCCGGTGATCGACGCGATCAACGTGGTGAACTCATCCTGCGTCATGGCCCGTCTTTCCGGTGAGGCGGCTCGAGGGTCGGTCGCATCGCACTGCCAAATCCCGTAGCGGCACTTTAGATCATGCAAAATGCTCGGTCAAGCACAATACATCATCTCTCCGGCGGCGAGAATTCGGTACTCGTCAGCGCCCACCGCGCTCGTTCGCCCTGGTTTCGCCTGCCCGACCGCCTCAGCTGCCTGATATAAAATGCTTGACAGCGGGAATTTACATGCAATATATTGCCGTCTCCCAATCGCCACCTCCATCGGATTCCCCATGGCAGCCGCGGAACCCCGCGAAACCGCCCCCGCGGCGCTCAGCCTGCAGCAGCCGGACGACGCCGAGTTTCTCGTCGCGATGGGACGCCACGTCCGCGAGGTGCGCGAGCGGCGCGGCATGGCGCGCAAGGTCCTGTCGCAGAACGCCGGCATTTCGGAGCGCTATCTCGCCCAGCTGGAAGCGGGGGAAGGCAACGCCTCGGTGCTGCTGCTGCGCAGCGTCGCGCGCGCGCTCGGCATGCCCGTGACCGAATTGCTCGATCCACGCGAGAACTCCGTCGAGCAGCGCCTCATCCGGCGCTTCCTCGACCGGTTGCCGGAACACCGGCTCGAGGACGTCGTGTTCCGGCTGATGCGCGATTTCGGCCACGAGGAAGCGGCACGCAAGAAGCGCATCGCGCTGATCGGCCTTCGCGGCGCAGGAAAGACGACACTGGGCAGCGCGCTCGCGAGCGCCCTGGGGTTCGAGTTCGTCGAGCTCGACCGCGAGATCGAGCGCAATGCCGGAATCAGCCTGTCCGAAGTGTTCCTCCTGTACGGCCAGGCCGGCTACCGGCGGATCGAGCGCCGCTGTCTCGAGCAGATGATCGAGTCGCACGCCGACATGGTGATGACCGTCGGCGGCGGAATCGTTTCCGAGCCCGAGACGTTCAACCTGCTGCTGCTCAACTGCTTCACCGTGTGGGTGAAAGCCGCGCCCGACGAGCACATGGCGCGCGTCGTCGCGCAGGGCGATTTCCGGCCGATGCAGGGCAACGCGGAAGCCATGGAGGACCTCACGCGGATCCTCGAGGCGCGCGACCCGCTGTACCGGAAAGCCGACTTCACGCTCGACACGACCGGCGAGGCAGTCGAGCAGAGCCTGCGCAAGCTGCGTCAGGCCGTGCAGGCCTGACGCCACCGAATGTTTCAGGAGACAGCCATGGCAGAAGCGGCGACCGTACTTCCGACCGACGTGCAGCCGGCAACGTACGTCATCTACGACGCCGAACCCTCGACGTACGCGCACTGGAAGCTCACGTTCGACGGCCCGGTGGCGACCCTCGCGCTCGGCATCGACGAGGATCGCGGGATCAGGCCCGGCTACAAGCTGAAGCTCAACTCGTACGACCTCGGCGTGGACATCGAACTCGCCGACGCGCTGCAGCGGATCCGCTTCGAGCACCCCGAAGTCGGCAGCGTCGTGGTGACGAGCAGCCGCGAACGGATATTCTGCTCGGGCGCGAACATCTTCATGCTCGGGCTTTCCTCGCACGCTTGGAAGGTGAACTTCTGCAAGTTCACCAACGAGACGAGGAACGGCATCGAGGATTCGAGCCGGCACTCGGGACTGAAGTTCGTCGCCGCGTGCAACGGAACCACCGCAGGAGGCGGCTACGAGCTGGCGCTTGCCTGCGACGAGATCCTGCTGGTCGACGACCGCTCGTCCGCGGTCAGCCTGCCCGAAGTGCCGCTGCTGGGCGTCCTTCCCGGCACCGGCGGCCTGACGCGCGTGACCGACAAGCGCCGCGTGCGACGCGACCACGCCGACATCTTCTGCACGCTGGTCGAAGGCGTGCGCGCGCAGCGGGCGAAGGAGTGGCGGCTGATCGACGGCTTCGCCAAGCCGCAGCAGTTCGCGGCGACCGTGCGCGAGCGCGCAGGCGCGCTGGCGGCGCAAAGCGACCGGCCGCGCGACGCGAAGGGCGTCGCGCTTGCGAAGCTCGCGCGCACGATCGACGCCGCCGGGATTCACTACCGGCACGTCGACGTAAGGATCGACCGCAAGGCGCGCAACGCCACCGTCACCATTGCCGCACCATCGTCCGCGCCGCCTGCCGACCTGCCGGCGATCCACGCGCAGGGCGCCGCATGGTGGCCGCTCGCAATGGCGCGCGAACTCGACGACGCGATCCTGCTCCTGCGCACGAACGAGCCGGAACTGGGCACGTGGATCCTCAAGACCGCGGGCGATCCCGCGCACGTGCTCGCAGCCGACGCGACGCTCGACAGACACAAGGGAGACTGGTTCGTCCGCGAAACGGTCGGCATGCTGCGCCGCACGCTCGCGCGACTGGACGTCACGTCCCGAACACTCTATGCGCTCATCGAGCCGGGCTCGTGCTTTGCCGGAACGCTTCTCGAGCTCGCTTTCTGCGCCGACCGCAGCTACATGCTCCGACTGGCGGAGGGCGAGAAGGACGCGCCGACGATCGCACTCTCGGCCATGAATTTCGGCGCCTGTCCGATGGTGAACGGGCTCGCCCGCATCGCCGCCCGCTTCTACGGCGAAGACGCCCCGATGGTCGCGGCGCGAGCTGCCGTGGGCCGCCGTCTCGGTGCCGCCGACGCGCTGGCGCAGGGCCTCGTGACCGCGGCACCCGACGATCTCGACTGGGCCGACGAAATCCGCATCGCGCTGGAGGAGCGCGCGAGCCTGTCGCCCGATGCGCTCACCGGCATGGAGGCGAACCTCCGCTTCGGTGTCGCGGAGACGATGGAAACGCGTGTCTTCGCCCGCCTGTCGGCGTGGCAGAACTGGATCTTCATCCGCCCCAACGCCGTCGGGGAGACCGGCGCGCTCAAGGTGTTCGGCACCGGCAGCAAGGCAAAATTCAACTGGGATCGCGTCTAGGCGTGCGTCCGTCCGAACGACGGCACAACGAATCGGAGCATCAGATGAGCATCGACTACAGCCAGAAGATCCCCAACAACGTGGAGCTCGCGAGCAACAGGACGCTCCAGCGCGCGCTCGAGCAATGGCAGCCCGAGTTCCTCAACTGGTGGGGCGACATGGGACCGGAAGGGACCGCCGGCACCGACGTCTACCTGCGCACCGCAGTCAGCGTCGAGCCCAAGGGCTGGGCGCATTTCGACTACGTGAAGATGCGCGATTACCGCTGGGGAATCTTCCTCGCGCCCGCGGAGGCGGAACGCAAGGTGAATTTCGGCGCGCACAAGGGCGAGCCCGCGTGGCAGGAGGTGCCGGGCGAATATCGCGCGAACCTGCGGCGGCTCATCGTCACCCAGGGCGACACCGAGCCCGCGTCGGTCGAGCAGCAGCGTCATCTCGGTCTCACGTGCCCGTCGCTCTACGACCTGCGCAACCTGTTCCAGGTCAATGTCGAGGAAGGGCGGCACCTGTGGGCGATGGTCTACCTGCTGCACGCCTATTTCGGCCGCGACGGGCGCGAGGAAGCCGAGGCGCTGCTCGAGCGCCGCTCCGGCGACGCCGACAACCCGCGCATCCTCGGCGCGTTCAACGAGCGCACGCCGGACTGGCTGGCGTTCTTCATGTTCACCTACTTCACCGACCGCGACGGCAAGTACCAGCTCTGCTCGCTCGCCGAGTCGGGTTTCGACCCGCTCGCGCGCACCACGCGCTTCATGCTGACCGAAGAGGCGCACCACATGTTCGTCGGCGAGTCGGGGGTGGGTCGCATCATCCAGCGCACGTGCGAAGCGATGGTTGCGCACAAGGTCGACGATCCGGCGAAACTCCGCGCGCTGGGACTGATCGACCTGCCGACGATCCAGCGCTACCTCAACTTCCATTTCAGCGTGACCATGGACCTCTTCGGTGCCGACGTCTCGTCGAATGCGGCAACCTTCTATTCGACGGGCCTCAAGGGCCGCTTCGACGAGACGAAAATCGACGACGACCACCTTCTGGCCGGAGCGACCTACCCCGTTCTCGAAGTCCGCGACGGCCGCCTTGCGGTGGCGCAGGCGCCGGCACTCAACGCACTCAACGAGAAGCTTCGCGACGATTACGTGAAGGACGCGATCGCCGGCATCGAGCGCTGGAACAAGGTCATCGACAAGAGCGGGGTCGCGTTTCGCCTGCGCGCGCCGCACAAGGCCTTCAACCGGAAGATCGGCCCGCTGTCCTCGGTTCGCGTCGATCCGGAAGGCAATGTCGTGTCCGAGGCGGACTGGACGCACAGGCATTTCGCGTGGCTGCCGTCGGAGACCGACCGCGCGTTCGTCGCGTCGCTGATGGGGCGTGTCGCCGAACCGGGCAAATTCGCGAACTGGATCGCGCCGCCTGCGCGCGGCATCGACAACAAGCCGGTCGATTTCGAGTACGTCCGCATCAATTGAGCGCAAACGCACATGCCCGTCGAGGTGCTGCGCCAGCATCTCATCGACCCGGAGATCTGCATCCGCTGCAACACCTGCGAGGAGACCTGCCCGGTCGGCGCCGTCACGCACGACGCGCGCAACTACGTCGTCGACGCGGCGAAGTGCAACTTCTGCAACGACTGCATCTCGCCATGCCCGACCGGCGCCATCGACAACTGGCGGCAGGTGGACCGCGCGGCGCCCTACACGCTCGCCGAGCAGCTCTCGTGGGACAGTCTGCCCGCGCAGGGCGAGATCGCGGCCGACGCTGCCGCCGAGATGCCGGCCGACGTCGCGCGGATCACGTCCGTCGCGACCGCGGGCCAGGGCGGCGAAGCGCCGCCGCCGTGGTCGGCCGCACATCCCTACGTCAACCTGTACTCGCTCGCGAAGCCGGCGATCGCGACCCTCAGCGGAAACTTCCGGCTGACCGCCGACGACGCTTCCGCCGACATCCGGCACCTCGTGCTCGACTTCGGCGGCACCGCGTTTCCGGTCCTCGAAGGTCAGACGATCGGCATCGTGCCGCCGGGAACCGACGCGGGTGGCCGGCCGCACCACGTGCGCCTCTATTCGGTCGCGAGCCCGCGGGAAGGCGAGCGGCCGCGCTACAACAACCTGTCGCTCACGGTGAAGCGCGTCACCGAGGACCACGACGGCAGGCCCGTCCGCGGCGTCGCATCGAACTATCTCTGCGATTTGAAAAAGGGCGACGAGGTGAGGGTCGTGGGGCCCTACGGCACGTCGTTCCTGATGCCGAACCACCCGGGGTCGAGCCTGCTCATGGTGTGCACGGGCACGGGTTCGGCGCCGATGCGCGCGATGACGGAGCGCCGCCGCCGCCGCATCGCGCTGAAGGAAGGCGGAGAGCTGATGCTGTTCTTCGGCGCGCGAATGGAGGGCGAGCTTCCCTACTTCGGTCCGCTGCTGAAGCTGCCGAAGGATTTCATCGACATCAACTTTGCGTTCTCGCGCGTTTCGGGGCAGCCGAAGCAGTACGTGCAGGACCGCATCCGCGCGCGCGGCGCGGACGTCGCGCGGCTCATCCGCGACGCGAGCTGCCACGTCTACATCTGCGGCCTGAAAGGGATGGAAAAGGGCGTCGACGACGCGTTCCGCGACGTCTGCCGCGCACAAGGCGCCGACTGGTCCTCGCTCCTTCCTCTGCTGCGCGCGCAGGGCCGCTACCACGTCGAGACCTACTGATCGCGATGCCCGCGGGACCGCGTCGTATCGCGAAGCCGGAGTCGGAGGCCGACGCGGCCTCTGCAACTGCGATCCGCCTGATGAAGGATGAGCACCTCGCCATCGCATCGGTGCTCTTCGGGCTGCGCGCCGCCGTTCGCCGGATCCGCGAAGGCGGCACGCCGGACTTCCGCCTGCTGCGCGCGTTGCAGGACTACATCGTCGCGTTTCCGGAGCGACTTCATCATCCGAAGGAGGAGCGGACCCTGTTCGCGACGCTCGCGGCGCGCTGTCCCCAGGCCGAGCCGCTGATCGCCGCGCTGGACGCGGAGCATGCCGAGGGCGCCCTGCTGATCGCTGCGCTGGGTGACGCACTCGAGCGTTACGCGCGCGCCGGCGACGCCGCCTTCGATGCGTTCGCCCGCGATGTCGAGTCGTACGCCGAGTTCCACTGGCGACACATGACGAAGGAAGAGGACGTGCTCCTTCCGCTCGCACGGCGCCATCTGACCGTCGGCGACTGGGAGCTCGTCGCTACCGCATTCCGCGAGAACGACAATCCGCTCGCAGGGATCGGGCCGAAAGAGGAAGCGGAATCCCTCTACCGCCGAATTCTCGATCTCGTGCCCGGCGCATGATGCCGGACTACGGCCTCCTCAAGGGAATCCACGTCGGCGCAGTGACGATCTCGCTCGCGCTGTTCGCACTGCGCGGCGCCTGGATGCTCTACTCTCCCGCGCGACTTCTGCAGCGCTGGGTGCGGATCGTGCCCCACGTGGTCGACACCGGGCTCCTTGGCTCGGCGGTCCTGCTGGCGTGGCAGCTGGACGCCGGCGCCACGCGCGGGTGGCTCGCCGCCAAGGTCGTTGCGCTCCTCGTCTACATCGCCCTCGGCACCGTCGCGCTGAAGCGCGGCAGGACGCGCCGCGTGCGCATCGCTGCCTTCATCGCTGCGCTCGCCGTCTTCGGCTACATCGTCTCTGTCGCGCTGACGAAATCTCCGCTCGGCTTCATCGCGCGGCTATAATTTCCGCATCCGCTTCACGCATTCGCGGAGCAGCGATGGTCCCCGGACTCTTCACCACCCCGCAGGCACCCGGCTTCGACGATCCGCTGGGGATGCTCGTCGCGTGCCATCGGCGCATCGAGCGCGAGCTTGCGACGCTCGACCGCCTCCAGCGCCATCTGCCCGAGCACGGCTGCGACGAGGACGCGCGGATCGCTGCGCGCGCGGTCCTGAAATATTTCGACGGCCCGGCGCCCAACCATCACGCCGACGAGGAGGAAAGCCTGTTTCCGCGGCTTCGCGGCGCTGCGGGAGGCGGCGCCGGCGCGCTGATCGACGATCTCCTGCGCGACCATCAGGCACTGGACTCGCGTTGGCGCCGGTTGCGTCCGCTGCTCGCCGGCATCGCTGCAGGGGCACGTTCGAATCTTTCGCCGAAACAGGTCGACGATCTTCGTGCCGTCTATGCGACGCACATCGCCCGCGAGGAAGGCGCTCTCATTCCGCTCGCCGCGGACGCGCTCGATGCAGAAGCGCTGCGTCAGATCGGGCAGGAGATGGCCGCACGACGCGGCACGCGTTTCGGCGCGGCGCGATCGCCATGACCCTTTCCCGGGCCGGCCTGCGGCAAGCACTCGCAGCGGGATTCCTGATGGTGGCCGTCGCCGGCGGCGCACGCGCACAGGTGCCGTCGCCGTACGCGATCGACATTCCGCCGTGGTTCAGCGAGACGTTCCTCGATTTTCGCGAGGACATCGCCGACGCGGCGAAGGACGGCCGGCGCTTGATGGCGTACTTCGGGCAGGACGGCTGTCCCTATTGCCGGCAGCTCATGGTGAACAACTTCTCGCAGCGACGGATCGTCGACAAGACACGGCGGCACTTCGTCGCGATCGCGCTCAATATATGGGGTGACCGCGAAACCACCTGGCTCGACGGGCGCACGATGAGCGAAAAGAACCTGGCCCGCGTGCTCGACGTCCAGTTCACCCCGACGCTCCTTTTCTTCGACGAGAACGGGAAAATCGCGGCGCGGCTCAACGGCTACTATCCGCCGGAAAAGTTCGAACAGGTGCTGGACTACGTCTCCGGCAGACACGAGAAGCGGGAAACCCTCGCCGCCTATATGGCGCGCAGGGCACCTGCGGCAGCAAGCGCCACGCTCGCGGACGAGCCATTCTTCGCGAAGCCTCCGTACGCCCTCACGCGCTCGCCGGGCAGCAGACCGCTCGCCGTCATCTTCGAGACTCCCCACTGTTCCGCGTGCGACGAATTGCACCGCGACATTCTCCATCGCCCCGACATCCGGGTGCAGCTGGCCGGTTTCGACGTCGCCCGCTTCGCCCTTGGTGCGCGCACCGATGTCACGACGCCCGACGGCGCGAAGGTCAAGGCCGACGCATGGGCGCGCGACCTTCGCATCAGCTACACGCCGACGATCGTTTTCTACGATGCAGACGGCCGCGAGGTGTTTCGCCTGGACGCCTATCAGCGCGCCTTCCACTTCGCCTCGGCGCTCGACTACGTCGCCAGCGGTGCCTACCGGAGCGAACCTTCGTTCCAGCGATTTGTCCAAGCCCGCGCCGAGCGACTGCGCAGCGAAGGCACGCGTGTCGATCTCTGGGAGTAGCCGTGAGTTGACCGCGATCGGTTAAACTTGCGGACATCCGCCGCTCATGCCGTTCGGCGAAACGAGGGCCTGAAGCTCCGCAACATTGCGTCCGAACGATTCCCCTGCCACAGAATCGAAACGTGGCGACACAAAATCTTCCGAATTGAGCAACGATCCGTCATCCCCCGTCCCGATCGAGGTCGCCGACGCGAAGGACTCGCGCGCCGAGAGCGCTTCGGACCAACCGCACAGCACTGACCGGGCGAACCGGTATGTTGCGCGGATCCTGCAGCAGCATCTGGTCGACGATCCCGGCAGTCGCGCGTGGACAAGCGACGGCACCGCGGCGTTCGTCGATGTTTCCGGATTCACGAAGCTGTCGGAACAGCTTGCGCGCAAAGGGCGGGAAGGCGCCGAGCAGATAACCGATGCCATCGGCAGCAGCTTCGAGGCGATCCTCGAGGTCGCCTACGAGAATGGCGGCAGCCTCCTCAAGTTCGGCGGCGACGCGCTGCTCCTGTGGTTCGAGGGTGCCGGGCACCTGACCCGCGCCAGTCGGGCCACGATCCTCATGCGGCGGACGCTGCGCAAGGTCGGCCGGATCGACGTGCCGGGCGCCAAGGTCACGCTGCGGATGTCGCAGGGCGTTCACACCGGGCGCTTTCACTTCTTTGCGGTCGGCAGCTCCCACACCGAGTTGCTGACGACGGGGCCTGCGTGGAGCCGATTGGTGACGATGGAACAGGCGGCCAGCGCCGGAGAAATCGTCGTCAGCCCGGAAACGGCAGCGCTCCTGCCGGGCCGATGCCTCGGCGATCACCATGGTCCCGGCGTATTCCTGCGTCGCGAACCGCCGGGCTTCACGGAGAAGGTGCCGCTCAAGCCGCGCCCGGCGATGTCGGCGGCGGCCTTGACACATTGCCTGCCGCCCGCCGTGCGCGAGCACGTGCTGGCCGGCGGCGGCACGCCCGAGCATCGGCCGGTCACGGTCGCATTCCTCCGATTTGCCGGCACGGATGACCTGATCGAACGTCTCGGGATGACTGCCACCGCGGAGATGCTGGATCGCATCGTCACGATCGTCGCGACGGAAGCAGAGGCGCAGGGCGTCTCGTTTCTCGCGTCCGATGTCGACGTCGACGGCGGCAAGCTGATACTGACGGCGGGTGCGCCAAAAGCGACGGGGGACGACGAGGAGCGGATGCTGCTCGCACTTCGTCGGATCGTGGATGCAGGGCTCCCGATTCCGTTGCAGATCGGCGTGCACCGCGGTTCCGTCTTTGCGGGCGACATCGGACCTTTCTATCGCCGCACCTACACCGTCATGGGCGACGCGGTCAATCTGTCGGCACGCCTGATGGCCGGCGCCAAGCCCGGCGCGATCTACTCGACTGCCGACGTGCTCGATCATTCGAACACGCTGTTCGAGACCGATGAGCTCGCGCCATTCGCCGTCAAGGGCAAGGCGAAGCCCGTCAAGGCGTGGTCCGTGCGCCAGGCCCGCGGCTCCCGGACGCGAAACGTGACATTGCAGTCGCTCCCCCTGGTCGGTCGTGACGCGGAGCTTGGCGTACTTCGCGAGGCGCTTGCCGGCGCGCAGGCGGGAACCGGGCGACTGATCGAAATCGTCGGCGAGCCCGGCATCGGCAAGACGCGCCTCCTGGAGGCGTTGCGCGAGGGCGCAGCCGGCTTTCATCTGCATCACGCCGTGTGCGAAGCGTATACCGCGTCGACGCCGTACGCGATGTGGCGCGAGCTGCTGCGCGAGTTCATGGGCTTCGGACGGGACGATCCCGACGAGATCATTTCGGAGCGGCTGCACGACGCGATCGCGAAGCGCGCGCCGGATCTGGCCCCGTGGCTCCCGCTGATCGCGATACCCGTTCGGCATCGACGATCCCGCCCACGCCCGAAGTCGAGATGCTGGCCGAGAATAACCGCCGCATGAAGTTGCACGAAGTTGTCGGCCGGTTCCTAGCCGCAATCATGCCCGATGCGCAACTGATCGAGATCGAGGACGCGCACCATATGGACGGCGCGTCGGCCGAGCTGCTCTCGTACCTGACGCGCGAGCTCGCCGCCCGGCCGTGGCTCATTGGCGTCGCCCGACGGCCCGGCGGCGTCCGGGATTCATCGCGCCCGAGTCGCCCGCCGTGACGCAGATCGAGCTGAAGCCGCTGGCGCCAAAGGACGCCGTCAAGATGGTCCAGGCGGCGACCGAGCAACATCCGCTGCCGCTGCATGTTCTTGAGATCGTTGCGCAGCGCTCGGGTGGCAATCCGCAGTTCCTGCGCGATCTCGTGCGTTCGGCGATCGCCTCCGGCGGCGCGGGCGGCCTACCTGCTTCGGCCGAAGCCGCGGCGATGGCGCGCATCGATGCACTCGCTCCCGAGGACCGCGACGTGGTGCGACGCGCGGCGATGTTCGGGCTGACGTTCCATCCCCAAATGCTGTCGTGGTTCGCCGAAGAAGGCGACCACGCGCTGCCGGGACCGGCCACGTGGGCGCGGCTCCGGGATTTCTTCGACGAGGAGCCCGACGGGTACCTGCGGTTTCGCCGGTCCTTGCTGCGCGACGCGGCCTACCAGGGGTTGCCGTACAAGCTGCGCCGCCGCCTCCACGGCGCGGTCGCGGCGCGGATTGAAAGCGAGGCCGACGATGTCGAGGAAGCTGCCGGCATCCTTTCGCTGCATTATTTCATCGCCGGGAACTATCCGTCGGCATGGCGGTTCGCGACGGCCGCCGGCAAGCGCGCCGACGGGGTCTACGCCTATGTCGAAGCGGCGCGGCTCTACGCGCGCGCGCTGGAAGCCGGGCGACGGCTCGAAGAGGTCCAAGACGGCCGACCTCGCCGCCGTGCAGGAGATGCTCGGCGATTCGTGGCACCGCGCGGGGGACTTCCACAAGGCGGCCGAAGTGTTCGTCGCCTCCCGCCGCCTGGCTGCGGACAATCGGCTGAAGGCTTCGCAATTGCTGCTGAAGCGCTCCTGGATGGAGGAGAAGCTCGGTCAATATCGCAATGCGATGCGCTGGGCGGCCAAGGCGCGTCGCGCGATCGACGGTCTTACCGGGCGCGGGGCCGCGCAACAGACAGCCCAGCTCTCCGCCTGGTATGCGACGCTGTTGCAGTCGGAGGGTCGGTCGCAGGAAGCGATCCGCTGGGCGAGGAAAGGCATCGCCGAAGCGGAGGCGATCGACGACGCGGACGCGCTCGCTTCGGCGTATTTCGCGATGGGGTGGGCCAGCAGCGACCTCGGCAGGGAGAGCGCCCTGCCGATGTGGAAACGCTCGCTTGAAGCGTTTCAACGTTCAGGAAATAGGGTCCGCTACGCAGGTCTACTGTCGAATCTCGGCGTCGCGTGCCAGTGGGAAGGACAGTGGGACGAGGCGCTGTCCTACTACCAGAGCGCGCGCGAGGAGACGCTCAAGATCGGCAGCACCACGGACGCCGAGGTTGCGCGGATCAACATCGCGGAGATTCTCACCGACCGCGGCGAGCTGGCCGAAGCCGAGAAACTCCTGCTCGATTCGCTGCCAGTCTGGCGCGCGCTCGGATACCGGTATTTCCAGGGTGCGTGCCTTGCGCTACTTGGACGCGTGTTGTTGCGCGCTGCCCGGTTTGACGAGGCAGTCGGACGCTTCGACGAAGCGCGGTCGCACTTCGATCACGCCGGCTCGCAGCAGGACATTCTGGATGTCGACGCGCGGATCGCGGAGTGTCGCGCCTTCATGCACGATCCCGTCGCCGCGCTCGAACTGGCCGAGCGGACGCTCGCGCGCGCCGGCACAGCGAATGCGAAGCTCGTGGCGCTCCTCGAGCGTGTACGCGGCTACGCGCGATATCAGCGCGACGATGCGGCCGGCGCGCGGCAAGCGTTGGACGTGAGCCTCGCCGCGGGGCGCACGCGGCGTGACCCGTTCGAGGTCGCGCAGACGCTGCACGCGTTGATCGAGCTCGATCGAGTCTCGGGCGTCCAGCCGAAACCCGAGATCGCAGCCGAGAGCCGGTCGCTCCTCGCAACGCTCAAGGTCCCAGCCCTTCCTCCCGCGCCATTCGATCCGCACTAGCAAAAAGAAGCGGCCCCCGGAGGGACCGCTGCTAGTGGAGGAGGAGAAACGGTGGGTTATGGCGACCGGATTACGTAGCCATCGGCCAGGTCGACGACCTTGTCCCAGTAGATGACCTGGATTATGCCGCCAGATTTCTGGTTCGACGACCAGCCATGCTGGGCGACGCACATCCTCGCCTTTTGGCCCGGCGCGTACTGCGGGTAAGTGCCGGCCAAAGCAGTGAAAGGTAGAACGGCGGGGATGTCCGGCATCAGCGCGTTGAGTGGGTCGGCCAGCGTCAGGTCGTCGTCAACGCACGTCAGGGCCGGGACATAGACCGGAGCACTGCTCATATCCGTAACCCACGCCACCTGGGGACGATTGTCCGTCCAGGACGTCGTTGGACCGCTTGAATCGACCGGTTGCTCGGGCCAAACGAGGGTGTACTTGAACGCCCCCTGCTGCGGTGGATCTCCCTTGTCATAGATGAAATGCGCGGTGTTTCCATCGGTGATCAATTGGACGTTGACCGGCGTGCAGGTATTGCCATCCATATTAGGCCCGCGCCGCAGGCCCCAGTCTCCAGACGTGGCCTTGCTCAGATCCACGTAAGTCAGGTCCGGGTCGACGGTGCCATTGTTCACGTAGTTGTTTTCTAAGGTGCAGCCGACCACGCCGTTGCTCACCTTGAGGGGGGGCAGACTAATGCCCTGATAGCCCGTCGCGGCAAAATTGATCGTGCAGACACCCGACGTCGGCGTCTTCGCAATGGTTACCAAGAACGTAGTCGAACTTCCGTCCGGAGCGGTGGAGTGCGTTTCGGTCGCCCCACAGTTCGAAGTCATCGCAACCCCGGCGTTCGTGTCCGGGGGATTTATCCCGACCGTGACATTGAACGGCGTGCCAGCCGTGGCGCTCGTCGGCGGAGAGGTTATGCCCAACGTATTGGCGGTGCAGTTCACCGCCACGCTGGACACATTCGCCGTCACGTTGCTGCCTGAGCCACTGCTCACCGTGCAGGTCTGCTTGTCCGGCTGGGTCAGCACCGTCACATTGTAGGAACCTCCCGAACTTACGGGCGTGCCAAAGGTGAAGCCGCTGTTTGCCGACACCGACAGGTTATCGCCACCATTGTTCTGCAGCACCACCGTGCCGGTGAGACCGGTGGCTGTACCGCCAATGGTGAAGGTATTGACCGCACAGCTCACCGAAACGTTGGTCACATTCGCCGTCCCCACGGTTCCCGAGCCGTTGGCCACCGTGCAGGTCTGCCCGGTTGGCTGCGTCAGCACCGTCACAGAATAGCCTGCGCCGGAACCCGCCGGCGCGACAAAGGTGAAGCTGCCGTTGGCCGACACCGTCAGATTGTCGCCACCGTTGTTCTGCAACACGACCGTGCCGGCGAGACCCGTGGCTGTACCGCCGATGGTGTAGTTGCACGCGGTCGACAAAGTCATCGCCGGGTGAGAGAGGGAGGCGGGGTATGCAGTCCACTTGCTGCCACTGCCAACCGACGTACCCGTCCAGGGCGCCGCCGCCCACGAACCTGAAATCAGTGGGGGTGTACACACGTTGTTGACAGTCACCGTCAGAGTCACGGTGATCGACTTACCGCGCGGCACGGAGACGTTATTGACGTTGATTGACTTGCTGCCCGTAACGTAAACAACTGCCGCACTGGATACGACGGCGCCACTGGATGGCGTGAGAGTCGCGGACCCATTCGTGATCATCAATGGCGATAGCGACGGGACCGCAAGCGAGAACGACTTGAACGTATAGTTCGCTGGTGACTCGTTCTTGACGATTGCGGTCACCGTTGCCGTCGATGCGGTTCCCGCGGTTGTCATGGCGATCGGCGCGTTAGGCGGTACTGGAGGGCAGCCGCCGGGGTAAGCGCACATGTTGAGGCTGTAGTAATACGTAGCCGCAGCGGGAAGTGCGAACGACCCGAGCGCCAATGCCGCCAATAAGCCGAGAACCTTGCGCATGCTAGTCATGGACTGTTTCTCCGTTGATCCTGAAATGATTCCGACAAACTTCCGACGAGTTGCATCACCGGCATTGCTGTGACGATCCATCGCGGAACATCGAATCGCCTGCCCGCGGACGGGCACGAACGATCTTTGCATCCGCCAATCCCTCAAGTTCAGCCGCACGAGGCCGCAACCGCACATTCTGTCCGCCCGGGCCCTCGCGCCGACCCGACAGCTGTCGGACTGCAACGGCGAGTGCGCGAACCGGGCCCGCGTGACCGTGAATTTCTCAATTCCGTGAGCGTTGCATATGCGCATCGACCGCCCGTGATGTCAATAGGGTAATTCACCCATTTCATCATCTATGACGTGAGCATGACGGGGACATTTGCGCTGCGCGAAGCGAACAACCGGGGCCGAGGGGTCATTCCCGAGTCCGGGACCACGTGCGCACGGCGCGACATTTTCTCCGAGTCGTCGTCAACAACTCGAGGTCCCCTGATGGCAGTCGCGCCAGCTCACCTAGCAGGGCGCGCTCGTCAGGCGAACCCGGCGCCTTCCTTTGTTGACGACACCTTCCGCAGAATCGCGAGGCAAGTTCGTCAGCGAAATGTAAGAAAATGTCAGGCGGAGGCTGCGAACCGGCTGCGGTGCGGCGCACGCATCGGGTCGCCGGGCGAGCAGACGAACGGGCGCGTGCGGCGGGATCGCCGCACTTCGCGGGGCCAATGACTTGTTGGCGACGGCGTGGGAAGCCCGCCGACCGCCCGGCTCAGATCACCCGCGAGTACTGCGCCTTCTGCTGCGCCTCGCGCAGGTAGCGGTCGAACTGCATCGCGACCGTGCGCACGAGCAGCCGGCCGCGCATCGTCACCTTGACGTCGCGGTCGGTGAGGTCGACCAGGCCGTCGGCGGCGAGCGGCTTCAGCGCCGCGAGGTCGGGCGCGAAGTAGTCGGCGAACGGGATCCCGTAGTGCCTGCCCAGCTCGTCGAAATCGAGCTCGAAGTTGCACATGAGCTTCTGGATGACGTCGCGGCGGATCAGGTCGTCGGCGTTGAGCTCGACGCCGCGCATCACCGGCAGCGTGCCCGCGTCGAGCCGCTCGTAATATTCGTCGAGCGTCTTGACGTTGGCGATGTAGGACGCGCCGACCTTGCCGATCGCCGAGATGCCGAAGGCCAGCATGTCGCAGTCCGGCTTCGTCGAGTAGCCCTGGAAATTGCGGTGGAGCTTGCGCTCGCTCTGCGCGACCGCGAGCTCGTCGGCGGGCTTGGCGAAGTGATCCATCCCGATGTAGACGTAGCCCGCTTTCCCGAGCTTCTCGATCGCGAGCGCCAGGATCGCGAGCTTGGTCTCCGGCGCAGGCAGCATGTCGATGTCGATGCGGCGCTGCGGCTTGAACAGGTGCGGCACGTGGGCGTAGCTGTAGAGCGCGATGCGATCGGGACCGACCGCGATCACCTTGTCGAGCGTCGCCGAAAACCCCTCCACCGACTGCTTCGGCAGCCCGTAGATGAGGTCGGCATTGACCGACACGAAGCCGTTGCTCCGCGCGGCGTCGATGACCGTCATCGTCTCGGCCTCGGTCTGGATCCGGTTGACCGCCTCCTGCACGACCGGGTCGAAGTCCTGGATGCCGACCGAGATCCGGTTGAAGCCGAGCTCGCCGAGGAACGCGATGGTGTCGGCGCTCACCTTGCGCGGGTCGACCTCGATCGACACTTCGGCGTCCGGAGCGAACTCGAATCCGTCGCGCAGCATCCCCATCAGCATCGACATCTCGTCGCGCGAAAGGAACGTCGGCGTGCCGCCGCCCCAGTGCAGCTGCTCGACCTTCGGGCCGCCTTCGACGAGACCGCTGACGATCCCGATTTCGCGTCCGACGTAATTGATGTACTTCGCGGAGCGCCCGTGATCCTTGGTGATGACCTTGTTGCACGCGCAGTAGTAGCAGATCGTGTTGCAGAACGGGACGTGCACGTAGAGCGACAGCGGCGCCGTGGGCCGCTCGTGGTTCCTTGCCTGGAGCGCGTCGGCGTAGTGCACGGCGGTGACGCCGGCCTTGAAACGATCTGCGGTGGGATACGAGGTGTAACGAGGGCCGAACCCGTCGTATTTCTTCACCAGGGCGGTGTCGAGGACGAGGTCGGCTGCGGCGGCGATGGCCATTGCAGCTCCCGATAAGCGGTGGTACTCCCGCGAACGATCCGATTGTCACAGGTCCCGTTACAGGCAACCTTGATCGAAATCAACGGTCCGGTCCGCGCGGGACCGCCGGGTACTCGTTGAATTTGCTGCACAAATGCCCGCGGACACGATTGTCCGGGGCCGAGGTTGACGCGAGTCAGACCGTCAAACAGGCCCGCACGCCATCCGCATCCATGTCGGCGCCCTTGCCGGTCTTGATCACCTCGCCGCGCGACAGGACGACGTAACGGTCGGCGAGCGAGCGAGCGAAATCGTAGTACTGCTCGACCAGAAGGATCGCCATTTCACCCTCGGCGGCAAGGCGCCTGATGGCCCGCTCGATGTCCTTGATGATCGACGGCTGAATGCCCTCGGTGGGCTCGTCCAGAACGAGCAGCTTCGGGTTCATCGCGAGCGCGCGGCCGATCGCCAGCTGCTGCTGCTGGCCGCCGGAGAGATCGCCGCCGCGTCGATTCAGCATGTCGCGCAGCACCGGGAACATTTCGAAGATGCGCTCGGGAATCGGCGTGCCTGCCGGGCGCGTCGCGAGACCGAGACGAAGATTTTCCAGCACGGAAAGCCGCGGGAAGATCTCGCGTCCCTGCGGAACATAACCGAACCCGAGCCGCGCGCGCTGGTGCGGAGGCAGCGACGTGACGTCGACGCCGTCGAAGCGGATGGCGCCGGAACGCGCCGGCAGCAGGCCCGCCAGGCACTTCAGCAGCGTCGTCTTGCCGACGCCGTTGCGGCCGAGGATCGTCGTGACGGCGCCGGAGGGCGCCTCGAACGCCACGTCGCGCAGCGTGTGGCTGCCGCCGTAGTACTGGTTGAGGGAGGTGACGGTCAGCATGCCGGTGGCGCCGGGCCGCCCCAAGCCAACGACGGCGCCCCCTCAGGGGCAGCGAGCGCAGCGAGCGTGGGGGTCGTCTCATTTCAGCGTCCCAGGTAGACCTCGATCACCCGCGGATCCGCCTGCACGACGTCCATCGGCCCTTCCGCGAGCACGCTCCCTTCATGCAGCACGGTGACCTTGCGCGCGATCTTCGCGATGAAGTCCATGTCGTGCTCGACGACGACGACCGAGTGCCGTCCGGCGAGCGACTGGCAGAGCTCCGCGGTGCGCATCGTCTCGTCGTCGGTCATGCCGGCGACCGGCTCGTCGAGAAGCAGCAGGCGCGGTTCCTGCATCAGCAGCATGCCGATCTCCAGCCATTGCTTCTGACCGTGCGACAGCAGTCCCGCAAGCCGTCCCGCGGCATCCGCGAGCTGTATCTGCGCGAGCGTCTCCCCGATCCGGCCGAGATCGGTGGACGAAAGTCGCGCCTGAACCGTTCCGCGCACACGCTTGTCGGCCTTCATCGCGAGCTCGAGATTCTCGAATACCGTGTGCTGCTCGAAGACGGTCGGTTTCTGGAACTTGCGCCCGATGCCCGCATGCGCGATCTGCGGTTCCGTGAGCTGGGCGAGGTCGATCGTCTGACCAAAAAAGACGGTGCCCGCATCCGGCCGCGTCTTGCCGGTGATCACGTCCATCATCGTGGTCTTGCCCGCGCCGTTCGGTCCGATGATGCAGCGGAGCTCGCCGTCCTCGATCGTCAGCGACAGGTCGTTCAGCGCCTTGAAGCCGTCGAAGCTGACCGTGATGCCGTCGAGGTAGAGGATCGGACCGTGCGTCGTGTCCACGCCGGCGCCGGCGATGCGCATTCCCGATTGGGCAAGGCCCGCGGCGCCGCTGTCGACCGTGTGCAGCGCGGTCATTGCGTCCCCCGCTGCCATGGCCGGCGCCGCACGAGTCCGATCACGCCGGCGGGCAGGAACAGCGTGACGAGAACGAACAGCAGGCCGAGGAAGAACAGCCAGAATTCGGGGAACGCCTGCGTGAACCAGCTCTTGGCGCCATTGACGAGGAACGCGCCGGCGATGGGACCTATCAACGTGCCGCGGCCGCCGACCGCGGTCCAGATCGCGATTTCGATCGAGTTCGCGGGCGACATCTCGCCGGGATTGATGATCCCGACCTGCGGCACGTAGAGCGCGCCGGCGACGCCGCAGAGCACGGCCGAGAGCGTCCACACGAAGAGCTTGTACCAGAGCGGGTTGTAGCCGATGAACATCGCCCGGCTCTCCGCGTCGCGGATCGCGGTCAGCACGCGCCCGAGCTTGGAGGTGACGATGTAGCGGCAGAGCAGCAGCGACGCGAGGAGCGCCATGCCCGTGGCGATGAAGAGCGCGGCGCGCGTCGAGGGTGCCGCGATCGGGAAGCCGAGGATGCGCTTGAAATCGGTGAAGCCGTTGTTCCCGCCGAAGCCCGTGTCGTTGCGGAAGAAGAGCAGCATGAACGCGTACGTCAGCGCCTGCGTGATGATCGAGAAGTAGACGCCCTTGATCCGCGAGCGGAACGCGAAGAAGCCGAACACGAACGCGAGCAGTCCGGGCACCAGCACGACGAGCAGCGCCGCAAACCAGAACTGGTCGGTGAGGCTCCAGTACCAGGGATAGGCCTTCCAGTCGAGGAACACCATGAAGTCGGGGAGATCGCTGTGGTAGACGCCCTCGCGCCCGATCGAGCGCATGAGGTACATCCCCATCGCATAGCCGCCCAGCGCGAAGAAAAGCCCGTGCCCGAGCGACAGGATGCCGGCATAGCCCCAGATCAGGTCCATCGCGAGCGCCACCATCGCGTAGCACATGATCTTGCCGGTCAGCGTCACGGTGTAATCGGACAGGTGCAGCGGATGATCGGCCGGCAGCAGCAGGTACGCCGACGGCATCAGCACGAGCACGACATAGGCGCTGACGACGTAGGCAATCCATCCGGGCCGGGTCAGCACCGGATGCGCGGGCGCCATCAGCGGCACGCGCAGCGGCAGCGGGAGCGGAGCATTCATGGTGGTCACGCGGACATCGGGCCGTCAGCCTTCGGCCATCCGGCCCTTGAGCGCGAAGAGTCCCTGCGGCCGCTTCTGGATGAAGACGATGATGAACACCAGCACGGCGATCTTGGCGAGCACCGCGCCCGACCATGCCTCGAGCAGCTTGTTGACGATCCCGAGACCCATGGCGGCATACACGGTCCCGGCGAGCTGACCGACGCCGCCCAGCACGACCACCATGAACGAGTCGACGATGTAGCTCTGGCCGAGATCGGGTCCGACGTTGCCGATCTGCGAAAGCACGCAGCCCGCGAGTCCGGCCACACCCGAGCCCAGCCCGAACGCGTACATGTCCACGCGATTCGTCGGCACGCCGAGCGCGCTCGCCATCCCCCGGTTTTGGGTGACGCCGCGCACGAAGAGCCCGAGCCGCGTGCGGGTGAGCAGCAGCGAGATCAGCACGACCACGACGGCGGCGAAGACGATGATCGCGATCCGATTCCACGGCAGCACGAGATTCGGCATCAGCGCGATGCCGCCGGACATCCAGTTCGGATTCTCGACCTGGACGTTCTGCGCGCCGAAGAGCGTACGCATCGACTGGATGAGGATGAGGCTGATGCCCCAGGTGGCGAGCAGCGTCTCCAGCGGCCGCCCGTAGAGGAAGCGGATGACGCTGCGCTCGAGCGCCATCCCGACCAGCGCCGACGTGGCGAATGCAACAGGGATCGCGGCGACGAGATACGCGTCGAACGCCTGCGGCAGATGGGCGCGGAAGAAATTCTGCACGACGTACGTCGCGTAGGCGCCGATCATGATGAGCTCGCCGTGCGCCATGTTGATCACCCCCATCAGTCCGTAGGTGATCGCGAGCCCGAGTGCCGCGAGAAGCAGGATGCTGCCGAGGCTGATGCCGCTGAATATCCGGCCGATCGTCTCGCCGATCGCAAGCCGGCTTTCGATGGCTCGCAGCGACAGCTCGGCCTCGGCGCGCACGTCGCTGTCGGGTTCGACAAAACCGGCCGCCTTCCTTTCGAGGAGAGGCAGCAGCAGCATCTTGGTCTTCGGGTCGCGACTTTCCGCCAGCGCACGGATCGCCGCGATGCGTTGCGGTTTGTCGCGGCTCGAGAGCTGTATCGTCGCCTGCGTCAGCGTCAGCAGCGACTTGATCTCGGGGTCGGATTCGTTCGCCTGCGCCCTTTCGATCGCGGGCAGCATCGATTCGTCGGCGCCGCTTTGCAGCTCCGTGGCGGCGGCGAGCCGGACGGATCGATCGGACGCCGTCAGCTTCAGCGCAGCGATCGCCGTTGCCAGATCGCGACGCACGCGGTTGTTGAGGACGACGTCGTCGCGAGCCTCGGGCAACGGAGCCACCGCCTTCCCGGTCGCAAGGTCGGTCGCCTTGCCGTCCTTGACCCACAGGACCTGCTCGCCCGCAGTCTGGATCTCGCCGCCGGACAGCGCCTGCAGCGCGGCGAGCGCGTCGGCGCCGCCGGACGCCGCGAGCGTGTTGATCGCCTGCACCTTGGCGTCGTTTTCCCCGAGCGCGAGGTCCCTGGCGAGTTCCGGCGCGATTACGAGCGCGCCGCACTGACCGGCGGCCAGTGCAAGCGTCACGACAAGACACGGCAGACGGCGGAGAAGCATGGCGAACGGAAGAATCATCTGCGACGGGTTGGAAACTTCAAATGTGGCGCGGGCGGCAACCCGTGTTCGGAAGCTGCCGCCCGCGGCGCGTGCTGCACGCAGGAACCTATTTCTTGTCGGGTTCGTCCTTCTTGATTTCGTTGCCGGCGATGAACTGGCTCCACGGCTGCGCCCGGATGGGGCCCTTGGTCTTCCAGACCACGTTGAACTGCCCATCCTTCTGCACTTCACCGATGAACACCGGCTTCCACAGATGGTGATTCTTCTCGTCCATCTTGACTTCGAAGCCGTTGGGCGCGTTGAACTTCTGTCCCGCCATCGCGGCGATGACCTTGTCCGGCTCGGTCGACTTGGCCTTGGTGACGGCCTGCGCCCACATCATCATGCCGACATAGGTCGCTTCCATCGGATCGTTGGTCAGCGGCCTGTCGGCCCCGGGCAGCTTCTTGGCCTTGGCATATGCAGCCCACTTCTTCTTGAATTCGTCGTTGACCGGATTCTTGAGCGACATGAAGTAGTTCCACGCCGCAAGATGGCCGACCAGCGGATTCGTGTCGACGCCGCGGAGCTCTTCCTCACCCACCGAGAACGCCACGACCGGGACATCGGTTGCCTTGAGGCCCGCATTGCCGAGCTCCTTGTAGAAGGGCACATTCGAATCGCCGTTGATCGTCGAGACCACGGCAGTCTTGCCGCCGGCGGCGAACTTCTTGATGTCGGCGACGATCGTCTGGTAGTCGCTGTGGCCGAACGGCGTGTACTTCTCGTCGATGTCCTTGTCCTCGACGCCCTTCGACTTCAGGAACGCGCGCAGGATCTTGTTCGTCGTGCGCGGGTAGACGTAGTCGGTGCCGAGCAGCACCCAGCGCTTGGCGCCGCCCCCTTCCTTGCTCATCAGGTATTCGACCGCAGGTATTGCCTGCTGGTTGGGCGCGGCACCGGTGTAGAACACGTTCTTCGAAAGCTCTTCGCCTTCGTACTGCACCGGGTAGAACAGGACACCATTCAGTTCCTCGAACACCGGCAGCACCGACTTGCGTGACACCGAGGTCCAGCATCCGAACACCGCGGCGACCTTGTCCTGCGAAATGAGCTGCCGCGCCTTTTCGGCGAACAGCGGCCAGTTGGACGCGGGATCGACGACCACCGGCTCGAGCTTCTTGCCGAGAAGGCCGCCCTTCGCGTTGATCTCGTCGATCGTCATCAGCGCGACGTCCTTGAGAACGGTTTCACTGATGGCCATCGTTCCCGACAGCGAATGCAGCACGCCGACCTTGATCGTATCGGCGGCGGTTGCCTGCGTGGCGGCAGCCAGGCCGACGGCGGCTAGCGCGGCAGAGAGTGCCATCCGCTTGATGAAATTTCTGCGTTGCATGGAGTTCCCCGTGTCCAGTTTTGAGATGACTGCGCCCGTTGCATCGGGCCGCCGCCGCCATCACGAACTTGCGCTCACACCGCGCCGGGACCCTGCATTGATGCATCGCACAATCCATGCCATGTTCGGCACATGTCGTGTTAGCCATTTATATTCAATATGTTATCTACGTTCTCACGCGCAGGCGCGGTCGATGCGCATCAGGTTGGCGCACTGCAAATCCCCAAACCAGTGCGACCGAAAATGCCGTTGCACCACTTTGGACGCGCGCGAGACTGCGCGTCACGCATCTGCGCGTCGGATCGCGCCGCGCTCAGTCGATTGCCGGCTTGAGTGCGCGGATCTTGGCGTAGAGCGCGTCGCGGGCAAGACCGGTCGCCTGTGCGGCGACCCGCGCGGCACGGGCGGGCGGCAATTCTTCCGCGAGGGCCCGCAGCAATCTGTCGACGTCGAGATCTGCAATGATTTCCGGCATCGGTCGATGCGGCATTCGGCAGAGCGTCGACGATGAGCACGAATTCGCCGCGCTGCCGGTTCGGGCCGGCCGCAAACCACGCCGGCGCGTCGCCGAGCGGAAGCCGCGTGATCGTCTCGAACTTCTTCGTGATCTCGCGGGCGACGACGAGGGTCCGCTCGCGGTCCAGCCGCTGCGCCAGATCGGCAACGGTGCGGGCAACGCGATGCGGCGCCTCGTAGACGACGAGCGCCAGCGGCAAACGCGCGACACTCTCGACCAATGCCGCTCGCGCCTTGGGCGTCGTCGGCAGGAACCCGAGGAACGCGAAGCGTTCGGCGACGAGCCCGGCGATTGAAATCGCAGCGACCGCCGCATTCGCTCCGGGGATCGGAATCACCGGCAGTCCGGCACTCAGGATCGCGGCAACGAGCCGCGCACCGGGATCGCTCACCGCCGGCGTTCCGGCATCGCTGACGAGTGCCACGCTCTTGCCGTCACGAAGCAGTCCCGAGATCTGTTCCGCGCGCTGCGTCTCGTTGTGCTCGTGCAGGGAAAGAGGGCGCGTCGCGATGCCGTAATGCCGCAGAAGCACCATCGTCACGCGCGTGTCCTCGGCGGCGATCACATCGGCGGAGCCCAGCACGTCGAGCGCGCGCAGCGTCACGTCCCGGAGATTTCCGAGCGGGGTCGCGACCACATATAATGATCCGCCCGCGGCGTGAAAACGTGACGCAGCATCGCGCCCCGCCGTCTCGTCCGGGCTATCGCCGGTCTCCATCGCCTGCACGTCAGATCCGGAATCGCCGCATGATCGCCCGCCGCCAGTGTCGCCGCATCCTGCCGCGAAGCGCCTCGGCGTGCGTCGCCGCGCTCGTCCTCACCCTCTGCGCGCTCCCGGCATTGTCCGCCGCGCAAACGGCGCCGACAAGGAGCGGCGAATCGGCCGCCTCGCCGCCGACGCGCGCGTCGCCCGCGATCACGCTCGTGTTGCCGCTGGCGTCGGGCACCTACGGCCGCGCCTCCACGGCGGTGAGGGACGGATTTCTCGCGGCGGCCGCAGCGGCGGGCGAGCAGCCACTCGTGATCCCGCATGGCGACAACGACGTCGAGGCCGCGTTCGCGCAGGCGCGCGACGCGGGCGCGCGCGTCATCGTCGGACCGCTCGTCCGCGACGATGTGAAGGCCATCGCGATCATGGGCGTGGACACGCCGCTCGTGCTCGCGCTGAACCAGGTCGACGAGGGCGTGCCGCTGCCGAACAACATGTTCACGCTGACGCTCGGTGTCGAGAGCGATGCGCGACAGCTCGCGAAACTCGCGCGCGACGCCGGCGCCCAGACTGTCGCCGTCATCGGCGTCGACACGCCGTTGCAGAGGCGATTCGCCAGCGCGTTCGTGGACGCCTGGGTGCTGCAGGGAGGCGCCGCTCCGGTGACGTTGCGCTTCGATCGCGCGCCCGACGTCCTCGTGCTCCTGAAACGGGAGCTCGCCAGAACGCCGGTCGACGCGGCGCTGCTCGCGCTCGACGGCGCCGACGCCGTTCTCGTCAAGCCCTATGTAGGAACCGTCGCGACGTATGCCGGCAACACGGTGAACGATCGCCAGCCGCGCGAGACGCTGCGCGAACTCGAGGACGTCCGCTTCGTTGAAATTCCGTGGCTGGCAAGCCCGGAATCCCGCGAGTTCGCGCAAATCGCGCGACCGCCGCAGGCGAGTGCCACCCTCGACCGGCTCTTCGCGCTCGGCGTGGACGCGTTCCGCGTGGCGCGCATTCTCGCCGAGCGCGGCACCGAGCGCATCGAAATCGACGGGGCGACCGGGCGCCTGACGCTCGACGCCAATCGGCAGTTCGCGCGCGAAGGCCGCGCGCTGCAGTTCAAGGGCGGCCAGGTAGTGCCGGCCGGCGCTCCCTGAAAGCGCCCGCCACGGGCGCGCGCCTCGGTGCGCAGGCGGAATCGCTGGCCGCCCGGTTTCTCGAAGACAACGGGCTCGTGATCGTCGAGCGCAACTGGCGCCGACGCTGCGGCGAACTCGACCTCGTCGCGCGCGACGGCGAAGTGCTGGTCTTCGTGGAAGTACGGTTGCGGCATCGTGGCGATTTCGGCGGCGCCGCCGCGAGCATCACCGGCGCGAAACGCGCGCGCATGGCCGCCGCGGCGAGCCTCTATCTGGCAGCCCTGCGGGGCACTCCGGCCTGCCGTTTCGACGCCATCCTGATGGACGGCCTCGATTCGAGGCGGATCGAGTGGCTGCGCGACGTCGTCTCCGTGTGACCGGCGACCAGACGGAATGCGCGGAGAATCTTGCTACAATCCACCGTTTGCTTGAACGTCCGGATCATGGATCCCGCAGAACGCATCCGCACGCAATTCGCCGAAAGCGCGCGCCTGAAGCAGGACGCCGCGGAGGCGCTCGCGCCGGCGATTGCACGCGCGGCGGGCGCGCTCACCGAGTGCCTCCTTGCCGACGGCAAGATCCTTGCGTGCGGCAACGGCGGGTCGGCGTCCGATGCACAGCATTTCGCGGCGGAAATGGTGGGCCGCTTCGAGCGCGAGCGGCCGGAGCTTCCCGCTATTTCGCTTGCCACGGACACGTCGATCCTGACGGCCGTCGGCAACGATTACTCGTTCGAGCAGATCTTTGCGAAGCAGGTGCGAGCGCTCGGGGCCAAGGGCGACGTGCTTCTCGCGATCTCGACCTCCGGCAATTCGGGCAACGTGGTCGCCGCGATCGAGGCGGCGCGGGAGCGCGAGATGCGCATCGTCGCGCTCACGGGCAAGGGCGGTGGGCGCATCGCCGGCATGCTCACCGAAAGCGACGTGCACCTGTGCGTTCCCCATGACCGCACCGCGCGCATCCAGGAAGTGCACCTGTTGACCATTCATTGTCTTTGCGACGCGGTCGACAACGCGCTGCTCGGAGAAGAACCATGATGCGAACACTTCCGCGCCTGCCGCGCGCGGCCGCCCTTCTTGCCGTGCTGGGGACGGCCATCCCGTTCCTCGCCGGCTGCGGTCCCGAAATGATTGCAGTCGGCGCCGTGAACGTTGCGATCTCCGCCGGCGATCCGCGATCGACCGGCGCCCAGATCGACGACCAGACGATCGAATTCAAGGTCACCACTGCAGCCGGAAGCAAGTGGGGCAACGAAGTGCATCTCAACGTCACGAGCTACAACGGCATCGTGCTCCTGACGGGGGAGGCGCCGTCGACCGTCGTGCAGGACGAGATCACCCAGATCGCGAAATCGACCGATCGCGTGCGGATCGTGCAGAACGAGATGGTGATCGGCCCCGTGACCGACCTCGGCGCACGGACGAACGACACGTACATCACGTCCAAGGTGAAATCGCGCCTTCTCGCCGAGGACAACGTCAAGGGCATTTACGTCAAGGTCGTCACCGAACGCAGCGTCGTCTACCTGATGGGGATCGTGCCGCGCGGCGAGGCGAACCAGGCGGCGCAGGTCGCTGCCACGACCTCGGACGTCGCGCGCGTCGTCAAGGTCTTCGAATACAAGAGTTGACCGCATGATCGCCGCGGCGCGCTACACCGCGAAAATCGCCGCGGCAACCGAAGCGCTCGCGCGGATTGCGCGGCTGCCGCGGCCCCTCGTGTTCACCAACGGCGTCTTCGACGTCCTGCACCGCGGTCACGTCGCGTATCTCGACGACGCGCGAGCGCTCGGCGCATCGCTCGTCGTCGCCGTCAACACCGACGCCTCCGTCCGCCGTCTCGGCAAGGGCGACGACCGGCCGCTCAACCCGCTGGACGACCGCATGGCCGTGCTGGCGGCGCTCTCCGCCGTCGACCTCGTCGTGCCTTTCGATGCCGACACGCCTCGCGACATGATCGTCGCGTGCCGTCCCGACGTGCTCGTCAAGGGCGGGGACTACACCGCCGACACGACCGCCGGTGCCGCGGAGACGATCGCGGCGGGCGGCCGCTTTGTCGCGATCCCCTTCGCGTTCGACCGCTCGACCTCCGCGCTGCTGCGCCGGATCCGCGGCCGATGAAAGCGGCGCGAGCCGGGTGAGCTTCGCGCTCCTCCTGCTGCCCGATTTCCTGCTGATCGCGGGCGGCGCGGCGTTGAAGCGGATGCGTGGCTTCGACGCGGCATTCTGGGCGGGCGTCGGAGCGCCTCGTCTACTTCGTGCTCTTCCCCGCGCTCCTGTTCCGCTCGCTCGCGACCTCGCCGCTCGGTCTCGCGGACGCGGGCCGCCTTGCCGCGGTGGGCCTCGGCTTCACTCTCGTCGGCATGCTGCTCTCCGCGCTCGCGCAGCCGCTGTTCCGGCTTCCGCACGCGACCTTTGCCGCGTGTTTCCAATGTGGATTCCGGTTCAACACCTATATCGCGCTGGCCGTCGCCAGCCGCATTGGCGGCGAATCCGGCGTCGCCGCGATCAGCGTGCTGGTCGGCGTGCTGGTCCCTGTTGTGAACGTCGCCGCCGTGGGCATGCTCGCGCGCGGCCAGGGGAATCGGGTCGTCGTCGAGCTCGCGCGCAACCCGCTCGTGCTTGCGTGCCTCGCGGGCATGGCCTGGAAGGCCGCGGCGCTGCCGCTGCCGGCGCTCGCATCGCACATTCTCGGCCTGCTCGCGAGCGCGGCAGTGCCGCTGGGGTTGCTCGCGGTCGGCGCCGGGCTGGCGTTCGCCACTCTGACGCTGCCGCCGGCTGCGCTCGCATGGTGGACGGGCGTCAAGCTGATCGCAGTGCCGGCGACGGCGCTGCTGCTCGCAAAGTACGCCGAACTCTCACCGCTCGAGCGACAGATCGCGGTCGCGATGGCCGCGGTTCCGACGGCGACGTCGGCCTACATCCTCGCGACTCAGATGAACGGTCGTGGCGCGCCCGTGGCGCTGCTGATATCCACGGGGACGCTGATGGCTGCGGTCACATTGCCGCTCTGGATTGCGTTCGTGGCGTAGGCCTGTTCCGTCTGCACCGTGCGCCTCGGTCTCCGCGCCGGGCGAGTCTTGCGTTGGTCGCGTTGTCGGCCTCCACGCCCGTGGAGCCTTGCGCCGCTCGCGTGGTCGGCCTCCAGCGGCGATTCGCGATTGCTCCGATCCCCTGCGCGCTAGCGCGCTCGGTTCCGCCTCCGCACTGGTCGTGCCGATGGCAACTTCGATGCGTGTCGGCCTCGCGAATCGCGCTCCCGATCGCCCTGCGTGCTCAGCGCGCTCGGGGCCCCTCTCCGCCGCTCACGCCGCTACCGCCGATTCCGATTGATGAAGTCGGCGACGATGCCCTTCTGGCTGCGGTCGATCGCCGCGTCCAGGGTGCGGTCGTTCGGGTCGTACTGCTTCGCCTTGCGGAAGGCGTTGATCGCGTCCTGGTGATAGCCCTGCGCCTGCAGCGCCTGGCCGAGGCAGCGCCAGGCCTCGGCGTTGCCCAGATCGAGGTCGGCCCACGCGCGGCAAAGCTCGGTGGCGCGCCGCCAATTGCCGGCTTGGAGCATTCGCGGGCCTTCGACCTTGAGAACGGCAACGCGCGCGCGGCGGTCGGCGAACTCGGACGCAAGCGCGGGGTCGACGGGCGCCGAGGGCGTTTCCCGCGGCGGCGTCACGATTGAGGCGGGGCCTGCCGGCGGCGCGGGCACCGCCGCGGGAGGCGGCTGCTTGATGCCGCCGCTCACGCCCGTCGCGCCGCTGCGCGGGAAGCCGCTCGGGAACAACGATTGCGCCGACGGCAGCGCCTCGGTCAACGACGTGCGCGCCCACGCGATCGACTGCGCCATCGGCTGATGCCACGCGACGCCATAGAGCCAAAGCATCGCGGCGAGGCCGCACACGCCGGTCACCGCATTGAGCACTCCGGGTGGGCCATGGGTGACGAGACAGTCCTGCGCGAAATCCCAGTCGGTCTCCTGGTTCTGCGCGACCTTTTCGTACGCAACGGCGATGAGGATCGGAGCCAGCAGCGGGAACCCGCAGCCGACGCCTTCCCACCATACGCGGAACGAACGCCGGATCGCGCGCCGGAGCTGCGAGCGCGTGTCGCGGCTCGCATACGCGTCGGAAATCGAGAACTGGAGGTAGCAGCCGAACAGCCATTTGCCGGGAGTGGTCTGCAATGCCGCGATCAGCAGCGCCTCGATCGGCACCCACGTCCCGGTGATCAGCATCGGCGCGAGCAATGGATGACCGATCCAGTACGCGAGCGACTCCGGCATGGCCCCTGCGCCGCGCAACTCGGAAAGCAGGAGCGCCAGCACGAGACCCCAGATCGCGTAGTCGAACAGGCGCGCAGCGAGCCGATTCCACGGGCGCGGCTCGCTGGTGCGGCCCGCCTTCGCGCGCTCGAGCTCCGCCATCCGCAGCTGGAAAATCCAGCTCGCGTCCTCCTGCGGCTGGTTGGTGCCGAGGAACACGCTCTTTTCGCGGCGCCAATTGAGAATCGCGAGATCGGTGGTCGGCACCAGCACGGGTGCCGGTGTTCCGTGTCGCCGGCGCGTCCAGGCAACGCCGTGGACGACGCCGTAGACGATGGCAAGGACCCAGGAGCGTCAACGTGAGCCAGACGAGCACCTGCTTTGCCACCAGCACGGCGTCGGTGGGCGTGACGGCAACGATGGCCGCGGCGATGAACGTGCCGAAAAGAACGCAGAGCGCTGCCGCGATGAGGGTCGAACGGCCGAAGGACGCGACGCGCTCGGTGAGCCCGGGGTGATGGAAGATTCGCTCGGGAGGGGGCTCTTCGCTGTCGAGGCCCGTTTCCAGGATTTCGTCCTGGCCGGGCTCCGGCTCGGGCGGCTTTACATCCGTCTGCTCGCCCGCCTCCGCCATCGCATTGCTGACGACATGCGCGATCCTCTGCTCGGTGGTGCCGTCCGAGATCGCAAGTTCCTGGTCGTACCGGACGCGGCGCTCGTGGTCGCTCAGTATGCGGCTGGCATGATTGATGAAGCGAAGCGCTTCTTCGACGTTGCCCTGACCGTCCCGCGTCTTCGCATAATATTTGCGGATCAGCCGGCGAAGCGAGGCCCTGACCTCCTCGTCCGAGGCGGTCTGCGGTATGCCCAGCGCTTCGTACAGCGTCGATCTCATCGGATTGACAGGCCGCCCGATGGCGCCGTCAGATATCAGGAATCTTCGGGGAAATCCCCACGTTAAGCAAGGGGAGGCAAGCAATAAGCAGGCCCATTCGCGCGAAAACGGCGGAATGATCCGGGACGCCGCACAAATGACAAGGGCAACCCGCAGGTTGCCCTTGGTGCACCGCTGTACGCCCGGGCCTATTCGCCGTGCTTTTCCTTGTGCGTGTGCGCAAGCTTTTCGCGGATTCGCGCCGACTTGCCGGAGCGATCGCGCAGGTAATAGAGCTTCGCGCGCCGCACGTCGCCCTTGCGCTTGACTTCGATCGAAGCGAGGAGCGGCGAGTAGGTCTGGAACGTGCGCTCGACGCCTTCGCCGCTCGAGATCTTGCGCACGACGAACGACGAGTTGAGCCCGCGGTTGCGCTTCGCGATGACCACGCCTTCGTACGCCTGGACGCGCTTGCGCTCGCCTTCGACGACGCTCACGTTGACGATGACGGTGTCGCCCGGCGCGAAGTCGGGAATCGTCTTCCCCAGACGCGCGATCTCTTCCTTTTCCAGCATTTCGATGATGTTCATGATGCCTGATCTCCGTTCCATGTGATGTGGCGGGCAGAGCAGGGCGACCCCTGATGCGCGCGCTTTGTCGTCGACGGCTGCCGCAACACGGCACCGCCTTGCCGCTATTGCTGCTGCTGCGATTGCAACGCGTACGCCGCGAGCAGCGCCGTTTCCTCCTTCGACAGCTTCCGGCCCTCGAGCAACCCGGGCCGCCGTTCCTTCGTTCTTCCGAGCGATTGCATGAGCCTCCACCGGCGAATGTCCGCGTGGTGGCCCGACAGCAGCACCTCCGGCACCTCGGCGCCCTCGAATCGCTCGGGCCGCGTGTAGTGCGGGCAATCGAGCAGCCCCGATACATAAGAGTCCTGCGCCGCCGATTCGGCGTCGTTCAGCACGCCGGGGCGCTGCCTCACGATCGCGTCGATCAGCATCAGTGCCGGAAGCTCTCCGCCCGAGACGACGAATTCGCCAATCGCGATTTCCTCGTCGACCTCGCGCGCCACGAATCTCTCGTCCACACCCTCGTACCGTCCGGCCACCAGCACATACGCCGCAGATTCCGCCGCCGCGAGTTCCGCGACGCGCCGATGCGTCAGCGGAACGCCCGAAGGCGAAAGGTGAATCGTCCGCGTAACCGAACAGCCGGCGTCTCGCTGCGCCGCCCGTGCCGCCGCGACCGCCTTTGCCAGCGGCTCCGCCAGCATTACCATCCCCGGCCCGCCGCCATACGGACGGTCGTCGACGGTCCGATAGCTGTCCGTCGTGAAGTCGCGCGGGTTCCACGTCGAAAGCCGCCAGAGCCCGCGCTCCAAAGCCCGGCCGGTGACACCGAAGCGCGATGCGTGATCGACGAGTTCCGGAAACAGCGTGACGACGTCGAACCTCATCGATTGCTTTCCAGCGCGGCCGATCCATGCGTCAGGCCGTGCAGTCGATCGTACTTCGGCTTCATGCGTCCGCCTGCGCTGCCATCTCAACACACTCGCCGCTTCAGAAATCCTCTCCCCAGTCCACGTCGATCCGCCGTGCCTCGAGATCGACGCGGTCGACGATCGCGGGCACGTACGGGATCAGCCGATCGGGCCTCGTTGGTTCGCCCTCGCCCGCCGGCCGGGCAACCCGCAGCAACGGGTGCGCTCCATGCGCCACGACCTCGGCGACCGCGCCGAGCGAGACGCCTTCGCGATTGACCACCGAAAGTCCTTCGAGGTCGGCCCAGTAGATCTCGCCCGTCTTCGCCCGCGGAAGCAATGTGCGCGGCACGCCGACTTCGGCGCCCCGCAGTGCCAGCGCCTCGTCGCGGCAAGTCACTCCCGCGAGCGAGACGAGGAGGACTCCGGAGTGCATGCGGCCCGCCGTCTGCCGCACTTCGCGCCACGTCGAGTCGCGCGCGGGCCGCACCCACCACGTCGCATAGTCGAGCATCGCTTCCGGCATTTCCGAAACCGGCCGGACCTTTACCCAGCCCCGCACTCCATGGGGCGCCATGATCCGCCCCATCAATACGATATCCTCCGGCGCTGCGACCGCCGACGGCACGGTAAGCCGTTCGCGCCGTCGGCGTCAGGCAGCGGCAGCAGCCGGTGCCGCGGCGATCGCCGACCTCTTCACCAGCCCCGCGACCGTGTCGGACATCCTGGCGCCGCGCTCCTGCCAGAAGCTGATCCGGTCCTGCGCGACGCGCAGCGCCTCTTCGCCTTCACCGGCAATCGGATTGTAGAAACCGACGCGCTCGATGAAGCGGCCGTCGCGGCGGTTGTGCGAATCGGCGACGACGATGTTGAAAAAGGGGCGCTTCTTGGCGCCGCCGCGGGCAAGTCGAATGACAACCATGGTCGCTGCGTCCGTGATCGGAGAAAAGTCTTTAATTATACGAGGAAAAGGTCGATCGCGGCAAGGCGCGCCGAGCGTCGGCGCCGTAGCCAGCCCCCGTGGACGGTGACGCAATCGACTGATTTGAAACGGTTTCCCGATTCCCTGCGCCTGCGACCCGCTCGGCGCGCGGTTCAACGCAGGCCGGGCATCAATCCTTTCATCCCGCGCAGCATCTTCTGCATCCCGCCCTTGGCGACCATCTTCATCATCTTCTGCGTCTGCTCGAACTGCGCGAGGAGCTGGTTCACCTCCTGCACCGAGACGCCTGCGCCGGCAGCGATCCGGCGCTTGCGCGACGCCTTGAGGATCTCCGGCTTCATGCGCTCGGCAGGGGTCATCGAATCGATGATTCCTTCGATCCGCCCGATCTTCTTCTCGTCGACGTTCGTGTTCTGTGCGGCGCGGGCGAGCTCCGCTGGCAGCTTGTCCATCATGCCGGCAAGCCCGCCCATCTTGCGCATCTGGCCGATCTGCGCCTTGAAATCGCTGAGATCGAAGCCCTTCCCCGATTTCACCTTCTTCGCGAGCTTTTCCGCTTCCGCGATATCGACCGTCTTGTGCGCGTCCTCGATCAGCGACAGCACGTCGCCCATGCCGAGTATTCTTGACGCCATCCGCTCCGGGTGAAACACCTCGAGCCCGTCGACCTTCTCCGCCACGCCCACGAACTTGATCGGCGCGCCGGTGACCTGGCGTACCGAGAGCGCAGCGCCGCCGCGCGCATCGCCGTCGAGCTTGGTGAGGATCACGCCGGTGAGTGGCAGGGTTTCGCGAAACGTCCGCGCGGTATTGACCGCATCCTGGCCCTGCATGGCATCGACGACGAACAGCGTCTCGATCGGCTTCGCGGCGGCGTGCACCTCCGCGATCTCGCGCATCATCGCCTCGTCGATTGCGAGCCGGCCGGCCGTGTCGACGATGAGGACATCGTGATAATGCCGGCGCGCCCAGTCGATGGCGGCCTCGACGATCGTGACCGGCCGCTCGCCCAACGCCGACGGGAAGAAGTCGACCCCCACCTGGCTCGCCAGCGTCTGCAGCTGCAGGATCGCGGCCGGTCGATACACGTCCACCGAAACCAACAGCACCTTCTTCTTCTGCGCCTTGAGGAGGCGGGCGAGCTTGGCGGCGGTCGTCGTCTTGCCGGCGCCCTGCAACCCTGCGAGCAGCAGCACCGCCGGCGGCTGCGTTGCGAGATCGAGCGGCGTAGCCGCCGCGCCCATCAGCGCCGCAAGCTCGCGATGGACGACGCCGACAAGCGCTTGGCCGGGCGTCAGCGAGCCCGCGACCTCTTCGCCAACCGCCTTCGCCTTGACCGCGGCGACGAATTCCTTGACCACCGGCAGCGCCACGTCGGCCTCGAGCAGCGCCAGCCGTACTTCGCGCAACGCGTCCGCGATATTGGCGTCGGTGAGGCGCGCCTCGCCGCGCAGCGACTTGACGACGCGCGAAAGGCGCTCGGTCAGGTTGTCGAACATGGGGATTCCCGGGTGAGTTCGGCGCCGGTGGCCAAAGGGCAGTGCGCCGTCCTGAGGTAAACTTGCGCATGGCGGCGCGGACCGCGATGCGCGATTGAAAGTCCATGATTTTACTCCACGTTGCGGTTGCCACCTTGTACGCGCTGGCCGCGTGGGCGCTATGGCCGCACGGCGCGACGGAACATGCGCCTGCAAGGCCGACACCCGCAGCGCCCGCGCGGCCGCGGGCCGCGCCGGCAACGCTGCTGGTGCCGGTCGCGGTGCTGCTGCATGCATGGCTTGCGTGGAGCGACGTCATCACGGCCGACGGCCTCGATGTTTCGCTCGCCAACGCCGTGTCGGTCGTCGGCGGGCTGGTCGCAGCGATTGCCTTCGTGTCGGGACTGATGCGCACGTTGCCGGCGATGGGCACGATCGTGCTGCCCGTCGCCGCCGTCGCGGTGATGCTGCCCGTCGTGTTCACCCATCCGCACGACTACACGTTTGCCGGCAAGCCGCTCGCCTCGGCGCATGTGGCAATCGCACTGGTGTCGTATGCACTTTTTCTTGTCGCGGCGGTCCAGGCGCTTATCCTGATGGGCCTCGAGAAGCGCCTCCACAAGCGACTCCCCGATCCGGGTCGCGACGGCCTACCTCCGCTGCTCACGCTCGAGCGCTTTCTCTTCCGGCTGGTGACCGCCGGGTTCGCGCTGCTCACGCTTACGCTCCTGAGCGGCATGCTGTTCTCCGAACAGGTATTCGGCCGCGCGATTCCGTTCACCCACAACACCGCGCACAAGACCGTGTTCTCCGTGCTGGGCTGGTTGACGTTCGGCGCGCTGCTGTGGGGCCGCTGGCGGTACGGCTGGCGCGGCCGCGTCGCGCTCCGCTGGATCATCGCCGGCACGATCTTCGTGTTCCTCGCCTACCTCGGCAGCAAGTTCGTGCTCGAGGTCCTGCTCGGGCGCTAGCGGACGCCGGGCTGCTCGATTCCGCGCAGGGCTTCGACTGCGCGTCTTTCCGGAACTCCCGCCCCTGTCCGCCCAATCGCGATGGACGACATCCCGCTCTCCACGCTGGCGCTCGCACTGGTGATGTTGCTGCTCGCGTCGAGCTTCTTCTCGATCGCCGAGACCGCGATGATGGCGGCGAACCGGCACCGGCTGAAGCACCGCGCGCATCGCGGCGGTCTGGGCGCACGCAAGGCGCTCGCGCTGCTCGCCGAGATCGACAAGCTGCTGGGCGTCATCCTGCTCGGCAACACGCTCGTCGCGGCGGGCGCGGCGACGCTGACGGCCGTCATCACCAAGCGGCTTTTCGGCGAGGGCGAGCTTGCCCTCGCGGTGGGCACGCTCGCCATCACCTTCGCCCTCCTCGTCTTCTCGGAGATCGCGCCGAAGGTGGTAGGTGCCGCGCACGCGGATCGCATCGCGCCGGTTGTCAGCTACCTCCTCGCGCCGCTGCTCAAGGTGGCGAATCCGGTCGTCTGGTTCGTCAACCTCTTCGTGCAGGGCCTGCTCCGCGTGCTGCACATTCCCACGGGCACCGCCACGGGGACGACGCTCAACCAGGAGGAACTTCGGTCGCTCGTGCTGGAGGGGCAGTACTTCCGCGGAAAGCACCGGTCGATGCTCGCCAATCTGCTCGACGTCGAGGCGGTCACCGTCGACGACGTGATGACGCCGCGCAACCAGATTCACGCGCTCGATCTCAACGCGAAGCCGGGGCATCTCGCCGAGCAACTCGCGACGTCCTACCATACGCGGCTTCCCGCCTACGAGGACGAGCTCGACAACATCGTCGGCGTCATCCACCTGAAGCAGGTGGTCGGCCTGCAGCAGGCGGGGACGATCGACGAGTCGGCGCTGCGCTCGATCGTTCGGCCCGCGTATTTCGTGCCTGCCGGCACGCCGCTCCTCGTCCAGTTGCAGCAGTTCCAGACGGATCGGGAGCGCCTTGGCCTCGTGGTGGACGAGTACGGCGAGCTGGAGGGGCTCGTCACGATCGAGGACATCGTCGAGGAAATCATCGGCGACTTCACGACCCAGTCCCCGGGAGGGGGCGAATCGTGGGCACGCGAATCCGACGGCAGCGTCGTGGTGGACGGCATGGCCGCGCTTCGAACGCTCAATAGGAAGCTCGGCACCCATTTCCCGCTCGACGGGCCGAAGACCCTCAACGGCCTGATTGTCGAACAGACGGGAGAAATCCCGGACGCAGGGACGAATGTCGAGATTGCCGGCCAGCGCATGGAAGTACTCCAGACGCAGGACCGCGCAGTCAAAGTGGTGCGCTTGCTGCCGCCGGTGGGGCGCACGACGGCGTCACCTTTACAAAGCCAGGGCGGAAGGGCATCATCGGTCGCTTAAGTTTTATGCGGTTGGAATAATGCGCACGGGAGTCGCCGGAGCAAGAAAAGGCACGAAACTTGCTTAGGCATCCCGATAGCCCGGCATCTTGCCGATTACCAACTGCTTTCGAGCCCCTGAACCCATGGCCATCCATGCCGCCGCCACACGCAACCTGAGTGGGCTCGCGCGCGCCCTGGCGCAGCACGGGTTGATGACGGAATTCGACGCCGATGCGCTGCAGACGCAGGCGCAGCAGGCCAATGTCACGTTCGTCGAGCAGTTGCTGCTGGGCAAGCGGATGTCCCCCACCCAGGTCGCCATATTCGGGTCCCGAGCATTCGGCGTGCCGATGATGGACCTGGGCGCCTTCGATCTCGACCAGATCCACAAGGACCTGGTCGACCTCAAGATGGCGCAATCGCGGCGGGTCCTGCCGCTGCAGAAGCGCGGTAACCGGCTGTACGTCGCGACGTCGGATCCCGCCAACCTCCAGGCGCTGGAGGAGGTTCGCTTCAAGACGAATCTCGTCGTCGAGTCCGTCGTCGTCGAGGACGACAAGCTCCAGCAGGCCATCGCGCGGCTCACCGAGGCGAAAGGGGCCACGCTCAACGAAATGGCCGCGATGGAGGACCTCGAGCTGGACCTCCAGGAAGGCGGCCCGACGGTACTCAGCGACGAGGAGAACTCGGAGGTCGAGGACGCGCCGGTCGTCAAGTACATCCAGAAGATATTGATCGACGCCATCAACCTGGGCGTGTCCGACGTTCACTTCGAGCCGTACGAAAAGTATTACCGGATCCGCTACCGGCTGGACGGCGTGCTGTCGGAAGTGGCGCAGCCGCCGCTCGTGATCAAGGACAAGATGGCGTCGCGGATCAAGGTGATCTCGAAGCTCGACATCTCGGAAAAGCGCGTGCCGCAGGACGGCCGGATGAAGCTCGTGCTGTCCAAGTCGAAGACGATCGACTTTCGCGTGAGCACGCTGCCCACGCTTTTCGGCGAGAAGATCGTCATGCGGATTCTCGATTCCGCGGGCGTGAAGCTCGGCATCGAGGCGCTGGGTTACGACGCGGATCAGCAGGAACAGATGATGTTCGCCATCGGGCGGCCCTACGGGATGATCCTCGTCACCGGCCCGACCGGCAGCGGCAAGACCGTGTCGCTCTACACCTGCCTCAACATACTGAACCAGCCCGGCATCAACATTTCGACGGCCGAGGATCCGGCGGAAATCCTGCTGCCCGGCGTCAACCAGGTGAACGTCAACGACAAGGCGGGCCTCACGTTCGCCGCCGCGCTGAAATCGTTCCTGCGGCAGGATCCGGACATCATCATGGTCGGCGAAATCCGCGACCTCGAGACCGCCGACATCGCGATCAAGGCGGCGCAGACGGGACACCTCGTCCTCTCGACGCTCCACACGAACGACGCGCCGACGACGCTGACCCGCTTGCTCAACATGGGCGTGGCGCCGTTCAACGTCGCCTCGTCGGTCATCATGATTACGGCGCAACGGCTCGGACGCCGCCTCTGCGCCCACTGCAAGCAACCGAAGGACATTCCGGCAGAGGCGCTCGTCCGGGCCGGGTTCACCGAGGACGACATCGACGGCACCTGGCAGCCCTACGGGCCGATCGGCTGCGACAAATGCAAAGGCACGGGCTACAAGGGCCGCGTCGGCATCTACCAGGTCATGCCCATCTCGGACGAGATGCGGCAGCTCATCATGCGAAGCGGGACCGCCATCGACATCGCCGAACTGGCACAGAAGGAAGGCGTTCGCGACCTGCGACAATCGGGCCTCGTGAAGGTGAAGCAGGGCATCACCTCGCTCGAGGAAGTCGAAGCCATCACGAACGAATAGCGGCGCGAGCCGTCCCCGAGACAGGAACCCCGCCATGGCCACCGCCACCGCAACGCGCAAGGACGTCAAGGAATACACGTTCGTCTGGGAAGGCGTCGACCGCAACAACCGACAGGTCCGCGGCGAATCGAAGGCGGCGTCGCAGACGGTCGTCACGACCAACCTGCGCCGCCAGGGAATCCGCCTTCAGAAGATCAAGAAGCTCACGTTCCGCGGCGGCAAGAAGGTCGGCGAGCGAGAAATCACGTTTTTCACGCGACAGCTCGCGACCATGCTGCGCGCCGGCGTTCCGCTGCTGCAGTCGTTCGAGATCGTCGCACGCGGCCACAGCAATCCGCGGTTCTCGCGACTCGTCATGGACCTCAAGAGCCGCGTCGAGTCCGGCTCCAGCCTGTCGCAGGCGTTTCGCGAGCACCCCCTTCAGTTCGACAACCTCTATTGCAATCTCGTGCACGCGGGAGAGACCGCGGGCATGCTGGACGGCATTCTCGACCGTCTTGCCACGTACAAGGAAAAGATTCTCGCGATCAAGAGCAAGATCAAGTCGGCGCTGTTCTACCCGATTTCGGTGATCGTCGTCGCCCTGCTGGTGGTCTGGGTGATCATGGTCTGGGTGATTCCCGCATTCAAGCAGGTCTTCACGAGCTTCGGCGCCGACCTCCCGGCGCCGACGCTGATCGTGATGGCGATGTCCGATTTCGTGGTCGCCTACTGGTGGGCCGGATTCATCATCTTGGTCGGGAGCTTCGTCGGGTTCGTCTACGTGCACCGGCGCTCGACGGCGCTGCAGATCGCAACCGACCGGCTCGTGCTCAAGATACCCATCATCGGCCAGATCCTGGAGAAGGCCACCATCGCGCGCTGGACGCGGACGCTGCAGACGATGTTCGCGGCCGGTGTCCCCCTTGTGGAGTCCCTCGATGCGGTCGCCGGCGCGGCCGGCAACTCCGTCTATGCCCAGGCCACCAAGCGCATCCAGACCGAAGTCAGCACCGGCACGAGCCTCACCAACGCAATGACCAACTCCAAGCTCTTCCCGTCGATGGTGCTGCAAATGACGCAGATCGGCGAGGAGTCCGGGTCGCTCGACAACATGCTCGGCAAGATCGCGGAGTTCTACGAACGCGAGGTCGACGACGCCGTCGCCGCGCTGTCGAGCCTGCTCGAGCCGCTCATCATCGTATTCCTTGGCGTTGTGATCGGCGGCCTCGTGGTCGCCATGTATCTGCCGATCTTCAAGCTGGGCCAGGTGGTTTGACGCGGCGGGGCGCCCGTGCGCCCGCAGGACGGGCGATTCCTGCGGCGCCGACCCTGCGGGCACCCGGCCGGGTCCCGAAGCATGCGCGATCACCACATCGCGAGACCGCCTTGCGCCAAGGGGCAGCTCCCTGCGCATCGCTGCTCCCGCGGATGGACCTCGCCGCCTCATCACCGGCGCACGGACGGACCGATCCGGGACCCCGGCGTGGCCCGTCGCTGCGCGCCTGAGCCCACCCAGCATCCGGAAACGGTGCCATTGCCATGACAGAACCAGCCTTCGTCATTGCCGCCGCATTGCTCGTCGGGCTTTGCGTCGGCAGCTTTCTCAACGTCGTCATCCACCGGCTCCCGAAGATGCTGGAGAGCGACTGGAAGGCGGAGTGCGCCGTGCTGAGCGGCAACCCGATTCCCGACGCTCCCGTCTACAACCTCGTGGTTCCGCGGTCCGCGTGTCCCGCCTGCGGGCACCGGATCACGGCCCTCGAGAACATCCCGGTCGTGTCGTGGCTCGCCCTCCGCGGGCGATGCAGGTCGTGCAGGGCGCGCATCTCGGGACGCTACCCGATCGTCGAGATCCTGGGCGGCCTGCTGGCGGTCGCCGCGATCGTCGCGTTCGGCGCCACGGCGAAGGGCGCCGCCGCATGCCTCCTTCTGTGGACGCTGCTGGCGCTGACCATGATCGACGCCGACACCCAGCTCCTCCCGGACAACCTGACGCTGCCACTGGTGTGGGCGGGCCTCGTGGTCAACCTGTGGGGCGTGTTCGCCCCGCTGTCGAGCGCCGTGATCGGCGCCGTCGCGGGCTACCTGACGCTTTGGTCCATCTACTGGTTGTTCAAGCTCATCCGCGGAAAGGAAGGCATGGGTTACGGCGATTTCAAGCTGCTCGCGGCGCTGGGCGCCTGGCTCGGCTGGACGATGCTGCCGCTGATCGTTCTGCTGTCCTCGGTCGTGGGCGCCGTGATCGGCCTCGCCCTCATCGCGTTTCGGGGCCGTGACCACGACGTCCCCATTCCGTTCGGCCCGTATCTCGCGATCGCCGGTGCGATCGCGCTTTTCGTCGGCCCGACCCTCGTCAAGTCGTACCTGCCGTGACCCGGGGTCTGCTCGCACCATGTTCACGGATGCGAACATAGTGTGAGCAGCCCCTATATCGTCGGACTGACCGGCGGCATCGGCAGCGGAAAATCGGCCGTCGCCGACGCGTTCGCGTCGCACGGGATCGACGTGACCGACACCGACCGCCTCGCGCACGCGCTGACGGCGGCGGGCGCGCCGGGACTCCGCGAGATCGTTGCCGCCTTCGGCGCGCCGGTGCTGCACCCGGACGGGACGCTCGACCGCGCCGCGTTGCGCGGCCTGGCGTTCGCGGATCCCGTGGTGCGCGCGCGGCTCGAGGGCATTCTCCATCCGCTGATCGGGAGGGCGGCGCAGGAAGAGATGGCGCGTTGGCGCAGCGCGTACGGTATTCTCGTTGTGCCGCTGCTCCTCGAGCGCGGTGGTTTCGCTGCGCGAGTCGATCGCATCCTGGTGGTGGACTGCCCCGAGGACGACCAGATCCGGCGCGTCGCCGCCCGCAGCGGCCTCGCGCCCGAGGAGATTCGCGCGATCATGGCGACCCAGCTTTCCCGCCAGGAGCGCCTCGCGCATGCGGACGACATACTGGACAACGCCGGCCCGCAGGCCGCGATCGCGCCCCAGGTCGCCTTACTCGACAGCCGTTACCGGATGCTTTCGGCCGACGGCGGGACGCACTGCGCCATCTTCGGGCAGAATGCGTAGTTGAAGCCACCGGAAATCTCCCCGGCCCGAAGTGATCCGATACGAGCACCCGCTGAACGAACGAATCCGCACGCTGATGCGGCTCGAGGACTTGTACAGGCGCGCGCAGTTCTTCGCGTCGCGCGCGGAGGGCCCGGACCACCACGCTGCGCTGCTCGCGCTGTTCGAGATCACCGACGTCGCCGCGCGCGCCGATCTCAAGACCGACATCCTGCAGGAACTCGAGCGGCAAAAGCAGATGCTCGCATCGCTGCGGAACAATCCCGCCATCGAGACGCGCGTCCTGGAGCCGCTCCTGGCCGACATCGAACGGGCAAGCGGCGCGCTGCTCGGTCAGACCGGGAAGGCAGGAACGCACCTGCGCGAGAACGAGTGGCTGATGACGATCAAGCAGCGGACCGCGATTCCGGGCGGGGTCTGCGAATTCGACCTGCCCGCGTATCACTACTGGCTCCACGCCGATCCCAGCGCGCGACAAAACGACCTGAAGGCGTGGCTCGAACCCTTCCTTCCCATTCACGACGGACTCGCGATCATACTGAGGATGCTGCGCGACAACGGGCGCGCGAGCCGGCAGATCGCCTATCGCGGCGTGTTCCAGTTGATGTTGACGACGTCGAAGGTCGCCCAGCTCCTGCGCCTGACCGTCGAAAACGACTGCCCGTGCGTGCCGGAGATCAGCGCCAACAAGTACGCCCTCAACATCCGCTTCATCGGCGTCAGCGGAATGGACCGTGGCTCGGTGTACGACCATAACGTCGATTTCGAATTGATGTTCTGCAATCTTTGAAATTGTCCGGCGGCGATCGGCTCGTTTCGTGGTCCAGCATCCGCTTTCCCCGACGCAATGCCGAATGCACGCGACTTTTCACGTTGACCGCGACGGCGACCCGGAATACGCTCGATTGGAACCCGGGCGTGTTCAGCGGCCGAGGTCCGCACGGTCATGCAAGGAGCCACGAATGAAGGGTGTGCGATTCGCGAGCCGCATTGCGATAATGCTGATTGGACTTTGCGCGTCGGGCATGACCGCCGGAGCCTCGATCAAGGGTGTCGTCGTCGTTTCCGGCGCGGTGCCGGCGCAGAAAAAGGTCGACGTGACGATCGACCAATACGTGTGCGGCACGGAGAAGGATCCCGGCGACCTTCTGGTGTCGCCGCGGAAGGAGCTCAGGAACGCGGTCGTCTGGCTTGAAACTCCCCCGCCCGGCGCGACCACGCCGGAGTCAAGCGCGAAAGCCGAGATGGATCAGAACGGGTGCGTCTTCATTCCTCGTGTGGTCGTGGTGCCGGCCGGCGGCACCGTCGATTTTCTCAACAGCGACCGGTTGCTTCACAACATCCATGCGACGCCGAAGCTCAACGTCTCGTTCAATCGCACACAACCCAAGAGCCGCACCATCCCGGTCACGTTCGCGAAGCCGGAAATCGTGAAGATCAACTGCGACCTGCACTCGTGGATGGTGGGTTGGGTCGTCGTCGGCGCCCACCCCTATTATGCGATTACGGGCGCGGACGGCCAATTCTCGTTCGACAATCTTCCGCCCGGGAAATACAAGCTGAACGTCTGGCACGAGCGCCTGGGAACGGTCGAGGCAACCGCGATCGCCGGCGAGCCGCAAGCGGCGCGTGTGAGCGTCGAGATGAAAATGCCCTAATCGCTGACTTGACTAAGGAAGAACTTCGATCTTTTTCGAGGCCTCCCAGGCTGCCGAGTGGTTGGGCTCGGCGAGCGCGCGCAGCGACCCTCCCTCGTCGAGAGCTACCGTGAACGTCACGGTCGGCGACGAATACACCGGGTGCAGGTAGGCCCGCGCGATTTCGACCGAATCCTTGTACAGCGCCACATAGCGGATGGAATGCTCGGACAGCGAGGGATGCTGTCCCCCGGCGCCGACGCTTACCGTCACCGTGAACCATTCGCCGCGCTTGACCGAATCGGGAGCGGCGATCTTCGGCGTGTGCTTAGCATCCACGGCAGTGTGCAGCTGCCGGTATTCAGGCGTGAATTGCTCGGCCTGCTCGCCATCGGCACTGGCCAGCGGGCTGCCCGCACACAGGGACAGGAACATCGCGGCCGACGTAAGACACCGCGAATATCGAGCGACGATGGTCATCTGATCACCTCCGGTTCGTGGATCAAGGTTCGGGTAGGTACTGGTGCACGAGTGCCAGGAGCTCGCGCGGGCTGTACGGCTTCGCCAGATAGCTGTTGGCCCCGGCTGCGGACGCCTTTTCCCGGTCACCGCTCAAGGCAAAACTCGTGATCACGACTATTGGGATGTGGCTGGTGCGCGGATCCGACTTGAGGACCCGCGTTGCGTCGAGGCCGGACATTTTGGGCAGCTGGACATCCATCAGGATGAGCTGCGGCAATTCCTCCCGCGCCATGGCGACGCCGCTTTCGCCGTCCACGGCTTCGACGAGCCGGTAGGATGTGCGCACCAGCAGCTGGCGCACGATCTTACGGTTGTATTCGTTGTCCTCGATGTAGAGAATCGTCCGCTCGCTCATGTGTCATCGCCCCGGGTCCGCTGCGGGACCGTAAAATAAAATGTGCAGCCCTTCCCCAATTCGCTCTCGACCCAGATCCGCCCGCCGTGAAGCTCGACGAATCTTCGGGTAATGCTGAGTCCAAGGCCGGTACCCCCGAATTCGCGGGTGACTGCGGCATCGACCTGCCGGAACTCCGCAAACACGTTTTCCAGTTCCTCCTGCGGGATGCCGATGCCCGTATCGGTGACGCGAAACCTGAGCTCGTCCCCGACGACCTCGGCTCCGATCTCGACCGAGCCGCGCCGGGTGAACTTGATGGCATTGCCCGCCAGATTCATCAGGCACTGGGTGAGACGGCCATTGTCGCCATACGCGACGGGTAAATTGTCCGGCACGTTGACCACGAAATCCAGGCCCTTCTCGGCAGCCAGCGAACGCAGCGAGACGTAAGCGATGTCCACGATCTCGCGGACGGAGAACTCGCCAAGCGCGAGCTCCATGTGCCCGGCCTCGATCTTGGAAAGGTCGAGCACGTCGTTGATCAGGCGCAACAGGTGGCGTCCATTCAACTGGATGTCGGTGAGCGGCTCCCTGAGCTCGGAGGGCACGTCGCCGTAGAGCCCGTCGATCAGCATCTCGGTGAAGCCGAGAATCGCGTTCATCGGGGTGCGCAGCTCGTGACTCATGTTGGCGAGAAACTCCGACTTTGCCTTGCTCGTCTGCGCAAGCTCCTCGTTCAGGCGTCCGAGCTCGCCGGCGGCGCGGCGCTGCTCGGCATCGAATCTCTGGAGCTCGCCGCTCATGTGATTCATTCTCTCCGCAAGGGCGCCGAACTCGTCGCGATTGGGCACGTTGATACGCGCGCCGAAATTCCCCTCCGCAACCTTGTCGAGGAAGGTCTGCGCTTCACGAACCGGGATGATGAACGACCAGGAAATGACAAACCCGCAGAACAATGCAAATGTCACCGCGACGATGGCAAACACGCCGGTCATGATCAGCGACCGCCTGTTGGCCGCGCTGACGCTGTCGCGCAATCGATTCATACTGTTCTGCTGCGCCGAGACCAGCAGTCCCACGCGCGTCGTGATCTCGGTGTCGAGCCGCTCCTGACGACGCAGCAGCGGACCGGTGACGGCCGCCAGTTTGCCGTCGCGGATCGCATTGGCGATGTCGGCTACCACGCCCATCGCCTCGTCCTGGGAGTTTCGCACCTGCTCGACGAGTTCCTGGTCCGCAGTGCCGGCGGCTTCCAGTTTCGCCAGTCTGTCATTGAAACGATTATTCTCGCGCAGGATCTTCGAAATCGCCACTTCGTCCTGGGAGAGTAGCGCAAGATCGGTAAAATGCATTTGCCTTGCCAGCGCATGTTCGCTTTGCTGCGCCAGGCTGACCAGCTCGTGCGCCTCGTCGAGCAGCCGGCTTTGCTCGGTCGCGCGCACGATCGTGAGCAGGCTGACCACCGCCATCGCGATGAAGAGCACCGTGATGATCATGAATGCGGCCAGGAGCTTGGTGTGGACCGACGCGCGTATGGCAGCGACCCGGCGCACCAGCATGCGTAGCGGCGTGCGCCGGTGCACGATCTCGGCAAGGTGTTCGATGGCCACCTCGGAATGGGTAGCCGGTGCCGGGTTGTCGATTGCGGATTGCAAGCCTCGCGACCCCCTTGTGTCCTTGTGCAACGCCGACCAAGACCGTATATTTCCCGGTCCTCCGGGAGATACGCTTGTGAGAGACATTCCTCGCATCCTCATCGTCGACGACAACCCGACCAACGTCAAGGTCCTGCAGACCCGACTGGCCTCCGAAGGCTACGAGATCGTCACCGCGGCCGACGGCGAGGAGGGCTTGGCCGCCGCTCGCCGGGAAATGCCCGATCTCGTTCTCCTCGACGTCATGATGCCGAAGCTCGACGGCTTCGAGGTCTGCCGCCGTCTGCGCGCCGATGCCGGCTTCCCGTTCACGCCGATCATCATGGTGACGGCAATGGCGGATTCGAAGGACGTCGTCGACGGGCTGGAGGCCGGCGGAGACGAGTACCTTACCAAGCCGGTCGACCACGCGGCACTTGTCGCGCGCGTGCGTTCGATGCTCCGGATAAAGCGGCTACACGACACCGTGGAGAAGCTTGCCGCGGAAGTGAAGGAATGGAACGTGTCACTTGAACGGCGCGTCGCCGAACAGGTGAGCGAGCTCGAGCGCGTCGGTCGTCTGCGGCGGTTCTTCTCGCCGCAATTGGCCGAGCTGATCGTCAGCGGTGGCGCCGACGACCCGCTGAAGAGCCATCGTCGCGAAATCACCGTCGTCTTCCTCGACCTGCGCGGCTTCACCGCGTTCGCCGAAGTCGCCGAGCCCGAAGAAGTCATGGGCGTGCTGCGCGAGTATCACGAAGTGACGGGCCGCCTGGTTCTCGAATACGAAGGAACGCTCGAGCACTTCACCGGCGATGGCATGACCATCCTGTTCAACGATCCGGTCCCGATTCCGAATCCCGCCGAGCGCGCAGTGCGGATGGCGCTCGAAGTGCAGGAACGCATCGGCCGCATGGAGGAGAACTGGGCGAAGCGCGGGTACGAGTTGAGCCTCGGCATCGGGATCGCGCAGGGCTTTGCGACGATCGGGGCGATCGGGTTCGACGGCCGGTGGGACTACAGCGCCATCGGCACGGTGACCAATCTGGCGTCACGCCTGTGCGGCGAGGCCGCGGGCGGCGAGATCCTCATCGCGCAACGCGTGTTCGCCGGCGTCGAAGCTCTCGTCGATGTCGTGTCGTTGCCGGCGCTGACGCTGAAAGGATTCCGCCGGCCGGTTGTCGCCTATCGCCTGCGCGGTGTGAAGTCGTAGCGGGCATGCCGGCGGTTCGATGAACGTACGCTGGGCCTCTTTCTCTCGACAAGCATCACTCCGCGCCCTGATCCGCAGGACGTGAGACGATGGCCACGCCGCGCTTTGTTCCCTGCCCACGCTGTGGAAAGTCGGTCGAATGGACGCCGTCGTCGCGCTGCCGCCCGTTCTGCTCCGAGCGCTGCAAGCTGATCGATCTCGGCGCATGGGCCACCGAGGCCTACCGCATTCCCGTGGCGGAGTCGCCGGATTCCGGCGAGTCCGAGCCAGGCGAAGCCGCAGGGGACGACGCGCAACACAGCTAAGGAGCCGAGATGCGAAATGCCGCCACGCCCGTCACGCTGATCATCGTCGGCCTCCTGGGGCTCGTCTGGTACTTCGGCTGGCTGCCGGATGTCGACTCGATCACGTCGATCGCGCTCGTCGCCGCCGGCCTGGCGATCCTCGTGATGGACGGCGTCACCAAGAGCTCGGTCGTTCTCGGCCCGACGCTGATCGCCTCCGGTGTCGCATGGTGGCTGCACGACCACTACAGGCTGCGCTGGACGCTGCTCGTTTCGGTGCTGCTGATCGCAATCGGTTGCCTGATGCTGCTCGCGCGGAGCCCGCGGATACCGGAAAGGCGAGGCAAGGCCGGCCCCGACTGAATCCCGTCACGCCCACGCGGCCCGGCGCATCGCGATCCCGTGCGCGCCGCGCGCGATCGCCGCATCGAGATCGGTCCGCGACATTCCCCCGAGGGCCAGCACCGGCAGTGTCGCGCCCTCGGCAATCGCCCCGAATCCGTCCCACCCGAGGGCCGACGCGTCAGGGTGCGTCGGCGTCGGCAACACCGGGCCCAGCAGGGCGAAATCGAGCGCCAGCGCGCCGGCCTTCGCGATGTCGTCGCGCGTGTGACACGACGCCGAGCACAGCATGTCGGGGGGCCTCGCGGTGGCCGCGCCGAGTGCAGCCGAAGTCCAGTGCACGCCGGCGCAGCCCCACGTGCGCGCGTCGTCCTCGCGGCCGTTCAGCAGAACGCGCGCGCCGAACGGACGGGCGATGTCGACGAGCGCTTCGCACAACGCGCGCTGGCGGGCCTCGGGCCATGCCTTCTCGCGGAACTGGATGAGTTTCAGCCCGTTCTCGAGCGCGATGCGCGCCCGCGCCAGGAATCCGGATTCTCCGATGTCGGCAGCGACCGTGATGCCGCAGACTTGCGGCAGCACAAGCGCACGCAGCACCAGCGTATTCGCGGGCAGCAGCGGCGCGACGTCGAAGGCGCCAGGCGTCTGCCACGCGAACGCCTGCCCGTCATGCCCTACCGGGACTCCGTCCCATTCGTGGACACGGAAAAAGTGGAGCTCGACATGCGCGTGAGGATAGACAAACCGCTGGACAAGCCAGGGAGACGCCCGGCGGACCTGAAGGCCGAGTTCCTCCGCAAGCTCGCGATCGAGCGCGCGACGCGGCGTCTCGCCGGGCTCCACCTTGCCGCCGGGGAACTCCCAGTAGCCCGCGTAAGCCTTGCCGGGTGGCCGTTGGGCGAGAAGCACCTGTCCGTCCCGCCGCGCAATGACAGCTGCGGACACCGGAACGACGCGGTCCGTCACGCGCGTGACTTCGCCTTGAGCGCGGCTGCGCCGGCGTAGCCGCGCGCGAACTGCCATGCAATGCGCCCGCTGCGCGAGCCGCGCTGCAGCGCGAACTGCAAGGCGTCGCGCTGGCGTTCCTCGATGTCGTGTCTGGCCTTCGCCACCGGGACGCCGAACAGGGCGAGCCACGCGGACGCGGCGGCAAGGTAGTCGTCCTGGCTGAACGGATAGAACGAGATCCACAGCCCGAAGCGCTCGGACAGCGAGATCTTTTCCTCGACCGATTCGCCCGGATGGACTTCCTCGCCAATGTGCTTCGTCTCCAGGTTTTCGCTGAAGTATTCCGGCAGCAGATGCCGGCGGTTGGAGGTCGCGTAGATCAGCATGTTGGCCGATGCCGCGGCGATGGTGCCGTCGAGCATGACCTTGAGGGCTTTGTAGCCCGGCTCGCCGGCGTCGAAAGTGAGGTCGTCGCAAAAGACGATGTAGCGCTCGCGCCGCTCCGCCACGAGGTCCGCGATGTCGGGCAGATCGGTGAGATCGGACTTGTCGACCTCGATCAGGCGCAATCCTTTCGCCGAGTACTTCACGAGCATCGCCTTCACGAGCGAGGACTTGCCCGTGCCGCGCGACCCCGTCAGCAGAACGTTGTTGGCCGGCAGGCCCGCGACGAACTGACGCGTGTTGGCGTCGATCGCCGCCTTCTGCGCGTCGATGGCGACGAGATCGGACAGCCGGATCGCGTGCGGATGGCGGACGGCCTGCAGGTGGCCGCGGCCCGCGCGCTTGCGCCACCGGTACGCCGCGGCCCCCCAGTCGGGCGGCGGCGGCGCGGGCGGCAGCACCGCCTCGACGCGCGTGAGGATGCCTTCGAGGCGCCCGAGAAGATCGCCCAGGTCTGCGGGCACGCGCGTCCTAGCTCCGGTAGTCGGCATTGATCGATACGTAGTCGTGCGAAAAGTCACAGGTCCAGACCCGCGACGACGCGCCGCCGCGGCCGAGCTCCACGGTGACGGTGATTTCTTCCTGCTTCATCACGCGCTGCCCATCTTCCTCGCGATACGAGGGCGCGCGTCCGCCGCGCTCCACCACGGGCACGCCGTCCAGCCTGAACGACACACCGGACGGATCGAGATCCGGCGCGGCGGCATTGCCGATCGCACAGACGATGCGGCCAAGATTGGGATCCGACGCGAAGAATGCGGTCTTGACGAGCGGCGAGTGTGCGATGCCGAGCGCAACCTTCCGGCATTCGGCAGCGTCGCGCCCGCCCTCCACGGAAATCGTGATGAACTTGGTCGCGCCCTCGCCGTCGCGAACGATGGCCTGCGCGAGTTCGGCCGCGACGTCCGTGAGTGCGGAACGAACGACCGCGAGGCGTGGATCGCCGTCGCGCTGGATCGGCGAAAGGGCAGCCTTGCCCGTCGCGGCGATCACGAAGCTGTCGTTGGTCGACGTGTCGCCGTCGACCGTCGCACAATTGAAGGTCAGATCCGCAATCTCCTGCGTGAGCGCGGTCAGCAGCGCCCGCGGCAATCGGCGCATCGGTGGCGACAAACGAAAGCATCGTGGCCATGTTGGGATGGATCATCCCCGCGCCCTTGGCGATTCCTGTCACGGTGACCGGGGCACCGTCGATGGTCACGCGGCGCGATGCGCCCTTCGGCACGGTGTCGGTCGTCATGATCGCCGAAACGGCGGCGAACCAGTGATCCAGCGCAAGAGCCGCCTTGGCAGCCGGCAGCGCCGCGACGATCTTCGCGACCGGCAGCGGCTCCATGATGACGCCCGTCGAGAACGGCAGCACCTCGTCGGCGTTGCAGCCGAGCGATTTCGCGACCGCCTCGCAGGTTTCGTTCGCGTCGGCGATGCCCGATTCGCCCGTGCCGGCGTTCGCATTGCCGGCGTTGACGATGAGCGCGCGGATGCGTCCGGCGCGCGCGAGATGAGCGACGGCACACGGTGACCGGCGCGGCGCAGAAGCGGTTCCGGGTGAAGACGCCGGCGGCGACCGTGCCTTCATCGAAGGCGACCAGCAGCACGTCGTCGCGCGCCCAGTTCTTCATTTTCGCCGCTGCCGTGCCGAGCGTGACGCCCGGGACCGGCAACAGGTCGGCGGGTCTGGGCGGCGTGTAGTGGACGGGCATCGCGAGACGAGTTCGGAAGCGAACTCCGATTCTAGCGCACGGGCCGACGAGAAGCCGACGCCCGTCGCGCAGAGTTGGCCTGAACGAAAAGCGTCGCGAGCGGGCCGGATGCAAGGCGGCCCACAGCGAGGCCCGAGATAGTACAGGGAGGTACAGCGAGGGCCGAGCGAGGACACGACACAGCAGCCGGCCCGCGCAGCAGCTTTACGTCAGGCCAACCGTCCGTGGCAGTGTTTGTATTTCTTACCCGAACCGCACGGACACGGATCGTTGCGCCCGATCTTCTCGCTGCCGCGGACAAACGGCGTCGGTGCGGCGGGCGAGTCGTCGCCGGGCGAAGCGGCGCCGAGCGCCTCGTCGTAATCGGCGTGCTGGTACTTGACGTTGGTCATTGCCGGCGCTTCCTCGACGGCCTGCACGTCTGCCTGCGTTCGCACCTGCACCGTCAGCACGACCTTCACGACGTCCTGCTTGATCCGGTCCAGCATGTCCGAGAAGAGCTCGAACGATTCGCGCTTGTATTCCTGTTTCGGATTCTTCTGCGCATAGCCGCGCAAATGAATGCCCTGCCGCAGGTGATCGAGATTGGCGAGGTGGTCGCGCCACTGCGAGTCGAGCGTCTGCAGCATCAGGCTGCGCTCGAACTGGCGCATGAGATCGGGGCCGACTTGCGACTCCTTGCCGGCGTACTGCGCAAGCGCGTGCTCCGCCAGCCGGGCGCGCAGCGTTTCGTCGGTGAGCTCCGGATCGTCGGTCAACCACTGGCTGACCGGCGCCTGCATCTGGAACTCCGAGGCCAGCGCGGCCTCGAGCCCGGCGATGTCCCACTGGTCTTCCACCGATTCGGGCGGGACGTAACGCCGCACCGTGTCCTCGGTGAGACCGCCGATCATTCCGCGGATCGTGTCGGCGATGTCGGACGACTCGAGCAGTTCGTTGCGCTGCTGGTAGATGACGCGCCGCTGGTCGTTCGCCACGTCGTCGTACTCGAGCAGTTGTTTGCGGATGTCGAAATTGCGCGCCTCGACGCGCGTCTGCGCCTTGGCGATCGAGCGGTTGACGATCGGATGCTCGATCGGCTCTCCGTCGGGCATCTTGAGCTTCTGCATGATGACGCCGAGGCGCTCGCCGCCGAAGATGCGCAGCAGCGGATCCTCGAGCGACAGATAGAAGCGCGAGCTGCCGGGATCGCCCTGACGCCCGGAACGCCCGCGCAGCTGGTTGTCGATGCGGCGGGACTCGTGGCGCTCGGTGCCGACGATGTGAAGGCCGCCGGCGGCGACGACCGCATCGTGCAGGACCTGCCACTCCGCGCGCATCTGCGCGATCCGGCGCTCCTTCTCGGGCGCGGGAACCGTCTCGTCGTCGCGCAGCCTGAGAATCGTCGGCTCGAGGCTGCCTCCCAGCACGATGTCCGTGCCGCGCCCCGCCATGTTGGTCGCGATCGTGACCGCCTTGGGCGTGCCGGCCTGGGCGACAATCTCGGCCTCGCGCGCATGCTGTTTTGCATTGAGGACCTCGTGCGGCAGTCGCTCCTTGTCGAAATGCTTCGACAGGAGCTCGGAGCTTTCGATCGACGTGGTGCCGACCAGCACGGGCTGCCCGCGACCGAAGCAATCCTTGACGTCGGCGACAATCGCGTCGACCTTCTCCTGGAACGTGCGAAACACCTGGTCGTTCTCGTCGCGCCGGACCATCGGCATGTGCGTCGGGATCACCATCGTTTCCAGGTGGTAGATCTGCTGGAACTCGAAGGCCTCGGTGTCGGCGGTGCCGGTCATCCCGGCAAGCTTGCCGTACATGCGGAAATAGTTCTGGAACGTGATCGACGCCAGCGTCTGGTTCTCGCGCTGGATCGGCACGCCTTCCTTCGCCTCGACGGCCTGGTGGAGGCCGTCGGACCAGCGACGCCCCGACATCAGCCGACCCGTGAACTCGTCGACGATGATCACCTCGCCGTTCTGCACCACGTAATGCTGGTCGCGAAGGAAAAGCGCATGCGCGCGCAGCGCCGCGTAGAGATGGTGCATCAGCGCAATGTTGTGCGCGTCGTAGAGGCTGCTGCCCGGCGCCAGCATTCCGGCGGTGGCGAGAATTTCCTCGGCATGCTCGTGGCCGGCCTCCGACAGCAGGACCTGCCTGCCCTTCTCGTCGACCCAGTAGTCGCCCGGCCCTTTTTCCTCGACCTGGCGGGTGAGCTCGGGCGCGAGTTCGTTCAGCCGGTAGTAGAGGTCGACGTTGTCGTCGGCCTGACCCGAAATGATGAGCGGCGTGCGCGCCTCGTCGATCAGGATCGAGTCGACCTCGTCGACGATCGCGTAGACGAGCCCGCGCTGCACGCGCTGGGCCGCCTCGTACACCATGTTGTCGCGCAGGTAGTCGAAGCCGAACTCGTTGTTGGTGCCGTACGTGATGTCGGCGGCGTAGGCCACCTGCTTCGCGTCGTGGTCGAGCTGCGAGAGGTTGACGCCGACGGTGAGGCCCAGGAAGCGGTAGATGCGGCCCATCCAGTCCGCGTCGCGCTGGGCGAGGTAGTCGTTGACGGTGACGATGTGGACGCCCTTGCCCGTCAGCGCGTTGAGGTAGGCGGGGAGCGTGGCGACGAGCGTCTTGCCTTCGCCCGTGCGCATCTCCGCGATCTTGCCGTTGTGGAGCGCGATTCCGCCCAGCAGCTGGACGTCGAAGTGCCGCATCGAAAGCACGCGCTTCCCGGCCTCGCGGACCACCGCGAACGCCTCGGGCAGGATTGCGTCGAGCTCCTCGCCCTTGCCCACCCGTTCCTTGAATTCGACGGTCTTCGCCTTCAGCGCCTCGTCCGACAGCGCGGAGACGGCCGGCTCCAGGGCGTTGATCTGCCGGACCGCCACGGCGTACTGCTTGAGCAGGCGCTCGTTGCGGCTGCCGAAGATGCGGGTGAGGATGTTGGAGATCATGTCGATTGGACTTGACGCCGCCGGGGCAAAAAACAAGGGGTGAGGACCACCTCACCCCTCGGTTCATCGGCCTTGCGCCGGCGCGCGCGGGCGCCGCTCTAGCTTGGGGATGCCAGGAAACGCGCCGGGTTCTGGGGCACGCCGTTCAGCCGGACCTCGAAGTGCAGATGCGGACCCGTCGAACGCCCGGTCGACCCGACGGACCCCAAACGCTGGCCACGCACCACGAGGTCGCCTTCATTGACGAAGACTTGGGAGGCGTGGGCATAACGCGAAACCAGCCCGTTGCCGTGATCAACCTCGATGATTTTACCATACTCGGGATGGTAACCCGCGTAGACGACCTTGCCGCTCGCCGCCGCGACGATCGCAGTCCCCACGCCCGCGGGAAAATCGATCCCCTCGTGAAACGACCTCGATCCCGTGAACGGGTCGATGCGATAGCCGAAGTTCGACGAATACCAGCCATCGACGATCGGCGCCAGCGTCGGCAGGAACTTGCGATTCGCGGAGTCCTGCACGAGCAGGGCCTCGAGGACGCCCAGCTGGTCCGAGCGCTCGTCGACCTGGCGCGCGAGCCTGGCGAGCAGCTCCGAGAACTCCGTGACGGTGAGATTGCGCGAGGGAATCGACGACTCCGCGCCGCCGCGCCCCGGCACCGTGCCAGGTTGCAATGACTGGAGCTCCTGCGGTTTCAACCCGGCGAGCCTGGCAAGCCTCTCGCCGAGTCCGTCCAATCGCATCATCTGCGCCTGAAGGTCGCCCAACCGCAGCGCCATGGCGTTCAGGTGGCCCTGCACGATTTCCTGCGACTTCTGTGCTTCGACCCGCTGGTCGGCGAGCACGATGGCCTGCAGCCACGGGTGCTGCGTTGCCGCCGCATACCGCAGCGTCACGAAATTGAATACCAGCGTGAACCCGACGAACAGGACGAAAAGGGTGAACCCGCCGGCGGTCCAGTGACGCCAGTCGAGCGTCAATGTCCGCGCACGCGCCGTGGCGCTCGACACCAGAATGATGTTCAATCGGGATCCTCCTCCGTTCCCCCGCCGGCGCGGAACTCCGCATCCGACGGTCAACCGATCCGCAAGCGCACATGGCGCGTTCGCCACAATCCCTGCAACGCATCCTTGCCGCCGATCCGGCGCTGGCCGCCTGGGCCACACGCCACCGCCGCGAAGCCGCGCTCACGGCGATCGTTCGCCGGCACCTGCCGCGCGCGCTGGCCGAACGCATTCGGGTCGCGGACGACGGAGGTGACGAACTGAATCTGATCGCGGACGCCGGCGCGATTGCCGCCGTGGCCCGCCAACGATCTCCGGATCTTCTCGCCGGACTGCGGCGCGAAGGTGTCGAATTTACTTCAATCCGGGTGCGCGTGCAAGTTGCGAACGCCCCTCGCAAAGTAGAGAAACCCGTTCCAAAACATATCGATAGGGGCGTTCTTCGACCGCTCGCGACGCTCGCGCAGGAACTGCCCGCGGGACCGCTCAAGATGTCCCTTGCGCGGTTCCTGCGTCGCGCGGGCTGACGGCACGGGAAGTCCGCTGGACGCTGGCTAGAGCATCGGCCCGACGATGCGCTCGAACGCGAAGAAGACGAAGACGACAACGCCCAGGATGATCGTGAAGCGGATCACCTTGCCGATGAACTTGAGGTACTTGCGGTCCTTCGTGTACAGGTAGAGAAGTCCGGACACGCCGATGCCCGCAAGCGCCAGGAAGAGCAGCAGACGGACGAGAATCACGTTGTGGCTGCGGGACGCCCCGGGTCGAAGGTAGTAGCGGAATCAGGCGCCGGCCGTGTCCGCACACACGCCCGGGAACGCCGGAACGCCGAATCCCTCAGGCCGGCGAAAGCTGCCAACCCTGAAACGCGGTGGGAACGTCGTTCTCCGCCTTGAACGTCGTAAATTCGAACGCCTGGGGCCGCTCGAGCAGCGTCCGCGCCAGCGCGTTGTTGAGCGCGTGACCCGACTTGAACGCCGTGTACTGTCCGATCAGCGGATGCCCGAGCAGGTACAGGTCACCGATCGCATCGAGCACCTTGTGCTTCACGAACTCGTTGTCGTAGCGGAGACCCTCGGCGTTCAGCACCCGGAAATCGTCCAGCACGATCGCGTTCTGCAGACTGCCTCCGAGTCCCAGGCCGGCGGCGCGCATCGCCTCGACGTCCTGCATGAAGCCGAACGTTCGGGCGCGCGCCACTTCCTTGACGTAGGAATGCTCGGCGAAGTCGATGACGACCTGCCGATTCTCCGACCCGAACATCGGATGCGGGAAGTCCACGGTGAAGTCGAGCTTGAACCCGTAGAACGGATCGAATCGCGCCCACTTGTCGCCGTCGCGGACCTCGACGGATTCGACGATGCGCAGGAATTTCTTGGGGACGTCCTGCTCCACGATGCCGGCCGACTGCAGCAGGAACACGAACGGCCCCGCGCTGCCGTCCATGATGGGTATTTCGGGTCCCGCGACGTCGACGTGCAGGTTGTCGATGCCGAGCCCGGCGAGCGCCGACATCAGATGCTCGACGGTGGAGATCGACGCGCCGTCCAGCTTCAACGTCGACGAGAGCCGCGTGTCCCCGACATGGAGCGCGTTCGCCGGAATGGCAATCGCTTGTGGCAGGTCGACGCGATGGAACACGATGCCCGTGTCGGGCGCGGCCGGCCGCAGGACGAGATCCACGCGAGCCCCCGTGTGCACGCCGACGCCCGTGGTCTTGATCGCAGTCTTGAGAGTTCGTTGTTTGAGCATGACGTCAACCTGACCAAATCGCACGCCGGGTCAAGGGCTTAGCGAAAAATTGTACCACAAAACGCGTCGCGTGTCGGAGGGACGACCTCTGTGTCGACCTCCCGCGTCGACAGGCGATCACACGTATCCCCGTGCCTGCGGCCCGGGGGCCCTGCTCGCCGCTCCCGTCGCGGCCTCCGCTCGCGCCCTAGTCCGCCTGCTTGCGCAGGAATGCCGGGATCTCCGTCGCGTCGAACGCCGGCACGGCACCGGTGGAAGACGCGCGTCCGCGGCGCACGACGGCCGGCTGCTCGAGTTCGTCGTAGTTGACCCCGTCCGACGGGACGCCCACGTTGTCCGTCCCGGTGCGCTGGACCACCTGTACCGGTTCGACCAGCGCGATGTTCGGCGTGCGCTGCTGCTGCTTCGCGTTCGCCGGGCCGAGACCCGTCGCGACCATCGTCACGCGCAGCCGCTCGCCCATCGCCTCGTCGATCACGGTGCCGACGATCACGAGCGCTTCCTCCGCCATGAACTCGCGGATCGTGCTCATCACCTCGTGGTATTCCTTCATCTTGAGGCTCGCGGACGCCGTGATATTGACCAGCACGCCGCGCGCCCCCTGCAGGTTGACGTCTTCCAGAAGCGGGCTCTTGACCGCTGCCTCGGCCGCAACGCGCGCGCGGTCTGCGCCCTCGGCCGCCGCCGACCCCATCATGGCCATTCCGACTTCGCCCATGACCGTGCGCACGTCGGCGAAGTCGACGTTGACGAGGCCCGCATTGTTGATCACCTCGGCGATGCCGGACACCGCGCCATGGAGCACGTCGTTCGCCGACGCGTAGGCATCCAGTACCGAGACGTCCTCGCCCAGTACCTGCATCAGCTTGTCGTTGGGGATGATGATCAGCGAGTCGACCTTCTTCTTGAGCTCCTCGATGCCTGCATCCGCGACTTTCTTGCGCTTGCCCTCGAACTCGAAAGGCCGGGTGACGACGGCAACGGTCAGGATGTCCATGGACTTCGCGATGTCGGCGATCACCGGCGCGGCGCCGGTGCCTGTCCCGCCGCCCATTCCGGCCGTGATGAACAGCATGTCGGCGCCATCGATCAGCTCGGCGATCCGGTCCCGGTCCTCGTTCGCCGCGTCGCGCCCGATTTCCGGGCGGGCGCCCGCGCCGAGGCCGCGCGTCAGCGTGGTGCCGAGCTGCAGCTGAATCGGCGCCGTGGAGCGCTTCAGCGCCTGCGCATCGGTGTTGGCGCTGATGAACTCGACGCCGACGAGACCCTTGCCGATCATGTGCTCGACCGCGTTGCCGCCGCAGCCGCCGACGCCGATGACCTTGATGTTGGCTCCTTCCTGCGGAGACTGGTCGATGATTTCAAACATGGTGCGCTCCTTTCCTGTCTGTGTTGTCAAAGTTTCCGTTCGATGCCGCCGTCGCTCTTTGTTTCGACTGTTGTCCCCGCATGTACAAGCTCCGCCTGCCCTTTCTGAACCGATCGCGATCCGCCGCCGTTGCCCGCAACGATCGGCGACGCCCGACTAGAAATTCGCCTTGAACCATTGCTTCATCCGTTCCCCGACGCCCGCGATCCCGGTGGTCCGCGAACGCGATTCACGCGCCTGGAGGTATTGGTCGCGCCCCTCGAGCAGCAGCCCGACGGCGGTCGCGTACCGTGGGCTGCGAACGACGTCGGCGAGTCCGCCGACATACGCCGGGACGCCTATGCGCACCGGCAGATGGAAGACTTCTTCGCCGAGCTCGGCCATCCCCGCCAGCAGCGCAGTGCCGCCGGTCAGCACGATTCCCGACGACAGGAGCTCCTCGAATCCGGAGCGCCGCAATTCCGCCTGCACGAGCGTGTAGAGCTCCTCGATGCGCGGCTCGATCACCTCGGCCAGCGTTTGCCGCGACAGTTTGCGCGGCGCGCGATCGCCCACGCCCGGAACCTCGATGATCTCCTTCGGATCGGCGAGCTGACGCAGTGCGCACCCATGCCGCAGCTTCAGCTCCTCGGCCTCTTTGGTGGGGGTGCGCAGCGTCATTGCAATGTCGTTGGTCACCTGGTCGCCGGCGATCGGGATCACGGCCGTGTGGCGAATTGCGCCGTTCGCGAACACGGCGATGTCGGTGGTGCCGCCGCCGATGTCCATCAGGCAGACGCCCAGCTCCTTTTCGTCGTCGTTCAGCACCGCGATCGACGATGCGAGCGGTTGCAGGATGACGTCCTTCACGCCGAGCCCGCATCGACGCACGCATTTCACGATGTTCTCGACCGCAGACACGGCTCCGGTCACGATGTGGACCTTGACTTCCAGCCGTACGCCGCTCATCCCGAGCGGCTCGCGCACGTCCTCCTGCCCGTCGATGATGAATTCCTGCGGCAGGATGTGCAGGATCTGCTGATCGTTGGGAATCGCGATCGCCTTCGCGGTCTCGACCACGCGATCGATGTCGGCCTGGGTGACCTCCTTCTCCTTGATCGCGACCATGCCGCTCGAGTTGAGGCTGCGGATGTGGCTGCCCGCCACGCCGGTGTAGACCTCGGTGATCCGGCAGTCGGCCATGAGCTCCGCCTCTTCGAGCACGCGCTGGATCGACGACATCGTCGCCTCGATGTTGACGACGACTCCGCGCCGCAGACCGCGCGACGGCTGCGTGCCGAGGCCGATGATGTTGAGCCCGCCCTCCGGCGTCACCTCGGCGACGATCGCAACGATCTTCGACGTGCCGATGTCGAGGCCGACGATCACGTTCTTCGCTTCCTTTACCATCGATCCACCATCCCCTCGAAATGCGTGCGGTCGCCCATCAGGCAGATCCCGCCTTTCTGGCCGGTCGTCCGCGGAACCCCGGCACCCGTGCCGCAAATCCGTTCCGGTAGCGCATGTCAACGCGATCGACGCGCGTGCCGGCCCTCGCGAGCGTCTGGATCGTGCGGCCGTAGACGGCAACGAACCGCGCGAGACGTTCACCCGGCTCGTCGCGGCCGAGCTCGATGTCGAGCGGACCGAAGGGCCCGGTCACGCGCAGGCGCCATCCGCCCCGTGGCGACACCCGGATCTCCTGCATGACGAGCGACAGCGGGGCGAGGACAGCCGACCATTCCCGAAAGCGCGCAGTGACGTCCGGCGCGCGGGAGTCGCCCCCCTCGAACTGGGGAAGCTCGCCGGCATAATCGGCGACGAAGATCTCGCCGTTCTCGTCCACCAGCGCATCGCCGTTCCACCGTGCAAGAGGCGCGTGCTCCTCGATCGACACCTCGAGCCGCTGCGGCCACCGACGGGAGAGCGACGCGCGACGCACCCAGGGCACCTCCGCCAGCGCGACGCGGGCACGATCGAGGTTCATCGTGAAAAACGTGCCGGCGAGCTCGTCGCGGATCACCGCCTCGAGATGCGAGGCGCTCGCCCGCGTCAAGGGCGTCACCACGACGACCTCGCGGAACTCGAACGCCGGCTGCCGGAAGAGCCAGGCGAGCGCCCCGACTGCGAGGGCGGCGAGCCGCGACCGCCGCGAGGCCGGCGGCGATGGCGTTCAGCTGCTTCGCGTCATCCCACATGCGCGCCTCGCAGGATCGACAGGCAAAGGTCGGCGAACGGAATGCCCGCCTGTTTCGCCGCCATCGGCACGAGCGAGTGTCCGGTCATGCCCGGCGACGTGTTGACCTCGAGAAACGAGTACGAGCCGTCGGCGCGCAGGATCAGGTCGAGCCGGCCCCAGCCGCTGCAACCGACGATCGTCGAACGCCGCGAGCGACGCGGCTTCGATCTCGCGCTCCTTCGCCGCGGGCAGCCCGCTGGGGCAGAAATACTTCGTGGCATCGGAAAAATACTTGTGGTGGTAGTCGTAGTTGCCTTGTGGCGCCTCGATCCGGATCGCCGGCAGCGCGCGCCCGGCAAGAATTCCGACCGTGAGCTCGGTGCCCACGACGAGTTCCTCGATCAGCACGAGGTCGTCGTGCTTCGCCGCTTCACCGTGCGCGAGCGCGAGCTCGTCACCGTCCACCGTCGCGACTTTGGTGATTCCGATCGACGAGCCGACGCGCGCGGGCTTCACGATCAGCGGCAGGCCGAGCTCGGCCACCACGCGCATCCAGTCGGTCATCGCCGTCACCACCTGGTAGCGCGGGCGTCGGAATGCCCGTCGCCTGCCAGACGAGCTTCGTCCGCCACTTGTCCATCGCCAGCGCGGAGGCCATCACACCGCTGCCGGTGTAGGGAATCTTCAGCGTCTCGAGCGCCCCCTGCACGGTGCCGTCCTCGCCGAAGCGGCCGTGCAGCGCGATGAAGGCCCGGTCGAAGCGCTCCTGGCGCAATGTCCACAGGTCGCGCGCCGCCGGGTCGAACGCATGCGCATCCACGCCTTTTTCGACGAGCGCCTTCAGCACGGCATTCCCGGACAGGAACGAGATCTCCCGTTCTGCGCTCGGTCCGCCCATCAACACGGCGACTTTGCCGAATTCGCTCATTCCTCTTCCCCAATGACGCGGATTTCGGGTTCGAGGTCGACGCCTGTTTTCGCGCGTACCGTTTCGCGCACGTGCGCGATCAGCGCCTCGATGTCGCGGGATTTCGCGGAGCGGCGGGGATTCACGATGAAGTTGGCGTGCTTGTCCGACACGGACGCGCCGCCGATCGTGTAGCCCTTGAGGCCGCAACTCTCGATCAGCCGCGCTGCGTGATCGCCTTCGGGATTGCGGAACACGCTGCCGGCGTTGGGCAAATTGAGCGGCTGCGTCGCAATGCGCCGCGCCAGCAGCGCCCTGATTCGTGCGCGCGCGGCCGTCGCGTCGCCCGCGGGAAAGCGGAACCACGCCGCCGTGAAGATGCCGTCCGGGGCGCTACCGTCGGCGCGCCGGACGCTGCGGTATCCGATGACGTAGTCGTCCGGCGTGCGGACTTCGACGCGTCCGTCGCGCAGCACGACCTCGACGCGAACGACATTGCGCCACGTTTCGCCACCGTAGCAGCCGGCATTCATCGCGAGCGCGCCGCCGACGGCGCCGGGTACACCCGCCAGGAATTCCGCCCCGGCGAGTCCGTGCATCGCGGCAAAGCGCGCAAGCTTCGGGCTCGCGGCCGCGGCATCCGCGACGACGAGGCCATCGTTCATGGCGAACACGGCGCCGGGGTTGTGCATGATGACAACCGTGCCGCGCACGCCGCCGTCGCGCACGAGCGTGTTGCTGCCAAGCCCCAGCACGGTGACGGGCTCCTCCGGCGGCAGCTCCCGCAGGAACGCGCAGAGATCATCGCGATCGGTCGGTACGTAAAGCCGGTCCGCGGGTCCGCCGCAGCGCCAGCTCGTGTAGCGCGCAAGCGGGGTCCCGCGCGTCAGGGTTCCGCGAGGCCGGGCGAACTGGCGCGGTTCGTTCATCATCATGCGGCCACCAGCGGCAACGGCACCTGCCCGATGGAACCGGCGCCCATCGTGACGACGACGTCTCCATCGCGCGCGATCGCGCGGATCGTCGCGGGAACCTCCGCCACCGACTCGACGAACACCGGCTCGACCCGGCCGGCGACACGCACCGCGCGGACGAGCGCTCGCCCGTCGGCGGCGACAATCGGCGATTCGCCGGCGGGATAGACATCGGTCAGCACGAGTACGTCGACCGTCGACAGCACCTTCACGAAATCCTCGAACAGGTCCCGCGTACGCGTGTAGCGATGCGGCTGGAACGCGAGGACGAGCCTCCGGCCCGGAAAGCTGCCGCGCACCGCCGCAATCGTCGCCGCCATCTCCACCGGATGGTGGCCGTAATCGTCGATCAGCGTGTACGTACCCCCGCCCTCGAGGGCGACGTCACCGTAGCGCTGAAATCGGCGTCCCACGCCGCGGAATTCCGCGAGCGCCGTGGCGATCGCCGCATCGGCCACGCCGACCTCGCGCCCGATCGCGATCGCGGCGAGCGCGTTGCGCACGTTGTGGACTCCGGGAAGGTTGAGCTCGACCGGCAGATCCTGCGCGCGCGCCGCGCGCGCAACGAAACGCATCCGGCCGGCGGCATTCGCGACGTCCGTGGCGCGGAGGTGCGCATCGTCGGCAAGCCCGTACGTGACCGTTGGTTTCGCGATGTCCGGCGCGATCGCGCGAACGTTGGCGTCATCGACGCAAAGGACCACTACCCCGTAGAACGGCAGCCGCATCGCAAAATCGACAAAGGCGCGCTTCAGCCGGCCGAAGTCGTGCCCGTAGGTCTCCATGTGGTCGGCGTCGATGTTGGTGATGACCGCGAGCGCGGGCGACAGGTAGAGAAACGACGCGTCCGACTCATCGGCCTCCGCGACGAGGAAATCGCCCGTGCCGAGACGCGCATTCGCGTCGGCAGACAGGAGCCGGCCACCGATGACGAACGTCGGATCGAGTCCGCCTTCCGCCAGCACGGACGCGATCAGGCTGGTCGTCGTCGTCTTGCCGTGCGTTCCGGCGACGGCAATGCCGGTCTTGAGGCGCATGAGTTCGGCCAGCATCAGCGCCCGCGGCACGATCGGCACCCCACGCTGCCGCGCTGCCGCGAGTTCCGGGTTGTCAGCGGCAACCGCCGTCGACACGACGACGGCGTCCGTACCCTCGACATGCGCCGCATCGTGGCCGATGGCGATCCGCACGCCGAGTCCGGCGAGGCGCCGCGTGACGGCGCTGGCGGCGAGATCGGATCCGGAGACCGTGTATCCCTGGGTTGCCAGCACTTCGGCGATACCGCTCATCCCGGCGCCGCCGATGCCGACAAAGTGGATGCGCTTCACCTTGTGCTTCACGTCTCGGGCGTCCCAAGGGCGATGCAGGCATCGGCCACGCGTTCGGCAGCATCCGGGCGGGCCACCTTCCTCGCGGCGATCGCCATCGCGAGCAGCGATTCCCGCGTGCACGACGCGAGACGCTCGGCGAGGAGTTCCGGCGTCAGGGCGCCCTGCGCGATCTTCATCGCGCCGCCGGCGTCAACCAGGAATTGCGCGTTGGCACTTTGCTCGTCGGCGATTGCGCCCGGCAACGGGACGATGATCGAGCCGACGCCGATCACCGCGAGTTCGGCGACCGTCGTCGCCCCGCCGCGGCAGACGACGATATCGGCTTCCGCATAGCGAGACGCAATGTCGTCGATGAAGGCGACGCACTCGGCGTCGACGCCCGCATCGCGATAAGCGGCGCGCAGCGCCGCGATATGGCGTTCGCCCGCCTGGTGGACCACGCGCGGCCTCGCTTCCCGCGGCAGCAGCGCGATGGCCTTCGGCACGCGCTCGTTCAGTCCGACGGCGCCGAGGCTGCCGCCGACGACGAGGAGCGACAACGCGCCCGAGCGCCCGGCAAAGCGCTCCTCGGGCGGACGCACGTTGCTGAAGGTGTCGCGCACCGGATTGCCCACCCAGTCGACCTTGCGCGCGTGGCGCCCGGAAAACGCGCCGGGGAATCCGGTCAGGATGCGATCCGCTCCGTATGCCAGCACGCGATTGGCGAGACCGGCAGTCGCATTCTGCTCGTGCAGCAACAGCGGCTTCGCGGCGGCGACGCCCATCAGCGCGCCGGGGAACGAAGCGAAGCCGCCGAGGCCCAGCACGACATCCGGCGCGCGCCGGCGGATGATGCGCCGGCTCTGCCAGCACGCACCGGCGAGCGCGAATGGCCCCAGCACGAGTTGCCGCGGTCCCTTGCCGCGGACGCCGCCGAACGAGACGCCCTCGAACGGGACACCGTGCTGCGGCACGAGCCTCGCCTCCATCCCCTCCCGCGTGCCAAGCCAGAAGACACGCCAGCCGGATGCGGCGAGCTTCGCCGCCACCGCGAGTCCCGGAAAGATGTGACCGCCGGTGCCGCCGGTAGTGATCATCACCGTGCCGCTCATACGGTGAATCCCCGGAGCAGCCGTCTGTTCTCGAGATCGACGCGCAGGAGGATCGCGATCGCGATGCAGTTCGCGACGATGCCCGATCCTCCAAACGACAGCAGCGGCAGCGTGAGGCCTTTGGTGGGCAGCACACCCATGTTGACGCCGATGTTGATGATCGACTGAACGCCGATCCAGATGCCGATGCCCTGCGCGGTGAGCGCGGCGAACGGGCGCCGGAGCCGCGCCGACTGCCGGCTGATCGCGTACGCGCGATACAGGAGCCAAACGAAGAGGCCGAGTATCGCCGCGACTCCGGCAAAGCCCAGCTCCTCGGCGATCACCGCGAGCAGAAAGTCGGTGTGTGCCTCGGGCAGGTAGAGAAGCTTCTCGATGCTCGAGCCCAGCCCGACCCCGAACCACTCGCCGCGGCCGAACGCGATCAGCGAATGCGAAAGCTGGTAGCCCTTGCCGAACGGATCGGACCACGGGTCGAGGAACGCCGACAGCCGCTGCAGCCGGTAGGGCGCGGCGACGAGTATCGCCGCGAGACCGACCGGGAGAAGGAGCACCAGCCCGAGAAAGAGCCGCCAGTCGAGCCCTCCGAGGAACAGGATGCCGAACGCAATCGCGACGATCACCACGAACGCGCCGAAGTCCGGCTCGAGAAGCAGGAGCGCGGCCGTCCCCATCATCACGACGCAAAGCGGCAGGAATCCGCGGATCAGCGTCTGCTTGAGCGGTTGCTGCGCGTGCAGGAACTCCGCCTTGCGCACGGCGTAGCTGGCCGCATAGAGCACGACGGCGAGCTTCATGAGCTCCGACGGCTGCAGATTCACGACGACGAGCGACAGCCATCGGCGGCTGCCGTTGACGGAGCGGCCGATGCCCGGGACCAGCACCAGCACGAGCAGGACGGCGGTGATCACGAAGATCCACGGCGCGAGTTTCTGCCAGGATTTCACCGGAATCTGAAAGGCGACGAATCCTGCGACGAGGCCGGCGGCGAGGAAAAGCCCGTGCCGCAACAGGAAGTACCACGCGCGGAACCCGGTGTACGACGACGCCTCGGCCATCGCGATCGACGCCGAGTAGACCATCACGAGGCCTGCAGCGAGCAGGAGCAGTGTCGCCCACGCGAGCGACACGTCGTAGGCGAGCATCGTTCGCGGGTTGCGCGGCAGCGCACCGAGCGCGGCAGCGATCTTGGGCGCACCGAACGGACGCAGCACGGCCGTCGACGTGATCGCCTTACGCATGCGCACGCTCCGTCGCATGCAAATGGACGAGCTCGGCGAACCGCTTTCCGCGCTCGACGTAGTTGGCGAACTGGTCGAGGCTTGCGCACGCGGGAGAAAGGAGCACCGCGTCGCCGGTCTGTGCAACGGAAACAGCGCGCGCGACGGCGGCCTCCAGCGTTCCGCAGCGCTCGACGACTGCCCGCGATCCTGCCAGCGCCCGCTCGAGCGCCGGCGCGTCACGGCCGATCAGCAGCACCGCCCGGCAGCGCGCATCGACCGCCGCGCGCAGGGCGCCGAAATCCTGGCCCTTGCCCTCGCCACCCGCGATCAGCACGACCGTGCGGCCGATCCCTTCGAGCGCGGCTTTCGTCGCGGCAACCGTAGTGCCTTTCGAATCGTCGACAAACGCGATGCCATCCGCCTCCGCGATCCGATGCATGCGGTGCGGCAACCCTTCGAATCCGGCAAGCGCCGCGAGCACGCCGCGATCGACCTTGGCGACCGAAGACAGGAGCGCGAGCGCCGCAAGCGCGTTCTGCGCGTTGTGGCGGCCGACGAGCTGCTAGTCCGCCGATGGGCAGCAGGAGCGCGCCTCCGCGCGCGAGCCAGGCGCCACCCGAATCGACGCCGCGATCGACGACACCCCACGCCTCTTCGGATTCCGGAACGCCGTCGCCGAACGTCTGGACCAGCCGTCCGGGCAGCGCCATCGCGAGCGAGCGCGAATCGTCGCGATTCAGCACCTGCACGCCGCCGCGCGCGAAGATCCGCGCCTTCGCCGCCGCATACGCGTCGATGTCGGCATAGCGGTCCAGGTGATTCTCCGTGACATTGAGCACGGTGGCGGCGACCGGCGCAAGCGACGATGTGGTCTCCAGCTGGAAGCTCGACAACTCGAGCACGAAGACGTCGGGCCAGCGACCGTCGACCGGAATCGCGTCGAGCACTGCCTCGCCGATGTTGCCGGCGACGGACGTCGCGAGCCCCGCCGCACGCGCAAGGGCTCCCGTCAGCGCAGTCACCGTCGTCTTGCCGTTGGAGCCGGTGATCGCCAGCACCTTTTGTCCCGGCGGGAGTGCGCGCGCAAACAGCTCGATGTCGCCGACGAGTTCGGCGCCGCGTTCCCGCGCACCTGCGATCGCCTCCTGGTCCTTGGCAATGCCGGGGCTGATCGCGATCAGATCCGCGCCCGCGAATGTCGCTTCGGTGATCGGTCCCGTGGTCACTGCGACGCCGGGGCACGCGGCGCGCCACTGGTCGGCGAACGGCGGCGCGGGGCGCGTATCGGCGACGCGCACCGTAGCGCCGCGCGCCGCAAGGTGGCGAGCGAGCGAGAACCCGGTGAGCCCGAGGCCCAGCACGACGGCGTTTCGTCCCGTGTAGTCCATCAGCGCAGCTTCAGAGACGAGAGGCCGAACAGCACGAGCAGCATCGTGATGATCCAGAATCGCACCACCACCTGGTTCTCCTTCCAGCCCTTGAGCTCGTAGTGGTGGTGGATCGGCGCCATCCGGAACACGCGGCGACCGGTGAGCTTGAACGACGCCACCTGAATCATCACCGACAGCGTCTCGACGACGAACACGCCGCCCATGATGAACAGCACGATCTCCTGGCGAACGATCACGGCGATCGTGCCCAGCGCGGCGCCAAGCGACAACGCGCCGACGTCGCCCATGAAGACCTCGGCCGGATACGCGTTGAACCAGAGGAAGCCCAGGCCTGCGCCGGCGATTGCGCCGCAGATCACCGCAAGCTCGCCGGCGCCGGGAATCAGCGGGAACTGGAGGTAGCGCGCGAAGATCGCGTTGCCGCTGACGTAGGCGAAGATGCCGAGCGCCGCGCCGATCATAACCGTCGGCATGATCGCGAGCCCGTCGAGACCGTCGGTCAGGTTGACCGCGTTGCTGGTGCCGACGATCACGCAGTAGGTAAGCGCGATGAAGCCCCAGATGCCCAGCGGGTAGGAGACAGTCTTGAAGAACGGCACGATGAGGTCGGTCTTCGGCGACAGGTTGACGTTGAATCCGCTGCCGATCCAGTCGAGGAAGAGCTTCTGCAGCTGTGCGTTGTCCGGCGCCGACACCGAGAACGCGAGGTAGACCGCGGCGACGAGACCGATCAGCGACTGCCAGAGGAATTTCTGTCGCGCAGAGAGTCCCTTGGGATTGCGGCGGACAACCTTGCGCCAGTCGTCGACCCACCCGATCGCACCGTGGCCCAGCGTGACGAGCAGCACGACCCAGACGAAGCGATTGGTGAGGTCACCCCAGAGCAGCGTCGTCACGGCGATCGACACGAGGATCAGCGCGCCGCCCATCGTCGGCGTACCGGCCTTGGTCAGGTGGGTCTGAGGTCCGTCGTCGCGCACCGCCTGGCCGATTTTCATGTGCGCGAGCCACGTGATCATCCGCGGCCCCACGATGAACGAGATGAACAGCGCGGTCATGCAGGCAAGCACTGCACGCAGCGTCAGGTAGCCGAAGACGTTGAAGGCGCGGATGTCCTTCGCGAGCACGTCGGCAAGCCACAGCAGCATCAGTGGGCTCCCGCCTCTGCGCGGCCAGCGAGCGCGGCGACGACGCGTTCCATCCGCATGAATCGCGAACCCTTGACGAGCACCGTCACGTCGGCGCCCGCGGTCGCGGCGACATGCGCGGCCAGCGCCTCGACAGTCGTGAAGTGATCGGCTCCGGCTCCGAATGCCGCGCCCGCTTCCGCGGCCAGCGCGCCGGCGGTGAGCAGCCGGTCGATTCCCGATGCGTGCGCGAAGGCGCCGACTTCACGGTGGAACGCCGGGCCCTCCGCGCCGACTTCGCCCATGTCGCCCAGCACCAGCCATTTCGGGGACGGCGCAGCGCCGAGCACGTCGATCGCCGCGCGAACCGAATCGGGATTGGCGTTGTACGTGTCGTCGATGACCGCCGCCCCGCTCGTCGCGCGTATCGCCGCGAGGCGCCCCGGCACCGCGCGGAACGCTTCCAGCCCGCGCACGACCGCCGCGAGCGGGACGCCGAGCGCGATTGCGGCAGCGGCCGCGGCAAGCGCGTTGCGCGCGGTGTGGCGTCCGGGAACGGCAAGGGAGACCGTCGCGCTGCCGGCCGGCGCCGACATCGCCAGCGTGGATCCGACGGCGCCGCCGGCGAATTGCCCGCGCACCTCGGCCGGAAAATCGAGGCCGAACTCGATCGCGCTCGCGCCGGGTTGCCGCCGCGCCGCCTCGCGCCAAACGTCGGCGAACGCATCGTCGGCATTGACGACCGCGACGCCTCCGGGAGGCAGCGCGCGTACGAGGTCGGCATGCTCGGCCGCGACCTCATCGACGGTGCGCATGAATTCCTGATGCTCGCGCTGCGCGTTGTTGACGACCGCCACCGTCGGTTGCGCAACCGCCGCGAGCTGCGCGGTCTCGCCCCGGTGGTTCATGCCGAGCTCGATTACGGCGACGCGATGCGCGGTCCGCAGGCGGAGCACCGTCAGCGGCAGGCCGATCGCGTTGTTGAGGTTGCCTTCGGTGGCGAGCACCTGCGACGCGCCGTAATGTACGCGCAGAATCGACGCCAGCATCTCCTTCACCGTCGTCTTGCCATTGCTGCCGACGACGACGGCGACCGGGATGCGGAATTGCCGGCGCCAGTGGGTCGCGAGCGCCTGCAACGCCTGTTGCGGATCCGCGACCGCGATCAGGTTGCCGGAGACAGCGCCGCGGCGCGATCGGCCGCGACCACCGCCGCGACAGCACCCCGGTCGAAGGCCGCCCGCACGAAATCGTGGCCGTCGAAGCGCATGCCGGAAAGCGCGACGAAAAGGTCGCCGGAGGCAAGCGATCGCGAGTCGGTCGTGACGCGCGAGAAGCGCACGTTGGCCCCCAGGACCTCACCTCCGACAGCACGCGCGGCGGACGCGATGTCCATCATCCCCCCCTCCTGCGGGCGAGTGCCGCCGCGGCGACCTCGACATCGGAAAAGTGCGTGCGCGTGCCGTTGGCTTCCTGGTAATCCTCGTGCCCCTTGCCCGCGATCAGCACGACGTCCCCCAGCTTCGCGCCGTCGATCGCCGCGTCGATCGCCGTAGCGCGGTCGAGATCGACGATCCAGTGACGATTGCCTGTCTCGCGGATGCCGTGGACGATCGCGCTCGCGATCGCGGCCGGATCCTCGCTTCGCGGGTTGTCGCTGGTGACGATCACACGGTCGGCGAGCGAAGACGCGATCCGGCCCATCTCCGGGCGCTTGCCGGCGTCGCGGTCGCCCCCGCAGCCGAAAACGCAGACGAGCGATGCTCCTTCGGCGATCATGGGTCGAAGCGCGGTAAGCACTTTCTCCAGCGCATCCGCCGTGTGCGCGTAATCGACGACGACGAGCGGCTTGCTGCCGCCACCCAGGCGTTGCATCCGCCCCGGCGGAGCCTCCATCGTCGACAACGCGGCGAGTGCGTCCGCGAGCGCGATGTCGCTCGCGAGCAGCACGGCGAGGCAACCCAGCAGATTGGACGCGTTGAACGCACCGACGAGCCCCGTCTGCAGCTCGCCGCGGCCCCAGGGCGTGGCCACCGAGAGCGCGATGCCGCGGCCGGTGGAGGACATGCCCGTTGCCGCGACGTCGGCATTCGCGAGGCCGTAGGTGAGCACCTTTCGACCACGTGCGCGGGCGCCGTCCGCAAGGCTCTGCCCGAAGGCGTCGTCGGCGTTCACGACGCACGCGTGGAGGCCCGGCCAGGCGAAGAGCCTCGCCTTCGCTGCACCATAGGCCGCCATCGTGCCGTGATAGTCGAGATGGTCGCGCGTCAGGTTGGTGAAGAGCGCCACGTCGAACGCGACGCCGTTGACGCGACCCTGGTCGAGTCCGTGCGACGAGACCTCCATCGCGATCGACCGCGCTCCGGCACCCTTGTACCGCGCGAGCATTTCGTGCAGCTGCGCGGCGTCGGGCGTCGTGTGCGTGGCGGGCTCCAATGCACCGACGAGGCCGTTGCCGAGCGTTCCGAGGACCGCTGCGCGTTGGCCGCAAAGGTCGAGGCACCTCGCGATCCAGTGCGAGCACGACGTCTTGCCGTTGGTGCCGGTAACGCCGACGACCCACAGCGCCTGCGACGGGCTGCCGAAGATGAAGTCCGCGATGGCCCCCAGCTTGCCCTTGAGGTTCTCGACAGGGACATGCGCCGCCTTCCAGTCGCCGCTCCACGCAAAGCCCTGCGGTTCCCACAACACGGCGCCGGCACCGCGCGCGAGCGCGTCGGCGATGAAGGCACGCCCATCCGACCGGGTGCCGGACACCGCCGCGAATGCGTCGCCCGTCCGCACCTGCCGGCTGTCGGCAGTGATGCGCCGCGGCTTCGCGCCGAGCCGCGCGAGCAGCGCCGCCACGTCGAACTCGATAACCGACGGGGGCATGGTCACGTGTCCTCGTCGACGGTGGCGCCGGGCGGCGGCAGGATCACGTTGTCGACCGGTGCGTCGTTCGGCACGGCGAGCATGCGAAGCGCGGCGCCGGTCACCGCGGAAAACACGGGCGCCGCCACATCGCCGCCAAAATGCGCGCCGGCGCCGGGCTCGTCGATCATCACGGCGACGACGAGCCGCGGCGCGGACGCCGGGGCGAATCCGACGAACGACGACACGTATTTCGCGGCGTAGACATGGCCTTCCAGTTTGTGCGCAGTGCCTGTCTTGCCGGCCACGCGATATCCCGGAACCTGCGCCTTGGGCGCCGTTCCCCCGGGCGTCACCGCCATTTCGAGCATCCGTCGCACCGCGATCGCCGTTTCGCGCTGCATCACCGGGCGGCCGGCAACGGGTCCGTTGGTTTTGAGTAGCGTCACGGGCTTCAGTTCGCCGTCGTTTGCAAATACCGTGTACGCCCGTGCGAGCTGGACGAGATTCACGGAGATGCCGTGGCCGAACGCCATCGTCGCCTGCTCGATCGGGCGCCATGACTTGGCCGGACGCAGCCGGCCCGCGACCTCGCCCGGAAATCCTGTCTTCGGCGGCGTGCCGAAACCGGATTCGGAAAGCATGTGCCACATCGTCTCCGGCGGCAGCGAGAGGGCGATCTTCGCGGCGCCGACGTTCGACGATTTCTGGATCACCTGCTCGACGGTGAGCGCGCCGTTGGCGTGCGCATCGTGGATGGTGGCCGGCCCGATCGTCAGGGTTCCCGGCGCGGTCTGAATGACGGAGTCCGGCGTCACGTTGCCGAATTCCAGCGCCGCCGCGATCGTGAAGGGTTTCAGCGTCGACCCCGGCTCGAACACGTCGGTCAACGCGCGGTTGCGCATCTTCTCGCGGGCGACGCGGTTTCGCGCGTTCGGGTTGTACGTCGGCCAGTTCGCGAGCGCGAGGATCTCCCCGGTCCTGGAATCGAGAATCACGAGTCCGCCCGCCTTCGCCTTGTTGGCTTCGACCGCCGCCTTCAGTTCCCGGAACGCGATGTGCTGGAGCCGCGTGTCGATCGCGAGCGCCAGGTCGCGGCCCGCCTGCGGCGCGCGTATCGCCTCGACGTCCTCGACGGCATCGCCGCGGCGATTGATGATTACGCGGCGGCTGCCGGGTCGCCCGCCCAGCCATTCCTGCTGGGCGAGCTCGATCCCCTCCTGGCCGACGTCGCGGTCACCGGTGAACCCCAGGATGTGGCTCATCGATTCCCCGGCCGGATAGTAGCGGCGGTACTCGTTGTGCTCGTTGATGCCGCCGATCTTGAGCGCCATCGCGCGGTCGGCGACTTCGGGGGGAAGCTGCTTGGCGACGTAGGCGAAGTCCTCGCCGGTCTCGAAGCGGCGCGCTAGCGCCTGCGGGGCGATCTCCAGCACCTTCGCGAGCCCGGCCATTTGCGCCGGCGTCGCATCGACCTTTGCGGGAAACGCCCACAGCGACTTGACCGGCGTGGAGATCGCGAGCGCCTCGCCCAATCGGTCGACGATGCGGCCCCGATGCGCGGGGACCTCGAGCTCGCGGCTGTAGCGCGCGCTGCCCTGCTCCTGCAGGAACACGTTGTCGAACCACTGGAGATAGACCGACCGGGCGGCCAGCGCCGCGAACACGAAGACGAGCCCGCCGAACAGGATCGGCGCGCGATAGCGAGGCAGCGCGGGCGGGGGCGCCGTGCCTCGAGGCGATGCCGACGCGCCGGCTCTCAACGTTCGCCTCCCGCCGGGATGACCTCGACTCGCGAGGCGTTCGGCAGCTCCATGCCGAGCGACATGCGCGCGATCTTTTCCACGCGCGCCGGCATCGCCCACGTCGACTGCTCGAGCTGCAGCTGCCCGTACTCGATCTCGTAGCTCCGTGACTGCGCCTGCGCTCGCTCGAGTTCGACGAAAGCCTTGCGTGCCTGGTGACGCGACGTGACAAGGGAGATTCCGCACCCGACGAGCAGCGCGAGCAGCAGGAGGTTCAGGCGCAGCATTCCGCGGTCATCCGTTCGCGGCGGCGTCGCCGAAATTCGCCGGGATCGGATGCGTCGTGCGCTCCGCGACGCGCAACGTGGCGCTCCGCGCGCGCGGATTGGCGTCGACTTCCCGCGTCGAGGGCCGGAGGGCGCGGCCGACCAGCGCGAGCGGTGCGCCGGGCAGCGATGCCGTCGCGATGGCAAGTCGCGCGAGCCGGGGATCGCCGCCGTAGGGCTGCGCTGCCGAGCCGAAAAAGCGTTTCACGATTCTGTCTTCGAGCGAATGAAAGCTGATTACCGCGAGACGGCCGCCGGGATTCATGAGCCGCACGACCCGCGGCAGCGTCAGCGCGAGTTCCGCGAGTTCCCGATTGACGAAAATCCGGAGAGCCTGGAAGGTCCGCGTGGCCGGATCCTGACTCCGATCACCCCGCGGGCGCGTGCGGACGGCTTGGGCCACGAGGGCCGCCAGCTGCCGCGTCCGGACGACGGGCGCGAGCGAGCGAGCCGCAACAATTGCTCTTGCAATCGATTGAGCAAACCGTTCTTCACCATATTCACGAATCACCTCCGTCAGTTCGCGCACGTCGGCGCGGGCGAGAAAGTCAGCCGCGGATTCGCCGCGTGTAGGGTCCATCCGCATGTCGAGCGGGCCGTCGCCACGCAGCGAGAAGCCACGCGCGGGATCGTCGATTTGCGGAGAGGAGACGCCGAGGTCGAAGAGCGCGCCGTCGATGCCTTCGATGCCGAGCCCCGCGAGCACCCCAGGAAGTTCCGAGAACCAGCTGCGGCGGAACACGAACCGCGGATCGGAGATCGCCCCGGCTGCGGCTTCGGCGGCGGGGTCGCGATCGAGCGCAACGAGGCGTCCGGAGGAACCGAGAGTGTCGAGAATGCGAAGCGCGTGACCGCCGCGTCCGAACGTTGCGTCGACGTACGTTCCGTCAGGATGTAAGTGCCAGGGCGGCGACGGCTTCTTCGGACAGGACGGGAACGTGAACGCCATCGGCCATCAAAGCGAGAAGCCGTCGAGCTCGGGCGGCAGGCCGCCTTCCGGGAACGTGATCGCGCGCGCAGTCTCGTCGTTCCATCTCGCCGCATCCCACAGCTCGAACTTGTTGCCCTGGCCCACGAGCACGACGTGGTGGTCGAGCGATGCGTACTGGCGAAGCGCGGGCGGCACGAGAATGCGACCGTTGCCGTCGAAGTCGACGTCGTCGGCGAAACCGACGATGAGCCGCTGCAGGCTGCGAATCTCGGGATTGAACGACGAGAGCGCCATCAGCCGCGACTGGATCGGCTCCCATGCCGCGCGCGGATAGACGAGCAGACAGCGGGACGGGTCCGCGGTGACCACAACGGCGCCGGAGGCGGCCGTACCGCCCTCCGCGGGGCGGCCCGCGAGCGCGTCGCGATGTCTTGCGGGAATTGCCAGGCGTCCCTTGGCGTCGAGCGCAAGTTGCGAGACGCCACGGAACACGGCATTCCCGCCACTGCCTTCCGCCGCGACTCCCGCTCCTTGCACCACCGTCTCGCCCCTCCCGGCCCGGGCGAAGGTGAGCGCTCATTCACGCCGGGCAGACAAATTCCCGCTTGGCGCGCAAAAGTCCCACTTCGACCCACTTTTTACCACCAGTAGGGACTATAAGTGAACGCATCGGCGATGGTCAACCCTTTTTCGTTTTGTGAACAATGACTTAGACTCGATGTTGCATCCAAATCCATCCTTTATATTAAACAAATACTTAGCTCTGTTATCGAAAGTAAATTAGGAAGAACAGGCCTGATTTGGAAGCCCGCGCCCGTACGATCGTTCGAACGGGTCGCCTTGCTAGGGCGCGGGCTGCGCGAATCGGCGCGCGTCGACCACGCTTCCGTAAGCGATCGGCGCTGCGTGAGCGCGCGTTGGCTGCCCCGGATGCGCACGCCGGCACCGGCACGCGGCTTCATGCCATCGGAATGGACGCGGGTAGGCCGGACCGCGCCACGCCAAGGTATGCCGAAGCCCGCGGCGTATCTACCGAGTAGAATCGCGGCGCGCGATCCCCTGCGACAACGTCGCGGACGCCCGCCGTCCGCCTTACCGCCTGACCATTACCGGAGACTTTGCATGCGAATCCGCGCCCGCCCAGCCCTCCTGATCGCTGCGCTGTCGTCCTTCTGTTCGGTGACTGCGCATTCGCAGGCCGCGCCCGGCGTCGTGAGCGGAACCGCCGCGTTTACCGGCTACACGCAATTCAACACGTCGCTCGACAGCGGCGGACGGTTCAACTGGGCGGCCGGACTGGCGAGTGCTTCCGTGACGCGCCAGTTCACTCCTCAGTTCACCGTCGGCCTTGCCGCGCGCTATGAATACCAGTCGTGGAATTTCAACGAGCCGACGGCGTTCGGCAACGTGGCGCCGTGGAAGAACCTCAATGCGCCCAGCGTCGGCGTCGACTTCACCTATGCGTGGGCCGCCGATCTCATCGTCAGCGTGACCCCCACCGTCGCCTGGACGTACGAGTCGGGCGCAAGCACCGGTGACGCGCTGACCTACGGCGCGGTCGCATTGGCGGCGAAGGCGTTTTCCCCCGATCTCACCGTCGGACTCGGCGTCAGCGCCTTCCGGCGTGTCGACAAGACGCAGGCGCTGCCCTTTTTCGTCGTCAACTGGAAGATCAACGACAAATGGCGCGTGAAGAACCCGTTCCAGGCCGGGCCCGCGGGCGGCGCCGGGCTCGAGTTCGTCTATACGCCGGACGAACGCTGGGAATTTGCGCAGGGACTCACCTATCGCAATTACCGATTCCGGCTCGCGACCGACAATCCGACGCCGAGCGGCATCGGCGAGAACAGCTTCATTCCTATCTTCATGCGCGTCACGCGCAAGCTCTCGAAGGATGCGCGGATCGATTTCTACGGCGCGATCGTGACCGGCGGCAAGTTGACCGTCGACACCGAGAACGGAGGCGGCCTGTACAGCGACAACTACAAGATCGGCCCGGCACTCGGCGCGACGCTGGTCCTGGACTTCTAGCCGTGCGCGTGCGGGCGACCGCGGCAGCCCTGGTGGTATTGGCACTCGCCGGTTGCGCAATCCGCTACGATCAGACCGGCGTGTCCCGGGTCGGCGTGTTCCTCTGGGGTCTCGGCGATCCGCCCGGCGTCAACTGGAATCTCGATTGGCCGCGCCGAGAGATCCCCGAGCTTCCCACTTCAACGCGCCCCGAGCTTGCACCGCGCGAACCGGTGCGCGCGCCGGTCGGTCCCCCGGGTACTGCGCCGAGCGCAAGTGGCCCGGAACGGTCCCGCATGTCAATCGACGATAATCCCGAACGTGCCCCACGTCGCGCGCCCGAATCGACTCCTTCTGCCCTGGCTCGCCTCGCTGGCCCTGACGGCGACGATACTGCGCGCCGCTGACGTTCGCGCCGCGGACGCATCCGAAGAATCCGCAGCGACGCCGGCAGTTGTCACCTCCGCAGCCGCGTACCGGGTGGTCGTCGACGCGCCCTCGCCGCTCAAGGCGACGCTGGAACGCGCGGTCGGCCTCGTGCGCTGGCAAGCGTACACGGCAATGACGGAGGATCTCCTCGACCGGCTGTCGCGCGAAGCCGTCGACGAAACGCGGATGGCGGCAGCGGCCGAGGGCTGGTTTTCGGCAGAGATCGACGTCGTCGTCGATCGCGCCACGACGCCCATGACGGTCACGCTCAAGGTGGTCCCGGGCGAGCCGACCCGGATCACCGAAGTCGACATCGCGGTCACGGGTCCTGCCACGACCGACGTCCCGCGCGGCGTCGATGCCATCGCCCGACTGAAACGCGATTGGGGCCTCCCGGTCGGCTCGACGTTCACGCAATCCGCATGGACCGCGGCCAAGGATCTTGCGCTGTCAACGCTTGTCGCAAGCCCATACCCGGCGGCGAAGATCGCGCACAGCGAAGCCTTCATCAATCCCCCTCTGTACTCCGCGACGCTGACGATGGAACTCGCGAGCGGTCCCGCCTTTCGATTCGGCGATATCGAGGTGACCGGATTGTCGCGCTACTCGCCATCGCTCGTTCGCAGCTTCAGCACGATCGAACCCGGCGCGCCCTACGACGAGGCGGAGCTCGTGCGCTTCGTCCGGCGCCTCAACGCGTCCGGCTATTTTGCGAGCGCGCAGGCCGCGGTGGAAACCGACACCACGCATCCGGAGGACGCGACGATCAAGGTCGCCGTCATCGAAGCGCCGACGCGCCGCCTCGAAGGCGGCATCGGCTATTCCACCGACGTCGAATTCCGCGGCAACGCGTCCTATCGCGACGTCAACCTGAACGGCGAGGGCCTGCAGATGCTGGTCGAGGGCCGTCTCGAATCGAAGCTGCAGTCGGTGTCGGTGCGCTTCACGCAGCCGCCGAACGATGCGCACTGGGTAGGCACCTATCTCGCGGGCGCCGTGCGGACCGACATCGAGGGGCTCGTCACGCGAACCGCCGCCATCGGCACGCGCTGGCACACGATCGAGGAGCGCAACGAGCGCGCCGTGTCGGCGACCTTCCTGCTCGACGAGCAGCAACCCTCCGGCGCCGAATGGATCCGCTCGCACGCCGTCTACCTCGAATACGAGCGGTTCTGGCGCCGCACGGACAACCTCGTGTCGCCCACGTCAGGCTGGATGGCGAGCCTGCAAGGCGGTGGCGGCATCCCCGGCGTCTCGACACGCGGATTCGGCCGCGCGGTCGGTCGTTTTGTCGCGTGGGTGCCGATCGACGCCAAGAACGAATTCCAGTTTCGCGCGCAAGGGGGCGCCGTGCTCGCACCGTCGCGACACGACATTCCTTCGGCGCTCCTGTTCCGCACCGGTGGCGACACGACCGTGCGCGGCTACGCGTTCGAAAGCCTCGGTGTGCAGGAAGGCGATGCGACCGTTCCGGTGCGCTACTACGCAGTGTTCAACGGCGAGCTGACGCACTGGTTCCGTGAGTCCTGGGGCATCGCCGCCTTCGTCGACGCCGGCAACGCCGTCGACAGCCTGACCGACACGCATCTTGCACTGGGCTACGGCGTGGGCGCGCGCGTGCGCTCGCCGCTCGGGCCATTCCGCGTCGATCTCGCCTACGGGCAGGACGTGCACAAGGTCCGCATTCACCTCTCCGTCGGGCTTACGTTCTAGCCATGGACACGCTCCCGGCGGAGAAGCCCGCACCGGCGCCCGCGCGAACGCGGCGGCGTCTGCGGCGCGCGCTGCTGAACGCGCTTGCCGTCACGTTCGCGGCAATCGCCATCTGCGTCGTCACCGGAGTAGCGATGATGACGACGCCGATGGGTGTCGACCTGCTCGTCCGCGAACTCGTGGCAAGAAGCGGCGGCGCACTCGAAGTCGACGACGCAACGGGTGCCCTGATCGACACGGTGCGCGTGCGCCGCATCGCGTGGCGGGGCACGGCGACCAAGGTCGAGGCCACCGACGTCGCGCTGACCTGGCGTCCGGCGGGACTGTGGTCGCGCGGCATCGTCGTGCACGGGCTCGGCGCGCGCGCGCTGACGATCGAGATCGATGCCTCGGACGCGGCGGTTCCGCTGCCGGACAGCCTCGCGCTGCCGGTCGACGTCGCGATCGAGCGACTCGCGGTCGGGTCGCTCATGTGGCGGGTCGGCACGAGCAGCGGGAAGATGGAGGGACTCGAATTCGGTTACGCGGGCGGCGCGACGGCGCACCGAATCGGCAATCTCCGCGTCGTCACCAAAGTAGGGACGCTCGGCGGCGACGCCACGCTCGGCGCGCTCGCGCCCTTCACGGTCGACGGGATCTTCGCGCTTGCAGGCGATGCGACACTGCGCGATGCGCGCATCAACCTGGTGGCCAAGGGAACCCTGTCGTCGCTCGCGGCCGACGTCGACGGGCGCGTCGGCGACGGGCACGTTTCCGGGCACGCAACGCTGGCGCCGCTCGCGGCCGTCCCGCTCGTCGCGTTGACGCTCGACGTACGGGACGTCGATCTCGCCGCCTGGAGCCGTGCGCTGCCGACGACGCGCCTCGCCGCCACGGTGAACGCGCGGCCCACGGACGGCGGCCTCGCCGGCACGCTCGACGCGACCAATGCCCTTGCCGGCAACCTCGCCGCGGACCGTACTCCCGTTCGCAGGCTGTCGACGCGCTTCGCCTGGCAGGCGGATTCCCTTGCGCTCGACGATCTCGCTGCCGAACTCGAGGGCGGCGCGAAGGCGACCGGCAAGGCGCGTTTCGGGATCGGCGATCGCGTCTCCGGCGGAAGCTGGTCGCTCGACATCCGCGACCTCGACGCCCGGCAGATTTACGCGCCGCTCGTCGCAACACGTCTTGCGGGTGCGATCGTCGCCGATCTCGACGCAACGCAGCGATCGATCAGCGGCAACCTCGTGGACCGCCGGTTTCCCGGCGCGCTCGCGGTCGACTTCGCGGCGACCTTCGACGAAAGCACCATCGAATTCACACGTTTCCGCGCGCGCGCCAGCGGCGGCGAGCTTGCGGGACGCGGACGCTTCGATCTCGCCGGGCAACGCTCGTTCACCGTGAATGCGACGGCGACCCGATTCGACCCGTCCCGCTTCGGCGCCTATCCCGCGGGATCGCTCGACGGCAAAGTCACCGCGACAGGCATGCTGAACCCGGTGTGGCGCGTCGATGCGGATGTCGCGATCACCCAAGGAAGCCTCCTGTCGGGCAAACCTGTGCAGGGCACCCTTCGAGGCAGCGCATCACCGGATCATCTGCGCAATGCCGCGGTCGACCTTTCCATCGCATCGGCGAGGCTCGTCGCGGCCGGCAGCGTCGGCGACCCTGGCGACCGCATGACCGCAACGCTCGATGCGCCGCACCTCGCCGATCTCGTGCCGCTCCTGCCGGCAGGCATTCCACGCGCGCTGGACGGTGCGCTGCATGTAAGCGCGCAGATGGCAGGCATACCGCTCGTCGCGGGATTCGATGTCTCCGCGAAGGGAGAACACCTCAAGCTGGGCGATGGATTCGCGATCGGGACCCTAGGCGCGCACGTCGCTGTCGAGCCCTCCGCACCGGTGCTCGGGCGCACCGACGTCGCGTCGCGAACATTGCGGATCGACGTCGGCGCCACCGATGTGAAGACCCCCTCCGGCGATGCCTCCGGCGCATCCGCGCAAGTCGCCGGCACGCTCGCCGCGCATACGCTGACGATGGCGCTTACCGGCGATGACCTGGGCCTCGACGCCACTGCCCACGGCGCCGTTCGCGGGAACCCGGGCGTCGACGAGATTGCGGGGCTCGTCTGGGACGGTGCGATCGATTCGCTCGCGGGTCGCGGTCCATGGGCGCTGCGTTTGACGTCGCCGGCGAAGGTTTCGATCGCGCATCGCAAGGTACTTCTAGGTGAAGCGCACTTCACGGTGGCCGAAGGAACGGTCGACATCGGCGCGTTTGCCTGGGACGAGGGCAGGATCACTTCGCAGGGACGCTTCAATGCAGTACCGGTCGCCACCATCGCACGGCTTGCCGGCCGACCTCTCCCCGTGCGCTCGACGCTCACGATGGGCGGCGAATGGTCGCTCGCGGCGGCGCCGCGCCTCTCCGGCACCGTGTCCGTTCGGCGCGAGCAGGGCGACCTGTGGCTCGCACGCGACGACAGTGCCGCCGTCGCCAACCTGGCGGCCGGCATCACCGCGCTCGAGGGCAGCGCAAAGATCGAGGACGACGCGCTGAAGGCTACGGCAAAATTCAGGTCGGCACGCGGCGGCACGGCGGACGCCACGATGTCGATCGGTGCGATCCCCGGCGCGCCGCCCGGCCGCATCTCGCCGACGGCGCCGCTTGAACTGACGCTCGTCGCCGATCTCGCGTCGCTCGAATTGCTGCAGCCTTGGGCGGGGACGACGGCCCTGGTCGACGGCCGGTTGCATCTCGACCTCGCGGCCCGCGGAACGCTGCGCGATGCGCCAGTATCCGGAACGGTGCAGGGAACGAACCTGCGCATCGACGCCGCGCAGCATGGGCTTCACTTCAAGAACGGCCGCGTGAGCGCACGCGTCGCGAATCGGCGGATCACCCTTGACGAACTCGTGTTCTCGGCCGGCGATGGCACCTTCCGTGCATCGGGAACGCTCGCCGCGGCGACGGAGTCCGCAGCCGACGCCGCGGCGCACGTCACCTGGCATGCGGAAAAATTCCGCGTCTTCAACCGGCCTGATTTCAATCTCTCGGTGTCAGGTAACGGTGAACTCGCGCTCGCCAAGGGCAAGGTCCTGCTGAACGGATCGCTGAAGGCGGATGAGGGCCGCTTCGTCTACGATTTCGACACGGCAGCGACGCTGGGCGACGACGTGGTCGTGAAAGGCTGGCCGGAGCGATCGCCCGACATCATGCGCTCCACCGACATTCCAATGATCATCGACGTGAATCTCGATTTCGGCGACCGGCTCACCTTCGTCGGGCGTGGCCTCGACACGGGCCTGCGCGGAGAGGTCCGCGTGCGCAACGGGCCCGGCGGATTCACCGGCAAGGGATTGCTGTACACCGTGAACGGAACGTATTTCGCCTATGGCCAGCGGCTGACCATCGATCCCGGGCGACTCATCTTCGACGGCCCGCTCGACAATCCGGCGCTCGACATCGTCGCGCTGCGCAGGAACCTCGCGGTCGAGGCCGGCGTGGCGGTGACGGGCACGGTTCGCGTGCCGATCATCACGCTGACGTCGAATCCGCCGGTCCCCGACAGCGAGAAACTGTCGTGGCTCGTGCTGGGCCAGAGTCTCGATCGCTCGTCCGGCACCGATCTCGCGGCTCTGCAGGCCGCCTCCGCCGCGCTGCTCGGGCCCAACAGCAGGCCCGTGACCACGACGTTCGCACAGTCGATCGGCCTCGACGACATCTCGTTCCGGAGCGGCACCGCCGCGGCGCGCGGCGCGGCGCGCGGGACACCGGACGCCACCGGTCAGGTCGTTTCGATCGGCAAGCGATTGAGCGAAAGACTTTCGATCGCCTGGGAGCAGGGGCTGACCGTCGCCACCAACGCGCTGCGCGTGGAATATGCGCTTTCCAACTCGCTCTCCGTGCGCGCGGAAGCGGGGACGGTCAGCGGAGTCGGACTCTTCTACCGGCGGAGCTTCGAGTAACAGCAGACGCCAAACTCAGCTAAGGGCATGCGAGCCCGGCCGGCTGCGTGAGCCGCGTCAGGTTCATGCTCCCCGAACCGTATCCCGCGGTCGAATTGAAATCGACCTTGCCGTGATTGCAGTCGGTGAAGGTGAATGTCAACGTGCCCCAGCGTTGTTCGTGATTCGACGCGGGATCGAAATTCGGAATCCAGCGACCCCCCGTCGGCTGGTCGACCGCGTTAATGGTTGCCGTGTTGCCGCTGTAGGTCCCCACCCCCACAAACCACGACTGCTCCGTCCCGGCAGGATTGAACGTGAACCAACCCGCGAAGAAGCGATTGTCCGGAAGGACTTCGATGAACAGACCTTGACCGCTCTGCGCAGGGTCGTACCAGCGACCTGTGAATGCGGGGCACTATCGTGCCAGGCGACGGCCCGTAAAAAGCTCGCGCTGTTCAGCGCAATCGTTGAGAATGACTGCATCCCAAACCCACCCGCAACCAGGACTTTTCCATCCGGCAGCAGCGTCGCGGTGTGATCGTGGCGTGCTGGCTGAGGTCATTGGTTCGGCTCCAGTGCCCGTCGCGTGCTTCGTACAGCTCGTCTGCTTCGCAGTCTCGAGGAATCTTGATCGGGGTAAAAGTCCACCCGGCTGCCACCTGAGCACTTCGCCGGATGGAAGCAACGACGCCGTGTGTCCGTAGTGGCGCCACGTTAAGGTCGCCGGTTGAGCTCCACATTCCCCAGGGCGGGATCGAAAAGCTCCGCCGTATTTTGGGGAGGGGGGCGGGGATGAGTCGTGTCGCCCCAGAAGTCTCCTGCGAGTATGTGGCGCCCCCTGCCACCAAGACCCTCCCATCTTGTAGCACCGTCGCCGAGTGACTCAAGCGGGGCTCGCCTAGGTCATGGCCCCGGCTCCATGTGTTCAACAGGGCGTCGTATAAGTAGGTGTCCTGCAGGCCGAAAGCGAAGTCCGCGTCGGTTGATCCTCCTGTCACCAATACCCGACCATCGCGCAGCAGCGTAGCTCGATTCCCTTCTCCTACCGGAACGAGGGAGCCGTCGGTCGGACTCCACGAGCCGGCAACCGGATCGAACAAGGCGGAGCCGCCGGAGGGAAGTCGCGGGGGGAGCGACCCGAAGGGCCACCCCCCGGCGAGCAAGATTTTTCCGGATTGGAGAAGTGTTGCCGTCTGATCTTGCCACGGACCCGTTGCAGCGCTGGCGACGGTCCAAATTCCGGTGCTCGGGTCGTAAATTTCCGCGCTGCTCGCATCGTTCGCCCAGCCCACAACCAGAACCCGCCCGTCATGCAACAGCGTTGCCGAATGGCCTGACTTTGCTACGCTCATGCGGCCGGTCGCGCTCCATGTTTCGGTGGTCGGATCGTAAAGTTCGGCGGTATCCAGCCCGCCCTTTTCGCCGTATCCCCCGACGACCAGGACCTTGCCTTCGTGCAGCAAGGTCGCCGTGTGAAAGAAGCGAGCCTCTTTGAGGTCACCGGTTGGCACCCAGCGCGCCTCACCGATCTGTGGATCCGCACCGGCGCCAGAACCTTCGATCGACTGGCCCGAGCTCTGGGCATTGACTGCCATGGCGACCATAGCCGCACCAATCAGATGCCATGTGGTGCCTGCCCGAATTTGGTCAATGGTTCTCATCTCGCTCTCCCTACGAATTCATGGACACGTGGATCCTGCTGGCTGCGTCAAGCGCACGAGTCTCATCGCACCTACGCCATACCCGCGCGTCGACATGAATTCGACCCAGCCATTGTTGCAATCGACAAATCTCAGGATCAGCGAGCCCCACACGTTCGATGCGACTTGTGCCGGAGTCGGGCTCGTGACCCAGCGGCCGCCGGTCGGCTGCGTGACCTCGGTGATGGTCGCTTGGTTGCCGCTGTAGATGCCGACACCCGTGAACCACGCCTGCTCGGTCCCCTGCGGATTGAAGGTGAACCAGGCGACGTGGATGCGGTTGTCGGGAAGAACTTCGATGAACAAGCCCTGGCCGCTCTGATCCGGATCCGACCACGCGCCTGTGAAGCCGGGGCGAATTCTGCCGTTGACGACGCATTGGTCGTCGCATTCGAGGATGTAGTGGTTCTCGCCGCCCTTGTCTAGCTGGGCAAATGCAGCCGTCGCGGCGAAGCCGACGATTGCTGCGGTGCTCCGGGCAACGATGAGTGCGTCGTTCATTGACGGATCCCCCGACGTCGATGTGAGGCGATTCTAGGCGCGCGGGATCGCAACGGAAGGCCCTGCGCGCCCGACCTATCGAAATCCGCAATTTTCTGGCCCCGTCCCGGGATCGCGACGGCCGATTGCGCAAGAATGGCGGCATGAGACAGCCTTCGGCCGCCCGTTCGGCTCCCGGTCGAGCCTGGGAGCTCGCCCGCTCGGGCGAACTGCGCGCCGCTGTGGAGGCCGCGCGCGGTGCGCTCGACAGCCCGACCGCAGAAACCGGTTCCGCCGACCGCGTCGAACTTCACCTGGTCTGCGCATCGTGCGCCATGCGCAAAGGCGATCATGTCGACGCGCTGCGCGAGCTCGACGCCGCGGCGCACGCGGCCGCTCCGGACGCCGAATCGGGACCGGCGCTTCGCGTCGAGGCCTGGCGCGCGGAACTCGCCTACTTCCAGGGACGCTATTCGGACGCCAACGGAATCGTCGACCGCCTTCTGCCGATCCTCGAAGGCCACGGTGACCGCGCATACGCCGCGTTCGCATTGCGCATCCGCATTGCGATCATGCTTGCCCGGGCCAATTACGAAGCGGCGTCGGCGCAGGCCGACCACGCGATCGAGCTGGCCGAGGCGAGCGGGGACGACTACGTCCTGGTGCAGGTCCTCAACATTCTCGGCGCTGTCTGCTTCGACCGCGCCACGTCCAAGCTGCACGCGCCGCATGCGCGGTCGCACCTTTCCTCGCTCGACCCGCACGACGCCGCGCCGATGGAGGAAGACGCGCGAAAGGCACTGCAATTTTTCGAGCGGGCGCGCGCGGTGGCCGAACGGGCGAACTACGAATTCGCGGCGTGGTACGTCTCCGGCAACATCGAACGCCTCGAGATCCTGCTGGGTCACGCCGACCGAGCGGTGCGCGCGATAAGAAAGCGCCTCGGCGTACTGCAGGCGCGCGGCGCGAAATACGACGAGATCGTGACGCGCTCGAACCTCGCGTGGGGCCTGCGCGTCCTCGGGCATCATCGCGAGGCGCTGCACGAGCTCGACGTCGCGCAATCGCTCGCCCGCGAGACCGGCACCTTCAACGTCCTGCTCGAATTTCTCGAGTACGACCGGTCGATCGTCGAGGACGCCCTCGGCGACACGGTCGCGGCCCGCGCGAGTTATCGCCGGTATCTGCAACTCGTGGGTTCGCACAACCGCAACGCCAGCCTCTCGGCGGGCGAAGCGCGATCCGGTGCGCACAAGCGTCCACTGGAGCCATTTTTCCTTAAGCGTGCGGACCGCTACATTCTCGAGCACCTCGGCGAAGCGTTCACGATTTCGCACCTCGCGACACACTGCGGCGTCAGCGCGCGGACGCTGGAGAAGGCCTTCGCCGATTTTCGCGGCGTCACCCCCGTCGCGCATGCGCGCAACGTCCGGCTCGACCATGCGCAGCGCGCACTCGACGAAGGAAACGCGAGCATCGCCGAGATCGCCGAGCGCTGCGGCTTCCGCAGCTCGACGACGTTTGCCATCGAATACCGCAAGCGCTTCGGCGTTGCTCCCAGCCATCTGCGGCGGGCGACAAAGGGGTAGCGCCGGTTCGACGCGAGACCGAGCGACCCGCCCTGCGCATCCGCTGCGGAGTTCCGTCGCGGCTATAATCAACATGCCTTGCACGGTGGCGCCACGCCGCCCGGCAAGGCCGAACCGATCAGGGAGGCCACGCCGTGGAATTTGACAAGGAACTCGACGCGCGCGGGCTCTCGTGCCCGTTGCCGATCCTGAAGACCAAGAAATCGCTGAACGAACTGACATCCGGCCAGGTGCTGAAGGTCGTCGCGACGGACCCGGGATCGGTCAAGGATTTCGACGCCTTCGCGAAGCAGACGGGACACACGCTGCTGTCGTCCGCCGAGCAGGACAAGACGTTCGTCTTCTACATGAAGAAGAAATAGGGCGGCGACACCCGCCGGAAGGGATTGTCCATGGACGGCCAACCGAAGCGCATGGCGATCATCGCGAGCAAGGGTGCGCTCGACATGGCGTATCCGCCTTTGATTCTCGCGTCGACCGCCGCGGCGCTCGACTACGAGGTGCAGGTCTTCTTCACGTTCTACGGGCTGACGCTGCTGCGCCGCGATCTCTCCGACGTGAAGATCAGTCCGCTCGCGAACCCGGCCATGCCGATGCCCGTGCCCATGCCTGTCCTGATGACCGCGCTGCCGGGAATGGAATCGATGGCGACGATGATGATGAAGCAGAAGCTGAAGAAGCACGGCGTCGCGTCGCTCGAAGAGCTGCGCGCCTCGTGCCTCGAAGCCGGGGTGAAGCTGATCGCCTGCCAGATGACGCTCGACCTGTTCGAGTTCGACAAGAGCGAATTCATCGACGGCATCGACTACGGCGGCGCAGCGACGTTTCTCGAGTTCGCGGGCAGGTCCGACATCACGCTGTTCATATGACGCCCGACCGGCGACAGCGGCCGGCGATCGTCTCACACGCTTCATCCGCATGGCGGCGCGCCTACGCAATCCGGCTGAACCTCCGTCGCCGCAACGTCCCCGGAAGGCGAGCGGCGCCGTCTATCTCGTCGGCGTCGGCCCCGGGGATCCGGAGCTCCTCACGCTGCGCGCGCTGAAGCTGATGCAGCGCGCCGACGTCGCGCTCTACGACAATCTGGTCTCGCCGGCCGTGCTCGATCTGCTGCCGCCAGCGACCGAGCGCATCTACGTGGGCAAGCGGCGCGCGAACCACGCGATGCGGCAGGAGGAGATCAATGCGCTGCTCGTGCGACATGCCCGTGCCGGCAAGCACGTGGCGCGGCTCAAGGGGGGCGACCCGTTCATTTTCGGGCGTGGTGGAGAGGAGATCGACTCGCTCTCGGCCAACGGCATTCCCTTCGAGGTCGTGCCGGGTATCACTGCCGCACTCGGGGTGGCGGCCTATGCCGGAATCCCGCTCACTCATCGCGATTGCGCGCAATCGTGCGTGTTCGTCACCGGGCATCTCAAGGACGGCAGCATGGATCTCGACTGGTCGGCGCTGGCAAGGCCCCGGCAGACGATCGTCGTGTACATGGGTCTCCCCGGTCTGTCCGCGCTGTGCGCGCAACTCGCCGGGCATGGCCTTCCCGCGACCACACCTGCCGCCATCGTGCAGCAGGGGACCCGGTCCACTCAGCGTGTCGTCACCGGCACGTTGAAGACGCTCGCCACCCGCGCGAAACGTGCCGGACTGCAAGGTCCGACGCTCATCATCGTCGGCGACGTCGTGCGCCTGCGCGCCCGCCTCAACTGGTTCAAGCCCGGTCGCAAGTCGAAGCGGGGCTGAGCGTGCGTCCCCGCGACGAAATTCCCGCGGCGGACGCCGACGTGCGCGAACCTGACGGCGGCAGAACGAGTCCCCCGTTCGGGATCGGGATGATCGCCGTCATGGTTGTGATGGCGGGCGTCGTCGCCGATGAGCTGGCGTGACCCCCGGAACTCCCTTGAACGATCGTTTCGAGAACATCAACCTGTTGCGCGCGTTCGCAGCGACCGCGGTCGTCGTCTATCACGTCATCGTATTCATGAAGTGGACGGCGTTTCCCGACGAGGGGCCGCTCGTCGCGTTCCGAATCGGATGGATCGGCGTCGACCTCTTCTTCGTCATCAGCGGATTCGTCATCACGCGAAGCGCTCTTGGGCTGTGGCGTGCGGAACCGGCGATGTTCCGGAAAAGGTACTGGGCTCGCCGGCTGGCGCGTATCGTGCCGCTCTACGTTTTGACGGGTGTGTTGTGGGTCCTGCTGCTCAAGCCCGAGTTCTTCGACGAGTCGGCGCTGCGCGTGCTCTGGCAGGTCTCGGCGCATCTGACGTTCACGCACAGCTTCTGGTCGGCAACGTTCGATTCGATCGACGGCGTCAACTGGACGCTGGCGCTCGAAATGCAGTTCTATCTGACCGTCGCCGCGCTCGTTCCGTGGATCGCGAGAACGCCCGGCTGGCGCATCTGGGTCTATTGCATCCTGATCGCCTGGGCGTGGCGCGCCGGCATGTTCCATGTCTTCGGCCACCTCGCGCCGGATCGGTTGTTCATGCGCGTCATGCAGCTGCCGGGCGCGCTCGACGAATTCGGCGCGGGGATATTCCTCGCCAAATGGCTGGACCGACGCCCCGACACTGCCCCGGCGGCCGGCTGGATCTGGACCGGTGCGGCGATCGTCACCGGAACGCTTTGCTTTGCCATCTACTGGCCGCACGCCGATTACTGGAATCGGGCGGGAATGGTCATTTTCTGGCGCACGTCGCTCGGACTGTTTTTCCTCTGCGTCGTCGCGGCTGCGGTGCACCTGCCCTCGATCGCGAAATCCTGGCCGCTGCGGCCGTTGTGGTACCTGGGTGTCGTCAGCTACGGCATCTACCTCTGGCATCTTTTCGCCATCAAGATCTGCCTTCTCATTCCCGACCTCGCGCCACTGCAGCAGCTTGCCATCACGCTCGGACTGACCGTGTCCTTCGCCGCGGCCTCGTGGCACTTCTTCGAAAAGCCGATCCTCGATTGGGGTCGCCGGTTTCACGGAGGAGGCACGCCGCAGCCTCAACCCGCCGCGGCGGGCGGGCCCTGACGCATCGACAGCAGGCTATGCGTCACCTGACCTGCGGCTTCGGTCCCGCCCTCCGCGTCACCGGGAAAGCTCGGCCTCGATCTCGGCAAACGTGTGCGCCACTTCGAACGTGGCGATGGGCATCCCGAGCTGGCGCCCGATCTGCGTCGCCGAGAAGATGCCGCGCACGAACTCCTCGTGCGTCAGCGGGTCACGGTCGACGACCAGTGCATGCTGGCGCCCGGCCTCCTTGAGCGTCGCAATGACGTGGCCGACCTCCGCACGCCGGACGACGTCGATATCCAGCACGTCGATCGCCGTCGTCGGCACCATCAGGTCGCCGACCGTGAGCTCGTCGTGTTTTCCCCGGGTTTCGTGGAGGATGTTCACGGGCTTTTCGCCGACGATGTCATGCGCGGTGATGAGACCGAGGACGGCACCGGTCACGTCGACGACGAGCAGCAGCCGCACGGCGCGCGCGATCATGGCGCGGTTGGCGCGCGCGATCGTTGCCTCCGGGCCGATCGTCGCCGCCGCGAACTGCCGCAGGTCCGTCATCACCTCGATCGCCGGCGAATCGAGGCGCACCGGCTTCGGTCCGGTGATCGGCGGCTGGACCACCACCCCGGCGCGCATGCGCTCGATCGCCAACGGCTTGTAATTTATCCGCTCCATGCAAAATCTCCTTCGTCCGTCGCCGACCTAGAGCGCCGACATCGCGGGTTTGACCTGCCGCCCGAAAAATCGTTTCGTCGCCGATGGTGACCTGCACCGCCACCGGTCTCCCGATGATACGCCGCCCGTCCCGCCCGCCATCCCGTGACCGGTGGCACAATTCGGGACATGAAGCGCTCCACGATCGAGCTGGGCCTGGCCGTTCCGCGGGATGCGGCCATACTGGCGACGATGTCGCGCGACCTCGTCGAAACCGGGCTGCGATGGACGTATCGGACGCCGCGAATGCGGGCCCTGCTTCGCGATCCCGACGTTGTTGCGCTCGTCGCTCGAGACGACGCACGGCCCGTCGGGTTCGCCATCATGCGCATGAGCGACGATCGCGCGCGCCTCGTGCTGCTGGCGGTTGACCCGGCGTGGCGACGATTCGGAATCGCCCGGCGCATGCTGGAGTGGCTTGCCGCGTCGGCAGCGATCGCGGGAACGGCGTCGATACACGTGGAGCTTCGCGCCGGAAACGTTCCGGCGCAGGCGCTGTACGAGTCGGCAGGATTTGCCGAGACCTTTCGAATTCCCGGCTACTACGAGGGCCGCGAAGCCGCGGTGCGGATGATCCGCGTGCTGCGCGCGCCGGGAACGGTGATCCCCGAGTGGCACCCCCCCGCAGGCCGCTGAGGCGGCAGGCTTCGCGGCTCGTCGATACGGACGGACTCGTACGGCACGCGCAGTCCAACCACCCGCAGAATCTCTGCTACCAAGCGGTGGCGTGACATGGGACGCGGACCTTTTCTGCCCATGGAATTCATGATCATCAGCCTGGGATCTTTCGATTGTTCACGCTCGCGTGATGGTCGTTGGCGTCGGTCAGCGCGGACGACCCCGCAGGAGGAGGCGGCAATCGTGCCAATCGTTAATCCGCATGGTGGCGCCAACCTTCGGCCCCTCCTTCTCGAGGGCACCGAGCTCGAAGCGGAACTGCGCCGCGCCGCGACGCTGCCGCGGCTCACCGTCAGTTCGCGCGAAAAAGGCGACATCATCATGCTCGGCATCGGCGGATTCACGCCGCTCGACGGCTTCATGACACACGCGGATTGGGAAGGCGTGTGCGACGGCATGAAAACTGCCAGCGGTCTGTTCTGGCCGATCCCGATCACGCTTTCGGCCAGCAGGTCCTTCGCCGACTCGATCCGAATAGGGCAGGCCGATTGCGCTCGTCGACCCGGACACCGGAGAGACGCTGGCGACGATGTCGGTCACCGAGAAATACGCGATTGACAAGGTGCATGAGTGCGCGACCGTCTTCCGAACGACCGATATCGAGCATCCGGGCGTCAAACTCGTGATGGATCAGGGTGCGGTGAATCTCGCCGGTCCGATCAAGGTGCTGTCGACGGGCGGTTCGCGGCGAAATACGGCGCGCTGTTCATGACGCCGGCGCGAAACCCGCGCGCTGTTCACGTCGCTCGGCTGGTCGAAGATCGCAGCGTTCCAGACGCGCAATCCGATGCACCGATCGCATGAGTACCTCGCCAAGGTCGCGATCGAGGTATGCGACGGCGTGCTGGTTCATTCGTTGCTCGGCGCGCTCAAGCCGGGCGACATTCCCGCAGAAGTCCGGACGCGAGCCATTGCGGTGCTGGTCGACAAGTACTTCGTGAAAAAGACGATCGTCCAGGCCGGCTACCCGCTTGACATGAGGTATGCAGGACCGCGTGAGGCGCTGCTGCACGCACTTTTTCGCCAGAACTATGGCTGCTCGCACCAGATCGTCGGCCGCGACCACGCCGGCGTCGGCAGCTATTACGGTCCGTTCGATGCGCACCACATCTTCGACCAGATCCCGAAAGGCGCGCTCGAAACGCAGCCGCTCAAGATCGACGTTGCGTTCTGGTGCTACCGATGCGGCGGAATGGCGTCGGGACGCACGTGTCCGCACGGCGATGCCGACCGGCTGCAGGTCTCCGGGACCCAGTTGCGCAAGTCGCTCTCCGAGGGACTCGAAGTACCCCCCGAATTCAGCCGCCCGGAGGTGCTTGCCATCCTGCGGGCGTACTATGCGGACCTCGACGCGTCGCCGATTCCAGCTTCGCCGGCGGATGAGATGGCGCGGAGGTGACCTGCAGCCGTTACGGGCACCTGCCGCACGCTCTCCGGAACGTGTCCGACTCTCGCGCAAGGGACTTCGGGTTCAGCGCCGTCAGTCGATGATGTGGTGGACCGGCGCCTTCTCCATCGCCCACTTGCCGGAATCCCGGTCGTAGCGGGACAAGGTGAAGCAGTGCCAGTTCACGTCGTCCAGCTTCATATGATCTCCTCGGTAGTAATACCCCGGCCACCGCGTTTCCTGGCGGAACAACGTGTGATGGGCGACGGACTCCGAGGCCAACAGGCGGTGTTGCAGCTCCCATGTCCGCTGAAGCTGGTGAAGATCTTCGGCGCCCATCGAGTTCATGTCTTCCTTCAGCATGCCCAGCAACTCGAGTCCGCGGTCGAGCAGCTTGTCGTTGGTCATGTAGTTGGTGCTGATGCCGCCCACGTATTCGTCCATGATCTTCTCGAGGCGCTGAAGCCCGTGGATCGGCAGAAGGTAACTCGGCGATACCGTCCCGGCGACGATCTCGTTGCGGCCGATCCGGTAGTTCTCCAACGGCTGGAATATCACCTTTTCAAGGTCCCGATATTCCTGTTCGCGGACCTGAGGCTGGTCTTTGCCCAGGTCGTTGACGTAATTGACCGCGGCCTTGCCGGCGATCCGGCCTTCCGCGAAGGACCCTGACGAGAACTTGTGGGCGGTGCCGCCGATGGTGTCGCCGGCGCCGAAAAGTCCGTCGACGGTCATCATCCGGTTGTATCCCCACTGATAATCCGCCGGCGCGAGGTCTTCGGGACCGCTTGCCCACGCGCCGGAGCAGGTGGCGTGAGAGCCCATGACATAAGGCTCGGAGGTGGTCAGCTCGGGATTGATGTGCTTGGGATCGATGTTCTGCGATGCCCAAACGACCGCTTGCCCGATCGTCATGCCGAGGAAGTTCTCCCAGCCGACGGTCTCCATGTGGGGATCCTGGAAGGCCTCCTTGGTCACCATGCGGATGGGGCCGCGGCCGGCCTTCGTCTCCTCGATGAAGGCGTGGTTCCGAAGGCAAGTCGGCACCGGGTGGTGGTCAATGTATTCGCCCACCAATTCCTTGGTGTGGTTGTACCACTTGGACTCGTACTCCTCGCCGTAGCCGTTCTGCGTGTACGTCTTCAGGTGGAGAAAGTAGGCGCCGACGGGACCATAGCCGTCCTTGAATCGGGTCAGGACAATGCGGTTTTCCATCTGCGTCATCTTGGCGCCAACCAGGATCGGCAGTGCGTACGCGGACGCGCTGCTCCACGGCGCATACCAGGTCCGCCCCATGCCCTCGCCGACGGAACGCGGCTTGAAGATGTGCGACGCCCCGCCGGCGCCGACAATGACGGCCTTCGCCCGGAACACGTAGAAATCGCCCGTTCGGACATTGAAGCCGACGGCGCCGGCGACCCGATTGGCCTTGCTCTTGTCCATCAACAGGTGGGTGACCATGATCCGGTTGTAGATCTCGGTTGCGGCCTTGCGGGCCGCCTCGGCGACGATCGGCTTGTAGCTCTCGCCGTGGATCATGATCTGCCACTTGCCTTCGCGCTGGTACCGACCGGTCTTGGGGTCCCGCATGATCGGCAGGCCCCATTCCTCGAACTTGTGAACCGTCGCATCGACGTGCCGGGCGATGTCGTAGCCCAGGTCCTCGCGCACCAGGCCCATGAGGTCGTTGCGCGCGTAGCGGACATGGTCCTCGGGCTGGTTCTCTCCCCATTGCATGCCCATGTAGCAGTTGATTGCGTAGAGACCCTGAGCAACGGCGCCGCTGCGCTCGATGTTCGCTTTCTCGACGCAGACGATCTTGAGGTCACGTCCCCAGTAACGGGACTCGTAGGTTGCGCCGCACCCGGCCATGCCGCCGCCGATGACGAGGACGTCCGCATCGACGAATATCGTCTTCCTGCGTCCGAACAGTGCCATCAGACGAGTCCCCGCTTTGGGTTGACCCGGATGCCACGTGGGCAATCCGCCGTTGGTGTTGAGCCCCTCCGGTTCGTGTGCGAGTTCTTGCTTCGCGAAATCCTCCGGGCGAGGCGCGGCGTACTCGGCCGGCCCCTTGATCGAACCCCAGGCCGTCGTGCGGATCGGGGACACGAAGTTCTTCTCGCGGCCGTCCCGAAACTTGAGTCGCCAGGAAATCGTCGCCTTGGCCTCTTCCCGCAGCACCCGGACGCTATGGCCCAAAGGGGCGAAATCCGCATAGCCGCGGACATCGATGGCGTGTTGCGGACAGGCCTTCACGCACGAGTAGCACTCCCAGCACATGTTCGGTTCGATGTTGTACGCACGCCGGTAGGTCTTGTCGATGTGCATGATGTCGGACGGGCAGATGTCGACACAGTGACCGCAACCGTCGCACCGGGTCATGTAAACGAAGGTTGGCATGGGTTTCGTTGTCTCTCTTGGTGAAGGCCGAAGATGTACGTGTCAGTAGTGTCGGGGGTGTTCGCGGGCGCTGCCGAACGACTCGGGTTTGTCGGCGGGCCCGGGCAGGTTGCTCCTGGAATCGTTCGCGTAGGAAACCCGCTTTTCGAAGGCTGCAGCGGGCTTGAAAAACATGTGCGCGAACTTGGACCATGGCACCGATCCGAACAGCACCGTCGTGGCGATGACGTACAAACCCAAGAACACATGGGTCGCGGAGCTGCCCCTCGTCTGCAGGAACGCCCAGATCAAGCCCAGCGTCGCGCTGCCCAGAAGCGCGAGGATGAACAGATCCGCGCGCATGATGCGCAGCGGGGATCTTCCCTCAGCGGCGACATCGACGCGAATGAAGAACCAGAACCAGTATCCGCCGATGCAAATCATCAGGCCGCCAATCCACCAGAGCAGCGGCAGAATCGCAGGCGTCGGCGTCGCCGGCGTCGGGTAGCCGAACGCCATGACGGCAGTCGTGATGAAGTAGATCAGGAATCCGTACATTGTCAGCAGATGGGCGAGCCGGCGGCGCGGGTTGCAGAATTCGCCGGAGGTCAGGACGTCGACGAGGCCCGTTTGGACTGCGACCGAAATCAATTCGCCGCCGCCGACCTGCTTCGATCCTTTCATTTTCGATTTGCGCCAATTCTCGAAAAAATACTTGGCGCTCCCCTTGTGCACGATGTCGACCAGTGTTCCTGCCGCAACCAGAACGATCATGATGACGACATAGACCTGCATGACCGCAGGCGAAATGGACGCCGAGAGCTCGGCAAACGGATTGCTGGCGAACATCACTTCCTCCCTGCGGCGAGAACGAGAATCGTTGCCGCGGTCCACCTGTCGAAACTCAATCGGGCTCCCCGCAATCGATTCTACAAGGGGTGCCCTCGCCAATCGAGAAAAAAGTCTATTGCGCCATAGATTGCGCAATTTCAGCCAAGACTTAAGGCGACCTCTTGGAATTCAGGGCACTGCAACAGCTATCGGCGGCAGTGATCCGAAACACGGCGCTGTTGACCACTGCGTCAGGCGGCTTCGAGGCAGCACGTAAACTTCTGCCCGTCACGACGTGCAGCGCCGTCTCGTGGCGGCTGTTCTTCAAACCGACCCAATCACGCGCCGCCGCGGATCTCGAATCGGAGTTGTGCGAGATCGCCGAGAATCCAGGTCGCGGGTCCGCCGAGGCCCGCGACCGTGCCCGGGTTCACGAGGCACGTATGACCCCCTTTGACATTGGGTTGAAGGACTACGCTCGCCTGGTGCAAATGTCCGCAGCAGACGATTTCGTAGTCACCCGTGCACGCGATCCCTTGGCCGTAATGGGGGAAATGCGTTGCGAAGATCCGGCGCCCGCCGAGCACCAGATCGGCGTCATTGCCGTAATAAGTCAGGAGCCCGCCCGACGTTGCGCACATCTTCGAGAGCGCCAGGGTGTCGCCCAGATTATTGCCATGAACCAGATGCACCGGCAAGCCGAGTTCGAGCAACGGACACAGCGTTTGCGCGCCGATCAAGTCGCCGCAGTGCACGACTGCCTCCGCCCCCTCGTCCTTCGCCGCCGACACGGCAGCGGCAAGCATCGGCGCGCGATCGTGGCTGTCGGATACGATGCAGATTTTCATGATTTCGGTATCGTCGTTTCGTTATGCTGCTCAAGATTCGAAATTCGCGACCTACGTGAACGGGATGTTGCCTTCGGCTCAATGGGGCCGGACGTCGTTCCGCGCAACGGAACAGCGGCCAGGAACACGCGACGACACGAAAAATTATCGGTCCTCGCTTGCAATCGGGCAAGGAGAAACGGGGGCCAGGTCCTAGTCATCTCCCATAACACATATGCTGCACTTGCCCAAGGCGACTATTGACGGCGATCGTCGCAGTCGCGGTAGTCAGCATCATGGAGGCGCCGGTGCCGATGTCCCGACCCCTGCCGCAATCCCCCTACCAGCTCGCCAGCACGCGCCCGTTCTTGATCATGTGCGGCAACTCGGTCAGGGGCCGGTCTCCCTTTGCCGTGCAACGTCCCGTCGCGATGTCAAACACCCATTCGTGCTTCGGACAAGTTAGTTTGCTGCCTTTCAAAGCCAGATGCGGAATGCTTGTCGACTCGTGCGGGCAGCGACTGTCGTAGACCTTCAGTACCTCTCCTTTTCGGTGGACGAACAGGCCACGGCCTTCACAGTCGGTACGCAGGGTCTTGCCATCCGCCAGGTCCGCGATTGCAGCGACATCGTGCCAGGAAGGCAAGGCATTCTCGCAGCGCCGTTACCGCGTTCAGTCGGAATTCGGGCAGATCCATTGTCAGAATGACGTCCACGGCCCAGACGATCTTGGCGAGACCCAATGCGGGAAACGCCATCAGCAAGGCGTCCAGCACTTCCTCGGCGCTCGCTCCTTCGCGCAACGCCCGTTTCAGATACTGCCGCAACCCCTTCTCCGTCTGCGCGTAAACCTTGGTGATCACGGAAATGAGATTGCGCGTCTTGGGATCGAGTCGCGAACCGGCGTCCTTGAGGAACCTGAAATATGCCCCCATGGCCTCGGGCCGCGCCTTGACAAGGTAGGTTAATGCGTCGCTCATGATCGTGTTTCCTCGACGAAATGTCTTCTGTTCAGCCTCAATACTGATCGCGATTCACCCAATCTGAACGATGACCGTTCAGGCTATCGATAGCGATCCCGACACCTAGTCGGAAACTTATGGACTCCAGGGCGCACCGGGACGGGGTCTACCGGACGCGGCGGCCGACCGAAGTGAGCTGGTATCGCCCGCATCTTGACGTTTCACTCCAACTGATCGAAGACGCCGCGACAGACTGCGATGCGCACGTGATCGGCGTCGGCGGGGGAGAATCGACACGTGTTGACGATCTCCCTACGAGAGAGTTCCGAAACCTCCCGGTGCTCGACATCTCAGCAAACGCAATGGATGTCGTTCGTGCACGCCTCGGCGCCGACGCGGACCAGATCGAGTGGCTCTGCGGCAACGTGAGGACCTTCGCATTTGCGCCGCACCACTATGACGTTTGGCACCCGCTGTGTCGGTCCGGTCCACCGTCCTTGTGCGCGCGCCGAAAGAAAAAACTGGAACCTTGAACCGTACGGACCCCACGCTGCAATATTCACGGTAACCGTTGTCTTCAACGCGACCGTATGATCGGCTCGTCGCCTCTGGCGACTTGGAATTCCCATCGGCCATGATGCAACTCCATGAAGTTGATGGAATCGCACAGGAATGGCGCTTTTCACGCGATAGCGGGCCCAAGCGACCCGACTCTCGGGAATCTTGACCAAATCGCCGGGCGATTTTGACCAGACTCCCAAAAACGATGGCGCGCCCGACAGGAGTCGAACCTGTGACCTTTGGCTTCGGAAACCAACACTCTATCCAACTGAGCTACGGGCGCGCGGACGGGCATTTTACCGCGTCGCTCGAACGAGCGTCCAGACGCGCTTGGGATGCGACACTCGCCGCGGTATAATATTGCGCCTTTTCCGTCCTGACGCAGAAGGCCCGCGCGACGGCCCGCCACGATCGACCCTTCGTACACACCGCCTCGCGGCCACAGCTTCGGACCAGGAACGACCATGCAAGAGCACGATCAGCACGTCTCTCCGATCAAGACCCCGAAGCAGCTCATCGTTGTCGTCGTGCTGGCGTTCGCGGTGCCGATCTCGCTCGCCGTTCTGCTTTCGCAGCTCGTGACGAGCGGCACCAAGGGCGCGCACGAGGACGAATCCGCAATCCTCGCACGCATTCAGCCCGTGGGGCAGGTCGTGCTCGCGGCACCCGCTGCCGCGAAAGGTCAGCTCGCCGGCGAGCAGGTCTACGGACAGGTCTGCAAGGCGTGTCATGAAGCCGGTTTGCTCAACGCGCCGAAGTTCGGCGACAAGGCGTCGTGGGCCAAGGTGATCGCGCAAGGGCAGGCAACCGCTGTCGATCACGCGATCAGAGGCATCCGTGCGATGCCTCCGAAGGGCGGCAATGGAAGCCTCGAAGACGTGGAGGTCGAGCGCGCGGTCGCCTACATGGCGGGAATGGCCGGCGCTTCCTGGAAGGCGCCCGCCGTCATGCCGCCGGTCACGGTGACCGGCAGCAGCGAACGCACCGGCGAGGAGGTCGTCGCGGCGGCCTGCGGAAAATGCCACACGACGGGCGAGACCGGCGCGCCGAAAATTGGCGACCGTGCGGCGTGGCGCGATCGCGCCAAGGGCGGCTACAAGCGCGTTCTGCAGTCGGCGCTGAAGGGACACGCCGGGATGCCCGCACGCGGCGGCATGGCCGAGCTGTCGGATGCCGAGGTCGGTCGCGCCGTCGTATACATGATGAATTCCGGTGCGGACAGGCCCGTCGTCGCGGCAGCGGCGGCTCCGGCGCCAGTCGCGCTTCAGGCGCCAGCGTCGGGCGCCATAACGGATGGCAGGAAGATCTACGAAACCACCTGCACCGTCTGCCATGGCGCCGGAGTTGCCGGCGCGCCCAAATTCGGCGACAAGGCGGCGTGGGCGCCGCGACTCGCCACGGGAATGGACGCGCTCTACAAGGTCGCGCTGTCGGGCAAGGGCGCGATGCCCGCAAAGGGCGGTAATACGTCGCTCAGCGACGCCGAAGTCAGGGCCGTCGTCGACTACATGGCGGCCGCGGCGCGATAGTTCCGACGTTCCCCAAACGAAACGCGGCCCCGGGGGCCGCGTTTTTCATTGCCCGACGGCTGCCCTCGATTCGCCTCATCCCCCCACTTCAACCGATTCCGTCGAGTCCACGGGATCGGACTCTGCGTCGCCGCGCGCGGCGTCGCGCGCGTAGGCGAGCCGCGACAGGTAGTCCGCCGTGATGTCGCCGGTGATGTACTTGCCGTCGAAGCAGGATGCCTCGAATTCCTCGAGCCGCGGATTCGTCGTGCGCACCGCGGACTTCAGCGCGTCGAGTTCCTGATAGATGAGGAGATCGGCGCCGATCGAGCGCGCGATCTCGGCTTCGGTGCGCCCGGTAGCGACGAGCTCGTCCTGGTTCGGCATATCGATGCCGTAGACGTTCGGGAACCGCACCGGCGGGCTCGCGGAGGCAAAGTAGACCTTGCGCGCGCCGGCATCGCGCGCCATCTGCACGATCTCGTGCGACGTCGTGCCGCGCACGATCGAGTCGTCGACGAGCAGCACGACCTTGTCCTTGAATTCCATGCCGATCGGGTTCAGCTTCTGGCGCACGCTTTTTCGCCGCATTGCCTGGCCCGGCATGATGAACGTGCGGCCGATGTACCGGTTCTTGACGAAGCCCTCGCGATAGGTGAGCCCGAGCGTGTTGGCGAGCTGCAGCGCCGACGGACGGCTCGAGTCGGGAATCGGAATCACGACGTCGATGTCCCGCGCCTCCGGCATGCCCCGGATCTTTTTCGCGAGCTGCTCGCCCATGTTGAGACGCGACTCGTACACCGACGTGCCGTCGATCATGGAATCCGGCCGGGCCAGATAGACGAACTCGAAAATGCAGGGCGCGAGGATCGAGCGCTCGGCACATTGGCGGGCGTGGAAGGCGCCGGTCTGATCGATGTAGATCGCTTCGCCGGGGGCGACATCGCGAAGCACCGAGAAGCCCAGCGGCTCCAGCGCGACCGATTCGCTTGCGACCAGGTACTCGCTGCCGCCCATCGCCTCGTTCACGCCGATGATGAGCGGCCGTATCCCGAACGGGTCGCGGAACGCGACCATCCCGTAACCGGCGATCATCGCGACAATGGCGTACGCACCGCGGCAGCGCCGGTGGACGCCCGCCACCGCGGCGAAGATCGCGTTGGCGTCGAGCCGCGAATGATGGGCGGCGCGCTCCAGCTCCAGCGCGAACACGTTGAGCAGCACCTCCGAATCGGAATTCGTGTTGACGTGCCGGAAATCGAGCTGGAAGAGCTCCCTCTTCAATGCGTCGCTGTTGGTCAGGTTGCCGTTGTGCGCGAGGGTGATCCCGAACGGCGAATTGACGTAGAAGGGTTGCGACTCGAGCTCGGAGGCGGCGGACCCTGCCGTCGGGTACCGGCAATGGCCGATGCCGAGGTTGCCCGAGAGCTCGCGCATGTTGCGCGTCCGGAACACGTCGCGGACGTAGCCTCCGCCCTTGTGCATATGGAACATCGCGCCGTCGCCGGTCACGATGCCCGCGGCGTCCTGCCCGCGATGCTGCAGGAGGAGCAGGCCGTCGTAGAGCAGCTGATTCACCGGCGTATGCGCGACGACGCCTACGATTCCGCACATGATTCCGTCACTCCGTCGGGTTTCCGCATTGCCATGGCGGTTTTGGCGCCGGGGACTTTCCCGGTGGCCGAGAAATCGAGCCTCGCCGCCCACTCCGCAGGCAGGTACGGTCGCAACGCCAGCGCCGTTTCCGCGACCGCAGGCCCCAATAGGGAATTTTGCCACCAATCGTGTCGCGGCAGCGTCGTCACCCCTGCAATCAGCGCAAAAATCACCGTCAGCAGCGCGCCGCGCAACAGTCCGAACACCGCACCCAGAAACCGATCGACGAACCCCAGCCCGATCCCGTGAACGATACTCTTCAGGAGCCACGCGACGATCGAGCCCGCGACCAGCGTCGCGATCAGGATCGCCACGAACGCGAGCACATGGCGTGCCGCCGGCGCAATATCGAAGCTCGCGAACAGTCCCGCGCCGTGATCCGAATAGCGCAATGCGACGACGAAGCCGACGATCCACGCCGCAATCGCGACCACCTCGCGCACAAAGCCGCGGGCGTAGGCCAGGATCGTCGAGAGCACGATCACTGCGATGAGAATCGCATCAAGCCAGGACATCGATGTTTGCGTGCAGCGCGGAGCAAGCCGTTCGCGCCACGGCACGCAGCGCGCTACCTGGCCGACACGACCAGGCCGTTCCAGCCGTCCGTCTTGAGTTTCGTCCGCGCGGCCTCCGCGTCCGGGCGCGTCGCGAAGCCGCCGACCCGTACGCGCCAAAGCGTTCCGCGACTCGTTTCAACGGGCTCCGTGTAGGCCGAGGCATAGCCCGCCTTTTCCAGCTTGCCGGCGAGCGCCTTGGCGCCCTTGTCGTCGGTGAATGCCGCGATCTGCACGGCAAAGCCTTCGCCCTTCGTCCCGGCAGTTGCGACCGGAACGGGCGGTTCGGCAACGGGTGGCGGCGGGGCTGGAGGCGCGGCGGCCGCCGTTACCGGAGGAACCGCCGCCGGGGCCTTGGCGCCGCTCTTCGCTTCCATCGCCCCTTTTGTGTCGACCTTTGCGGCGGGCTTCGTGCCCGGCGAGAGCATCCGTTGCTCGGCCTCGGCGATCGACTTGCGCGGAGTCGCCACATCGGCTGGCGCGGGCGCCACCGAGGCTGCTGGCGAAGCCGCATCTTCCGTGGCGGGAGCGGCCGTCGATACCGCTACGGACGGAGGTTCGCGTGCAGGGGGCGCAGCGTCGATCTTTGGCGGCGCGCTCTTGGGAAGCCCCTTCGCATCGGATTTTGCGGCGCTCTTGGCGTCCCCCGCTCGACCCGTCAGGCGGTTGATGAAGCGCCCTTCGTCGACCGGCGGGATCTGCACGGAGACGTCGTCGCCGAGCGGCTTCGGGTCCTTCTCGAGCAACAGCGGAAGGATGACCGCCGCGGCGAGCGCCAGCACGACCGCGCCGACGAGGCGGCGCCGTGCCTTCCTTCTCAGTTCGTCGACGGCGAGGTCGGCGTTGTCGGCGATGCGCTCAGCCATGCCTCAGGCCCCGTTCCCGTTCCACCGCGGCAAGCGCCGCAGCCACGGTCAGGAATGATCCGAATACGACGATTCTATCAGCTTCGCCCGCTTCGCCCCTCGCCGCGCGATACGCCGATGCAACGTCACCGTGGTTGTGGATGTCCCGCACGGAGACGCCTGCGCGGACCAGAGCGGCGCGCAGGGCGTCGGCATCCGCGCCGCGCGGTCCCGGCAGCGTCGCAATGTGCCATCGATCGAAACGCGACATCGTCGCCGCGACGACACCATCGACATCCTTGTCGGCCAGCATTCCGAAGACCGCGATCGTCCGCGGGTGAAAGCCCATCGTCCCCAGCGTCGCGGCCAGTACGCGAGCCGCGTGCGGATTGTGGGCAACGTCGAGCACAATCGTCGGCCGACCCGCCAAAACCTGGAAACGGCCCGCAAGCTCGACCGACACGAGGCCGGTACGCAACGCGCCGGCGCTCACCCGGAGCCGGTCACCGAGAAGATCGAGCGCTGTGATCGCCGTAGCGGCATTCGCAAGCTGGATCGCGCCGCGCAACGCGGGAGTCGGCAGTCCGTGACGCCCACCGCCGGGACCCCAGTAGCTCCACTGACCGTCGCCCGAAACGTATCCGTAGTCGCGTCCGATCCGGGACAATGGAGCGCCCAGAGCGTGCGCGTGCGCCAGCAGCGTCGGCGGCGGATCGGGCTCGCCGCAGACTACCGGGCGTCCGGCGCGGAAGATGCCGGCCTTTTCGCGACCGATGTCCTCGCGCGTGGGGCCGAGATAATCCATGTGATCGAGATCGATGCTCGTCACCACGGCGACCTCGGCGTCGACGACGTTGACGGCGTCGAGTCTTCCGCCCAGGCCCACCTCGAGAACGACCGCCTCGAGACTTGCGCGCGCAAACAGCCAAAGCGCCGCGAGCGTGCCGTATTCGAAATAGGTGAGCGGAACCTCGGCTCGCGCGTCCTCGACCGCATTGAACGCCGCCAGCAGCGCTTCGTCGGCAGCCGGAGTGCCGCCGATGCGCACCCGCTCATTGTAGGAAAGGAGGTGCGGCGACGTGTAGAGGCCCGTGCGGTAGCTGGCGGCAGCCAGCATCGACTCCAGCAGGGCGCAGGTCGAGCCCTTGCCGTTCGTTCCGGTCACGGTGACGACGGGGCAGGCGAGCGGCGCGTCCATCCGCGAGCGGACGTCGGCGACGCGCTCCAGTCCCATCGCGATCGCTTTGGGGTGCAGCGTTTCAAGGTACGCGAGCCACGCGACGACCGTGGCGGGGCGGCGTGCGGCGGAGATGCTCGAGGCGGAAATGTCGGTCCGACCCCGGTCTCAGGTCGCCGGTGACGGCTGCTTGGTCAGCATCGCGAGCAGCCGCGGCAGCTCGTCGCGCAACTGGCGGCGATCGACGATCATGTCGAGCGCGCCCTTTTCGATCAGGAACTCCGAGCGCTGGAAACCCTCGGGCAGCTTCTCGCGCACCGTCTGCTCGATCACGCGCGGGCCGGCGAATCCGATCAGCGCACCGGGCTCGGCCAGCACGAGGTCCGCGACGAACGCGAACGATGCCGACACGCCGCCCATCGTCGGGTCCGTGAGAATCGACACGAACGGCAGGTGCGCCTTCGTCAGTTCCTGCAGCACGGCAGTCGTCTTCGCCATCTGGAACAGCGAGTTCACGCCCTCCTGCATCCGCGCGCCGCCCGAGGCCGAAATGCAGACGAACGGCACGCGGCTTTCGTACGCGACGCGGACGCCGCGCACGAAGCGCTCGCCCACCACCGACCCCATCGATCCGCCCATGAACTCGAACTCGAAGCACGCCAGCACGAGCGGCACACCCTTGACGCTGCCCTGCATGACGACGAGCGCGTCGGTCTCGCCCGTCTCTTCGAGCGCAGCGGCGAGTCGCTCCGGATATTTCTTCTGGTCCTTGAACTTGAGACTGTCGACCGGCACCACTTCGGAGCCGATCTCGAAACGGCCTTCGGGATCGAGCAGCTGCTCGATGCGCTCGCGCGCCGGCACGCGCTGGTGGTGTGCGCACTTCGGGCACACGAAGAGGTTGTTCTCGAGGTCGGTCCGGTAGAGCACGGCCTCGCACGCGGGGCACTTGATCCACAGTCCCTCGGGCACCGCGGTCTTCTTGACCCCGGAGGTGCTCTTTATGCGCGGGGGCAGGAGTTTCTGCAGCCAGCTCATCGCGGTCTCCGTCGCGTCCCGTTCACTTGGCGGCGCGCACAGGCGCCGCTGAAGTCGCCGCTGCGCCGCGTACGAGCGGACCGGAACCCGGTCTCGAATCGAGCGCGCTGCGGATTCCTGCAAGCCACGCCCCGGCGCGTTCCGCCGCGGACTCCGGCGCACCCCGTTCGATTTCCTGGATGATGCGGCTGCCGATGACCACTGCGTCGGCGTGCGCGGCAAGCGCCTGCGCACTCGCGGCGTCGCGAATGCCGAACCCGACGCCGACCGGCAGCGGTACATGCCGGCGAATCGCGTCCAGCTTGCGTGCGACTTCGGTGGTATCGAGGTGGCCCGCTCCCGTGACGCCCTTCAGCGAAACGTAATAGACATAACCGCGCGCGATCTTCGCGACCGCGGCAATGCGAGAATCCGGCGTCGTCGGCGACAGCAGGAAGATCGGGGCGATCGCGCGCGCGTCGAGGAGCGCCGCGAACTCGCGCGCCTCCTCGGGTGGATAGTCGACGACGAGCACGCCGTCGACGCCGGAACTGCGCGCCCTGTCGGCGAAGGCCGTCACGCCCATCGCCTCGATCGGGTTGGCGTAGCCCATCAGCACGATCGGCGTGACCGTATCGGTCGTGCGGAACGAGGCGACCGTGGCCAACACGTCCTTCAGGCCGACGTGCTGCGCGAGAGCCCGTTCGGACGCGCGCTGAATCACGGGTCCGTCGGCCATTGGATCGGAAAATGGAACTCCGAGCTCGATCACATCGGCACCGGCCGCGACCAGCGCGTGCATGATGGGCAGCGTCAGCGCGAGCGTCGGGTCGCCGACCGTGACGTACGGGATGAGCCCGGCGCGTCCGGCGGCGCGGAGGTCCGCGAAAGTGGCGTCGATCCGGTTCAATTCAGGTCAACTTCGAATGCCTGCGCGGCGTCGAGACCAGGCGCCACTGCGTTGCCGTCGGAAAGCACCGGCATCCGTCCCCTGGCCTGCCTGATCCCATCGTTCACGATTTTCTGTGCGCGGACGATGGATCGCACTCCGGCCGGCAGTAGAACTTGAGCCCCGATCGCTCGGCCACCGTGTTCATGTCCTTGTCGCCACGCCCCGAAAGGTTGACGAGCAGGATCCTGTCCTTGTCCATCGTCGCCGCGAGCTGCGCGGCGTAAGCGAGCGCGTGTGCCGATTCGAGCGCGGGGATGATGCCCTCGACGCGGCAGCATTCGTGGAATGCCCGAAGCGCCTCGTCGTCGGTGATCGACACGTACTCGGCGCGCTTCGTGTCCTTGAGCCACGCGTGTTCGGGCCCGACGCCGGGGTAATCGAGGCCGGCGGAGACGGAGTGCGTCTCGACGATCTGCCCGTCGGCGTCCTGCAGCAGGTACGTGCGGTTTCCATGCAGCACGCCGGGGCGACCGGCGGTCAACGACGCGGCATGCTTTCCCGTCGTGATGCCTTCGCCCGCCGCCTCGACGCCGATGAGCCGGACGTTTTCGTGCGGTATGTACGGATGGAAGATGCCCATGGCGTTGGATCCGCCGCCGACGCACGCGATCACCGCATCGGGCTGCCGCCCTGCGGACTCCGGCATCTGCGTCAGGCACTCGCGGCCGATCACGCTCTGGAAGTCGCGCACCATCATCGGATACGGGTGCGGACCCGCGACGGTGCCGATGATGTAGAAAGTCGTCTCGACGTTGGTCACCCAGTCGCGCATCGCCTCGTTCAGCGCATCCTTGAGCGTCCTGCTGCCCGACTCGACCGGCACCACCGTGGCGCCGAGAAGCTTCATCCGGAACACGTTCTGCGCCTGGCGCCTGATGTCCTCGGACCCCATGTACACGACGCATTCCATGCCGAAGCGCGCGGCCACGGTCGCGGTCGCGACGCCATGCTGCCCGGCGCCCGTTTCGGCGATGACGCGTGGCTTGCCGAGGCGCCTCGCGAGGAGCGCCTGGCCGATGCAGTTGTTGATCTTGTGCGCGCCCGTGTGATTGAGGTCCTCGCGCTTCAGCCATATCTGCGCGCCGCCGACCCTTTCCGACCAGCGCTTCGCATGATAGACGGGCGAGGGCCGCCCGACATAGTGCGCAAGCTCGTCCTCGAATTCGGCAACGAACGCGGGATCGCGTCGGTAGCGCGCGTACTGCTCCTTGAGTTCGTCGAGCGCGCGAATCAGCGTCTCGGCGACGAAAACGCCGCCGTACGGACCGAAATGTCCGCGTTCGTCCGGAAGGTTGTACGGTAGATCAGCCATCTGCATTGCGCACCGCCTCGACGAAGGCCGCGATTCGCGCCGGATCCTTGACGCCCTTGATCGGCATCCCCATGGCGTCGACGGATTCGACGCCGCTCGATACATCGACGGCCCACGGGCGCACCCGGCGAACCGCGGTAGCGACATTCGCTGGCGAGAGCCCGCCCGAAAGCACCAGCGGCCGCGACAAGTCCTTCGGCAGCACGCTCCAGTCGAACGTCCTCCCCGTGCCGCCCGGCTGGCCTCCCGTGGGCGGCGAATCGAACAGCAGCGCCGCGGCGTCCTCGTAACGTGCCGCCCATTCTAGCAAACCGCCTTCGACTGCCCCTGCGGCGACGGGCGCAGCCTTGATGTAGGGCCTCCCGAAATCGCGGCAGAAGTCGGGAGGCTCGTCACCGTGAAACTGCAGGACGTGGAGCGGCACGGCGGCAAGCGTCGCCTGAACGTGACCGCGTCCCGGATCGACGAACAGGCCGACGACCGACACGAACGGCGGAAGCGCCGCGACAATCGCGCGCGCACGTTCGAAGTCCACCGCGCGCGGCGTGCCGTCCCAGAACACGAGCCCGATGGCGTCCGCTCCCGACCGCGCCGCCGCAAGGCCGTCTTCCACCCGCGTGATGCCGCAGATCTTGATCCGCGTCCGCGAGATCATCGCGACGCCTCCCGAACGATGGTGAAACTCACCGCCCGCCGTGTCGGCGGCAAACCCCATCGCGCATCGTAGTCGGCACCCGTGAGGTAGAGCCCGTCCGCGGCGAACGTCGGCGCCGCGCGCGTGCGGTCGCGCGAGGCAAGGAGGTCGGCGATCCACGTGACCGGCTCCTTGCCCGCTCCCACGTAGACCAGCGCGCCGACGATGTTGCGGATCATGTGGTGCAGGAATGCATTCGCCGTGAACTCAAACAACGTGTACTCGCCGACGGCGGAGACTGCGGCCATCGACATCGTCCTCACCGGTGACGACGCCTGGCATTCGGCGGCCCGGAACGCGGAAAAATCGTGCGTGCCGGCAAGCGCCGTCGCCGCTTCGCGCATCGCGCCGATGTCGAGGCGGCGATGGTACCAGCCCACCCGTCCCGCGAGGAGCGCCGGGCGCGTCGCGCGGGAAACCAGCAGGTAGGTGTAGTGGCGAGCGAGCGCCCCGAAGCGCGCGTGGAAATCGCCGGGTACCGGTTGCCCCCACTGCACCGAAATTTGAGGCGGCAGATGCGAATTGACGCCGCGGACCCAGGCGGTCTCCGGGCGCACCGCTTCCGAGTCGAAGTGGACGATCTGCAGGGTCGCGTGGACACCGGTGTCGGTACGGCCGGCAGCGGTCGTCCGGACCGGCGCATCGGCAATGGCGCGAAGCGCGCGCTCGAGCGCATCCTGCACGCCGCGCCCGTCAGGCTGCGACTGCCAGCCGGTGAACGGTGCGCCGGAATATTCGAGGCCGAGGGCAATGCGCATGAGGCCCGATCAGGCGATGGACGTTGGGCGTGAGCGAGGTAAGCGAAGATTACCGGTCGCCGCCCTCGCGCATTCCATCATGCGCTCCCGATCGCGCCCGGTAACGCGGAACCGTCGCGCTGAACCCACAAAAGGAACAGGCGGCGGATACGGCACCGCCGCCTGTCGGTGGTGCGGGGAATCGCGCTCAGCCGAGCTTCGACAGCAGCGACTGCGCTTCCGATTTCTGCTGTTCGTCGCCCTCGTGGAGCACTTCCTGCAGGATCTCGCGCGCACCTTCCACGTCGCCCATCTCCTGGTACGCCTTGGCGAGGTCGAGCTTGGTCGCGGCGTCGTGCCATTGGCCGTCCAGCACGGATGGCGTGGGATCCTCGAACGTCGCCTTGTCCGGATCGAACGAAAGATCGAGCTTGTCGAGGTCAATCGCCGCCTGCGGTCGCGCGATCGCCTGCGCGGCTGCCGACGAACCCGCTGCGGCCATGGCAGGTTCGTGCGAATGTGTCGCGGGTGCGATCGGCGCGGGTCTGTCCGACGCGTCGATCGTGAAATCCATGTCGCGCACGACAGCGGCAGACTTGGTCGTATCGACAACGCCTTCGCCCATCCTGCCAAGGGCCGCCGCACCGGTCGCCGCCGCGGCCTTCGCCTTGTCGCCAGCGCTTTCGAGCGCCGTGAGGGTCGACGACGTAGCGCTCTTCGCTGTCTTCTCGAGCGCACTTTCCGCGCCGGCGAGAATGTCGATCGGCGATTTCGGCTTGGCGCCCGACGTGGGCGAAATGGAAATTTCCTCGTCGAGCTTGAAGTCGAGCCCGCTGCCGGCACCGATATCGCTCGCGACGTCGACCGGCACGCCGGAGCCCGCCGTGTGAGGCGCGTCCATCCGCGCCTGTGGATCGGCGTGCGCCGGCGCTCCGGCCGCGGCCGTCTTCATGCCGGTCGCTGCGGCAGCGGCAGCGGCCGCCGCGGCTGCGCCGCCCTCCGCGAACATCGGATTGTTGGGGTCGAGCTGGCGACCGAGGCCGACCGCCTTCTGCCAGACCTCGCCCTGCCCCTGCGACACGGAGTAGAGCTCCGCCGCGACCGTTTCGAACGCCGACGGCTTGTTGTGCTGGGCGTGAATCTCGAGCAGCTTGAGATAGATCTCCTGCCGCTGCGGATCCTTCTTGAGTGCTTCCTTGAGGATTTCCTCGGCCTGCGCATCGCGGCCGTAGGCAAGGTAGACCTCGGCTTCGGCGATGGGATCGACTTCGTCGGTGTCGATGTTGCCGAGGCCTTCCCTGCTGAAGTCGCTCGCGAGCGAGTTGTCGCCGGTATTGACGACGCCGCCGCCGGTGGATCCGAACACCGTGTTCGTCTTGATGTCGGTGCCCGAGATGATGCTGTCCTCGAATTTCGTCGTCTTGCGCCGGCGCGCCGCGACGAGCGCCGCAATGCCGCCGAGCACGGCGAGCGCACCTGCCCCGATCGCCCAGGTCGGCGTGTTCGACAGCAGGTCGTCGAAGAATCCGGGCGGCTCCTTCGATGGTGCTTTCGCCACGGCCTTGGGCGCCGCAGCCTTGGGAGGTTCGGCCTTGGGCGGTTCGGCCGGCGCGGGCTCCGCAGCCTTGGGCGGCTCCACCGCCTTCGCAGGCTCGGGAGCCTTGGGGGGCTCTGCCTTCGGCGGTTCGGCCTTGGGCGGCTCCACGGCCTTCGGAGGCTCGGCAACCTTGGGAGGCTCGACCTTCGCCGGTTCCGGCGCCTTTGCCACCACCGCAGGTTCCGGCGATTTGGTTATCGGCGTGGGCGGCGGCGCGGCGGGCGCGGCCTTTCCCTTCGCCGCTTCGGCCTGCGCCTGCAGCTGCGCGCCCGTCTGGTTCTTCAATTCGATGGCGCGCTGCAAATCCTTCACGTTCTTTTCGAGCTCGGCGACGCGCGTCTGCGCTTCCTTGAGTGCCTGCTCCTTGGCAGCCGCGTTCTCCGCCGCCGCAGCACCCGTCGTGCCCTTGCCCTGCCCCGCTTCGCGCGATACGCGAAGCTGGTCGCGTCCCGCAGGCGCGGCAGGCGTCTTCTCTTCGACCGCTGTTCCGATTTTGCCGCCTGCAGCACGACCGCCCGTGCCTTCGGCGGCTGGCGCCGCGGCCGCCACGCGGTCGCGATACGCGCGCCAGTCGGAAGACTGCACGCGCACCACTTTGGTCGCCTCCTGCGGTGCGGTTGCGCCGACATCGTCGGGGCTCGGCATCGTGATGATCGCTCCGGCGCGGAGCCGGTTCATGTTCTTGCCGTCGAATGCATCGGCATTGTTTCGGAACAACGCGACCAGCATCTGGTCGAGCGTGGCGGTCGACGGAAGGTTCTCGTTGGCAATCTTCGACAGCGTGTCGCCGCGCTTGACGGTGTAGCTTCCGCCGGGGGCCGTCGGAGGCGCCGCCGCTGCGGGACGAGACGGTGTCGCGGCCGCCCCGGGCGCGGCGGCGGGACGCTGCGGTGCTGCACCCGCGCGCAGCGGTGTCACCGGTTCCACCGGGGCGCCGATCATCGTCGAGCCCGGCGGGTCGAGCAGGAACGTGTAGTCGCGCACGACGCGGCCCGAAGCCCAGTTGATTTCGACCAGCAGGTCGATGAACGGCTCGCTGACCGGGGCCTGCGTGGATATCTTGAGGTAAGGCTCGCCGCTGGCGTTGCGCTCAACCGTTACCCGCGCGCGGGAAAGCGCGCCAGGGTAGGTGAGATTGTTCTGGCGATACAGCGACGGATCGGCGATCCGCGCCGCTAGCGAGTCGAGTTCTTCTTTCGCTGCCGACGTGAGCTCGATCTGGGCCGACAGCGGCTGACCCAGCGCTGAGTTGACCGTCAGCTTGCCGAGGCCGAGCGCTGCGCACATGCCCGGGAGGGCAAGCGCTGTAGCCAACAGGCTGAACGTGAGGATGGGTTTTGCTCGCATACCGACCCTTTCCGAGAATTCGGATTCTGCAACCAAACATAACATCATGGGTTTAGCGACGCAAGCTAAACCCCGGTATTAGCTTGCCTTTTTTCAGGTCAATCCGCGGCGCCACCGCCGAAAATCATGCCAATATCCTGCGCGCAGCGCAAGGGATTGTCCACGTGCCGGCGACCGCTACAACCTATTGTGTAGCGGACGGACCCCCTTGCTCCCTCGTGCAGCCTGTTGCAATCACGCTGCAAGGCAGGCTGACGCAGGGCCGCGCAACCATCGCGGCACACGGACCCGATCGCACAAAACTTGCGCAAACGAGAATCGGCGACCTGCTCGGTCCCGAACCGCGCCAAAAGTGTGGTTGATGCGCCAGCCCGTCCAAGCGGCCGCGCCGAGGGGACTCAGCGCTCGAGCAGAATGCGGACCATTCGCCGCAGCGGCTCGGCCGCGCCCCACAGCAGCTGGTCGCCGACGGTGAATGCCCCGAGGTAATCGCCGCCCATCGCAAGCTTGCGCAGACGGCCGATCGGCACTTCAAGCTGCCCGGTGACCGCGGCGGGCGTCAGGCGAGCGATGCTCTCCTCGCGCGTGTTCGGCACGACGCGCACCCAATCGTTGGCATCGGCGAGCATCCGCTCGATCTCGGCAAGCGGGAGGTCGCGTTTCAGCTTGATCGTCAGCGCCTGCGAATGGCAACGCATCGCGCCGATGCGCACGCAGATCGAATCGACGGGTATGGGCGAGCGTTCGCGCCCGAGGATCTTGTTTGTCTCGGCGCCACCCTTCCATTCCTCGCGACTCATGCCGTTGCCGAGATCCTTGTCGATCCACGGGATCAGGCTGCCCGCGAGCGGAACGCCGAAATGCTCCGTGGGAAAACGGTCGTCGCGCAGGATGCCGGCGACCTCGCGATCGATGTCGAGGATCGCCGACTGCGGATCGTCGAGCAGGCCCTTTGCGGCGAGATGCGCCTCGCCCATCTGCTGCAGGAGCTCGCGCATGTTCTGCGCGCCTGCGCCGGAGGCCGCCTGGTAGGTCATGCAGGTCATCCACTCGACAAGGTCGTGCTTGAGAAGCCCGTCCACCGCCATCATCATGAGGCTGACGGTGCAGTTGCCGCCGATGTAGTTCTTCACGCCTTTCGCGAGCGCGGCGTCGATGACGTGGCGATTGACGGGGTCGAGAATGATGACGGCGTCCTCGGCCATTCGGAGCGCCGACGCCGCGTCGATCCAGTAGCCGCTCCAGCCCGCGGAGCGCAGCTTCGGGAACACTTCCTTGGTGTAGTCGCCGCCCTGGCAGGTGACGATCGCATCCAGCGATTTCAGCGTCGACAGATCGGTCGCGCTCGCAACCGGCGGCGTTGCTTTGCCTACCGAGGGACCCTTGCCGCCGACGCTCGATGTCGAGAAGAACACCGGATCGAGGTGCTCGAAATCGCGCTCCGCGCCCATGCGCTGCATGAGCACCGAACCGACCATACCGCGCCAACCGACGAATCCGACTCGCATTGCAATCACCCTGATGGTCTGCCGCCTTCGCGTCCGGTCCGCCCCCGGAACCGCTCGCGAAGGCAACAGCGGACCGAGGCGACGGATCAGGTCGTCTTGAGCGTCGAGATCTTCGCGTTGCCGGGAACTGCCGCGACGTGCCGGATGCAGGCGCCCGCTGCGGAGGCCCGCAGCGCGTAACCCGGCCCTTCATCGGCAATGACGCGACAGCATGAGCGTCATCGTATCACGATTCACGCGGCATGTTGCAATGCAGCAACCACGGCGTCGCCCATGGCGCGCGTGCCGATGACCTTGTCCCCGGGAAGCGCGATGTCACCGGTGCGGTACCCGGCGGCGAGGACCGTGCGGACTGCGCTTTCGACGCGTCCGGCAACGTCGGCCCGTGCAAATGTGTAGCGGAACATCATGGCAAGCGAAAGGATCGTCGCGAGAGGATTCGCCTTGTCCAGTCCGGCGATGTCGGGCGCCGAACCGTGGATCGGTTCGTAGAGTCCCTTGCCTTTCGCATCGAGGGAAGCCGAAGGCAGCATTCCGATCGAGCCCGCGAGCATCGACGCCTCGTCGGACAGGATGTCGCCGAAGAGATTGCCGGTGACGATCACATCGAACTGCTTCGGATTGCGGACGAGCTGCATCGCCGCGTTGTCGACGTACATGTGCGACAGCGCGACGTCGGGAAACTCGCTGCCTGCTTCCGTCACGACTTCCCGCCAGAGAATCGACGTGTCGAGCACGTTCGCCTTGTCGACCGAGCACAGGCGCTTGCCGCGCCTGCGCGCCGTCTCGAAGCCGACGCGCGCGATGCGGCGGATCTCGCGAGCGCTGTAGTGCATGGTGTCGAAACCTTCGTCGTCGCCGGCGTCGTTCTTCCGGCGGCCGCGAGGCTCGCCGAAATAGATGTCTCCGGTGAGCTCGCGGACGATCATGAGATCGAGGCCAGCGACGACTTCCGGCTTCAGTGTCGACGATCCGGCGAGCTCCGGATACAGCATCGCCGGTCGGAGGTTGGCGAATAGCTGGAGCGCCTTGCGGATGCCGAGGATGCCCTGTTCCGGTCTCAGGGCGCGCGGCAGCGTGTCGTACCGCGGCCCGCCCACGGCTCCCATCAGCACCGCGTCCGCCGCCTGCGCGAGCGTGAGCGTCGCCGCGGGCAACGGATGCCTGGCGGCGTCGTAACCGGCGCCGCCGATCGGCGCTGTTTCGGTTTCGACGGGAAGTCCGTCGCGGCGGAGCGACTCCAGCACCTTCATCGCTTCTCCGATGATTTCGGTGCCGATGCCGTCGCCGGGAAGTATCGCGATTTTCACGGCGCAGAGGTGTCGGGCCCCGATCGCCCGGCATCCGGCACCTCGAGCGCCGCCCGCCGGACGCCGAACGCTAGAGGAGCCACGGTTGCGCGGCGAGACGCTTTGCCTCGAACGCGCGAATTTCGTCGGCGTGCGTCAGCGTAAGGCCGATATCGTCGAGACCATTGATGAGGCAGTGCTTGCGGAAAGGCTCCACCTCGAATGCGAAGACCATCGATCCGTCGGGCGCCGCGACCGTCTGCCGATCGAGGTCGATCGCGAGGCCGAAGCCCGGGAAGGCGGCCGCGGCGGCGAACAGGCGGTCGATTTCGTGCTCCGACAGGACGATCGGCAGGAGTCCGTTCTTGAAGCAGTTGTTGTAGAAGATGTCGGCGAACGACGGCGCGACGATCGCGCGAAAACCGAAATCGAGCAGGGCCCACGGCGCGTGCTCGCGCGAGCTGCCGCAGCCGAAATTGCGGCGCACGAGCAGGATTTGCGCGCCGTTGTATCGGGGATCATTGAGAACGAAATCCCGGTTCAGCGGCCGTTTCGCGTTGTCCATGCCGGGCTCGCCGCGATCGAGATAGCGCCAGGCGTCGAACAGGTTGGGGCCGAAGCCGGAGCGCTTGATCGATTTGAGAAACTGCTTGGGGATGATGGCATCGGTATCGACGTTCGCACGGTCGAGCGGCGCCACCAATCCCTTCAGTATGCGAAACGGCTCCATCAGCGAGCCCTCGGTGAATCGACTGCCCGATACATCGACGAGCCGCCGCCTTCGTTGCGCTCTGCGTCACGGGTCTTCAACGGCGTGCAGGCGGATGCCATGATCGCAAGCGCAGTGAGCGTGGCCATGGGCACGAGATTGCGGCGCATGTTGGAGTGTATCGCGGTACGCGTACGATCGGGTCGCGCGGAAAGTGGAGCCGGTCGCACCGAAGCACCGTCAATAGGGCTTCGTTTTCTCGGCTGCCTTCTCGATACCGCCGCCGGCGGCCTTCACGTCCTTGCCCACGCCTTCGATGGTGTTGCAGCCGGCGGCGGCGAGGAGCGCACCGAGGGCGACGAGCGCAGCGAATCTCTTCAGCATGATCGTTCCTCCTGCTTCGCGATTAAACGAGTCGACGGACGTCGACGAAATGTCCGGCCACCGCTGCCGCGGCGGCCATCGCGGGACTGACGAGGTGCGTGCGGCCCCCCGTTCCCTGGCGGCCTTCGAAATTGCGGTTCGACGTCGACGCGCAGCGCTCGCCTGGCTCCAGCCGGTCGTCGTTCATCGCGAGACACATCGAACAGCCCGGTTCGCGCCACTCGAATCCGGCATCGCGGAACACCCGGTCGAGCCCTTCGCGCTCCGCCTGCGCCTTCACGAGACCGGAACCGGGAACGACCATGGCGAGCTTGACGCTGTCGGCGACGCGGCGCCCGCGCGCAATCGTCGCCGCGGCGCGGAGATCCTCTATCCGCGAATTCGTGCACGACCCGATGAATACCTTGTCGATCGCAATATCGACGATCGGCGTGCCGGGCTCGAGTCCCATGTATGCAAGCGCGCGTGTCGATCCCTTCACGCAAGCCGGAATCCTTTTCCTTTTCCGGATCCGGCACACGCCCGTCGATCGTCGCCACCATTTCGGGCGAAGTTCCCCAGGTGACATGCGGTGCAAGGGACGACGCGTCGATGTTGACGACGCGGTCGAACCTGGCGCCGGCATCCGACCGGAGTGTCCGCCAGTGGGTCACCGCGCGGGCCCAGGAGTCGCCTTTCGGCGCGAGCGGCCGGCCTTCCAGATACGCAATCGTAGTGTCGTCGACCGCGATCATGCCCGCGCGTGCACCGGCCTCGATCGACATGTTGCAGACCGTCATCCGGCCCTCCATCGAGAGGGCGCGGATTGCGCTCCCGGCGAACTCGATCGCGTAACCACTGCCGCCGGCCGTGCCGATCCGGCCGATCACCGCGAGTGCGATGTCCTTTGCCGTGCACCCCACCGGAAGTTCGCCTTCCACATTGATGCACATCGCCTTCGCCTGCTTCATGAGCAGACATTGCGTTGCCAGCACGTGCTCGACTTCCGATGTGCCAATGCCGAACGCGAGCGACGCGAACGCGCCGTGCGTGCTCGTGTGCGAATCGCCGCACACGACGGTCATTCCTGGCAGCGTCGCGCCCTGCTCGGGGCCGATGACGTGCACGATGCCCTGGCGCTTGTCGCGGAACGGGAAGTACGCTTTCGCGCCCGTGGCGCGAATGTTGGCGTCGAGCGTCTCGACCTGGAGCCGCGAAATCGGGTCGTCGATGCCGCGATCCCAGTGCTGCGTCGGCGTGTTGTGGTCGGCGGTTGCAACGATCGAGTCGGTGCGCCACGGCACCCGGCCGGCAATCTTCAGCCCCTCGTAGGCCTGCGGGCTCGTGACCTCGTGCACGAGGTGCCGATCGATGTACAGGAGCGCCGTTCCGTCCGCCTCGGTACGGACGACGTGGCTTTCCCACAGCTTGTCGTAGAGGGTACGCGCTTGCATGGTCGTTGGACGCAATCCGGCGCCTGACGTTTCACGCCGAAACGCGAATTATTGCACGAGTGAGCGAGCAGGCCGAAGGCCAGGCCCGAAGGGCGCGACTGCGAGCGATCGAGGTGGCCGACAGAGTGCTCGTCCAACAACGCTCACCGTGCGGAAGCCACGAGTGAGCGAGCAAGCCGAAGGCCCCGCTGCGCGAGATGGGCGGCCACGTCGTCGGCAAGGCGGGGCGCCGTCGCGTCGAACGTATCGACGGTCATCGCACGCAGCCACGTGAACTGCCGCTTCGCGAGCTGGCGCGTGGCGGCGATTCCCCTTGCGCGCAGCTCCGCTTCGTCGATTTCCCCTTCGAGGAGCGCCCACGCCTGCCGGTAGCCTACGCAGCGCATCGACGGCATTTCGGGTCCGAGCACATACCGCGCACGCAGGCGTCGCACTTCGTCGACGAGGCCCGCGGCGAGCATCGCGTCGAAACGGTCGGCGATGGCCGCGTGGAGCTGCGCCCGGTCGGGTGGAACGACGGCGACCGATACGGCGGGACCAAGTCCGACGCCCGCTTCGCGTGCGCCCTGCAATGCCGAAAGCGGCGTCCCGGTAAGCTCGAAGACCTCCATCGCTCTCTGGACGCGCTGCGCATCGGTCGGCTTCAACCGGGCGGCAGTCACCGGGTCGACGCGCGCGAGCGCGGCATGCAGCGCGGGCCACCCTTCCTCCTCCGCGCGTGCGTCGATCCGCGCCCGCACGCCGGGGTCGGCGCGCGGCAGCGTGCTGAGTCCCTCGGTCAGCGCCTTGAAGTAGAGCATCGTGCCGCCGACAAACAGCGGCACGCGTCGCGCGTGCGCGGATTCCGGCTGCGGCCACCAGCGCATCCGTCCGGAACCGCGCCGCCGAATACGCCTCGGTCGGATCGACAATGTCGATCAGGTGGTGCGCGACGCGAGCGCGCGTGGCCGCGTCCGGTTTCGCGGTGCCGATGTCCATCCCGCGGTAGATCTGCGCGGAGTCGACGCTGACGATCTCGACGTCGAACCGGTCGGCCAACGCAAGCGCGAGAGCGCTCTTGCCCGACGCGGTCGGTCCCATCAACAGTACCGCTGGGATCATCGGCGGCGGCGGATCATCGGCCGCGCAGAAACAGGCGGTCGAGATCCGCGAGCGTCAGCTGGTACCACGTCGGCCGCCCATGGTTGCACTGCCCGGCGCGTTCCGTCGATTCCATTTCACGCAGGAGCGCATTCATCTCCGGCACGGTGAGGCTCCGGTTCGCGCGCACCGCCGCGTGACAGGCCATCGTGGACAGAAGCTCGTCGCGGTGCGCGGCAAGCACGTCGGCGCCCCCGAACTCGCGGAGCTCCGACAGCACCGCGTGCGCGAGCGTCGCCGCGTCGGCGTCGGCGAGCGGCGCCGGAATGCCGCGCACCGCGAGCGTCGACGGTCCGATTGCCCCGATCGAGAATCCGAGGCGATCGAGCGCCCCGGCATGCTCCTCGGCGGCGGCGACTTCCAGCGGTGTCGCGGCGAACGTTGATGGAATAAGCAGCGGTTGCACCGGAACTCGAAGGTTGGCCGCCGTCTTCAGCCGCTCGTAGACGATCCGCTCGTGGGCCGCGTGCATGTCGACCAGCACCAGGCCGTGGCGATTCTGCGCGAGCACGTAGATGCCGTGGAGCTGCGCGAGCGCAAAGCCCAGCGGATGGTCGTCGCCGGCATCCGGAAGGTCGGGCGCGCCGGCGGAGGGCGGCAGACGTGCTCCGAAGAGCCGGGCATAGAACGCAGCGGGTTCGCCCGCCGCAAGCGGAATCGCGCCCTGCCGCTGCGGCGCGTAGGGCCAGGGTCGGGTCGGCGTGGCGACGGACTCGCGCGACGGAGCCAACGGCGGCGTACGCGCGGCCGCGACGCCGAGGCGATCGGCGGCCGACACGGCGGGCTGCTCCGCGCCGGTCACCGCAAGAGCGCGCTCCACTGCCTGGCGCACGAACTGGTGTACCGCGCCCGATTCGCGGAAGCGCACTTCCGTCTTCTGCGGATGCACGTTGACGTCGACGAGACGCGGGTCGAGCGAAATCCAGAGCGCATAGGCGGGCTGGCGCTCGTGATGAAGGACGTCGCGATACGCTTCCCTCAGCGCGTGGGCGAGCACGCGATCGCGCACGTAGCGGCCGTTGACGAACGTGTACTGGCCCGCGGCCTGCGTCGCGTAGGCCGGGCGGACCGCGAAGCCCGCGATCGACAGCGGTCCTGCACGTGCGTCGACCTCTGCCGCGCCGTCGACAAAGCCGTCACCCAGCAGCGCCTCCACCCGTGCGCGCCGGCCCTGCGCCAGCAGACGGTGGATGACGCGGCCGTTGTGCTGCAGCGTGAACGCAACATCCGGATGTGCGAGCGCCACGCGCCGGAATGCCTCTTCGCAGTGACTCCGCTCCGTCGCTTCGGTGCGCAGGAATTTCCGGCGCGCGGGTGTGTTGTAGTAGAGCTCATGGACGGTCACCGTCGTACCCGCGGCGATCGCCGCCGGAGCCGTCACGCCGGCGACCCCGCCGTCGACTTCGATCCGCCACGCATGCGGCTTGCCGGCCGCACGCGAGGCGAGGGCGAGCCGGGAAACGGCGCCGATCGACGCCAGCGCCTCGCCGCGGAACCCGAGCGTCGCGATCGCGGCAAGATCGTCGGCCGTCGCGAGCTTCGACGTCGCATGGCGCGCGACCGCAAGCGCGAGCTCCTCACGCTCGATGCCCGCAGCCGTTGTCGGCGACACGAATCCGCTCGATGCCGCCGCCCGCAAGGTCGACGTCGATCTGGGTCGCGCCGGAGTCGAGCGCGTTTTCGAGAAGTTCCTTCAGCGCCGCGGCCGGGCGCTCGACCACCTCGCCCGCGGCAATCTGGTTGATCAGGTGGTCGGACAGTGCGCGGATCGGCATGGTCAGACGGGGAGCTTCGTCGCCCAACGCGCGTACACGTCGTCGGCGACCGCGTGGAGCGCGGCGATCCGCGCCGGCAGGTCGCGGCGCATTTCGGCCGCGGACTGCGTGGAATCGCCCGACACCGCGGGCAGTCGATCGGCGTCGCTCGCGACCCATGTCGACACGAGCTCGGTCGTCATCTCGATGTGGCATTGCAGGCCAACGTGCCGATCATCGATGACGTATGCCTGGTTCGGATTGAAACGGTTGGTGAGCACGCGGACTGCCCCGGGTGGAAGCGCAAAATTTTCGTAGTGCCATTGAAACGTCGTGAAGTGCTCGCGACCGCCGAACCATGCGGATCGCGCAGCGGCATCCGTCGACTGCACGTCCACCCAGCCGATTTCCGCGACCGGCGCGCGGGTGACCGGCGCGCCGAGCGCCTTGGCGAGAAGCTGACCGCCGAGACAGTGGCCCATCACCGGCACGCGTTCGGCGACGGCCTGGCGCAAAAGCCTGCACATGGGCTCGATCCACGGATCGTCGTCGTTGACGCTCATCGGTCCGCCCATCATTCCGATACCGGCAAAGGCGTGCAGCCCGGAGGGCACGGCCGCGCCCTGATCGAGCGGCACGACGGTCGAAGCCATGCCGCGGCGATGAAGCCAGTCGGCGAAGTAGCCGGGGCCTTCGGTCGGCGAAAAACGGAAAATCGCGACGGGACGCATGGCGACAGGACGCGCGGGAATCCGATCTTATCAGCCCCCGCGGTGGCAGTCCGAGCCTACATCTGGCGGAAGAGGTGAAAGAACTGACGCGACACGGTCAGCCGCTCGGGGCGGCCCTTGAGCAGCACGAACTGCCGCTCGGCGTCCTCGCGCAGCACGCCGGCGACAGCGTCGACGTTGACGATGGTCCCGCGATGGATTTGCCAGAAGCGGTCGGGATCGAGGCCCACGACCAGGTCCTTGAGCGGAGTCCGGATAAGCGCCTCCGATTGCGCCATCACCACGCGCGTGTACTTGGTGTCGGACTGGAAATAGACGACGTCGCCGATGGCGATGAGCCGCACCTGCTTGCCCACCGCCGCCTTGATCCATTTGAGCCGCGAGTCGTCGCCGCGGACGGCAAGGCGCAGGTCCGCGATCAGCGCCGACAGATCGGTGGGCGGCGCGGCGAGCTTGCGGCGCACGCGGTCGACCGTGACCGCCAGGCGCCCGGCGTCGACCGGCTTCAGAAGATAGTCGACGGCGCCCGCGTCGAACGCCTGAATCGCATACTGGTCGTACGCGGTGACGAACACAACGTGGCATTCGGTGCCGATGGCGGCCGCGACCTCGATTCCGGTTCGGCCGGGCATCCGGATGTCGAGGAAGGCGAGCTGTGGCCGGTGCGCGTCGAAGGCTGCGAGAGCCTCGTCGCCATCGCCGGCCTCGGCAACGACGTCGAGCTCGGGCCACGCCTCGCGAAGGCATTCCTTGAGACGCTCGCGCATCAGCGGCTCGTCTTCGGCGATCAGTGCAGTCGGCCGGTTCATGGATGAGCCGTCGACGCGAGGCCACGAGCGGGCGCCGGCGACCCTTCCACCGGCGCGCCCGGAAGCACGATTCGGGCGATGAAACCGCGCGGCTCGTTCTCCTCGAGCGACAGGTGTGCGCGGCCGCCATACAGAAGGTCCAGCCGTTCGCGGATGTTGGACAGCCCGATGCCCTGGCCGGGCCCCTCCTGCAGGCCGGCGCCCGTATCGGCGACGGTGACCACGAGGCAATTGTCGCCGTCGATCGCGGCGACGAGACTCACGCGACCGCCGGCGGGCCTCGGTTCAATGCCGTGCTTCAGCGCATTCTCGACCAGCGTGATCACCATGCCCGGCGGCATTGCACGGGATTCGAGGGCTGCCGGAATGTCGATCGCATACACGAGGCGCCTCCCGAGGCGCGTCTTCATGATCGCGAGGTAAGCCCCCGCAAGCGCCGCCTCCTGCCCGAGCGTCGAGGACTCACCGCGCATCGATGGCGTCGACGCGCGGAGGAACACGATCAGATCCGCGATGAGCCTCGCCGCGTCCGGTGCCCCCTTTTCGGCCAGCTGCTGCGCGCTTCCGAGCGTGTTGAACAGGAAATGCGGCTCGATCTGCAGCTGGAGCATCTTGAGGCGGGATTCGGCGAGCTGGCGCGAGAGCTCGCTCTGCCTCCGCTGGGCCTCGAGGTGCGCGGTCAACGCCGCATACTCGCGATTGCGCAGGGTCGTGATCAGCGCGATCACCAGCGCATAAAGAACGCCGAACACGAGCCCGGCGATGACGAGGTGCCGCAGCTGGGCGCTGTCGAACACCCACGCCATCGGGTCGCGCCCCGTCGCGACGTCGACCAGCGTGCCGCCGATCAGCGCGCCGCCAAGCGCGATGCCGATGACGACGATTGCGAAGCGGGAAATCCGGCTCGAGAATCTCCGGTAGCCGAACCACGCCGAAAGACCCGACCACAGCAGGGCGAGAACCAGCACGTTGAAGACCAGCGCTGCTTCGAGGAACGACATGTTCCAGGGGAGCATCGACGCGAACCACGCGGCGAGCGTGGTGACCAGGACAAGCGCGACGAGCCACAACCAGCCGCGCTCCTGCGAAAGCCAGCGGTCGAACGCACGCACATCGCGCCGTTCGATCTCCGACAGCGAAGCCAGCGCGCGGTCGGCGAAATCTTCATAGCGGGATTTCAGTGCGGCGAGGGACATGGCAGTGCGCCAAGGGACGGGCCCGTCATTCTAGGAGCCCGCGGTCGCCGGCGAAGGCGCGGAGCGGACGAGCTGCGGAATGCCGGGAACGGACGACGACAGGACGCGACGGGCGGCGGAAGCGGCCGGATCTCAAAGCCCACGCGTAATGCGGGCGTAGGCCGAATGATTGTGTATCGACTCGAAATTCTCGGCTTCGACCGCAAACGCGTCGACGCGTGGATCGGCGGCGAGCCGCGCGGCGACGCCACGCACCAGATCCTCGACGAACTTCGGGTTGTTGTACGCGTGCTCGGTGACGTATTTTTCATCGGCGCGCTTCAGAAGCCCGTAGAGCTCGCACGACGCCTCCTCCTCCGCCACCCGGATCATGTCGGCGAGGAAGAGCGGCGAGCGGGGCCGCGCGGTGATCGTGACGGTCGAACGCTGGTTGTGCGCACCGTACTCCGAGATTTCCTTCGAGCAGGGGCATAGCGACGTCACCGGAACCGCGACCGTCTGTGTCTGGCGGTACTTGCCGCCGTCGAGCTCGCCGCCGAGTCGCACCTCGTAGTCGAGAAGGCTCGCGACCCCCGAGACCGGCGCCGACTTCCGGATGAAGAACGGGAAAGCGAGCTCGATCCGGCCGCCGGGAGCCTCCAGCAGCACGACCAGCGCATCGAGCAGGTTGCGCAGCGTGTGCACCGAAAGCGGCGGCTCGCCGGGCGCACTCACGGACTCGAGGAGCGCGACCAGCCGGGACATGTGCGTGCCCTTTCGGTCCGCGGGCAGCGCAACGTACACATTGCAAATCGCGATCGTCGGCTGGGCGGATCCGTCGGCGTCGGCAAAGGTGAGCGGGTAGCGCAATCCGCGGATGCCGACCTGGTCGATCGCGATGTCGCGCTCGTCGCTCCCGGACTGCACGTCGGGAATCGGAAACATCGTCTGCGGGCGCTCGGGCCGGTTCATCGTGCGAATTGTAATGGAACCTGATTCGGGTCCGGCGAAGGTCCGGCGACTACGCGGCCGGTTTCCGGATCGCCTCCGGTCGCCGCGGTCCGAATCGGGCCTGCACGGATTTCACGATTCCCTCGGCATCGAGACCGCATTGCGCGAGGAGCGTCGCGGGATCGCCATGATCGATGAACGCATCGGGCAACCCCAATTGCAGCAGGGGGATGGCGATTCCCGCGGCGGCGAGCGACTCGGCAACTGCGCTTCCGGCGCCGCCCATGACCACGTTCTCCTCGACTGTCACGAGCGCGTCGTGCTCGCTCGCAAGCCGCGCGACGAGGGCGGTGTCGAGCGGCTTGACGAAACGCATGTTGGCGACGGTCGCATCGAGTTCTTCCGCTGCCGCCAGCGCTTGGCGAAGCACGGCGCCGAAGGCGAGGATCGCAATGCGATCGGCGCGCCGCGAGGACTCGCGGCGGATCTCGCCGGTGCCCACCGGGAGCGCCGTCATTTCGGCCGCCACGGCGGCGCCCGGCCCTGCGCCTCGCGGGTAGCGCACCGCAGCGGGAGAGTCGAGCATGAATGCCGTGTAGAGCATCTGCCGGCATTCGTTCTCGTCGGACGGTGCCATCAGCGTCATGTTGGGTATGCAGCGCAGATACGAAAGGTCGTACGCGCCGATGTGCGTCGCGCCGTCCGCGCCGACGATGCCCCCACGATCGATCGCGAACACCACCGGGAGATTCTGCAACGCGACATCGTGGATCAGCTGGTCGTACGCGCGCTGCAGGAACGTCGAGTAGATCGCGACGACCGGCTTCATGCCCTCGCACGCCAGCCCCGCCGCGAACGTGACCGCGTGCTGCTCGGCGATGCCGACGTCGAAATAGCGCGCGGGAAACTCCTGCGAAAAACGCACGAGCCCCGAGCCCTCGCGCATCGCCGGCGTGATTGCCACCAGGCGTTCGTCGCGCGCGGCCATGTCGCACATCCAATCACCGAAAATCTGCGTGTATGCGGGCTTGGCAGCCGGTTTCGCGACGTAACCCGCGGCCGGATCAAACGGGGTGACGCCGTGGTAGAGGATCGGATCCTCCTCCGCGCGGGCGTAGCCGTAGCCCTTCCTCGTGATCACGTGGAGCAGCTGCGGCCCTTTCAGCGCCTTGACGTTGCCGAGCGTCCGCGTGAGCGCGTCGAGATCGTGACCGTCGATCGGTCCGATATAGTTGAAGCCGAATTCCTCGAACAGCGTGCCGGGCAGCACCATCCCCTTCATGTGCTCCTCCCAGCGCTTCGCGAGCTCCTTGACCGGCGGCACCTTCGACAGCACCTCCTTGCTGCCGCGCCTGACCGAGTTGTAGAGCCGCGACGACAGGAGGCGCGCGAGATAGCTGTTGAGCGCGCCGACGGGTTCGGAAATCGACATCTCGTTGTCGTTCAGCACGACGAGGAGATCGGCACCCGCGATGCCGGCATTGTTGAGTGCCTCGAACGCCATTCCGGCGCTCATCGCGCCGTCGCCGATCACGGCCACGACGCGGCGCGTCTCGCCGCGCCGCTGCGCGGCAATGGCCATGCCGAGCGCTGCCGAAATCGATGTCGACGAATGCGCGGTGCCGAAGGTGTCGTACCCGCTCTCCGCACGGCGCGGGAAGCCGGACGGTCCGCCCGCCATCCGCAGTCTGCCCATCTGCGCGCGCCTTCCGGTGAGGATCTTGTGCGCGTAGGTCTGGTGACCGACGTCCCAGACGATCCTGTCGTTCGGAGTGTCGAACACGTAATGCAGCGCGATCGTGAGCTCGATCGTGCCGAGATTCGACGAGAGGTGACCTCCGGTTTGGGCAACCGAGTTCACCAGGAACGCGCGCAGTTCGCGCGCCAGCAGGGCGAGCTGTGCCTGGTCGAGTCGCCGCAGCGCCGCGGGGTCGTCGATCGATTCGAGCAGAGTTCCCATGTCGTTCAACGATCGCGAAGAACGATCCAGTCGGCAAGTTCGGAGAGCCGGCGCCCGGCGGGACCGAATGGCGCCAACGCCTCCAGCGCTTCGACGCGCAATGCCTCCGCGCGTTCCCGTGCTCCGGCGACGCCCAGCAGCGCAACGAAGGTGGGCTTGCCCTGCGCGGCATCCTTTCCTGCAGTCTTGCCGAGCGTGGCCGCCGAGCCTTCGACGTCGAGCACATCGTCGACGACCTGAAACGCGAGACCTGCGGCGTCGGCATACGCATCGAGCGCGGCCCCCTCCGCGGCCGAAAGCATGCGCCCGCAAGCCGCGCCGAGGCGCACCGCGGCCCGGACAAGCGCGCCGGTCTTCATCCGGTGCATCGTTTCCAGCTCCGGCAGAGGGAGACTCATGCCGACGGCGGCAAGGTCGATTGCCTGCCCGCCGGCCATTCCGTACGAGCCGGCGGCTTCGCCAAGCATCACGCAAGCGCTGCCGACTTCGGGAACCTCGCTGCGCGCAAGCACGGCAAAGGCAAGTGCCTGCAGCGCATCACCTGCCAGCAACGCAGGCGCCTCGCCGAAGGCTACGTGGCAGGTCGGCTTGCCGCGACGAAGCGTGTCGTCATCCATGCAGGGAAGATCGTCGTGCACGAGCGAATAGGCGTGGACGAGCTCGACCGCCGCCGCCGCCGCGTCGACCCTGGAAGGTTCGGCGTCGACGGCTTCGCCCGCGGCGTAGGCCAGGAGAGGCCGCACGCGCTTTCCACCGCCCATTACGGCGTAGCGCATCGCCGCGGCGAGATTCGCCGTGACGCCGACTTCCGGAGGCAGTGCCGCGTCGAGCACCTGCTCGATGCGCCGCTGCCGTTCGCCGCGCCAGTCGGCGAACGAAGGTTCACGGTTCATTACTCCCGGCGGTGTCGGCGTCCGTCGGTTCGAATGTCTTCAGCACGCCTTTTTCGAGCACCTGCACCTGCTGCTGTGCATCCTTGAGCGTCGATTGGCAGTACTGCAGGAGCTCGGCGCCGCGCTTGTAGGCGGCGAGGGATTCCTTGAGCGGCAACTTCCCGCCCTCCATCGTGGCGACGATTTCCTCGAGCTCGGCGAGCGCGGATTCGAAGTTGGGTGGAGTGGCGCTGGTCCTGGTCATCGTTTGCGGGAATGCGCAGATGCGGGCTGCCGGTCCGCGAGGCGGGCAACATCGCGCGCCCGAATGGCCAACCCGACCGGGTGCGGGGCTCGATCAACGCAGGCACACGTTCATCCACCATTGGTTGACCGTGCAGCAGCCGGTCTTGTAGAATAACACGTTTCAGCGACGCGGCCTTTCACGAAACTCGTGTGGCCGACTTAGCAAAGCGGTCCGGGGCGGCCCACAAACGCCGTAATCGTCCCGGGTTGTTGGGTTGGGTTGGTTTTCACCGGAAACCGGACGAAAGGCAAGGCCGATGTCGAATCTCGCCTCGGCGAAGCATTTGCGGCGCGCCGCGTCGCAGCTTCCCGTCTCCTCATATTGCGATCCCGCAGTGTTCGAAGCGGAACAGCGTCTGCTGTTCGCGCAGGCACCCGGCTACGTGGGCCATGAGCTGATGGTGCCCAATCCCGGCGATTACTATGCGCTCCAGTGGCGAGACAACGCGCAGGCGCTCGTCCGCAATGCGGCCGGCATCGAGCTCGTCTCGAACATCTGCCGGCACCGGCAGGCGATCATGCTGAAGGGCCGAGGCAACGTCCCGAACATCGTCTGCCCGATCCACCGCTGGACCTATGACCTCAAGGGCGAGCTTCTGGGTGCGCCGCAATTCGCCGACAAGCCGTGCCTCAACCTCGGTCGCTCGCCGCTGTCCAATTGGAACGGCATGCTTTTCGACGGGCCGCGCGACGTCCGTGCGGATCTCTCGACGCTCGGCGTGCGCGATTTCGACTTCTCGACCCACGTGCTGGACAGGGTCGAGATTCACGAATGCAACTACAACTGGAAGTCGTTCATCGAGGTCTATCTCGAGGACTATCACGTCGTTCCGTTTCACCCGGGGCTCGGCGCCTTCGTCACCTGCGAGGACCTGAAGTGGGAGTTCGCCCCGTGGGCATCGCTGCAGACGGTCGGCATTTCCAGCCTTCGCAAGGCGGGCACGAAAACCTACGAACGCTGGCACAAGGCGGTGCTCGACTTTTACCGCGGCGAAATGCCGAGTCACGGCGCAATCTGGCTCACGTATTACCCGAACGTGATGCTGGAGTGGTATCCGCACGTGCTCGTGATCAGCACGCTGATCCCGCGCGGCGTCGACCGGACCACCAACGTCGTGGAGTTCTACTATCCCGAAGAGATCGCTCTCTTCGAACGGGAATTCGTCGAGGCGGAGCAGGCCGCGTACATGGAGACCGCTGCCGAGGACGACGAGATCGCCGAGCGGATGGACGCCGGCCGGATGGCGCTCTACAAACAGGGGCGCAGCGAGGTCGGGCCGTACCAGTCGCCGATGGAAGACGGCATGCAGCATTTCCACGAGTTCCTGCGGCGCGAAATGGGTACCCACATCGCGCCTCCTTGACCGGCATCCATGTACTCGACCCTGATTTCCACCGCCCTGCTCGCCACGCATCTCGACGATCCGTCGTTCGTGATCGTCGACGCGCGGCACGACCTGATGCAGGCCGATTCGTGGGGTGAGACACAGTATGCCGCCGGCCACATCCCCGGCGCACGTTTCGTCCACATGGACCGCGATCTGTCCGGACCGAAGACCGGCAAGAACGGCCGCCACCCGCTGCCCTCGCCCGAGGCCGCCGCCGCGCTGTTCGGGCGTCTCGGCATCGACGCCTCGAAGCAGGTCGTCGCCTACGACCAGGGCGGCGGGATGTATGCGCCACGGGTGTGGTGGATGCTGCGCTGGCTGGGTCACGACAAGGTCGCCGTGCTGGACGGCGGTATCGCCAAATGGGTGCGCGAACGCCGGGCATTGACGAATGCGATTCCTGATCCGCAGCCGATGACCTTTGCGATGCGCCGCGTCGAACCGACGCTCGCCGCAGCCGACGTCCTGGCAAGTCTCGGCGATCGCGCGCTGATGCTGGTCGATGCACGTGGTGCAGAGCGATTCCGCGGCGACGTCGAGCCGATCGATCCCGTCGCCGGTCACATCCCCGGGGCCGTCAATCGCCCCTACACGCAGAACGTGGAGCAGGACGGCACCTTCAAGAGCGCAGAGAGGTTGCGCCGCGAATTCGAGACAATCGTTGGAAACACGCCTGCGGCACGCATCGTCAATTTGTGCGGTTCGGGCGTCAGTGCGTGCCACAACATGCTGGCCATGGAGATTGCGGGGCTCCGCGGATCCCGCCTCTATCCCGGCTCGTGGAGCGAATGGTGCGCCGATCCTTCGCGGCCCGTTGCGCGCGGGCCGGCGTAAGGGCGCCCGATCACTGCGACGCGCCGAGGGGCCACCTTGCCAGCTCGCGGTAGAGCGACCCCTCGGGACGTAACTCAGAGGCGGTGAGCGTGAGGAATTCGACGCGCCACGCCACCGGCGCGATCGTCGCCGCCGGCAACCCGCCCGCAACGCCGCGCCAGCGTAAGGTGTGCGTGAAACCTGCGCCGCTCGACAGGAAAATTGTCCGCCGCCAGGGCGTTTCTCAGCGTGGCTACCAAACGGTCCAGCTCGACCGGAACCACGTCGCAACCGAGCCAGCGGATTCGCGTGCGGCGAAATTCGCCGAGGCGGTCGAGCGCAAGCGTGAACGGCGACACGGATCGAGCGCCGAATTCGCCGACGGTCTCGAGCGCCGGAATGCGCGCAGGCGCTGCTTCCCCCACGAATGCAAGCGTCATGTGTTGGTTCGCGGCGGGCGTGGCGCGGCCTCCGCCACGCCGCGCGACATCGCGAGCTGCCGCCGCGATGCGCTCGCGCGCCTCAGGCATCCGGCCACAACGCGAAGAACACGCGCAGCGTCGCGGGCGTCTTCCCGCCACTTCCTGCGGCCGTGCTGTCCGCTGGCCCCGCCATGCGACGGAGTCTAGCCTCGATCCGAAAAAAAACCGCGCAGCCCTTTCGGGCGGCGCGGTCCGGTGAGAGGCGCGCGATCGCGGTCAGGCGTTGGCGACCCGCAGCTCGTCCTTCGGCTTCTCGAAGAACTGCTCGTCCTCGGTCGAGTTCTTGAGCGCGGTCGTCGACGCCAGGCTGCCCTGGATCGTCGTGGTCACCGCGTCGAAGTAGCTCGTCCCCACCTCGCGCTGATGCTTGATGGCCGTGAATCCCTTCGACATCGCCGCGAATTCCGCTTCCTGCAGCTCGACGAATGCCGTCATGTGCTCGTGGGCGTACCCGTGCGCGAGGTTGAACATCGAGTAGTTGAGACTGTGGAACCCGGCGAGCGTGATGAACTGGAACTTGTAGCCCATCGCGCCCAGCTCGCGCTGGAACCGTGCGACCGTCGCGTCGTCGAGATTCTTTTTCCAGTTGAACGACGGCGAGCAGTTGTAGGCCAGCATCTTGCCCGGGTACTTCGCGTGGATGGCGTCGGCGAACGCCTTGGCGAACGCGAGGTCGGGCTTGCCGGTCTCGCACCAGATCAGATCCGCGTACGGGGCATAGGCGAGACCGCGCGACACGGCCTGGTCGAGCCCATTGCGCGTCTTGTAGAAGCCCTCGATCGTGCGTTCGCCGGTGAGGTACGGACGGTCGTTGGCGTCGATGTCCGACGTGACGAGGTCCGCCGCTTCGGCGTCCGTGCGCGCGAGGATGATCGTCGGCACGCCCATGCAATCGGCAGCAAGGCGCGCCGCAACGAGCTTGTCGACCGCTTCGCGCGTCGGCACGAGCACCTTGCCACCCATGTGGCCGCACTTCTTGACCGACGCCAGCTGGTCCTCGAAGTGAACGCCAGCGGCGCCCGCGTCGATCATGGCCTTCATGAGCTCGAACGCATTGAGGACGCCGCCGAATCCGGCCTCCGCGTCCGCCACGATCGGCGCGAAGTAGTCGAGATCGCCCGATCCCTCCATGTGCTGGATCTGGTCGGCCCGCGCAAACGTATTGTTGATCTTGCGCACCACTGCCGGCACCGAATTCACGGGGTACAGCGACTGGTCCGGATACATTTCACCCGCGATGTTCGCATCGGCCGCGACCTGCCAGCCCGAGAGGTAGATCGCCTTCAGGCCCGCCTTGACCTGCTGCATCGCCTGGTTGCCGGACATCGCGCCGAGTGAATTGACGAACGGTTCCTCGGTGACGAGCTTCCAGAGCTTCTCCGCGCCGCGGCGCGCAAGCGTGTGCTCGATGTGTATCGAGCCGCGCAACCGGACGACGTCTTCCGCCGTGTAACCGCGCTTGATGCCTTTCCAGCGGGGGTTTTCCGCCCACTCCTTCTTGAGACGTGCTGCTTCGAGATCGTAGTTCATTCGCTGCTCCCATCGCCTGCGTCATGGCCAATCCGCCGCCCCCGCCTTGCACGCGAGCGCCGGAACCTTGGTCAGCGGAATTCGTCCCGCGGAATCCATTCCGCGATCCGCATCCCGCAGCGTGAACACGCCGCCGAGCCCAGCCGACGACGCTTCACAGCACGGCCCGACGAGGATCGCTCGAACGGACGGGCGGGCATGGATGGGGTGGAACCCAGGCCCTGCTTGCGGTCGCCGCACGATGAAGTGGGCGGCCGCTCGTGACGTTTTCAAATTAGCAAAGTTGGACGCGCGTTACAAGGGGAAATGCGGCATTGCAATACAATAAAACATTCATAAAATCATCGCGTTAAAATATTCTTCCGACTGATGGAATACGATCGTCCGGAATCGTTGCAAAAAGTGTTGCATTGCGGGATCTTCGATCGTTTCAGCGCGACGTACAAACGTTTGAAACTTGTTTAACCTATTGAAATTAAACATTTTATTAAACAACTACGATGTAAGTGTGCGCAAACTCACATCGTGATTGCTTCGGAATTCATTTCCGCCCCGCGGTTTTGAGGTCTGCAGTGCAGGGCCGGTTGCGCCCCGAAGATCGCGGCGGGGGACGCCGTGGGGCCTTCTTGACAGTCGCAATGGGAGATGCAAACGTCCGCGGCGAGAGGAGTTCCATCGTGAACTGTCGCCAATTCACGGAAGGGCGATTGCCCGCCTTCTTCCTTGCGATCTTCCTGATGAGCGGCCCCGCTCCGGCGCAAGGCGTCGATGCGAACGGTGGCCGCAGTATCGCTGCCAGCTGCGCCAACTGTCACGGCACGAACGGCATCAGCCAAGGCGGCACCGCAAGCCTTGCGGGAAAGAGCAAGGAGGAGATCGTGCGCGCGATGCAGGAGTTCAAGACGGGCGCGCGGACCGGCACGATCATGCCGCAGCTCGCCAAGGGCTACACCGACGCGCAGGTCGAGCAGGCCGCCGGCTGGTTCGCGTCGCAGAAGGCTGCCCCATGAACCCCCGCCACCGCGACACGGCGCCGAGTGCGGCTCGACGGACTTTCCTGAAATCGGCCGCGGCAGTGGGCTGGAGCACGGCGTCCGCGCTTGGGTTGCCCGGCTGCACATCGATGGCAGGAAGTTCGTCGCCGAAAGTCGTCGTCGTCGGTGCCGGCATGGGCGGCGCGACCGCCGCAAAGTACCTTCGCATGTGGAGCAACGGAGCGATCGACGTGACCGTGGTCGAGCCGAACGCCGAGTTCATTTCGTGTCCGATGTCGAATCTCGTCCTCGGCGGCAGCAGGGACCTCGCGTTCCTCACGACGAGCTACTCGAATCTCGCCTCGCGGCACGGCGCCAGGATCATCCGCGACACGGCAACCGCGGTCGATACCGAAAAGCGCGTGCTGAAGCTCGCAAGCCGAAACGAGCTCCCGTACGACAGGCTGATCCTGTCGCCGGGCGTGGACTTCATGTGGGGCGCAGTGCCCGGCCTTGCCGACACGGGCGCCCAATCGCGAATCCTGCATGCGTGGAAGGCCGGGCCGCAAACCGTGGCCCTTCGGCGGCAGCTCGAGGCGATGCCGGACGGCGGGATCTACGCACTGTCGATTCCCGTGGCGCCGTACCGCTGCCCGCCCGGTCCCTACGAGCGTGCGTGCCAGGTCGCGTGGTATCTGAAGCGCGCGAAGCCGAAGTCCAAAGTGCTGATCCTCGATGGCAATCCCGATGTCACGTCGAAGGGAGCGCTGTTCAAGAAGGCCTGGGCCGAGGAATTCAAGGGGATGGTCGAATACCGGCCGAACTACGTGCTGACCGACGTCGACGTCGCCACGAGAACCGCCCGGTTCGACGTGCAGGATCCGGTGCGCGCCGACGTCCTGAACGTCCTGCCGCCACAGCGCGCGGGCGCAATCGCGCGAGACGCCGGCGTGGTTACCGCGAACGACCGCTGGTGCGAGGTCGACTTCCTCACGTTCGAATCGGCAAAGGTCAGGAACGTCCACGTCCTCGGCGACGCGATCCAGGTCGCGACCGGCATGCCGAAATCCGGGCACATGGCGAATCAGCACGCGAAGGTCTGCGCGGCGGCCATCGTGGCGCTGCTCGCCGGGCAGCCTCCGAATCCGGAACCGGTGCTGAACAACACGTGCTACAGCATGATCACGGACCGGGAATCGATCCATGTCTGCTCGGTGCACCAGTACGACCGGGAGAAGAAAACGCTGCTGCCCGTTCCGGGCGCCGGCGGGCTGTCGCCGGCGATGAGCGCCATCGAAGGCGCGTACGCGTTCGCGTGGGCGACCAACATCTGGGCGGACATGCTGGCCTGATTCGCTTTGCTCGGCAGCGAAGAAAAACGGCGCCCGCGGGCGCCGTTTTCGCTTCGCCGTCCCGTGCGGTCAGGCCACGGGCGCGGCCTCCTCCTTTTCCGCGAAGACGAGCCGCACCTTGTCGTCGTCGTCGAGGTCGATGGTCACGTGTCCGCCGCCCACGAGACGGCCAAACAGCAACTCGTCGGCGAGCGCCTTGCGAATGGTGTCCTGGATAAGCCGCGCCATCGGCCGCGCGCCCATTTGCGGGTCGAAGCCTTTCCGGGCGAGGAACTCCTTCAGCCGCGGCGTGAACGACGGCTCGACCTTCTTCTCGTGCAACTGGCCTTCGAGCTCGAGCAGGAACTTGTCGACGACCTTGAGGATCACGTCGTGGTCGAGCTGCGCAAACGATATCGTCGCATCGAGGCGGTTGCGGAACTCGGGCGTGAAGAGACGCTTGATCTCGGCCATCTCGTCGCCCGCCTCGCGGGCGTTGGTGAAGCCCATCGTGCCTTTCGCAAGCTCGCCGGCGCCGGCGTTGGTCGTCATGATGATGGTCACGTTGCGGAAATCCGACTTGCGTCCGTTGTTGTCGGTGAGCGTCCCGTGGTCCATCACCTGCAGCAGGATGTTGAAAATGTCCGGGTGCGCCTTCTCGATCTCGTCCAGCAGCAGCACGCTGTACGGGTGCTTGGTGATCGCCTCGGTAAGCTGACCGCCCTGGTCGAAACCGATGTATCCGGGCGGGGCTCCGATGAGCCTCGACACCGCGTGCCGTTCCATGTACTCCGACATGTCGAACCGGATCAGCTCGACGCCGAGGCAATACGCGAGCTGCCGCGCGACTTCGGTCTTGCCCACGCCGGTCGGGCCGCTGAAGAGGAAGTTGCCGATCGGCTTGACCGGATTGCCCAGACCCGAGCGCGCCATGCGGATCGCGGCAACGAGCGCGTCGATCGCCCTGCCCTGGCCGAACACGACGTTCTTCAGGTCGCGGTCGAGGGTCTTCAGCGCGTTGCGGTCGTCGGAGGTGACGTTCTTCGCGGGTATTCGGGCGATCTTGGCGACGATCTCCTCGATTTCGGCCTTGCTGATCACCTTCTTCTGCTTCGATTTGGGCAGGATCTTCTGCGCGGCGCCCGCCTCGTCGATCACGTCGATCGCCTTGTCCGGGAGATGACGGTCGTTGATGAAGCGCGCGGAAAGCTCCGCAGCGGTGGTGAGCGCGGCCGGCGCGTACTTGACGCCGTGGTGCTCCTCGAAGCGCGACTTCAAGCCCTTGAGGATCTCGACCGTTTCGGCAATGGACGGCTCCGGCACGTCGACCTTCTGGAAGCGACGGGAAAGAGCGTGGTCCTTCTCGAAGATCTGCCGGTACTCGTTGTAGGTCGTCGCGCCGATGCATTTCAGCGCACCGGTCGACAGCGCCGGCTTCAGCAGGTTCGACGCGTCGAGCGTTCCGCCCGATGCAGCGCCCGCGCCGATGATCGTGTGGATCTCGTCGATGAACAGGATCGATTTCGGGTTCTCGGCGAGCTGCTTCAGCACCGCCTTCAGGCGCTGCTCGAAATCGCCGCGGTACTTGGTGCCCGCGAGCAGTGCGCCCATGTCGAGCGAATACACCTGGTATTCGCGCAGGAGCTCGGGCACTTCGCGGTCGTTGATGCGGCGCGCGAGCCCTTCGGCGATCGCCGTCTTGCCCACGCCCGCTTCGCCGACGAGCAGCGGATTGTTCTTGCGCCGCCGGCAGAGCACCTGGATCACGCGTTCGAGCTCGAGCGCGCGGCCGATCAGCGGATCGGTCTTGCCCTGCTTGGCGAGCAGATTGAGGTTGAGCGTGTACGACTCCAGCGCGCCCTGGCTTTCGCCGCCGCTCTCGCCGTCCTCCTTGGCCTCGCCCTTCTCGGGCTTCTGCTGCGGATTCTTGGTGATGCCGTGCGCGATGTAATTGACGACGTCGAGGCGCGTGACGCCACGCTGGTTCAGGAAGTAGACCGCGTGCGACTCCTTCTCGCCGAAGATGGCGACCAGCACGTTGGCGCCGGTGACTTCCTTCTTGCCGGAGGACTGCACGTGCAGGATCGCGCGCTGGATGACGCGCTGGAACCCCTGCGTCGGCTGCGTGTCGGCATCCGAATGCGGGGAAAGCCGCGGCGTGTGCTCGCCGATGAAATCCGCCAGCACGCCGCGCAGCTCGTCGAGGTCGACGCCACAGGCTTTCAAGACCTCGGCCGCGGACGGGTTGTCCAGCATCGCGAGCAGCAGGTGCTCGACGGTGATGAACTCGTGCTGCTTCTGCCTGGCCTCGACGAAGGCCATGTGGAGGGAGACTTCCAGTTCCTGCGCAATCATCGCGGTTGCCTTTCGCGGCCGCTGCCGTGGCGCCGCGGGCTGCGGCGATTCGGGCTCGGTACGGCCTTAACGCTCAAGTCTCCTCCATCGTGCACTGCAAAGGGTGCTGGTGCCGGCGCGCCAGGTCGATCACCTGATCGACCTTCGCGGCGGCGACCTCGCGGACGTACGTCCCGCACACCCCCATCCCCTCTCGATGCACCTGCAGCATCACCTGCGTGGCCTTTTCCCGGCTCATCGCGAAAACAGTCTGCAACACCACGACGACAAAGTCCATCGGCGTGTAGTCGTCGTTCATCAACAGCACCTTGAACAGCGGTGGCGGCTTCAGCCGGACTTTCTCGGCTTCGAGTAGTGCGCCGTCCTGCTGCTTGTTGGCCATTATCCACGCGGTCGAAGCGGGCTCGTATGGTCCTATGTTTGATGATTGCAACAGATTTTTCAAGGGGAAACCGGATTAACGGCCGTTCGGCTTGACGGGCGCGCGATTCTGCGCCTAAAAAGCGACGTTTGGCTCTCAAGTGGCTGCTGTTCCGGTTCGCCCGCGTGTTCACGCAATCCTGCCGCAGACGGTACTTGCCGCCCAAACACCACTCTCTAGATCCCATTGGAAGGATGTCGCACTATGGCAACAGGTACCGTCAAGTGGTTCAACGACGCGAAGGGTTTCGGGTTCATCACGCCGGACGACGGCGGCGAGGATTTGTTCGCGCACTTCTCGGCGATCAACATGCAGGGATTCAAGTCCCTCAAAGAGGGCCAGAAGGTCAGCTTCGAGGTGACTTCCGGGCCCAAGGGAAAACAGGCGAGCAATATTCAGACCGCCTGACGCCGGCTCGCCATTCCGCTGTACGTCAGGAAGCTGTCGCCTAAAGAAAAGGCCCGCCGACACGGCGGGCCTTCCGACGTACTGGCAATGTTGTCCGCTACATCCGCTCGATTATCGCCTTGCCGAAACCCGAGCAGGACACCTGCGTCGCATTTGGCATCAGTCGGGCGAAGTCGTAGGTCACGACCTTGTCCTGGATCGATTTCTCGATCGAGCTGACGATCAGCGCGGCCGCCTCCTTCCAGCCCATGTGGATCAGCATCATCTCGGCCGAGAGAATCTCGCTGCCGGGATTGACATAGTCCTTGCCCGCGTACTTGGGCGCGGTGCCATGGGTCGCCTCGAACATCGCCACCGTGTCCGACAGGTTGGCGCCAGGCGCGATGCCGATGCCGCCGACTTGCGCGGCGAGCGCGTCGCTGATGTAGTCGCCGTTGAGATTGAGGGTCGCGATCACGCTGTACTCCGCCGGCCGCAGCAGGATCTGCTGCAGGAACGCGTCCGCGATGACGTCCTTGATGACGATATCACCGCCCGTCTTCGGGTTCCTGATCTTCATCCACGGGCCGCCGTCCAGGAGCTGCGCGCCGAACTCCTTCTGCGCGAGGCCGTAGCCCCAGTCGCGGAAGGCGCCTTCCGTGAACTTCATGATGTTGCCCTTGTGCACCAGCGTCATCGAGGGCTTGTCGTTGTCGATCGCGTACTGGATGGCCTTGCGCACGAGGCGCTCGGTGCCCTCCCGTGACACCGGCTTGATGCCGATGCCAGACGTCGCTGGAAAGCGGATCTTCTTGACACCCATTTCGTTGATGAGAAAGGCGATCAGTTTCTTCGCACCCGCGGACTCGGCATCCCACTCGATGCCGGCGTAGATGTCCTCGGAATTCTCGCGGAAGATCACCATGTCGGTCTTCTCCGGCTCCTTGACCGGCGAAGGCACGCCCTTGAACCAGCGCACCGGGCGAAGGCAGACATAGAGATCGAGCTCCTGCCGCAGCGCGACGTTGAGCGAGCGGATGCCGCCGCCGACCGGAGTCGTCAGCGGGCCCTTGATCGAAACGACATAGTCCCTGAGGATCGTCAGCGTCTCCTCGGGCAGCCAGACATCCGGACCGTAGACTTTGGTCGACTTCTCGCCGGCGTAGATCTCCATCCAGTGGATCCTGCGCTTGCCGCCGTACGCCTTTGCCACCGCGGCATCGACGACCTTGATCATCACGGGCGTGATGTCGAGGCCCGTACCGTCCCCCTCGATGTAGGGGATGATCGGGTTGTCGGAGATGTTGAGGCTGTAATCCTTGTTGACGGTGATCTTCTGGCCGCCGGACGGGACCTTGACATGCTGGAAGGACATGGACTCTCCTTGAGGGCGTCGCCGGCGGAGGCGTAATGCGCGTTCGCGCGGACGCGTGACGTGATGCGGTGGTCGCAAACCCTTAATTATCCTCGAATTCAGGCAATACTGCCATGCGCGCGGCGGCGTCGAATCGATCCAGATCAATAACCGGTGCCCCGTTGTCGGGGAGTGGCGTCGTTCTTTTCAACAAACCCTACGGCGTGCTCTGCCAGTTCTCCCGTGACGGGAGCGCCAAGCCCACGCTCGCAGACTTCATCAGCATTCCCGATGTCTATCCCGCGGGGCGACTCGACGCCGACAGCGAGGGTCTCGTCGTTCTGACGGCCGACGGCGCGCTGCAGGCCAGGATTGCGAACCCGCGTTTCCGCATCGCGAAAACCTATCGAGTGCAGGTCGACGGTGTGCCGACGCCCGCGCAGCTCGACGCCCTCGCCGCGGGCGTCGACGTGGGCGATTTCGTCACGGCGCCCGCGCACGTGCACGCGATTCCCGAACCCTCTCCGTTGTGGCCCCGCACGCCGCCGATACGCCATCGAAAGGCGTTGCCGACGTCGTGGATCGAGCTCGAACTTGCGGAAGGACGGAATCGGCAGGTACGCCGAATGACGGCGGCCGTCGGGCTGCCGACGTTGAGGCTGATCCGGTGCCGAGTGGGGCCGTGGTCGATTGAGGGTCTGGAGCCGGGGGCATGGCGTCGGGAGGCGGGGTCGCTCGCCGTGCTATCATCGCGCCCCGTTCGATGACCCTCATTCCTGACGGCGTCCGCCGCGATCCTTCCCGGCGCCGCTCCCCGTCGATCCCGCACTTCCCTCGCCCCGCCCCGGCGGCCGCGTTTGCCCGTCCCTCGCGATGATCCGCCGCCTGCTCGCGCGCCTCATGCCCGGTCGCAGCGGCCGCCCGCACAAGGCGCGCGTCTACGGCCCCGCCGACCACCCGCTGCGGAAGGGCCAGTTGTCGCGCGGCGCGCTCGACGTGACACGCCGGCTGCAGGACGCCGGATTCAAGGCGTACATCGTCGGCGGCGCCGTGCGCGACTTGCTGTTCGGGATCGAGCCCAAGGATTTCGACATCGCAACCGACGCGCGGCCCGAACAGGTCAAACCACTCTTCCGCCGCGCCTTCATCATCGGCCGCCGGTTCCGGCTGGTGCACGTTCACTCGGGTGCCGAGACCATCGAAGTGTCGACGTTTCGCGCCGCGCAGCTAGGCGACGACGCCACCGACGAGCACGGCCGACTGCTGTCGGACAATGTCTACGGGTCGCATGCCGAGGACGCCGCGCGCCGCGACTTCACGATCAACGCACTCTATTTCGACCCGTCGACCGAGGAGGTATGGGACCACGTCGGCGGGGTGGCCGACCTTCGCGCCCGCCGCCTGAAGCTCATCGGACCGCCGGTCACCCGATACCGCGAGGATCCGGTGCGCATGCTGCGCGCCGTGCGCCTCGCGGCCAAACTCGGCATCGCGATCGAGCCCAAGACCGCCGCGCCGATTGCCAAGCTCGCCCCGCTCATCGGCAATGTCCCGCCCGCGCGTCTCTTCGACGAGATGCAGAAGCTGCTGCTGTCGGGGCACGCCGTCGCCACGGTCAAGAGCCTGCGCGCGCACGGGCTGTCGCACGGGCTCCTGCCGTTGCTCGACGTCGTGGTCGAGCAGCCGTTGGGTCAGCGGTTCATCGAGCTGGCACTCGCCAACACCGACGAGCGCGTCGGCAACGACCGCGGCGTGTCGCCGGGTTTCCTGTTCGCGACATTGCTGTGGCACGAAGTGCTGGCGACCTGGAATGCGTCGAAGGCGCGCGGCGACGCGTCGATTCCGGCCCTGTTCGACGCGATGGACCTCGTGCTCGAACGACAGGCAAAGCAGCTCGCGATCCCGCGCCGGTTCGAGGGGACCATCAAGGAGATCTGGTCGCTGCAGCCCCGGTTCGAGCAGCGAGGGGGCCAGCGTCCGTTCCGGCTGCTCGAGCACCCGCGCTATCGCGCCGGCTGGGATTTCCTCGAATTGCGATGCAAGAGCGGCGAGCTCGAGGGTGAACGCGCCGGCCTCGCGGAATGGTGGACGCGCTTCGCCAGCGCGGGACCGGAGGGACGCCTCGCGATGCTGAAACCCGACGAGGGCCCGAAGCGAAAGCGCAGGTCGCGCGGGCGCGGGCGAAAACGCAGCGAAGAGATGTCGGGCGCCCCGCCGCCGGACGATGCCGGGACGGAATGAACGCGATGCTGGTCTACGTCGGCCTCGGCAGCAATCTCCTGCACCCGCGCCGGCAGCTGGCCCGCGCAGTGCGCGCGCTCGCCCGCCTGCCGCGAACACGCATCGTCGGCGTGTCGTCCAACTACGTCAGCGCTCCGCTCGATTGCCCGGACCCGCAACCCGAGTTCGTGAACGCAGTCGCCGCGCTGAAGACGACGCTGCCGCCGCTTGCTTTGCTCGGTCGGCTGCACGCGATCGAGCGACGGCAGCGGCGCGCGACGCAGCGGCAGCGGAACGCGCCGCGCACGCTGGACCTCGATCTTCTGCTCTACGGCCGCGCCCGGTTGCACCACCCGCGGCTCGTCGTGCCTCATCCGCGCATGGACGCGCGCGCGTTCGTGCTGCGACCTCTGGTCGAGCTTTCCCCCGGCGTAACCATACCGGGCCGCGGGCTCGCGCGGACCTTCCTGCCGGCGGTGCGCGCACAGCGGATCGCACGCACGCGCGCGCACGTCCTGCATTGATCGGCTGCTCCCGCCCCGCTCCAGGAAATTCGCGATGGACCTCGACAAGTGCCGCTACATCGTCGTCGAGGGTCCGATCGGCGCCGGCAAGACAAGCCTTGCGCGGCAGCTCGCGCAACACCTCGGCGGGGAGGCACTGCTCGAGCGGCCCGAGGAAAACCCGTTCCTCGCACGCTTCTACGAGGACATGGCGCGCTACGCGCTGCCCGCGCAGCTCACGTTCCTCTTCCAGCGCGTCGACCAGCTGCGCGACGTCGGGCAGCTCGACCTCTTTCATCGGGCGACGGTGGCCGACTTCCTGCTCGACAAGGACCCGCTGTTCGCGCGCCTCAATCTCGGCGATGCCGAGTACCGGCTCTACGAAAAGGTCTATTCGCAGCTGAAGCTCGACGTACCGGTTCCGGATCTCGTGATCTACCTGCAGGCGCCGGTCGAAACGCTGATCGAGCGCGTGCACCGGCGCGGCGTCCAGTACGAGCGCACGATCTCGGCGAACTATCTCGCGCGCCTCGCCGACGCCTACAGCCGCTACTTCTACCGGTACCAGGCAGCTCCGCTTCTCATCATCAACAGCGAACGGCTCAATTTCGTCGACCACGCCGACCATTTCGACCTCCTGCGCACGCGAATCAACGCGATGCGCGGGCAACGCGAGTTCTTCAATCTCGGGCAGGGCGCCTGACCCGCGACGCCTGCCCTGCGTTTCTCGCCGGCGGAGCCCGTCCCGCCCACGCGGGGCAACTGCTGGTAATCTACGACGCGCTCGGGGCCCGTGTCCGCCGAGCCGTGCCGGGAGCCGCATCCTTCCCTGACCGGGTGACCCATGGAAATCGTCAGCACCGCCGCCGAACTCTCTGATCGCCTGGCCGGCGCGCGCCGGATCGCGTTCGTTCCGACGATGGGCAATCTGCACGACGGACACCTGTCGTTGTGCCGGATTGCCCGGCAGCACGGCGACGCCGTCGTGACGAGCATTTTCGTCAATCGCCTGCAATTCGGTCCGAACGAGGATTTCGACCGCTATCCGCGAACGATGCAGGCCGATCGCGAGGGCCTCGAGCGCGAGGGCGTCGACGTGCTGTTCGCGCCGCAGGAGCAGGAGATGTACCCGACGCCGCAGGTCTATCGCGTGCTGCCACCGCCGCTCGCCGAGGAACTCGAAGGCGCGTCGCGTCCCGGCTTCTTCCACGGCGTATGCACGGTCGTGCTGAAGCTCTTCAATCTGGTGCAACCCGACGTCGCCATATTCGGCAAGAAGGATCGCCAGCAGCTCAAGATCGTCCGCGGGATGGTCCAGAGCTTCAACATGCCGATCCAGATTGTCCCGGCCGAGACGATCCGCGCCGCCGACGGGCTCGCGCTGGCGTCGCGGAACACCTATCTCAGCCCTTCCGAGCGCGCCGAGGCGCCGAACCTCTATCGGGTATTGCGCGAGATCGCCGACGCAATCGCCGCCGGCCGCACCGACTACGCAAACCTCGAGGCCACAGGTCGCATGGAACTCGCGCGCCGAGGATGGAAAGTCGACTATGTCGCCGTCCGCCACGGGCTCGCGCTGCGAATTCCGCATCCGGAAGGCTACGACCACCCGAACCTGCTGATCGTGCTCGCCGCGGCAACCATCGGCAACCACCCGATTGATTGACAACGTCGACGTGATCAAAAAAGACGGAGAGGACTGAATGGTCCCTTACGTCGACATTGCGGCGAAGGCCAACGTGAGCGCGGCGAACGTCAAGCGAGCGCATGCGAGCGGCCGCCGCCACAACGTGGATGTCGTCAAGAAGGACGGTGAAGATTGAGCGGTCTCGAGCCGTTGTCGCGGGTAATGAAATCGATGCTTCGGCGACTCGCGCGACCGGCCGCCGCCACGGCGATCCCTCGCGTGTCGATCGCGGTGCTCGCCTTCGCGATTCCGGTCGAGCGACCGATCAAGTTCGAGCTTGTCATCAATCTCAAGACCGCCAAAGCGCTTGGCATCACGGTGCCGCCTCCCATTCTCTCGCGCGCAGACGAGGTAATCGAGTGATGGACCGGCGGACGTTTATCATTAACGTCGCACGCGGCCTCGTCGCCTTGCCCCTCGCGACCCAGGCGCAGCAAGCGGGAAAGATCTACCGGATCGGTTATCTGTCGGCCGCCGCGCCTGAAGCATCCGCGACGGTCATCGACGCATTCCGGCAGGGGCTGCGCGAGCGCGGGTGGGTCGAAGGGCAGAACATCATTATCGACTACCGGTTTGCCGAGGGCCGTTATGACCGGCTGCCTGACCTCGCCGCTGACTTGGTCCGGCTAAACATGGACGTCATCGTGGCGGCGCCGACGCCGCCCGCGATGGCGGCGAGCAAGGCCACGCGGACCATTCCGATCGTCATGATCGGCGTCAACGATCCCGTGGGACTGGGCCTCGTCTCGAGCCTCGCGCGACCGGGCGGCAACGTGACCGGCCTGTCCTACAGCGTCGGCCAGGAAATCTACGGCAAGCAGCTGGCGCTGCTGAAGGAAGTCGCGCCCAAGGCGAAACGCGTGGCGATCCTCTGGAACCCGGACGTCACGTCGCTGACGCCCACGATGAGAGAGGTGAGTGTCGCGGCCCGGTCGCTGGAATTGCAGCTTCAGCCGCTCGGGGCCAGGGATCCCGCCGAGTTCGGGGCCGCGTTCGCGGCGATGGCCACGGAGCGCGCTGAAGGAATCCTCGTGATCGTCGACCCGGTATTCAGTCTCCACCGGACGCAGCTTGCGGCCCTCGCGGCGAGGAGCCGCCTGCCCGCCGCTTACACCAACAGGCAGCCGGTGGAAGTTGGAGGCCTCATGGCTTATGGGCCGAGCTTCCGTGATCTCTGGTGGCGCGCCGCGATGTACGTCGACAGGATCCTCAAGGGCGCCAAGCCCGCCGACCTTCCCGTCGAGCAGCCAACCAAATTCGAGCTGGTGATCAACCTCAAGACCGCGAAGGCGCTCGGCCTCACAATTCCGCCCGCGCTCGTGCAGCGCGCAGACGAGGTGATTCAATGATGGATCGGCGAACAGCTATTGGCGCAGTAGCGGGAGTGCTACTCACCCATCACTTCGTGCGTGCGCAAGGACCGGGCTATCCGACGAAGCCGATCCGGCTCGTCGTTCCCGTTCCGCCGGGTGCCGGAACCGACACCGTAGCCCGCTTCGTCGCGCAGAAGCTCGGCGAAGTCGATGAAGGCGACGATCGTCGTCGACAACCGGACGGGCGCCGGCGGTGCGATAGGCGCTGCCGAAGTTGCGAAGTCCGACCCCGACGGCTACACGCTGCTTTTCGTCGCCGGTCCGTTCACGACGGTCGCCGCCGCGTCGAAGAACGCGACGTACGACCCGGTCAAGCACTTCGCACCGGTCGCGCCGATCGCGACGAGCCCGCTGGTGTTCGTCGTGAATCCGTCCGTGCCGGCCGGCACGATGCGGGAGTTCATCGCATTGGCGAGGCGCGAGCCCGGCAAGCTCAACTACGGCTCCGCCGGCCCCGGAAGCATCAACCATCTCGCGCTCGAGCTTTTCAATGCCCGCGCCGGAACCGACGTCGTGCACGTCCCGTACAAGGGGATCGCGCCGGCCACGCTCGACCTCATGTCCGGCCAGATCCAGGCGATGACGGGAACCGTGTCGGCGACGCTGCCGTACATCGCCGAAAGGAGAGTGAAGGCCCTCGCGGTGACCGGCGCCCGCCGTGCGCCGCTCCTGCCCGACGTGCCGAGCTGGCAGGAGGAAGGCGTGCCGAATGCCGACGTGATCAACTACTGGGGCATCGTGGCACCGGCAGGTACGCCGCACTGAAGTCATCGCGAAGCTCAACGTCGAAATGAACCGCGTGCTTGCGCAGCCGGACGTCAGGGCGCGTCTCGAGCGCGAAGGTGCCGAGCTGATACCCGGCTACGCCGGAGAAGCTGGGCACGCTTGATCGCGACCGATCTCGCGACTGGAAAAAACTGATCGTCGACGCGAAGCTCAGGCTCGAATAGCGGCGCGAGCGGCGAGCCGGGCCCCGCCGAAGGCAAGGGGGAGCGAGCGAACGCGAGTCGCCGCAGAAGGCCGACCCAAGCGGCTTTACGATTGACCGCGGCGGTGCGGAGGCCGCGGTGCCCGCAGCACCAGGACATTCCCGGCCACAGCGAGCGCCACGCCGATGACACCCGGCAAGCTCCAGCGGTAGCCTTCGAGCACCGTCGAGATCAGCATCGCGACGACCGGCGTCACGACGCTGATGTAGGACGCGGAGACGGCACCGCCTTCTTCAGCAAGGTCAGATACGCGAGAAACGCGACGACGCTCCCGAACAGCGCCAGGTAGCGAGCGACACGATGTAGCCGACGCGCGTATCGAAGGTCCAGGTCGACTCCGCCGAGCGTGCCACGATTGCGGCGATGAGGGCGCCGTAGCCCATGCCCCAGGCCGTCGTCTCGACAATGGGCAGATGTCGACGCTGCATGCGCATCGAGACGAGGTTGCCGCCTGTTGCGAGCAGAGTGGCGCCGAGGCCGAACGCGATGCCAATCGCCGCGCCGCCGCCCGCGCGTGCCGCCATGAGCTCGGGCAGGAACAGCAGCGCGATGCCGCCACGCCGAGCACCGCACCCGCGAGCGCCCGCACAGTGATCGGCGTGCCGAAGACGATCGCGCGTCCCGACGAGACTCATGATCACCATGGTCGAAAACAGCACCGCGACCAGCCCGGACGCTACGTATTGCTCCGCACGATAGATGGCGATGTAGTTCAAGCCGAAGAACAGCATGCCCTGACAAACCAGCTGGCCGTGGACGCGCAGAGGAAAACGCAGCGAGCGCCCCGTCGCGAGACAGCCGGCGGCGATCAGCGCCGAGGCGAGCGCGAAACGGTACGCAACCGACGCCTCCGGCGCCACCGTGCCGAGCTGATAGGTGATCGCGATCCAGGTCGAGCCCCAGATGATCGTGCACAACAGGAAAGAGGAAGGACGCCCATCGGCGCGCGAGGGCTAGGCCCCGGCCCCCGCTCGGAACGCATCACGCGGGCGCACCGATGTCGGACTGATGCGTCGATTCGCGATTGCCCGCATCCCCGTTCCCGCGACCCCGGCGCTCCAGCGACCGCTCACGCCGCACGCAACGCGTCGACGATCTTGAGCCGCGCCGCGCGTGCCGCCGGCAGGAAGCCCCCGACAAAACCCATGACGAGCGCAAACAGCAGCGACACCATGACGATCTTTGGCGTCAGCGCGAACGAGAACGCGATCTCGGCAAACGTCTGGAAATTGGTGGTCGAGATCGAAAAGGCCTGCATCACCGATGCCGCCGCGATCCCGAGCACGCCACCGGCGAGTCCGAGGAGCAGCGATTCGCCGAGAAACGCCGTCAGGATGGCGGCGCGCGAGAATCCAAGTGCGCGCAACGTCCCGATTTCGGTCGTGCGCGACGAGACGCTCGCGTACATCGTGATCATCGCGCCTATCACCGCGCCGATCGAGAAGATGACCGAGATTCCGGTGCCGAGATAGCTGATGAAGTTGGCGAGCGCCTGCGACTGGTCGGCGTAGAACTTCGTCTCCCGCTTGGCCTCGACCGTCAGCCGCGGATCGTCCTCGAGCGCCGCCTTGACCGCATCGAACTCGCGCCGGATCGGCGAGACGAAAGACGACGGCGGAGAACCCGTTGCGCCGGAACGCCTGCAGCGACTGCTCGGCATCGCCCCAGATTTCGGAATCGAACCCGGTGCGCCCGCCGTCGAAGACGCCGACCACGGTCCAGTCGCGCGACGCGAAGCGCACCGTCTCGCCGAGCCCGGCGCCGCGGAAGTTGTCGGCGATGGCGCGCCCGGCGATCACCTCCGCGGTTCCGGGCCGAAACATCCGTCCTTCCACGATCTTCACCTGCGAACGCAGCGCGAGCCCTGCGGCGGTGACACCACGAATCACGACGTTGGCGGGCTTGCCCGTCGCGCGCTTGGGCAGGTTGATCAGGACGACCGGCTCCTTCGAGACGAGGCGCACGTCGTCGGCGCCGACGGCGATTTCCCGCAGGCTTTCGATGACCGCCGCCTGCTGCCGGTCGACGCCGCTCTGCACCTCGGTCTGCGCGCCGCGCCGGATCACCAGCACGTTGTCGTCGCGCCCCGTGGAGACGAGCGTCTTTTCGAGCCCGGCCGCGAGCATCAGCACCGTCGCGAAGACGTACACGACGAGCGCCATGCCGCCCGCGGTGAGCGCCGTCGTCAGCCGCCGCGCGAACAGATTGCGCGCGATGTAGGAAACCGGAATCGCCATCGACTCGCTCCGTTTCAACCGATGGCCCGCAGGCCGTCGACAATCCGGATGTGCGCCGCCCGCCAGGCCGGGATGGCCGCGGCCACCACGCCGACGACGATCGCGCAGACGATCTGCAGTTGCACCGTTTCGCGCGTCACGTAGAACGCGCTCAGGATCTGCCCGACCAGGTCCGCAAACGCCTTGACGGCCGGGAACGTGAGCACGATGCCCAGGGCGCCGCCAAGCACCGCGATACCGAGCGACTCGGCGAAGATCAGCAGCGCAACGAAGCCGTTGCCGAATCCCAGCGCCTTCAGCGTCGCGTATTCCCCGTAGCGCTCGCGGGCCGTCATCGCCATCGTGTTGGCCATCACCGCCATGATGATCACGATCACGACGTAGCTCACCGCCTGGATGGCGAGCAGGATCGCCTCGGACATCGCGACGAAACCGAGATTGAAGGCCTTCTCCGTCTCGGTCAGCGTCTCCGCGAGGGAATTGCGGAAGCTCTCGTCGATCGTCAGGGACACGGGGGACGCCTGGTCCGGGTCCCTCAGCTCCTCGATGAAGACGCCCACCTGGTCGCCGCGGCGGGGATACTTCTTCTTGACGAATTCATTGAGGTAATCGAAATGGAAAAAGAACTGGGATTCGTCCGTGGAAGCCGCGGCGCCTTCGTAGATGCCGCGCAGGTTGAATGTCCACGTTCCGGGATAGATCGTGCCGCGGAGCGGGATCTGGTCGCCGACCTTCCAGCCGAACTTGTCGGCGAGCTTGCGGCCTGCGACGGCCCCCAGGCGATCGGCGAGAAACGCCTTCCTCTCCTCGGGCTTCAGCGTGTACTCCGGATACATGTCGAGGTACGACGCGCCGCTGATCGCGAACTGCGGGAAGAAATTGCGCTCCGAAACGTAGACGCCGCCGAACCAGTTTGCCCACGAGACCGACTTGACGCCGGGCACCTGCCGCATCTTTTCGGCATAGGTGATCGGCAGCGGGAACACGAGCGAGACCGCGCTCCGCGTGACGAGCCGCGCGGACGAGCTCGCGTTCGCGCCCGCATACCAGGCGTCGACGATCGTGCGCAGGACGCCGAACGAGGCAATGGCGATGACGATGCCGAGGATCGTAAGAAGCGTCCGCAGCTTGTGGCGGAACGCGTTGCGGAAGGCGAGCACTGCGATGTACATGACGCGACCTGCGTCCGCGGTCAGTCGACCAGGACGCCTTTCTCCAGATGAATGAGCCGGTGCGCCTTTTCGGCGGTCTTGGGGTCGTGGGTGACCATGACGATCGTCTTGCCAAGCTCGCGGTTGAGGCGGTCGAGCAGCGTAAGGATCTCCTCGGCCGTCGCGCGGTCGAGGTCGCCGGTCGGCTCGTCGGCGACGATGATCGTCGGGTCGGCGATCAGCGCGCGTGCGATCGCGACGCGCTGCTGCTGACCTCCGGAGAGCTCGTTGGGAAAGTGATCCTTGCGGTCGGCAAGACCGACCAGCGAAAGCGCGATGGCGACGCGCTCACGGCGCTCGCGACGCGGAAGTCCGGTCAGGAGCAGCGGCAATTCCACGTTGTCGAACGCCGAAAGCACCGGCATCAGATTGTAGAACTGGAAGATGAAGCCGACGCTGGCTGCGCGCCAGCCGGCGAGATCTCCTTCGGAGAGTCGCGCGATGTCGACGCCGCCGACGTGAATCTCTCCGGAGCTCGGTTTGTCGATGCCGGCGATGAGATTTAGCAGCGTCGACTTGCCGGAGCCGGAAGGCCCCATCAGCGCAACGTAGTCGCCCGAGTAGACGTCGAGGTTGATGTCGACGAGCACCGGAATGATCTGGCCACCGCGCACGTAATACTTGGTGAGCTTGCGGATCGCCACCAGCGGTTCGGTGCCGGCGCCCTGCGACGGCGACGGCGCCGCTACGAGCACATCGTTCACGATTTCGCTACCCGGCGCCGCGTCACTTCGCCGCGACCGTCACCGCGGCGCCGCTGCGCAGATCCGCCGGCGGACGAAGGACGACCTTGTCGCCGCTCTTGACGGCACCCGCGATGGCCGTGAGATCGCCTATCTTTGCGCCTGGCGTTACCGCGACCTCGGACGCGGTGCCTTCCTTCACCACAAAAACGACCGAACGCCCTTCGCGCGTTGCGATGGCGTCAGGACTCACCGCGAGGAGCGGCTGCTGCTGCTCGGCCGTCACCTCCTGCGAAAGGAACGATACCTTCGCGCTCATTTCCGGCAGCACGCGCGGATCGATCCGGTCGAAGCGCACCTTGGTCATCACCGTGGCCTTCGCGCGGTCCACCGTGGGCACCATGCGGCTGATGCGCCCCTTGAAACGCGCATCCGGCAGCGCGTCGAGCGTGATTTCGGCGGGCTGGTCGACCCTGACCTTCGACAGGCTCGCCTCGGACACGTCCGCTTCGACTTCGAGCGTGGTCATGTCGGCCATCGTCACGACCGCGCCCTTCGAGTCGGTCGCCGAGGAGAAGGGAGTCACCATGTCGCCGACATTCGCGCTCTTCGACAGGATCACGCCGTCGAACGGCGCGCGGATCTCCGTGTAGTCCACCGTGACGTCGGCATTGCGGGCATTGGCCGCCGCTGCGCTTGCATTCGCCTGCGCACTCGCGACGGCGGCGACGCCGCGGTCGACGCGGGCCTTGGCGGTATCGAGCGCCGATTGCGTGATGAATCCCTTTGCGACGAGATCCTGGTTGCGCTTCAGCTCGGTTTGCGCGTTTGCAAGTTCCACCCGCGCCTGTTCGACGGCGGCATTCGCCGCACTGACGCCTGCCTGCGCGCTTTGCGCCTGCGCGCGGACGTCGCGGCTGTCGATGCGGGCGATGACGTCGCCGGCTTTCACTCGCGATCCTTCGGCGACACCGAGCCATTCGAGGCGGCCAGTCGCTTTCGACGCGATCGCCGCCTTGCGTTGCGCGACCACATAGCCCGTTGCATTCAGCACGACGAACTGCTGGGACGGAAATGCGGTGACGACGGTGGCGGTCTGGACCGTCGCCGGATGCGGCTGCGCGACATACCACGCCGCGCCGGCGGCAATGATCAGCGCGACGACGCCCAGACCCACCCACCGGCGACGGCGGCGGGAGCGGATCGGGGCCATTCCCCGCTCGATCTTGAGCCGGGACAGATCGGGTACCGAATCGGTCATGGCACGAATGGAAAAAAGACGCGCCGGCGGAGGTGCCGGCGTGACGTCATTCTACCGTGCGCCGGCGTCGGGCGTGCCTCGACAGCGATCAACCGCCCTCCAGCGGTGCAGGTCCGGTCAGGGCCGCCTGGCCCCGGCGACTGCTCCGGAGCGCGATCAGCGAGACTATCGCAAGTCCGACTCCGATGAGAGCAATCCCGGTCCAGTCGGTCGCCGAGAGTCGCTCGCCGTAGACGAATGCGGAGCTTGCAAGCGCTATGGCGGGAATCGCGAACATGTTGAGCGATGCCGTTCCGGCCGGCAGGAAGCGCAGGATGGCGATCCAGAGCAGAAAGCCAAACGCGGTCGAGATGGCGCCGACAAAGAAGAGCAGCGCGACCTGCGTGAGGCTCCACCGCGTCGCGGGATAGTCGAAAGCGAGCGGCAGCAGCGTCAGCGGCAGGACGCCGAGGAGCATCTGCCACGCGATGAAATTCTGCGTGTCGAGTCCTCGCGCCTTGTGAAAGTACTTGGTGGCGACCGTCCCCGCGGCCCAGCCCAGGCCCGAAAGCACCGCCCACAGCCGCGGACCGAGGTCGCCGTGCCAGTTCCAGGGCTCCACGACGAGCGTAAGTCCGGCAAACGCGGAGGCAATGGCGACCCATTGAAGGCCGCGCACGCGCTCCCGAAGCACGAGCCACGCGATCAGCAGCGTCCAGAACGGCATGGTGAACACGAGCACCGCAGTCCTTCCCACGCCGCCCCCCGCGAGCGCCATCGTCGTCGCGCCGAAATTGACCGTCGTCTGGAAGAAGCCCGCGATCGCGGCGGCGCGCCAGTCCCCCGGCGCCAGCGGCCGGCGCTGCGCGAGGAGCGCGCCGAACAGAACCAGTATCGCGACCCACGTGCGCTCGATGTTGAAAACGACCGGGTGTGCGCTCGCGAGCGCCTCCTTCATCACGACCCAGTTGCTGCCCCAGATCAACGTCAGCAGCACGAGCGCCACGTACGCGCCCCGGCGCGTGTGGATGCCGATTTGGCTCGTCATCGTCCGCGCGCCGTCGGTTCCGCCAGAAACGTCTCGATGGCCGCTGCGGTGGCTGCCGGCTGGTCGTGATGCAGCATATGGCCGGCATCGGCAACGACGACGAGTCGGCCGTCGCGAAGATGCGCGATCCGGCTGCGGATGGCGTCGAGCCCGTCGGCACCTGCGCGGTCTTCGGCGGAGTCGCTCAGCCATTTCGGGATCGACGAATCCCGGGCAACGACCCATAGCGTCGGCGCGATGATGCTGCGCCACACGGCGATCGTCTCTTCGATGCGGTAGGTGGTCGGGAAGGGCAGCTTGTGCCTCGGGTCCGATCGAAGTCGCGCGTGGCCGTCGGCGGTCTCCTCCGCCCAGTGGCCGGCCAGGAAGATCGCCTTGTCCCGCGGAAGGCGCCGATTGTTTTTCTGCAGGCGATCCGCGACGGCCGCGAGGTTGGCGTAGCGCGTGAATTCGGGCGGCGAGGCGAGCGCATCGAGCCATGCGGCGAGCTTTTTCGGCGCATCGTCCGGAGACTGCGCGGGCATGCCGAAACCTTCCAGCGAAACCAGTCGCCGGACGCGCGAGGGCCGGACCCCGGCATACAACATCACGATGTTGCCGCCGAGGCTGTGGCCGACGAGATTCACGGGCTCGTCGGGCGCAAAAGCGTCGACCAGTCCTTCGAGGTCGGCAATATAATCCGCGAACCAGTAGCCCTGCGGCTGCCACTCGCTCTGACCGAACCCGCGAAGGTCCGGGGCGATCACGTACCAGTCCCCCGCCAGCGCATCGACGAGAAACTGGAACGACGCGGCAACGTCCATCCATCCGTGCAGCAGGAAGAGCTTGGGCGCGGCCGGATCGCCCCAGGTCAGCACGTGATGCGCGAGCCCGCGCAACGCAACCCGACCGGACGTTGCGGGCTTCAAGCGACGGGCCCGCTTCCTGTGAATCGCGCGCGCGTCATTTCCGGCGACAAATCGCGAGGCCGTCCTGCCAGCCCGTGCGATAGTTGCCGTCCGCGGCGAATCTTACGGCGTCCTTGCGCTCGCCGCCGCCCGCGCTTGCGCAGCCGTCCGCATAGCCTTGCCGGTACGGCAACGGAAAACCGGAGAGGTTGACGTTGGCCGGCGGTGGCTCGGCGTTCGGTGGCGTTGCCGCGCTTCCACCGCGTGACGGACCGGCGGCCGGCTGGTACCGGCGTCGTCGCACAGCCGGCGAGGAACAAGGCTATCGCCACGACGAAAATGCGCGCGCGCAGGTACGGGCCGGGGATCGAGGAAGGAGGCAAACGAGGCAATCGGCGTGCGGTGAACGAGGTAAAATTCTAGCACCCTCTACCGCGTCGCCATGTCCTCACCCGCCTTTGTCCACCTGCGCCTGCACAGCGAGTTCTCGATCGCCGACGGCACGGTGCGCATCGACGAGGCGGTCGGTGCGGCGGTGGCCGACGCGATGCCCGCGCTGGCGATCACCGATCTCGCCAATGCGTTCGGCCTCGTCAAGTTCTACAAGGCGGCGCGCGGCGCGGGCGTCAAGCCGGTCCTCGGCTGCGACGTCTGGCTCACGCACGATGCCGAGCGCGACCAGCCGTTCCGCGCGCTGCTCCTCGTACAGTCCCGACCGGGCTACCTGCGCCTCGTCGACTGGCTGACGAGGGCCTACAGAAGCAACGCGTATCGCGGCCGCGCGGAGTTGCGGCGCGAGTGGTTCGACGAGGGCACGGAAGGGCTGATCGCGTTGTCGGGGGCGCGCGACGGCGATACGGGACACGCGCTGCTCCAGGGCAACCGTCGCGGCGCCCGCAAGGCGGCGCTCGAATGGTCGGCGCGATTTCCTGGCCGCTTCTACCTCGAGTTGCAGCGCGCCGCGCCACGCCGACGACGACGCACTGGTTGCGGCGACCATTGCGCTCGCACAGGAACTCGAATTCCCGGTTGTCGCAACGCACCCGGTGCAGTTCCTGCGGCCCGACGGCTTCCGTGCGCACGAAGCGCGCGTGTGCATCGCCGATGGCCAGATCCTCGCCGATCCGCGCCGTCCGAAGCGGTTCACTGCCGACCAGTACTTCAAGACCCAGGCGGAGATGGCGGAAGCGTTTTCCGATGTCCCCGAGGCGCTCGCGAACTCGGTGCGGATCGCGGAGCGCTGCAATTTCTCCCTCACGCTCGGGAGGAATTATCTCCCGGATTTCCCGACGCCCGCAGGCGTGACGCTCGACGACCACCTGCGGCGGGAGGCGGTCGCCGGGCTCGAGCGGCGCCTCGCGTCGATCTACCCGGATCCGGAGCTCCGCGCGCAAAGGCGCCCCGAATACGAGGCGCGCCTCGACTTCGAGGCGAACACGATCACGCAAATGGGTTTTTCCGGGTACTTCCTCATCGTCGCCGACTTCATCAACTGGGCGAAGAGAAACGATGTTCCGGTGGGCCCCGGCCGAGGCTCCGGCGCAGGCTCGCTCGTCGCGTATTCGCTCGGCATCACCGATCTCGACCCGCTGCGCTACGCGCTCCTGTTCGAGCGCTTCCTCAACCCGGAGCGCGTGTCGATGCCGGACTTCGACATCGACTTCTGCCAGAACGGCCGCGACCGCGTCATCGATTATGTGAAGAAGAAGTACGGCGCCGATTCCGTGTCGCAGATCGCGACGTTCGGCACGATGGCCGCCAGGGCCGTCGTGCGCGACGTCGGGCGCGTGCTCGACCTGCCTTACCCGTTCTGCGACGGTATCGCCAAGCTCATCCCCTTCCAGCCCGGGAAGCTCGTGACACTGCGGACGGCTCGCGAAATGGAGCCGCTGCTCGCCGAGCGCGAGAGGACCGAAGAAGAAGTGCGCGAGCTGCTCGAGCTCGCCGGGTCGCTCGAGGGCCTCACGCGCAACGTCGGCATGCACGCAGGCGGCGTGCTGATTGCACCGGGCCGCCTCACGGATTTCTGCCCGCTCTACACGCAGGCAGGCGCGGACGGTCTCGTCTCCCAGTTCGACAAGGACGACGTCGAGGCGATCGGGCTCGTCAAGTTCGACTTTCTGGGGCTGACGACGCTGACGATCCTGGACTGGACCCTCCGCTATGTCCGCCGGCTCGATCCCTCGTTCGCGCTGACGCTGGACGCGCTTCCGCTCGACGACAAGGCGTCATACGACATCTTCCGGGCCGGCAATACGACCGCGGTGTTCCAGTTCGAATCGCGCGGCATGCGCGACCTGCTGAAGCAGGCGCCGCCCACGCGGTTCGAGGACATCGTCGCGCTGGTCGCGCTCTATCGACCGGGACCGATGGAGCTCATCCCCGATTACGTCGCGCGAAAGAGCGGACGCGAGCGCGTCGACTATTCCGACGTGCGCCTGGAACCGATACTCGCGCCCACCTACGGCGTGATGGTCTACCAGGAGCAGGTGATGCAGATCGCACAGGCCATCGGCGGCTACACGCTGGGCGGCGCCGATCTGCTGCGCCGGGCAATGGGCAAGAAGAATGTCGAGGAAATGGCGAAGCATCGCGACATCTTCGTGGGCGGTGCGGAAACGAATGGGCTCGCGCGCGGCAAGGCGTCGCATCTGTTCGATCTGATGGAAAAGTTCGCGGGCTACGGCTTCAATCGCTCGCATGCCGCGGCCTATGCTCTCATTGCGTACCAGACCGCGTATTTCAAGGCGCATCACCCGGCCGCATTCATGGCGGCCAACCTGTCGCTGGTGATGGACGACACCGACAAGCTGCGCCAGACGCGCGATGACGCGGTTGCGCAAGGTCTCGAAATCCTGCCTCCGGACGTCAACGCGTCCAATTACCGCTTCGAGCCCGTGGACACGAAGAGGCTTCGCTACGGACTCGGCGGCATCAAGGGCACCGGCGAGCAGGCGATCGCGTCGATTGTTGCGGCGCGCGAATCGGGCACGTTCACCGACCTCTTCGACTTCTGCCGTCGCGTCGACAAGCGGGTCGTCAACCGCCGTGTCGTCGAAGCCCTGGTCCGCGCGGGCGCATTCGATTCGATTGACACCCGGCGGGCGACGCTCTTCGCTTCCGTCGGCGTAGCGCTGAGCGAGGCCGAGCGCGCCGAAGCTGCGGCTTCGCAGGTATCGTTGTTCGGCGAGGACGGGAAAGCCGAATCGCTTCCGCTGGTCGTGTCGCGCGACTGGACCGACGCGGAACGTCTCGTCCATGAGAAGGTGGCCCTTGGCTACTACCTCTCCGGGCATCCGTTCGCCGCATTTGCCTCGGAACTGGCGCCGCTGGTCCGGGTGTCGCTCTCCAGCCTGCAACCGCGACGGGAAGCGGTGATGATCGCCGGCATCGTGACGGCGTTGCGGGTACAGTCGGGACGACGGGGCAAGATGGCGATCGTCACTCTCGACGACGGCGGAGGAACGGCCGAACTCGTGGTATTCAACGAGACCTTCGATGCGGCGCGGAATCTGCTGCGCGAGGATCAGTTGGTGATCGCCGAGGCCAAGGTCCAGCAGCGGGTGACGGACGACGGCCAGGTGCAGGGCCTGCGGGTGGTGGCCGAGGCGGTGCACGACCTGCCGTCGATCCGGAAGCGCTACGCCAAGGCGCTGCGCCTCGCATGCAACGGCGGCGCGGACGCAGAGCGCCTCGCCTCGCTGCTCGGGCCGTTTCGCAACGGCAGCTGCGGCATTGTCGTCGAGTACCGCAATCGCGGTGTCGGCGGCGAGATCGAGCTGCCCGAATCGTGGCGCGTGAATCCCGACGAAGTCCTCCTCGCTCAACTGAAGGAATGGCTCGCCCCCGAGAATGTCCGGGTGGTGTATTGAAGTTTTTCGTGGTTCCGGACGCCGCTTTCGCCGCCGGTGATCAGAAATCGCGCGGACGGGCGCTCGTTGATTGACGACGGGCACGCCCGGCAGCCGAACGGCAGCTTGTGGCGTCACCGCGATTTCCTTCTGCTTTGGAGCGCGCAGGGCGTTTCGGCCGTCGGTTCGAGGATCACGCGCACCGCGCTGCCGATGGCCGCAATACTGGTCGCCGGTGCCGGTGCGCTCGATCTCGGACTGCTGGCCGTCACGCTGACGCTTCCGCGCGCGCTTTTCGCGTGGCTGGGTGGCGGCTGGGTCGATCGCCACCGGCGGCGGCCCATTCTGATCGGCGCCGATCTCGTGCGCGCCATCGCGCTGCTTGCGATTCCGGCCGCGGCGTATTCGGGGACCCTCTCGATGCCGCTGCTCTACGCTGTCGCTGCGATCACCGGAGTCGCGACCGTCCTCTTCGAGCTGGCCGATCACGTGTTCATCGCCGATCTCGTCGGCCGTGAACGGTTGCAGGATGCCAACGGCAAGCGCGAGGCCGCCGATGCCGTCGCCGAGATATCGGGGCCGGCACTGGGCGGCGCGCTGGTCGCGTGGCTGACGGCGCCGGTCGCCATCGTCGTCGACGCGCTCACGTTCGTCGCCTCTGCGCTGCTCATCGCGCGAATCCGCAACGACGAACGGGTTGCGGGGTCCTCTGCCGCGATGTCGTTCCTGACCGACGTCCGCATCGGGATCCATGTGGTCTGGCGCGATTCCGCGGTCCGCGCACTGTTCGTCGCGCACGCGCTGATGACGCTCTTCGGCAGCTTCATGGCATCGCTCTACACGCTCTTCGCGCTGCGCGATCTTGCTCTCACGCCGACCCAGCTGGGCATCGCCATCGGCTGCGGCGGGATCGGCGGATTGGCCGGTGCGATGCTGGCCGGCCGCGCGGCCGCACACTGGGGTCCGCGCCGAACGTTGATCGTTTCGCTCGCCATTGGCGCAGCGATGCAGGTATTGATCCCGCTCGCGCCGCCGATACCGCTGATCGCCATGACGTTCCTGATCGCCACGCAGGTCATCGGCGACGGCGTGCTGACGGTCTACCTCATCACCGAGACGACATTGCGTCAGCGCCTGCTGCCGCCCGACGCGCTCGGCCGCGCCGCGGGGACTTTCCAGGTCGCGAACGGCCTTCTCACCCCGGTCGGAGCGCTTGCCGGTGCAGTGCTGGCCGAAGGCATCGGGATGCGCCCGACATTGTGGTTGCTCGCGATCGGCTACGCGACGGCGTTGGCGACGCTCGCCCTCGCTCGCCGGGCGTTGCCGGCGGGCGCGTCAGCCGGCGATTCTTGACCCATCGCGGGCAACGGCGTAGCTTCGCCGGGCCCCATGCCGCGCCCGACCCATCCCGCCGGTAATCGACCTACCAAGGCGGCGCCGCCGCCGGTCGGCGAGCTTGGGCAGCGCCTGGCGGAAGCAGTCGCGCAGCAGTCGGCGACCGCCGAGATCCTGCAGGTGATCAGCCGGTCGCGCTCGGACGTACAGCCGGTGTTCGACACCATTGCCGCCGCCGCGCTGAACCTGTGTCACGCGCGCTCGGCGTTCGTCGCGACGTTCGACGGCGGGCTGATACACTTGGCCGCCCTCGCGGATGTGAGTCCGGAAGGAGCCGACGCCCTGCGCCGCCGATACCCTAGAGCGCCAAGTCGCGAGACCGCAATCGCGCGCGCGATCCTGACGCGCAGCGTTGTAGAAATCCCGGACGTGCTGCATGACCCGGAGTATCTGCTCGGTGTCGGGGCGACGCCCACCATGGGCTTTCGAAGTGTGGTGTCCGTCCCTCTGTTACGCGATGGGATCCCAATAGGCGCCATCGGCGTCGGAAGGTCGGATCCAGGGCGGTTCTTCGAACGGCAAATCGCGCTGCTGCAGACGTTCGCAAACCAAGCCGTGATCGCGATCGAAAACGTGCGGCTGTTCAACGAGCTCGAATCGCGCAATCGCGACCTCGCCGACGCGCTGGAGCAGCAGACCGCAACGAGCGAGATGTTGCGGGTGATTAGCCAGTCGCAAACCGACGTGCAGCCCGTATTCGAGACCATCGTGCAGCAGCGCGCTGTCGCTTTGCGGCGCGGCCTTCAGCGGCGTCTACCTGCTGGAGGGCGACACATTCAGCCTCGCTGCCACCGCCGGATTGACGTCGGTGGAACGCGCGCGCTTCCAACGCGGGTACCCTCGGAAAATCGGGCGAGACACCGTGTCGGGCCGCGCCGCGTTGGAATGCCGCGTGATCCAGACGCCCGACCTGATCAACGATCCCGAGTTTGCTTCCGCACCAGGTTCGCAAGTCGGTGCACGCACGGTCCTTGGCGTGCCGATGATGCGCGACGGCATCGCGATCGGATCGATCGGTGTCTGGCGACCGGAGATTCGACTGTTCTCCGATTCGCAGATCGCTCTGCTGCAGACGTTCGCCGACCAGGCGGTGATCGCCGTCGAGAACGTACGCCTGTTCACCGAACTGGAGACGCGAACTTCGCAGCTGACTCGATCGGTAGACGAGCTGAAGGCATTGGGCGAGGTCGGGCACGCGGTCAGCTCGTCGCTGGATCTCCCGACCGTGCTGTCGACGATCGTGTCCCGTGCCACGAAACTGGCCGGCATGGCCGGCGGCGCCATCTACGAGTACGACGGGATTCGCGGCGAGTTTCATCTTCACACCACCGACCGCCTGCCCGACGAACTCGTTCAAGCGCTGCGGGCCAAGCCGATACCGAAGGGAGAAGGCGCGCTGGGGCGGATGGCGGTATCCCACGAGCCCGCGCAGATTCGCGATATCGCGAATGAACCCGGATACCAGAGCCGCCTTCGCGAGACGCTTATCCGACTGGGCTACCGGTCGCTCCTCGCAGTGCCGCTGCTGCGTGACGACCACCTGCTCGGCGGACTGGTCGTCCACCGGAACACGGCGGGTGAGTTCGCCCCCGAAGTGATCGACCTGCTGAAGGCATTCGCCACGCAGTCGGCGCTGGCAATCCAGAACGCTCGGCTGTTCCGGGAAATCGAAGTCAAGAGCGGGCAGCTCGAGACGGCGAGCCAGCACAAGAGCGAGTTCCTCGCCAACATGTCGCACGAATTGCGCACACCGCTCAACGCGATCATCGGCTTCTCCGAGGTCCTGTCTGAGCAGATGTTCGGGGCCGTCAACGAAAAGCAGGCCGAATACCTGAACGACATCCTGGAATCGGGGCGGCATCTGCTGTCCCTCATCAACGACATCCTCGACCTTTCCAAGATAGAGGCGGGTCGCATGGAACTCGAGATCGCCGACTTCGACTTGCCTGCGGCGATCGAGAATGCGCTGATCCTGGTGCGCGAGCGCGCGAACCGCCACGCCGTTGCGCTGGTGCATTCGATCGACCCGCATCTGGGATCGATCCGCGCCGATCAGCGCAAGGTGAAGCAGGTGCTGCTCAACCTGCTGTCCAACGCCCTGAAGTTCACACCCGAAGGCGGACGCATCGAAGTTCGCGCCGTCGTGCGCGACGGCGCCGCCGAGGTTTCGGTGGCCGATACCGGCGTCGGCATCGCGCCGGCGGATCAAGCGGCGGTGTTCGAGGAATTCAGGCAGGTGGGTTCGGCAGCGAAAAAGGTCGAGGGGACCGGATTGGGCCTCGCCATTTCGCGCAAGTTCATCGAACTCCACGGCGGCAACATCGGGGTGACAAGCAAACCGGGCGCAGGCTCCACTTTCGCGTTCACGCTGCCACTACGCTCGCCCGCCCGGTAGCATTCGTATGCGCGGGGAGACCCGCTGGACCTTTTGCGGGAACCGGTAGCGCAACACAGTCTTCAGCACCTTCCCTGCGTTGTTCTTCGGCAGCTCCGAGACGAACACGTACACCTTCGGCCGCTTGAACCGCGCGATGCGCTCCAGGCAAAGCGCGTCGAGCGCCCGTTCGAATGCCCGGCGGGCCGCCGGATCCGCCGCATCGCCGCGCGCGACGACGCACGCCACGACGACCTCGCCCCACTCGGGATCCGCCTGGCCGATCACCGCGACCTCGGCGACATCCGGATGCGCCTGCAGCACCTCCTCGACCTCGCGAGGGTAGATGTTCGAGCCGCCGCTGATGATGACGTCTTTCGAGCGGTCCTTCAGCGTGAGGAAGCCGTCGGCGTCGAACGAGCCGAGGTCGCCGGTGTGGAGCCAGCCGTTGGCAAGCGTCGCGGCACTCGCGTCCGGATTGTTCCAGTAGCCGGACATGACGGTGGGTCCGCGCACGAGGACCTCGCCGATCTCGCCGGTGGAAAGCGGCACGTCATCCGCATCCGCGACGACCACATCGATGCCGGTTTGCGCCACACCCACCGATCCGAGTCTGAGCGTCATCCCCGCGCGCGAGGGCGTCGGCAAGCAACGCGCGATTCATCGCGGTGATCGTCATTGGCGATTCGCCTTGCCCGTAGATCTGCGCAAGGCGGGGTCCCAGCGCCGCAAGCGCGGCCTTGCAGTCGGCGATGTACATCGGTCCGCCGCCGTAGACGACGCTCTTCAGGCGATCGAGTCGCGCGCCGCCCAATGCCGGCGATTCCACGAGCCGCTTCACCATCGTCGGCGCGGCAAAGAACAGTGCACCGTCCCACGCACCGAGCAGCGAAAACATTTCGGCGGCATCGAAGCCGCCCGACTCCGGAATGACATTGACCGCGCCTGCAAGAACGTGGGGGACGACGTAGAGTCCGGAGCCGTGCGACAGCGGCGCGGCATGCAGGATCGCGTCGCCCGGCGTCACACCTTCGACGTCGGCGAGGAAGCAGCGGCTCATCGCGCGCAGATTGCCGTGCGCGATGACGACACCCTTTGGCCGACCCGTCGTGCCGCTCGTGTAAAAAAGCCACGCCGGCTCGTCCGATCCGCATGTCGCGGGCTCGCCGCGCGGCGATGCCGCGCTCGAGGATCGCGTACTCCGCGCTCCCGAACTCGACCACCCGTTCGAGTGTGGAGCTGCCGTCCATCGCCGCGCTGATCGCCGTGCGCCACGCCGCGTCGACGAACGCCCATCGCGCTCCGCTGTCCGCGAGAATGAAGGCGAGTTCCCGTGCATGCAACTTCGCGTTGACCGGCACGGCGACGAGTCCCGCCCACCAGCATCCGAACAGGGTCTCGACGTATTCCGGAACATTGCGCGAAACGATTGCGACGCGTTCGCCGCGGAGCAGCCCCGCGCGTTCGAACGCGTCGGCGATTCGCGCTGCGCGGCTGGCGAGCGCGGCGTAATCGCAGACGACACGGCCGCCGAGCGCGACCGCCGGCTGTCGGGGCCAGCGCACGGGCGGCGTCGGCGAGCAGCAAGGCGAGGTTGAGGGAAGTCACGGCGCGGCAGCTGATTCGTCGATGGCGAGTGCGCGGACGCGGGCAGTGTAGCCGAGAAATCGTGCACGGCCCGGCGCACGGATCGCTACAATGGGACTCCGTCAAATGCGTGCGAGATGCCGATGCCCCTGCCGACGATGATGCGCCATATCGCTGCCCGTGAGCCGGGTCCGCCCGACGTTCTTGCGTTGATCGACGGCCCCGTGCCGCGCCCGAAGCCGCGAGAAGTACTGATCGAAGTCGCCGCCGCGGGCGTCAATCGCCCCGACTGCCTGCAGCGCGCGGGCGCGTACCCTCCGCCCGCCGATGCGTCGACCATCATCGGGCTCGAGGTCGCGGGGCGAATCGTCGCGTGCGGCGAAGGCGTGGGCGAGTTGAACGTCGGCGACGTGGTCTGCGCGTTGACGCCCGGCGGCGGTTACGCGCAGTACTGCACGACCCCGGCAGGATTCTGTCTGCCGATTCCCAAAGGAATGACGCCACTGGAAGCGGCAAGCCTCCCGGAGACGTTCTTCACCGTCTGGAACAACCTCGTCGACCGCGGGCGACTGCGCCGCGGCGAGACGGTGCTGATCCACGGTGGAACGGGCGGCATCGGCTTGACGGCGATTCAGATCGCGTGCCATTTCGGCGCAACGGTGATCGCGACCGCCGGAAGCGATGAAAAGGCTGCGTTCTGCCGCACGATGGGCGCTGCGCACGCGATCAACTACCGGGCGCAGGATTTCGTGGCCGAGGTCGCGCGCATCACATCGAAGCGCGGAGTCGACGTCGTGCTCGACATGGTCGGAGGCGACTACGTCGAGAAGAACCTGAAATCCCTGGCACTCGAAGGTCGGCTCGTCATCATCGCGTTCCTCCGCGGCAGCCGCGTCGAGGTCGACTGGCGTCACATCATGCTGAAACGCCTGACGGTGACGGGCTCTACACTCCGCGCAAGCCCGGTCGAGCGAAAGATTGCCATTGCGCAGGCGCTCCTGCGCGACGTCTGGCCGCTGCTCGAAAGCGGCGCGGTGAAGACCGTCATCCACCGCGTGTTTCCGCTCGCCGAGGCCGCCGCTGCGCATGCGCTGATGGAATCCAACACGCACGTCGGCAAGATCGTGCTCGCAGTGTGAGCGAAGCGCTCAGTAGGTCGCACGGCCGCCCGACAGGTCGAACACTGCTCCCGTCGAGAAGCTGCATTCCTCGCTCGCGAGCCAGCACACCAGCGCCGCGATCTCGTCGACGCCGCCGAAGCGTCCCAGCGGAATCTTCGACAACATGAAGTCGATGTGCTGCTGCGACATCTGGTCGAAGATGGAAGTGCGCACCGCCGCCGGTGTCACGCAATTGGCGCGGATGCCGGTCTTCGCGAGCTCCTTGCCGAGCGATTTCGTGAGCCCGATCACGCCCGCCTTCGACGTGCTGTACGCCGAGGCGTTGGGATTGCCTTCCTTGCCGGCGACCGACGCGATGTTGACGATGCGCCCGTAGTCGTTCTTCAGCATCACCGGCACCACCGCCCGGTTGCAGTAGAAGAGACCGTTGAGATTGACGTCGATCACCTGCCGCCACGCGGCGACCGGATATTCCCACGTCGTCGTGTTCGGCCCGGTGATGCCGGCCGAGCAGACGAGAATGTCGATCCGTCCGAGCGCGCGCTCCGTGTCCTGCGCGGCGCGCGCCACGGCTTCGGGATCGGAGACGTCGAGCGCGTGCGCGCGAGTTCCGTGCCCCAGCTCCGCCTCCGCGCGTGCGAGCGCCGCCGGATCACGGTCCCACAGCGCGACCGTCGCGCCGCTTTGCACCAGGCGGCGAGCGATGGCGAGCCCGATGCCGGCGGCCCCCCCGGTGACGACCGCCATGCGCTTCGCGAAATCGAGCGTGTTCATCGTCGGTTTCTCCCCCGTCGTCGAATTCCGGAGGATAGCAATGCGAGGCCTGCGACGACAACCGGTATTGCAGTCCGGACGCCGTCAGCGGATGAGCTGCACCAGCCCGAAAACGAGCACCATCAACACGACAACAGCGACCACCGCCACCATGGCGTAGAGCATGTTGCGCGTCTCGCTCTGGAACACGAGAAGATCGTCGACCAGTTCCGCGACCTGTGCATTGGTCGCCATCGACTCGACCGGATACGGCTCCATCACCGCGACGCCGTTGTCGCGCGCCTCCGGAACGTCGATCGGCAGGATCATCGCGAAATTGGATACGGGCAGCGACCGGAACGTCGTCGTGTCCCACACCTTGGTCCGGGCGTCGCCGCGCAGGCCGTAGGACATCCCGCGGGTTTCGCGCGGCGACACGCGCTCGCCGGCGTCGACGAAGAACTTGTTAGGCAGCCGCCCTGACAGCGCAACGCGAAGGAGCGGTTCGAACTTGTCGGGCGCCATCCCGAGATTGATCTGGAATTTCGCCGGGCTGTATTCGGGGCCCCGTCCGGATTCGTGGATGAAGATCAGCGCGCCGATGGCTCCGTTGGCCTTCGTTGCATTTGCTTTCCGCTCGCGGATGCGCAGAACGCCCGACAACGTCTCCAGGCGGCCGCCGCCCGCAAGCTCGACCGTTTCGCCTTTCGCGACGGTGACCTTCATCACGAGCACGCTGTCCTTGCCGTCTTCGATGACGAGTCGTGCTTTCGTGGGTCTGAAGCTTACGAGCGGCATGTACGAAGGGCTCCCCGACCTATCGTTTGTGGATGCGGAGGTAGATACCACGTTTCAGAGGGAAAATTGGAAAGGATCATTCCGATCCGCCCCATTTGCGCCATGATTTTTTGCCAGGCGCCGCCCTCCGACTTGCATCCGCTAGGATTGTAGCGGTCGCGCACGGTCGCGCATCGAGGCGACGACGGGCGGCGGAATCTGTCGCCTACAATCGCTCGCTTGCGCGCCCGCGCGAGGGGCAGCAGATGACGCGCCGCGAAATCGACGGCACGGAGGTATGCCATCTGCGCCTTCTGGATCATCCTTCCCGGCGGGTGAGGTCCTGGCACAGGTTCGTTGCCCGTTCCGCAGCGCGTGTTCGAATCGAGTTAGGGGGTACCTACCCCAGGGCTCAGGATGCGGGTGGCTGTTGCTGAGCCTGGATCGCCTGGCATCGAACGAGCTTTCCGTGACGCAGGAATTGATCGCCAACACGGCGGGCGCGCGCCGCGAAGGCGTGACCGACGCTACCGGCAAGCTGCAGGACGTCGGCTTGATCCGCTACGGCCGTGTCAGGAACACCGTACTCGATCGCGCGGCGCTGGACGCGCGGTCCTGCGAGTGCTACCACGTGGTCAAGTGGGCGTTCGATCGTGTCCTGCCCTACGTCGTCACGCAGCTCTCGGAACTGCTTGCCGTTTGCGTTCTAACTCCGCGCTCGGCCCAGACGTGCAACCGATGCGAACTCCGTCACCCGCAGTTGCCGATTATCTGCCCGCGGCCTTCTGCAGCGCAGTTTCGATCACCCCTCCGCTGCGCGATAATCGGACTTGATCCGTCTTCTCCGGATCGCATAGCGGGGTGGAGCAAACCCAAGCGGCGTGCGAGCGCATTCGGAGGCGGCGGCCCGACAAGCCACCGCACGTTGGCCGCTCAGTGCTTGATGAACGGCACGACGTCACCCGTGTGCTTCTTCTGCTGCTTGATCACCTTCTTTTCCTTGGCCGTGTGCTGCGGTTTTTTCTTGCTTTCCTTCGGGGGCTGATGGGACATCGGTTCGCTCCTTGGCATCGCCGAGACCACGGCGCCCGGTCACTATAGTCCGATGCCCGTCGCTTGCGTGGGGGTTGTGGGCGCACGTGGTGCGCCGGCCCCGCAGACAGGACTTTCCGACACGCCAAGCCCGTCGCAGCGAGGGTGCGTGCCCCGATGCGGGGCTCGGCTCGCGGCAGTCTGCGAGCCGAATCCCGCTCGCGCCGGCGGCGAAGGGAAAGCGCGATTCGCGTTCAGGCCGGCATTGGCTACGCGCTGACGAGCAATACGGCGCACGCCTTGGCGGCCGCGGAGACCTGCTCGGGCGAATTCGATTCCGAGACCGTCACCCAGCCACTCTTTCGACGAATTCGGTCTGCGACCATGAATCGTCCTTCTCAAGTGCGGCCAGGTTGGTCGAGACGTCGGCCGCGTGCTGGAAATTCTCGACGCATACCGGTGCATCCCGGCCGCAATTCCCGACCCCTCATGTCGCCATCGACCGATAGCGACCGGGCAGAATTGCCACGATCTTATGACTTGCCGTATTGCGCCTTGGCGCTGCTGACGCAAGATTCCTTCGCCGGTCCCGCGAGCGCGTCGCACTTCTCGATCGCGACCTTGTATTCCGCATCGCGCTTCTCAGTATTCGCTTCGGTGCGGGCCTCGGCCTGCTTCGTGGCCGCATCCTTGTTGGTGTCGGCCGCGACACGGTCCACTTTGGCGTTCGCCTTGCCCTTGACGAACTCGGCGTTGGCTTCCTTGACGCAGACGTCCTTGGGGTTGCCGGCGAGGTCATCGCATTTTTCAGTGGCGACGTTGAAGTTCGCCTGCGCGCGCGCGACACGTGCGCCTTCGCGTGACTTCGGCGTGTTCTCGTAGACCGCTTCGGCATCAGCCTTGGCGACGCTGTCCTTGCCCTTGGCTTCAGCGGCGCAGATGTCCTTGGCGTTTCCGCTGAATTTCGAGCACGCTTCCATATCGACCTTGTACTGCGCATCGGCGTTGGTCTTCGCCATGGCGTAGGTGTCCTTCGACATTGGCGACGAAGGGGTGGCCGGCGCATACGTCTGCGCCGCGGCGGACCCGGCGATACCCAGCCCGGCAGAGACAAACAGTGCAATCAGCAGTTTGGACATGCAATTTCCTTTGAGTTGAATCACGGTATGGGAAGCCTACCGAAGGCCAAGAACGCCAGGCCTCCGATGATCATGGCCCGAGGAATCACGGCATCGACAACTCCGCCCGTGGCTTCCTGACTCCGAGGAGCGCGCTTTCTCTCTGCCTCGGACGATACGTACAACGCCCAGTCGCGTCTGTTCGCTAGCGCACCCACGCGCTAGGGTTTACGGAACGTTCGCTTCGGCGAAGATCGTGCCCCGGCAGGATTGATGCCGACTCTCCGACAGTGCAAGCGCTCTCGATCACGCCAGGTCCGCAGGTGCTTGCGTGGCGTCGGGTCTGTCGAGATTGCCCGCGGCAAAGCCCCAGTTGATCAGCTTGCCGGCTTCCAGAACGAGCCATGCCCGGGCGGCCCGCACGCCACGATTGAGTCTGTGCGCGTTCCGGAACCGGCGCATTTCGGCAGCGCTGCGTATGTTGGCAACCCCGCCGCGATCATGCACTTTGGCTCGACCGAGGCGTCACAACGCGCGGCGTCCGGTGATCAGATTGACCAGCACCATGACAATGGCGACTACCAGGAGAATGTGGACGAAGCCGCCCATGGTGTACGAAGTGACGAGCCCGAGAATCCACATGATGAGGAGAATGACCGCAATGGTATAGAGCATGGAATGCACCTTTTCGTTGTTCGGTTTGCCGGCTGATGGCTGATTTTTCATCGGGCACGGGACGCCAAACGTCGGTCCGTGCCCATCCGGTCCCGACGGCTCGCCAGCCTTGCCACGCACGAGCAACCGACCGGCTGCTGCGCCTCGAAACCTGTTTGCAGCCTGGGCAATCGCGCTCGGGCCGTCTGTTCGGCAGCGCACACTGCGTGGGCTGCATAGGTGGCGAGCGTCGCACGCCCTTCGGCGCACTCTTCGCATTCGTGCCCTGTCGCCCCCGACGTATGTGCTCATCGGCGCGACGGCTCGGCCTATGGCACGGCCAATTGTCGGCCCCGCCGTGTGCGCCAGCGAACAGACGACGCGCGGAGCCGTCGATATCCTCTCCAGCTATCCGCCCGGCCGCAGCTTCGCAGTCGGGGTTCCGGCGCCAGCGGAATCGTTGGGGTCGTACGGGTACTCGGACATCCGGCAGGTGATGGGACGTCCGCAATCCCCCGCTGCGACGGTGGAGACAACCTGAGGAACCAAGAATGAACTACAAACTCGCGACAGCATGCTTTGTGATCGGTACAGCGCTGGCTCCCATTGCGGCCTTCGCGGCGGATTCGGACACGGACCGCTCGCATCCCGCGAACTACGTCAAGGACTCGGCCATCACGACCAAGATCAAGGCGCAGCTTGCTGCGGAACACCTTGGCAGCATGAAACACATCAGTGTCGATACGGACAAGAACGGCGTTGTCTGGATGACCGGCACGGCCAACAGCCAGGAGGAAGTGGACCAGGCCGTCGCGATTGCGCGCAATACCGAGGGCGTCAAGTCGGTCAAGAGCGAGCTCAAGATCCAGAAGGACCGCTAGAGGCTGCTCTACCGCGACGGGAACGAGGCGCAGCCGCGCCTCGCTTTCGTTGGTTCTCGCGCGTTCGACGCTGGGCGGCGCGATCTGCGCGCATCCGGCGTCTCGACTCGCGCAGACCGAATAAGTCTGTTCCGTACGTACGCTAGCGCACGGACTTCGTCCGCGGCCCGGCGCATCGTTCACCGGAGTAGGCCTTCCACTATCGACATTGCCGTATACGAGGAGATCGACCATGGTGAATAAAGTTCTTACCGTACTGATGATGCTCGGGATGCTTTCGTCATTGACCGCGATGTCGGGCTGCAATACGGTCGCCGGCGCAGGAAAGGACATCGAGCGAGGCGGCCAGAAGGTTCACGACGAGGCCAGGGAAGTGCAACAGAAGATATAACGCTTTTGCAACAGCGACCGGGATCTCGAGCCCGCAACCGACGTCGCAACGATCCCTGTCGCGTCGACTTCCTGACCGGAATCCACGATGAACATTACGTTGAGTCTCGCTCCCATCATTTCACTTCTCGCCGGCATCCTGATTCTCGTTGTGCCGCGATTGCTGAACTACATTGTCGCGATCTATCTGATTGTCATCGGATTGCTCGGCCTGTTCGGCGCCGGCAATTTCCATCTGAAGTGACCGTACACGTGTGCGGACCGTCGATCAGGCACCCGGCGACGCTCGAGGTCGGCGAATGTTCTAGCGTTGACGCAGACGCCGCGATCCACGTCCATCCACCCGGCGACTCCGTGAGGGCGAGGCAGGTCCTGCTCGGGATCATGCTGGCTTCACTCCTGGCCAGTTGCGCGTCGCTGCCCCCCGGCTCCGATTATCCGAAAACGACATCGAACGCCCTCACTCGTCCCGAGCGGACCCGGCTGGGGCACGAGTTGGCTGCCGCAAAGGCTGCGCACCCGGGAGCGTCCGGGTTCAAGCTGCTCCCGGTCGGCATCGAGAGCTTCCTGCTGCGGATGGAAATGGCGGAAGCCGCGCAGCGAACGCTGGACGTCGAATACTTCCTCATCCAAAGCGACGAAACGGGCCAGTTGCTGATCGAGGCGCTGCTCAAGGCCGCAGATCGCGGGGTCCGGGTACGGGTGTTGCTGGACGACGCCGGCTCCTTCGGGCGCGACGCGCAGATCAGGACGCTGGCGGGGTACCCGAATGTGGAGCTGCGGCTGTTCAATCCTTTTGCCTACCGCGGCGACATCGAATTCGTTCACTTCGTCGAGTACATGGGCGATGCGTCCCGGCTCAACTATCGAATGCACAACAAGCTGATCGTCGTCGACAACGAGATCGGCATCGTGGGTGGGCGCAACGTCGGGGACGAATATTTCCAGGCAGGTCGCGACTTCGAATTCGGCGACTACGACATCATCGCGGCCGGACCGATTGTCGACCAGATCTCGAATACGTTCGACGCGTTCTGGAACAGCCCGATGGCGATACCCATCGAAGCGCTCGCGGAAGGCAAGCCGTCGGTGCGGGAACTCGACGACTATCGCGCTCTCCTCGGTGCACACCATGCACAAATGACCGAGACGAATCCCCCGTTCATGCGCACGCTGGCTGCCGGCGAGCCGCTCGGGGCATTGGTGCGTGGCAAGACATCGCTCGTGTGGGCGAATGCCGAAGTTATCTACGACAGTCCGGAGAAGGCAAAGGTCGAGGACGGCGAACAGGGTGGCCGACTGCTGCGACGTCGCCTTGGAGCGGTGGCGAACCAGGTCCAATCCGAGCTGATCATCGTGTCCCCCTACCTCGTGCCAGGTCCCGCCGGGATGAAGTTCTTCGCCACACTGCGTGAGCGAAACGTCAGCGTGCGGATACTCACCAATTCGCTCGCGTCGACCGACATGTCCGTCGTACATTCGGGCTATCAGGCCTATCGGGTTCCGCTGCTGAAAATGGGCGTCGAGCTGTACGAGGTGCGACCTGTACTCGGTCAGCCGGTCGTTCGGGGCAACCAGCTAAAATCGCCGAGTGCGGGCCGCTTTGCGATGCATGCCAAGGTGTTTGTCTTCGATCGCCGGCGGGTCTTCGTCGGATCGATGAACCTCGACCAGCGATCGCTGCGCCTCAATACCGAAATAGGATTGATCATCGACAGTCCGGAGCTGGCGCGCCAGATCGCGCTCCGCTTCGCGGATATCGCGCAACCCGCCAACAGCTATGTCCTGGCGCTTGGTGCGGCCGACGACCTCGGCCAACGGCCTCTCGTTTGGCATACCCTGGAGGAGGGAAAGCCGGTGGACTACGTCCGAGAACCGGCGGTGACTTTCTGGCAGCGATTGAAGGTCGAGATGCTTTCGCTGCTGCCGCTCGACGAGCTGCTCTGAGCGGCCAACGGGGCCGCCGTTCGTCAAGCCCGAACATGGACAACCTCCCGCAACTGCAGACCCCGTCAACGATGGCAACGCGCAATTTCCGGAGTCGCGGGCGGAACGGATTTCGCGTCCTGGTGATGCTTCTGCTGACCGCTCTGCCGATCCGGGCCTGGTCCACCAACGCGGATCAGGACATCGCCGTCCATGCCCTGAAGGACGGCCTGGAAATTGCGGTGGACGTCGACTGTCCAGTGGATGCGCCCTGGTCGGTCGTCTGGGACGTTCTTACCGATTACGATCACATGGCGCAGTTCATATCGAATCTCGAGATTAGCGACGTAACCGCCCGCGAGGACAACGTCTTGCGCGTGCATCAGAAGGGGAAGGCGTCACGAGGCTTTCTTTCGCTGTCCTTCGACAACGTTCGCGAAATCGAACTGGTGCCCTATCGCGAAATCCGCTCGCGACTGGTCACCGGCGACCTGAAAACCTCGGAATTCACGACGCGGATCGTGGACGTTGCCTCACGAATCCACATCGTCAACAACGGCCGCTACACGCCGAAGCTGTGGGTTCCACCAGTCATCGGCCCGATGCTCATCGAGGCTGAGACGCGGAAACAGTTCGGCGAGATCAGGAGCGAAATCCTGAGGCGAAGCGAGCATCGGGACGGTGCGCCACCGCAACAGGGACGGCTATGAAGGCGGGTTGCGAATAGCCGACGGACAGCCGTGCAGTCCGATAACACCTCCATCGAAGGAGACGACATGAACGCGATGAAGATATTGGGTATTGCATTGATTGCCGGCGGCACCCTGGGACTGGTGTATGGCGGCTTCACGTACACGAAGGAGAGCCATGAGGCCAAGATCGGTCCGCTCGTGCTATCGGTAACCGCCAAGGAGACGGTGAACGTCCCGATCTGGGTGGGCGTCGGGGCAATCGCGATCGGCGGATTGATCCTGGTTCTCGGAAACAAGAGGAGCTAGCGCCGCAATCGCTTGAATCTTTGGTGCCGGCAGTAGGAATCGAACCCACGACCAACGGTTTACAAAACCGCTGCTCTACCAACTGAGCTATGCCGGCCCGAGGGGAATTCTACCTGCGTAGTCGTTGCAACAGCAGGTTCAGCCGCCCGGCGGCGCTCGGTGCGGCCCGATCTCGGCATGCGCGGCGTGCCTCGACGTAAGAGGCGCGCCATGACGCCACGGCGCGTCAATTTGTCGACTACACGTGGCTATCGAATTGCGTTCGATCGGCTCGACGGCGCAGATCGCGGGATTCGCGCGTTCCCTCGCCGACGCGAGGCTTGTCGTTCCGTTGAGGGCTGTGCCTGCGTAGCGACCGGCGATTCAGGCGGCGGGAGGAACGCCGGGACACAGCCGGACGACGTCGCGGATGCCCGTGGACGTCGAAGCTACTTGATGATCTGCAGGTGCGACGGGCGCGGCTTGCCCTTGCCGCCTTCCTTCGCCTCACGGTCGTCCTGCACGTCCTTGTCAAGCGCCGCGTCGATGTCCTGCTCCTGCGGCGCCGTGATGGCGCTGAGCGCCGCCGCGGGGTCCTGGGCCATCGCGAATGCAAAACCGTATCCGGTCTCCTTGGCGAAGATACCCGACACGGCGTTCATCGGCACCGCGACTTCCTGCGAGGTTCCGGAAAACCGTGCCGAGAAGCGCACCCAATCGTTGTCGATCGTCAGGCGTCGCGTCGCCGAATTGCTGACGTTGAGCACGATCTCGCCGTTCTTCACGAACGCCGCGGGAACGCGCGTCTCCGCGTTGACCTTGACCGCGAGGTAGGGCGTGAGCCCGTTGTCAGCGCACCACTCGCAGATCGCGCGGACGAGATAGGGTTTGGCGGATTGCTCGGACATGGTGGGAGGATATTACCCTGCACGCGTCCCGGGTCAAGCGCGGAGCGGGGCGGAGCCGCCATTCAGGTGCATTTCGGTTGCACGCGGCAGCGAGCTTCCGCGACCCGCGCTGCGGCGGATCTCCGCAATCGCGCTATCCGACGGCTACCTTGTCGCCCCGATCCCTCGAGGAGCGACGTGCACTTTGCGCCTCGGCTTCGCCCCTCGCGTTCACGCGCGCCTTCTATTTCCGCATCCCGCGCTCGGCGCTGGTGAGCGCCTCGGAGAACGCGGGTCGCGTGAACAGCCGCTCGGCGTACTTCATCAGCGGCGCCGCCTGCTTGGGCATCACGATGCCGTAGTAATCGAGGCGCCAGAGCAGCGGCGTGATCGCGACGTCGAGCATCGAGTACTCCTCGCCCAGCATGTGCTTGTGCTTGGCGAACACCGGCGCGATCTGCAGCAGGCTGTCGCGGACAAGGTTGCGCGCCTTCTCGATCTGCTTCTGGTTGTTTCCCTCGAGCGCGTCGATGTGGATGAAGAGCTCCTTCTCGAAACGGTGCAGGAACAGCCGCGCGCGGGCCCGCATCACGGGGTCGGCGGGCATGAGCTGCGGGTGCGGGAAGCGCTCGTCGATGTACTCGTTGATGATGTTCGACTCGTGCAGCACGAGGTCGCGCTCGACCAGCACCGGCACCTGGTTGTAGGGGTTCATCACGGCGAGGTCCTCGGGCTTGTGGTCGAGGTCGACGTCGATGATCTGGAAATCCATCCCCTTCTCGTGCAGGACGATGCGGCAGCGCTGGCTGAAGGGATCGGTGGTCCCGGAATAGAGCGTCATCATGGTCTTGTTCTCCTCGCGCAGCGACGGGTCAATTCGGTGGAAGCGGCAGCTGACGATTCGCTGGTTGGGCGAATGTCCAGGGGTCTCAGGTCGCCGTGCTCGAACGTCGGTCCGGGTGATGCAAAGCGTCGCGAGGGGCCGGATGCTAGGCGGCCCGTCAGCGAGGCACGAGATCGTACGTCGAGGTACAGGATGGCCGAGCGAGGACACAACAACGCGATGGTCCGCGCAGCAGCTTTGCATCAGTGGATGTCCTTCCAGTATTCGCGCTTGAGCCAGTAAGCGAAGACGAACAGCACGCCGAGATACAGAAGCGCGATGAGGCCAAGGCTGATCCGCTGGTTCTTCACGGGCTCGCCCATGTAATCGAGGTAATTGACGAGATCGGCGACCATCGACTTGTACTCGGCGGGCGACAGCATGCCCGGCGTTTCGAGGGCCAGCGACTCGACGACGTACCGGTGATCCCTGGCCGGGGCGAGCACCACGAGGCTCTTGGCGGCGATTGCGGCGGCCTGACCTTTCTCGTGATCCTCGTATTCGGTCGAGACGAGCCGGTTCGTGCCCGAGTAGCGCCACAGCACGTGCGGCATGACGGCGTTGGGAAACACGAGGTTGTTCCAGCCGCTGGTCGTGGTGTCGTCCCGGTAGAAGCCGAGGAAATAGTTGTACAGCCAGTCCGCGCCGCGCACGCGCGCGATGACAGACAGGTCGGGTGGCGGCGAGCCGAACCACGCCTTGGCATCCGCGGGCGACATCGCGATCGTCATCGTTTCGCCGATCTTGTCGGTCGCGAACATCAGGTTGTCGCGGATCATCGCCTCGTCGAGGCCGAGGTCGGTGAGCCGGTTGTAGCGCATGAATTTCGCGCTGTGGCAGTTGAGGCAGTAGTTGACGAACGTGCGCGCGCCGCGCTGCAGCGACGGAACGTCGAGGCGGTTGATCGGTGCCGGCTCGAGTCGCACGTCGGCGCCCGAGGACGCCGCGGCCGGCCCCGCGGCGGCGGCGAACAGCACGGCAAGGAGAAGGGTCACGGTCCTGTTCATCATCCGGTGACCCTTTCCGGCACGGGCTTCGTCCTGTCGATCGCCGTATACCACGGCATCAGCAGGAAAAAGAGGAAGTAGACGACCGTCAGCAGGCGCGCGACGACGGTCGCCCGATCGGCGGAGCCGAACAGCGGCCACGCTTCCGGAAACTGGCCCCACACGGTGACCGGCACGACGCCGAGATAGCCCAGAATCAGGAAGCTCACCACAAAAGCGGCCAGCCACGCCTTGTACAGCGTCCCGCGGTAACGGATCGACTTGACGGCGCCGCGGTCGAGCCACGGCAGCGCGAAGAAGATCAGGACGGCGATGCCCATCACGATCACGCCCCAGAACTGACTGCCCAGGAACGACGGCACCGCGCGCAGCATCGCGTAGTACGGCGTGAAGTACCACACCGGCGCGATGTGCTCGGGCGTCTTCAGCGGATCCGCGGGCAGGAAATTGTTCGCCTCGAGGAAGTAGCCGCCCATGTCCGGCACGAAGAACACGATGACCGAGAAGACCGCCAGGAACACGACGACCCCGACGATGTCCTTCACCGAGTAGTAAGGATGCGAATAGATCCCGTCCTGCGGCAGACCCGTGGCGGGATCCTTCGGTTGCTTCTTGATCTCGACGCCGTCCGGATTGTTCGATCCGGTCTCGTGCAGCGCCATCAGGTGCGCGGCGACGAGCCCCAGCAGCACCAGCGGCATGGCGATCACGTGGAACGCGAAGAATCGGTTGAGCGTGATGTCGGAAATCGTGTAGTCGCCGCGGATCCAGATGCCGAGATCCTCCCCGATGACCGGCACCGTCGAGAACAGGTTGACGATGACCTGCGCGCCCCAGTACGACATCTGGCCCCACGGGAGGAGGTAGCCGAAGAACGCCTCGCCCATGAGGACGAGGTAGATGAGGCAGCCGAAGATCCACGTGAGCTCGCGCGGCTTCCGGTAGCTGCCGTACATCAGCCCGCGAAACATGTGGAGATAGACGACGACGAAGAACAGCGACGCGCCGGTCGAGTGCAGGTAGCGGATGAACCAGCCCCAGGGCACGTCGCGCATGATGTACTCGACCGACTCGAACGCTCTCGCCGCGTCGGGCTTGTAGCTCATCGTGAGGAAGATGCCCGTGACGATCTGCATCACCAGGACCAGCGCCGCGAGCGATCCGAAGTAATACCAGAAGTTGAAATTCTTCGGCGCGACGTACTTTCCCCACTGGGATTCCCAGAGGGCGGTCAGCGGGAAGCGCGCGTCGATCCAGTTGAGGAGCTTTTCCATGATCGCGCGCTCCCTAGGCCGACTTGCCGTCTTCGCCCACACCGACGAGGATCCTGGTCGGCGTGAGGAACTTGTGCGGCGGAATCACGAGGTTGGTCGGCGCCGGAACGCCCCGGAACACGCGCCCGGCGAGGTCGAACTTCGACTGGTGGCACGGGCAGAAGAAGCCCCCCAGCCAATCCGGGCCGAGATCGGCGGGCGCTACCTCGGGACGATAGGTCGGCGAGCAGCCGAGGTGCGTGCAGATCCCGACGGCGACGAGGTACTCGGGCTTGATCGAACGGTGTTCATTCCTGCAGTACGCAGGTTGCTGGAGTGCGTCGGAGTGGGGATCGGCGAGGCGCGCGTCGAGCTTCGGCAGCGAGTCCAGCATCGCCTGGGTGCGGTTGACGACCCACACGACGCGACCGCGCCACTCCAGCGTGATCTGCTGGCCCGGCTCCATCTTGGCGATGTCCTGCTCGACCGGCGCCCCCGCGGCGCGCGCTCGCTCGCTCGGGAACATCGAAAGCACGAACGGTGTCGCAACCGCCACGCCGCCGATGCCGCCAACGACGCTCGTCGCGCCGACGAGGAAGCGGCGCTTCCCCTTGTCTACATTCCCGTCCGCCATGTCGACCCGTCCCCGATTGCCGATGCCGGCGCGCGCTGCGCCAAAGCGCGCCGCATCCCAAACCTGTCGATTATAAAGGATTTGCCCGTCGCGCCGGAAGCCCGACGACCGAAAGACAGCGGAAATCCGATCCGAATCAGCCGGTTGGAGTCGACATCGCGGTCGGAAACGGCGCGTCGCCTCACACGGCGGAGGGCCTCGAACGGACCGGAAGGTACCGCAGCGCAGCAAGTGTCTATAATCGTCCCGAAATCGCACAAGGGGACGGATCGATCGTGTTGCGCAAGCTTTGGCTGCTCTTCGCGCAGGCATGCACACTGTGCCTCGCCGCGCTGTTCGTCGTGGCGACGCTGCGGCCGGATCTGTTGAGCCGCACTGCCGTTCGCGACGTCGGCGTCGTGCTGCGCCAGGAGACATCGACGCCTGTCACGGCCCCTGCGGTGACCAGCCGCGCGGATGCCGCGAGGAAGGCGATGCCCGCCGTCGTCAATATTTACACCAGCAAGGAAATGCCGCAGCGCGGACCGCTGGCCGACGACCCGCTGCTTCGCCGGTATTTTCCGCGCCAGCGCGTCACGAGCCTGGGATCCGGCGTGATCGTCGCGCCGGAAGGCTTCGTGCTCACGAACAACCACGTGATCGAAGGCGCCGACGACATCCAGCTCGTGCTGAACGACGGCCGGCGGATCGCGGCACACGTCCGCGGCACCGACCCCGAATCCGACATCGCCGTGCTGAAGGCCGATGCGGACGACCTGCCGGCAATCACGTTCGGCGCGATCGAGCGCGTGCAGGTCGGCGATTCGGTGCTCGCGATCGGCAATCCGTTCGGCATCGGCAACACAGTCACCGCAGGGATCGTGAGCGCCCTGGGGCGCAACCACCTCGGCGTCAATCGATTCGAGGACTTCATCCAGACCGACGCCGCGATCAATCCCGGCAACTCCGGCGGCGCGCTCGTCGACGCCGCGGGCAATCTGATCGGAATCAACAGCACGATCTACTCGCCGTCGGGCGGAGGTTCCGTCGGCATCGGCTTCGCGATTCCCGTGTCGATCGCACGCAACGTGCTGGAGCAGATCATCCGCGACGGCGAAGTCACGCGCGGCTGGCTGGGCATCGAGCCCCAGGACCTGCCGTCTGGAGGTCGCGCGTTCGATATCGCTGGAGGGCGGCGTGGCGATCCGCGGCCTCGTGCGCGGAGGACCGGCGGACCGCGCGGGCATTCGGGTCCGCGACGTCGTCGTCGAAATCGACGGCAAGGCCACCCGCGACACGCCGGCGCTGCTCGCGCGCATCGCCGAGCTGCCGCCCGGCAACGTGGTCAAGGTCAAGGTCTGGCGCGACCGGGCAACGCAGGACGTCGACGTGACCGTCGGCAAGCGTCCAAAGATCCAGTAGTTACTGCGCAGCCGCTTCGTCGGCCGCGCGTTCCTCGCCCCGCGGTTCGACGAATCGGGCGAGCAGCAGCCCGAGCTCGAAGAGCAGGCAAAGCGGAACTGCAAGCATCAGCTGCGACACGACGTCGGGCGGCGTGAACACGGCGCCGACGATGAATGCGCCGACCACGACGTAGGGCCGGATGCTGCGCAGCTTCGCCAGCGTGACGACGCGAAAGCGCACGAGCACGATGACGACCACCGGCGTCTCGAATGTGATGCCGAACGCGATGAACATCGTCAGCACGAACGAGAGGTACTTGTCGATGTCGGTCATCATCGTGACGCCGGTCGGCGCGTAAGCCGCGAAGAAGCCGAAAGCCACGGGGAACACGGCGAAATACGCGAACGCCATGCCGATCAGAAAGAATGCGAAGCTCGACACGATGACGGGAAGCGCAAGCCTGCGTTCGTGCTGGTAGAGGCCGGGGGCGACGAACGCCCACATCTGCCACAGCACATAGGGCAGCGCGACGAGGAACGCCGCCATCAGCGTCACCTTGAGCGGGACGAGGAACGTGCCGGTGACGTCGGTCGCGATCATCGTCGCGCCCGCGGGCAGAACGCGCAGGAGCGGCGCGGCGAGCGTCGCGTAGATTTCCTTCGCCCACGGAAAGAGGCAGATCAGCACGACGACGACGGCGACGATCGAGCGCAGCAGCCGGCTGCGCAGTTCGATCAGGTGCGAAATGAAGGTTTCCTGCACACCCTCGGGCGGCGGGGAAGCATCGGTCATCGAAGCAGCCGGCGATTGAGGGGGTCAGCCGCGGTCGAGGCCCGGCAGCGAGGCCTGGTGTGGGGTTTCGCCGCCCGTGCCGGGCGGCTGCTCCGTCCCCGCGGGCGTGTGCAGGTCGGGGTTGGCGCCGCCGTTGCCGGCTGGAGTATCCGCGGGCACCGACGCCGCCGCGTTGAGTTCCGACTCGACGTGACGAACACCCGTTTCGACGTCGCGCGCCGCGCCGCTGACGGACGATTCGATTTCGGTCGCCGCCGTGCGCACTTCCTGCTGCAGTTTCTTCAGCTCCTCCAGCTGCATTTCGCGGTTGATGTCGGCCTTCACATCCGCGACGTAGCGCTGCAGGCGGCCGAAGAGATGCCCCAGCGTGCGCGCCGTTTTGGGCAGCCGTTCGGGTCCGATGACGATCAGCGCCACGACGGCGATGACGACGATCTCCGAAAAGCCGATGTCAAACATCGAGGTTGGACGCCTGGCGCAGGGCGATTGGCATACGAACCGAGGCGCCGAAACCGCACATCACGCCCGCCGCGCAACGAATTACGGCGTCTTCTCCTTCTTCACTTCGGCATCGATCGTCGTGCCCGCGATCTGCTGCGCCGAGGCAGCCTTGGCGGAATCGGCTTCGCTCTCGGCGCCCTTCACGCCTTCCTTGAAGCCCTTGACCGCCCCACCCAGGTCCTGCCCGATGTTGCGCAGCTTCTTGGTGCCGAAGATCAGCACGACGACCAGCAACACGATCAGCCAATGCCAGATGCTCAATCCGCCCATGGTGCTCTCCTGGATTCGTCTTCCGAACCGCCGGCGTCAGTGTACGCCGCGCGGCAACATCGACCCGAGCGGGTCCGGGCCGCCGATGATGTGGATGTGAACATGCATCACGTCCTGCCGGCCGATGCGGCCGGTGTTGATGATCGTCCGGAATCCGTCCGGCGAGCCCTGCTCGCGCGCAAGGCGGCCGGCAAGCGCCAGCATCCGGCCGAGTACCGGCGCGTCGTCTGCCGTGGCGTCCGCGAGCGATGCGACGTGCCGCTTGGGCACCAGCATGAAATGCACGGGCGCCTGAGGATGGATGTCGTGGAACGCGATCACTTCGTCGTCCTCGTAGATTTTTTTCGAGGGGATCTCTCCCCGCACGATCCTGCAGAAGATGCAGTCCTGCATCGTTTCCGTCTCCGCCTTTTGCGCGACGCCGCGCTTCAGGGCTCTCGCCCGGATTTCTCGGCGACGCCCGACGTGCCTTCGCGCCGCGCGAGCTCCGCGCGGACATCCTCCGGGCCGAGTCCGTGGCAGGCGAGCAGCACGAGGCAGTGGAACCAGAGGTCCGCCACCTCCGCGGTGATGCGCAGTTTATCACCGTCCTTCGCCGCCATGACCGTCTCCGTGGCCTCCTCGCCGATCTTCTTGAGGATCGCATCCTCGCCCTTTGCGAAGAGCGCGGCGACGTAGGACGCGGAAGCATCCGCGCCGCGACGTGCCGCAATCGTCGCCGCGATGCGATCGAGAACATCGGGCGCGACCGCAGTTGCCGTCAACGGGGTCCATAGATCGCGTCCGGTTCCTTGAGCACCGGCTCCACGGCCGCCCATCGACCGTCTTCCAGGCGCTGGAAGAAGCAGGATTCGCGGCCCGTGTGGCACGCGATGCCCCCCGCCTGCTCGACGACGACGAGGACCGCGTCGTTGTCGCAATCGAGGCGGATCTCGCGCACGCGCTGCACGTGCCCGGATTGCTCACCTTTGCGCCACAGCGCACGCCGCGAGCGGGACCAGTAATGCACTTCGTCCGTCTGCACGGTTCGGGCGAGCGCCTCGCGATTCATCCATGCGAGGGTCAGCACCTTGCCGCTGACCGCGTCCTGCGCGATCGCCGGCACGAGGCCGTCGGCTTGCCACTTCACCGCATCGAGCCAGTCACTCACGTCGAAAGCCTCCGCGGCCGCGAACGGCGCTACACCCTGCATTCTATTCCCGCAGCCGTCATCGCGGCCTTCGCCTGCGCAATCGTGAACTCGCCGTAATGAAAGATCGACGCCGCGAGCACGGCGTCGGCGCCGCCCTCGAGAATCCCGGCGACGAGGTCCGCAAGCGAGCCCACGCCGCCCGACGCGATCACCGGCACGTCGACCGCCTCGACCACGCCTCGCGTCAGCGCGAGATCGAACCCGGTGCGCGCGCCGTCGCGGTCCATGCTGGTCAGCAGGATTTCGCCCGCGCCCCGCCCAACGACCTCGCGCGCCCAGTCCACCGCGTCCATGCCGGTGGGAGTGCGTCCGCCGTGGGTGTAGACCTCCCAGGCTTCGGGCGCCGATTGCTTGGCGTCGATGGCCGCAACCACGCATTGCGAGCCGAAATGCCCCGCCGCGTCCTCGATGAGTCCGGGATTGCGCACGGCCGCGGTATTGATGCTGACCTTGTCTGCGCCGGCATTGAGGAGCGCGCGGATGTCGTCGACCGAATTGACGCCGCCGCCGACCGTCAGCGGAATGAAGACCTGGTCCGCGACGGCCTCGATCATGCCGTAGAGCAGGCCGCGCGTTTCGATGCTCGCGCGGATGTCGAGAAACGCGAGCTCGTCGGCGCCCTGCTCGTCGTAGCGGCGCGCGACTTCGACCGGGTCACCCGCATCGCGCAGGTTCACGAAGTTGACGCCCTTGACGACACGACCCGCGGCGACATCGAGGCACGGAATGATGCGCTTGGCGAGGCCCATTCCGCATTATCGCGCAAGCGGGCCGCGGCGACCCGCACCCCCCATCGGGCGCTGCCGCCGATGTCGACGCGTCAGCCCTTCGCCGCCTTCAGTGCCGCCTTGAAATCGAGCCTGCCCTCATACAGCGCTCGTCCTGCGATGGCGCCGATGATGCCTTCCTTTTCGTAGGCCAGCAGCTGCTCGATGTCGGCGATCGACGCAATTCCGCCCGACGCGATCACGGGAATCTTGAGCTCGCGCGCGAGCCGGACCGTCGCCTCGACGTTGACGCCGGTCAGCATGCCGTCGCGCCCGATGTCCGTATAGATCACCGCCTCGACGCCGTAATCCTCGAATTTCTTCGCGAGGTCGATCACGTCATGGCCGGTCATCTTCGACCAGCCGTCGGTCGCGACCTTGCCGTCGCGCGCATCGAGGCCGACGATGATGTGTCCGGGGAACGCATAGCAGGCATCGTGGAGAAAACCGGGATTCTTCACCGCGGCCGTGCCGATGATCACGTACGTGATGCCGTCATCGAGGTAGCGCTCGATCGTGTCGAGGTCGCGGATGCCCCCGCCCAGCTGGACCGGGATCTCCTCGCCGATGACGCTCACGATCTCGCGGATCGCGAGTTCGTTCTTCGGCACGCCGGCTACGGCACCGTTGAGGTCGACGATGTGCAGCCGCTTCGCCCCCTGCTCGAGCCAGTGCTGCGCCATCGCGGCGGGATCCTCGGAGAAGACGGTCGCCGAGTGCATCTCGCCCTGTTTCAAGCGCACGCAGTGGCTGTCCTTGATGTCGATCGCGGGGATGATCTGCATGGAGCAGGAGGGCGTCGGAGGGCGGGAGGGGAAGGGAGCGCGCGACGGGCGAATCGGCGGCAATGCGTACCGGCTCAGCAGCGCCCGTCCCAGGCGACGAAGTTGGCGAGCAGCTGCAATCCGGCGCGGTGGCTTTTTTCCGGATGGAATTGCGTCGCGAAGATATTAGCCCGGGCGATGGCGCAAGTAAACGCCGCCGGGTAATCGGCCGTTCCGGCCGTCAGCTCCGGATTCGCGGGTTCAGGACGGTAGCTATGCGCGAAATAGAAACGGGCGCCATCCTCGATGCCGGCCCACAATGGGTGCGGACGGACGTGCCGCACCGGACTCCAGCCCATGTGCGGCACCTTGAGCCTTGTTCCGTCGGGCAGCGTCATCGCTTCCATGCGAAAGCGCGTTACGCGGCCGCTGCAGGATGGAGAGTCCCGCCGTCGGACCCTCCTCGCTCGTGTCGAACAGCATCTGCAGGCCGAGGCAGATTCCGAGGAACGGTCGGGAGCTCGCGGCCTCCAGAACCGCGTCGCGCAATCCGCTCGCGTCGAGGCAACGCATGCAGTCCGGCATCGCACTTTGTCCCGGAAGCACCACCCGCGCGGCCCGCCCGATGACGGCGGGATCGCCGGTAACGACTATCGCACACTGCGGTGCCACGTGCGCCAGCGCCTTCGCAACCGAGCGAAGATTGCCCATCCCGTAGTCGACGACGGCGATGTCCGGCATCGAAGGCTCGCAAGTCGACACGGTCATTGGCCGGCAGCCGGCGCCGACCGCGCGCGTCGGGTCAGAGTGTCCCTTTGGTAGACGGAATGACGCCCGCCGCGCGCGGATCGCGTGCGATGGCCATGGACAGCGCGCGGGCGAATGCCTTGAAGACGGTCTCTGCCTGGTGGTGCGCGTTCTGGCCCCGCAGGTTGTCGACGTGCAGCGTGACCAGCGCGTGATTGACGAAACCCTGGAAGAACTCGTGCGTCAGGTCCACGTCGAATGCACCGATCATCGCTCGCGCGAACGGCACGTGAAACTCGAGTCCCGGACGTCCCGAGAGATCGATGACCACGCGCGAAAGCGCTTCGTCGAGGGGCGCGTAGGCGTGGCCGAAACGCACGAGCCCCGCCTTGTCGCCGAGCGCCTCGCGCACCGCCTGTCCGAGGGTGATGCCGATATCCTCGACAGTGTGATGGGCATCGATCTGAAGATCCCCTTTCGCCACCACCGTGAGGTCGATCTGCCCGTGGCGCGCCAGCTGGTCCAGCATGTGGTCGAGGAACGGCACGCCCGTCGCTATCTCGGCGCGACCGGTGCCGTCCATGTTCACGGTGACGGCGATCTGCGTTTCGCGCGTGTTGCGTTCGACCTTGGACGTACGTGGGAGCGTCATGTTCGGAGCCTGTTCACAATGCGCTCATCGCCGCGATGAGCGCGCGGTTTTCGGCGGGCGTGCCCACCGTGATGCGCAGGCAGTGCAGGAGCAGCGGGTGCACGCCGTGGCGGTTCTTGACAAGGATGCCGGCGCCACGAAGCGCGTCGAACCAGCCCGGGGCATCCGGCACGCGCACCAGAACGAAATTCGTCCGCGTCGGGAACACCGTGACGCCGGGAAGCTGCGCCAGCGCGGCTTCGAGCGACGCTCGTTCGGCCTTCAACTGCGTCGCCCACGTCGCCAGCATGCCCTGCTCGGCCAGGAGCACGGGCGCCACCGCCTGCGTCAATGCGTTGAGATTATACGGCTGGCGCACCTTGTCGAATTCGGCAATCCACTCCGGCGCCGCCACGGCGTAGCCGAGTCGCAGGCCCGCCATCCCGATCTTGGACACCGTCCGCAGCACGAGCAGGTTCGGGAAATCGTCGAGACGCGTCACAAAGCTTGCGCCGGCGAACGCGTGGTAGGCCTCGTCGACGACGACGAGCCCTGGAGCGGCACGCAGCACGCGCTCCATCGCCTCGGTGGAAAACAGGTTGCCGGTGGGGTTGTTGGGATAGGCGAGGAAGATGAGCGCGGGTCGCTCGCGGGCGATCGCGGCCTCCATCGCGTCCGCGTCGAGACCGAAGTCGCGGCCCAGCGCGACGCCGGTGTAGCGCATGCCCGCCAGCAGCGCGTTCACCCGGTACATTTCGAACGAAGGCTCGGGTGCGACCATCGCCGAGCCCGGCCGAGCGAGCGCGATAGTGATCAGCTGAATGAGTTCGTCGGAGCCGTTGCCGAGTATCACCCCCGCGGTCGTCGGCAGGTCGAACGCTCGGGCGATCGCGGTCTTCACCGCGTCGGCGCCGCCGTCCGGATACCGGTTGACCGGCACCGCGGCAACCGCAGCGGCGACCTTTGAACGCACATCTTCGGGGAGCGGGAACGGCGATTCCATCGCATCGAGCTTGATCAGGCCCTGCGCCTTGGCGACCGCGTACTTGGTCAACGCCAGCAGTTCCGGGCGCACCGTCGCCTCGACGATGTTCGCGACCGTCCTGCCGCGGGCCACGCTGTCGAAGCGCCGATTCAACTCAGACCCCGATCGTGTCCGCAAACAGGAGATCGATGCCGCCGGCCGCGAAGTTGCCGAGGTCCGCCGCCGCGTCGGTAGATGTCAGGTACATCGCGAATCCTTTGGCCATCGACATCCCTTTGGTCCGATCATGATCCATCGCAACGATACAGGGCGCTGCGCGCATGCGCCTCGAGCCCCTCGCCGCGCGCGAGCGTGGCGGCCACGGGACCCAGCGACCGCGCTGCGGCGGGCGAAACGTGGAGCACCGACGAGCGCTTCTGGAAATCGTAGACGCCGAGCGGTGACGAAAACCGCGCGGTCCTCCCGGTCGGCAACACGTGGTTCGGGCCCGCACAATAGTCGCCCAGCGCCTCCGACGCATGGTGCCCGAGAAAGATCGCGCCCGCGTGCCGGATTTTCGGCAGCAGCGAAGCAGGATCTGCAACGGCAAGCTCGAGATGCTCGGGCGCGACCCGGTTGGCGATCGCGCATGCGGCGTCGAGATCGCGGACCTTGATGAGTGCGCCGCGGTTCGCGAGCGACGCCGCGATGATCGCTCGTCGCGGCATTTCACCGATCTGCCGCTCGATGCTCGCGGCGACGGCGGCGATGAGCCCGGCATCCGGCGTGACGAGCAGCGCCTGTGCGAGCTCGTCGTGCTCGGCCTGGGAGAAGAGGTCCATCGCCACCCAGTCCGCGCGCGCACTCGCATCGGCGATCACGAGAATTTCGGAGGCGCCCGCAATCATATCGATGCCGACCGCGCCGAACACCCGGCGTTTGGCGGCGGCGACGTACGCATTGCCCGGTCCGCAGATCTTGTCGACCGCGGGCACCGTCGCTGTCCCGTACGCGAGCGCGGCGATCGCCTGTGCACCTCCGATCGCGAACGCGCGCGAGACCCCGGCGAGATGCGCAGCGGCGAGCACCAGCGGGTTGCGCACGCCGTCCGGCGTCGGAACGACCATGACGATCTCGGGTACGCCCGCGACCTGCGCCGGAACCACGTTCATCAGCACGGACGACGGATAGGCCGCCTTGCCCCCCGGCACGTAGACGCCGACGCGATCGAGCGGGGTCACCTGCGCGCCGAACTCGCTGCCGTCGGCCTCGCGATAGGACCACGACGCCGTCCTCTGGTGTTCGTGAAAGGTCCTGATCCGCGCCGCTGCGGCTTCCAGCGCCGTGCGCTGGTCGGCGGCGAGCATCTCGAATGCCGCGCGCATTTCGCCTGCCGGGATTTCGAGCGCCGACGCCGTGGTGGCGCGGACGCGATCGAACTTCGCCGTGTATTCGAGCAGGGCGGTGTCGCCGCGCAGACGCACGTCCGCGATGATTGCGGCGACCGCCGCGTCGACGGCGGGATCCTGCGCGGACTCGAATGCGATGAGCTGCGCGATCTCGCGCTCGAAACCGGGTGCACCGGCGTCGAGCACGCGTGGCGCGAACGAGTTGCTCACGTCGCTCTCCGTCCCGCCACGGCCGCCGTCATCGCGTCGAGCATCGGTTGCACCGTGTCGCGCTTCAGCTTGAGCGCCGCCGGATTGACGACGAAGCGCGCGCTGATCGGCATGACGTCCTCGACCGCGACAAGATCGTTCGCTTTGAGCGTGCTGCCGCTGGAGACGAGGTCGACGATCACGTCGGCCAGCCCGACGAGCGGCGCAAGCTCCATCGAGCCGTAGAGCTTGATCAGGTCCACGTGCATTCCCTTGGCCGCGAAATGCTCGCGGGCGGTCCCGACATACTTGGTCGCCACGCGGATTCGCGCCCCGCGCTGCACCGCGGCGGCCCAGTCGAATCCGCGCCGCGTCGCGACCACCATCCGGCAACGCGCGATCTCGAGGTCGAGCGGCTGGTAGAGCCCGTCGCTCCCGTGCTCCAGCAGAACGTCGCGGCCGGCGACCCCCGCGTCGGCGGCGCCGTACTGAACGTAGGTCGGCACGTCGGATGCGCGGACGATGATCACCGACACGCCGGGGCGGTTGGTGCCGAGAATCAGCTTGCGCGACGTCTCGGGATCGTCCGACGGCACGATCCCCGCGGCCGCGAGCAACGGCAACGTTTCGTCGAAGATGCGCCCTTTCGACAGGGCGAGCGTCAGCGTGGTCACGGCGGTAGGGTCGCTTGGGGACTTTCCATTCTACCGGACGGGCAACGCCGCCCCGGATCGATTCGGTCGCTCCCGAGGATTTTTCCGCTGCATCGACGGCCATGGCGCAAGGTTCCGCCCCGAAGCGGCGCGGGCCACCCATGCGGGGACGGGCGCAGTTACTTGACTTAGTCAACAAATAAATCGACATTGTCGGATGGCTGCCGTTCCGAAATCGCGCATCGACGCCGTACGGCGCTTCAACCGGTATTACACGCAGCGCACCGGAATGCTGCGACGCCGGCTCTACGACAGCCCCTGGTCGCTGGCCGAGGCTCGCGTCCTGTACGAGCTTGCCCACGCGGCCGCGCCCTTGACGGCCACCGAACTCGCACGCGACCTCGGACTCGATGCGGGTTACCTCAGTCGTATTCTGGGAAGCTTTCTGACGCGAGGATACGTTCGCCGATCGCGCTCCGGGAACGACGCGCGCCGGCTGCTGCTGACGTTGACCGCCGCGGGAAGACAGGCACTCGCGCCGCTCGATCGAGCATCGCACGACGAGATTGCCGCGCTGCTCGCGCCCCTTCCGGGCGAGGCGCAGACGCGTCTCGTCGAGGCAATGCGCACCGTCGAATCGGTGCTCGCCGGCGGGCCGGCCGACGACCGCACGTTCGTGCTGCGGCCCCATCGTCCGGGCGACATCGGCTGGGTGATCTCGCGTCACGGCGCGCTCTACGCCGAGGAGTTCGGTTGGGATCAGACTTTCGAGGCGCTGGTGGCGGAAATCGCGGCCCGCTTCGTCAGGCGGTACAAGCCGAAGCGCGAGCGCTGCTGGATTGCCGAGCGGGGCGGGCAAAATGTCGGCGCGGTGTTCGTCGTCGAGAAAACGCCGAAAGTCGCCCAGCTGCGGCTGCTGATCGTCGAGCCGTCGGCGCGAGGCGCCGGCATCGGACGCCGGCTCGTCGCCGAGTGCATCGAATTCGCCCGTCGCGCCCGGTACCGCAGGATCATGCTGTGGACCAATGGCGGGCTCGACGCCGCGCGTCACCTCTACGAGGAAGCCGGATTCCGCCTCACCATCGAGAAGCGGCATCACAGCTTCGGCAAGGACCTCGTCGGACAGACGTTCGTCCTCGATCTCTGACGGACGGCGCCTTCGCGGTCGCGACCCCCGGTTGTCGCCGGGGCGCAGGGCTCACCGCATAACGCGGTTCACTTGATCGTGGTCAACGGCAGAGGGGGAGCCGGGGGCTAAGCTGATTTCGGCGAGCAGTGCCATCTCCGGGCGGAGGTGGTCGATATCGGCGGGAGGGCGTCATGGCGACAGTGGCCCCGATGGTTGTTGCCGTCGGCACAGCGGCAGGGTTCTTCGCCTTGCGGACGTACGCGGTCTGTGCCCGGAAAGGAATGAGGGTGGAACCGTTGCAGCGCCCAGGCGGACCGGGCGGTCCAGCCCGGGCAGCGGTCGTGGCGATGCCTGCGCCGAAGGCGCTCCTGGCAGTGCTGGCACTCCTCATCACGTCTGCTCGCGGCCCCGCGTGACGTCATGGCGCTCGACGTGATCGCCGCGCAGACCCTCACCCGGCAAAGTGGCTGCATTGCGTGTCACAGCGTCTATCAGAAGAAGATCGGCCCTGCCTGGAAGGACGTCGCCCGCAAATACCACAGCGAGACCGCCGCCGCGAAGAGGCTCTACCTTCACCTCACCACCGGCCGCAAGGCAAAGTTCGACGACGGCCACGTGGAGAGTCACCCGATCGTCAAGACGACCGATCCGGCACGCATCAACAATCTCGTGGACTGGATTCTCGCGCTGCCGGTCGCGGCGCCGGTCGATGCGAAGGCCGCGGAATCCCTTGCTCGCCAGAGCGGCTGCATGAAATGCCACGCGGTCGACGTGAAGAAGGACGGTCCCGCCTGGAAGGACGTCGCCGCCAAATACCTGGGAGCCGAGGGCGCCGAGGACAGGCTCTACCGACATGTCACGAAAGGCCGCAACGCCAAGTTCGCCGACGGCCACGAGGAGCCCCATCCCATCGTGAAGACGTCCGATCCGGACCGCATCAGCAATCTGGTGAACTGGATCCTTTCGCTCAGGTAGTCGCGCGGATCGTCATGCTTTGATCGCGTCGCAACCGGCGCGACGCCCCGAATCGAAGCCGCAAGGTGCCTTGCGGGCGCAAAAAAAGACCCCGCCACGCGGGCGGGGTCGGCTTCACTTCAAGACAACCGTCCGAACCGTCACGGCACGAACAGGTTCACGCAGTGACCGGGTTGCGCCGGTGCGTCGGCGATCGACCCTCCGCGCGGAATGCATTGGTCCGGCGGCAGCGCCACTTTCTGCTCGACCTGGCGCACCAGCAAGTCGAAGGCGCGCTGGGCCTGGGGCATGATCAGCTCGAGTTGCGGAAACGTATCCTGATAGGTCTCGATGTGATTGCCGTTCTGGACCTCGTAGAGGCGATACGCGGGCAGCTTCTTGCCGTGTCCATGGCCGTCGTCGTGCCCATCGTCGGCGAGTGCCGCTTCGACCTTGCGTGCGTAGGCGCGCGCATGGTGGTCGATCGGAAGCAGCGAGTCCATCGTGCCGGCGACCGTGATGAGCGGCTTCTGGATGCGGCCGGTGGTCGCGATGTCGGCCATCTGGCCGCCGACATCCGAGAACGAGAGCCGCTGGACGTAGTTGTAGGTCCCGGTCCCGCTTCCGTACGTGTCGTACGCCGGATCGAGGCGCTTCTGCCACTGGCAATGCGTCACCTCCCAGAACGAATTCGAGTAGTTGGTCCAGAGCGACGACGTCGGCGACAGAACGATGTCGGGCGGATAGCCGGCAGCGAGGATGTTCTTCGCCGCGGTGCTGTTGGGGTCGCGGCCCGACGCGAGGTAGTCCGGATAATTGAGGATGGCGGGCGGCAGGTCGGTCAGGAGATTGGGCGCGGCCTCGTCGACGAACGTGCCCTCCCAATCGACGCCGCCGTCGAACAGGTCGCCGCCGATCTCGACCGCTCGCCGGACCTGGTAGCCGCCGTTGGACGTCCCTACCGCATACGTGTAGCGCGGTTCCTTGCCGTACGCCGACTTCACGCCGTCCCGGGCAATTTTCGCGGCGGTCACCATGTACTCCGCCCAGCGCGTGAAGGGCTGACCGGGGCCGTTGTCGTAGAAGTTGACCCAGACGCCGGAACTCGGGTTGAGCCGGCAGTCCAGCGGGCCGGGAGGCGTCGGGGAGCTCAACGAAGTGATCGTCAGATTGAGCACGCCCTTGTTCTGCGACGCGTACGCGTAGCCCTTCTGCACGACGTAGTCGCTCCACGCGAAGTCGCCGTTGAACTCGCTGCGCGTGCCGGATGCGCCGGCGACGACGAGTCGCCCGTTCCAGTCATCGGGCAGCCGCAGGAGGAACCGGCCCTGTCCTGTCGGGTCACCGGCAATCCGCGCGTTGATCTGCACGCCGGGGACGGCAGCCGTGATCGGCGGGCGCTTGGCCGCGCTGGGGGCGATCACGCTGCGGTCCGTCACCGGCGTGAACGCGCCCGCAGGCAGCGTCGCAATCGAATTGTTGGCCGGTGTCGTCGCCGGATTGTTGGTGGTGAGATCCGTGCTTTCGAAGCAGGTCACGTCGGCAAGTCGCTTGCCGATCTTCTCCAGGATCCTGTCGCACTTGGTCGCGGCACCTGCCGAAACGGGTAGCAGCAGCGCGAGCGTTGCCGCGACGCAAAGTCTAGCCAGCATGTCATCCTCCCGAGGATTGAGGCAGTGGATTGCAAGCACCCGATCGCGCCCCGCCCGTGGGCAAAGGAGTCGTCTGTCACCAAGGGTGAATGCCGTGCGGAGGATATAACAAATCCGGGCGCGAATGAATGGAATCTGCGTGACGCCGATCGACGATCGGACGCACAACGAGAGATTCGACGCGCGCGCCGCAATCGTTGCCGCCAAGCTGCTCGCGCAATCAGCTGACCAGCCATTGGAGGACTGTGCACGATAACGGCGAACGTCGTCGTCCGGTTTTCAATGTCGCACTCTTTTGGGGCGCGAATGGTCAGCACGGTCCCGGCGAAACGCGACGGCCGACTCGTACAGCGCCTTCGAGGCGGGGAGACTCAACCGCGCGGTTGCACGGAACGGTTCACTGCCTCGCGGTTCGCGCGTTTGCGGGCGCGGGCTCCGGGCCGCTCGTGCGCCACGGATTGATGTCGATCCCGCCGCGGCGCGTGAAACGCGCGTAGATCGCGAGCGATTGCGGCGCGCATCGCCGCCAGACGTCGGCGAAGATACGCTCCACGCAGTGCTCGTGAAAGGCCGCATGCCGGCGAAACGAGACGAGATAGCGCAGGAGTGCCGCCGGGTCGATCCGCGCCCCGCGATAACGGATCTCGACGCTCGCGTAATCCGGTTGCCCCGTGACCGGGCACACCGAGCGGAACAGCCGCGTGAACACGGTCTCCGACACGGGCGGTCCGCCGCCCGCCAGCACTTCGGGCACGGGACCGATGTCGCTGCACTCCAACGTCTGCGCGTCGAGGCATTCGCCGACGAACTCGGCATGAGGCAAGGCGGCGAATCCCTCGGGCGCCGTGAGCGTCACCGCGATGGCTGCGCCGGTTGCCGCCGAGAGGTCCCGGGCGATGGCGTCGGACACGTCGTCGCGCGAGGCAAACCGCGTCAGGTTGAGTGCCGTCAGGTAGAGCTTGACCGACTTCGATTCGGCGATGCGCGGCGAGGATGCCGGCACGGCGAACGACGCGATCGCCACCTCCGGCTTGCCGCGCGCATCCAGCCACGAGACCTCGTAGGCGTTCCACAGGTCCGCGCCCCGGAACGGCAGCACGGCGCCCAATCCCAGCTCATTTCGCTGCGGCGCGCGTTCGACCGGGAACAGGAGTCGCGGATCGTACGTGCCGGACCAGGTCGCCGAATGGCCAAGAGGCGAGTCCTTGAGATCGGTCATCGGCGCCTCGCAGGGTGACCGCGTTCACGCCTCGCGGCGAATGCGCGCTCCGAGGGCCGAGAGCTTGTCTTCGATGCGTTCGTAGCCGCGATCGAGATGGTAGATCCGGTCGATCGTCGTGGTCCCCGCGGCGACGAGGCCGGCAATCACGAGGCACGCCGAGGCGCGGAGGTCCGTCGCCATGACATCGGCGCCGGTGAGCTTCGGCACGCCGCGAACGATCGCGGTGCTGCCCTCGACTTCGATATCGGCGCCAAGCCGGACCAGTTCCTGGACGTGCATCATCCGGTTCTCGAAGATGGTTTCGGTGATCGTCGTCGTTCCGGCCGCGCACGCGGCGACGGCCATCATCTGCGCCTGCATGTCGGTCGGGAAGGCGGGATAAGGCGCCGTGCGGAGCGCAAACGCGGCGAGGGGCTCATGGCGCTCGATGCGGATCGTGTCTGCCGTGGCCGTGACTGTCGCACCGGCCTCGCGCAGCTTGGTGAGCACGGCGTCCAGCGTGTCCGCGTGCGTTCCGGTCAGCGTCGCCTCGCCGCCCGCCGCCGCGACCGCCGCGAGGAACGTGCCGGTCTCGATGCGGTCGGGCATGATCGCGTGCGTCGCGCCGGACAGGCGGGACACCCCTTCTATCGTGATGCGGTCGGTGCCGGCGCCCTCGATGCGCGCGCCCATCGCGGTGAGGCAACGCGCGAGATCGACGACCTCCGGCTCGCGCGCCGCGTTTTCGAGCGTGGTCGTGCCGTCGGCAAGCGTTGCCGCCATCATCAGATTCTCGGTGCCCGTCACGGTGACGAGGTCGAACACGAAGCGCACGCCGGCGAGCCGCTTCGCCCGCGCGCTGATGTAGCCGTGCTCGAGGTCGATCGCCGCGCCCATTGCCGCCAGACCCTTGACGTGCTGGTCGACGGGGCGAAGCCCGATCGCGCAACCGCCCGGAAGCGAGACACGCGCCTCGCCACAGCGCGCCACGAGCGGACCCAGCGCCAGGATCGACGCGCGCATCGTCTTGACGAGCTCGTAGGGCGCGAGCGGCCAGTCGATGGAACGCGCGTCGAGCGCAACCGTGCCGGCGTCACGGGCGTCGACACCGATGCCCATTTGCGCGAGCAGCGTCTGCATCGTCCGTACGTCGTTGAGCCGCGGGACATTGGTGAGGACGAGCGGTTCGGGCGTCAGCAGCGCCGCGCACAGTAGCGGCAGCGCGGCATTCTTGGCGCCGGAAACGCGGACCTCGCCGCCCAGCGGACGGCCGCCTTCGATCACGAGCCGATCCACGTCAGGCCTTTCCCGCCCTGCCGGCAGTCCACTGCGCCGGGGTGAGCGTCGTCATGGACAGCGCGTGGACCTCCTCCCGCATCCGCTCGCCCAGTGCAGCGTAGACAAGCTGGTGCTGGCGGACTTTCGGCAGGCCTTCGAAGCGCGCGCTGACGATGAGCGCCTCCCAGTGCTGGCCGTCGCCGCGGACTTCGAGATGCTCGCAGGCAATCTCCGCTGCGATGGAGCGTTCGATCGATTCGGCGGTGACCATGGCGCGGGCCTCGACGGAGGGCGGGCTCAGTGCCGAAGCTTCCAGCCGCGCCGCAGCAGCGCGAGCGTCAGCGCCGAAAGCAGCGCGCAGCAGCCCGTGACGAGCGCAAGCGACAACATCGGCGGCACGTCGGACTGACCGAAGAACCCGTAACGGAATCCGTCGATCATATAGAAGAACGGGTTCCAGCGGGACAACGCCTGCCAGAACGGCGGCAGCGAATGAATCGAATAGAAGACGCCGGACAGGAAGGTCAGCGGCACGATGATGAAGTTCTGAAACACCGCGAGCTGGTCGAACTTGTCGGCCCACATGCCGGCGAGAAGCCCGAGCGTCCCGAGGATCGCGCTCCCCAGCAATGCGAACGCGAGCGCCCACAGCGGGTGCGGCATTGCGACGAGCGAGGGCACGAAGAACAGCGTGACGGCGAAGACGCCCAGCCCGACGACGAAGCCGCGCACCATCGCGCCCAGCACGTACGCGGCAAAGAGGTCGCCCGGCGACAGCGGCGGCAGCAGGATGAAGATCAGGTTGCCGGTGATCTTCGACTGGATCAGCGACGACGAGCTGTTCGCGAAGGCGTTCTGCAGCACCGACATCATCACGAGGCCCGGGATCAGGAACGCGGTGTAGCGCACCTCGCCGCCATACACGGTCACGTGCGATTCCAGAACGTGCGAGAAGATGAGCAGGTACAGGAGAGCGCTCAGGACCGGCGCGAGGATCGTCTGGAAGGCGACCTTCCAGAAGCGCAGGAGCTCCTTGTAGAGAAGCGTCGGCCAGCCGGCGCCCGCCATGCGGATCATGGGGTCGCTCCCGTCGGTGCGCCGCGCACGTCCCCGCTCATGATCTTGAGGAACACGTCCTCGAGGTCCGCTTCGAGGAGCGCCAGCTCGCGGACGGCGAGCCCCTCCGCGCGCATCTCGCGCAGGAGCATCTCGAGGTCGGCATAGTGATCGAGCGCGACGAAATGGAGGCCCCCTTCCTGGCGCAGCACGCGCGCCTGCCACGCCGGCGGAACGCGATCCGCGGCGAGCCGCACGGTGATGCCGGCGAAGCGCGACAGCAGATTGTGCTTGGTGTCGAGGGCGACGACCTTGCCACCCTTCAGCATGGCAATTCGTCCACACAGCGCCTCTGCTTCCTCGAGGTAGTGTGTCGTGAGGATGATCGTGTGCCCGTCGCGGTTCAGTTTGCGGATGAACGCCCACAGGCTCTGCCGCAGCTCGACGTCGACGCCGGCGGTAGGCTCGTCCAGCACGATCACCGGCGGCTTGTGCACGAGCGCCTGGCCGACCAGAACGCGCCGCTTCATTCCGCCGGAGAGCGAGCGCATGTTGGCATCGGCCTTCGACGTGAGATCGAGATGATGGAGTATCTCGTCGATCCAGTCGCCGTTGTCACGGAGGCCGAAGTAGCCGGACTGGATTTCGAGGGTCTCGCGCACCGAGAAGAACGGGTCGAACACGAGTTCCTGCGGCACGACGCCGAGCGCGCGCCGCGCGTCCCGGTAATCGCGCACGACGTCGTGGCCGAGGATTCGCGCCGTGCCCGAGTCCGCGCGAGTGAGACCTGCAGCGATGGAGATCAGCGTGGTCTTGCCGGCGCCGTTCGGACCCAGCAGGCCGAAGAATTCGCCCTCCTCGACGGCGAGGGTCACGCCCGACAGGGCCCGGACGCTGCCGAAACTGCGAGCGACGTCGACGAATTCCACGGCGGCCGACATGGGGTACGCGCAATCGAGGGAAAGGAGCATGGCGGACGGCGAAGTGCCGCGGCGCATCGCCGCCGCCACGGGCAATCCACTTCAACCCGACAGCATCTCCTCGACGTCGTACAGCGCGGCGAGCGCTACGAGCCTTGCGGGAAGTCCTGCGAAGGCAATCCGCCTGCCTTCGGACGCCCCCCGCCGTTTGACCGCGAGCAGCACGGCAACCGCCGCCGAGTCGAACACCGCGATGCCGTCGCAATCGACGATGCCTTCGGTCGGCAGCGCCAGCGCCGCGGCCGCAGTCAGCACCGAGCCGGCCTCGGCGAACGTAAGCGTGCCCGAACAGCGCCAGCGCGCGCCCGTCGCATCCGCGGAGAACCCCGAGACGCCGACGGCACGGGAAACGCGCTCGGCAATCGCCATCATTTGGCCGCGACGCCCCTGTTGCGATCGGCCAGCGTCTTGATCAGGCCGTCGATGCCGCCATTCTTCACCTGCTCGTTGAACTCGTCGCGATAGTTGGTGACGAGGCTCACACCGCCGATCACGACGTCGAACACCTTCCAGCCGGCCGCCGCCCTGGCCATGCTGTAGTCGATCTGGACCGGCTGGCCGCCGGCCTTCATCACGAGCGTGCGGACGGTGACGTCGGTGTCGGCGGGGTTCATCCGCAGCGGCTTGACCTCGATCGTCTCGTCGCGGTACTTGCCGAGCGCGCCGGAATAGGTGCGGACGAGCAGCGTCTTGAACTCGTCGGTCAGCTTCATCTGCTGCTCGGGCGTCGCGGCGCGCCAGTTCTTGCCCGTCGCGAGCGCGGTCATCCGCGCGAAATCGAAATTGGGGATCAGCTTCGCCTCGACCACTTCGCGAATTCGCGATTCGTTGCCGGCCTGGATCAGCGGGTCGCCCTTGATGGTCGCCTGCATGTCCTGCGACACGCGCTTCACCATGGCGTCGGGCGCCTCCTGGGCCAGCGCAGGGGCCACAAACGCGAGCGTCGCCAGCGCGCAGGCCGCACCGATCGCGCGCACCGAGCGCGTCGTCATCGTCATTGCTCGTCCTCGGTCTCGGGAGGCGGCTTGCCGTCGTAGAGCTGGTAGCGGCGCCGCTGCAAATAGGCATTGCGGATGAAGAGGTAACGGTCGAGTGCCGCCGTATCGACGATGCCGCCCGCGTCCAGCACCTGCGAGCGCAGGTCGACGTACCCGAGCCCGTAGATCGAATTGCGCACCGGCACGTTCGACACGTATCCGACCGGTCCCACCGCGATGCGCACCAGTACCCCGGTGCCGTCGCGAACCGTCGTCGGGCCGAAAAGCGGAATGAACAGGTACGGCCCCTGCGGAAATCCCCACACGCCGAACGTCAGCCCGAAGTCGAGATTGCCGCGCTCGATGCCGGCGTCGGAGGCGACGTCGATGAGTCCGCCCAGGCCGAACATCGTGTTCACCATGACCCGGCCGAGATCGTTGCCCGCCTTGTCGAGCTTCCACTGCAGAAATCCGTTGACCGCCGAGAACAGGTCGTCGATGTTGTTGAACACGTTGGCGAACGCGGTGCGCACGAACGACGGCACGACGGTGACGTAGCCTTCGGCAACCGGCTTGACGATGTTGGTGTCGAGGACGTCGTGGACCTGATAGAGCGCGCGGTTCATCGGCTCGAGCGGGTCGACCTTCGACGGCACCGCCGCGCAGCCGGCCGTCAGCGCCACGCCGGCGATCACCGCGGCGCGCGCCAATGCCCTCACTTGGCGCCTCCGTTGGCGGCCCTGTCGAAAAGAAACTGTCCGATCAGTTTCTCGAGCACGACGGCCGACTGGGTCTTGCCTATGGTCGCGCCGTCGGCGAGCATTTTGGTGTCGCCGCCGACATCGAGTCCGACATAGACCTCGCCCAGCAGACCCGACGTCAGGATCGATGCGATCGTGTCGGCCGTGAATTGATTGCCTTCGTCGATCTTCATCGTCACGACCGCCTGATAGGTCTTCTGGTCGAATCGGACCCGCTCGACGCGGCCGACGACCACCCCCGCCGCCTTGACCGGCGCGCGCACCTTGAGCCCGCCGATGTTGTCGAACGCGGCGTCGAGACGGTAGCCCGGCGTCGTGCCGAAGGCCACGAGATTGCCCACCTTGAGCGCGAGAAAGAGGATCGCGCCGATACCGATCGCCACGAAGATCCCGACCCAGAGATCGATGGTCTTGCGATTCACGGGTGCACCCCGCGTCGCTCGCCCGCGCTCGCTCACGATACCCCCCGGAACATGAAGACGGTGAGGACGAAGTCGAGCGCGAGTATCGCGAGCGAACTCATCACGACCGTGCGCGTGGTCGCGCTCGAAACGCCCTCGGCCGTCGGCTTCGCGTCGTACCCTTCGAACACGGCGATCGCGCTGACCGCGATCCCGAACACCACGCTCTTGATGATGCCGTTGACGACATCCTGCCGGAAATCCACGGCGGACTGCATGTTGCCCCAGAACGCGCCGGGATCGATCCCGATCAGGCGGACGCCCACGAGGTACGCGCCGAAAACGCCGAGCGTCGAAAAGAGCGCGGCCAGCAGCGGCATCGAGACGACGCCGCCCCAGAAACGGGGCGCGACGACGCGCGCAAGCGGGTCGACCGCCATCATTTCCATCGCCGCGAGCTGCTCGGTCGCCTTCATCAGGCCGATTTCCGCCGTGATCGCGCTGCCGGCGCGGCTTGCGAACAACAGGCCGGCGACGACGGGGCCGAGCTCCCGCACCAGCGACAACGCGACGAGGACGCCGAGCGACTGATCGGCGCCGTAGCGTTGCAGCACGTCGAATCCCTGCAGCGCCAGCACCATTCCGACGAAGAGGCCGGAAATGAGAATGATGACGAGCGAAAGCACGCCGGAAAAATAGATCTCGCGCAGCGTGAGGTTGAGTCGCCGGAATGCCGCCGGCGTGTGCTGGATGACCGCGACGAAGAAGCGTGCGGCGTAGCCCAGGCGGGCGAGGTGATCCGTCGCCACGCTGCCCAGACGACGCAGCGCATCCGCGACGTCCGTGTGCGCGGTACTAGACATGGGCGAACATCTCGTCGCGATAGGACGGCGCGGGATAGTGGAACGGCACCGGGCCGTCCGCTTCGCCGTCGACGAACTGACGCACGAACGCGTCACCGGAGGCGCGCACCTCGGCCGGCGAGCCGTGCCAGACGATCTTTCCCGCCGACACGAAGTAGATGTAGTCGACGATCTTGAGCGATTCGTAGATGTCGTGGGTGACGACGATCGACGTGATTCCGAGCGCGTCGTTGAGCTTGCGGATCAGCTGACCGACCACGCCCAGAGAAATCGGATCGAGCCCGGCGAACGGTTCGTCGTAGAGGACGAGCATCGGGTCGAGGGCGATGGCCCGCGCAAGCGCCACGCGCCGTGCCATTCCGCCGGACAGCTCGGAGGGCATGAGCTGCGCGGCGCCGCGCAGGCCCACCGAATTGAGCTTCATCAGCACCAGGTCGCGCACGAGTTCCTCAGGCAGGTCCGTGTGCTCGCGCATGGTGAACGCAACGTTCTCGAATACCGTCATGTCGGTGAACAGCGCGCCGAACTGAAAGAGAACGCCGCACTTGCGGCGCAGCGCGAACAGGGCCTCCCGATCGAGGTCGGGCACCGAATGGCCATCGACCTCCACGCGGCCGGATTGCGGCGTCAATTGGCCACCGAGGAGCCGCAGAATGGTCGTCTTGCCGCAGCCGGAGCCGCCCATGATGGCGACGACCTTGCCACGCGGGATCGTCATCGAGATCCCGTCGAGAACGTGCCGGGCGCTGTCGTACCCGAACGTGACGTCCGCGAGTTCGACGGCGATATCGGGGGATCGGGCCGGCCCGGGCCGGGCAGCCTTCTCGGTGGATTGCGACACGGGATATTGCGTGAGATTGGACGGAGGGCGATTGTAGCCTGTCACCCCTCGCGTCACAATGACCCGCGGTCAGTTGCGGGTCGCGCCGTCGACGCGGAAGTGTCGATCCTGTCTACCGTCTCAGCAGCTTCAGTTCGGCGAGCGCCAGGTCTTCCGGCCGGCCGAGCAGAACGACGACGTCGCCTTCCTCGAACACGAACTCGGGCCCCGGCGCCTGCGAACGCGCGCCCTTGCGGCGGACGCCGGTGACCTCGACCAGACCCGCAAGCCCCAATTCGGCGAGCGGCCGTCCGATCGCGCGAGCACGACCCGAAAGCAGCAGCGAATGCAATCGCGGCTGCAGGTTCTCCGCCGCGTCGGCGGCGTCGGAAGCCCCGTGGAAGAACCCGCGAAACAGGCTGTACCGCTCCTCGCGGATCGCCCGAATTCGCTTCAGCACGCGGTTGAGCGGGATCCCGAGCAACAGCAGCGAGTGCGTGGCCAGCATCAGGCTTCCTTCGAGCACCTCCGGCACCACCTCCGCCGCGCCCGCCGTGAGCAGGCGGTCGAGCTCGCTGTCGTCGAGCGTGCGCACGACGACCGGCAGTTCCGGGCGCGACTGATGCGCGTGATGCAGTATCTTCATCGCGATCGCCGTGTCCGCAAACGTGATGACGACCGCGCGGGCCTTGGCGAGCCCCGCGGCGAGCAGGGAATCCTTGCGGCCGGCGTCGCCGTAGACGACGCTGTCGCCCTCGCCAGCGGCCTCGCGCACGCGCTGCGGGTCCGAGTCGAGCGCGATGAACGGAATGTCCTCGGCTTCGAGGAGTCGCGCAAGATTCTGGCCGCTTCGTCCGTAACCGCAGATGATCACGTGGTCCTGCCGCGCCATCGTCGTTGCCGCGATGCGCGTGATCTGCGCGGCGCGCGCGAGCCAGTCGTTGGCGGTGAACTTTCTCACGATCGGCTCGGCGAAGTGGATGATGAAGGGCGCCGCCAGCATCGACAGCACCATCGCCGCAAGCACGGCCTGCGTCAGCGGCGGGCCGATGACCCGGCTGTCCACCGCGAGCGCCAGCATGACCAGCGCGAATTCGCCGGCCTGCGCGAGGTAGAAGCCGGTGCGCAGCGCGGTCCCGAGCGGTGCGCCGAACAGCCTCGAGAGCAGCACGACCAGCGCAAGTTTCGCGAGGACCGGTCCGACAACCAGTACGAGCACGTAGATCCAGTGTGCCGCGACGGTGCGCACGTTGAGGACCATGCCGACGGTGATGAAGAAGAGGCCGAGCAACACGTCCCGAAACGGCTTGATGTCCTCCTCGACCTGGTAGCGGTATTCCGTCTCGGCGATCAGCATGCCGGCGAGAAAGGCGCCCAGCGCCAGCGACAGGCCCGCAAGCTCGGTGAGCGCGGCGAGTCCGAGCGTGACCAGCAGCAGGTTCAGCATGAAGAGCTCGGAACTCTTCTGCCGCGCGACCACATGGAACCAGGCGCGCATCGGCTTCTGGCCGGCGTACAGGATGAGCGCCAGCGCAGCCGCCGCCTTGAGCGCGGCGATCGCGATCTCGCCCATGAGTTCGCCCCCGCCCTTGCCGAGAGAGGGGATCACGATCAGGAACGCGACCACGGCGAGGTCCTGGAACAGCAGGATGCCCATGACGTCGCGACCGTGCGGCGTCGCGATCTCCATCCGCTCGGCGAGCATCTTCGAGACGATCGCGGTCGAACTCATCGCCAGCATTCCGCCCAGCGCGAAGCCCGCCTGCCAGCCGTAGCCAAAGAGGTGCAGCGCGATCATCGCCGCCGCAGTGGTGATCGCAACCTGAGCGAGACCGAGCCCGAAGACCGCGCGGCGCATCGCATTGAGCTGCGGCAGGCTGAACTCGAGGCCGATCGAGAACATCAGGAACACGATGCCGAACTCGGCCAGGTCCCGGACGTCTGCGGAATCGGGCACCAGCGCAAGCGCGTTGGGACCGACGGCGAGGCCGACGAGCAGATAGCCGAGGATCGGCGGGAGCCGCGCGAGGCGGCACAGGACGACCGCGACGACCGCTGCGCCCAGCAGGATGAGAATCAGCTGCAGTGTCTGCGGCATCGTGAGCGCGGCGCGGCCCGCGGGGGAGGACGCGGGTCAATGTAGCACAGCGTCGCGCTCTTTCCGCTGCGTGCGACCGTCCGGAATTCGAGCCGCGCACCCGTCAGGCGCGGATGGCCCTCTCGGTTATACTCTTCGGGATGAGTGTCAGTGCTCCCGTCGCGCGCGACACGGATGCGCCTGCGGCGCGCGCCGGTGTCGATGCGCCGCGTGCGCTCGCACTCGCGCGCAAGGTGCTGGCCACCGAGGCCAGCGCCATCGCCGGGCTGTCGGAGCGCCTTGGCGAACCCTTCGTCGCCGCCGTGTCGCTGATCATGAACTGCCGCGGGCGGGTGGTCGTGTCCGGCATCGGGAAGTCGGGTCACATCGCGCGGAAGCTCGCGGCGACGCTGGCCTCGACCGGAACCCCCGCCTTTTTCGTTCACCCTGCGGAAGCATCCCACGGCGACCTTGGCATGATCACGCCCGACGACGTCGTGCTGATGCTGTCGAATTCCGGCGAGACGGACGAACTCGTGCTGCTGACGCCGCACCTCAGGCGCCAGGGCGCCGCGATCATCGCACTGACCGGCAACGAGGGCTCGTCGCTCGCGCAGTCCGCCAACGTGCACCTCGATGCCGCCGTCGATGCCGAAGCCTGCCCGCTCGGGCTCGCACCCACGGCGAGCACGACCGCGGCCCTCGCGCTCGGCGATTGCCTCGCCCTCGCGCTGCTCGACGCGCGCGGCTTTTCGGTCGAGGACTTCGCGCGGGCACACCCCGGAGGCTCGCTCGGCCGGCGGCTGCTCACGCGCGTAGGCGACGTGATGCGCAGCGGAAACGCACTGCCCGTCGTCGGTATCGACGCGACGCTCGGCGAGGCGGTCGTCGAGATGACCGGCAAGGGGATGGGAATGACGGCCGTCGTCGACGGCGACCGGCGGGTGGCGGGCGTCTTCACCGACGGCGACCTGCGCCGATGCCTCGACCGCATTCGCGATGTCAAGGCGGTCAAGGTCGCCGACGTCATGACGAGCACGCCGCGCACGATCATGGCCGACCGGCTCGCCATCGATTGCGTCGATCTCATGGAAACCACGCCGAAGGTGACCGTGCTCCTCGTCGTCGACGGCGACGGACGCCTCGCCGGCGCGCTCCATCTGCACGACCTTTTCCGGGCGCGCGTGCTGTGACCGTCAGCGACGATTTCCGCCGGCCTGGCCGCTCGCGCGTGCGCGATCCGCCTGCTGACGTGCGACGTGGACGGCGTGCTGACCGACGGGCGACTCTATTATGGCGACGACGGCACCGAGATGAAGGCTTTCTGCGCGCAGGACGGCGTGGGGCTCAAGATGCTCGCCGAAGCGGGCATCGCCGTCGCGTGGATCACCGGCAGCAATGCGCCGTCGGTTGCCCGGCGCGCGCGCGCGCTTGGCATTTCGCGGCTCGTCCAGGGCGCCGACGAGAAGCTTGCGCCGTGGGAGGCGCTGCGCGGCGAACTCAACTTGCCGCCCGCCGCGTGCGCGCACATCGGCGACGATCTGCCCGACCTGCCCGTCATCGTCCGCTGCGGCCTCGGCATTTCGGTTCCGCACGCTCCCGCCGCGCTGCGCGATCGGGCGCATCACGTCACGCTGCGTGACGGCGGCGCGGGCGCGGTGCGCGAGGTGTGCGAGTTGATTCTCGCCGCTCAGGGCGCGCTCGCCCCGCGGCTCGCGGCCTTCGGCGCCTGAGGGAGCCCGTCAGCGTGGACCGCCGCACAGAGTTCATCGACCGCCTGGTGGCCTGGTCGCCCGTCCTTCTTCTGGGGGGACTGGCGGCGCTCACGTACTGGCTCGACGCGCAGGTGCAGTCCAGCACCGCGCGTCGCGACGGCACCACGCGGCACGATGCCGACATGTACATCGAGAATTTCCGCGCCGTCAGCTTTGACGCCGAAGGCCGGCTTCGACAATCGCTGACGGCAAGGCGAGCCGAGCATTTCCCGGATGACGAGAGCATCGCCTTCACCGCGCCGTCGCTGGCACTGACCGATCCGGGGCGGCCCCGGATGGCGGTGACCGCGGACGCGGGAACACTGTCCGGCGACCGCGAGACGGTGACGTTCCAGCGGCAACGTGCGCGCGACGCGCGACGCACTGCCCGTGGACACCCGCAGCGGCGCCGATCCGAAGGGGCCGATCACGCTCACGTCGGAAACGCTGCGCGTCGTCCCGAAAAAGGGACTGGCCGTGACCGACGGCCCGGTGACCGTTGAAGAGCCGCGTGGAATAATCCACGCCGTCGGGATGGTGGTCGACAACCAGGCGCACACGATCAAGCTCAAGTCCGGCGTTCACGGCACGATGTCGCCGGAGATCGCTCCCAAGTGAACACCTCCCCCGCCATTTCCGGTTTCCTCGCCGCCGTGGTCGGCCTGCTTGCGCTCGCATGCGCCGTCGGCTCGTCGCCCGCCCGCGCGGAAAAAGCCGATCGCGAAAAACCCATCAATTACTCAGCCGACACCGGGGACGTCAATTACCAGACGAAAGTGGGGTCGCTGGCGGGCAACGTGATCATCACGCAGGGCACGCTGACGATTCGCGCCGACAAGATGGTCTTCCGCCAGAACGGCGACAACTCGCTCGCGGTGACGGCCTACGGCAATCCGGTGAGCTTTCGTCAGAAGCGCGACGGCTTCGACGAGTACTACGAAGGCTTCGCGCAGCGCGTCGAATACGACGGCGCGAGGGAATTCGTCGAGCTCTTCGACCGCGCGCTGCTGCGGCGCGGTCAGGACGAAATCCGCAGCAATTACATTTCGTACAGCGCGACAACCGAGATTTTCAAAGCCGAGGGCCGCCCGGGTTCCACGCCAGCGGCCGACGCCGCGGGCCCGGGACCCCGTGTTCGCGGCGTGTTTCAGCCGAAATCCGACACGCCGCTGCTCCCGAAGGGCAAGGACGCGGGCAAATCGGTCGACAAGGCCGCGGCCTCCACGGTGCCGACGCCGCCGGCGACGCTGAAGCCCGCCGGCGAACTTGCACCGACGCCCGTGAAATGACGCCCGACGCCGGCGCAGAAGCGCGACGCGCGGCAAGCAGGCTCGCCGTCGCGCGACTCGAGAAACGCTACAAGGCGCGGACGGTGGTGCACGACGTGTCGCTCGAAGTCGGCAGCGGCGAAGTCGTGGGGCTCCTCGGCCCGAATGGCGCCGGCAAGACGACGTGCTTCTACATGATTGTCGGTCTCGTCGCGGCCGACGGCGGGCGCATCGAGCTCGATGGCCGCGACCTGTCCCGGCTGCCGATCCACACGCGCGCCCGGCTCGGACTGTCCTACCTGCCGCAGGAAGCGTCGATCTTTCGCAAGCTCACGGTGTCGCAGAACGTGCGCGCGATTCTCGAATTGCAGGACCTCGATCCCGACGCCTTGTCGAACCGCCTCGATGCGCTGCTCGAGGATCTGTCCATCTCGCACCTCGCGGACGCCCCGGCGCTTTCGCTTGTCCGGCGGCGAGCGCCGCCGCGTCGAGATCGCCCGCGCGCTCGCGACACGCCCGCGCTTCATCCTGCTGGACGAGCCGTTCGCCGGCGTCGATCCGATCGCCGTCATCGACATCCAGAAGATCATCGGCTTCCTCAAGGCGCGCGGCATCGGCATCCTGATCACCGACCACAACGTGCGCGAAACCCTCGGCATCTGCGACCGGGCGTATATTATCAACGAGGGCCGCGTGCTGGCCTCGGGGGCGCCGGGTGAGATTGTCTATAATGAGGACGTGCGGAAAGTCTATCTCGGAGAGCACTTCCGCCTCTGAGGCGCCGCTCGGTCAGCGAACCGCATGAAGCAGACCCTCCAGCTCAAGCTCTCGCAGCATCTCACGCTGACGCCGCAGCTGCAGCAGTCCATCCGCCTGCTGCAGCTGTCGACCGTCGAGCTCAACGCCGAGGTCGAGCGGATGCTGCAGGAAAATCCGCTCCTCGAGAAAGCGGATGCCGAGGACGAAACGCCGCCTACCGGCGCAGCGCTCGCCGGCTCGGTGAGCCTGCTCGGTGCGGACGGGCGCGCCGAACGCGAGGACGACAGCGGCGCGCCCGCCGAGCGTACCGCGACCTCCGACGCGCGCGAGGAGCCGGAGGGGGTCGATCGTTCTGACTTCGAGGACTATTCGTCGGGTGACTCCGACTGGGGAAGCGGAAGCTCGTCCGACGACGACGACGGCTTCTTTCCCCAGCAGGTTGCGACGAGCTCGCTGCGCGACCATCTGCTGCGCCAGCTGGCGGAACTCAACCTGCCGCTGCGCGATCGGCAGATCGTCGCGTCGCTGATCGATGCGCTGGACGACGACGGCTACCTGCACAGCTCGCTCGAGGAAATCGCCGAGCTGTTTCCGGAAGAGCTCGACATCGATCCGGACGAGCTTTCGATCGCGCTTCGTTACCTCCAGAGCTTCGAGCCGGCCGGCATCGGCGCACGGGATGCCTCCGAGTGCCTGACGCTGCAGCTGAAGGCGCTGCCCGCGTCCACGCCGCTGCGCGCCGAGGCCTTGCAACTCGTTGCCGAGCACCTGCCGTTGCTCGCCGCACGCGACTTCACCAAGCTCAAGCGCCTGTTGCACTGCGACGACACCGCGGTCCGCGGCGTGCGCGCGCTCATCATGAGCTTGAGCCCGCGACCGGGTGGCTCGTTTGCGAAATCCGAGGCGAATTACGTGATACCGGACGTCGTCGTGCGCAAGGTCCGCGGCAAGTGGACCGCGGCCCTCAACGAGGCCGCGATGCCCAAGCTGCGGCTCAATCGCATCTACGCCGACATCCTCACCCGCAACCGCGACACGTCGAACCAGCAGCTTTCCGTCCAGCTGCAGGAAGCGAAATGGCTGATCCGCAACGTGCAGCAGCGGTTCGAGACGATCCTGCGCGTGGCGCAGGCAATCGTAGAACGGCAGCGGCGCTTTTTCGAGCACGGCGAGGTCGCGATGCGGCCGATGGTGCTGCGCGAGATCGCCGACATGCTCGACCTGCACGAATCGACCATCTCCCGCGTGACGACGCAGAAGTTCATGCTGACGACTCGCGGGACGTACGAGCTCAAGTATTTCTTCGGCAGCCACGTGGCCACCGACACCGGCGGTGCGGCCTCGGCGACCGCGATCCGCGCGCTGATCAAGCAGCTGATCGGCGCCGAAGATCCGAAGACGCCCCTGACCGACAGCCGGATCGCCGACCTGCTGGGCGAACAGGGAATCATCGTCGCGCGCCGCACGATTGCGAAGTACCGGGAGGCGCTGTCCATTCCTCCCGTCAACATGCGCCGGGCGCCCTGAACAGGCGTCACGTCGCGGAGCCGCCGCCGTCATTGGAGGAGAGCGCGATGAACCTGAATCTTACCGGCAACCACCTCGACATCACGCCGGCGCTTCGCGACTATGTGATCGCCAAGCTCGACCGCATCAACCGGCACTTCGATCACGTGATCGACGTCAACGTGGTATTGGCGGTGGACAAGCTTCAGCACAAGGTGGAAGTGAACCTGCACACGCGCGGCAAGGACATCCATGTCGAAGCGATCGAGGCCGACATGTATGCGGCCATCGACATGCTGATCGACAAGCTCGACCGGCAGGTCGTGAAGCACAAGGAAAAACTCACCGGACATCGTCACGAGGGCGCCGCCGTCAAGCGCGACGCAGCGGCGGGAGAGACACCCGTCACTCCGGTCGCCGGCGCCCGCGGCGTCGCTGGCCGGTGATTTCTTCCCGGGGCGCATGAGCGCGCCGGCGGAAGCGTTGCGTGCCCGATCCGAACCTTGCACGCATCTTTCCCCGCCGACGCGCAAATTCCGGCACCACGCCCGATGAACCCGATCACAGAACTCCTGCCGCGGGAGAACGTGCTCGCCGAACTCGATGCCGGATCGAAGCGCGATCTGTTCAACGCCGTGGGACGCCTGTTCGAGAGCGGCAACGGCCTCAAGGGCGAAGAGGTCGCCGGCAGCCTGCACGCGCGCGAAAGGCTGGGATCCACGGGGCTCGGCCAGGGGATCGCCATTCCGCACGGCCGTATCAGGGGCCTTCGCCAAGCGCGCGGCGCATTCGCCCGCCTGAAGTCCCCGATCGACTTCGACGCGCCCGACGGCCGGCCGGTGTCGAACGTTTTCGTGCTTCTCGTGCCGGAGCACGCCACCGAGCAGCACTTGCAGCTTCTGTCCGAACTTGCCCAGATGTTCTCCGAAAAGCGGTTCCGCGATGCGCTCGCGGCCGCCACCGACGCATCGGCACTGCACGAGCTCTTCCGGACGTGGAAGAACGCATGAGCGAGCGGCGTGAAATGGACGCGGAGGAGCGCGCGTGACGGGGCCGGGCAGCATGGTCCGTCAGGTCAGCGTCGAGAGATTCTTCGCCGACAACGAGGCGCGGCTGGGCTTCACGTGGCTTGCCGGTCGCCAGGGCGGAAGCCGCGTGCTCACGGGCGACGCGGCGCTGAAGCCGACGATCGGGCAGGTCGGCCACATGAACTTCATCCACCCGTTCCGGATCCAGATCCTGGGTGCCGCCGAGATGGCGTGGCTGCGCGGAATGTCCGAGGAGGCGCTCCGCGACTCGATCTCGCGACTGTTCACGACCGAGCTCGTCGCCATCGTCGTCGCCAACGGCGAGGACGTCTATCCCTTCATCCGCGAGAAATGCGAGGCGCACCACGTCGCGCTGTTCTCGTCCGCCCAGCCGTCGCCGCATCTCGTCGAAGTGATCAGGCTCTACCTGTCCCGCGTCCTCGCGGAATCGACGACGCTGCATGGCGTGTTTCTCGACGTGCTCGAAATGGGCGTGCTCATCACCGGCGCCTCGGCGATCGGCAAGAGCGAGCTCGCCCTGGAGCTCATTTCGCGCGGCAACGGGCTCGTCGCGGACGACATCGTCGAGATCTACCGCATCTCTCCCGACACGCTGGAAGGCCGCTGCCCGGGGGTGCTGCGCGATTTCCTCGAGGTGCGCGGAATCGGCATCCTCAACATCCGGACGATCTTCGGCGAGACCGCCGTGCGCCCGCGCAAGCTCCTCAAACTGATGGTTCACCTCGAGGACCATGGCAACGAGACTTTTTCGGAGCTCGATCGCCTCCAGGTGAACGCGACCTACCAGGAAATCCTCGACGTCCCGGTGCGCAAGGTCACGATCCCGGTTGCTGCGGGCCGCAACCTCGCCGTGCTCGTCGAGGCGGCTGTCCGCAATTTCGTGCTGAACCAGCGCGGCATCGACAGCACGAAGGAGTTCATCGAAAGGCAGCAGAAGTTGATGGACGACGGCGGCTGACTGCGCGACTCGGACACGCTGCGCATGGATCTCCTTCTCATCGGCGGCGTTTCAGGCTCCGGCAAGAGCGTTGCTCTCGCGGCGCTCGAGGACTCGGGTTACTACGCCGTCAACAACCTTCCGCTGCCATTGGTCGCCGAAACGGCGGATTACCTTGCGAAGGCAACTCGCGACCGCGTGGCGATCGCACTCGACGTCAAGACCGCGCCCGGGCTTGCCGGGCTGCCGGATACGATCGCGCATCTCAAGTCCGCCGGATGGAGCGTGCGGTTCCTCTACCTCGACGCCAAGACGCCGACGCTCGTCAAGCGTTTTTCGGAGACGCGGCGGCGGCACCCGTTCTCGAGCGACACGCGCACGCTGACCGAGGCGATCGAGCACGAGCGCGCGCTGCTCGCCGAAGTGCGCCCGGTGGGATTCGCCTTCGACACGAGCGATCTGCCGGCGGCTGCACTGCGCGTCTGGATCAAGGATTTCATCAGCGTCGACGCGGCGCGCCTCACGCTGCTGTTCGAGTCGTTCGGCTACAAGCACGGCGTTCCGCTCGACGCCGACCTCGTGTTCGACGTGCGCTGCCTGCCGAACCCTCACTACGAGCCCGCGCTGCAGTCGCTCACGGGGCGCGACGCGCCTGTCGTCGCATTCCTCGAGAAGCTGCCCGAAGTCGGGCGGATGTACAACGATGTCCACCGCTTCGTCGACAGCTGGCTTCCCGACTACGCGCGCGACAACAGGAACTATCTGACCGTGGCGATCGGCTGCACCGGTGGCCGCCATCGGTCGGTCTACCTGGCGGAGCGTCTCGCGCGCGCATTCTCGCCGCGTTACCAGGTCCAGACGCGGCATCGCGAGCTCGACTGAGCCGGCGCGGGAGCGCGGATCCGCTAGAATCCCGCGATGAGCGCGCCGCGCACGATCATGCTCGCCTTCACCGGCGCCTCGGGGATGCCTTATGGGCTGCGCCTCCTCGAATGCCTGCTCGCCGCGGAATGCCGGGTCTGGCTCGCATACTCGCCGGCGGCGCAGATCGTCGCGAAGCAGGAATGCGACCTCGTCCTTCCGACGCAACCGCGCGAGGCGACACGAAGTCTTGCGGCACGCTACGGTTCGCGCGATGGCCAGCTCGCCGTCTTCGGCTGCGACGACTGGAACGCGCCCGCGGCGTCGGGTTCGAATCCCGCCGATGCCATGGTCATCTGCCCGTGCACGATGGGCACGCTCGGGGCAATCGCCGGCGGGCTCGCGGACAACCTGATTGCGCGCGCCGCCGACGTGATGCTGAAGGAGCGACGGCCGCTCGTTCTCGTGCCGAGGGAAACGCCGCTCTCCGCGATCCACCTCGAGAACATGCTGAAGCTCGCGCGCGCGGGCGCCGCGATCGTCCCGCCGGTGCCGGGGTTCTACCACCGTCCGCAATCGATCGGGGATCTCGTCGACTTCGTCGTCGCTCGCGTACTCGACCAGATCGGCGTTGCGCATCGCCTCGGGCCGCGCTGGGGCGAGGATCGCGGAGGCCACGACACACCCTCCGGTTTCCGGTCGGCCTGATGTTCGGGATCGGCAAGGGGGCACCGGAACGCGGGCCGATCGAGATCCCGCTGTTTCCGCTCAACACGGTGTTGTTTCCCGGGGGCCTCTTGCCGCTGCGGATCTTCGAGCAGCGGTACATCGAAATGGCCAAGGCATGCCTCAAGGACAGCCGTGCCTTTGGCGTCTGCCTGATCACTCAGGGCGACGAAGTGGCTTCGTCCCCGGCCAAGCCGCTCAACTTCTCGCCGATCGGCACGCAGGCGACGCTCGCTTCGTGGGACATGCCGCAGCTCGGCATTCTCCACGTCACGGCGGTCGGCGGCGAGCGGTTCCAGGTGCGCTCGCATCGCGTCGAAGCGGGCGGCCTCGTCATCGCCGAGGCTGCGCGGATTCCACCGGAGCCTGCCGTCGAGCTGCCCGCGCGCTTCCTGCCGCTCGCAAGGCTGCTCGAGCTCATTGCCGCGCGCGCCGGTCCGCACCAGTTTCCCGGGAAGCACGCGTACGACGATGCATCGTGGGTCGGCTACCGGCTTGCCGAGCTCCTCCCGCTGCCGCTGTCGATCAAGCAGGGCATGCTCGAGATAAACGACAGCGACATGCGCCTCTCGCTGCTGCAGAAATTCCTGCAGCAGCAGGGCCTGGTCTGACGCCGCACCGTTCGGCGCTCCTGCCGACGCGTCGCCGGCACTCGGGTCGGGCCGGTATAATTTCGGATTACGCAGGGCAACGGGACGGAGCGACCATGGCTGGCCACAGCAAATGGGCGAACATCAAGCACAAGAAGGCGCTGACCGACGCGAAGCGCGGCAAGATCTTCACGCGGCTGATCCGGGAAATCACCGTCTCCGCGAGGATGGGCGGCGCGGACCCGTCGATGAACCCGCGGCTGCGACTCGCCATCGACAAGGCCATGGCCAGCAACATGCCGAAGGACACGATCGAACGCGCGGCCAAACGGGGCGCGGGAGCGCAGGAAGGTGTCGCCTACGAGGAGATCCGCTACGAGGGTTACGGCATCAACGGTGCCGCCGTGATGGTGGACTGCCTGTCCGACAACCGGACGCGCACCGTGGCGGACGTCCGGCACGCGTTCTCGAAATACGGCGGAAATCTCGGCACCGACGGCTCGGTCGCCTTCCTGTTCAAGCATTGCGGGCAAATCGTCTTCGCGCCGGGCACCGACGAGGACAAGCTGATGGAGGCCGCGCTCGAGGCCGGCGCGGAGGACGTGATCGCCAACGAAGACGGCAGCCTGGAAGTGGTCACCGGACCCTACGATTTCGTGTCCGTGAAGGACGCGCTTGCCAAGGCCGGATTCAAGCCGGAATTCGCCGAGGTGACGATGAAACCGACGGCCGAGGTCGAGATGACCGGCGAGGACGCCGCGCGAATGCAGAAGCTGATCGACGCAATCGAGTCGCTCGACGACGTGCAGGACGTCTACACGACCGCCGTCATTGACGCATAACGTCGCGTTGCGCATCTCCCACGCCGCTGCCGTACCCGCACGCCGCATTCTCGGCATCGATCCCGGTCTGCGGTCGACCGGCTTTGCAGTAGTCGATGTCGCCGCCGGAAAGCTTTCATACGTCACGTGCGGGTGCATCCGCAGCGGCGAAGGCGAGCTGCCCGAGCGCCTCGGCGTCATCCTGCGCGATCTCGCGACGGTGATCGAGCGGCACCGACCCACGGAAGTCGCCGTCGAGAAGGTCTTCGTCAACGTCAATCCGCAATCGACGCTGCTGCTGGGGCAGGCGCGCGGCGCCGCGATCTCGGCCGCGGTGCTCGCCCGTCTCCCCGTGGCCGAATACACGGCGCTGCAGGTGAAGCAGGCAGTGGTCGGCCACGGAAAGGCCGCAAAGGAGCAGGTGCAGGAAATGGTGCGCCGGCTGCTCGATCTTGCGGGATTGCCGTCGCCCGACGCCGCCGACGCCCTCGCCTGCGCCATCGCCCATGCGCACGCGGCGCAGGGACTGCTCGGCCTGCGCAAGACGGGTTATCGCATTCGTGCCGGGCGGCTCGTCTGATGCGCGCGCGGCAACCGGAGCGCCTGCCGCTGGCGGTGGTGTTCGACATGGACGGCCTCATGCTCGACACCGAACGCATCGCGCCGCGTTGCTGGTCGGAAGCCGCGACGGCGCTCGGGGTGAATTTCGACACGGCGCTGATGCCCGCGATGATCGGGCGCAACTCCCGGGACTCCCGGCAATATGTGCTGGACCATTACGGCGACGACTATCCGGTGGATGCGCTGATGCTGCAGGCGAGAGCGAGGTTCGACGCCATCGTCCTGCGCGAGGGCATCGCCGTGAAGCCGGGTTTGCATGCGCTGCTCGAATGGCTCGAAACGCTCGGCATCCTTCGCGCCGTCGCGACCTCGACGCGGCGTGACCGCGCGCAGGTTCACCTGCAGCATTGCGCATTGCTGTCGCGGTTTCACACGCTGGTCGGCGGCGACGAGGTCGTCCGCGGGAAGCCCGCGCCGGACATATTCCTGCTGGCGGCGGAGCGCCTCAACGTGGAGCCGTCGAACTGCATCGTCCTCGAGGACTCGGAACCCGGGGTCCGGGGAGCGCTTGCGGCCGGCATGATTCCGATCATGGTGCCCGACACGATGGAGCCGTCGCAGGACCTCCTCGCCCGCCAACCGCTGGTGCTGCCGACGCTTGCGGAAGTGCATGTGCACCTCTCCGCGTTGCCGCGCTGAAACTCCGGACGACGGGTTGGCGACGGGATCGAACGCCGACCCGCATGCCATAATCGCGGATCATGATCGGACGCCTTACCGGTATCCTCGTCGAGAAGAACCCGCCGCAGATCCTGCTCGACGTGCAGGGCGTGGCCTACGAGGTCGATGTGCCGATGAGCACGTTCTACAACCTCCCCTCCGCCGGCGAGCGCGTCGCATTGTTCACGCACCTCGTCGTGCGCGAGGATGCGCACCTCATGTTCGGGTTCGGCAGCGACGCGGAGCGCCGCGCCTTCCGCCAGCTCCTCAAGATCAGCGGCATCGGCGCCCGTACCGCGCTGTCGGTTCTCTCCGGACTTTCCGTCGCGGAGCTCGCGCAAGCCGTCACGATGCAGGACTCCGGCCGATTGACGAAGATCCCGGGCATCGGCAAGAAGACCGCCGAGCGGTTGCTGCTCGAGCTGAAGGACAAGCTCGGGGCCGATCTCACGGCCGCCGTCGGCGTGCACCGCGCGCCCCCGGTAACCTCCGATGTGCTTCACGCACTGGCCGCGCTGGGCTACAGCGACAAGGAAGCCATCGCCGTCGTGAGGAAGCTGCCCGACGGACTCGCGGTCGGCGACGCCATACGGCAGGCGCTGAAGCTGCTCGCGAAGGCGTGAGCGCAGCATGACCATCGAAAACGACCAGCTCGACCGTCTCGTGACGGGCAAGGTCGCCGGCGGCGAAGAGACGGTGGTCGAGCGCGCACTGCGGCCGCGGGCGCTCGACGAGTACGTCGGGCAGGAAAAGATACGTGGCCAGTTGTCGATTTTCATCGAGGCCGCAAGGAAGCGCAAGGAATCGCTCGACCATGTGCTGCTGTTCGGTCCGCCGGGGCTCGGCAAGACGACGCTTTCGCACATCATTGCGCACGAGCTCGGGGTGAACCTGCGGCAGACGTCGGGCCCCGTGCTCGAGCGCGCCGGCGACCTTGCGGCGCTGCTCACCAACCTCGAGCCGCACGACGTGCTCTTCATCGACGAGATACACCGGCTCTCGCCCGTGGTCGAGGAGATCCTGTATCCCGCGCTCGAGGATTTCCAGATCGACATCATGATCGGCGAAGGGCCGGCGGCGCGCAGCGTCAAGCTCGACCTGCCGCCCTTCACGCTGGTCGGCGCCACCACCCGCGCCGGCATGCTCACCAACCCGCTGCGCGACCGCTTCGGCATCGTCGCGCGGCTCGAGTTCTACACGCCGGAGGAGCTCACTCGGATCGTCACGCGCTCCGCGGCGCTGCTGAAGATCGCCATCGAGCCGGCGGGCGCGATCGAGATCGCGCGGCGTTCGCGCGGCACGCCGCGCATCGTCAATCGCCTGCTGCGACGGGTGCGGGACTTCGCCGAAGTGCGCGCCGGCGGCGAGATCACGCGTGTGGTCGCCGACGACGCGCTGGCGATGCTCGACGTCGATCTCTCCGGCCTCGACGTCATGGATCGCAAGCTTCTGCGCACCGTGCTCGACAAGTTCGCCGGCGGGCCGGTCGGCATCGACAACCTGGCCGCCGCGATCGGCGAGGAGCGCGACACGATAGAGGACGTGCTGGAGCCGTTTCTCATCCAGCAGGGCTTCCTGCAACGCACGTCGCGTGGGCGCATCGCGACCGCGCTCGCGTATCGCCATTTTGGCATGATGCCGCCCGCATCCGCCCTGTCGGGGGACCCATCGACCGATCTGTTCACCCGAGAATGAATCCGGCCGAACCGCGTCGTGAGCGATCTCATGCGGTGAACGAGCTTCGCCGGGCCCGCCCGGCGTTTCGCTTCCCGGTCCGCGTCTACTATGAAGACACCGACGCCGCGGGCGTCGTCTACTATGCGAACTATCTCAAATTCATGGAGCGCGCCCGCACGGAGTGGCTTTCGTCGCTGGGATGGGACCTTGCCGCGGTCGAGCGGGAGCACGGCGTCGTGTTCGTCGTTCACCGCGTCGAAATCGACTTTCGAGCCCCGGCGAAACTTTCTGACCGCCTCGACGTCACACTTACGCTGGTCGAGCTGGGGAGGGCGCGGCTCGTCGCCGATCAGGCCGTTCTGCGCGGCCCCGAAGCCCTCACGCAAGCACGCGTGACGCTCGCCTGCCTGGGATCGTCGAACTGGCGCCCGGCACGGATCCCCGCGCCGGTCTCTGCGCGCATGGAGGCGCTCCTTTGAACGTGCACCCGGATCTCTCTTTCGTCACGCTGGTGGGCCAGGCGTCGTTCGTCGTCCAGGCAGTGCTCCTGCTGCTCCTCGGACTTTCGCTGTGGTCGTGGTGGCGAATCTTTCTCAAGACATTTCAGCTGAAGCGCACGCTGCGCGACACCGACGCGTTCGAGGACCAGTTCTGGAAAGGCGGCGACCTCAATGCGCTCTACCAGAGCGCAAGTCAGTCGCTGACCGGCAGCGGGCTCGAGCACATCTTCACCGCCGGCTTCCGTGAATATTCGAAGCACCGGCGACAGGGCAGCAATTCGGCGGTGACGCTCGACAGCGCTCGTCGCGCGATGCGCGCCGCCTACCAGCGCGAGATCGACTCGCTCGACGCGCATCTGTCGGGGCTCGCAACCGTAGGTTCCGTCTCGCCGTACATCGGGCTCTTCGGCACCGTCTGGGGGATCATGAACGCGTTCCGCGGCCTCGCCAATGTGAGCCAGGCGACCCTCGCGCAGGTGGCGCCGGGCATTGCCGAGGCGCTCATCGCGACCGCGATAGGTCTCTTCGCGGCGATTCCCGCGGTCGTCGCGTACAACCGCTTCACTCACGATGTCGACCGGCTTTCGGTCCGATACGAGACGTTCATCGAGGAGTTCTCGAACATTCTGCAGAGGCAGGGAGCCTCATGAGCAAGCCTTACCGCGGAGAATGGCGAGCACGCGGCGCGGATCCGGACCTATGGGTCCGATGCACGGCATGCTTCCTCCTGGCACCGCAATCTGCCCAACGCGCATCCGGCGCGTCCGACCCTTCCGCATTGCCCGCGCGCTCCGGGTCCGAGTGTCGATCCGATCGTTGACCCATGCGGCGCGCGCGCAGGTCGATCAACCAGATCAACGTCGTGCCGTACATCGACGTGATGCTGGTGCTGCTCGTGATCTTCATGGTCACCGCGCCGCTCGTGAACCCCGGCGAGATCGAGCTGCCGTCGGTAGGCTCGAAACTGACCGCGCCGGCACAACCGCTCGAGGTCACCCTGCGCACGGACGGCACGCTCACGCTGCGCGACCAGCAGTCCGGCGGCGCCGTGACGGCGCTGTCACGCGACGAGCTCGTCGCCCGGATCCGCGCGAAGCAGGCGAGACTTCCCGACCAGCCGGTGGTCATCGCTGCGGACAAGGCTGCCCGCTACGAGGACGTGCTGGGTGTCCTCGACCTTCTGCAGCGCAACGGCGTGCGAAAGGTGGGATTGCTCGCGCGTCCGCCATCGGGTTGACGCATGTCCGTTGATAGACCCCGCGAGCCGGCCGAGATCTCGGGCCGCTGGCCCGCGCTTGCGCTTGCGATTGCCGTCAACGTCGCGTTCATCGGCGTCCTCTTCCTTTCGGTCCGCTGGCAGAATCGGCAGCCCGCGCCGATGACGGCGGAGCTCTACGCGCCGTCGGCAAGAGTGCCCGTGGCCGAAGCGCCCGCGCCGCCGCCGCCCGCACCCGTCGTCCTGCCCCCGCAGCCACCGGTCGCGAAACCCGAGCCCCTGCCGGAACCGCCGAAGCCGATTCCGAATCCCGAACCCAAGATCGAGAAACCCGATCCCCGCGCCGCCGACATCGCGCGCAAGGCGAAGGCGGAGGAAGAGCGCAAGGCGAAGGACACGGCGGAGCGCGAGCGCAGGGAACGCGAAAAGAAGGAAGCCGACAAGCGCGAGGCAGAGAAGAAGAAACAGGACGAACAGAAAAAGGTTGCCGAGACGCGCGACCGACAGGCGCGCGAGGCCGCCGAATTGAAGGCGCAGGCCGAGCGCGAAAAGGTCGCGCGCGACGCACAGCAGAAAGCCGCGGATGCGGAGGCCGCTGCGCGATCCCGCGCCGAGGTCGATTACATCCGCCGCATCCAGTCGAAGGTGAAGGGCAACGTGACCCTGCCGCCCGACATGAGCGGAAATCCGGAGGCGATCTTCGAGGTCGTTCAGCTGCCGACGGGCGAAATCATCGACGCCGTGCTCAGGAAATCGAGCGGCGTTCGCGCCTACGACGAAGCCGTTCAGCGCGCGATCCAGAAGTCTTCGCCGCTGCCTCGCCCCGATCGCCCCGAGCTGTTCCAGCGCAGCCTGACGCTCAAGTTCAGGCCGCAGGACTGAAGATTCCCGCTCAGTTTGAAGGCGGCGCGGCACCCGTGCTCGTGCCGCGGTCCGGACCCTCGCCGCAAGCGGTCGATGCGAGCTTCGGGAACACGGCGCCGCCGGAGAAGGTAAAGAACATCCGTCGCTGATCGTGCGCCACCAGCACCCTATGGGAGCGCAGGAAGTCGGCGCCCAGCAGCATGTCCGGCCGATCGCCGGGTTTGACGGGAACATGGCTCCCGGTCTCGCCGATGGTCGAGAATCTCCAGATGTCCGCGAATCGTATCCCGGGATCTCGGACGACTTCGTCGCCGATCCGGAAGCTCTCGAACGTGCCGAACCAGAATTCGATCGTCTTCTGGCCGAGGCCCTTGCTGCAGCCTCCGGCGACGACCCCTGGGGATTTCGGTGTGACCCCCAGCTCGGCTGCCTTCGGCGCCATCAGCAGCGACGGGAATGCGCCGGAGTCGAGCTGCGCTCTCACCGGATGGCCATTGATCTCGACGTTGAAAGAGATTGCGGGCGCGACGTCGGAGATCGCCTCGAGTTCGACCGTGCCCACGGCACCGGTCGTCCAGTACGCAAGTGAATGTCCCTCGCAATTCCGGGACTGGAACACGCGGACGAAGCCGTGCGCGAGATCGAACTCGACGTCGGCGTGACGGAAGTAATCCTGCCCCAGGATGACGGCGATGTCCGCGCCGAAGTCGTGCTCACCGGCGACGAGGACACGCCAGTTCCTGCGCACCTCGGCGCCGATCGCGAACTCGTCGATGGAGACCGTTTCGACGGCGGTCTCGCCCCCGATGCCCATCATCCGGCTGGACCTCGTGCCGTAGCGGACGAGGCCGAGGCGATCGGCCGCCGAACGCACGACCACGCTGCGCGTGGCTCCGGTGTCCAGAAGCACGCCGACCTTTCGGCCGTTGATCGCGCCGTCGACGATCGGCTGGCCCTGCGTCGGGAGGGTCTTCCACTCGGCGATCCGCGCCACCGTGCACTTCCCGCGCGCGGCGGATTCGGCGGCTTCCGCGGAGGACGCTCCCACCGCAAGCGCGACGAATGCCGGCAGCGCCCGCATTGCGCCACGCGCGATCATTCGGACATCCTTCATTCCATGTCACTGGCGGGTGCGACGCGCGCAGTGCCGGCCCGAGCACGCGGCGTCAGACGTCCTTCGGCTTCTTCTCGACGATCTGGACGGCGGCCCAGCTCCATTCCGCGCGTTGCTCGACCAGCTGGCGCAGCGCGACCGTGTAGACCGAGCGGCCCGTCGTCAGGATGACGTTGCGTCCCTCGACGTATTCGGAGGTCGGCACGATCAGCGTCTTCACCGCGAGCGGCTTGTCGGGACGCGACGGCGGCGGGAGATAGAGGCCGTCGAAGCGCGCGCCCATTGTCGAGACGTCGATGCCGTTCACGATGATGCCGAGATCCTCCTTCGCTTCGCGCTTGGCGTACAGCACCACGGGAACGAGCCGCTCCGCGATGATCGACACGCCCGCCTCGACTTCGTCGTTCGACACCTTGTTCAGTCTCCGCACGACGCCCAGCACCCAGTCGGTGACGTCGGACTGGCGCACGGCGACGAGCGCGCCGAGGGCGAGGCTCTGCCCGATGCCGCCGGAGGCCGCGATGCGCAGTCCGGCGACACTGCGGTCCTTGACCTGCCACATGGGATCGCTGAACGACGTGATGGACGCGGCAAGAGAATCCTGCTCGTTCGCCGCGGCGCGCTGCTTCGCGCGAGACCCGTCGGAAACGGCGAAGACCTCGATCTGCTCGGACGAGGAGTTCGCGTCGCCTGCCAGATCGTTGGCGTCCTTCGCCGCAAGGTCGCGGCAGATGCGGCCGAGCCCGACACGGACCTTGGCCGGAACGGTCACGGCGATGCGCGGATCGCGACGCAGATCGGCATTGAGATTGGGCGACACCGCCGGTCGCACCTTTTCGAGGATCGCGACGCGTTGCTGGTTGATTGGCGCCGCCGGCCCCTGGTCCGTGGCCTCCGCCTGCCGCAGCGCGTGAATCGCGCGTTCCAGCTGCTCGGCCATGGTCGTGGTGTCGAGATAGCGCAGCATCGAGCCCGAATCGTTGCCCGTTCTGCGCACCAGCCCGCTCTTGCCGGCTAGGTCGACGAAAAAACCTTCCGCCGACCGCGGGACCGCCTCGAGTTGCAGCTTGCGGCTCCACGCGCGAAGCTGCGCAGTCGCCCAGTCGAGCGCGGCAGGGGAGAGGTTTCCGGTGTTGAGCTGGTGGACGAGCAGGACGAAAACGTATTCCTGCTCGATCGTCCAATGCGTGGAGTTCGAACCCGCGCCCCCAAGTGCCCCCGGCACGCGCTCGACGCCGAGCTCGGTTGCCCGCATGTAGAGCTTGTGCAGCTCCATCCACTTCGCCGGGATCCAGCGCTCGTAGCGGAACACGCGAAGCTTGGCGTCCGTGCCGTAGTAGTGGATGAGCCGCGAGAACAGCCGAGGCACGTAGGTTTTCCAGCGCGGATTCTCGGGCTGCGCCAGCGCCTGCTCGAGCGACGACTGATACGCGAAGATGAAGCCCTGGCACATCTCGTGGAGCGCCAGCCAGAGTCGCTCGGCCAGTCGCGCCGAGGTGTCCACGTTCTCGACATACTGCTTCGTCAGCTGACGGCGATCGGCGCCGAGCGCGGAATCGAGGAATTCGACCGCGGCAACGCGATTGAGATCGGGGGCCTTGCGCGATTGCCGCATTCCTTCGAAGGCCCGCATCACGTGCTGTTGGCGTCCGATGACGTCGAGCGTGGGCAGCTGGCGAAGCCAGCCCGACGCCGACTTCGGCGTTAGCAAGGGATCCGGATTGTCCCGGGTCTGCTGGGTCAGGAAATCGAACATGGCTCAGGGGGAGGGCCCGCAAGAAGCGACCTGCGATCGACCGGTGCCCGATGCGAGGTCATGCGCGCGCCGGGCATCGCGTTTTGCGGAGAGCCGACATTTATAGCCGAATTCCCGGGCCCGCGCAAAACCGCTCCCGTCTCGGCTACAATCGCGCGTCGAAACGGCGCCGTGACGCCCCGGCGCAAACGTCCGGACGCGATCCGATTCCGTGCGCCGTCGCGCGGCAAACCGTGCGTCATGTTGAGGAGATGTCTCATGTTGCGATTGCTTCGCCCCCGAATTCGGCCACTTGCGACGCGCCGCGTCGATCGGGTCCGTCCTTCGGCCTATGCATTTGGTCTCGCGTGCCTCGTCGTTGCCGTTGCCGCAACCGCGCAACAGCCGACCGCGGCCCCTGCCGCGGCCTCTTCGTCCACTACATCTAGCAAGATCGGTGCCCAAGTGACGGAACTCAAGAAAATTGATATGAAACAGGGAGATGGCGCCGAGGCCGTCGCCGGCAAAGCGGTGTTCGTTCACTACACCGGCTGGCTCTATGACCCATCCGTACCGGACGGACATGGAGCCAAATTCGACAGCTCGGTCGATCGCAAAGTGCCCTTCGGATTCGTGCTCGGCGCCGGCAAAGTGATCAAGGGTTGGGACGAGGGCGTTGCGGGAATGAAAGTCGGCGGCAGGCGCACGCTCGTCATCCCCCCGCAGATGGCCTATGGTGAACGCGGCGCAGGCGGGGTTATTCCGCCGAACGCGACGCTTCTCTTCGACGTCGAACTCATCGAAGTCAAGAGCTAGGCGTCGAATGGGCGCGACGGTGCGGCGTAGCCCCATGCGGATCGGAAGGAAAGCCGTGACGCCGTCGCGCGGGCTACGCTGATGTCGGCACGCAGCGGCAACCGGGGCAGGACTCGGCGACTGGATTACCGTCCGCCCGCCTTCCTCGCTCCGGTGCTCGCTCTTGACTTCGAGCTCGACCGCGAGGCGACGCGCGTCACGTCCACCTTCGCGTTCCACCGCAATCCTGCCGCGCCCCCGGAACTGGCCGGCGCTCCCCTCGTCCTCGATGGCGACGGCCAGCGCGAGGTCAGAGTCGAGCTCGACGGCGCCCCGCTGCCCGAAGGCCGCTGGACCTGCGACGCGCACGGGCTGACGATCCACGCACCGCCCGCGAGCGGCACCTTGGCGGTGCACTCGACGGTCAATCCCGCCGCCAACACCGCGCTCCTGGGCCTCTACGTTTCGACCGGCGTCTATTGCACGCAGTGCGAAGCCGAAGGATTCCGTCGGATCGCCTATTTTCTCGATCGCCCCGACGTGCTGTCGACGTACACCGTGACGATCGTCGCGGATCGTGAGCGCGCGCCCGTCCTCCTCTCGAACGGCAACCTCGTGGCCGAGGGAAGCCTCGACCGCGGCAGGCATTTCGCCCGCTGGCACGACCCGTTTCCCAAGCCGACCTACCTGTTCGCGCTGGTCGCGGGCGACCTCGCGGCGCTCGAGGACAGCTATACCACCATGGCCGGCCGCGCGGTCGCGCTGGAGATCTGGTCGACGCCGCGCAACCTGCCGCGCTGCACGCACGCGATGAATGCGCTGCAGCACGCCATGCGCTGGGACGAGGAGCGCTACGGACGGGAATACGACCTCGACCGCTTCATGATCTTCTGCGCCGACGATTTCAACATGGGCGCCATGGAGAACAAGGGGCTCAACATCTTCAACAGCAAGCTCGTGCTCGCGGACCCGGCCACCGCGACCGACGGCGATTATCAGGCCATCGAAGGCGTGGTCGGCCACGAGTACTTCCACAACTGGACGGGCAATCGCGTCACCTGTCGAGACTGGTTTCAGCTGTCGCTGAAGGAAGGTCTCACGGTGTTTCGCGACCAGGAATTCTCGGCCGACATGGGTTCGCGCGCCGTCGAGCGGATCGCGGCCGTCGACTACCTGCGCAGCGCCCAGTTCCCCGAGGATGCGGGTCCGATGGCGCATCCGGTGCGTCCCGACGAGTACCTCGAGATCAACAATTTCTACACGCCGACGGTTTACGAGAAGGGCGCCGAGGTCATCCGGATGCAGCACACACTGCTCGGTCCGGAACGCTTCCGCCGCGGCATGGACCTCTATTTCGAACGCCACGACGGACAGGCGGTCACCTGCGACGATTTCGTCCGGGCCATGGAAGATGCGAGCCTCGAGGCTGGCGGGCCGGATCTGAAGCAATTCCGCCGCTGGTATGGCCAGGCCGGAACACCGGTCGTTCGTGCGTTCGGCCGCTACGACGCTGCCGCCGCCACGTACACGCTCGACGTCGAGCAGCATGCCGACCCGACGCCGGGCCAGCCGCAGAAGGAACCGTTCCACATTCCGCTGTCGGTCGGCCTCGTCGGACCCGACGGCGCGGACCTGCCGCTGCGGCTGAACGGCGATGCAGACGCGCCCGCGACCACGCGGGTACTTTCGCTGACCGCAAAGCGCCAGCGATTCGTATTCCGCGACGTCGCGGCCGCCCCGGTGCCGTCGCTGCTGCGCGGCTTTTCGGCACCGGTCAAGCTGGAATTCGACTACACCGACGCGGAACTTGCGTTCCTCGCCGCGCACGACAGCGACCCGGTCAACCGCTGGGATGCCGCGCAGCGCAGCTTCTGCAGCGCGATCCTTGCCCTCGCCGCAACGCACGCGCGCGGCGAGCCGATGGCCTTGCCGGCTGCGCTGTCGCGCCTCGCCACGGCGACGGTCTCGGATCGCGCCGCCGACCCCGCGCTGCTGGCGCTTGCGCTGACCCCCCCCGAGCCGGCGTACCTCGCCGGCCTCGTGCAGACGATCGACGTCGACGCGCTGATCGCGGCGCGCGAATTCGTCGTGCGCGAAATTGCGCGCGCCGCGCGCCCCGCATTGGAAGAGACGTATGCGCTGCACCGGCCGAAGGCAGCCTATGCGCCGACTCCGTCGCAGACCGGCCCGCGTGCGCTTCGCAACGCCTGTCTGCGCTATCTCACCGCCATCGACGATGCGCCGGCGCGCTCCCTCGCCGTCGCCCAGTTCGACGCCGCCGACAACATGACCGATGCCATTGCCACGCTCGCCGCGATCAATCACAGCGTCGCCGACGAACGCGAGGCGCTGTTCGCCCGCTTCGAAGCGAAATGGCGCGACGAGCCGCTGGTTCTGGACAAGTGGTTCGCGCTGCAGGCCGCGTCGTCGCGTCCGGATACGCTCGCGCGCGTGCGGTCGCTGCTCGCCCATCCGAAGTTCGACGCGCGCAATCCCAACCGCGTGCGCGCGCTGGTGGCGACGTTCGCGCGCCGCAACTGGCATGCGTTCCACGGGAAGAATGGGGCAGGCTACGCCTTCGTCGCCGATCAGATTCTTTCGTTCGATCGCCAAAATCCGCAGCTCGCGGCAATGCTGACCGCGGCGTTCAATCTGTGGCGGCGATTCGCCGAACCGCGACGCGCGCTGCAGCGGTCGGCATTGCAGAAGATCGCGGAATCGCCTGAACTGTCTCCGGACGTCGAGGAAATCGTCGAACGGAATCTCGCGGACTGATCGGTCAGTTACCCGAAGCGGACCGCGTCGCACCGCGCCCTTTCATTGCAGGGAATGGACACGTCGCGCGCATTTCCCTGCCGACGGCAATTTCCTGACCGAAGGGTCGCGACGGACCGATCACCAGTAGGTTTCGAGCGTGATCTGACCCGGTTCCCGCCTCCGATGCCGTCTCATTCCCCGCGCGCCGAGCACCGCCTGCACGTCGTCGACCATCGCCGGGTTGCCGCACAGCATCACATGCGCGTTCCCCGCCGAAAGTGCCTGTCCCGCGCGCGACTCGAGCCGGCCATCGGAGATCAGCGACGGGATGCGGCCGGATAGCGCGTCGGGATGCGGCTCACGGCTGACGACCGGCACATAGGCCGCGGCCCCGGGATGGGCCCTCAGAACGTCGTCGATGACGTCGCGGTAGGCGAGGTCGGCGGCGGTGCGCACGGCGTGAACCAGCATCACGTGCGCGAACTTCTCCCAGGGCGCGGCGGTTCGCAGGATCGACAGGAACGGGCCGATGCCCGTCCCGGTCGACAGGCACCAGAGCGCCTCCGCGTCAGGGACCTCTTCCATGGTGAAGAACCCGTTCGCGTTGGGCATGAGCCAGACGGGGTCGCCGATCCCGAGCGACGCCAGCCGGGGCGACAGCGGCCCCTCCGGTACGACGTTGAAGAAGAACTCGTGATGCGGCGAACCGGGAGGGTTAACGAACGAATAGGGTCGCCCGACCATCTCCTCCTTCGAGCCCGGCGGTGCCGGCAGCGCCAGGCGCCCGAATTGGCCCGCGACAAAAGTGACCTCGGGTGCATCGATCCCGATCGACACGAGGCGTTCGGTCCAGTACTTCTTGCCGATCAGCTTGCCTTGCACCCACTTGCTCATCAGGGGATTCCCTGCAAAAGGTAAGATTGCCATTATGCCAATCCCTTCGCCGCGCCCCGCGCAGATCGCTCTCTCCGGAGGATCCCGCGTCTATCTCTGCCTGCCCCGGCTTCGCGATGAAGGCGTCTTTCTCGCCGCGGTCCGCGCAAGCCGGCGCCTGCACGGCGCCTGGGTTCGCGCTCCCCGTACCCCCGCGTCCTACAATGAATACGTCGCGCGCTTTGGCCTGCGCGCCCAGCGCAATCCGCTCGCCGCCACGCACGCCGGCGTCTTCGTTCGCCATGTGGACGACGACGCGATCGTCGGCGTCTTCAATTTCAGCGAGATCGTTCGCGGCTCGTTTCACAGCGCCTATCTCGGCTATTACGCGTTTGCACCGCACGCCGGCAGGGGCCTCATGGCGGACGGAATGGCGCTGGCGCTGCTGTTTGCATTCCGCACGCTGAAGCTGCATCGCGTCGAGGTCAACGTGCAGCCGCGCAATGTACGCTCGCACACGCTGGTGCTCGGCGCAGGCTTCGTTCGGGAGGGTTTCTCGCGACGCTACCTGCGAATCGGCGGCAGCTGGCGCGATCATGTGCGCTATGCGCTTCTGGTCGAGGATTGGCGCGCGCGGCGGAAACTGCGGCGATGACGCGGTTGCCGCGGCGCACCGGACACCGGATTCGCAACGGCGAAGGCAACCCCGCAAGACGAATGGCGCGCGCGCGTCGCGCCGTCACCGCCGTGATCGCGCCCTGCTGGCTCTTCGGTTGCGCGGGCACGCCCGTCACCGCGGACCAGCCCAAGGTCGTCGTCGCGATGGTCGTGCCGCCCTACGAGATTCGCGAGGACTGCGTTCGTCTCGCGCCGGGCGACCGGCTCGACTACGTCTTCGACGCGACCGAGCCGGTGGCATTCGAGATCCGCTATCGCGAGGGCCCGGCCGCGCTTGCTCCCATCGCGCGAGATCCCGCGCGCAGCGACGCCGGCGTCTACCAGGCGAGCCTCGCTCGCGAGTACTGCGTCGTGTGGGAGGCCGGCCCTGCCGGCGCGCTCGTCGACTACCGTCTTCGCCTGCGACCCGCGACACGTTGATCGACGGGCCGGCGAGGCGCGGGGCCCGCCCCGCGTCAGAGATCCGTGTGCACGTAGAGGCGGCCATTCTCGACCGGCCCGAAAACGAGCTTCGTGACGATGCTCCGCGCGACGTCCGCCGGGTCCTTGAGAATGCCCTGTTCCTTGAAGCCGCGGAACAGCGCGACACTCGGGAACTGGGCGGCGTCGCGGCTGCGCATGAACTGCTGCATCCCCGTCTCGAAGATGCCGGGCCGCAGCGTGATGCATTCGAGCGCCCGGTCCGGGTGATCGGCGGCGACGGCGCGCGTCAGCATCTCGAGCGCCGCCTTGGACATGCTGTAAGGGCCGCTGCCGGCAATCGCGGTTTGCGCGGCCCCCGACGAGATGTTGATGATCCGGCGCCTCGGGCTCGGGCCGGGAAAGGCGCGGCAGAAGAGATCCGCCATGACGAGCGGTGCGGCGATGTTCGTCGCAATCGCGGACTCGATTTCCGCCGCGTCGAGCCGTCCGATCACGCCCACCGGCGTTGCAACGGCCGCGTTGTTGATCAGCGTCACGGCAGCCGGCTTGTCGAGAGCGAGATCGCGCAGCGCCGGCAGCACCGCGGCGGCGACCACGGCAGGGTGCGCGAGGTCGCAGGCGACGTGCCGGAAGCGCTCGCTGCGATGCCGGGCGCTCGGCGTGCGACCCACGCCGACAACAATGCAACCGCGCTCGAGCAGCTCGGCCGCGAGCGCCTCGCCCAGGCCGCGTGAAACGCCGGTGACTATCGCTGCGTGCATCGCCGCTCCTCCGGGTTACTGTCCGTGCCGGCGGCAGCGTAGCACGCGAAGCCCGGCGCATTGTCGGTCGGCTGGCCTCATTGCCTGCCGGAGAGCGACAACGCGACGACAACGACGACGAGAATCGCGAGCACCAGCAGCGCGACCTTCCAGGGGCTCTTCGGGTACTCGCCGCGCACGGCGCCCGTCACGCCGTTCAGCGCGCACTGAAACGCTCGGGTGCCGAAGGTGTAGGTCAGCAACCACACCGGTGCGAGGATGTGCTTGAACGTCTGACCGGAATAATCGGACCTGACCGCGAGGTTGCGAAACGTGTCGCCGGGAACCTGCTGTGCGCACAACGCCTGCAACTTCGCATCCATCGCGTCGCGGGCCCGCTGCGCGGCGGCGACGAGGTCGATCTGGTAACGCTCGACCACCCAGCCGGCGACGTAGCCGGCATCGTAGGCCCGGAGATCCTGCGTCGGAAACGGCTCGATGCCGCGCAGGAGCTCCGGATGGACGCCGACGGAGGCGCAGACGAGATCGTCGTCGAAGAAATGCTGCAACCGGCCTGCCGCCGGCTCCCAGCGCACCTGCCGGACCTCGCGCGTGCGCGTCTGTCCGTTCTCGACGTAGGTCTCGGTCGCGTAGTAGTAATGGCCCGCTTCGGCGGTCCACGCGGCGTCGACGTGCGCATCGAAGGTCCAGTACGGCAGGTACACGCCGCGAACCGTGTCGGTCATCGCCCTGCGCTTCAGCGCCGACGGCGCCAGCCAGAGCCTGCCGTACCACGCGCGGATGGCGTCGCGTGCGGCACCTTCGGAAAGCTTGAACGGCAGCACGCTTTCCGGGCGAAACGCCGGCTTCGCCTCTTCGTACGCCACGAGCTGCGCGGAACCGCAGAATTCGCAGTTCTGGGCCTGTCGCTTGGCGTCGAGCACGGAGATCGCGTTGCAGCTCCGGCACTTGACCTGCCGCTTGTCGGCTTGCCAGCCGCGGGCGTCGTCGGCAATGCCGCGGAGCGCCGCGACAAGGTCGTGCTCCACGACTGCGCCGGCGGCATCCTGCCGCGCCGGCGATTCGGTCCCGCAGAACGGACAGACGAGCTTCTGCTTCGCCGGGTTCCAGACCGCTTCGCCGCCGCAGGAAGGGCACGCGAATTTCGAGAGCGCAACCGTTTCCGCCACGTGCGGGCCCGCGCGCCGCCGTTCAGCGGATGAAGTAACCGATCACGCGCCAATTGCCGTCGGGTTCGCGCTCGAGCGTGACGGTTTCGGTGCTCTCGGGCTTCTTCGCGAACGAGGTGCGATACACGATCAGCACGAATTCCCCTGCGGGACCGCCGTCGGGCAGCGACGAATCGAATTTCGTCGAGAGCACCGCGCGCTGCTCCGTTTCGCCGAGCGGTACCCGCGCCTTGGCGAGCGCGTCGGTCCATTCCTCGACGTTGACGGCTTCCTTGAACTTGGTGCCCGCGGCGTCGCGACTGCCCGCGGCGTCCGCCTTGTCGGTCATGGCGAGCCAGTCGCGCGCGACTTTCTGCGCCGTTATGGCCCGCGGATCCTGCGCGAAGGAGGCGCCGGCCGCGAGGCTCACTACCGCGACCAGCAACCGCAGCGACGCACGCCGATTGAAAGCCATGCGCGCGCTCACGACTTGAGGAACGCGTCGACGGCGGCGCGCGTGATCCGCCATTGCGTTCCGATGCGCTTGCCCTTGAGGTCGCCCGCCTCGAGGCTCGCCGTGACGTCGGCCTCGGCAACGCCCAGCGTCTGCGCGACTTGCGCGGGCGTCAGCAACTCCGGCGCCGCCGGCGCACCCGTTCCGATGCCGGGCGTCGACTGCGCCATGATGCCGCCCGTCTGGTTCATCATCTGCTGAGCCATCGCCATTCCGACGGCCATCTCGGCGCCCATGCCGCCGACACCGGCGTTGCCGCCCTTTTCCAGCCCCTGTGCCATCTGGAATTTCACGTAGTCGTTGAGGTTGCCGACGGCCGCCATCGACGAGCGCTTGTCGATCGCCTGCTCGACTTCCGGCGGCACCGAAACGTTCTCGACGACGAAGCTCGTCATCTCGAGGCCGTACCTTTCGCCGATGGCGGGATTGATGAGCGGCAGGAGCGCGCCCCCCAGTTCACCATAGCGCGAAGCGACGTCGAGCGCCGGGACCCTCGCCCCCGCGAGCGCGTCGGAGAACACGCTCACGATGCGGGACCGCATCGTGTCGTTGAACTCGTCCAGCCGGAAGTGATCGTCCGTGCCGGCGACTTCCTTCAGGAATTTCTTCACGTCCACGATCCGGAAGTCGTAGATGCCGTAGGCGCGCAGCCGCACGACGCCGAAGTCGGCGTCGCGCATCATGACAGGGTTGGCCGTGCCCCACTTGTTGCCGGTGAACACCCGCGTGACGACGTAGTAGACGTCGGCCTTGAACGGGCTTTCGAGCGCGTATTTCCAGCTCTTGAGATTCGTGAGAACCGGGATGTTGTCGGTCGTCAGCGTGTGCTTGCCGGGGCCGAACGTGTCGCCGAACTCGCCCAGGTACACGAACTGGGCGGCCTGCGACTCGCGCACGATCAGCTGCGCGCCGTTCTTGATTTCCTTGTCCTCGTCGGGAAAGCGGTACGAGAGCGTGTCGCGCGAATCGTCCGTCCACTCGATGACGTCGACGAACTGCTTCTTGATGAAATCGATGATGGCCATGGCTCTCCGTGCGTCGCGGCGTGGCGGGCGCGGGACGGGCGCCCTGCCGATCCAGCAGTGATTACTTCTTCGCCGTGCCGGCCTTGGCGAGCACCGTCGTGGCTTGCGCCATTTCGCTCTCGAGCTGCGGCGCGGGCAGCGCGCCCGGCACGATGGAGCCGTCGGCAAACACGAGCGTGGGCGTGGCGGTGACGCGCAGTTTCGCCCCGAGCGTGGTCGTGGCAACGACCGGGTTGTCGCAGTCGCCCTTGTTGTCGGGCACCGCGCCGGACGCGAAGAACTCGTCCCACGCCTTCACCTTGTCCGGCGAGCACCAGATGGCGCGGGACTTGCGCGCGGAGTCCGGGTGCAGCTGATCGATCGGGAAGAGAAAGGTGTAGATCGTGACATTGTCGACCGACTTCAGCTCCTGCTCGAGCCGCGCGCAGAACGGGCAGTCGGCGTCGGAGAAGATCGCGAGCTTGCGCTCGCCATTGCCCTTGACCCGCTTGAACGCGAGCTCGAGCGGCAGGCTGTCGAACGCCACGCGGCTCAGCTCCCGTTGACGCCGCTCCGTAAGGTTCTGCCTCTTCGTCGTGTCGTAGATCGAGCCCAGCACCATGTAGTTGGCCTTGGCGTCGGTGTACACGAGCTGATCGTCGAGCTGAACCTCGTACAGCCCGAAATAGGGCGTCTTGACCACGCCGCGCACGCTCGCGCCGGGGAGCTTCTGCTCCACCTGCTTTTTCACCGCGGCGGCTTCGGCCGTGAGCGGCGCCGCCTGTGCCAGCACCGACGACGGCGTGGCCAGCGCGGCGCCTGCTGCCAGCAGGACACCGGCGGCAAGCCGGCGGGGCAAGAATTTCGTCAATTGCATCATCTCGCTCTCCAGAGTCTTTCGCTCGCCGCGATTTTAGCGCAGCGCAGAATGCGCCAACAGGCGCCGTGCCATGGGCGTCCGCTCGACAGCGGCAAGTCCCATGTTTCGTGCCGACCGGATCCACGGTGCCCTGATCCGGAAAAGATGAGCCAGCGCGTCCGTCACGCTCTGCATGGCGAATACGGGACCCGCGCGCCGGCGAGCATATCGTTCAAGCAGCAGCGGCGCGCCTGCATCCACGACCGGGCCCCGCTCGCGGAGCGCGCCGGCCAGCGCCTCGACGTCGCCAAAACCCAGATTCACTCCCTGGCCCGCGAGCGGATGCACTCCATGCGCTGCGTCCCCGACGAGCGCCACGCGGTGGGTGACGGTCATCGGCACCTTGAGAAATGAAAGCGGGAACGCCGCCGCCGGCGTGATGCACTCCAGTCCGCCAAGCGCCTGCGCACCCGCCGCCGCGACGCGCAACGCGAGCGTCGCAGGGTCCATGGCGAGCAATTCCCGCGCCAGCGGCTCGGGCGCCGACCAGACGATAGAAATCCGGCGCCCCGGCAACGGCAGCCAGGCGAGGATGCCACCGTCGTCACGGAACCACTGGTATGCACGGCCGTGGTGCGCGCGTTCGCTCGCAAAATTGGCCACGACAGCGGTCTGCCCGTATGGCCTGGGTAGCGCGGCGATGCCGGCGGCTTCGCGCACCCGCGAGCGCGCACCATCGGCGCCAACGATGAGCCGCGCGGCGATGCCGCCGGTGTCTTCGAATTGCACGTCGCCCGACGCTTCCGTCCAGGAAATCGACGCGATGCAGCGCGGCGCAAGGATCGTGACGCCTGCGGCCATCACGAGAGGAACGAGTGCCTCGCGCAGCGCACGCTCCTCGACGATCCACGCAAGCGCACGCTCGCCGTTCTCGTACGCGCTGAAATTGAGCACTGCGCCGTCGTCGCCGGTCACGCGCATCGTTTCTATCGGCAGAATCCTTTCCGCCGGCAACGACTGCCACGCTCCCAACGAGCGCAGCAGCGCCGCGCTGCCCGGGCTGATCGCGTAGACACGCGTGTCCCAATCGCCGTCGTTCGCCGGCGGCTCCGGCGACGTGACCGGGGCGCGATCGGCGAGCGCGACCTGCAATCCGCAGGCCGCCAGCGCCGGCGCCAACGCCAGCCCGACGAGGCCGGCACCGACGATCAGGACGTCGCAATCGGGTGATGCGGATCGATTCATTCCTTGTCCAGCACTTCGATGACGTGGTTCTGGTTGGTGTAGATGCAAAGGTCGCCGGCGATGACCAGGCTCTGTTTGACGACTTCGGCGGCGGAAAGTGCCGTATGGTCGACGAGCGCGCGGGCGGCCGCCTGCGCGTACGGGCCGCCGGAGCCGATCGCGACGATGCCGTGCTCGGGCTCCAGTACGTCGCCGGTCCCGGTGACGATGAGCGCCGCCGTGCGGTCGGCCACCGCGAGCATCGCCTCCAGACGCCGCAGAACCCGATCCGCGCGCCAGTCCTTCGCGAGCTCGACCGCGGCGCGCGTGAGGTGGCCCTGATGCTTGTCGAGTTTCGCCTCGAAGCGCTCGAACAGCGTGAAGGCATCTGCCGTGGCGCCCGCGAATCCGGCGAGCACGCGGTCGTTGTACAGGCGCCGAACCTTGCGCGCGGTCGCCTTCACCACCACGCTTCCGAGCGTCACCTGTCCGTCGCCGCCGAGCGCCACCGCGCCGTCGCGGCGGACCGAGAGAATCGTGGTTCCGTGAAACGAATCCATGCTGGCACCTGCGGGAATCTGCCCCGCTGCGTGTTTGTCGACTGCCGGGTGGCGCGCCGCGGTTGCGCGTCGGGAATCCGATTGCGTGGCGTCCCGCCCCTGCCTGCACGAGCCGGCCACGGGGCATACCGCGCCTGCGCGGCGGATCGCAGCGGCTACTGTGCCTTCTTTACGAAGTGCCGCGGAGAAATGCCGATGAGCAGCAGCAGTGCCCGGATAATCGGCGTCGCCCCGATAACCTGCACGGCTTTGCGCTGCGTCTCGATGCGGTTGATAAGGTTGAGGAGCGCGCCCGCGCAGACAAAGTCGACGCGCTCGACCGAGGTCATGTCGACCTGGGTGACGCTGCGCCCTTGTGCGTATTCCGTAAGCCGCGACAGTTGCGGCGCGGCCGATCCCGTCATTACACCCGACCAGCTCAGCATTTCGGACTCGGTGGCGACCGCCTCGGCGCCGGAGGCAGCCGGTGCCGCGGTGGCGCCCGGCAGCACCGGGGGTTCCCACGAAGGCGGCGACAGCTCGAACGTGACTGCGTATTCCACCGCGCGATCCTCGAACGCGGCATGCGCGTTCGACCACTGCAGGAGCTCGAGGGACAGGAGCCAGGCCCCCTCGCCGCCGTCGCGGCCTTTTCTGATCACCGCATCGAGCATCGGTCCGAGTTTCTCGACCCGCTGAAGCGCGATGACGAACTTCCTGCGCCGCGCCTCCGCGAGCGCGGACGCGAGGAGGCGCGCGCCCTCGTCGTCGAAGCCCGTCACCGACATGAAATCGAGGCGAACTTCCGCGATCTGCTTGGCCATGGCGCGCTTGAGAACTTCGAGCTGCGTCGCCACCGAGGACGTGATCTTCCCGGTGAGGCCGACATAGCCTGCCGAGCCGGCCCGCGGGCCGATGAGCGGCTTCTCCGCGGCCTCCCAAGGAGGCGCCGATCGTTCGAACTGGACGACGTAGAGAAGCGCGAACCGGTCGAATGCCCCCTTGTCGCCCGCCCGTTGCTGAAGGTCGAAAAGCGCGAGCCATGCAAGCGGCGACGTCTTGGTGTCGTGATCCGTCTGCACGCCCTCCTCGAGCAACGCGAGCGCCTGATCCGCGTGCCCGCTCGCAAAACGCAGCGCGGCATCCTCGAGGACGGCACAGAGCCCCGGATTCGCCTGGCCGACCTCGAAACTGGGCTGCCCGGGAGACGTCCAATCGATGAGGCTGACCCCGGTAACCGTGATTTCGCCTCCGGGATCGACCTGGCGCCCGTCGCGACCCGGATTGACCTTTTCCACCGCACGAACCGCCAGATCGCGCGCCGAAGGCGGCCGACCCGAACCGGAAGACGACGACCCCGATCGCGATCGCGCGTCAGTGGAAACCGGGCGCGGCTTCTTGGTCGGAGGCTTCGAGAACAGCGACATCGGGATCCGTGTGTCCTTGAACCGGTTGGCGAACCGGCGCTGTCGGGGTGGACGGCTCAAGGACCCGCAGCGCAGGTGCCGCACGACAAAGCGTTGATTATGTTCCCGTCATAGTCATTCTACAAGCGGGCCGGTCGCGCCGCGGTTTTGGCGTTTTTCGGCGGGATTTTCGCGATATCGCGGGTTTGCGGCAACATTGACTTCGCGATACCCCTAACTCGGACGCGAGTAATGGCAATCTCGGATCGGGGCAAGCGCGTCGTGACGTCATTGGCCGTAATCCCGCCCGCTTGCTAGAATCCGGCGCACACGCCAGCGGTCGTTCGGCCGCTTACAGGAGATTCCCGATGAAAAATCCGCTCGACTCGCTCTGGGGCACCGTCATTTCCGGCATCGTCCTGACGGCAATCCTGTTTTACGCCGTCCGAACCCTGCTGGCGTAACGGAGGAGACCGACATGGAACTTCTTCCGGCGATTGCCCGTTGGGTCCACTTCATGGCCGGCATCATGTGGATCGGCCTCCTCTACTATTTCAATTTCGTGCAGGTTGCGGCAATGAAGGCCGCCGCCGCGGACGGCACCGCGGCCGGAATCACGAAGCACGTAGCGCCGCGCGCGCTTTTCTACTTCCGCTGGGCAGCCGTCGTGACGTGGCTCGCGGGCGCAGCGCTTCTCGGCAGTCAGTTCGTTCCCGCATTCACGCTGTCGAGGGGGATGGCCGGCATCGGCGTCGGCGCGTGGCTCGGCACGATCATGCTGCTCAACGTCTGGGGCGTGATCTGGCCCAATCAGCAGAAGATTCTCGGCATGAAACCCGCGACCGACGACGAGAAGAATCGGGCGCGTCGCGTGGCGTTCCTCGCCTCGCGGACCAATACAATGTTGTCGATTCCGATGTTGTTCTTCATGGCGGGCGGCTGGTCGCACAGGGCTCTGTTCGGTATCTAGCCGGGGCCGAGCGCCCCGGCCCGCGGCCTCCGCATCGGTACCGTTCATGCCGCGCCCGAGTCGTCGGCCTCCTGCGCCGACTCGCCCCGGTCGCATCCCCGTGCGCTATCCGCGCGCGGGTGCCCCTCGCGCCTCCCGGCTCGCGCGTCTCGGCCTCCGCATCGAGTACCGTCATGCCGCGCCCGAGTCGTCGGCCTCCTGCGCCGACTCGCCCCGGTCGCATCCCCGTGCGCTATCCGCGCGCGGGGCCCCTGCTCCCCGGCTCGCGGCGCTACTTGAGCGCCAGAATCCAGCTGATCAGCGCGGCGAGATCGGGTTCGGGGATTTCTTCGTTGGCGGGCATCGGCACGATGCCCCAGACCCCCTGTCCGCCCCGGCGAACTCTGAGGGCAAGCGTTGCCGGCGCATTGGCGTCGCCGGCATATTTTTTCGCCACGTCGCGAAACGCCGGTCCGACGACCTTCCTGTCGAGGTCGTGGCAACCGGAGCAGTAGTACGTGTCCATCAGCTGGTCGGCGGCTTTCGCGCTGATCGCCTGCGCATGCGCACCGGGCGAGGTCGCGGCTAACGCTATCGCGACCAGCACGAGCACGACGCCACCCATCTGCCGCTTGCCTGAATCCTACTGGACGATGACGGTGATGGACTTGGACATCGGCGGGCCATAGGAATTGTGGTCCTTGTCCGCGAATTGCATGGTGAGCTTATAAGTGCCCGGGGACAGCTTGATTTCGGCTTCGGTCTGCGCCTTGCCAAAGTGGACGTGCGTTGCATCGAACGGCACGGTCGCGCCGGCGGGCATCGCGTCAAGGTTCACGAGCAGGTGATGATGGCCGGAATTCGGCGCTTCGTCGCCGGCGGGCTTGAGGTCCATGCCGACCACGCCGAACTTGACCTTGACCGGGCTCGTCACCGTCGCGCCATCCGGCGGCTCGACGAAGAATACGTACTTCGATGGCTTGGGCGCCATGTCGGCACACCCGGTGACGACAACCGCGACGAACGGGACCAGGCCCGTCAACAACGATCTGCGCTGCATCCTCGACTCCTGTTGGCTGCCGGCGCCCGGAGCGGTGCGGTCAGACGGGTCGGCGCCGACCCTGCTGCCGGTCAATCGCCGTAGAGCTTCTGCACGCGCTCGCGGCGCTCCTGCGCCTCGAGCGACAATGTTGCGGTGGGGCGAGCGAGCAGCCGGGGAATGCCGATGGGCTCGCCCGTCTCCTCGCAATAGCCATAGCTGCCGTCGTCGATCAGCTTGATCGACTTCTCCACCTTCTTCAGGAGCTTGCGCTCACGGTCGCGAGTCCGGAGTTCAAGCGTGTACTCTTCCTCGAGCGTCGCGCGGTCCGACGGGTCCGTCGTGATCTCGTTTTCGCGCAGATGCTCGCCCGTATCGTCGGCGTTCTGCAGGAGCTGGTCGCGCAACTCCGTGAGCCGCTGCCTGAAGAACGCGAGCTGCGACTCGTTCATGTAATCCTTTTCCGGCGCTTTCAGAAGATCCTCCTCGGTGAGGACCTTGGGTTTCCGTACCGCCGTTGCTTGCTTCGCTGCCATCCTGACCTCGACCTCGGTATGCATTGTCGGACCCATCCCGAATTCGCCTGGGATCGGCCCGTCGGCGGGGGCCTTCAGGGCCCCGCAATAAATCGGCAATTATATCCCGGCTGCGTCACCTTCCACCACCTACGTCTCCGCATCGCGCGGCTGCCAACGCGGCAACCGCTGTGCGCCGTATAATCGAGCAAAAACAAGGCTCTTTCATGACCGCTCCCACCGCCTCCACGCCGCCGACACTCGAGATCACACGTCCGGACGACTGGCATGTCCACCTGCGGGACGGCGCCGTGATGTCGGCCGTGGCCGGCGCTACGGCGCGTGACTTCGGGCGAGCAATCGTCATGCCCAACCTGCGTCCGCCGGTCACGACAACGGCGATGGCGCTCGCCTACCGCGACCGCATTCTGGACGCGCTGCCGCCCGGCACCCGGTTCCGGCCGCTCCTCACGCTCTACCTGACGGACAACACGAGCGCCGCCGAGATTGCCCGGGCGAAGGGATCCGGATTCGTGCTCGCGGCGAAATACTATCCGGCCGGTGCGACCACCCACTCCGATGCCGGCGTCACCGCCGTCGAGCGCGCCTATCCCGCCTTCGCGGCGATGCAGGAGCAGGGGCTCGTGCTGTCGCTGCACGGCGAGGTCACCGATCCGGAGGTCGACGTGTTCGACCGTGAGCGGGTGTTCGTCGAACGGCACCTTGCGCGCATCGTGCGCGAGTTCCCCGCGCTCAGGATCGTGCTGGAGCACGTGACGACGCGCGAGGCCGCGGACTTCGTCGCCGCGGCGCCGGCGAACGTCGCGGCGACCCTCACGCCGCAGCATCTTCTCTTTTCGCGGAACGCGCTCTTCGCCGGCGGCCTGCGCCCGCACCTCTATTGCCTGCCCGTCCTGAAACGCGAGGTACATCGTGAGGCGCTCGTGCGGGCCGCGACGTCGGGCAGCCCCAAATTCTTTCTCGGCACCGATTCGGCGCCGCACGCGCGCGACGTGAAGGAAAGCGCCTGCTGCGGCGCCGGCTGCTACTCGGCGCCGCACGCGCTCGCGCTCTATGCGGAATTCTTCGAGGACGCCGGCGCACTCGACCGGCTCGAGGGATTCGCAAGCCATTTCGGCGCCGATTTCTACCGGCTGCCGCACAACGCCGAAACGGTCACCCTCGTGCGCGAGCCCTGGACCGTGCCCGCCGAATTTGCGTTCGGCGACTCTGCGCTGGTGCCGCTGTGCGCCGGAAGGACGCTGCGCTGGCGAGTCCGGTCGTAGGGAACCTCGCTGCCGCGGTGCTATCCTATGCAGCGAAGCCAGCCAGACCGTCGCTGCCTTGTCTTCGGCAACGAAACAAGGGAGAGGAAAGTCCGGGCTCCGCAGAGCAGGATGCCGGGTAACGCCCGGCCGCAGCAAGTCGCCGCTCGCGCGGTTGACGAAGGCGAGGAACAGGGCCACAGAGACGAGTCGCCGACGGTCAAACGCCGGCGGGTGAAACGCGGCAACCTCCATCCGGAGCAACACCAAGTAGGCGGACGCGCATTTGGCAACTCAGGCTGCTCGTCTAGTCCGCGGGTAGGTGGCTTGAGCCCGGAGGCAACGACGGGCCTAGAGGAATGACGGCCATAGCGCGCGCAAGCGCGCCGTAACAGAACCCGGCTTATCGGCTGACTTCGCTTTATTCCCCAATGACGCCCCGCGGTCCCCGCGGGGCGTCGCCCTTTCCCGGGGTCAGCTCGTCCGATTCTGCCGCAGCGCCCTCCAGTACGCGGCGAGGGCGGCCAGACCGAGCGCGACGAGCACGTAGGGCGTAAGGACGCGCGCCGGATCGAACGGAAAGCAAGCCGCCAGCGCAACGGGCGCAACGGCACGGGCGATCAGCTGCGGCCGCGCGAGGCGCCCGAGCAGCGTGCCGAATTCGCGACGACCGAAGAGCTCCGCCGGCACCGTGCCGCGGACGATCGTCATCACCCCGTTGCTGAAGCCGTAGAGCAGGGCGAAGGCGAGCGCCGTGGGCATGTATCCGCGCACCTGTGAAAGCAGCATCAGTGCCGCCGCGAGCATTGCAAACGCCACCGTGCCGACCGTCTGGGCGCGCAGATTCCTGCCGACCGTGAATTCGACGACACGACCCGCGACCTGCATCGGACCGAACAGCGCGCCGACCAGCACCGCGTCGGCCACCGTCAGTCCGGACGCGGCGAGAAGTCCGATCGCATGCGCCGAAAGGGCGGAGGCGATGAACGAGGCGCCCGACAGGGCTAGCGCGAGCCACGCGAACAACGTGCCTCCGCGGTCATTGACAGGGGCTTGTGACGGCGTCTTCGGTCGCGCCGACGATGTCGGCACGGAACGCGTGCCCCGCGGAATCGCCGCTACGTGCAGCGGCAGGCAGACGACAATGTGCATCGCGGCATACGCGGCGAGCGTCGCTCGCCACCCGAAGCCTTCCTGCAGCCACAGCGACACCGGCCAGAACACCGTGCTCGCGAACCCGCCGAAAAGCGTGAGCGCCGTCACCGCGCGTCGGTAGCTCGTGCCGCTGATCGTGTGCAGCACCGCGAAGGCCGGGTCGTAGAGAGTGAGCGCCATCGCGGCGCCCGCGACGATCCAACCGGCGACGAGCGTCACGGGACCCTGCGCGAAGGCGAGCATCGCGAGTGCAAGCGCGCCGACGCACGATCCGCCGGCGAGCGCAGCCCGCGCGTGCCCGGCGTCGATCCAGCGCCCGACGGCGGGAGAGGCGGCGCCCGATACGAAAAGTCCGGCCGAGAACGCCCCGAAGAGCAGTGTGTCGCTCACGTCGAGTTCGGCGCGCATGGCGGCGCCCAGCACCGCAATCGTGTAGAAGAGCGTGCCCCAGGAGACGATCTGCGCGACGCCCAGCGCCGCGACCCGCGCACGAAGGCGCTGCGCCGCTGCGGGAAACGCGTCAGCGTCCACGACGGAGGCGCGCATCGCGCAGGATCTCGCGCGCCGCGTTGTGCCCCGGTATGCCCGTGACACCGCCCCCGGGGTGCGCACCCGAACCGCAAAGGTAGAGCCCGCGCACCGGCATCCGGTAATCCGCGTTGCCCAGAACCGGCCGCGCCGCGAAGAGCTGGTCGAGCGTCAATCGCCCGTGGAAGATGTCGCCGCCGGTGAGCCCGAACTCGCGCTCGAGGTCGAGCGGGGTCAGCACGCGACGGCCGAGCACGCTTGCGCGGAAGTTCGGTGCGTGCCGGTTCACCGTGTCGATCATCAGGTCGGCCACTTCTTCGCGCGCGTCGTCCCAGGTGCGACCTGCCGCGACCTGCGGCAGGTCCGGGTGGACATGCTGGCAGAAGAGGCTCGCGACATGCAGGCCCGGTGGAGCAAGTGAATCGTCGACCACCGACGGAATCAGGACTTCGACGATCGGTGCGGCGGACCAACCGTGCGTCTTCGCATCGAAATAGGCGCGCTCCATGTAGGCGAGCGAGGGCGCGATGATGATGCCGCTGCCGTGATGCGGCTTGACGTCCGTGCCCGGAAGCACGGTGAAATCGGGCAGATCGGAGAGGGCGACGTTCATCCGCAACGTGCCGGACCCGCTGCGGTAGCCCCTGATCCGCGCACGAAAGTCCTCCGGCAGGTGCTCGGGGGCGAGCAGTCGATCGAACAGCACGTTCGGCGTCACATTGGCCACGACGCGCTTCGCTTCGACGATCTCGCCGCTTTCGAGTTCGACGCCTGCGGCCCGACCGGCCTTGACGATCACGCGCGCCACGGGCGCCCGTGTGCGCAGCACGACATTGTGCGCCGCGCATTCCTTCGCCATCGCCTGCGTGATCGCGCCCATGCCGCCGATCGCGTGGCCCCACGTTCCCCGTTTGCCGTTGACCTCGCCGAAGACGTGGTGGAGGAGGACGTAGGCCGAGCCCGGCGTCCACGGACTCGCAAAATTGCCGACGACCGCGTCGAAGCCGAAAGCCGCCTTGATCGGGTCCGACTCGAACCAGCCGTCGAGCACGTCACCCGCGCTCTTGGTGAACAGGTCGAGCACGTCGCGGCGCCCGGCGAGGTCGAGCGCGCGGAATCGTCGCGCGACCTTCCACGCATCGAGCAGCGCGTGAACGCCGCCGCCGACGTTGGGCGGGGTGGCGAGCAGCAGGTCACGGAGCACGTCCGCCACGCGATCGAGCATCGCGTAATACGCGGGAAGCGCGTCGGCATCGCGGCGCGAGAACTTGGCGACCTCGGCCTGCGTCGCGGCGAGGCCGCCCCCGACCTGAAGGTGACGTCCGTCGGGGAGCGGCAGGAAGTTCGACACCGTGCGCTCGACGATCCGCAGGCCATGCCGCACGAGCCCGAGATCGCGGATCACCGTCGGATTGAGCAGGCTGACCGTGTAGCTCGCGGTCGAGTTGCGGAAACCCGGGTGAAACTCCTCCGTCACCGCGGCGCCGCCGACGACGTCGCGCCGCTCGAGCACGCAGACCGACAGTCCGGATCGCGCGAGATACGCGGCGCACACGAGGCCGTTGTGCCCGCCGCCGATGACGACGGCGTCGAAACGCCGGGTGCCGGCCGTCATGCCGCGCGCGTCAGCAGGCGACGTCGGTAGATGCGCGGGTCACGGCGCTATTCCTCGTCCACCGTGATCGCAACCGTGTTGTAGCCGCAATCGACGTAGGTGATTTCGCCGGTGATCGCGCTCGAGAGCTCCGAAAAATAGAACGCGGCGACGTTGCCGACCTCGTCGATCGTGACGTTGCGCTTCAGCGGCGCCGCGCGCTCGAAGTGGGTCATCAGCTTCGAGAAACCGCCGATCCCCGCGGCCGCCAGCGTCTTGATCGGACCCGCCGACAACCCGTTCACTCGGATGCCTTCGGGGCCGAGGCAGGCGGCGAGGTAGCGGACATTCGCCTCCAGGCTCGCCTTCGCGAGGCCCATCACGTTGTAACTCGGCACCGAGCGCACCGCACCTAGATAGGTCAGCGTCAGCAGCGAACCGGCGCGTCCCTGCATCAGGGGCCGCGCTCCCTTCGCGAGCGCCGCCAGGCTGTAGCTCGAAATGTCCTGTGCGATCGCGAACGCCGAACGCGACAGGCTTTCGAGAAAGTCGCCGGCGAGCGCCTCGCGCGGCGCGAAGGCGATCGAATGCAGCAGTCCGTCGAGGTCGCCCCACTCCGACGCGAGCGCGTCGAACATCGCCGCGATGTCGTCGTCCTTCGCGACATCGCACTTGAGGACCGGCACGGTTCCGAATTCGGCGGCGACCTTGACCACGCGGTCCCTGAGGTCGTCGTTGACGTAGGTGAACGCGAGCTGCGCACCTTCGCGCCTGCACGCGCGGGCAACGCCGTAGGCGATCGAGCGCGTCGAAAGCACGCCCGTGATCAGAATCTTCTTGTCGGCGAGAAAGCCCATCGTCACTCCGTGTAGGTCGCCGCCGCGGTCACCAGCAAAGCGACGGCTCAGAACAGGTCCAGCAGCGTGCGCTGCGGCTTGCCGATGACGCCGCACCCGATGCGATCGTTCGGCACGCCCGGCAGCGCGACGATCGTTCCGCGCCCGGTATCGTGCACGACGACCGAACGGCCAACGACGCCGTTGTCCCCGGTGAGGCTGTAGCCCGCGAGGCGGACGACCGACGAGGCCGAATCGTCGTTCTTCTGGATCGGATAGCCCTCCTCCTTGAGCGAAACGCCCGGAGGCGCCCACGGTGGCCCTGCCGAAAAGCCATTGGGCGAACTGCAATTTCCCGTCGCATGGATCATCACGCGGTACTGTCCCGGCCCGCGGCCATTGAAGTTGACTTTCATCTGCACGCCGCCGTCGTACGCATGCAGCACCGCGGCGCCGGTCAGGCTCGAACCGCCGATCGGCACGAAGCGGGCCTCCGCGATCGTAATCTCCGTTTTCGCCGCTTTCGCGGCGGCCGGGTCCTTGGTCGACTCGCACCCCGACATCGCGGACGCGGCGATCACTCCGCAGAGAAGGACGCGGGCTGCGCGGCGGTGCGCGGCGTTATTGGAGGTCACGATTCAGGAATGACGTCAGGATCGGCCGGGGCCAGCTTGCGCGAATCGCTCGCCCGCGAGCCGGCCGGATATCAGCCGGTCATGATAAGCGATGCCCACGCGAACGGCAAAGCAACCGAGAGCCCATCGTGCGGCACGCGATCAATCCGCGCGCGGCATCGCACGCCTTTCGCGGAAGGTGTCCGACGTTCGCGGTACAATTCGCCGGCGGTCTTCCAAGACGGCCGTCGTACTTTCCTCGCAGGACGGCGATGTCCCACATGACCCCCGAAGAAATCGTCTCCGAGCTCGACAAGCACATTGTCGGCCAGGACGACGCGAAGCGCGCCGTTGCGATCGCCTTGCGCAATCGATGGCGAAGACAGCAGGTCCCCGAGCCGCTTCGGCAGGAGATCACGCCGAAGAACATCCTGATGATCGGTCCGACCGGCGTCGGAAAAACGGAAATCGCGCGCCGCCTCGCGCGTCTGGCCGACGCTCCGTTCATTAAGGTCGAGGCGACCAAGTTCACCGAGGTGGGCTACGTGGGCCGCGACGTCGACACCATCATCCGCGACCTCGCGGAAGCGGCGGTCAAGCAGACGCGCGAAGCGGAATCGCGCAAGGTCCGCGACCGTGCCGCGGACGCCGCCGAGGAGCGCATTCTCGACGTGCTCCTGCCGCCCGTGCGCGAAGTGAACTTTCACGACATGCAGCCAACCGACTCGTCGACGCGCCAGAAATTCCGCAAGATGCTGCGCGAGGGCCTGCTCGACGACAAGGAGATCGAGGTCGAGATCTCGCTGTTCGCGCCGCAGATGGAAATCATGGCGCCGCCGGGCATGGAAGATCTCACGAGCCAGTTGCAGGGCATGTTCCAGCAGATGGGCGGCGCACGCCGCAAGCTGCGGAAGATGACGGTCGCCGAGGCGGCGAAGACGTTGACCGACGAAGAGGCGACGAAGCTCGTGAACGACGACGAGATCAAGGCGAAGGCCCTCACCGCGGTCGAGCAGAACGGCATCGTGTTCCTGGACGAGATCGACAAGATCGCGAGCCGCCAGGAAACGCACGGCGCCGACGTCTCGCGCCAGGGCGTGCAGCGGGATCTCCTGCCGCTGGTCGAAGGCACGACGGTGACGACGAAATACGGAATGGTCCGCACCGACCATATCCTGTTCATCGCGTCGGGGGCGTTCCATCTCGCAAAGCCGTCCGACCTGATCCCGGAGCTGCAGGGCCGTTTCCCGATCCGCGTGGAGCTCTCGTCGCTTTCGGTCGCCGATTTCGAGCAGATTCTCACTGCGACGGAAGCGAGCCTCGTCCGGCAGTACGAAGCGCTGCTCGACACGGAAAACGTTCATCTCGACTATCGTCCGGACGGCATCCGGCGTCTCGCCGAGATCGCGTTCGCCGTCAACGAAAAACAGGAGAACATCGGCGCGCGGCGGCTCTACACCGTGATGGAGCGCCTGCTGGAACAGATCTCGTTCCACGCGGGCAAGCACACCGGCGAAACCCTCGCGATCGACGCCGCCTACGTCGATTCGCGGCTCGCCGGCATCGTCGGCAACGACGACCTGGCGCGGTACATTCTCTAGAACCCCCGATGGTCGAGCGCGTCCTCGGCATCATCCTGCCGGTGTTTTTCGTCGTCGCGCTGGGATTCGCGTACGCGCGCAAGGCGAAGCCCGACATGGCGTGGGTCAACCGCCTCAACATGAACGTGCTGGCGCCCGGCGCTCATCTTTACCGCGCTCGCCAGCAAGGATTTCGATCTCGCCGCCAACCGCCTCCTGATTCTTGCCGGCATCGGCGTCGTGCTGGGCTCGGGGCTCCTCGCGTGGCCGTTCGCTTATCTGATGCACGAGAACCGGCGCACGTTCGTGCCGCCGATGATGTTCAACAACTGCGGCAACATGGGGCTGCCGCTCGCGGTGCTGGCCTTCGGGCAGGCGGGGCTTTCCGCGATGGTCGCGCTCTTCACCGTGTCGAACCTGCTGCACTTCACGCTCGGCGTCTGGATCATCGATCACCGTGCGAAATTCGGCGGCCTCGTGCGCAATCCGATGGTGCTCGCGACGTTTGCCGGCTTCGCCTTCGCGGGATTCCATCCGCCGATTCCGGATTGGCTGATGCTTGCCCTCAAGATGACCGGCGATGCGATGATTCCGCTGATGCTGATTTCGCTCGGCGTGCGCCTGTCCGACGTTCCGTGGTCAAGCTGGCGCGTGGGCGTGATCGGCGGCCTCGTGTGCCCGCTGACGGGCATCGCGATGGCCGCCCTGCTCACGCCGGTTCTCGGACTCGACCGCGCGCAACAGGGGCTGTTGCTGCTTTTCGGCTGCCTTCCTCCGGCAGTGCTCAACTTCATGGTCGCCGAGCAGTATCAGCAGGAACCCGGCAAGGTTGCCTCGATCGTGTTGATCGGCAATGTCATTGCCGTCGTGTTCGTCCCTCTGGGATTGGCGCTCGCGCTGCACTGACGTCGGGCGCGCGTCCGCTTGGCGCACGATGACCCGGCGATCGTAAGGCGGGGCAGGACGCGGGCCGGCGTCAGGCGGCGCGGCGGAACGTCGCGAGGAATGCGCCGGCGGCGACGAACAAGGCGCCGAACGTGCGGTTCATCGCGCGCACGTGATGCGGTGCGCGCAGGTAGCGCAGCACCCGCGCCGCGAGCCCGGTGTAGCCGCTCATCACCACGAGGTCGGTGAAAAACAGCGTGGCGCCGCAGATGACGTACTGGACAAACTGCGGCCGCGAAGGATCGACGAACTGCGGCAGCACCGCAAGCATGAACAACATTCCCTTCGGGTTGGTCGCGTTGACGAGAAACCCGCGCAGCATGAGCGCTTTCGCCTTGCCGTCGGCCGGCAACCCCGCCGCCGCCACGTCCAACGGGGTCACCGGCGCGCGCCACTGCTGGATGCCCAGCCAGACAAGGTAGGCCGCGCCAAGCCATTTCACCGCGGTGAATGCGGTAGCCGACGCAGCGAGCACGGCGCCCAGCCCGGCTGCGACGACGAGAAGCTGCAGCAGGATGCCCAGCTGCAGCCCGACGATGTTCCAGAATCCGCGCCGGTAGCCGAATCGCATCCCTGCGGTCATGCACGAGATTGCGCCGGCACCGGGGCTCAACGATATCAGCCACGATGCGACGAAAAAGGCGAGCCACGTGTCGAGTGGCATGGGGAAATTCCCGGACCCGAAAATCGGCGGCGGATCATAGCACCCGGCCGGCGCGCACCCTCGATGGCGCCGTCAATCCAGCGTGCGACGGAAGACCTTCAGCCCGGCGGCGATGACGACCGCCATGAACAGCGCGATCGGCCAGATTTCCTGCGCGATCTCGGCCATGCCGTTGCCTTTCAGCAGGACGCCGCGGACGATCCGCAGGAAATGCGTGAGCGGCAGGCATTCCCCGATCGCCTGCGCCCAACGGGGCATTCCGCGGAACGGGAACATGAAACCCGACAGCAGGATCGACGGCAGGAAGAAGAAGAACGTCATCTGCATCGCCTGCAGCTGGTTGCGGGCAAGCGACGAGAACGTGAGGCCGAGCGTCAGGTTGGCCGCGATGAACAGCAGCACGGCGACGAACAGCACGTCGAGGCGCCCGATGATCGGCACCCGGAAGATGAGCGCGTGCAAGCAGCAGGATGATCGAGACCTGGATCAGGCCGATCAGCACGTACGGGACGATCTTGCCCGTCATCACCTCCAGCGGATTCGCCGGCGTGGCGAGCAGGTTCTCCATCGTCCCGCGCTCGGTCTCCCGGGTGATCGCGAGCCCGGTCATCAGCACCATCGTCATGGTCAGGATGACGCCCATCAGTCCCGGCACGACGTTGTACTGCGTGATCGCCTCCGGATTGTAGCGGGGATGCACGCGCACCTCGAACGCGCCGGGCGGCGCGGCGAGCGGCGCAAGCGGCCCGATGAGCTCGCGCGCGAGCGCACCTTGCGCCAGCGGATTCACGGCGGCGATCGCGTTGCCCGTCGCCGCGGGATCCGTCGCGTCGGCCTCGATCAGCATCGCCGGCCGCTCGCCGCGAACCAGGGCGCGCGAAAAACCTTCCGGAATCGTGATCACGAACTGCACGGCGCCCGTCGCGAGCATCCGGTCGATCTCGGCATCGTCGCGCGCTTCGCGGACGAAGTCGAAATACTCGCTGTTCGCGAGCGCCGCCACGATGCTGCGCGAGAACTCGCTGCGGTCCGCATCGCGGATGGCCGCAGGCATGTGCTTCGGATCGGAGTTGATCGCGAAGCCGAACAGCACGAGCTGGAGCACCGGAATGCCGACGATCATCGCGAACGTGAGCCGGTCGCGCCGAAGCTGGATGAATTCCTTGCCGACGATGCCCCTCCACCGCGACCAGGAGAAGATTCGGTTCATGGTTCTTCGCCCGCCCGGGCGTCGCTTGCGCCGCGCATCAGGTGGATGAACACGTCCTCGAGGCCCGGCTGAACGGGTTCCCACCGGTATCGCGGGTCGGCTCGCCACGGCGCGAGGTCGGCGGCCAGCCGCTGCGCGTCGCGACCCACGACGTGCAGCCGGCCGCCGAATGCGGCGATCTGCTCGACCGCGGGCAACCCGCGCAGCTCGCGCGCGAGCGACGTGAGATTCGCTCCCTCGACCGACCAGCCGACGAGCGCCTGGCCCGCGACCACTTCCTCGACGGTGCCCTGCGCGAGCAGCCGGCCGTTCAGGATGTACGCGAGCTTGTGGCAGCGCTCGGCCTCGTCCATGTAGTGCGTGCTGACCAGCACCGAGATGCCCGTCGCGGCAAACGCGTGCAGCTCCTCCCAGAACTCGCGCCGCGCCTCCGGATCGACACCGGCAGTCGGTTCGTCGAGCAGCAGCAGCTGCGGCTCGTGCAGCAGGCAAGCCGCGAGCGCCAGGCGCTGCTTCCAGCCGCCTGACAGCGTCCCCGCGAGCTGGTCGCCGCGAGCCGTGAGTCCGAGCCGTTCGAGCGAGGCCTCCACGCGCGCGTTGCGATCGCCCATGCCGTACATGCGCGCGACGAAGCGCAGGTTCTCGCGAATCGTGAGATCTTCCCAGAACGAAAAGCGCTGCGTCATGTAGCCCGCGCGACGCTTGATTTCGTAGGATTCCCGGCGAATGTCGTAGCCGAGACAGGTGCCCTCGCCGGAGTCCGGCGTCAACAGGCCGCAAAGCATGCGGATCGTCGTCGTCTTGCCGCTTCCGTTGGGCCCGAGAAAGCCGAAGATCTCGCCCCGGCGCACCTCCAGCGCAAGGTCGCGGACGACGTGGTTGGCGCCGAAATGCTTGTTGAGACCGCGGACGTCGATGACGACCTCCGGCGCGCGCTCCCCGGCGGCGGCGACGTTCAAGGCAGCGTCACGTCGATGGGTTGGCCGGGCTTGAGGCGCGGAGCGTCGGCAACGAGCGGGGCGGGCTTCGACCAGAAACACGAGCTTCCCGCGGTTCTCTTTCGAATACAGCACCGGCGGCGTGTACTCGGCGCGGTTCGACACGTAATCGACGCGAGCGGAGATCGGCGCGCCGCAGCCGTCGCAGGCGAGCTTCACCTCCGCGCCCGGCCGGACCCGCGCCAACATGGACTCGGGCAGGTAGAAGCGCGCCTTGACGTTCCCGGGTGGCAGCAGGCTCACGACCGGGCCGCCCGCCGGCACGAAGTCGCCGACCGAGTAATACGTGTCGTTGACGAGTCCGGCGGCCGGCGCGGCGACCGCGCGTTGCGCGAGCCGCCAGTCGCTTTGCGCGACGACCTCGCGCGCCGCGCGCACGTCGGCTTCCGCGGCGCGGATCTCGTCGGCCCGCGCGGGCATCTTCGTCGTCGTCACGGCCGACGCAAGCTCGGCCACGTGGGCCTCGTCGCGCTCGAGCTGCGCCCGCGCATCGTCGACCACCGCTGCGCTCACGAAGCCGCTCGCGAAGAGCTGCTGCTGGCGTTTCAGGTTCGCCGCGGAGAGAGAGCGCGCAGCGCGTGCCTGCTGCAACTGCTGGGCGACCGTCTCCACCTCCGGCGCACGCTTGCCCGTCTGCAGATTGGCGAGCCTCGCCTGCGCCGCGGCGAGCTTCTCGGCGGCCTCGCGTCGCGCAGCGGTCTCGTTCTCCCGCTCGAGGGCAAAAAGCGGCGCCCCGGCGGCGACCTCGACGCCGCGGCGCACGGAGAGCTGCTGCAGCGTCCCGGCAAACGGCGCCGCGACGCGGACGTACTCGCCCTCGACGTACCCCGTCAACGGTCCTTCCGTGACAGGCGAGCACGCGGCGGCCGCGAGCATCACGGACCATGCTCCGAGCAACGCGGTGCGCCGCCGGGGATTTGGAACAGAACAACAATGCCGCATATCGCCGCAGAGCTTACCCATGGAGGATCGAAAATGCCAGCCGCGCCGGCGCCCCCCGGTACAATCGGGGCGGGCGTCGCATCGATGAGCCAAACCGTAGCCGCACCGCTGTCGATTCGTCGCTTCGCCTTCACCGGACGGACCGACGAGTATTTCCGGATCTGGGCCGTCAGCCTGTGCCTGTCGCTGCTGACGCTCGGAGCCTATTCGGCCTGGGGCAAGGTCCGCAAACGGCGCTACCTGTACGCCCACACCAGGTTCGACGGCTCGGGCTTCGATTATCGCGCGCTTCCCGTCGCGATTCTCAAAGGGCGCATCATCGCCGTTCTGCTCTTCGGCGGCTTTGCGCTTTCGGGGCATTTCCTGCCGCAGGCGCAGATCGCGTTCGTGCTGCTCCTCCTGCTCCTGACGCCGTGGATCGTCGTCGCGTCGTCGCGATTCAACGCCCGCAATTCCGCCTACCGAAACGTCGCGTTCGCGTTCGACGGCACGCTGCGCGAGGCGACGAAGGTCATGCTCGGCTACGGCACGCTCGCGATGGTCACGCTGGGGATTGCGTATCCGTGGTTCAGGATGCGGCGCGCGCGGTTCATCGTCGGGCGGCACCGGATTGGCGCGACGCCGTTCAAGGCCGATCTTCCCGCCGGAGGCTTCATCGTCACCTACCTCCTCGCCGCTCTCATGCTGATCGGAGCCGGCGTGCTCATGTTCGGGGCGCTACTCGCGATCGTCGGACTGACGGCGGCGGACGCGGAGCCGACGCCGCCGCCGGCCGGTCGTCGTCCTGGTTCCGACCATCGCGCTCTACGGCGCCTACCTCGTCGTGTTCGCTTTCGTGAAGGCGCGCGTCGGCAACCTGACGCTCAACGGTACTGCCATCGGACCGCTGCGTCTTCGCAGCACGCTCCGCGCACGCGACCTCGCCTGGCTCTATGCGAGCAACGTCGTGGTCGCCCTCGCGACCGCCGGGCTCGCGGTGCCGTGGGTGACGGTCCGCATGGCGCGCTACCGGGCGAGCAATCTCGGCATCGTCGGTACGGAGCCGCTCGCATCGTTCCCGGGAGCGCCGGGCGTCGCGGCGACGGCGACGGGCTCGGAAGTCGGCGACCTGTTCGACGTAGACGTCTCGCTGTGAGCGGATTCGACGGCGTCCTTTTCGACGGTCTGGCGACCACCGCGGTGCCCGTGCGCGTCGAGGTACATGCCGACGACGTCACGATCGCTGACGGCACCGTGACTGCCCGCGTGCCGCGCGCGCGAGTTGTCGCGGACGCACCGATCCCCGGCGTGCCGCGCACGCTGCGGTTGCCCGAAGGCGAGCGCGTCGAGACCGACGACCACGCGGCCGTGACGTCGATCTGGCCCGAGCACGGCGCCGTCGCGCGCGCGGGGTACGCCATCGAGTCGCGCTGGTGGGCGGTCCTCGGATGCATCGCGATCACCGCGGCGTGCATCTGGTTCATCGTGGCCGTGGTCCTGCCGCTCGGAGCGGACCCCGTCGCCCGGCACATCAGCCCGGAGGTCGAGCTCTACCTCGGGAAACGGGCGCTGGCGTCGCTCGACGCCACGGTGCTCGAAGCCGTCGCGACTGCCGGAAGAGGCGCAGCGCGAATGGCGCGGCAGGTTCGATCGATTCGTTGCCGGCGAATCGGACGATGCGCGCTATGCCATCGTCTTCCGCCATGCCGGGGCGCCGAATGCGTTCGCGCTGCCCGGGGGCACGATCGTCGTCACCGACGAAATGGTCGGTGCCGCTCGGCAGGCGGAAGATCGCTTCTGGCGGTGCTCGCCCACGAAATCGGTCACGTGCGCGGACGCCACGCCATGCGGCTCGTACTGCAGAATTCCGGGGTCGCCGTGCTGATGACGGCGCTTGCCGGCGACGCGGTCGGCGTCACCTTCCTCGCAATCGCGCTGCCTTCCATGCTGCTGCAGTCGGGATACACCAGGCAGTTCGAGGCCGAGGCCGACGATTACGCCTTCGCCCACATGAAGCGGCACGACGTTTCGCCGCAGGCGTTCGCCGATGCGCTACGCAGTCTGGAAAGGGAGACGGGGAGGAGCGACGACAGCGCGGTGTCCCGCTACCTCGGCACGCATCCCGCAACCGCCGAGCGGATCCGGCGCGCGGAAGGGGCGCGCTGACGATTCAGGTCGTCAGTACTTGATGCTGCAGCCGTACGGCGACGTCGACGCAACCGTCACCGGCTTGCCCGCCGTCGCCTCGGTCAGCGCGGCACGCACGTAGTTGCGCGCGACTTTCGCATCGGCCGGGTTCGCCGAGCGCCGATCGTCGATCGCGCCGTTGTAGACCACCGCACCGGTCGGATCGATGACGAACATGTGGGGCGTCGTGCGTGCGGCATAGGCGCGTCCGGTGGCGCTGGTGCCGTCGATCAGCGCCGCTTTCGGCGCGGCGTCCTGCCCGCGCATCCACTCGGCCAGCTGCGCCGGCGTCTTGAACTCCGGATGGGAGGCGTTCGTCGAGTTGATCGACAGCCAGACGACGTCGCGCGCGCCCCATTCCTTCTGCAGCCCCTGCATGTTTCCGCTGCTGTAGTGCTTGCGCACGAACGGGCATTCGGGATTGGTCCACTCGAGTACCACGTACTTGCCGCGATAGTCGGCAAGCTGCACGGTTTTCCCGGTGGTGTCGGTGAGCGCGAAGGCGGGCGCGGCAGCTCCCGGCGATTGCGCGAGGACGGCTGCCGGAACCAGCGACGCGGCGGCAAGTACGGACAGGGCAAACGGGATCATTCGCATCGCGACCTCCTCGTATCGGCAAATCGGCTACAGCGTCGCCAGCGCATCGAGCACCGTGTTCTGCTGCAGGACTTCCGGCAGCAACAGCGGCGCCTTGCCCGGTCGGTGGAGAACGTAGACGGGAACGCCGCTCCGGCCGAGCGCCGTCAGCGCCTGCGTTATCGCCGGATCGCGGCGTGTCCAGTCGGCGCGCACGAGAACGACGCCACGTCTTGCGAAACCCTCGCGCACCGCGTCGGCGTTCAGGACCAGACGCTTGTTGACCTGGCACGTCACGCACCATGCGGCCGTGAAATCGACGAACACCGGTCGGCCCGCCGCCGCGAGATCGGCGACGCGCGACGGCGTGAACGGCACCCAGTCGCCGGTCGCCATGGGCGACGACGAATCGACGATTTTCGCGGGCTCCGCATCGCGCGCGAAGAGCGGCCAGGCGACGACGACCGCGCCCGCCAGCACCGCGAAGCCCGCGACGTCCCCAGGGCCTTGCCCCGCCGCCGCGAACGATGCGCCAGGCCCACAGCGCGAACCCGATGCCGAGCAGCGCCGCGAAAAGGCGCAGCACCGCATCGTTGTCCCGCTGCGCGCCCAGCACCCACGCGAGCCAGATCACCGTCGCGTAGAGCGGAAACGCGAGCAGCTGCTTGAAGCGCGCAAGCCACGGCCCGGGGCGCGGCAGCCGTGCACGCCAACCGGGAAACCATGCGAGCGTCACGTACGGGATCGCCATGCCGATGCCGAGTGCGACGAACACGACGAGCATCACCGCGGTACCGCCCGCCATCGCGAATCCGAGCGCCGCGCCCATGAACGGAGCCGTGCAGGGCGACGCGACGACGACCGCGAGAACGCCGGAGCCGAAGGCGTCCATCGTGCGATTGCTGCTCGTCCACCCCGCCACGCTCGACGGCGCAAGCTGTCCGAATTCGAAGACGCCGGAGAGATTGAGCGCCAGCACGAAGAAGAGGATGGCGAGCGCGGTGACGACGGACGGCGACTGCAGCTGGAAACCCCAGCCCAGCTGCTCCCCCGCGGCCCGCAGCGCCGCCAGCAACAACCCGAGCGCGACGAATGTCAGGATCACGCCGCCCGCGAACGCCATGGCCTCGCGGCGCAAAGTCGGCTTCGTGTCGTGGTGCGTGGCGAAGCCCAGCACCTTGAGCGAAAGAATCGGGAAGACGCACGGCATCAGGTTGAGGAGGACGCCTCCGACGACCGCCGAGACGAGCGCGAAGGCGAGTCCCAGCGCATCGAGCGGAGCCGGCGCCGGCGCGAGATTCAGCACCGGCGGCGGCGGCAGCGCGGCCCGTGGCGACGCAGTGACGGTGCCGTTGACGGCGACGTCGATCGTCGCGGCGCGGGCGTCGCCGCCGAAGCCGTCCGCAGCGGTGACCACACCCGCGAGCTTGCCGAAGCTGCCTTGGAACGTGCTGGCTACCGGGAGCGACAGCACATAAGCGCCTCCTTCGCGCGCGAGCGGCTGCGGGGAAGACGGTTCCACGCGATCCGCGGAATTCGCGAAGAAGCGCACCTCCCCCGGATCGGCGGCACCCGCGGGCGGAACGAGCTTGAGCGCGACGGTCGTCCCGCGCCCTTCGGCGCTCGACTGCCAGCCCGCAAGCGGCCGCGGCAGCGAAGCGCGTGCGACCCTGATGGCGTCGCCCCAGCGGGGATCGGGTTCCGCGGTTCTCGCGACGGGCAGCGTCAGCGCCAGATCGGCGCCTTCGGGAATGCACGTCTCCTTGCACACCAGCCAGTCGGCGCGCGCGGCGAGCGTCACCTCGCGACCGGACGCGACGTCGGGCGTCGCGGTCAGCGTGACGAGGTGCAGCGCCTCGTTCACGTAACCGTAATTGAGAAGCGGCCCTGCAGGCAGGAGGCGCGGTGCGGGCCATTCGATCGGCCCGGCGCTGACGCCGTTCGGCAGCGTCCATTCCAGCGTGGTCGGAAGTCCGGAGTCGCCCGGATTCCGCCAATAGGTGTGCCACCCCTTTTCGATCCCCAGGCGCAGCGCGACCGTCAACGGCTCGCCCGGGACGAGCGCCGTCTTCGCCGCAACGAGCTCGGCCTCGACGTGCGCGGTGCGCACCGGCGCCGCGGCGCTTGCGACGGCGAAGACGAGCGCCGCCGTGGCGCAGAGCACCGTTTGCAATGATCGCAGACGATTCGTCGGCATGGATCGATAATCCGTGGGACAACCCGTTGGGTCCTCGCCGCCGGGATGGTTCCCGTGCGGCAAAGCTATAATTCTACCGGCCCGCGGTTCAGCCCGCCGAAGGCGGAGCGCCGCCCCGCCTGCCGCACCGTTCCGGCCGACCGGCGGCGCCCGCCTTCCCTCGTACCGCCCACTTCCCAAGCGCGCCGCATCCCGTCCCGATCCGCATGGAGGCCTTTCTCGTCTCGGCAGGCGTGGTCGCGCTCGGCGAAATCGGCGACAAGACGCAGCTCCTCGCGCTGATGCTGGCCGTACGTTTCAGGCGGCCATTGCCCATCATCGCCGGCATTCTCGCCGCAACCCTTGTCAACCACGCACTCGCCGGATTGCTCGGCAACTTCGTGCGCTCCGCCCTGTCCCCGGACCTGCTGCGCTGGGTTGTCGCGATTTCGTTCTTCGCCGTCGCGGCATGGGCATTGAAACCGGACACGCTCGCCGACGACGAGCCCGCGTCGACCTCGCGCTGGGGGATCTTCGGCGTCACGGCCGGCACGTTTTTCCTGGCCGAGATGGGCGACAAGACCCAGGTCGCGACCATGGTGCTGGCCGCTCGGTTCGATTCGCTCGTCGCCGTCGTCCTCGGCACCACGGTTGGAATGCTGCTCGCCGACGTGCCTGTGGTGCTGATCGGCAAGTCGGCGTCGGCACGGATTCCTTTCAAGGCCGTGCGCATCGCCGCGGCGCTCCTGTTCGCTGCGCTCGGCGTCTATGCGCTGCTCGCACCGGAGTCGCTCGGGCGATGACCCTGCGGGACCCGCTGCGCTCGCCGGTATAATTGCCGCTCGACAAGCGTCGGGCGCGCCCCTGATGCCCCTGTCGCCCCGCCATGAAACCCTATAACCACACCGAAATCGAGGCGTCCGCGCAGGCGCAGTGGAAGGCCGTCGACGCGTACCGCGCCGTCGAGCGCACGGAGCGGAAGAAATTCTACTGCGTGTCGATGCTGCCCTACCCCTCCGGCATCCTGCACATGGGGCACGTGCGCAACTACACGATCGGCGACATGATGTACCGGTACATGCGGATGCAGGGGTACAACGTGCTGACGCCGATGGGCTGGGACGCCTTCGGCCTGCCCGCCGAGAACGCGGCGATGAAGAGCGGCGTCCCGCCGGCCAAGTGGACGTACGACAACATCGCCACGATGAAGGGGCAGATGCAGGCGGTCGGGCTCGCGATCGACTGGTCGCGCGAACTCGCGACCTGCGACCCCTCGTACTACAAGTGGAACCAGTGGCTCTTCCTCCGGATGCTGGAGAAGGGGATCGCCTACAAGAAGACCGGCGTGGTCAACTGGGACCCGGTCGACCAGACGGTGCTCGCGAACGAGCAGGTGATCGACGGACGCGGCTGGCGCTCGGGCGCACCGGTCGAGAAGCGCGAGATCCCGATGTACTACCTGCGGATCACCGACTACGCCGACGAGCTGCTCGACAACCTGCCCCGGATGACGGGCTGGCCCGAGCGCGTGCGCGCGATGCAGGCCAACTGGATCGGCAAGAGCAACGGGGTGCGATTCGCCTTTCCGCACGACATCCGCGGCGCCGACGGCAAGCCGGTCGGTGACGGCAGGATGTACGTCTTCACCACGCGCGCGGACACCATCATGGGCGTCACCTTCTGCGCGGTCGCCGCCGAGCATCCGCTCGCCGCGCACGCGGCGAAACGAATCCCGCGATTGCGGCGTTCACCGACGAGTGCCTGCGCGGCAGTGTCATCGAAGCCGACCTGGCGACGATGGAAAAGAATGGGAATGCCGACCGGACTCGTCGGTCACGCATCCGTTCACCGGCGAGCGTACGGAGGTCTGGGTCGGCAACTACGTGCTGATGGCCTACGGCGACGGCGCGGTGATGGGCGTGCCGGCGCACGACGAGCGCGACTTCGCGTTCGCGCTGAAATACGGGCTGCCCATCAGGCAGGTGATCGCGATCGACGGCGAGACGTACTCGACCACCGCCTGGCAGCGGTGGTACGAGGACAAGGCGCGCGGCCGGTGCGTGAATTCCGGCAAGTACGACGGCCTGACGTACGAAGCCGCGGTCGACGCGATCGCGGCCGACCTCGCCGCAAAAGGCCTCGGCGAAAAAAAGACGACGTACCGTCTGCGCGACTGGGGCGTCTCGCGCCAGCGCTATTGGGGCACGCCGATCCCGATCGTCCACTGCCCCGCGTGCGGCGACGTCCCGGTTCCGGATGAGGACCTCCCGGTCGTGCTGCCCGAGGACTGCGTGACGGACGGCACCGGGAATCCGCTCGCGAAGCGTTCCGATTTCGTCGACGTCCCGTGCCCGAAGTGCGGTGGACCCGCGAAGCGCGAGACCGACACGCTGGACACGTTCGTCGACTCGTCGTGGTATTTCATGCGCTACGCCAGCACGGGCGCGGCCACGATGGTCGATGCCCGCAACGACTACTGGAATCCGATGGACCAGTACATCGGCGGCATCGAGCACGCGATCCTCCATCTGCTCTACGCACGGTTCTGGACCAAGGTGATGCGCGACATGGGTCTCGTCGGGTTCGACGAGCCCTTCACGCGCCTGATGACGCAGGGGATGCTGCTCAATCACATCTACTTCCGCCGCACCGGAAAAGGGGGCATCGACTACATCGCGCCGAAGGACGTCGACGTCGCGCACGATGCCGAGGGTCGCGTCACCGGCGCCCGCTTGAGGTCCGACGGCCTCCCGGTCGAGTACGGCGGCATGGGCACCATGTCCAAGTCGAAGCTGAACGGCGTCGATCCGCAGGAGCTGATCAGCCGGTACGGCGCCGACACGGCGCGCCTGTTCGTGATGTTCGCGGGCCCGCCGGAGGACAGCGCGCTGTGGTCGGATGCCGGGTTGGAAGGCGCGCACCGCTTCCTGCGGCGCCTGTGGTCCTACGCTCAGGCGCGCGCCGACGCCGTCAAGTCGGCGAGTGGCGCCTTCGACTGGCGCGATGCCGCGATGCCCGTCCGGGCCGCGCGTCGCGACGTTCACCTGACGCTGAAGCAGGCGACCTACGACTACGAGCGCATTCAGTACAACACCGTCGTCTCCGCCGGCATGAAGATGCTGAACGCCCTCGAGGCGATTCCGGCGGAGGCCGCGGGCGCCGCCGCGTTCGCGCGCGAAGGACTGTCGATCCTGGTCCGGGTCCTCTACCCGGTGGTGCCGCATATCGGCTGCGCGCTATGGGACGAGCTCGGTTTCGCCGCAGAATGGGGCCCGCTGCTCGACGCGCCGTGGCCGGAGGTCGATCCGGCCGCGCTTGCGCAGGACGAGGTCGAGCTCGTGCTGCAGGTGAACGGCAAGGTGCGCGGCAAGATCACCGTCCCGGCGACCGCAGACCATGCCGCGATCGAGGCCGCCGCGCGCGCCGCTCCCGAAGTCGCAAGGCACGCGAACGGCGCGCCTGCGCGAAAAGTCGTCGTCGTTCCGGGGCGGCTCGTCAATGTCGTCGTCTAGGCGTTCCGGGGCGGCCCTCCCGGTACTCGTGGCCGACGTTGGCTCGTCGCCGCCTGCGGTTTTCACCTGCGGGGCGACGTCACTTACGCGTTTGGGGAAATCTTCGTCACGTCGCCGGCGCCGCAGCCGCTCGTTGCGGAATTGAAGCGCGCGCTCGAAGGATCGACGGGCACTCGGCTCGTCGACAATGCCAAGGACGCGACGGTCACGCTCGACATCGCGAACGTCGTCGACGACAAGGGCGTGCTTTCGCTTTCCTCCGGCGGGCGCGTGCGCGAATACGCGCTGACCAAGCGCGTCTCGTTCAGCCTTCGCGACAAGGACGGCCGCGACTGGATCCCCGCCGGCGAGATCGTGATCCGTCGGAGCTACACCTTCAACGAGTCCGAAGTGCTGGCGCGCGAAGCCGAGGAGACGCGCGTGCTGCGAGAGATGCAGACCGACGCCGTCCAGCAGATCGTGCGACGCCTGCAGGCCGCGCGCAAGCCGGCATGAACCTTCGTCCCAACCAGCTCGCCGCCCACCTCGAACGCACGCTGGCATCCGTCTACACGATCCACGGCGACGAACCGCTGCTGGCCATCGAGGCGGGCGACGCCATTCGCAGCGCAGCGCGCAAGGCCGGCTGCGAGGACCGCGAGGTGATGATCGTCGAGCGGGGCTTCGACTGGGACGCGTTCCGCGCGACCAACGCCAACCTCGGCCTGTTCGGATCGCGCAAGCTCGTCGACCTTCGCATCCCCACCGGCAAGCCGGGCGTGGAAGGCGCGAAAGCACTCGAAGCCTGCGTCGCAAATCCCAACCCCGACAACGTGATGCTGGTGACGCTGCCGAAGCTCGATCGCGCCGCGCAGGCCTCGGCGTGGTTCACCGCGCTGGCGGACGCCGGCGTCGCGATCGCGGTATTCGCCCTCGAGCGTGGCGAGCTTCCGGGATGGATCGCCGAAAGGCTCGCGCGGCAGGGCCAGCGGGCCGGCGCCGAAACGCTCGCGTTTCTCGCCGAGCGCTGCGAAGGCAACCTGCTTGCCGCACAACAGGAGATCGCCAAACTCGGCCTGCTGCTGCCGGAAGGCGAAATTCCCCAGGACGCCGTCGACCGCGCCGTCACCGATGTCGCGCGCTACGACGTCCTGCAGCTGTCGGAGGCATGGCTCGCGGGCGACGCCGCGCGCGCGCTCAGAATCCTCGCGGCGCTCGAAGGCGAAGGCGAGGGGCTGCCGCTGCTCCTGTGGCAACTGGGGGAAGACCTGCACGCGCTCGCCGCGATTGGCGACGCGACCGCCGCGGGAACGCCTGCCGCGGTCGCCGTGCGCAACGCGCGCGTCTGGGGCAGGCGGCAAGCGGCGATGGAACGCGCCGCCAGGCGTGTTTCGGCGGATGCCGTGACGCCGATGCTGCGCGCGCTGTCCTGTCTCGATGCCCTGTCGAAAGGCATCGGCGCGGGCAACGCATGGAGCGACCTGCGCGGGCTCGCGCTGACCCTCGCGGGTCGCCCGGCCGTTCCCCTCGTCAGTCCTTGGCGGTAATCCGCCGCCTCCAGCAGTCAGCGCTTCTTCTTTTTCTTCGCGTCGGCGGATTTCGGGTCCAGCGCGAGCTTGCCGGCTCCGTCGCCGCCGCGCTTCCCGAGGTCGGCGCGCAGCCCCTCGTCGGTCAGGTCGATTTCCGACGAGTGCTCCCAGTCGTGGCGCGTGACCTTCCTCAGGCGGTCGACGACGTGATGGCCGTCGACGTCGATCGCGAGCTCGCGCCGCGCGTCGAAGGACCCCGGCGCGAGGTTGATCGAGCCGACGATTGCCCTCTCCTCGTCGGCCAGGATCAGCTTCGCGTGGAGCTTCAGGCCCTTCAGCTTGTGGATCTTCGCCCCGACGTCGCGCATGATGCGCAGGCCGCCCACGCCTTCGACGAGCTTGTCCATCTTCAGCGTATGCGGCGGGCGCGCCATGATGTGTATGCGCACTCCCCGGTTCGCCGCCCGGACCAGCCGCTCGATGATCACCGTGTCCTGGTAGCGCTCGTTCTGCAGCCACAGCGACTTCTTCGCCGAGTCGATGAACGCGGCGATCCGGTCACGTCCGTTGTCCGGGCACCAGATGAGACGCGACTCGGCTTGCGGGGTGAATTTCTCCCGCGCCCAGTCCGCCTCGAAACACGCGACCATCTCGGCGACTTCATGCTTGTTGGTGGTGACGACGGCGTAGTCGCGCGTCTCGGTGAGGTCGCGCGTCTCCCAGTTGAGCGATTCGACGAAGCCCGTCTCGTCGTCGATCACCATCGACTTCTGGTGGGTGAGGTCAAACGTCGGATTGCTGTCGCGCACTTCGATGCCGGCCGCGGCCAGCGTCTTGCGGGATTCCTTGTTCTCTTCCTCGCCGCTGCGGCGCGCGGGATTCAGCATCACGCGTACCTTCACGCCGCGGCGATGGACCGCGAGAACCGCGGCGATCAGCGTGGGATCGGTGAAAAGGAACATCCGGATGTTGAGCGAGCGCTTCGCGGCGGCAAGCGCGTCGAGGATCGGCCGGGCGGTGTCGTCGGGCAGGACAATCAGCGAATGTGCCATGGGGGGCGGGCGCAGCCGTGGGGTTGATGGTCGAAGGCCGGGTCGATCACGCCGGCGCAGGCGCGGACGGAGTGCCGTACTGGATGTGGTAGAGCTCCGCGTACACGCCGCCCAGCCGCACGAGCTCGTCGTGCGACCCCTGCTCGGCGACCACGCCGTCCTTCAGCACGATGATCTTGTCGGCAGCGCGAATCGTGCTCAGTCGATGAGCAATCATGATGACGGTACGACCCTTCATCAGACGCTCCAGTCCCTCGATCACCAGGCGCTCGGACTCGGTGTCGAGCGCCGCCGTGGGCTCGTCGAGGATCAGGATCGGCGACTTCCGGATCAATGCGCGGGCGATGCCGATACGCTGCCGCTGGCCGCCCGACAGAGTGTCGCCGCGCTCGCCGACGACCGAGTCGTAGCCGTGCGGCATCTTCGCGATGAACTCGTCCGCGTTGGCGAGCTTCGCCGCCCCGACGATTTCCTCCGCGCTCGCGTCGGGGCGCCCATAGGCGATGTTGTCGCGAATCGTTCCCTCGAACAGGACCGTCTCCTGCAGCACGAAACCCACCTCCCGCCGCAGCGACGCGAGCTTCCAGTCGCGGATGTCGGCGCCGTCGATCAGCACTCGACCCGCCGTCGGATCGTAGAACCGGGGAATGAGGCTCACGACGGTGGACTTGCCTCCGCCGGTCGGACCGACGATGCCGACGACCTGACCCGGCTCGATCGTAAAGCTCACGTCGCGAAGCACGGGCGCCACGTCCGCGTAGCCGAAAGCGACGTGCTCGAACGTGATTTCGCCGCGCAGGGTCCCCGGATCCGTGGCCTCGGGTCGCTCGGGGATCACCTTGTCGGCCGCGAGGATCGTCTGGATCCGTTCCAGCGCGACGGAGGTCTGCGCGATCGCGCTGGTCATCTTGGCGAGGTCCTGCACCGGCTTGAAGAATTTCGACAGGTACGCGAGAAAGACCGTCAGCGCGCCGGCCGTCATCGTGCCTGCCAGGATCAGCGTCGTCCCGCGCCAGAGCACGAACCCGGTGCACAGCGCGACCACGATGGTCACCACCGGCGACAGCAGCGACTTGATCCGTCGCGCCTTGAGGGCGGCCGTCACCGACGCGCGGCTCGCGTCGGTCATCCGGCCCGTTTCGAGATCCTGCCGGCCGAAGGCCTTCGACGACGCGTACCGAACCCAGACCCTGCTGGACCACAGCGACGATGTCACTTTGCCGCTTGCGCACCTCGCGCTGCACTTCCTTCACCGCCTTCTTGAAGCGCATGACGAACAGGAGCAGGAACGGTGTGACGCCGATGGCGATCAGCGTGAAGTCCCAGTTGAGCCAGAACATGAGCCCCAGCATGCCGACGATGGTCATGAGGTCGACGAGAATGCCGAGCGTCGACGACGAGGCGAAGCTCTGCACGGTTGCGACGTCGTTGGTGATCGTCGACAACAGCGTGCCCGTCTGCGCGCGGTCGTAGAACGCGAGCGACAGTCGGTGCAGGTGCTCGTAGATGCGGATGCGCAGATCGTTCGCCACGTACTGGCCGACGCTCTCCGTGTAGTAGTTGTCGATGTAGCTCGCGATGGCGCTCACGACGGCGATCACGATCGTCGCGGCGCCGGCGAAGAGCGCCACGCCCAGCGTGTGCCGTCCGAAGCCGTACTGGTGCGCCCATTCGAGGAATGCCGGCAGCTTGTGATTGCCGAGCGCGTCGTCGAGAATGAGCTTCAGCGGCCACGGCGCGAGGAGGCTCATCAGCGTCTCCACGATCATCGCCGCCAGGACGATCGCGAGCCAGCTGCGATAGGGGCGCACGAGCTCGTGCACGAACGGCATCATCGCCCCCCCGCCGGGCGCGCCGGATTTCGCTGCGGATTTGCCGCTCTTCGCAGGCTCGGTCATCGATCGAATCCATCACGACATGCGACGGGCCGTCATCCTCGCCCACGCATCGGGGACGCGTCAATAGCGGGACTGCGTTTCCCTGCCCAACCAGCCCCAAGGAGAGCAATCGGCGTGGCGCCCGGACAGCACACAGGTCGTCATGGGCCTGCCTTCCGCGTCGCGTGCCGCCATCGTCCAGGTCGCGCCGTCGCGCTGCATCGTCATGAATCCGAACCGGTTGGTCGCGACGATGCCGGAGACGATCGCGGAAGGCGCGGGCGCGACACCCGCCGCGAGCGGGAGCGGGAGCTTGCTGTCAACCCAGTCACCGCCGTTGCCGGACACGAACTGCGACGGCTGCGGCGTCGAAAAGCTCACGGCCTCGAAAAGATGCACGTGCCCCGCAATCAGCGCCTTGACATCCGGCGGGAACAGCGCCACGGGCTCCAGGGTCTGCAGCACCGACTGCAGTCCCCCGTTACCCGGATAGGGCGACTCCGGCGTCGACGGATTGGGTGCAAACGCGAGGATCGGATGATGGTTCATGAAAAACGTGTTCTGCCTGCGCGCCCCGAGCGCAAACGCCCGCTCGAATTGCGCGCGGTAATTGGCATGCATCGCGCTGCCCGGCTGCAGCGGCGCGACCCCGACCCGCGAAGAATCGAACACGACGAATTGCGTATCCGACCCGGCGCCTGCCGGGACGGCGTAGGGCTCGCTGTAGTCACCGATCGCATCGTCGGCAGGATCGTTGCAGTCCTGCCGCGCAGCAAGCGGCCGAGGATCGAGGAAGCGCCACCAGCCCTGTCCGGCCCGTGCGCACGACTCGTGGTTGCCGCGCACGACGATCCACGGCGCCGCGCCGAGCAACGCCGCGGCAGGCGCGAACAGGTCGGCTTCCCAGACATCCCAGCCGTAGCCCCACGGACTGCCGGCGCAGCCGGCGTTGCCAGGCGGGCAGGCATTTTCCCGGTAGTGATAGTCGCCGACATGAATGACGAGGTCGGGGGCGGCCGCCGCGGCGGCGTTCGCGACCGCGGCGAACGGCCATTCCGACGGATCGTTGCAGGCCTGGAACGCGTCGCCGGCATCGGCCATCCGGCACCCGGTATCTCCGATGACGGCGATCGTCCGCGGCGCCCCCTTCGGAAGCGGCAGGACGCGGCCATCGATCGACGCGCGCGCAACGCCGGCAGGAATGGTCGCTTCGCAGGTCAGCACCGGAAATGACGACGGCTTCGATGCGGACGGTGGCGACACCGTCGCGCGCAACGGCATTGTCCCGGGCGGCGCACGCACCGTCATCGCGCGCGACACGCCGTCGAGTTCGATCGCCGGGCACGTCGCGGCGGACGTGATGGCACGCGCGATCGGCACGCCCTCCGCGGACAGCACGACGTACGTGTAGCGCGTGCTCCCGGATCGGGTCGGCTCGTGCAAGGCGGGCGGAGCCACGCAGCCGGTCAGCAGCGATGCGGCGAGCCACGGCCAGCGCCATGCAAGCGTCGTCATCGCAGGTCGCCCCACAGTGTCTGAATCGCGGCCAGCGCAGCCACGGCGGCCGTATCGGTGCGCAGCACGCGCGGACCCAGCGATACCGCGTGAAATCCCGCGTTTCGCGCAGCCTCGACTTCGCCGTCCGAGAATCCGCCTTCCGGTCCGATGGTCAGCGCGATGGGCCACGTCGGCGGCGACAGCGCGGCGAATGGCACCGCCGCCTCGGGCGAAAACACGACGCCCGTGCCCTTCCAGGACCGGAGCCAGTCACTCCAGGGTGCCGGCGACGTGACGGGTGGAATGCGATTGCGCCCGCATTGCTCGCACGCTGCCACCGCAATGCCCCTCCAGTGCGCGAGACGCTTGTCGCCGCGCTCGCCCGCGGGCAGCGGCGCGCTGCGCCCGGTCACGAGCGGCTGGATGGCCGTTACGCCCATTTCCACCGCCTTGCGCACCGCGTAGTCCATCGCATCGTTGGCGCAGATCGCCTGCGCGAGGGTCACCTGCAGCGGCGATTCCCGCTCGGTCGGGTCGCGCGAATCGACGTGCACGAGGAACGTCGCCGCGTTCCGCGCGCGCGAGCGTCGCCTTGTACTCCCCGCCGGCACCATCGAACAACGTCAGCGCATCGCCGACCGCGAGCCGCAAGACCCGGACCGCGTGGTGCGCCGCCGCCGCAGGGAGCGCGATCGTACGCCCGACGGCGCTCGGCAAATGCTCCAGGGATACGAAAAAACGTGGAGTCGGCATGGCCTACGACACGGCGTCGACGAGGTCGAAATGGTAATCGTCGGATTCCGGCACGAAGCCTATGCGCGCGTAGATGGCGTTCGACGTGGGATTCGCGACGTCCGTCGCGAGGAACAGGCGGCGCTTGCCGCGGGACAGGAGCTCGCGCGACATCGAAGCGACGAGCGCCGTTGCATAGCCGCATCGGCGGCGGTCGGGCGGCGTGTATACCGGCGCGATGCGCGCAAAGTCCGGCGCAGCGTCGCTGAATCCGGCGAACGCCACAGGGCAGCCGTCGTCCCAGATGCGGATCTCGCCGCGCGCGAGCCGCGTCGGAAGCGTCGACCGGATCCGCTCCGGCGTGTCCGGAACGCCGACTTCGGCGACGAACGCGAATTGCGCGTCGAGCAGCCAATCGTGATCGCCTTCCCCGGCGACGCGCATCGCGCCCGGCGCCGAAGGAGCTTCCGCGATCGCCGACAGCGCGTGCTGGCGCATGTGAACCCGCAGGACATGACGGCGACCGGTGAGGTCCCGCCACTGCCGTGCAAAGGCTTCGCTCGCGTCCAGCGCGCCGACGACGCCCTGAAGCTCGGGCCAGTCGGGTGCCAGATCCCGCGCGAACGCCGCGGCGGCGCGCGGGGCGCTCTGACCGATGACGACCGGGCCGTCGTCGCGCCTGACCGCGACGCCGATGTCGCCGAACGCCGCGAGATAGACGCGCTCGTCCGCCGGCAGCGGTGAATTCTTCATTCGGTAGGCGAGCGCGGTGAAAAAGCTGGCCGACGCTTCGCCGCGCGCCATCATCGGCGCGGCGGCGGCAATGAATGCTTCGGGATCGGTGTGGCGGACAACCTGCATCGCAATCAGGAGCGTGATCTAACGTGGTACGATTTTGACACACTCCGCGAGATCACCACGCGAGGAAACATGCCGACGCTTACGACATCTCCCGGCGCTCCCGGCTCCGTCGCGCCGCCGTTCGACCTCCCGGGCACCGACGGACGCCGCCACACGCTCTCGTCGATCCGGGGCACGCACGGCACCGTCGTGATGTTCATCTGCAACCACTGCCCGTACGTGAAGGCGGTCGTCGACAAGATCGTTCGCGACATGCGCGACCTCACGCCCCACGGCATCGGCAGCGTCGCGATCATGAGCAACGACCCGGCCGACTATCCCGACGACTCGTTCGACAACATGAAGGCGCTGTCGGCGAGGCTTGCGTTCCCGTTTCCTTACCTCTTCGACGAGACGCAGGAGGTCGCGCAGGCGTACGGCGCCGTCTGCACGCCGGATTTCTTCGGCTACGACCGTGACCTGAAGCTCGTCTATCGCGGTCGTCTCGACGGCTCCGGTCGCTCGCCCGATCCGGCGGCGCCGCGCGAGCTGTTCACCGCGATGGTGGACGTTGCGCGCACGGGCCGGGCGCCGGCCGTGCAGCACGCGTCGGTGGGCTGCTCGATCAAGTGGAAGCGCCGCTGACGCGCCTCCGGTTCAGGAAAGGAAGTCGCGCAGCGCGTCGAGAACGGCGTCGGGCTCCTCGGCCATCAGCGCGTGGCCACTGTGCGCCAGCGTGACGACCTTTACCGCCGGAAGCGCCGCGATCAGCGCCTGGGCGCTGCGCACGGGCGCCATGATGTCGAGGGCGCCGACGATCGCGAGGACGGGGCACCGTACGGTGGCAGCGGAGGCAAGCCCGGCCGCGTACGCATGGCACGCACCGAGGTCGGTCGCCAGCACGCCGGGCCGGTTGCGCTCCATGAGGCGCATCGCGTTTCCCGTCATCCACATGCCGGGCACGGCGTTGCCGCCGAGCTGTCGCGCTCCGCTGAACGACCAGCCGTTGATGAGCTCGTAGGCGAGGTGCTGGCTGTCGCGCGCCGCCGCGAGCAATTCGTCGCTCACCGTCATCGGCACCGCCGGCCCGAGAAGCGCGATCCGGTCGACGCGCGCGGGTGCCGCGCGGCCGCTTCGAGCGCGGCGAGCGAGCCCAGCGAATGCCCGACCAGCGCCGCGCGATCGATGCCGGCGACATCGAGCAGATCCGGGATCCAGTTCGCAATCGCCTCGACGGAATCGAGCGCCTCGCCCGCCGATCTGCCGTGGCCCGGCAGATCGACCGCCAGCACGTTGAATCCGTGGTGCGCGAAGTAGCGCGCCTGCCACGCCCACACGCTGTGGTCGTGCGCGGCGCCGTGAACGAACACGATCGTCGGCTGCGTCGCGACCGAGCGGACGCGAACTCGTGTACGCGTAGACCTCGCGTCTCCTCACGTCGAGATGCATGCACTCAGGCGGCCTTGCCTGCGGCGTGCAGCGCGCGGCTCAAGTCGTCGATCAGGTCGTCCGGATTCTCGAGTCCGATCGAAAGGCGGATGGTTCCCTCGGTGATGCCCGCCTTCGCGAGCTCGGTCGCCGACATCCGGAAGTGCGTCGTGCTCGCAGGATGGATGACCAGCGACTTGGCGTCGCCGACGTTCGCAAGGTGTGAAAAGATCTTCAACGATTCGATGAACTTGCGCCCCTGCGCCCGGCTGCCCGCGAGGTTGAAGCTGAAAACGGCGCCGCAACCGTGCGGCAGGAGCTTCTGCGCGAGCGCATGGTCGGGATGATCGGGGAGCTCCGGATAGGCGACCTTCGCCACCAACGGGTGTGCCGCGACAAACGCCACGATCTTGCGCGTGTTCTCCACGTGACGCGCCATGCGCAGCGGGAGCGTCTCGATCCCCTGGAGGATCTGGAATGCGGTGAACGGTGCCATGCACGCGCCGAAGTCGCGGACGCCTTCGCGCCGTGCGCGCAGCAGGAACGCGGCCGTCGTCGACTCTTCGCTGAACACCATGTCGTGGAAACCCGCGTAGGGCTCGGTCAGCGTCGGGAACTTGGCCCGCGATGCCGGAGCGTTCCAGTCGAAACGTCCCGAATCGACGAGCAACCCGCCGATCACGACCCCGTGGCCGGACAGGAACTTGGTCGCAGAATGGAAGACGAGGTCCGCGCCGTGCGCGAAGGGCTGCATCAGGTAGGGCGTCGTGAACGTCGAGTCGACGAGGAGCGGCAGCCCGTGCTCGTGCGCGAGTTCCGCGACGCGGGGGACGTCGAGCACGTCGAGGCCGGGATTGCCGAGCGTCTCGCCGAACAGCACGCGCGTTTCCGGACGGATCGCCGCGCGCCAGGCATCGATGTCGCGCCCGTCGACGAACGTCGTCTCGATGCCGAAGCGCGGCAGCGTGTAGTCGAGGAGATTGTGCGAGCCGCCGTAGAGCGCGCGCGAGGCCACGATGTGCGAGCCGGCCGAGAGCAGGGTCGCGATCGCAAGGTGCATCGCCGCCTGCCCGCTCGCCGTGGCGATCGCGCCGACGCCTCCCTCGAGTGCCGCGATCCGCTCCTCCAGCACGGCGCACGTCGGGTTCGAGATCCTCGAGTAGACATGGCCGGGGCGCTCCATGTCGAACAGCGCCGCCGCGCGGTCGCCGTCCGGGAAGACGAACGATGCCGACTGGTAGATCGGTGTCGCCCGCGCGCCGGTCGCGGGGTCGGGCACGGCGCCCGCGTGCAGCGACAGCGTGTCGAAATGCGGCGTTCTGGGCTTGGCCATTGCGTAGGGCTTGTCCGATCGGGCGCGCGAGCGCGCCTATGGTAGCGCAACGCCGCGCACCGCGGTCGCGCGCACGGTCCGGCGTAGAATAGCCTTTCGATTTCCGCCCTTTCCGTCGCAACGATGCGACGGCCGCAAACAGGAGACGAGCATGAAACGCAAGGCTTCGGCACATTGGCAAGGCAGCACGCAGGAAGGTGCTGGCACGCTCTCCGCGCAGAGCGGCACGCTGAAGGACACGCCGTATTCGTTCAAGGCGCGCTTCGGCGACGGCAAGGGCACGAATCCCGAGGAACTCATCGCCGCCGCGCATGCGGGCTGTTACACGATGGCGCTGTCGTTCACGCTCAACAATGCGGGCTTTACGGCGGAGGTCATCGACAGCGAAGCGGTCCTGACCATGGATCAGGTCGACGGCAAGCCGACGATCACGGCGGTGCATCTCACCACCCGCGCCCGCGTTCCGGGAATCGACGCTGCGAAATTCGCCGAATTCGCGTCCGGCGCGAAGTCGGGGTGTGTCGTCTCGCGCGCGCTATCGCCGTCGATCACGATCACGCTGGACGCGGCGCTCGCGACCTGACGGGAAGTCTGCGCATGGCCGGCCCGGCGCCGCCGACGAAAGGCCGCGGCGCGACGTTCAATCCGGAAAACCGCTTCCGCCGCGAGCAGCGCGAGGCAGTGGACGACGGCTGGGTAGTGGACGCCGACGATGGCGCGCCGCCACCGTCGAAGACCGTCGTGCGCATCCAGAACGCACGCACGATCATCGCCCGCAACGAATCGCCCGATATCCCGTACACCCAGTCGATCAACCCGTATCAGGGCTGCGAGCACGGGTGCGTCTACTGCTATGCGCGACCGTCGCACGCCTATCTCGACCTCTCCCCGGGGCTCGATTTCGAGACGAAGCTCTTCGCCAAGCCCAACGCGGCGGAGCTCCTTCGCGACGAGCTTCGCAAACCGGGTTACGTCTGCGACCCGATCGCGCTCGGCAGCAACACCGACCCCTACCAGCCGATCGAGCGCGAGCTGAAGATCACGCGCAGCGTCATCGAAGTGCTCGCCGCCTGCGAGCATCCGCTGACGATCACGACCAAAGGCGCGCTCGTCCTGCGCGACCTCGACCTGCTCGCACCGCTCGCGGCGAAGAACCTGGTAAGGGTCTTCGTTTCGATCGCGATGCTGGACCGTGAGCTCGCGCGAAAGCTCGACCCGCGCGCCGCCGCGCCGCACCGACGTCTCGAGATCGTCAGGACGCTCGCGACCGCGGGGATCTCCGTGGGTGTCAACGTCGCGCCGGTCGTTCCGCAGCTCACCGACAAGGACATGGAATCGATCCTGGAAGCTGCGGCCGCGGCGGGCGCGACGCATGCCGGGTACACATTGCTCCGCCTGCCGCGCGAGGTGGCGCCCCTGTTCCGTGCCTGGCTCGACACGCATTACCCGTTGCGCGCCGCGCACGTCATGAGCATCGTGCAGGACATTCGCGGCGGCCGCGACAACGATCCGCGCTTCGGCAAGCGCATGCACGGCCAGGGGCAGTACGCCGACCTGATCCGAAAGCGCTTTCGTCTGGCATGCCGTCGCCTTGGTCTCAACGCGGAGCGCAACGTGCCGCTAGCCACCACTCGCTTCCGGCCACCGGTGCCGGATGGTCCCCGGCAGCTCGACCTCATCTGAATCCCGCGCGGGACGAAGTCCGCGAATGCTCGATCAAGCGTGTCCATTGTCGCCGGGTTCGATGGATGGCACGCAGTTTCGGGGCCGCCGGCGCCCTTCGACGCCGGTTGCTTCCGCATCGAAGGTGGCGCACCATTCCGGCGCGCATCCGGGAGTGCTTTTCGACGGCAGGCCGCGTTGCCTGCGAAGCGCGTGACACCGCCATGACGACACTGACCGACCGCCTCGCGCGCTGCTACACCGGCGCCGTGCACGACGTGCTGCGGATGATGGGGCACGAGAACATCGTGCTGCCGCCCGCCATCAAGGCGATCGCGCCCGGAACGAAGATCGCCGGGCCCGTGTGGACCGTTTCGGGCCACGTCGACCGCACGAAGACCCGGCACGAGACGTTGCTTGGCTGGTGCACGCTGCTCGCGAAGGCGCCGGCGGGCCACGTGGTGGTCTGCCAGCCGAACAATCACGAGATCGCGCTCATGGGCGAGCTCTCCGCGCAGACGCTCGCCGCGCGCGGCGTGCTGGGATACGTGGTCGACGGCGGCTCGCGCGACACCGATCTCGTCCTCGCGCAGGGCTTTCCGGTTTTCTGTTCGTTCCTCACGCCTTCCGACGTCGTCGCGCGCTGGATTCCGGACCGCTACGGCGAGCCCGTTACCATCGGTTCGGTCACGATTTCGACCGGCGACTACCTGCTCGGCGATCGCGACGGCGTGGTGATCGTCCCGCAGTCGATCGCCGAGGAGGTCGTGACGAAGACCGAGGAGGTCGTGGCAACCGAGAGCGAAATGCGCCGCGCGCTGATCGGCGGCATGGACCCGGTCGAGGCGTACAACCGCTATGGCAAGTTCTGACGGCCGCGATTCGCCCGGTGCCGCGCATGGGTGCTGAACCGGTCGCGCCGGCAGTGATGCGCCTTTCGCCGCGCGACAATATCGCGGTCGCCTTGCGACCGCTCAAGGCCGGCGAAACGGTCGTGCTCGATGGCGTCGAACTCACCGTCGAGCGGAATACGGCGGTCGGCCACAAGGTGGCGGCACAGCCGATCGCCGCCGGCGACATCATCGTGAAATACAGCTGCCCGATCGGACGGGCCACGCAGGCGATCGCACCCGGCGGGCACGTTCACACGCACAACGTCGAGAGCGGCTACCTCCCGACGTACACGCTCCCCGGATAGCACGGTGCTCGCCGGATATCCGCGCGCCGACGGCCGCAAGGGCATTCGCAACGTCGCCGTCGTCGTCTACCTGGTCGAGTGCGCGCATCACGTCGCGCGCGCCATCGCCGCCGGCGCATCCGACGACGCGGTCCACCTGATCGGCTTCCCCGGATGCTACCCGAATGCCTACGCGCTCGGCATGCTCGAAAAGCTGTGCACGCATCCCAACGTCGGCGCTGCGCTGCTCGTTTCGCTGGGTTGCGAGGGCTTCGACCGGCGGAGGCTCGCGCGGACCGTCGAGTCGTCGGGGCGGCCCGTACGCACGCTCGCCATCCAGGAGTCGGGCGGAACCACGAAGACGATTGCCGCGGGACGCGAGTGGATTGCGCAGACGCTCCCGCTGCTCGCCGAGAAGCCCTCCGTTCCCATGCGCATCGACGAGCTGACCGTCGGCACGATCTGCGGCGGCTCGGACGCAACCTCCGGGCTCACCGCCAATCCGGCGATGGGCATCGCCTTCGATCTTCTCGTCCGCGATGGCGCGAAGACGATCTTCGAAGAGACGGGCGAGCTCATCGGAATGGAACACCTGATGGCTGCGCGAGCAAGGACTCCCGCGCTGGGTGAGGAATTGAAGCGCACCGTCGCCAAGGCCGCGCTGTATTACGCCACGCTCGGTTACGCGAGCTTCGCGCCCGGCAACGCCGACGGCGGTCTCACGACGATCGAGGAGAAGTCGCTGGGCGCGTACGCGAAGTCGGGGCAGTCGACCATCGACGGGATCGTCAAGCCGGGGATCGAGCCGCCGACGAAGGGGCTGTATCTCCTCGACGTCGTGCCCGATGGCGACGTGCGCTTCGGCTTTCCCAACATCAACGACAACGCGGAAATCGCGGAGCTCATTGCCTGCGGTTCGCAGGTGATTCTGTTCTCGACCGGTCGCGGCTCGGTCGTCGGGTCCGCGATCGCCCCGGTGATCAAGGTCTGCGCCAATCCCGAGACCTACAAGCGGATGGAGGAGGACATGGACGTCGACGCCGGGCGCATCCTCGAGGGCCGCGCATCGCTGCCGGACGTCGGGCGCGAAATCTACGACCTCGTGCAGCGCGTCGGCAATGGCGAGCGGACCAAGTCCGAAGCGCTCGGCCACCGGGAGTTCATCCTGACCTACAAGAGCTTCGGACCGCTGGGACCGGCGTGCCTGCCCGCGTAGGCCGGTGCGCGTCGCTCCTTCGGTGCCATGTACATTTGACGTTGCGTGCCATGCAAATATCGAGGCAAATCCATGTGCCGAAACATACGACTCCTGTTCAACTTCGAACCGCCGGTCACGAACGACGAGATCCGCTCGGCGTCGTTGCAATACGTGCGAAAGATCAGCGGCTTCAACAAGCCGTCAAGCGGCAATGAGCCCGCATTCCTTGCCGCAGTCGAAGAGATCGCCGCAGCCTCGGGCAAGCTTCTCGACTCGCTCCGAACGAACGCGCCACCGCGCAATCGACTGGACGAAGAAGCCAGGGCGCGCGCCCGAGGGGCACTGAGGTTTCCGAAGTGAGCGAAATTCGTCTGCGGCGGCAGTCGATTGTACCTGCCGGCAGTCGACGAGGCTGATCACGGACCGCGGCACGCGCGCGCATGCGCTTCCTCGCGGACGGCCTGGGTGCAGGCGCCGAAAAGGCCCGAGGCGGTTCCGGTTCGCCGCGCGTCTTCGCCGACCGACCGACGCGGCACCTTCCTGACGGGAATATGCGAGCGCCGGGCGAACGGCCCACAAGGGACCGTTCCGTTCCGCTAACATTGCGATTTTCGATTCGTTGCCGGCCGAACTTCCGGAATAATCCGCCGGCCCTCGAACAGGACGGAATGCACATGGGCAGCCGACCGATGCGGAAATACCGCGGCGCATGTCATTGCGGCGCCGTGGCGTTCGAGATCGAAACCGACTTTCCCGAGCTCACGACGTGCGACTGCTCGATCTGCCGGCGCAAGAACGCGCTCATGGTGAAAGTCCACGAAAGCCGGTTCCGGCTGCTTTCGGGTGAGGATGCGCTCTCCGAATACCGCTTCCACACGATGACAGCGCGCCACTACTTCTGCCGGACGTGCGGCATCTATCCGTTCCACAGGAAGCGCGTCACGCCCGATCACCTTGGCATCAACGTTTTCTGTCTCGAGGGATTCGATCCCGCCGGCATTCCCGTCCGACCGACCGTCGGCGCCGGAATGAAGTAACCGATTGGCGTCAACTCGGATCGCTGCTGCCCGACTGGAGATCACCGATGGCCGTCGTTCGCTATATCGTCACCGATGTCGACACCGCCACGGCGTTCTACGTCGACGTGCTGGGATTCGAGCTGGTGGAGAAATGGGGACCGCCGTTCGCGATGGTCAGGCGCGGCGATCTCACGCTGTGGCTGAGTGGGCCGGGCAGTTCCGCCTCGCGTCCGCTTGCGGACGGATCCCGGCCTGCGTCGGGCGGCTGGAACCGGCTGGTGCTCGAAACCGACGATCTTTCCGGTCTGGTCGACAGGCTCGGGCGATCCGGTGCGGGATTCCGCGGCGAGGTCGTTTCCGGTCCCGGCGGCAAGCAGATCCTGATCGAATGACCCATCCGGCAATCCCGTGGAGGTGTTCGAGGCGAACGGTTCGTGACCGGGCCGGATGCCGGTCCTCGGTCGGGATCCATCGATCGACGGCACCGCGAAGACCCGCACCTTCAACCGATCCCCGTAGGCCGTCGCCCACATGCCGCCTGATTCCGCGCCGGCGCATGCCCGATCGGGGGCCCCGGTGATCATCCCGACCACCAGGCACGCGATCGCGAGCCCCTTCAAATGAACCTCGGCCCGCGTGATCTCGAGCGAATTTCCGCAGAGACGCTGGAAAGCTACGCGCAGCGCGCCCTGTCATTCCGCGAGGGGACGCGCGACCACGACGTGCGTCAGAACATCGACGCGCTGCTGCGGCACATCGTCGCGTCGCCACCGTATTGCATCCTCGATCTTGGCTGCGGTCCCGGCCGCGATCTCGCGACGTTCACCCGGCTCGGCCATCTCGCCGTCGGGCTCGAGGGCGCTGCTCCGTTCGCGGCCATGGCGCGCGCCGACACCGGATGCGAAGTGTGGGAGCAGGATTTCCTGAAGCTCGATCTGCCCGCCGGGCAGTTCGACGGCGTTTTCGCCAACGCCTCGCTGTTCCATGTGCCGGGCCAGGAGCTGCCGCGCGTGCTGCGCGAACTGCATGCGACGCTGAAACCCGGCGGCGTGCTCTTCAGCTCCAATCCGCACGGCGACAATCGCGAAGGCTGGAACCGCGGTCGCTACGGCGCGTACCACGATCTCGCGACGTGGCAGCGCCACCTCGTGGACGCGGGCTTCGTTCCGCTGACCCACTACTACCGGCCCGAAGGGCTTCCGTGCGCGCAGCAGCCGTGGCTCGCCTGCGTCGCACGCAAGCCGGCGGCGTGACGGCGCGGCGGAAATCAGCCGACGGGCGCTTCGAGCAGGCAGCCGAATTCGCGCGCGAAATCGACGGAAATGCGCGCATGCACGGCGCCCTGCTTGTCGAAAAACCGATGCGTGCCGCGCAGCGTGAATACGCCTTCGTGCCAGATGTTCGGGTGGATGTAGAGGCCGCGTCGGCCGTCGAAACGGAAGCACACGAAGTCCGCCGGCTCGATGTCGTCGCCCGGCAGCGCGAGCGGCACGAGGAACGGCTTGCGTTCGAGCGGAAAGAACAGCTGCCCGCCGTCGGGATGATAGTTCGCGTGCCAGAGAAGGATGCGCCGCGGGTCCCGCGCGTGGGCGGAGTCCGCCGCCGCGGGATCCTCGCCGTACGCGAGGATGTAGTGGCCACCGACCGCGTCGTTGCGACCATACAGGATGTCGCCCCGCCATTCGCTGACGAACGTTCCCTCGGTCGTGCCACCCTCGTCGCCCGTGTCGGGGTCCACCGGACGCCTGCCCTGCGCCGGCCAGCGGACGATTTCGATCTCGCACGTCGCGGGGTCGTCGACCAGCCTTCCGTAGGCGCCGAGCGCCGCCGGCGTGGCATCGACGACCGGCATCGTGACCCGTCGCAGGCCCGCCGGAATATCGGGGTTCAGGTAATCGGCAACGGCCGGCATGGCGAGGTGTGCGAAGTCGCGATCAATCGCGCCGCGCGACCCGGTGCAAGGGAGGGCCCTCACCGACCGGCGTTCCGTCGGGAGAGGGAAACCGGTAATACGCCGCGTTCAGGTACCGGGCGACCGCGTCGACGTCGGCGCCGCTCCAGCCGAGCTTCGCGTTCCTCTGCCACCGCTCGACCTGGGCGACGAGGCCCGCCCAGTCGGACGCCAGCGTCTTTCCGCGCCAATGCACCTGGGTCGTGTGACAGCCGATGCAGTGCGTCCGGTACAGGAGTTCGCCACGCGAATCGGGCGGTGGCGCCTGCGCCTGCACCACGCCCGCCGCGACCATCACCAACGCGGAGCAAAAAAAACGCATCGCCCAATCCCCTGACTGCAAAAGGCAGTAACGGATTATGGCCGGTATCGCAGCGGCGACGCAAAGTCCCGTTGCGCTGCGCCGGTGCACGGCGCGAACCGCGCGCGACCGCGCCTCGAATCGCTCAGGTGCGCCGGTGTCGCCTGGGATTGGCGGCCACGAGGCAAAGCTCGGTGAAGAGCATCTGCGCGCCGATCTGCGCCGTGACGGTGGTCGCGTCGTATTGTGGTGCGACCTCGACGACGTCGCCGCCGACGATGTCGAGCCCGGCAAGCCCCCGCAGGATGGCGAGTGCTTCCCGCGGCGTGAGACCGCCCACCTCCGGCGTGCCGGTACCGGGCGCGAAGGCGGGATCGATCCCGTCGACGTCGAAGGTCACGTAGGTCGGGCCATCGCCGACAACGGAGCGGGCCTTTGCGACGACGGCCGCCGTGCCCATCTCGACCACCTCCTCGGCGTGGAGCACCGTCATCCCCGATTCGTACGAAAATTCCCACAGGAACTCGGCGCCGCCGCGGATCCCGATCTGGATCGAGCGCTCGGGATCGAGCACGCCGTCCAGCACCGCCTGCCGGAACGGCCCGCCATGGTGGAATTTCGAGCCCTCGAATTCGCCCGCGGAGTCGCAGTGCGCGTCGAGATGCACCATGCCGACCGGACGGTCGCGCCCAAGCGCCTTCAGGATCGGATAGGTGATCGAGTGATCGCCGCCGACCGCCAGCGGAATGACGTTCGCGGCGCGCAGCCGGTGAAAGAACGCCTCGATGTCGGCCATGCAACGATCGAGCGAGAAGCGGCTCGCCATCGGGACATCGCCGATATCCGCGACCTTCAGGATCCCCATCGGCGCCATCTTCAGCACGTGCTCATAGGGTCCGATGCGCTCGACATTGCGCACCGCGCGCGGACCGAGGCGTGCGCCCGCCCGATTCGTGACCCCGAGATCCATCGGCACGCCGACCAGCGCGACGTCGATGCCGCCGAATTCGCCAGGATCTCCGGCGCCGGCCGGTGCGGGCGTAACGATCGGCGCGCCGAGAAGGGTCGCGACGCCGGCGAACGGCCATTTGCGCTGCTCGGCGTCGACGAACACCTTGGCGCCGACGGCAGCGAACTCGGGATCGAAGATCTGCCCGCCCTTCGCATTCGCGTATTTCCGGCGCAGGGCGTCGAGCTTGGCTGGGTTCATGCTCAGGATGATGTTTCGCGGCCGCGAAACGGCAGGGCGCCCGGTCGGCTTTAGCGCGAACGGACTTTCGCCGCCGTGCGATAGTATGCACTGCACGAGTGCCGGGTCAAATCCGGCCACGCTGCCGTCAGTCAGGACCGCTTGCCGACGAGATCCCTTGGAGAGAAATTCCGGTTTGGCATGAGCGGCCCCGAGCGAAGGACGATGTTTCTGCGTGGCGCACCGGCGCTCTGCGCGCTGCTCATCGCGTGCACCGCGAGCCCGACGTTTCCGCCCGCCGCGCCCGCCACCGGCAAGCGGTCGCTTCCCGCGGAGCGAGACTTTCGCGCCTCCGATCTCGCAAAATCGGACACCGACATCGCGGCCGAGGCGCACCTCAAGGAATGCCTCGCGTCTGCCCGTCTGCTGATGGAAAAGCTGTATCGCCGGAATCCGCGCGAGTGGCGCAAGGGCAACTACGCGACCATGGATGCGGCGCGTGGCGCGGGCATTCGACAGTCGCGCCGAATTCCGCTTCGCCGAGCTCGGCAGCGCGCGCGGCGCCGACGCCATCGTGCTCGGGCTGAAGCCGGAGTACGGGGGTGACCGCGTTTTCGCATTCGGCGTAGGGCTCGCGAGCATGGTGTTCCTTGCCTACAACGGCAAGACCGAGCTCTACCTTACCGACAGTCTCGATGCGCAGAAGCTCTACAACTCCGCGCGGAACATCGAGATCGCGGCATGGAAACTCGCGAACGCGCACGACGCGCTGGGCGAGCCGCTGCTGCTGTCGAACGAGATGGGCATCGATGTGCGCAACCTCTCGTTCGAGCGCGAGTTCGGCAAGATGATCGCCTACCAGGACGTGATGGCGGAGATCGCCGCGCAGCGCACCAACCGGACGATCAGGAAGATCGTGCAGACGCTCGCGACGGCTGTGTTCCTGCCCATCTAGGACACTCGGCGTTTCTCTCCCCCAACCCGATTGAATGACGCGCCGCATCGGGAGACCCGAACCCCCGTGAGGAAAATTCCGGCCGTCGAATCGTCCACCGCGCGGATTCGTCTATCATCTCGCAGGCTCTCGGACGCGACATTGAATCGGCCAGCCGCGCACCGAGCGACGCTTCGCCCAAGGCGGTGACACGATGAGCAAGACAACGGGATTTTCGGACGTCGACGGCAGCACGCGCGCGGAGGATCTGGTCGAATACCTCGCGGTGCTCGCGGATCGACTCGCCGACGCTCGTCGCGAAGGATACGGGATGCTGCGGTTGAATGCCGGAGCGGCGGTGCTCGATGTCGGATGCGGTGCGGGCGAAGTCTGCGTCGAGCTCGCGGGCCTCGTCGGACCGCGTGGCAGGGTCGCCGGAATCGACCCGTCGGAAGCCATGATTGCGGCGGCGAGGCGAGCGGCGCAGGGATCCGCGACGTCAATCGAGTTGAAGGTCGGCGAGCGTGTACGCGCTGCCGTTTGCCGACGGCAGCTTCGACGCAGTGCGCGCCGAACGGGTTTTCCAGCATCTCGACAATCCCGAGGCGGGCCTTCTGGAAATGCTCCGCGTCACCCGGCCCGGCGGTCGCGTGATGGTGATCGACCCCGATCACGGTCAGCATGGGCTCGCTCTCGACGACCCGGCGCACCGGCGCGTGCACGAAGCGAGCACGCGCGCCCTGCTGCGCATGATCGTGAACCCGCACAGCGGCACGCGTCTGCGCGCGATGTTCGTGCGCGCAGGGCCTTGCCGACATCGAGCAGGCCGTCAAGGTGCTCGAAATAGCGTTTCCGGATTTCGTGCACCTGGCCTTCCTCCGCGACCGCCTGGACTCCGCCGTTGCGGAGAGGGAGATCACGCGCGCGGAAGGCGATGCCTTCGTCGCCGCGCTGGAGGCGCGACACCGCGACGGCACGTTCTTCGCGAACGTGTTCGGCTACAACGTCGCCGGTACCAGGACGCAGGGGAACGCGGCGTCGCCGGCCGCGCCGGACGACACCGCGCGGTCAATGCATTCAATCACCGGCAAGTAAGTCCGGCAGGCTGCGTCAGCCGCGTGAGGTTCATGCTCCCAGCGCCGTAACCCGCGCTCGATGCGAACTCGACCCTGCCGTGGTTGCAGTCGGTGAACGTGAACTTCAGCGTTCCCCACGGCTTGTTCACGACGCGCGGAAGCATCGAAATTCGGGATCCATCGGCCGCCGGTCGGCTGCACGACCGAATCTATCGTCGCCGTGTCGCCGCTGTAGGTGCCGACGCCCAGGAACCAGGACTGCTGCGTTCCCGCAGGATTGAACGTGAACCACGCGGCGAGGAACCGGTTGTCCGGCAGGACCTCGACGAAGAGTCCATGGCCAGATCTGCGTCCGGATCGTACCAGGAGCCGGTGTAGCCGGGTCCGATATGCTGCCCGGCGGAAGATTTCCGTAGAGCTCGGCGCTGGCGAGAGCTGGTCGGGCTTCGACTTGAACCGACTCCGCCCACCACGAGGACTCGGCCATCCTTCAGAAGCGTCGCCGTGTGCATGTAGCGAGGCGTGATTTGCTGTCCCTGCCGGTCGCCACTTCTCGACCCGTCGCGTCGTACGTTTCCGCGTCGAGAGACGCTCCCGTAACAAGGAGGCACGTCACCAGTTCGACAACTCGGGTTGCCGTTACTCCTTCGCCGGCGAACTTGAGGGAGTCCGTCGTGGTCGACGTCCCGGCCGCCGGATCGTAGAGCTCCGCGGACTGAGCGAGTCCCAGTGATAGCGGGTACCCCCTTCGCAGACTATATGTCTGCCGCCAGCGACCAGGACCTTGCCGCTTGGCAGCACCGTTGCCATATGATCGATTCGGCTGGTAACGAGGCCGTCGAGTAGAGAGGACCAGGTATCCGTGCGCGGATCGTAGACTTTCGCTGCCGTGGCTAGAATCATCACATGGTTCCTGCTCACGAACAGGCTGTCCGTGCCTCCTCCGAGCGAGGATCAACGTACCGTCTCGAAGCTCCGTTACAGTGTGAACGAGATTTCGGGTTGTCGAGCAGCCGATCACGTGTCCACGAACCCGTTGACGGGGTCGTAAACTTCGCGCTGGCTGATCGGCATCAATTAGATCAATCCGCCCGCGACAAAAACCCTTCCATCGGCCAATTGACTTCACGATGTGCGAGTATTCGTCGATCGTTCGTGCTGCCAGTCTGCATCCATGTGCCGTGAAACCGGGTCGTAAAGCTCCGCGCTCTCTGCCCAAGGACCGGCGACGAGGACTTTCCCGTCGGTCAGCAGAGTCGCGCTGCGATACGCGTGCCCGCCGCGCGTACCTCATCGCCGGTCAGCGATCCAGGAGCCGACACGTCGGGTCGTACAGCTCCGCAGTCGTGTCTCCTTGAACATCCCCCAGCCGTCGTCGGCCAACACGCCACCGACGACCAGAACCTTTCCGTTGGGTAGCAGCGTCGCCGTGTGCCCGAAATCGCGCGAACGTTGAGACTTCCCGTGGCCATCCAACGTGCCTGCGATTGACGATTCGCTAGCGACGACGTTGGCGGTCGAGTGCCTGCTGCGCGAAACTCGGGGCATTGATCGCGACCGGCAAGCATGACCGCGCCCAGCAGACGCAGTGCATGCGCTTACCTGATAGTGGCAGCTGTTTCTCATCGATGTCTCGTCCGTGTTACAGATTCAGTTGCATGAATGTCGGCGGCGAGTACACAATTCATGGGCACGTTAGCCCCTCGGGCTGCGTCAGCCGCGTGAGGTTCATGCTCCCGGCGCCGTACCCTTGCGTCGACGTGAATTCGACGGTGCCGTGATTGCAGCTGTCGAACCTGAGCGTGAGCGCGCCCCACGAGTTGGAAACGACGCGCGTAGGATCGAAATTCGGAATCCACCGTCCGCCTTCAGGCTGTACGACCGACGTGAGCGTCGCCGTGTTGCCGGCGTAGGTCCCGGTACCGACGAACCACGCCTGCTCCGTGCCGGCCGGGTTGAATGTGAACCACGCGGCCTGGATGCGGTTGTCGGGAAGGATCTCGATGAACAGACCGTGTCCGCTTTGCGCCGGATCGAACCATGCTCCCGTGAAGCCGGGACCGATCGTGCCGGAAGCGGCAATAGCGATCGGTGTCCCGAGCGCAAGCAACGCTATGGACAAAATGGATTTGAATGCGAATGACTTCATGTCAATTGCCTCTCGTTGGCGGTGGTGATGTCTGCGAAGTCGGTTGCCCGTTGAGGCGGCCGCCGTGCGGCGGCCGCAAAGGTTTTCGTCGACTGCTTAAGGCATCCGCACGCCGACCGCACGCATGCATCCGCTCGGCGGAACCGGCGCGCCAGCGACATCAGTGAATAGGACGACAGCGGTGGAATTCCAGTGATCGGCGTCCACCATGTCGATGTCCTGCTCGATACGCTGCTTGCCCTGCGTGTAGTTGCCGCCGGTGAACTGGACGTACGCTTGGAACACGATTTCGTACGATTGGCGCCCGTTGCGTTCCCAGTAGCCGAGCCCGATGCTGCGCTGACCCGGCAGGAATCGCGGATTCGAGGTGGTCTCCGTCATCGTTCCGCCAGCGGCGAAACTGACCATCGAGTCGAATTCGGCCGCCGGCGGAAGTGGTACTCCCGTGGCGCAGACGTACGGGGTGATCCTGACCTGCCAAGTGCCCACAATCTTGCCGAACGACTGGTACCGGTCGAGGTCATCGTCGCCGGCGGCAGCGGGGCCGCGTGCCAGCCGCGACGGCGACCGCCGTGACGGCCGAACATACGATCGCTTTTGCGTATCATTCATCTCGTCCTCCTTTTATGGCGCGGCGGGATTGCCGCTCCATGGGGAGGAAAGATGGACGCGCCGGCCGTGACGCGTCTTTGGGCGCTAGTGAATCGTTATGAAAACGTCTGAGCGGAGCGGATTTTCTCGTCATCGGCGGCCGCAAACGGCCTTTGTTACCGGAGCCGAGAGGCGTCGGCTGATCGCGCGGAACCGCGGGTCGTCGCGGAGCGGATCCAGCGCCGGCTCCACGTTGAGGTAGCCCTGCACCTGCGAGTGGTCGTCCACGCCGCGCTCGAGCGAGGCCAGCGCCCGGTCGCGATCCCCCAGGTCCAGGTGGATCAGCCCCAGCTCGAAACCCACACCGAAACCTTCGGACCCGCGGAGTTCAACGCGGTCGATTTCCGCACGGGCGGCGGAGACATTGCCCGTCTGGGCATACGCCCGTCCGAGATTGGAGTAATGAGGTGGGGGCCGGTTCGTTGCGGCCTTCGAGCAGGCGCACGACTTCCGCCCCTTTCCCGCGCATGAGCATCACGTGCGCGAGGAACTGCCGCGGCAACGCGGCCTGCGGCGCCGCCTCGACAAGGCGCGACAGCTCCCGTTCGGCATCGTCGAACGCGCGCGTGAAATAGCGGACCCATCCTGAAAGCGCCAGGAACGCAAAGTTGGCCGGCTCGAGCGCCTGCGCCTTGCGGATGTACTCGCCGGCGCTTGCGAGGTTCTCCGGCCTGAGTCAGGTTCAGCGCCATGAGTGCCATCGCCCGCGCGAATTCCGGCTTGCAGCTTGAGCGCCTGCAGGTAGATCGTGCGCCCCGCCTCGAGATCGCGGTCGTACTGGGTCACGACGTGCCCGAGCGCCACGTGCGCAGCCGGCAGCCTGGGATCGAGCTCCAGCGCGCGCAGCGCCGCCTGCCGCGCCTGGCCAAACGCCTTCGTCGGAGGCTCGACGTCGAAGACCGCCGTCAGCGCGTGCGCATCCGAAAGGCCGGCGCTCGCCAACGCGAAGCGCGGATCGCGGCGCAACGCGGCATCGAAGAACTCGATCGCGCGCCGCAGGCTCGACGCGTCGCGGCGCTCGAGCTGATACCGGCCGTTCGCGTAGAGCTGCCAGGCCTCGACATCTGTGGTGTCCTGCGCAAGCACCCCCGAGCGCGCCTCGTTCGAAAGTTCCGCCGTGAGCGCGTTCACCAGCTGCATCGCGAGCGTGTCCTGGACCGCGAGCAGTTCGCCCAGAGGCTCCGTGAAATTGTTCGCCCACAACGACGCGCCATCGTCGACCGCCAGCAGCCGGGCCGTGAGCCGGACGCGATCCTCGTGGACGTGCAGGCGGCCGTCGACCACGGCCTCGACGCCGAGCTTTCTGCCGGCCTCGAGCGGATCCACATCGGTCGCGGCAAAACGCATCACGGAACTGAGCGGTGCCACGACCACACCGGGCAGGCGGCTCAGTCGATTGATCAAGCAGCTCGGTGACGCCGAGCTCCATTGCCGGATTGCGGGCCTCCGGCAGCAGCGGCCTGAATGGCAGCACCGCGATCGACTTCGGCAGGCGCGAGCGCTGCCTGGATCGATTCCACCAGAGGCCCGCGCCGACCGCGGCGGCCGCAGCGACGGCAAGACCGGACAGCACGACGCGGCGCGAGACGCGCGTTTCCTGCCAGGATGACTGGCGACGGATCGGGTATCGGCAATTCCGCGCCCGACACGGAGGCGTCCGACGATTCATGCGCGGACTGTGTCCGAGGCCTGACGCGCCTCTGCCTCACGGGGCTCGGCCGTGGCCTCGGCCAAGGGAATCACGTCACCGATGAACTGGTAGCCGCGACCCGCGACCGTGACGATGAATCTCGGCGTGTCGCGGGAATCCCCAAGCGCCCGGCGCACCGTCGAGATTGCCTGATTGAGGTTGTTGTCCTCGACGATGCTGTTCGGCCAGACGGCCTTGATCAGCTCGTCCTTGCCGACCACGCGATCGCGGTTCTCCACGAGGTACGCCAGCACGTCGTAGGCGCGGCCGGCAAGCGGGATGACGGCCCCGTCCGGCCCACTGAGCCGGCGCTTGGCAAGGTCGAAGCTGAAGCCGGCGAACCGATAGCCGCGAACCTGCTGCACGTCCATGCACCTACCGTCGCGTCGGGTTGTGCTTGTCGATGAAGCCGGCGACCGCCGCTACGAACTCGGCGTCGATGCCCATGAACAGGTGGTAGCCGCCGCATTCGCCGTCATTGCTGCCGCCGGCAAGACCAATGCGCTCCTTGGCCGGCGCTGCGGTCAGCGCGTCGAACAGCGGATCGACGAACGGCGCCGACACAGGATCTTCCCGATGGAAGACCACCAGCGTCGGGCGCTCGCACCAGCGCGGCCCGCGCGACGTCGGGCTGCCATGGGGAGAAGATGATGACGCCCAGCGGCTCGTCCTGCGGAAGGTCGACCGCGAAGTTCAAGGCCGCCATCGTCGATCCGCTGCCGCCGACGATCCAGGTGGGCACCTTGTCGCGGCCACGCATGTAGCGGACGACTTCGCGAATGTCGGCGTACTGCCGGATCTTTGACGTCCGACGTCTGGTCGACGAGCGCCAGCGCGAAGCCGCGCGCCGCAAACGCGTCGCGGTTGCGCGCGAAGGGAGCGCAGCGCCCGGCCAACGTGGGCATGGATCCGTCGTTCGCGATGCCCAGGATGCCCGCGTTTCCCGGAAGGAACACGATGTTTGCCACCGGCGACGTCCGGACGCACGTAGAGGAAGCGTTGCGTCGCGTCCCGCGTCGGAACGTCGACGACGGTCGTCGTCACCCCGGCGCCGGCGATCGCTCGACATCGCGGCGGCGACAAGCGAAGCCGACGAAGCACTTTCGCGCGTTTCGCAACGCAGTCCCTGTCGCCTACCTGAAGGCGTATCCTGACGCCGACCCAGTACAGGCGCCCGTGCGGATCAGCGTACGATGGGTCGTAGCCTACCTGATAGTTCTGGGTCTGGTTCGAAAACGGCGGATCGCGGTCGAACAGGTTCTTGATCCCGCCCGACAAGGTCCAGTTCCGGAAGCCGGCGTAGATGACGCCGAGGTTCCAGAGGTCGTAATCGCCGATGGTTCGCAGCTGGGTGCCCGTGCCGGGCGCCGGCGACTGGTCGTACCCGCCGGTCTGAAAGTTCTCGGTGACCGTCACCGACCACGGCCCGTAGTTCCAGTCGAGCTCGAGGTAGTGGCGCCAGTAGGGAATCACCCCGGGATTCCCGCCCACGATGGAATAGTGATTGACCTGGTTGGGGTAGCTTCCATCGAGCTGCTGGCGCCGATTCTCGATGGTGTAGGTTCCGGTGAAGTTCAGCTTGAACCGGCCCCAGTCCTGTGTCGGCGCCACGAACTGGACGTTGAAGTCGATGGCGCTGACCTTCTGCTTGCCGAGGTTGGTGAGGAACTGGTCGACCTGGACGATCGGCCCCGGAAGTGTCGGATAGGCGGGATCGACCGGGCCGCGGTGGATCAGGTAGCACGTCGGGCCGGTCGACGCCATTGGGACACTGCGCGAAGATCTGCGTGCGTTGGGAAGAAATTGATGCGGTCGTCGAGCAGGATCGACACGTAGTCCAGTCCCAGCGAGAGCTCGCCGGGTCGGCGCCCAGACGCCCCCCACGCTCCACTGCTTGGACGTGGTCGGCTGCAGCGCCGGGTTGCCGCCGCCGAGCAGCCGGGAACTGCGTGTTGCAGTCCTGCGGCGACCGCGTGACGGGGCAGCGGGCCGGGTCGCTCAGGCTGCCCGGCGTGAGTCCGTAAACGGGGGGTGTAAACAGGCCCGTCAGGGAGGGCGCGAAGAATCCGGTGCCCGTCGAACGCACGCAGCAGCAGTGTCGGGGCCGGTTGCCAGCGCAGCGACACCTGCGGATTGGTCGTGCCGCCGAAATCGCTGTAGTGATCGTACCTGACGGCGACATTGGCCTCGAGCGTGCTGGCGAGAGGAATGTTTGCCTCGGCGAACAGCGCCCCGATGTCGCGCGCACCCGACAAGCGACGACGAGGTGTTGAGATTGAGAATATCGCCGGACTCGAGTGCGGGGACGGATGTCTGCGTGACTTCCTCGCGGCGAGCGCTCATGCCAATTGCCACGGACAGCGGGCCCGACGGAAGCGCGAAAACGTCGGCAGACGCGATGAAGTCGAGCGAGGTCGTGCTCCCGGTGCCCGAGCGAAGCGTCCCGTTGAACTTCGCCGTCGACATCAGGTCGACGACCGCCTGCGTGTTCGGGCCGAAAGGATTGACGACCCCGCTGTTCAGGATCGGCATCAGCGCCGATTCGCGTACGTAGCCATCGGTCGATCGCTGGTCGACGTCGCTGCGGGAGTAGTTGAACGCGCCGTCGTATGTCCAACCCAATGCCACGCCACGGATCCCCGCGACGACGTTCCACTGCTCCGTGATCGGCGCGATCGTGCGCGGCCCGAGCTCGACCGCGCTCCAGTAAACGTTGAGCGGCGTCCCGTCGATGCCGAACGTGCGCGCGAAGTCGTGCGGATAGTAGGGGCTGGTGGCCGGAAGCAGGAAGCTCGTCTTCTGCTCGAACGTAGTCTGGTTGGAGACCTGCGTGGGCCGGATGGCAAACTCGAATCGGTTGCGGGCGTAGGTGCCGGTGAGAAACAACTGGCTATCCTGATCGAGCTGCCAGGTGAACGCGCCGACGACGTTGAGGCGCTCGCTCGGGTTGAAGATGCTGGATGAGCCGTCGCCGTTCCAGCGGCACTGAAACTGGTTCAGGCTGCCCGCCGTGGGAAACGACAGCGGCGGCGCACACGACGGGAGTCGCGTAGCCGCGCGCCGGATCGCCGGTCGGGTTGCGCACGCCCGCAGGCGTGTCGACGTTCGCGGGAAGCGAATTGATGCTGGTGCGATCGACACCTTCTGCCGGAATGTAGTTTCTCGCGGCGAACGGCCGGTCGCGCGCCTCGTATTCCCCCGTACTGCTGATAGTCGACCATCGCATAGGCGTTGAACCCCTGGCTCGCAAGGTTGCCGTAGCCCGCGGCCACGTTGAAGTGCTTGGCATAGCCGCCGGTATGCTCGGGCGATGTGTACTGAGCGTAGGCCGCGGTGCCCTGAAAGTCCTTGCGCAGGATGAAGTTGATGACGCCGGCGAGCGCGTCGCTGCCATAAATCGCGGACGCGCCGCTCTTCAGCACCTCGACGCGCTCGACCGCGGCCAGGGGAATCGAGTTCAGGTCGCCGCCGAGAGTCGTGAACGCCCAGTTGGCGATGCGGCGGCCGTTGAGCAGCACGAGCGTGGCCTGGTAGCCGAGCCCGCGCAGCCCCGCGGCGGCGTATCCCGCCTGTCCGATGCCGCCGTTTCGGCCGCCCAGCGCCTGGGCCTCGTTGAAGGCGCCGAAGCTCATCGCCGCCGAGATGGTATTGACGAGCTGGGCCGCAGTCTGGAGGTTCGCCCGCTCGATTTCCTCGCGGGTGATGATCTGGACCGGCAATGCCGTCTCGCGCTCGATCGTCGGGATGTTGCTTCCCGTCACGACCATCCTGATTCGGCCATCGACGGGGTCGATCGCCGCAATTGGGGTCCTGCGCGATCGCCGGCAGCGCCAGCGTTGCAACGACGCATCCCGCTCCGAACGCGCATCGAATGTTCACCGCCGGCGACGCTTTCCGCGAGCACGACCGCCCACCGCTGCGGCGGCGGAGGACCACGGCGCATCCTGGCGCCATCGCGCAACCGCGTTGGACTTTTTCAGAGGATCCTTGCAACAGGGTCTGTCCGGCGCGCCGCCGGGGTGTCGTTTTACCGCGACGTATACCTATGCGACCGGCGAACGGCGAGTTCGGTGCGTTACGCCCCTGCATCCGAATGCCGGGTCACCGTTCTCGACGACATCGTCGACACTGCGCAGCGCCCCATTCGCGCATGGACTCCTCGCAGACTGAAACGACAGCGCGTCCTTGCTCGGCGCTTGCGCCGAGCGTCGCCGCGCGAATCGCGCTAGGCGCGCTTGTCCTGATTTATCCAGGCGCAGGCGATCCCCATCAGCACGACCGTGATCGTGTCGAAGATGATCTGCTTCGCCACGACGTTGCCCGGAATCGGTTGGACGGCGTAGTAGATGAGGTAGGTCGGAATCCACGACATCACCGCGACCGCCAGACCGAAGCGCACACCCTGGCCGAGAAACGGCTTTTGCTCGCGCCCCATGCGGTAGATCCACGTGAAGCCGACGCCGATCAGCACGTGCGCCGCGATCATGAAGCCGAAAAACCCCATCTGCTGGTCTTCGGAGCGGAACAGCGCACCCAGCGCCTTGTAATCCGGCGCGAGCAGCCATCCGTGCACGACGAAGCCCAGAACCAGTGACATTACCGCCATGAGGACGGCAGAAATCGCGACTCGGGTGTTCATGTTTTCCTCCGCTTCGGGTGGATCCGGATTTCCCCACACGGGCCGGAAAGCGTCCGGGCCCGCCCAATCGAGCGTCTTCAGTGGCTCTCGCGCCCGACTTTTGCGCCTGATTTCCCGACGAGGAAATCGAGGTCGACCCCTTTGTCCGCCTGTTGCACGGTGTCGCAATACAGCTTGACCCAGCCGCGGTCCGCATGCGGCTTGGGCGCCTTCCATTTCGCGCGTCGGCGCGCAAGTTCGGCCGTGGTGACGTGCAGATGGATCTTCCGCCTCGCGACGTCGAGCTCGATCAGGTCGCCGTTCTGCACCAGGGCAAGCGGCCCGCCGGCGGCCGCTTCGGGCGCCGTGTGCAGCACGACGGTGCCGTAGGCGGTGCCCGACATGCGCGCGTCGGAAATCCGGATCATGTCGGTGACGCCCTTCTTCAGCAGCTTCGCCGGAAGCGCGAAATTGCCGACTTCGGGAAAGCCGGGATAGCCTTTCGGACCGCAGTTCTTGAGGACCAGCACCGACGACGCGTCGACGTCGAGCTTCGGGTCGTCGATGCGCTTGTGCAGGTCGTCGATGTCCTCGAACACGACCGCGCGGCCCTTGTGCTTCAGCAGTTTCGGCGTCGCTGCAGAAGGTTTCAGCACGCAGCCGTCCGGCGCGAGATTCCCGCGCAGCACCGCGATGCCGCCCTGCGGCTTGAAGGGCTTGGCGAGCGGCGTGATCACGTCCTTGTCGTAGTTGACGGCGTCCTTGCTGTTCTGCCACAGCGTGCGGCCGTTGACGGTGAGCGCATCCTTGTGGAGGAACCTGCCGATCTCCTTGATCACCGCCGGCAGTCCGCCTGCATAGTAGAAGTCCTCCATCAGGTACTTGCCCGACGGCATCAGGTTGACGAGGCAGGGCATGTCGCGGCCGAGCCGGTCCCAATCGTCGAGCGTGAGCTTGACGCCGATGCGGCCGGCGATCGCGAGCAGATGGACGACGGCGTTGGTGGAACCGCCGATCGCGCCATTGAGCATGATCGCGTTCTCGAAGGCGTCACGGGTGAGGATTTTCGACATCCGTAGATCTTCGTGGACCATCTCGACGATCCGCCGCCCCGCCATTCGGGCGAGGAGGCGACGCCGCGAATCCACGGCCGGAATCGCCGCGTTGGTGGGCAGGCCCATGCCGAGCGCCTCGACCATCGACGCCATCGTCGACGCGGTTCCCATCGTCATGCAATGTCCTGCCGAGCGCGACATGCAGGCTTCCGCCTCGACCAGGTCGTCGAACTTCATTTCGCCGGTCTTCAGCATCTCGGTGAATTTCCAGACGTGCGTTCCCGAACCGATGTCCTCGCCGCGGAACTTGCCGTTCAGCATCGGCCCGCCGGAGACGCCGATCGTCGGCAGGTCGCACGAGGCGGCACCCATCAGCAGCGACGGCGTGGTCTTGTCGCAACCCATCAGCAGCACGACGCCGTCGAACGGATTGGCGCGGATCGACTCCTCGACGTCCATCGCCGCCTGATTGCGGAACAGCATCGTCGTCGGGCGCATCAGCGTCTCGCCGAGGCTCATCACCGGGAACTCGATCGGAAAGCCGCCGGCGTCCAGCACGCCGTCGCGCACGTGCTGCGCGAGCTCGCGGAAATGCGCGTTGCAGGGCGTGGCCTGCGACCACGTGTTGCAGATGCCGATCACCGGCCGGCCGTCGAACTGGTCGTGCGGGATGCCCTGGTTCTTCATCCACGAACGGTGGACGAGCGCGTCGCGGTCGTGGCTGCCGAACCAGACGGTCGAGCGGAGCTTCACCTTCCTGCCGTTCGCTTTCTTGCTCATCGAGGATCCTGCATTGGGTTATGCCGTGGATGCGCAGCCGGTGGATGCGGTCGCCGGCGGTGACCGTCGTCAGCCGAGCCTGACGCCGGTCGTCTGATCGAAGAGATGGACATGCGCCGGATCGACGCCGAGTGCGATCCTGTCCTCGGGATTCACCGACGGACGCCCGTGCGTGCGCAGGATCACCTGCGCGTCGCCGGCCTGGATCAGAAGCTCGGTTTCGGCGCCCGTCGGCTCGACGACGATGATCTCGGCCGGAACCGTGCTCTCGCCCGCCGCGGCGAGCGTCAGGTGCTCGGGCCGGATGCCGTAGGTGACGGCCTGGCCTTCGGCGCCGACGCTTCCGAACAGCGGCCAGCGCACTCCGCCGGCGACTTCGACGAACGCGCGGCCGCCGCTCCGCCGGACCGTCCCGTTGACGATATTCATCGCCGGCGACCCGATGAACTGCGCGACGAACAGGTTGCCCGGCCGGTCGTAGAGCTCGAGCGGCGTGCCGATCTGCTCGACGCGGCCGTCGTGCATCACCACGATCCGGTCGGCCATCGTCATCGCCTCGACCTGGTCGTGCGTCACGTAGACGGTCGTCGTCTTGAGCCGCTGGTGCAGCGCCTTGATCTCTCCGCGCATCGCCACGCGCAGCTTGGCGTCGAGATTGGACAGCGGCTCGTCGAACAGGAAGACCTTCGGGTCGCGCACGATCGCCCGCCCCATCGCGACGCGCTGCCGCTGGCCGCCCGACAGCTCCTTGGGAAAGCGGTGCAGGTACGGGTCGAGATTCAGGATCTTCGCGGCCTTCGCGACGCGCTCCTCGATCATCTCCGCCTTTTCCTTGCGCAGCTTCAAGCTGAACGCCATGTTGTCGCGGACCGTCATGTGCGGGTAGAGCGCGTAGCTCTGGAACACCATCGCGATGTCGCGGTCCTTCGACTCCATGTCGTTGACGACCTTGCCGTCGATCGAGATCGTTCCACCCGTGATCTCCTCGAGCCCCGCCAGCATCCGCAGCAGCGTCGACTTGCCGCAGCCCGACGGCCCGACGAGCACGACGAACTCGCCGTCGTGGATGTCGAAACCGATGCCGTGAATGACCTTCGTGGCGCCGAAGGACTTTTCGATGTTCTGGAATGCGACGGTTGCCATGGCCCGCTCCCGGAGGTCAGGATTTCACCGCGCCGGCAGTCAGCCCGCCGACCATGTAGCGCTTGAACGTGTAGTAGATGGCGGCCGGCGGCAGCGCGTAGATGAGGCCGGTCGTCATCAGCAGCTCCCACGGCGAGTCGTCCGCCGACAGGAAGTGCCCGAGCGCAACGGCGAGCGTGATGTCCCGGTCGTTCGACAGCAGCAGGAACGCGTAGAGGTATTCGTTCCACGCGAGCAGCAGCGCGTACGTGCCGACGGCGACCAGCGACGGCGCCATCAACGGCAGGTACACGAGGCGGAAGAGCTGCATCGGCGACGCGCCGTCCATCCGCGCGGCCTCGTCGAGCTCGTAGGGCAGCTTGTCGGAGCTCTGCTTCAGCACCCAGATCGAGTAGGGCGAGGCAATCGTCACCATCGCCAGGATGAGCGCCCACTGGTGGTTGAGGAGGCCGTAGACGCCCATCGCCTTGTACATCGGCACCGCGAGAAACGCCGCCGGGATGAAGTAGGTGAAGAGCGCGAGGTTCATCACCGTCCGTCCCGCCTTTCGTCTTGAGCCGGCTGATCGCAAATGCCGCGCAGGTGGCGATGACGAGCGTCAGCGCGCCGACGGCGACGGCGATGAGAAGCGAGTTCCACAGCTGCAGCCAGAAGTGGTTGAGAAAGTAGTTCTCCTGATTGAACACGATCGCGAAGTTGCGCAGCGTGGGATGCTCGGGCCACAGCCTGCCGCCGAACGCCTGGTCCTTGTTCGAGATCGCGAACAGGAAGATGTGGTAGATCGGCAGCAGGGTCCAGATGAAGACCGGTACGCCGATCAGCAGCAGCTTCGCCTCTGCCGACGCGGTGCGGAGGAACGAGCGGCGGCTCATCGCGACAACCGTTTCATCATGAAATAGACGAGCGGCAGCACGAGCGGCATCGCGCAGACGACCGTCGCCATCGCCATGTCGACCTGGTCGAGCCGCAGGTAACGGATGCCGAGGGTGGCGAGGATGTGCGTGAGGTCGGCGGGCCCGCCGCCGGTCAGCAGGTAGACGCTGTTGAAGTCGCCCAGTGTCCAGATCATCGACAGGATCAGCGAGGTCACGTACAGCGTGCGCATCGACGGCCACGTCACGAAGCGGAATTTCTGCCACGTGGTCGCGCCGTCCACGCTTGCCGCCTCGTAGAGCTCGGCCGGAATGGCGAGCCGTCCCGAGATGAGGATCAGCGTCCAGAACGGCAACGACTTCCAGATGTGCGTCAGCATCGCCATCGACAGGGCGAGCCAGCGGTCGTTCAGCCAGTTCGGGCCGTCGAGGCCCGTCAGCGAGAAGATCGTCTGGTTGACCACACCCCATTCGGGGTTGAGCATGAAGCGGATCGACAGGATCGTCGGGATCGACGGCACCGCCCACGGCAGGATGAACACCACCGACAGCCACTTGATCCACGTCCGCGTGTTGACGAAGAATCCGGACAGGAACAGCGCCAGCGCCATCTTCAGGTTGATGGCGACGACGAGAAACACGATCGTGTTGATGACCGACGTGGCGAATACCGGGTCGTCGGCAAGGTTCGCGTAGCTTTCCGGGTGACGCGCGAGCCACAGGCCGTAGCCCACCGGATACAGCACGAACACCAGGAAAACGACGACGTAGGGCGCGAGCAGCGCGAGGCCCCAGGCCTCCCACGTCGTGAGCTTCCGCTTCGGCGCGCCGGACGGCGTGACCGGCTCGACCTTCGGCAGCGCAATCGTCGACATGGGTGATGTGCGGACGCGAGATCGCGGGCGCCTGCGGCGCCCGCGGTTCCACCAGACGTTTTCTACCCCGCGACCTGCTTGATACGGGCGATCATCTCGTCGACGGCCTTGTCGACCGTCCATTTCTCGCTGACCACGCGGTTCATCGCCTTGGCCCAGATGTTCTCGTTGTTGAGAACCGTGAACTTGTAGTTCTTCGTGAACTCGAACGGCGTCGTTCCGGCAACGAACTGCTTCTGCACCGAGGTGCGGTGCGGATCGGCGAGCCAGAACGACAGCCGCGAGGCGCCCGCCTTCGTCACCGGGTACCAGCGGCCGAGCGAGCCCTCGACGTACGGCGTCAGGTTGTCCTCCTGCAGAAGGAAGGTGACGAACTCCTTTGCCCGCTTCTTGTTCTTCGCGCCCGCGAAGACGACGCCGGTCTTGACGGCGGCGCGGTACACCATCGGCGAGCCGTCCGGCTTGTTCGGGAAGCCCGACGTCTGGATCAGCTCGTAGTAGTTCTTCTTCGCCTGCTCGCGCTCCTCGGGCTTCAGCGACGCGTTGTTCATGTCGTCGTACCACTTGGCGGCGATGGAGATCGTCGCGTTGTGCGTCATCACCGTCGTCTTGTTGTGGAATGCGACGTTGTTGTCGGGATCCTTCCAGCTCGTCGACGAGGGCGGCGTGCAGCCCTTCTGGTACGGCATCACGTAATCGCCGAGCGCCTTGACGAGGCCTGCCTTGACCTTCGGATCGTCGACGAGAAGCTTCCCGTTGTCGTCGACCAGCTTGACGTTGTAGGCGTCCATGAACGTCAGGAACGAGTAATACGAGTCGCTCGAGTCGACCCCCATCGGGAAGCCGGTCGCGAAACCGCGCTTGCCGGTCTTCTTCCGGTACTCGGGCTGCACCTTGTCGCACCAGAACGACCAGTATTCCTTCCAGCCGGTCGGGATGTCGGACTCCTTGTAGCCCGCCTCCGCCAGCATGTCCTTCCAGTACTCGATGTGCATCGTCTGCTGCTTCAGCGGGAACGCGTAATAGGCCTTCTTCTTCGTCTTGTCGTCGTAGAGGAACGTCGTCTCGACGGTATTGGGCAGGAACTGCCCTTTGATCGGCGTGATGACGTCGCTGATGTCCTCGAGCTTGCCCTCGTAGGCCCACTTGGCGGTGACCTGGAAGTCGAACACGTCGATGTACGCGACGTCCGGCGGATTCCCGGCGTCGAGCGCCGCGACGACTTTCGGGATGCCGTCCTGCACCGCGTACTGCGACAATTCGACCTTGATGCCCGTCTTGGCCTCGAACTTCTTGATGGCTTCGTAGAGCGCGTCGTCCTCGGATTTGTAGAAGCCCTTGACCCACCAGACGGTGAGTTTTTCCTGTGCGGCGACCTGCCCGGACAGCGCGAGCGCGGCGGCCGCGAAGAGCGCGATGCCCAACCTCGACAATGCTTTCATCAAACTCCTCCTGAGTGGAACTGCAGCTGTTGTTCTTGCCATCCGGCCGGTCTGCCAGACTAAAGTCTGCCCGCCGGGGTGTCAATCAAACATGATCTGCCGAGAACTACATCACGGCGCCCAGATACCACGGCACGAATTCACTCTGCCCGTATCCATGGCCTTCGCTCTTGGTCCGCTGTCCCGACGCCGTGGCGAGCACCAGCCCGAACAGGCGCTCGCCCATCTCGTCGATCGCGGCCGTGCCGTCGGCGATTTCGCCGCAGTTGAGGTCGATGTCTTCCTCCTGCTTGATCCACAGCGGCGTGTTGGTCGACAGCTTGAGCGACGGCGACGGCGCGCAGCCGTAAGCCGAGCCGCGGCCCGTCGTGAACACGATCATGTTCGCGCCGCCCGCGACCTGCCCCGTTGCCGACACGGGATCGTAGCCGGGCGTGTCCATGTAGACGAATCCCTTCGCCGTCACCGTTTCGGCGTACTCGTAGACGTCGACGAGGTTCGTCGTGCCGCCCTTCGCCACGGCTCCCAGCGATTTCTCGAGGATCGTCGTGAGACCGCCCGCCTTGTTGCCCGGCGACGGATTGTTGTTCATTTCACCCTTTTCGCGCGCCGTGTAATCCTCCCACCACCTGATCCGCGACACGAGCTTTTCGCCTACCGCGCGCGACACGGCGCGGCGGGTGAGGAGATGCTCCGCACCGTAGATCTCCGGCGTCTCCGACAGGATCGCGGTGCCGCCGTGGCGCACGAGAAGATCGACGGCGGCGCCGAGCGCCGGATTCGCGGTGATGCCGGAATAGCCGTCGGAGCCGCCGCACTGCAGGCCGATCGTGATGTGCGAGGCGGGCACCGGCTGGCGCAGGACCTCGTTCGCGTGCGGAAGCATCTCGTCGATCATTGCGATGCCCCGCGCGATCGACTTGGCGGTGCCGCCGGTGTCCTGGATGCTGTACGTGCGCAGAAGCGGGCTTTCCTGCAGGCCTTCCGCGCCCAGCAGCGCCGAGATCTGGTTCGCCTCGCATCCCAGGCCGACCATCAGCACGCCGGCGAAATTCGCGTGCCGCGCGTAGCCGCCGAGCGTGCGCCGCAGCAGCTGCATTCCCTCGCCCTGCGTGTCCATGCCGCAGCCGGAACCGTGCGTCAGCGCGACCACGCCGTCGACGTTGGGGAAGGCGGCCAGCCGCTCGCGCGTGAAATGGCCCGCGATGCCGCGGGCGACCGTCGCGGAACAGTTCACCGTCGACAGGATGCCGAGGTAATTGCGGGTCGCCACCCGCCCTGCATTGGGACCCCCTTTGCGGACAATGCCCATGAAGGTTGCCGGCGGAGTGACATATTGCGTCGGCTTGACGTCGACACCGAACGCGTAATCGCGGTCGAATGACCCCATCTGCAGGTTGTTGAGGTGGACGTGCTCGCCGGGCGCAATGTCGCGGCTCGCGAAACCGATGATCTGGTTGTAGCGCCTCACCGGTGCGCCCTTCGCGATTGCGCGCGTCGCCACCTTGTGGCCGGGTGGCACCAGGCCGACGACGGTGACATTCTCGTCCAGCAGCTTGGTGCCGCCGACCAGTTGCGCCCGGGCGATCACGACGTCGTCGTCGGCATGGAGGCGGATGATGAGCGATGCTTGCGTGAGCATGGGCGTTACTCCTCGATCAGTGCACGGACGCGCGCGCGACGGCGAGCCGGTCGATCGCGGCAAAGTCCCAGTCGATGCCGAGGCCGGGACCTTGGGGCGCCAGTGCGAAACCGTCGCGCAATGCCATTCTCGACGTCGTGATGTCGTCGAGCTGCGGTATGTACTCGACCCACGCGCCGTTGGGCACCGCGGCCACGAGCGAGACGTGCAGTTCCATCAGAAAATGCGGGCACACCGCGACGTTGAACGTTTCCGCGAGGTGGGCGACCTTGAGCCAGGGCGTGATGCCGCCGATGCGCGCACAGTCGACCTGAACGATCGAGCACGCGCCGCGTTCCAGATACTCGCGGAAATGCGACGGGTGGTAGAGCGACTCGCCGACGGCGACGGGCATCGACGCCTTCGCGGCGAGCAGCGACGTGGCCGCCCAAGTCTTCGGCAGGCAGCGGCTCCTCGAACCACGCGAGCGACAGCGGCGCATAGGCGTGGGCCCGGCGCAGCGCCTCCGCGACGGTAAACGCCTGGTTGGCGTCGATCATCACCTCGAACTCGTCGCCCACGGCGTCGCGTACCGCGGACAGGCGGCGCACATCTTCGGCGATCGAGGGCTTGCCCACCTTGAACTTCGCACCCTTGAATCCCTGCGCCTTGGCTTCCATCGCCTCGTCGACGATCTGCTGCGCGGAATGGTGAAGCCATCCGCCCTCGGTCGTGTAGACGGGGATCGCGGCCTTGGCGCCGCCCGCGACCTTCCACAGCGGTTGCTCCGCGCGGCGGCACTTCAGGTCCCACAGCGCCGTATCGATCGCGGCCAGCGACGAGGCTCGTGATCGCGCCGACCGCCGTTGCGTGCGTATGGAAGAAGAGATCCTTCCACAACCCTTCGATCTCCGCGGCGTCGCGGCCGATGAGCCGCGGGCACAGGTGATCGCGCAGCAGCGCGACCACCGACGAGCCGCCGGTGCCGATCGTGTACGTGTAGCCGGTGCCCACCGCGCCGTCGGTGCAGGTGATGCGCACGATCGGGGTTTCCTGCCGGACGAACGACTGGATGGCATCGGTCCGCACGACCTTCGGCGGCAGGTCGACCTGGAGTATCTCGACGCGCTCGATCAGCGACACGGCAGACTTCATCAGTGATAGAACATCCGCGGCAGCCACAGCGAAATGATCGGAACGTAGGTGATCAGGATCAGGCTGCCGAGCAGCGGCACGAGCCAGGGCAGGATGGCCATCGTCGTGCGCTCGAGCGACATTCGCGCGACGCGCGCGAGCACGTACAGCACCATCCCCATCGGCGGGTGCAGCAGCCCGATCATCAGGTTCAGCACGACGATGAGCCCGAAATGCACCGGATCGATGCCGAGCTGCGTCACCGCGGGCATCAGCACCGGGATCGCGATCAGGATCGCCGCCGTCGGCTCGAGGAAGCAACCCACGAAGAGCAGCAACAGGTTGACGAGCAGCAGGAACACCCACGGCGTGTGCGTAAAGCCCAGCACCCATGCGGTCACCATATCGGTGACCCGCGTCGCCGTCAGCAGCCAGCCGAAGATCGACGCCGCGGCGACGATGAACAGCACCGTCGCCGTGGTTTCGATGGTTTCCATCGACACCTTTACCAGCATCTTGACCGACAGCGTGCGGTACCAGAACAGGCCGAGGAACAGCGCCCAGATCGACGCCGCGACCGCGCCCTCCGTCGGCGTGAAGATTCCGGTCGTCATTCCGCCGATCAGCAGAACCGGCGTCATGATCGGCAGCACCGCCTCGAACCTGAATTTCCAGTCCGCCGCGAAGAGCGCGACCATCGCGATGCCCGCCGCCAGCGGCGGATTGACGCCGGCCAGACCGCCCAGCCAGATCACCAGCGGAAACGCGATGACGATCGCGAGCTCGAGCGTCGCCTTGCCAACGCGGCTCCACAGGAACTTGATGTCGGCGCCCCATTTGTTCTTGTGCGCGAAATAGGCTACGGTCAGCATCATGAGGACGGTCATCACCAGGCCGGGCAGGATACCGGCGAGGAACAGCTGCCCGATCGAGACGTTGGCGACCATGCCGTAGATCACGAACGGCAGCGACGGCGGAATGATCGGCCCGAGCGTCGCGGACGCCGCGGTCACGCCCACCGAAAATTCCTTCGAATACCCGTGGTCGCGCATCGCCTTGATCTCGATCGTGCCGAGTCCGGCGGCGTCGGCGATCGCGGTGCCCGACATGCCGGCGAAGATCACCGAGCCGATGATGTTGACGTGGCCGAGGCCGCCTTTCATCCAGCCGACAAGCGCGAGCGCGAAGTTGTAGATGCGGTTGGTGATGCCGGCGTTGTTCATCAGGTTGCCGGCAAGGATGAAAAACGGCACCGCGAGGAGCGGAAAGCTGTCGAGGCCGCTGATCATCCGGTGCACGACGACCATCGAGGGAGTGTTCCCCGATACGACGATGTAGATCAGCGACGCGCCTGCCATCGCGATGGCGACCGGAATACCGGTCACCATCAGCGCAAGGAACGCGGTGAGCAGTGTGCCCGTCATTCGATCGTCTCTTCAATGGCATGCTCGGGCTGTTCGAGCAGGCTCCAGCCGCGACGAAGGTTTTCGATCGCCACCTGGACCGAGCGCACGGCCGCAGCGGCGAAGCCGATCCCGCACACTCCGTAGATGAGATTCATCGGCAGGTCGATGATCGTCATCTGCAGTGCCGTCATCCTGAGCATCATTTGCACGGTGAGGACGACGGCCACGACGAAGAACACGATGCGCCCGAGGTCGACCAGCGTCGAAAGCGCCCGGCCCGCCTTCGCGGGGAGCAGCCGGTACAGGAAGTCGACGTGGATGTGCCGCGTGCGGCGGACCACGGGGGCGAGCGCGACGAACACCGTGCAGATCAGCAGGTAGCGCGCGATCTCCTCGGTCCACGCCGCCGAATCGTTCAGCACGTAGCGCGTGAAGAACTGGTAGAAAACGTTGAGGCCGAGCAGCCAGAAGAACGCGAGCGACGCCCAGTCCTCGACCAAGTAGGCGCCGAGGTCGATCGGCGCGTCCTCGACGTGGAAGTGACCTTCCTCGTCGAGGACGTGCTCGGCATTGGGCGTTTCGCTCATGCTCGCCTGTTGCGCTCGGGACTACTTGATGGCGACGATCTTGTCGTAGTCGGACCTCGAGAAACCCATCGACTCGACCGGCGAATTCTTGAGCACCGCGTCGACGAAGCTCTGCCGGTTGACCTGCACGATCTGCAGGCCTTTCTTCTTGAACTCGTCGGCGAGCTCGGCCTCGCGCTTCTTGATCTGCGCCGTCGCCCGCGCCGCAGCCTCGCGCGTCACTTCAGTGAAGATCTGTTTTTCCTCGGGCGTCAGCTTGTTCCATACGTGCGGGGCGACCTGCGTCGTGAGGCCGTCGACGATGTGCGAGGTCATCATGATCGCCTTCTGCACCTCGTAGAATTTCTTCGCCTCGATCGTCGTCAGCGGGTTCTCCTGCGCCTCGACGGTGCCATTCTGCAGCGCGAGGTAGACCTCGGCGAACGCGATCGGCGTCGGATTCGCGCCGCAGGCCTTCGGCGTCGCCATGTACGCGGGCACGTCCGGCACGCGGATCTTGAGGCCCTTCATGCCGGCGCAGTCGGTGAACGGCCGGTTCGACGTCGTCTGCCGCGCGCCGTAGTAGGTGTAGGCGAGGATCTGGATGCCGGTCTTGGTGCGGAACTCCTCGACCATCTCGGCGAAGACCGGGCTCTTGGAGTAAGCGAGCAGATGGTCGGCGTCGCGGAAGATGAACGGATAGTAGGCGATGCCGAGGCGCGGGTAGCTGCGCGCGGCGAACGACGGCCCGCTGATGATCATGTCGACGGTGCCCAGCGTCATCCCCTGGTTGATGTCGGTTTCCTTGCCCAGCGTCGATGCCGGGAAGACTTCGATGTCGAACTTGCCGTTGGTGCGCTTCTTGATTTCGGCGGCGGCCCACACCGATTCGGTGTGATAGGGCTCCGACGTCTCGTAGACATGCGCCCACTTGAGCTTCTGTTGCGCCCCGACCGGGCCGGCGACGATCAGCGAGGCCGCGGCGAGCGCGGTGACGGCAGCAATCCTTGACAGCAAACGCATGATTCCTCCTTTGGCAAGACGGCGGGGCGCACCTGAACTGCGCCCGAACTCGAAATCTAGACGGCGACGACCTGGACCTTGGTGGTCTCGTTCTTGTTCGCCGCCGCCCGGAACGCGGCGACGGCCTCCTGCAGCGGGTACTGGCCGGACAGCAGCGGCCGCACGTCGACGCGACGCGTGGCCAGGTAATCGACGGCCCAGTCGAACTCGATGCCCCATCGGAAGGCGCCGCGGAGGTCGAGCTCCTTCGCCATCAGTTCGTTGACGACGAACGGCAGCGGCTCGTGCGGGAGCGTGCCGACCTGGACGATCACGCCGCCGCGCCGCGTCGCCGCGACGCAGGACTTGAGCGCGTTGAAATTGCCGGAGACCTCGTAGGCGACGTCGAACTGCGGCTCCTTCAGCCCGTCCGCCTCGCGGTCGGCGCGCAGCGTCGCATCGGCGCCCACCAATCGCGCCTGCGCGAGCGGCCGGTCGAGCACATCGGTCACCGTGATCCTGCGCGCGCCGGCGAGGCGCGCCGCCAGCACCGTCACGCAGCCGATCGTGCCCGCGCCGGTGATCAGCACGGACTTGCCCATCAGCTCGCCGCCCCGGTTGACGGCATGGAGACCGACCGCCAGCGGCTCTGCGAAGGCGAGTTCCCCGAGCGTGATGTCGCCGCCAACGGGGTAGCACTGCCGCTCGCCCATGACGAAAAATTCCTGGAACATGCCCTGCACGTGAGGAAAGCGGCTTGCGCTGCCGAGGAAGCGCATGTTCGCGCACAAATGCTCCCGGCCCTCGCGACAGTAGTCGCAGCGGCCGCACGCGTGCGACGGCGACACGGCGACCTTGTCGCCGACCCTGACGCGCGTCACCCCCTTGCCCACGCCGGCAACCACCGCGGACGCCTCGTGCCCCGGTATCAGCGGCTCGCGAACGATGAAATTCCCGTTGCGCCCTTCGAAGTAGTAATGCAGATCCGAACCGCAGATGCCACCCGCGCCGAGCCGGAGGAGGACCTCTCCGGGCCCGGCATCGGGCACGTCCGCCGCCTCGATCCGCAGGTCTTCCTTGGCATGTATGCGACATGCGAGCATCAACGTCTCCTGTAAGTGTTGCGACGCCGGGCTATGACAGCGCGTCCCAGCCGGTTGAGAAGCGCTTGTACGCCTGAGTGAGGTGCCGTTGCATCGCCGTGCGCGCAGCGCTCGAGTTGCCTGACGCGATCGCCTTGTACACGGACCGATGCTCGTTCATCGCATTCCCCCAGAGTGCGGGTGAATCGTAGTGGTGCTCGAGTTGCTTGTAGAGGGGGCCCGTCCGCTCGTCCCACAGCATCTTCACCACCGCCACCAGGGCGCCGTTCCCGGTCGCCTCGGCAATGCGCATGTGGAAAAGGCGATCGCCGGTGAGCGGCTGGTGCTCGCCATTGTCGATCTCGACCTGCATCTGGTCCAGCGCCTCGGCAATCGCGCTCACCTGCGCCTTCTTGCCCGACTTGGCGGCGAGCGCCGCGCATTCGCCTTCGATGACGTACCGCGCGCGCAGCAGTTCGAATGGACCCGCGGCGGCCTCCGCTTCGCGGCCCGGGCTCTCCGTCGGCGCCTGGACGTAGATGCCCGACCCTATCCGCACCTCGACGCGCCCTTCGACCTCCAGCGCGATGAGCGCCTCGCGCACCGACGGCCGCGAGACTCCGAGCTGCCTGGCGAGATCGCGCTCCGGCGGCAGGCGCGCGCCAGCGGGAAACTCGCCTGATGCGATCAGTGCCCGGATCTGGTCGGCGATCTGTCGATAGAGTCGACGCGGTTCGATGCTCTGGAAGGGCACGGTGGGGCGCGGAAACCCGCGGCGTGGGAACGGCGATGCCCGCCGGCGGCCCGAGGCGGACGTTCGAGGGCACAGGGCGCCAAGGCTAATCGCGGCCCCCGAATTGGTCAAGTGGTATTACCAATTCCGGCCGCGTTGGCCGGCGGCATTGTCGGCCGACGTCAGGCCGTTCGGGGCGTCGTCCCGCCGGCGTCGGCAGGGCGAACCGTGCGCGCGGCTCCACCGCCGATCGCGTCGAACGCCGCGTCGATCGCGCGCTCGACAAGCGGAATGGGCTCGACGACGACCGCGGCGCCCCCGTTGCCGAGTTCGCGAACGAGATCCTCTGGCGTCAGCACGCGGCCCCGGCCCGGTCCCCGCCCGGCGAACACATAGTGCTCGCGCATGACGCTCGCCCAGCGCAGCCGCATCAGGGTGGCCTTCCCGCCGGAATGGAAGCGGACCCAGGTGCCGAGGATCAGCTCCATGACGAAATCTCCGGTTCCGGCAAGATCGTCGTCGGGCACGGCTTTTCGTCCCGGCGCCGCGAGACGGGCGGCCGCGGCCGGCGCCCGCTCCGCCTTCATTTCCTCGACGTGGTACTGAAGGAGCTCGTTCATGAACGCGTCGATGCGCTCCGCGGGAGCATTCGCGTCGGCGGCACCTCGCCGCAATTCGCCGAGGAGCGTAGGAACCCGCTCGCGCAACCGCTTCCTGTCCTCGGGCCGCTCCTTCGCCGAAACGCTCCAGAGCAGGTCATCCAGCGTGTGCAGTGCGGATGCAACCAAGCTGCCGTCGGGGTCCCCGTGCCGGATGATCGCCGCGAGGTAGTCGACCCAGATCGTTTCCGCGAACTTGCGGATGCGCGGGGGCAGGTCGAGTCCTGCAAGGCGGCTGCGCACCATCTGCACCGCCTGCGAGCGTGCGAGGTCGCGCCGCTCCGCCGCGATGGCGGATGCCACATCGGGAGCAATGGCCTGCGTCGTGCGCCGGCGCTCGTCCGCGACGAAGCCGCCCAGGATCGCGGCAATTTCCGCGGTCGAGGCGTGATCGAGAATCCGTGCCGTGCACGTCTTCTGCGCGACGTCGCCTGCGACCGCCAGAAGACGCGCGAGGTAGGGCGCGTCCTCGGTCGCCCCGATCGCCGCCTCGGCAAGGTTGTTGAGGAGCCTGCGCGCCGGATGATCGATCTCGCCGAAGAACGCGTCGTCGAAGAGCGCGATTCTCAGGATCGGCAGCTGCAGACGCTCGAATACGGAATGCAACTCGGCGGGAAGCAAGGGGTCGCGAAACACGTAGTCGACGACGTGGGCGACGAGGTCGGTGGCGGCAAGGACCTCGGGCGGGGCTGCCGCGGCCGCCAGCATCGCCCGAAAGTGCGGGATCAGGTTCTGCGGGATTGCCGAGAGCTCGGGCGCCTGCCCGCCGCGCGATGCCAATTCGCTCACGATCGCGTACCGGACGTCGGACTGCGCGAACTGCACGAGCCGGTCCACCACGGAATCCTCCGCGGCCGCTCGTCGCCGCTCGCGACGCGACGTTGGCGTCGACCGCCGGCAGTCCGTCAGGATCGTCGCTCGGGCGTACCGGCGTCGAGGGCCGCGGGCTCGCATTCGACGTCCGCGCCAGGAGGGCGGCGAGCGCCGAGCGGATGTCGGCGTCGGGGACCGACGGCGCGGCTGCGCCGGCATCCTGCGATGCTGGCGGCGCGACCGTGGGCGGGGCTGCCCGCGGGGACGGCGCGGGAGCCGCCTGCCCGGTCCATTCGCCGCGCCGCACCTCCGGCGCAAGCTCGAGTTCGCTCCCCTTGATCGGCCGCGCGATTCCGCCGCGTGTCCGGGCCACCGACTGCAATCGCCGGAACGTCGCCACGATCTCGCGGTCGGCCGACGGCCGATAAGGGCTCCGGCTGCGGAGCCACGCCTTGATGTCGGGCAGCACATCGCGGTCCGCCAGAAAACGGTTCTGCGCCACGTAGATCCGATAGAGCACCGGCGTCACGTCGGCGACGACGCGCGCCATCAGCGCCCGCCACGTGTATGGCGAGGCGTACAGCGCGCGCGCCGGGCCGCCGATGGCGTCCATGACGTAGGACGGCCCGAACGGGTTCTCGAGGACCGGCCTTCCGCGCTCGCCCAGCACCAGCGCGATGCGCGGGTCCAGCGCCGCAACCTCGAGACGCGTCACGCGGCGCAGGCGTCGTATGGATTCGACGAGGGACAGGTGCGTGTCCTGCTCCGCCGGATCCATCAACTGCAGGCCCGACTGCGATCCCTCGACGTCCGGGCGGCGCTCATGGCGTCCGCGCCCGGCGATACGAGCGTTGTAGCCCTCCCGCAGCGCCTTTTCGAATCCGTCGACCCACCGCGATCGCCCTGCGCGAAAAGCCGCGACTTCCTGCGCGGGAACGTTGACCATCGTGTCGAAGAGGTCGTTGGTCCCGTTCACCGACGCGTGGACCGAGTCGCACAGCAGGTCGAAGAACATCGCCTCGCAATCCCGCAGGTACTGGCGCGGATCCTCGCCGGGCGCGCGCGGGTCCCGCATGCGGGTCGCCGGCGTTTCCGTGGCAGGTGTCCCGGGTTCGAGCATCGTGGATCCCAAGGCGTCTCGGAGGGGGCGGAATCGGTGACGCATACTATGCCATCGACGCGCTCGGGCGGGCCATCTGTGACGGAATTTCCGGGACGGCATTACCCGCCGGCCCGGAGCATCGTAAAATCCGATCGTCCGCAGCCTTGCGCCATCGGCAGCCTCGCGCCAATCCTGGCGGCCCGCCCGCCGGCCGCACCTCCCCCGGCAAATGTCCAACACGACCATCTCCGCGATCCGCGCCACGCCCGTCACGGTGCCTCTCGAGGCACCGCTGCTGCACAGCAATGGCGCGCACTGGGGCCGCTTCGTCCGCACGATCGTCGAGGTCGAGACCGCCGACGGCTATGTCGGGCTGGGCGAGATGGGCGGCGGCGGCGAAGACGCCGCGCGGAGCTTCGCGGCGCTCGCCGATTACCTGCGCGGCCACGACGTGTTCAGGCTGGAGGCGATGCGCTTCGCGATCTGCAACCCGACCGCGAGCCTCTACAACAACCGCACGCAACTGCACGCGGCGATCGAGTTCGCCTGCCTCGACATCATGGGCCAGAAGCTCGGCGTTCCCGTCCATGCGCTGCTCGGCGGCAAGCTGCGCGACGAGGTCGAATTCGCGAGCTATCTCTTCTTTCGCTACAACGACCCCGCGACCGGCCGCGGCGAAGTACGCACCGCCGAGCAGCTCGTCGCCAACGCGCGCGCCCTCAAGTCGCAGCACGGATTTCGCGTGCACAAGCTCAAAGGCGGGGTCTATCCGCCCGCTCACGAGCTCGCCTGCTACCGCGCGCTCGCCGATGCGCTTGACGGCGACCGCTTCCGCTTCGACCCGAACAGCGCGCTGTCGCTGGCCGACGCCATCGACTTCGGCCGCGGGATCCTCTCTCTCCGCAACGATTACTTCGAGGATCCCGTGTGGGGCATGCCGCAGCTCGCGCGGCTCAAGGAGTTCGTCCCGCTTCCGATCGCCACGAACACCGTCGTCGTCAATTTCGAGCAGCTCGCGGCGAACGAAAAGCTCCGCGCGGTCGACGTGGTCCTGCTCGACACGACGTTCTGGGGCGGCATCCGCCCCTGCATCAAGGCGGCGGGCGTCTGCGAGACGCTCGGCGTGGGTGTTGCGGTCCACAGTTCCGGCGAGCTCGGCATCCAGCTCGCGACGATGCTGCATCTGGGCGCGGTGCTGCCGAATCTCGGCTATGCCGCCGATGCGCATTATCATCACCTCGTCGACGACGTGATCGCCGGCGGCCGGATGCCTTATCGCAACGGCGCAATCGAGGTCCCCGACGGCAACGGGCTCGGCGTCGCGCTCGATCGCGCAAAGCTCGCGCAGTACCACGAGCTCTACCTCGAGCTGGGCGGCTACCCGTATGATCGCGACCCGGGACGGCCCGGCTGGTATCCGTCCGTCCCGAACCACGATTGGGCGGATCCGGCAGTGTCGCTGGCGCCGAACCTGGCCGGCGGCCACTGACCACGCGCGGACCAAATTTCCAGGAGACGAAAATGAGTGGACGCCTCGCCGGCAAGACGGCGCTGGTCACCGCGGCCGGCCAGGGAATCGGTTTCGCGAGCGTCGATGCAGATGGCCGCGCGAGGGCGCGATCGTCCACGCGACCGACGTCAACGCGAAGCTGCTCGACAAGTTCAAGGCGATTCCCAACGTCATCGCGCGCCGGAAGCTCGATGTTCTCGACGACGCCGCCGTTCGCGCGACGATTCGACGCATTGCCGCGCTCGACGTGCTGTTCAACTGCGCGGGCTTCGTGCATCACGGAACGATCCTCGACTGCTCACCGAAGGACTGGGATTTCAGCTTCAACCTCAACGTGCGCGCGATGTACGTCGCGATCCAGGCCGCGCTGCCGAAGATGCTCGACAAGCACCAGAAGACCGGCAACTGGGATCGTCGATCATCAACATGGCCTCGGTCGCCGGCTCGATCAAGGGCATCCCCAACCGCTTCGCCTACGGCGCGAGCAAGGCTGCCGTGGTCGGTCTCACCAAGGCCGTCGCCGCCGACTTCGTGCATGAGAGGCATCCGCTGCAACGCGATCGCGCCGGGCACCGTCGACACGCCGTCGCTCGGCGAGCGCATCAATGCCTTCGACGATCCCGGTCGAGGCGCGCAGGATGTTCATCGCGCGCCAACCGATGGGCCGCCTTGCCACGGCCGAGGAGATCGCGCCGATTGTAGTCTTCCTCGCCTCCGACGAATCCGCCTTCGCGACGGGACAGACGTTCTCGGTCGACGGCGGCATGACCATTTGATATTCAACCAGGAGAAGCCATGAAACTCGTACGTTACGGTCCCGCCGGCAGCGAAAAGCCCGGTCTCATCGACGCCGACGGCAAGCTGCGCGACCTGTCGAAGAAGGTCAAGGACATCGACAGCGCCAGCCTTGCGCCGGCGGAGCTCGCCAAGCTGCGGAAGCTCGACCCGAAGAAGCTCCCGCTGGTGAAGGGCCGCCCGCGCCTGGGCGCCTGCGTCGCCATGCCGTCGAAATTCGTCGCGATCGGGCTCAACTTCAGCGACCACGCGAAGGAATCGGGCAATCCGATCCCCGAGCATCCGGTCGTGTTCTTCAAGTCGACGACCTGCATCGTCGGCCCCAACGACAACGTGATGGCGCCGCGGGGCTCGACCCAGCTCGACTGGGAGGTCGAGCTCGGCGTGGTGATCGGCCGCACCGCGCGCTACGTCGACGAGAAGGACGCGTTGAGATACGTCGCCGGTTATTGCGCGGTCAACGACGTGTCCGAGCGCGAGTTCCAGATGAAGAAAAGCGCGACGCAGTGGAACAAGGGCAAGGGCTGCGACACGTTCGGCCCGCTCGGCCCCTGGCTTGTCACCACCGACGAGATCAAGGATCCGCAGAAGCTCGCGATGTGGCTCGACGTCAACGGCGAGCGCCGGCAGCGCGGCAACACGAACACGATGATCTTCAGCGTCGCGAAGCTCGTGTCCGACGTGTCCTGCTACATGACGCTCCTTCCCGGCGACGTCATCACGACCGGCACGCCGCCCGGGGTCGGGCTCGGCATGAAGCCGCCGCAGTTCCTCAAGGTCGGCGACGTGATCACGCTCGGGATCGACGGCCTCGGCGAGCAGAAGCAGAAGGTCGTTGCGTTCAAGAAGGGCCGCTGAGCCATGGCGGCGAGAAAACGGGGCTGCGGGCGTCTCGCGCTCGCCGCCGCCTGGTGTGCAGTGGCGGCGCTGACGGTGACGGTGTCCCCGCCTGTCATGGCGCAAGCGTACCCGTCGAAGCCGGTGCGCCTCGAGGTCGGCGCGTCGCCCGGAGGCGGTACGGACATCGTCGCGCGGATGCTGGCCGAGAAGCTCGGCGAGTCGATGAAAGGGCAGTTCATCGTCGACAACAAGCCCGGCGCATCGAACACCATCGCCGCCGACTTCACGGCACATGCGGCGCCCGACGGGTACACGCTGCTCGTCGCGACCAACACCGGCCAGGCGATTGCGCCGCACCTCATGAAGCTCAACTACGACGCGCAGAAGGATCTTGCGCCGGTCGCGCTGGTGATGGTCGTGCCGAACGTACTGGTCGTCGGGCCCGCGGTGACGGCGAAGGACGTGAAAGAGCTGGTCGCGCAGATGAAGGCGAAGCCCGGCACGTTCAACTATGCGTCGTCGGGAGCCGGGAGCACGCAGCATCTCGCGGGCGAAGCCTTCAAGACGCTCGCCGGCGTGCAGATGACGCACATCCCCTACAAGGGCAGCAGCCAGGCGCACATCGACCTCATCTCGGGCCAGGCGCAGCTGATGTTCGACACCACGTCGTCGGCGATCGGCCAGATCAAGGGCGGCAAGCTGCGCGCGCTCGCCGTGACCACGCCTTCACGCTCCCCCGAGCTGCCGGAAGTGCCGACACTCGCCGAGGCCGGCTTTCCGGGCCTCGAGATGACGACGTGGTACGGCGTCCTCGCCCCCGCCGGAACGCCGAAGGACATCGTGGCGCGGCTGCATTCCGAAATCATGAAGGCGCTCGGTTCGCCGGACGTGCAGAAGCGCATCGCGAACCTCGCCGGCGAGCCCGGCACGCTGACGACAGAGCAGTTCGCGGATCTCAATCGCGCCGACTACGCGCGTTACGGCAAGCTGATTCGCGAATCGGCGGTGAAGCTGGAGCAATGACCGGATCGATGCCGACCATTGCGCTGTTCGCCGGCGATCCGGCGGGCGTCGGCCACGAATTGGTCGCCAAGGTTCTGGCCGCGCCGGAGGCGCTGCCGGCAGCGCGCATTCGCGTGATCGCGCACGATGCGAGCCTCGCCGACGCCGCCAATGTGGTCGACGTGAAGCTCGACCTGCCGCGCGCTTCTTCCGCGCGAGCGATGCCCGATGCCGCCGTCGCCACTCTCGACTGGGAGGGCGCCCGTGCGCCCGCGTTCGCGCGCGGTGTGGCCGCGGCGGCGAACGGCGCTTTCATGCTCTCCGCGCTCTCGCTGGCGCTCGATCTCGAGCGCCGCGGCGAGGTCGATGCCGTGTGCTTCGCTCCGCTCAACAAAGCGGCGCTGCGCGCCGGCGGCATGATGCACGAGGACGAGCTCCGCTGGTTCGCCGAAGTCCTCGGCCATCGCGGGCCCTGCGGCGAATTCAACGTGCTGGAGAACTTGTGGACGTCGCGCGTGACCTCGCACGTTCCTCTGAAGGACGTCGCCGCGATGCTTACGCCGGAGCGCATCGCCGAGGCGATCGCGCTTCTCGACACGGGGCTCCGCCGCGCCGGCAACGCCGCGCCGCGCATCGGCGTCTGCGGGCTCAACCCGCACAACGGCGACAACGGCAACTTCGGTCGCGAGGAGATCGACGTGATCGCGCCGGGCATTGCGCTCGCTGCGGCGCGCGGCCACGCCGCAGACGGCCCCTACCCGGCCGACACGATCTTCGTCCGGGCGAAGAACGGCGCGTTCGACGGCGTGGTGACGATGTACCACGACCAGGGCCAGATCGCGATGAAGCTGATGGGCTTCGAGCGCGGCGTCACCGTGCACGGCGGGTTGCCGGTCCCGATCACGACGCCCGCGCACGGCACGGCGTACGACATCGCCGGAAGCGGCACCGCCAATCCGCAGGCTCTGCGCAACGCGCTCGCGATCGCCGCGCGGATGGGCGCGCGGCTGATCGCGCGGGATCGGGGAATGGCCCCGACGACCCGGTAAACGGGCGGCGGTGACGTCGCTATTGCCTACCGGTCGTCGGCGACGGCCCGTTCGATCTCGCCTAAGATCCCGGCTGGATCTCGCACGTCGGGTTCGCGTGGGTGGAGCCGACGCAGGCGCGCTACCTTGAGCGGCCTGCCTCGTTTTCGCGGCTCATCCTGTTCGACAAGCGCGGCACCGGATTGTGATTCCGGTTGTCGATCTCGGGCGGGCGCTACGTTGGTGGCGTTCCAGAAGTGCGCACGTGGCGACCACGTTATCCCGACGTCGCAACTGCCGGCCGCCCGAAGGAGGCTTTACGGCAATTTGCGACCGTCGGAGCACGTGATCTCATTAGTGTCTGCAGGTCACCTCTGGGCCCGGGTCCGCCTAGACAGAATGGCCCGTGTCAGGTCCTGCCGCTGCCAAGAATCAGTGGCGCTTCGCCACGTTTGTGCCTTTGAGTTATCTTCCCGCAGGATGCCCCGCTGTTCGTATCGCGGCCTCGCAGGCCTATGCGGGAACGAGCAATGAAGCGCAGGCCTTGGCCACCGCTGCCACTGGCTCGGTCGCCTTCGATCCGGGCATCATCGCCCAGCCACCCTTCTCGATGAAGTCGCCTCGCGACCATGAATCGATCTTCGTGAGCGCAGCCAGATTGGCCGAGACGTCCGTAGCGCGCTGAAATCTTTCGACGCAGACCGGTGCAAGAGCCACGACGACAGCAGCGTCGGCCCGTTGCATCGCTTCCGCTTGTGCCCTGCCGCCGGTGATCCATCCGCCCCACGAGAATCCTACGATTGCCGCCAGGATCGCTCCACCTGCGATGCCCCAAAGGGCCGGTTTCGTTTCGACTGGAAGTTTCATGACGAGGACCTTCTAAGTGAACGGGGTGAAAAACGGCCGGCGCAATCACAACCACTCCGTAGCAATCGAGTCAGATCCAATGGATCTGGGCCGTGGATGAGGTAATTGCTACACCTGCACTCGCTTAAACGATACGCGAAGTTCTCGATCGCGTATGTGCGGCCCGCACATAGTGCCGACTCTTCGCACCCAAGCGAAGATTCGCGTCGGACCAGCGGGATTTCTCGGTGGCCCACGCGCCAAGTCCCGCGTACCGAAAGAGGATGGGCGCACGGCAGCGGAGACGCGGTTCGCCCTATCCCGACGATTGCTCGGGCGCTCGACGCGATCGACAGTCGTCAGTCTTTCCCGAAGAACGGTGAAAGTCCCGTCAGGTCCGGAGTCTGAATGCTCGTCACTTCGGCCAATCAATCTGCTCCGCATCGCTGTAAAGCACTTCCGGCGGGCAAGCGGGGAGCGCATCGTGACCGGTGCGTGCGCCAGCGCGCGGACAACGAATGGGATGCCGTTCTTAGTGATACAATTTTCCAGGAACATCCAGGCAGCGAAGTCCACTCATTTCGCGCAGCCCCAGAGATTGGATCGTATCGGTGGAGGTACGTTATGCCGACAACCCATAATCCGACGCAAAACCATCTTCTCGCCGCTTTTCCCGCTGCCGAGTTCGATCGCCTGTCCCCCCATCTGGAGCTCGTCGCGATGCCGCTCGGCGAGGCTCTTTACGAGTCGGGCGGACTCCTGCACCACGTCTACTTCCCCACGACTTCCATTGTGTCGCTACTCTACGTTCTGGCGGACGGAGCATCAGCCGAAATCGCGGTAGTCGGCAACGAGGGAATACTTGGCATTTCGCTCTTCATGGGCGGCGAAACCACGCCCAGCCGAGCCGTCGTTCAGAGCGCTGGCTTCGGTTATCGCCTGAAGGCGCAATTGCTGAAGCAGGAATTCAACCGCGCCGGGCCCGTGCTTCACCTGCTACTGCGCTACACGCAAGCGCTGATCACGCAGATGACGCAGACTGCCGTATGCAACCGGCACCATTCGGTCGAGCAGCAACTCTGCCGTTGGCTGTTGTTGAGCCTCGACCGGCTGTCCTCGGATTCGTTGACCATGACGCAGGAATTGATCGCGAACATGCTCGGCGTACGCCGCGAAGGAGTTACCGAGGCCGCCGGGAATTTGCAGCGGGCCGGGCTTATCCGCTACAGCCGCGGCCGCATCGAGGTTCTTAATCGGCCCGCCCTGGAAAAGGCGGTGTGCGAGTGCTACGCGGTGGTCAAGACGGAATTCGATCGCCTGCTCTCGGATATTCCTCGTGTCGATGCCGTCCACGGGCGGACCAGTCCTTAGACTGACTCACGACATGCCCGTGCGTGCGATAGTCCCCCGAGCCATTTCTCTTCGACCAGGAACTTAGAGTTCGGGCTGAGGCATCGCTGGCATCGCCAGGCTGCGGCCTCGCCTTCCCACGCCTCGTCATGACAATCACGCCCAAGCCGAGATCCAGCAAGCGTGCGACGGGGATGCGGATGGCGAACGCCTCGCGTTCGCAAATCCCGGAGCCGGTCGCAACCTAAGCGTCCCGGCTGCGAGATTCTCCGTCGCGTCGCTAGGCGAAGATCCGATCGTAGGATTCCCGATCGGCCTGATAGCACCCGCAGGAAGCGGCCTTGAGTCCGCGCCGGTCGAGAACCGTGATGTCGCCGCGGCCGTAGCGGATCAGCCTGCGCTTCTGCAGGGCACCGGCCGCCTTCGTCACGCCTACCCTCCGGACGCCGAGCATCAGTGCCAGAAACTCCTGCGTAACATGGAACGCATCAGCGTGCGCGCGATCCTGAGTCATCAGCAGCCAGCGGGCAAGCCGCGCCTCGACCACGTGGAAGCGCGTACAGGCCGCCGTCTGCGCGAGCTGGGTCAAATGGACGAAGACATAGCGATCAATCTCGCGATGCAGCGTGGGGCTGCTGCGGAGTTCGCGACGGAAGCGCGTCGCATCCATTCGCAGCGCCAGTCCTGCGCCCTGCACTACCGCCCGCAAGGGTGAGATGTCGACCCCAAGCGCCAGCGGAATCCCGAACATTCCTTCATTGCCGATCAGACCGACTTCGAGCGAGGCCGATTCGTCGGCCGGCATGACCAGCGAGACGAAACTGCTGGTCGGAAAATAGACGTGGCCGATGCGTTCGCCCGGCGTGCAAAGCACCTCGGCAAAGGCGAGTTCGACCGTCTCACATCCAGCCATGAATCGGCGCAATCCGCGCTTCGGCAGAGCCGCGAGCAAGCGATTGACTGGCACCGCAAGTTGTATCGAAGGTATGAACAATCCCCCCGGGCGTCGATGAAAGCCGTCGGTCGGCATCGAACGTATAGCAGCACAACCCCGTGCCGCGATGCCGACGCGGTCTCAACCCCCGCGAATGGCGGACAGTACGACGACGATCTCGATCCGTCTGCGCGCCACCGCACATATCGGCCGGCGCTCGCCCGGCATCTACTGACGCCACTCTCTTGAAGAAGGCCTGCCGGTCCGGCGCAGTGACCTATGTGCGCCACCGTACAGAACGCAGGGTTGACCGTCCGTATGCTTTTTCATTCAGCAATCGCCAATGGGTTGACCAGCGAGAGGACGAGGCCATGAATTGGGACGTGATCGAGGGCAATTGGAAACAGTTCAAAGGGCAAGTGAAGGAAAAGTGGGGCAAGCTCACCGACGACAACCTAGACACCATCGCCGGCAAACGCGAGCAGTTGGCGGGAAAACTCCAGGAGGCCTACGGCATTACCAAGGACCAGGCAGAGGTGCAGGTCAAGGCCTTTGAGGAGATTCACAAGGACTATCGGCCGACGACATCGGCGTAGCCGTGCACCGCGCTGCTCCGCAACCGTCGGTGTCGTACTGGCAATCGCAATCGTCCTGTTCTTGATGGGGCGTCTGTAATCCCGCGCAGCGACGGCGGAGTGTTTCACTTAAAGGAAGAGACATGATCCACATCACCCGCAAGTTGGCAACTATCACTGGCATACTGCTCCTCGCGTCGACGCTCGGCTGCGCTTCGACGGCAAAACAGGAAGGCACCGGCGAATACGTGGACGACACTGTCATTACCGGTAAGGTCAAGGCTGCCATTCTCAACGAACCGACGCTGAAATCGGCCGAGATCAACGTCGAAACGTTCAAGGGCATCGTGCAGCTGAGCGGCTTCGTAAGCTCGCCTGCAGCCGAGAACACCGCGGTGCTCGTGGCGCGCAACGTTGGCGGTGTCAAGTCGGTCAAGAACGACATGCGGCTCAAGTAGGAAAGGAACTTGCCGGAGAGCAGACCGGAGACCGACGGCCGGCCCCCCGGCAATTCCACACCCGCGAAGTCGCTGTCTGCATCTCGCGACATGAATTTCGCCGCGGTTCCCGCCACCCTCGGCGCCGCGGATTCGGGGCGCTCCCTCGAGCTACCCGACGCTGTCGCCTACGCATCGCCCGTTGCCCTGCCCGCAACGCGTCTACCGGTCGATGCGCGTGGCCTGGGGCTCGTGATTCTGGCGGTCCTCGCCTCCGTTTTCGCTCAATCGCGGGCGCTGGGCTTTGTAGTGCCCCTGCTGCTCGGCATCGTCATGGCCTGCACGCTGAGTCCGCGAGTCGCGTGGCTTGAAGCGATCAGGGTCCCCCGCGTTGTCGGCACGGTCATTGTGATGGCAAGTGCCATTGGCGCGCTTGTCATCGGCGCACATTCGCTGCGCGGGCAAATGCAGACGATGCAAATCGCAGCCACCGAGGTGGAAGGGGCGACTGCACAGGCGGCCGCACGCGCTGTGAACTGAACGCGTCAATGCGGCGATCGGAGCAAAAGAGCGGACAATCCCATTGGTGACCAGCAGCACATCGATTCTCGGGCATCTCACTCAGTTCAGGGCGCGCCTGCGCACCGGTACGTTGTCGCGCAAACCGATCGACGACGAGTTGCCGCTTCGTTCCGAGTTGTTCAGTGCCGAGCAAATGGAACGGCATGGCAAGACGCTTGCGGCTGCGCATCGGCTGACGCCGCGCCGCGCGCGGGACCCGCTTCTCCCGCGGTTGGCCGCGAACGAAAGCGTGTTGAGCGGGGTCTGCAAACGGCTGACGGCCGCCGTATCGGCGAACGACCGGGTCACTCCGGCCGGCGAGTGGTTGCTCGACAACTTCCATCTCATCGAAGAGCAGATTGGCACGGCCAAGAGACATTTGCCACGCGGTTACAGCCGGGAGCTTCCGCGTTTGGCACTCGGCCCGTCGACGGGCCTGCCGCGCGTATACGACATCGCACTGGAGACCATCTCGCACGGCGACGGCCGGTTCGACGCGGACAGCCTGAGCCGCTTCGTGGCCGCCTATCAATCAGTTACGAAGCTGAAACTCGGCGAACTGTGGGCCATCCCCATCATGCTGCGGCTCGCCTTGATCGAAAATCTTCGCCGCGTTGCCGTGCGGATTGGCACCGGCCGGGCCGAGCGCGATTTGGCCAATGCGTGGGCCGACAGGATGATGGAGACCGCGGAGCGGGATCCAAAAAGTCTCATCCTGGTCATCGCCGACATGGCGCGCTCGACGCCGCCTATGGAAAGCGCCTTCGTGGCGGAGCTTGCGCGCCGTTTGCAAGGTCAGAGCGCGGCCCTGGCGCTTGCGCTGACCTGGATCGAGCAGAGGCTCGCGGAATCGCATCTGACAATCGAACAGCTCGTCCAGTTGGCGAACCAGCAACAGGCGTCCGACCAGGTTTCAATCAGCAACAGCATCGGCAGTCTTCGCTTCCTGAGCGCGATCGACTGGCGTGAGTTCGTCGAGACCAACAGTGCGGTGGAGAGTATCCTGCGCCAGGATCCGCGGGGCGTTTATGCCACGATGGAATTTGCGACCCGCGATCGCTATCGTCACGCCACCGAGCGCATTGCCAAGGAAGGGCGGCGCACCGAAGCGGAGGTGGCCGCGCAGGCGATTCAGCTGGCTCGCACGAGCGCTGACGGCAAGGGAAGCACTGATCAGGCGGCGCATGTCGGCTTCTATCTGATTGGCAAAGGGCTGCCGGATCTCGAACGCGCCGCCGGGATCAAGGGGTCCCTCGGCAAGGTAGCGCGAGGAATCGGAAACCGGTTTCCGCTGCCCTTCTACCTCGGAGGGATCGCGGCAATCACGGGCGTTGCCACTGCGGGCCTCGTCGTCTTCGCGCATTCCGCCGGAGCGAGCACACAGGCCCTGGCCCCAGTCGTAGTGCTTTGTCTGTTGGCAACCAGTCAGCTGGCGGTGACGGTGGTGAACTGGCTGGCCACGCTGGTCGTGACGCCACAGCCATTGCCGCGCATGGACTTCTCCGCGGGCATCGCCGCGGAGGCACGGACGCTCGTGATCGTTCCAACCATGCTCACCAGTGCGCGCAGCGTCGAGGATCTGGTCGAGGCGCTCGAAGTCCGGTTCCTTGGCAATCGCGACGCACATCTGCACTTCGGCTTGCTGACCGATTTCCCGGATGCGCCGGAGGAATCGCTCCCCGCGGACGAGCCGCTGCTCGCATTGGTCGGGGCGCGGATAGACGAGTTGAATCGAAAATACGCCCATGGCGATCAATCGCCGGATACGGAAGGCGGAAACGCCGACGGGGCCGACGCCGGCCGGGCCGCGACTGCCAGCGTGTTCTATCTGTTTCACCGCCCGCGGACCTGGAACGCTGAAGCGCGGATCTGGATGGGTCACGAACGCAAGCGCGGCAAGCTTGGCGACCTGAACTCTCTCCTGCGCGGGGACCCTCCGGGCGACTTTTCTCTCGTGGTCGGCGCAACAGCCATCCTCTCCCAGGTGAAGTACGTCATCACGCTGGACACGGATACGCAACTGCCGCGCGATGCGGCCCGCCAGTTTGTGGGCGCCATGGCACATCCGTTGAATGCGGCTCGCTTCGATGATTTTGGCAACGAAACGAGCAGGGAAGTGGTCACGTCGGGGCACGCCATCCTGCAGCCGCGCGTGTCCGTGAGTCTGCCTGGCACCCACCGATCGCGCTATGCGCGGCTGTACGGAGGGGAACCAGGGATCGATCAGTACACACGCACGGTTTCGGACGTCTATCACGACGTCTTTGACGAGGGCTCGTTCATCGGCAAAGGCATCTATGACGTCGACGCCTTCGAGCGCGCGCTCAGGGGGCGCTTTCCGGCAAACCGCGTCCTGAGCCACGATCTTCTGGAAGGGTGCTACGCCCGCGCCGGACTCCTCAGCGATGTCGAACTCTACGAAGAGTTTCCCGCGCGGTACAGCGCCGACGTCGCGCGCCGGCGTCGATGGATCCGTGGCGACTGGCAGCTTGTGGGCTGGTTGCGAAGGTATGTGCGAGGGCCCGATGCGCGTCGCGAGCCCAACCCGCTTTCGATGCTGTCGCAATGGAAGCTCTTCGACAACCTGCGGCGCAGCCTGGTCCCCGCCGCCCTGACCTGCCTGCTTCTCCTGGGATGGAGCCTGTTGCCGGCCGCGTGGCTCTGGACCGCGGTGGTGCTCGGCGTCCTGCTGGTGCCATCCGTTGTCGCTTCGCTCTCCGACCTCGCCGGCAAGCCGACCGAGGTGACGCTCGGACAACATCTGGCGGCCGCCCAACGCGCCACGCTGCGACACGTCGTGCAGGCGCTGCTCGCACTCGCTTTTCTACCGTACGAAGCTTTCTTCTGCCTCGATGCGGTGGTGCGCACGGTGGGACGGATGCTGATCACCAAGCGGCGCTTGCTCGAATGGAGTGCGTCGAGCGAGGTGGCTCGCGCGTTGGAACATTGCGACCGGACGGACCTGCTCGTTTCCTATCGCTCGATGGCGATCGCCCCCGCCATTGCCGCCGTCGGGTGGATCGGGCTTTCGTTCACGAACCCCGTGGTGTTGACGGTCGCCGGACCGATCCTGTTGCTGTGGGGCGCATCGCCCGCGATTGCCTGGTGGATCAGTCGTCCGCTCGCCCGACGAAGAGCCGAGCTGACGGTCGATCAAACACACTTTCTACGCAAGGTCGCGCGAAAAACGTGGGCCTATTTCGAGACCTACGTCGGGCCGGACGACCACTTTCTGCCACCCGACAACGTGCAGGAGGAATCCGCGGTCAAGGTCGCGCATCGCACCTCACCGACCAATATGGGACTGGCGCTGCTTGCCAATCTGGCAGCACACGACTTCGGCTACCTGTCGACCGGGCTGCTGGTCATGCGTACGACGAATGCGCTGCGCAGCATGGAGTCGCTGGAGCGGCATCGGGGACACTTCTACAACTGGTACGACACCCGGACGCGCCTCCCTCTCCTTCCTCTCTACGTGTCGACGGTGGACAGCGGCAACCTTGCAGGTCACCTGCTGACCTTGCGACCCGGGCTCACGGCGCTCTGCGATGCACCCATCCTCAACCGTCGCTGGATCGAGGGCGTTGCCGACACGTTGTCGATTCTGGTCGACGAGGTCGGCCAAGGCGCGCCCGAGAGCCTCGCGCAATTCGAAACAGCGCTCGCGGCGGCGGCCGCGGCTCGACCCGCGACATTGGTCGACGCCTGGGCCCAGGTCGCGCTCCTGGCCACGAGTGCAGCCAATGTCGCCACACATTTCACCAGCGATGACCCTTCCGAGACCCAGGCCAGCTTCTGGGCGCAGCGCACTCGAGCGCCAGTGTGCAGAATTGCGCAACGACCTGATCTTCCTCGCGCCCTGGCTGGAGCTGCGCCCGCTGCCCAGGACCGGTCCCGAGGTCCCGGGCGGCAGCAGCCTCCCAACGCTTCGCGAGCTTGCGATGCTCGACGCGGCATGGTCGCCGCTGATCGAGCGCGCACGCGACGACAGCTCGTCAATCGAAGAGCGAGGCGTGCTCGACACACTGCAGCGACTTGTCGCGCAAGGTGGGGAGCGCGCAGCGGCCAGAATGGTCGCCCTCGACCAACTTGCGTTGCAGGCGAACGCGCTTGCCGCAATGGATTATGGCTTCTTGTACAACAAGGTGCGCCGCCAGTTGGTGATCGGATACAACGTCGAGGAGCACCGCTGCGACGAAAGCTTACTACGACTTGCTGGCATCGGAAGCGCGGATGTGCAATTTCGTCGCCATCGCGCAGGGCGAGCTGCCGCAGGAAAGCTGGTTCGCCCTGGGGCGTTTGCTCACGTCCGCGGGCGGAGAGCCGGTCCTGCTGGCATGGAGCGGCTCGATGTTCGAGTACCTGATGCCACTGCTGGTGATGCCGACCTACGAGAATACCTTGCTCGACCAGACGTACCAGGCCGCAGTGGAACGACATATCGATTATGGACGGCAACGCGGCGTGCCGTGGGGCATGTCGGAGTGCGGCTACAACACCGTCGATGTCCAGCTCAATTATCAGTACCGCGCCTTTGGAGTCCCTGGCCTGGGCCTGAAACGTGGCCTCGGCCAGGATCTGGTCGTGGCACCGTACGCGTCGGCGCTTGCCCTGATGGTCGCGCCCGAGGCGGCGTGCCTCAACCTGCAACGACTTGCGACCCTTGGATTGGCCGGCAGGCTGGGCATGTACGAAGCCATCGACTACACGCCCTCGCGGCAACGTCGCGGGGAGTCGAGCGCCGTGGTCCGGTCATTCATGGCCCACCACCAGGCGATGAGCCTGCTCTCCTTCGCCTATGTGCTCCTGGCGCGACCGATGCAGAGGCGATTCGAATCAGACCCGCTTTTCCAGGCGACCCTGCTTCTGCTTCAGGAGCGCATCCCGAGAGCCACGCTGTTTCATCCGAAGGCAGTCGATCTTGCCGATCTGCGTGCGACCAGAGGCGGCGGTCAGGAGCTGCCTGTCCGCGTGCTCGCCACCCCAGACACCGCGGTTCCGGAAGTGCAGTTGCTGTCGAACGGCCGTTACCACGTGATGGTGACGAATGCCGGGGGCGGGAGCAGCCGCTGGAAGGATCTGGCAGTAACCCGCTGGCGCGAAGACAGCACATGCGACAACTGGGGCACCTTCTGCTACCTGCGCGACGAGGCGAACGGGGAATTCTGGTCAACGGCGTTTCAGCCCACGCTCAAGCAGGCCGAACATTACGAAGCGATCTTTTCGGAGGGGAGAGCGGAGTTCCGGCGCAGGGATTTCGATTTCGAGACGCATACCGAGATTGTGGTTTCGCCCGAAGATGACATCGAGATCCGCCGGGTCCACATCACCAACCGGTCCCGGAATCCCAGGACGATCGACGTGACGAGCTACGCGGAGGTGGTTCTCGCGCCCCCGGCGGCCGACGCATTGCATCCGGCGTTCAGCAATCTGTTCGTGCAAACCGAGATCATCGCTGAACGGCGCGCAATTCTTTGCACACGCCGCGCACGCTCCCTCGAAGAGCAGGTGCCGTGGATGTTTCACCTGATGACCGCGCAGGGTGCAGGTGTGGATGCCCCGGAGATCTCGTTCGAGACGGACCGGATGCGTTTCATCGGTCGCAACGGTTCGGTCGTTGCGCCCCGCGCGATGAGCCGGCCGGGGGCGCTGTCGGACACCGCAGGCTCCGTTCTGGATCCGATAGCAGCGATCCGCCAGCGCATCACTATCGAGAGCGGCGCTACGGCGACGATCGACATGGTTACGGGCGCCGGCGAGACGCGCGATGCCGTCCTCCGCCTCGTCGACAAATACCAGGATCGCCGTCTCGCCGATCGCGTGTTCGAGTTGACGTGGACGCATTGCCAGGTAGTGCTCCGGCAGCTCAATGCCACCGAGGCCGATTCGCAACTCTACGGCCGCCTCGCCAGCTCGGTGATCTATGCCAACGCTTCGCTGCGCGCGGCCGCGAGCATTTTGGTCAGGAACCGTCGCGGACAGTCCGGCCTGTGGGGTTACTCGATCTCCGGCGACCTGCCAATCGTGTTGGTCCAGATTGCCGACGCCGCCAATATCGAACTGGTGCGCCAGCTCGTGCAGGCGCACGCCTACTGGCGCCTCAAGGGGCTGGTCGTGGATCTCGTGATCTGGAACGAAGATCACGACGTCTATCGGCAGCGGCTCCAGGAACAGATCCTGGGGCTGATCGCTGCCGGTGTCGAAGCCCGATTCGTCGATCGGCCCGGAGGCATCTTCGTACGGCATGCGGAGCAGATATCCGCCGAGGATCGGGTTCTGTTCCAATCGGTCGCCCGCGCGATCATCACGGACAGCCACGGAACCCTGGCCGACCAGATCAACCGTCGCGCGTCTGCCGCGGCGCGAATTCCGCAACTGGCAACGACCCGCCCGTATCGCCCTCAGGCGTCTACAACGTCGACTCGCCGAGTGAACGGCATGCTCCTCCATAACGGGACCGGGGGATTCTCGGCCGACGGGCGCGAATACGTGATCGCGCCCGGAGCGGGGGGTGCAACGCCGGCTCCGTGGGTGAACGTGATCGCGAACCCATCCTTCGGTACGGTCGTGTCGGAAAGCGGGCTCGGCTACACGTGGAGCGAGAACGCCCACCTGTTTCGCCTCACCCCGTGGCACAACGACCCCGTCAGCGCGCCCAGCGGTGAGGCCCTATACCTGCGCGACGAAGAGACCGGCCACTTCTGGTCGCCGACGCCCTCCCCCTGCGGCGGCGTCGCGCCTTACGTCACGCGGCACGGGTTCGGGTACAGCGTCTTCGAACACACTGAAGACGGCATCCACTCCGAGCTAACCATCTTTGTCGCGCTCGATGCGGCGGTCAAATTCCTGTCGTTGACCGTGAGCAACCGTTCGGGCCGTGCGCGAAGGCTGTCCGCCACCGGCTACGTCGAGTGGGTGTTGGGTCCCGATCGGGCCAATTCCGCAATGCACGTCACGACCGAGATCGATGCGGGTAAACGGTGCGATGTACGCTCGCAATACGTACAACGCCGAATTCGCGGACTGGGTCGGATTTTTCGACGTCGACGAATCCACTCGGACCGTCAGCGGCTCCCGCAGCGAGTTCATCGGTCGCAATGGCACGCTACGCGATCCTGCCGCGATGCACCGGTCGCGACTGTCCGGCAAGACCGGCGCCGGGCTGGATCCGTGCGGCGCAATCCAGATCACCTTCGATCTCGGGGAGGAGCAGCAGCGCGAGGTCGTCTTCCGGCTCGGCGCAGCAGGCAGCGCAGATGCGACCGGCCGCCTGGTGCAGCGCTTCCGCGGATCCGCGATCGCCCGAGACACGCTCGATGCCGTGGTCCTCCACTGGCGGCACACGCTTTCCGCCGTGCAGGTCGAAACGCCGGATGCCGCGCTCAACGTGCTCGATCAACGGCTGGCTCGTCTATCAAACGATCGCCTGCCGACTGTGGGCGCGCAGCGGCTACTACCAGTCGGGCGGCGCCTACGGTTTCCGCGACCAGCTGCAGGACGTGATGGCCCTGGTGCACGCCGAGCCGCGACTCGTGCGCGCGCATGTCGTGCTCTGTGCGAGCCGTCAATTCTCCGAAGGCGACGTCCAGCACTGGTGGCATCCGGTGTCCGGGCGCGGCGTGCGCACGCACTGTTCGGACGACTACCTTTGGCTGCCGCTGGCGACATGCCGCTACGTTCTAGCCACCGGCGATACGTCGGTTCTGGGCGAAATCGCCCCCTTTCTGGAGGGTCGCCCGGTCCACGCCGGATGACGACTCGTACTACGACCTCCCGGGCCAGTCGGACGAGCGGGCGGACGTCTATGAGCACTGCGTAAGAGCGATTCTGCATGGATCTCAGATTCGGAACGCATGGCTTGCCGCTGATCGGGTCGGGCGACTGGAACGACGGCATGAACCTCGTCGGCCGGCACGGCAAGGGAGAAAGCGTATGGCTCGGATTCTTCCTTTGCCACGTGCTGGGAGAATTCGCCAAAGTGGCGCGCATGCGCGACGATCCGTCGTTCGCGGACCGTTGCGAAACCGAGGCGACGCAATTGCGACAACGCATCGAGGAGAACGCCTGGGATGGCGCGTGGTATCGGCGGGCATACTTCGACGATGGCTCGGCGCTCGGTTCCCGTGACAATGCCGAATGTCAGATCGATTCGGTTGCGCAGAGCTGGGCGGTGCTGTCCGGCCCGGGCAATGGCGCGCGCTCGCGCACGGCAATGAACGCGGTGAACTCGCGCCTGGTTCGCCGCGAGCACGCATTGATCCAGCTTCTCGATCCACCGTTCGACACGTCGGAGCTCGAGCCCGGATACATCCGTGGATACGTGCCGGGCGTGCGCGAAAACGGCGGTCAGTACACCCACGGCGCGATCTGGGCCGCGATGGCGTTCGCGGCGCTGGGCGAGGCGGAACGCGCCTGGGAATTGACGGCGATGATCAACCCGATCAATCACGCGCGGACCCCGGAGGGCGCTGCGGCGTACAAGGTGGAACCCTACGTCGTCGCCGCCGACGTCTATGCCCTCGCGCCGCACATGGGCCGTGGCGGTTGGACCTGGTACACAGGCTCGGCTGGCTGGATGTACCGCCTTGTCGTGGAGTCCCTGCTGGGGCTCAATCTGGAAGCGGATCGGCTTCGTTTCGCGCCGTGCCTGCCTCCGGAGTGGAACGAGTTGGCGCTGCGCTATCGGTATCGCGAAACCTACTATCGCATCGTGGTACGACGAATGGAGATGGAACGCGACGCGGCAATGTCCACGGTAAGCGTAATCGTCGATGGGACCCCGCAACCGGGCAACTTTGTCGTTCTCGCCGATGATCGCCAAGGAACACGACGTCGAGGTGCGCATTCACTCCGGACGTCAAGTTCCCCAAATGAGCAATACATCAGGACTTACTGCCGATTTCCTGAGTGCGGTCCCTATCCGCGGCTCTTTGCCAATGGCCGCCCCTTGGAACAGTTGGTCCCGGGCACTGGGGCAACGCGCCAAGCCAATCCGCAGTGCGTGCTGTCGCTCACCGGTCGTGTCGGCTCGCCGGCCAACCGTAATGTTCGCTACCGTACGGACGGCGAAGACGAAGGCATCCATGCTGCCGTCAGGTCCAATGGCAAATTGCGCAGCACTTCGCTCGTGCTTTGTCGAATTGACTCGCCATCGGCATCCGGCCGGCAGGGCTTGAAGTTCAGCCAGCCAGGCTGGCGGTTGGCGGATCACTTGAAGCAATGTGCGGTTGCGCCAGACCGCGATACCTTTCCCATGGTCGAAAAAGAACCGCTAACGGTCGACGTACCTCGGGAATTTCACCGACGCATGGCTGCGGTCATCGATGCGGTCCAAATGGGAATGTGGCAGGCCGGCGTGCACGACCTTCTTGGCTACGCCACCGACTTCGCTTTCGGGCAACAACGCGGCGTACAGACGCTGGTCTTGAAGAGCAAGCACAGGTCCGCTTACGTGCGTCTGCATTGGGATACCGTGATGGGAGATTCCGAAGATGTCCAGCAATTGGTGGGCGTGGCTATCAAGAGCGCAATAAATGAATTGACATAGCCAGAACGCCCGCTTCACGGAAACCTGAATGAACCGGGCGGCGTTATCGGCCGACTGCCATTGCCCGGTTCCACGGTCCTCGAATATCACCGACGTGGCAAGCACCCCCTCGCCCGGCAGGCGCCCGGCCCCGACCGCCCGTATTGGGCCAATCACCCGATCGGTGTCGGCTCCGGGCGAGCGCGGCGGCAATCGATCTCGCTGCGTAGCATTGCTTTTCCGAGCGGGCGACATGAGCGCGCTGTTCGCCGCCGCGCAGCCGCCGAAGCCGCCTCGCGTCAGATCAGCCCGCGCCGCGCGAGGTTTCGCATCAGCGCCGCCGCACCGAAGGTCCACGGCGCAATACGGTCGGAATGTTCGACGCGGTTCACCAGCGCGCCGAGGGTCGGCGTTGCCACGGTGACGATGTCGCCCACGGTGTGCGTGAAACCCTGGCCGGGCGCATGCCGATCCCTGGTCGGCGCGAACATCGTGCCGAGGAACAGCACGAATCCGTCCGGATACTGATGGTTCGGGCCGATCGCCTGCGCCACGAGATCGAGCGGATCGCGGCTGATCATCGACAGCGAGCTGTGGCCGTCGAGCACGAATCCGTCGGGCCCGTCGACGCGCATCGCGAGTTCGCACTGGCGCACGTCGCCGATCCCGAAATCGTCGTCGAAAAGGCGCACGAACGGGCCGATCGCACATGACGCGTTGTTGTCCTTCGCCTTGCCGAGGAGCAGCGCGCTGCGGCCCTCGAAGTCGCGCAGGTTGACGTCGTTGCCGAGCGTCGCGCCGACCGTTTCCCCTCTGCCGTTGACCGCGAGCACGACCTCGGGCTCCGGATTGTTCCATTCCGATTTCGGGTGAATGCCGACATCGGCACCGACGCCGACTGCCGACATCGGCTGCGACTTGGTGAAGATCTCGGCATCCGGCCCGATGCCGACCTCGAGATATTGCGACCACACGCGCTGCGCGATCAGCGCGTCCTTGAGCCGCGCCGCCTCCGGCGACCCTGGACGCACGCGGGAAAGATCGTCGCCGATGATCGCGACCACCGCCTGGCGCACCGATTCCGCCTTGGCGGGATCGCCGCGCGCCTGCTCCTCGATCACGCGCTCCAGCATGCTCGACACGAAGGTGACGCCGGCCGCCTTGATCGCGGCAAGGTCGCAGGGCGCGAGAAACCAGGGCACGCGGTCGTCGCGTCCGTCGGATGCGGAATTCGCGAGCGCCATCGCCGTGTCCGCGAGACGCGGCATCGTGCCGGAAGCGCGAATCGCCTCCGCGGGGTTGGCGAGCAGGAGGAGCTCGCTCATCGTGGGCGCGAGACCGGACAGGTCGAAGACTCCGTCGGCCGTCACCCGCACGACCGCGGGCCCCGCGACCTCCGGGAGCCACAGCCGGCCGACCAGCAGCGCGCGATCGTGATCGGCCGGCAGGCAAGTCCCGGGGTTGAGCAGATTCCTGATCGCGCTCATCGGATTTCCGTTGCGGGCGAATCGACGTCCGGATTATAGGGCGGATTTCCGCCATGCCGATGCGCACTTCGAACCGTCGCGCGATTTTGTTGCATACTTCGCGCTGCCGCCGCAGGTGTGAAATCGACGGCCGCAACGATGACCGGAGGATGCAGATGGCTCTCGTGCCGCTGATCGAACATGAACACGCGTCGGCCGACGTGCGCGCGATCTACGACGACATCAAGGCGACGCGCAACGTCGACTGGATCAACAATTTCTGGAAGGCGCTCGCCAACGACCCGGTCACGCTCCGGCGCGTCTGGTCGGGCGTGAAGGAGGTCATGGCGCCGGGCGCGATCGACGCCCTGACCAAGGAAATGATCTACGTCGCGGTCAGCGTCACCAACAATTGCGAGTATTGCATCATGTCGCACACCGCCGGCGCCCGCGGCAAGGGGATGACGCCCGCGATGTTCGGCGAGCTCATGGCGGTCGTTGCGCTCGCCAACGAGACCAACCGGCTCGCCAACGGCTATCGCGTCGACGTCGACGAGCGATTCCGGGCGCCGGCCTGAACCGCGAAAGCGCCCGCCGCATGCCCGACAACCCCGCAACGCGCGATCCGGTGCTGTTTCCGGAAATCGATCCCTACGTGACCGGGCGCCTCGCGGTCGAACCGCCGCACGTGCTGTACTGGGAAGCCTGCGGGCGCGCCGACGGCGTGCCGGTCGTCTTCCTGCACGGCGGACCGGGGGGCGGCTGCCTTCCGCACCATCGGCGCTATTTCGATCCTGCATTCTGGCGCATAGTTCTCGTCGACCAGCGCGGCGCGGGCCGCTCGACGCCGGTCGCCGAGGTCGAGGGCAACACGACGCAGGCGCTGGTCGCGGATCTCGAACGGTTGCGCGCACACCTTCGCGTGGACCGCTGGCTGGTGTTCGGCGGCTCGTGGGGATCGACGCTCGCGCTCGCCTACGCCGAAGCGCATCCCGAGCGCTGCCTCGGCCTCGTGCTGCGCGGAATCTTTCTGGCGCAGCGCTCGGAAATCAGCTGGTTCATGCACGGAATGCGCAATGTCTTTCCGGAGGCCTGGGGCGCGTTCTCCGGGTTTCTGCCGGAAGCAGAGCGCGGGGACCTTCTCGGCAACTACCATCGGCGCCTCGTCGACCGGGATCCCGCCGTGCATCTTCCGGCAGCGCACGCGTGGGATCGCTACGAGGGCGCGTGCTCGACGCTGCTGCCCGCGAGCGACCCGGCGCCGAAATTCGACAGCGACGCCGCCGCGCTCGCCATTGCACGCATCGAGGCCCACTATTTCGTTCACGACGCGTTCCTCGCGGAGGGCGCGCTCATCACCGGCATTCGCCTGATCCGCCACCTGCCCTGCACGATCGTCCAGGGCCGCTACGACATGGTTTGTCCGCCGGTGACAGCAGACGCCCTGGCGCGCGCCTGGCCGGAAGCGGAGTACATCGTCGTGCCCGACGCCGGGCACTCGGTGCGCGAGCCGGGAATCACGCGCGAGCTGGTGGCGGCGGTGGAGCGGATGAAAGCAGCGGTCCTGCGCTGAGCGCTCGCGTGTCTGGCGCGGCAAGCGGACTTCCCTAGTCGCCGACGCGCGGCGCCACGATCGCGAATTCGAGGTCGACATCGTCGCCGACCAGCGGGTACGCAAACGAAATCCCGAAGTCGCGCCGCAGGACGCGCCCCGTGACGATTGCGCCACAACCCTCGAGGCGGTCGACAGGATGGGCGCTGCAGACGAGCCCCTTCACCTCGAGTCGGAGCGGGCGGGTCACACCGTGCAGCGTGATGTCCCCGTCCGCGGCGACCACACCCCGGTCGCGGTACTCGAGATGGTGCGACCGGAAGCGCATGACCGGATAACGCGCGACGTCGAACATCGCCGCGCTGCGCAGGAAGTCGTCGCGCAGGTCCCAACCGGTGTTGACCGAAGCGAGATCGATGACGACCTCGATGGTGCCACCCGCAACACCCGCGGGGTCGACCATGATCGTGCCGGACGGGCGATCGAATCGGCCGCGCTCGCGGATGAATCCGAGATGATTGACGACGAATTCCGCCGTCGACCGCTGCGGATCGATCCGATAGGTCTGTGCGGCTGAAGGAATCGATGCGATTCCCGCGTTCCCGAGGACGACGAGACATGCCAACAGCACGCGCATCGAACCAATCATTCTCATGCGATCCGGCGTTGCGACCGCTTCGGTCGCGCGAAGAATGCCCGTGAGCGGCGAAGACCGCCACGCGGCGATGCCGAGCCTACTGCACGGCCGGAAGCACCATGCGAATCCGGATGACGACTTCGTCGGCGACGGCACTGGTGTCCGCCCACAGCCCTTCGCCGATCCGGAAATCGAGTCGCCGGACGGTGAACTGCCCCTCGGCCACGCTGTTGCCCGCGGCATCGCGGTGGAGTGCGATGGGAACCGCAACGTCGCGCGTGACCCCTTTGATCGAGAGGCGCCCGTCGATCTCGTACCGTTCGCCGCCCAACCCCCGCACCGCCGTCGACTCGAACTTCGCGACCGGGAACCTCGCCGTGTCGAACCACGACGGGCGCCGGACCTCCGCCTCGGTCTCCTCGCTCGCAAGGTCTATGCTCGCGAGCTCGATTTCGAACGCCGCCTTCGATCCCGCCGGGTCGCGTGGACGGAAATCGACGTTGGCCTTCCACTTCCGGAATCGACCTTCGACACCTCCGCCAGCCTGTTTCGCGACGAAGCGGATCTCGCTGCGGTCGATCAGAACGCCCTGCGCGCCCGCGCCGCCGGAGGCTGCCATCAGCATGGCCGCAAGCGGCGGAACGAACGATCGCAGCATCTTCATCGGTGGGGGCCCTGGCCTTCAGTCGTGCCGCGCAAAGGGCAGCATCCGCGCCAGCACACCGTCGCGGTCGATGACGTGGTGTTTCAGCGCCGCTGCCACGTGAACAGAGACCAGCGCGAGCAGGGCGAAGTTCAATGTTCCGTGGAGCGCCTTCAGGAGCTCCGCCAGCGCCTTGTCCTTTCCGACGAGATCCGGCAGCGGCACGAATCCGAAATAGACCACCGAAACGCCGGTTGCTGAACTGTGCACCCATCCCGAAAGCGGGACCGCAAACATCAGCACGTACAGGGCGACGTGCGTCGCGGCCGCGACCCGGCGTTGCCACTCCGGCATCGCGACAGCCGCCGGCGCCGGGTTTGCCCATCGCCACGCAAGTCTCGCCGCCGCCGTGAGGAACACGGTGATGCCGATCCACTTGTGCCATCCGTATAGCCTGATCTTGAGCGGCGACAGCGGGAAATCGACCATCGAGACCCCGAGTGCCAGATTGCAGACGATCAGCAACACGGCGATCCAGTGCAACGCGATCGCGGTCCGCGTGTAACGAATCGTCGCAGCGCCCAAGAACTTCGCTCCTCCCGAATGCCATCATGACGCGCCAACGCTCCCTGTCAATCCCGAGGCGGACGCGCACGCTGCAGCTATAATCGCCGCGTTCACGCGATGCTCCCGATTTCCGGACCTTTCGTCCCATTGCCCGACGCCATTGCGAGGCTGGCGGCGCGTCGCGCGCTGTCGCCTCCCGCTAACACGCGCCGGCGCGCATCTCTTCCGTCGTGGCGAACGCTTCACCCATGAACAACACCGACTGGCTCGCGCGAAGCCGCCGCGCCGTCTGGCACCCCTGCACGCAGATGAAGGTGCACGAAACGCTGCCGCTCGTTCCCATCGCGCGCGGCCACGGCGCGTGGCTCTACGATTTCGACGGCCACCGCTACCTCGACGCCGTCGGTTCGTGGTGGGTGAATCTCTTCGGCCACGCCAACCCGCGCATCAACGCGGCCCTGGCACGTCAGCTCGCGGAACTCGAGCACGTGATCCTCGCCGGCTTCACACATCGTCCCGTCGTCGAGCTTTCGGAGCGGCTTGCCTCACTCGCGCCCCCCGGGCTCGGACATGCGTTCTACGGTTCCGACGGCGCTTCGGCCGTGGAAATCGCCCTCAAGATGTCGTTTCACTACTGGCAGAACGTCGGCAGGCCGAATAAGTCGGGCTTCGTGAGCCTCGCGGGCGGGTACCACGGCGAGACGCTCGGAGCGCTGGCCGTGACCGACGTGCCGATCTTCCGCGACACCTACGCGCCGCTCCTGCGCGGCAGCGCGACGGTTCCGTGCCCGGACGTGCGTACCGCGAGGGCCGGCGAATCGCCGCGCGACGTCGCGGAACGTGCGGCGCAGGCGCTCGAGAGCCATCTCTCCCTGCACCATGCGACGACGGCCGCGCTGATCGTCGAGCCTCTCGTTCAGGGCGCGTCCGGCATGACGATGTTCGACGCCCACTATCTCGCCCGCGCGCGTGCGCTCTGCACGCGCTACGACGTGCTGCTGATCGCCGACGAGATCATGACCGGCTTCGGCCGCACCGGCACCTTTTTCGCGTGGGAACAAGGCGGCGCGGCGTCGCCGGATTTCCTCTGCCTGTCGAAAGGGTTGACCGGCGGATACCTGCCTTTGTCGTGTGTGCTGACGACGGACACCGTGTTCGACGCGTTCTACGACGACAGTGCGGCGCGGGGCTTCCTGCACTCGCATTCGTACACCGGCAACGCGCTCGCGTGCAGCGCCGCGCTCGCCGTGCTCGATATATTCCGCGACGACGACATCATCAACGACAACCGGGAGAAATCACGCCGCTGGGCCGCGCTCGCTGCGCCGCTGGCCACGCACTCTGCCGTGCGCAACTTGCGGCAGACCGGGATGATCGTCGCCTTCGACGTCGAGACGACGCGGCCGGATTTTGCGCGCTGGTGCTTTGCCGAAGGGCTGCGGCGCGAACTCCTGTTGCGGCCGATCGGCCGGACCCTCTACTTCATGCCGCCCTACGTCGTGACCGACGACGAGTACGCGGCGCTGGTCGACGGTGCGCTGGACATCGTGGGCCACGCATGAGCGAACGGGGCGAAGCCAGGGCCCCTAAGGGCGCGGCCACGAGCGCCGGTGGAGGCCGCCCCAAAGACGCATCGGAATTGAAGCGACCGCACGGAAGTCGGTGCGTCGCGTGGGCTCTCGCATTCGCCGCCACGATTTTCGGCGTCGCGCAGGCCGCGCTCCCGCCGCCGATCGCCAAGGCGTTTCGCAACGCGGGCATTCCTTCCGACGGCGTGACCCTCGTCGTGCAGGAAACGGGCAGCGTGCAACCGCTCGTCGCGCACGGCGCGGCGAAAGCCGATGAATCCGGCATCGGTGATGAAGCTGGTGACGACCTTCGCCGCGCTCGAGCTGCTCGGGCCGGACTATCGCTGGAAGACCGAGGCGTTCCTGGACGGCACGCTCGACAACGGCGTGCTGAGAGGCAACCTCGTCCTCAAAGGGCACGGCGATCCGAAGATCACCGTCGAGCAGTGGCAGGCGTTCATGGCCACCCTCGTGTCGCGAGGCCTTCTCGCCGTCGACGGCGATCTCGTCCTCGACCGCTCGTTCTTCGCAACCGTTGTCCACGACGCCGGCGCGTTCGACGGCGAGCCGCTGAAGCCGTACAACGTGGGCCCCGACGCGCTGCTCGTCAATTTCAAGTCCGTCAAGCTCCTGTTCGCGCCGAACGGCGCGGGCACCGGCACCGACGTGATCGCGATCCCGCCGTTTCCCGGCGTGAAGGTCGGACCGCCGCTGCCGCGGCTCGCCCCGGGCGATTGCGGCGACTGGCGCGACACGGTCGCAGCGACGTTCGTCGATCGCGGCGCCACTGCGGAGGCGACCTTCGCCGGGCGCTACGCCGCGTCCTGTGGCGAGCGGGAATGGTGGGTGTCGCTGCTCGACCCCGCAGCCTACGCGCATGCGATGTTCACCACCTACTTCCGCGAGGCGGGCGGGCGCTTCGACGGCGGCTGGCGAAGCGGGCAGGCGTCGACCGGCAAGACGCCGTTTGCGACGCTCGAATCACCGCCGCTCTACGATGTCGTGCGCGACGTCAACAAGCTCTCGAACAACGTCATGGCTCGCCAGGTGTTCCTGACGCTCGCGACGGCGAAGCGCGCGCCGCCTGCGACGACCGCCGGGGCGACCGCCGCAGTCCGGGCCTGGCTCGTTTCGCACAAGCTCAGGATGCCCGAACTCGTGCTCGACAACGGCTCCGGACTGTCGCGCCACGAACGCATCAGCGCGGGCAGCCTCGTGCGCCTGCTGCTTGCCGCGGACGCGAGCCAGGTCCGCGAGGAATTCGCGAGCTCGCTCGCGGTCGCCGCGATGGACGGCACGGTCGAGCGGCGATTCCAGAATGGGAACGTCGCGGGCCAGGCGCTGCTGAAGACCGGTACGCTGGAGGGCGCGCGCGCCATCGCGGGCTACGTGATCGACGCCGACGGCCGAAGGTGGGCGCTGGCTGCGATCGTCAACCACCCCAACGCCGGGCGCGCCCAGGCCGCGCTCGACTTTTTCGTGCAGTGGGTCTATCTCCACGCGACCGAGACGGACGATCGCCGGTCGCACGTCGGTCCCGCCCGGCTGTCGAAGTAATCGGCGGCTTCGTGACGCTACCGTCGACCGAACCGGTCGCCCGACTCTCCCCCGCGCTCACATTCCGGGCACCGCCGCGCTGTCCTTGAACAGCAGAAAGCCGCGGACCAGCCGGTAGATGCCCCAGATCGACGTGGCCACGAAGATGCCGATCGCGATCGGAATGCCGATGAGGACGAGTCCCAGAGTAACCAAAATCAGCGCGCCGATCATGTCCCACAAGAGCGACCACCAGAACGTGCGGATGAGCCAGGTGAAATGCGACGCGACCCAGGTCCCTTGCGCCTCGCCGCGTTTCACGTAGGCGACGATGACCCCGACGATTCCGGCAATGCCGACGAGCGGCGCGAACACGACGAGCCCGCTCGAAACCAGGGTCCCGATCACGGCCACCGCAAACAGCACATAGACAAGCGTGGCGGCGTTGACCGGCGGGTTGCCGGCGCCTCCGGCGTCCTGGACTTGCAGGTCTGCCATGGTTTGCATCTCCTTCGGCGGTTTCTGCCGCACCGTTGCGGCAAGGTGAAATGTCGGGGTAACGGTCATGGACATCAATAGCGCAGCCGACGAACGGCGGAAATCGATCGGCGCCGCGGGCGGACCATGCGACCGCCTGCGCGGCCATCAGTACCGGCGGCCGTCCTTGTGCGCCGTGTAGACGCCATGTCTCGTCCTCGACCCACAGGAGATCGTCGTCGGGATAGAACGCGTTGTCGCCCGGCGTGCGGTCGCCGATTTCGAGATAGCGGGCCGGCGCGCCGCTCCGGTTGACGAAATGATGTGCATTGCGGGCGCCTGCCGGGTACCCGGCGCACATTCCCGCCGTCAGCAGCTGCTCGCCCTCGTCGGTGACCAGCACGAGTTCCCCCGAGAGCATGTAGACGAACTCGTCCTCGAGCGTGTGCCAGTGCCGCAGCGCCGACTGTCCACCCGGGCCGAGGGTGACGACATTGACGCCGAACCGCGTGAGCCCGCAGGCGTCGCCCAGCTTGCGCTTGGCGCGATCGCCCATGCGGGACCGAAAGGGCTCCGGATAGCCGGATGCGCGGACTTCCGCGACCGTTTCCGGGTCGAGCGCAGGGAGACGAAGCGGCGTGGGCATGACGGTCGGTCCTCCTGCTGGGGGATGGAAAGCACGTACATTGCCCGCTTTCCGGGCAATTTTCCATCCTGCGGCTCGCGCGGCGCGGCACCCCCGGCGCATCCGCGTCCTGCCGACAATTCACCGATCGCACGCGGGATCGCGCGGCCACACGCAATCGGTTGCGCTCGCGCCTATAATGATGGCCCGAACCCGCGCCGCCCTGCGGCGCCCTGTCGATGGAGGTACTGATGGCTGCCGAAAATGATAGCGTCCGCGCGCGACTGATCGAGGATTTCTCCGCCGTGATTGCCGAAGCCGAGGATATGCTGAAGCGCGCGGCCACCGAAACGGGCGAGAAGGCGCGTGACCTGCGCTCGCAGGTCGAAGCCAAGCTGCTGACCGCCAAACTGCGCCTGCAGGAGCTCGAAGGCGAGGCGATCGACAAGGCGAAGGCCGCCGCGAAGGCAACCGACGATTACGTTCACGACAACCCGTGGCAGGCCATCGGCATCGCGGCGGCCGTCGGATTCCTCATCGGGCTGGCGGTGACACGGCGTTGATCGCGTCCGAAGGATGAGCGACGAAAGGCCCGGCAGTTCGCCGGGAGGGCTCCAGGAAGCGCTGGCGCGCCTCTCGGCGGCGGCGGTTGCGCTCCTGCGGACCCGTGCGGAAATCGCGGCGCTCGATTTCGACGAAGCCGGCAAGCGCGCGAAGGAACGCGTCGCCCTGCTCGTCGTCGGGCTTCTCTGCGTCGCCGTCGGAATTCTCGCTGCGACCGCGTTCGTCATCGTCTGTTTCTGGGACACGCACCGGCTGGCCGCGGTCGGCGTCGTCACCGTCGCGTACCTGCTGGCCGGCGCGCTGGCGCTGTGGCGGTTCAGCGTTCGGCAGCGGACCGATCCGCGGCCGTTCGGAGCCACGATCGCCGAGCTCCAGCGCGACGTGGAGTGGCTCTCGCGCAAGTCGGGGAGCGGAAAGTGAGCCGTACCGGCGCCGGCGCGATCGCGGATCGAAGGGCGCTGCTCGCGACACGCGCGGAGCTCGACCGCGCGCGCATGACGCTCGCGATCCACGAGGTGAAGGCGATCGTCGCGCCGCGACCGGACCCCTCGCGAGTCGCTTCGCTGCGGCCCACCGCAGCCATGCTCGTCCGGCTGGCCGCCCCCGTGGTCGGGGCGTCGCGTCTCGGGCGCTGGCTCACCGTCGCCTCCTGGACGCTCACGGCAGTGCGCGTCGCACGCAGCTGGCGCAGGTCGCGCTGAAGCGCAGGCGGGCGGGTGCCGAAAGGCGTCCCGCGCCGAACGCGGTCTAGCTTCCGAGCCCCAGGTCGCCCCACATCGCGTCGACGCGCGCCCTGACGTCCGCGTCCATCGCGATGGGCCGGCCCCACTCGCGCTGCGTCTCGCCCGGCCACTTGTTCGTGGCGTCGATGCCCATCTTGCTGCCGACGCCCGCGACCGGCGACGCGAAGTCGAGATAGTCGATCGGCGTCTGCGGGACGATCAGCGTGTCGCGCGCCGGGTCGACGCGGGTCGAGATCGCCCAGATCACTTCCTTCCAGTCGCGGATCGCGATGTCGTCGTCGCAGACGACGATGAACTTCGTGTACATGAACTGGCGCAGGAAGCTCCAGACGCCGAACATCACGCGCTTCGCGTGGCCCGGGTACTGCTTCTTCATCGAAACGACCGCCATCCGGTAGCTGCACCCTTCCGGCGGAAGGTAGAAGTCCGCGATCTCGGGGAACTGCTTCTGCAGGAGCGGCACGAACACTTCGTTGAGCGCGACGCCCAGCATCGACGGCTCGTCCGGCGGTTTGCCCGTGTACGTCGAGTGGTAGATCGGATCGCGGCGCGTCGTGATCCGCTCGATGGTCAGCACCGGAAAGCGCTCGACTTCGTTGTAGTAGCCGGTGTGGTCGCCGAACGGGCCCTCGCGCGCCGTCTCGTAGCCGGTCGGGTCGTCGGCGTCCGGCCGGATGAATCCTTCCAGCACGATTTCCGCCGAAGCCGGCACGTGCAGGCCGTGCGAGTGGCACTTCACGATCTCGGTGCGCGATCCGCGCAACAGGCCGGCGAACTGGTATTCCGAAAGCGTATCCGGCACCGGCGTGACCGCGCCGAGAATCGTGGCCGGGTCCGCGCCGAGAGCGACGGCAATCGGGAACGGCTCGCCCGGCGTGTTCTGCGCGTGGTCGCGGAAATCGAGCGCGCCGCCTCGCGTGTGCAGCCAGCGCATGATCACCTTGTCGCGCGCGATCACCTGCTGCCGATAGATGCCGAGATTCTGGCGCGACTTGTGCGGACCGCGCGTGACCGTGAGTCCCCAGGTGATGAGCGGTGCGACGTCGCCGGGCCAGCAGGTCTGCACCGGCAGCCGCGAGAGATCGACATCGGCTCCCTCCCATACGACCTCCTGGCAGGGAGCGGAAGCGCGCTCCTTCGGCGCCATGCTCATCACCTGCATGAACATCGGCCGAGTGTTTTGCCACGCGTCCTTCAGCCCCTTCGGCGGCTCCGGCTCCTTCAGGAAGGCGAGCAGCTTGCCGACCTCGCGCAGCGCCGAGACCGAATCCTCGCCCATCCCGAGCGCCACGCGCCGCGGCGTGCCGAACAGGTTGCCGAGTACCGGCATCCGGTGGCCCTTCGGCTTCTCGAACAGCAGCGCGGGGCCGCCCGTCTTCAGCACGCGGTCGCAGATCTCGGTCATTTCGAGCCGCGGGTCGACCTCGGCGGCGATGCGCTTCAGCTCGCCCACGCGTTCGAGCTGCGCGAGAAAGTCGCGGAGATCGGCGTATTTCATGGAGGGCATGGTACCAGCGCCGGTAGAATGCCGCATGGCCTCGCGCGCCGCGTCCGCCGGCGAAAGGCGCTTCACAAGAGCGCGGTGGATCATCTTCGGCGTCGTTCTCGCGAGTTACGTCCTGTCGTTCTTCCATCGCATCGCGCCTGCCGCGATCGCCGGCGAGTTGACGCGCGCCTTCGCGATCAGCGGCGCGGTGCTCGGAACGCTGGCGGCGACGTATTTCTACGTCTACACCCTGCTGCAGGTGCCGGTCGGCGTGCTGGCCGATACGCTGGGGCCGCGGCGGATCCTCACCGCGGGCTCGCTGATCGCCGGCGTCGGCTCGCTCGCGTTCGGGCTGGCGCCTACGTGGGAAATCGCGGCGGCGGGCAGAACGCTGGTCGGCATCGGCGTGTCGGTCGCCTTCATTGCGCTCCTCAAGGTGAACGCGGTCTGGTTTCCGGCCAACCGTTTCGCCACGCTGAACGGCATCACGATGTTCGCCGGAAACCTGGGCGCGGTGATCGCCGGCGCGCCGCTCGCCTGGCTCGTCACGCAGACGTCGTGGCGCGCGGTGTTTGTCGCGCTCGCGGTGTTGTCGGTCGCGCTCGGCATTGCGTCGTGGTTCGGCGTGCGCGACCGCCCCGAGGAGATGGGCTTCGCGCCGCTGCCGGCGCATGAGGACGCGGGCCGTGCGGCGAACGCGCACTGGATCCAGGCGCTGGGCCGGGTGCTGGCCAATGCGGCGACGTGGCCCGGATTCTTCGTCAACGTCGGGATCGGCGGCAGCTACCTCGCGTTCGCGGGCCTGTGGGCGGTCCCTTACCTGGTCGACACCTACGGGATGTCGCGCGTCGCGGCCGCACAACACGCGAGCGCGCTGCTGCTCGGCGTCGCGTTCGGCGCGCTCGTCATCGGCGTCGTCTCCGATCGGTTGGGCAGCCGCCGCGGCGTGATGCGGATCTACACGTTCGCTTACGCGCTCTCGTGGCTGCCCTGGGTGCTGAATGTGCATTGGCCGATCGCGGCGACCCTTGCCTGGTTCCTGCTGATGGGATTCCTGGTCCCGGGTTTTACGCTCACGTGGACGGTCGCGAAGGAAGTGAACCGCCCCGAACACTCGGGGATCGCGACCTCCGTGGTCAACGTCGGCATCTTTCTCGGCGCCGGGATCCTGCAGCCGCTGGTGGGGTGGGTGCTCGACCGCGGACGCGCGTCCGGAGATGTCGCGGGCGCTTGGGACACGGCGATACTGATCCTCGCGGGTGCGGCGGCGTTCGGGGCGCTGACGACACTTTTCTTACCTGACAAATCGGTCGGCAGCGCGTGATTCGCAACGACTAGAACAGCCCGACCACCTTCCCGTTTGCGTCGACGTCGATCTTCGCGGCCGACGGTTCCTTCGGCAGACCCGGCATCGTCATCACGTCGCCGCAGACCATGACGACGAACTCGGCGCCCGCAGCGAGCCGCACTTCGCGGATGTTGACGACGTGGCCGGACGGCGCGCCGCGCAGCAGCGGATCGGTCGAGAACGAGTACTGGGTTTTCGCGATGCACACCGGATACCGGCCGTAGCCCTCGGTCTGCAATTTCTTGATCTGGGCGCGCACCTTGCTGTCGGCGGTCACCTCGGACGCGCCGTAGATCGTCTTGGCGACCTTGTTCATCTTTTCCCACAGCGTGTCGTCGTCGTCGTAGACGAGTCGGAAGTCCGCGGGAATCCGCTCGATCACGTCGACGACGGCGCGAGCCAGCGCCTCGGCACCCGCCCCGCCATCCGCCCAGTGCCTCGCGACGACGACCGGCGCATCGTGGTGGGCGATCTTCTTCTTCAGCAGCGCGATTTCGGCGTCGGTGTCCGACGAAAAGTGATTGATCGCGACGACGCACGGCAGGCCATAGTGATTGCGGACGTTGTTGATGTGGCGCTCGAGGTTGGCGATTCCCTTTTCCAGCGCGGGCAGGTCTTCCTTCGTCAGCGCCTTGACGTCCGCGCCGCCGTGAAACTTGAGCGCACGCATGGTCGCGACCAGCACCGTGACGTCGGGGCGCAGGCCGGACTTGCGGCACTTGATGTCGATGAATTTTTCCGCGCCGAGGTCCGCGCCGAAACCGGCCTCGGTCACGACGTAATCGGCGAGCTTCAGGGCCGCCTTGGTGGCGATCACCGAGTTGCAGCCGTGCGCGATGTTGCCGAACGGGCCGCCGTGGATGAAAGCGGGGTTGTTCTCCAGCGTCTGCACGAGGTTGGGCTGCAGCGCATCCTTCAGCAGCACCGTCATCGCGCCTTGCGCATCGAGGTCGCCCGCGTGCACCGGCTTCTGGTCCCGCGTGTAGCCGACGACGATCCGCGCGAACCGCGACTTGAGGTCGGCCAGCGATTCGGCGAGGCAGAAGATCGCCATCACCTCGGACGCGACGACGATGTCGAAACCGTCCTGCCGCGGATAGCCGTTGGCGGGGCCACCCAGCGCGACCGTGATGTCGCGCAACGCGCGGTCGTTCATGTCGACGACGCGCTTCCAGGTGATCCTCCGCACGTCGATCCCCAGCGCATTGCCGTGATGGATGTGGTTGTCGATGAGCGCCGCGAGCAGGTTGTTGGCGACGCCGATCGCGTGGAAATCGCCGGTGAAGTGCAGATTGATGTCCTCCATCGGCACCACCTGCGCGAAACCGCCGCCGGCAGCGCCGCCCTTCATGCCGAACACCGGCCCGAGCGATGGCTCGCGCAGGCAGATCGCCGCTTTCTTTCCGATGCGGTTGAGCGCGTCGCCCAGGCCGACGGTCGTCGTCGTCTTGCCCTCACCGGCGGGCGTGGGGCTGATGGCCGAGACGAGAACGAGCTTTCCGCTGGGCCGGTCCGCCTGTCTCGCAAGCCACTCGAGCGACACCTTTGCCTTGGTGCGGCCGTACGGCTCCAGCGCCTCGTCAGGAATGCCGAGTCGTGCGGCGATTTCGCCGATCGGACGAAGCTTTGCCTGCTGCGCAATCTCGATGTCGGTCTGCAAGGGAAGCCCTCGAATCAGATGACGGGATTGGCGCCGCCGTCCATCGGCACGATGGCGCCGGTGACGTAGCTTGCCTCGCCCGAGGCGAGAAACAGGACGACGCGCGCGACTTCCTCCGGCGTTCCGATGCGACCCAGCGGAATCCTCGCCTCCGCACGCCTGAGGAGCTCGGCTTCGGCGAGTCCCGTCATCCTTGCCTCGACCGCAAGGCCTTCCTGCACGCGACCGGTCAGGGTCGTCCCCGGATTGACCGCGTTGATCCGGATGCCCTTGGGCCCGAACGCCGCGGCGAGTCCGGCGGTCGCGAGCATCAGCGCGGCGTTCGCGGCGCCGCCGGGCAGGTGCACGGGATTCGCGACCTTTCCACCGCTGCCTATGACGTTGACGACGACGCCATGGCCGCGCGCCGCCATCCGCCTGAGCGCAGCGTCGAGAGGATGAATGTAGCTGAAGTATTTCGCGTCCATTGCGGTGTGCCACGCGGCGGCATCGAGGTCCGCCGGCGCGTAGCGGCGCGCGGCCCCGGCGGAGTTCACGAGAATGTCGACCGGTCCGACGTCGCGCTCGACACCCGCAATCATCCGCTCGGCCTCGTCCGCGCGCACGAGGTCCGCAGCGACGGCAACGGGCGCATGACGCGACGCAGGGAGCCGGGCCAGCGCCGCGTCGAGGTTGGCCTTGCTGCGCGAGACGAGCACGACGCGGGCGCCTTCGCTCGCGAACGCCGCCGCGCAGGCGTAGCCGATGCCCTTGCTCGCGCCGGTGACGACGACAGTCTTGTCCGCGAGCTTGAGATCCATCGGGCTACTTGGCGGCGAAGCGCTTCTCGAGATTCGCCATCACGGCGGGCCACGCCTTTTCGAAATAGGCCTTCGCCTTGGCCCAGTCGTCGCCGTCGCCATAGCCGAAATTGCGCAGCGTGAGCTCGGTTCGATCGCCCGGAAGTGGCTTGAAATCGAGGTAGACGAGCGTGCGCAGCGGTCGGATTGTCGGAATCGTCGGCGGCGCGTTCCACTCGAACACGAACTGCTTCCTGCGGTCGTACGCTATGCACGCTTGCCCCCTCGCTTCCGCGGGTGCCTTCGGGCAGGTCGACGCCGAACCACAATTCGAACAGCGCCGCCCGGCCACGGTTCCACCTTTGCGGCCTTCGGTGCGAAGAAGCTTTCGATGCCCTCCGGCGTGGTCCACGCCTTCCAGACTTCGGCGACCGGAGCGTTGATGGTCCTGGTCACGACGATGTCGGGGGCGAGCGACTGCGCGATCGCGCCGCTTCGCCGCGACGGCGAACAGCGCCGTCGCCAATCCGCGGAGACATCCGGCATGAATTCGGTGCACGAAGCGCCCCCGTTCGATGCGAAGCGTGAATCCTAGCCCAGGACCGCGGCGCGCGTCACGCCTTTCCGTCTCGTGAACGATTCGGGGCGGGGCTCGCTCGCGGGCCGCAAACACTCGCCGATCGGCGCCCACGCCGCGAGCTTCTCGGCGAACGGCCGCGTATACGCCGGCGACGACGATGGCAGCACGAGCGTCGCATAGCCTGCCGCTTTCCATGCGGGCTCGGCACGCGCGGCCGTCTTGCCGTTGAAGCACACGAGCGAGAGGCGCTTCGCCACGCGGCCGACGCGGTCGATCTCGCCGTGCAGGGCATTGCGGATCGCTCCGTCGAGGCTGCCATGCCGCTCGCACGCCACGATGACGTCCCACAGCCCGATGCCGTGTGCGCGCAGCGCAGCGAGCCTTCGGTGATACGGCAGCTCGGGAAGCGGCGCGTCGAGAATCGCGCCCAAGAGCGGCCAGAAGTGATTGCGCGGGTGCGCGTAATACTGCCGCGCGGCGAGCGACGCTTCGCCGGGAAAGCTGCCGAGGATCAGCACGCGCGTTCCGCGCGCGAGCACCGGCGGGAGCCCGCGTTTGCGGGTTGAGGAGGTCCGCGTCACAGCATTCGCGGCCACGCGTCGGCCCGATACGCGAAATCCGCGGCGATGCCCGCAAACACGGCGAAGCCGAGCCAGTGGTTGTGCAGGAACGCGCGGAAGCAGCGGTCGCGGTCGCGCTTCCGGATGAGCCAGCCGTGCCACAGCGCGCAGCCGAGCGCCACGGCAAGTCCTGCGTAGTACAGCGGTCCAGCGCTCCAGTAGCGCCCGATGGAGGCCATCCCGCCCAGATACGCGGCGTAACACAACATGACGACCGCAACGTCGAGTCGCCCGAAGAAGAGGGCCGAGGTGCGGAGTCCGAGCCTGCGGTCGTCGTCGCGGTCGACCATCGCATATTCGGTGTCGTACGCGATCACCCACAGCACGTTGAGGCCGAACAGCCACCACCCGATCAGCGGCACCTCGCCGTAGACCGCCGCATAGGCCATCGGAATCCCGAACGAGAACGCGAGCCCCAGGAACGCCTGCGGCAGCGAGAAGAAGCGTTTGGTGAACGGGTAGACGATGGCGATGACGAGCGCCGGCAGCGACATCTGGATCGTCGCCAGGTTGGTGCCGAGCACCAGCAGAAACGCGCAGAACGCAAGCGCACCCGCAACGGCCAGCGCTTCCCAGGGCGGAATTTCACCTGCCGCAAGCGGGCGCTGCGCCGTACGCGTGACGTGGGGGTCGAATTTGCGGTCCGCCCAGTCGTTGAACGCGCAGCCCGCCGACCGCATGAGAAGCGTGCCCATGGCGAAGATCAGGACGAGGCGGAGCGACGGAGCGCCCCACGCGGCCAGCCACAGCGCGGCAAGCGTCGGCCACAGGAGGAGCAGCGTGCCGATCGGCTTGTCGAGACGGATGAGCCGCTCGTAGCTGTCGATGCGAGCCATGAGCGTCGCCCCGCGCGGGCGCGGCGCGCGGGGCGCGTTCGCGCGCGTCGCCGCGGATTCGGGAGATTCGCTCACGGAGGTCGCCTCCTCGCCCTAGCCCTGCATCGGACGCGCGGCGCGTCCTCCGCACCGCGGCTTCGCACCGGCCGCAAATCCCGAAACACCCTTCGCCGGCGCCTGGGCACTCACAGCGGCAACGCCATTTGTCTCCTGAGATCGCGCGGGGCGACTTCGTCCAGCAGTCGCTGCGGCGTCGGATAGCGCAGCTTGAGGCGCAGCTCGTCCTTCATCCGCGCATTCGCGAGCCGCCTGGATTCGCTCATGAACGACAGCAGCATCGGCGCGATCCGCTGCTCGGCCTCCTCCCACGACACCCGCGGCGGACGCGGCAAGTGGAATGCGTCGGCAACGGCATCGAACCAGGCGCCCATCTTCATCTCCGTGTCGTCGGTGACGTTGTACGCGCGGTTGGGCTTCGCCCGGAAAAGTGCTGCGACCGTTGCCCGCGCAAGATCTGCCGCATGCACGTGATTGGTGAACACGTCCTCGTCGGGAGAGAGCACCGGCGTCCCCTGCCGAATCCGATCGATAGGCAGCCTTGTCTCTGCGTAAATGCCGGGTGCGCGCAGGATCGAGAGGCCGATGCCGTGATGCATCGCCCATTCGCGCAACCTGTCCTCGGCGGCGACCCGCCGGCGCGCGCGCGGCGATTGCGCGCGTCGCGGACGCGCTTCGGTGATGCGGGCACCGGCGCAATCGCCATAGACGCCCGACGTCGAAACGTAGACGAACCGCTGTGGTATGCTTCGCGCCCTCGTCAGCGCAGCGATCAGTTTTTGCGTGCGCGGATCGTCGCGGCCTTCCGAGGGCGGTGGCGCGAAATGAAGCACGGCGAACGGCGCGGCGCGCAGCCGGCCAAGACTTGCAAGGCGGTCGAGGTCGCCGACGATGGGGACGATTCCATGCGCGCGCAGTCGGGGAGCGTCCTCGACGCGGCGCGTGAGGCCGTAGAGGCGGACCTTCGGATGGAGCAAGTCGGCCGTGCGCAGCGCGATATCGCCGCAGCCGATCAACAATACCCGGATCACGCGCGCCTTTCGTTGCTGCGCGGCGCCCGCGCCGCGTGCAAGACCACTCGACTCGACCCGCTCATGCCGCACCAGATTACCATAAAGCCCAGCGAACATTCGTTTGCCTGTCCCGAGGGCGATTCCATATTGGCGGCGGCGATGGCCGCTGACCTGATGCTTCCGTACGGCTGCCGCAACGGTGCCTGCGGCACCTGCAAGGGAAGGATCCTCGAGGGCCGCGTCGACTACGGCCCGTACCAGGCCACGACGCTTACCGACGACGAACGGAAATCCGGTCTCGCGCTCTTCTGCTGCGCGAGGCCGCAGACGGATCTCGTCATCGAAGTCAAGGAAGTGCGCCGCGCGGGCGACATCCGGATCCGCAAGCTGCCCTGCCGCATCGAATCGATCGACAAGGCGGCGCCGGACGTCGCCATCGTCAAGATCAAGCTGCCGGCCAACGAACGGCTGCAGTATCTGGCGGGCCAGTACATCGATATTCTCCTGAAGGACAACCGCCGCCGCAGCTTCTCGATCGCGACGCCACCGCACGACGACGCGCTGCTGGAGTTGCACATCCGCCATGTGCCGGAAGGATTCTTCTCGGGGCAGCTCTTCAACGAGTTCAAGGGCCGCGAAATCCTGCGCTTCGAGGGGCCGCTCGGCACGTTTTTCCTGCGCGAGGAATCCGACCTGCCGATCATCTTCGTCGCGGGCGGGACCGGATTCGCGCCGATCAAGGCGGTGATCGAACATGCGCTCCATCACCACGTCGACCAGCATCGCCCCATCGTGCTGTACTGGGGCGTGCGCGCGAGGCAGGACCTCTACCTGCCCGAGCTGCCGGGAAGATGGCAGCGGGACAGCGAAAACTTCACGTTCATTCCGGTCCTCTCCGATCCGGCTCCCGGCGACGCCTGGCAGGGCCGCACCGGCCTCGTCCACCAGGCGGTGCTCGACGATTTCCCCGATCTTTCCGGGTACCAGGTCTATGCCTGCGGCGGCCCCGCGATGATCGACGTCGCGCGCAAGACCTTTGCCGAAGCGCGCGGCCTGCCGGCCGACGCTTTCTTTGCCGACAGCTTCACCTACGCGCCGGCGTTCGAGCCTGCAAGGTAGCGCGCGGTGCGCGCAGCGGTCATCCGCGTGTCCGGAGCTCGGCCAGCGCCAGCTTGAGCGCGTCGGCAAGCTGCGTGTTCGCCTCATCGGTGCGGCCGAGCCGGGCAAAGAGTTCGCCCAGCGCGACGCGCGTTTCGTACGCGTCGTCGAGCGCGAGGCTGGCCTCGAAATACGTCTGCGCTTTGCCCCAGAGCTGCGCGCGCACGCACAATGTGCCCAGTGCGCGGAGAAGCAGCGCGTCCTGATCGTGCGCGACGAGCCAGCGCTCGGCGTCGGCCAGCTGGCTCGACGGATCCGGCGTCCGGCACTCCGCGTAGAGCGTGACGAGGTCAGGCGTCCAGTGTCGCTCGAGACATCGCGCCACGATGTCGGCCGCCTCGCGGTCGCCGCCGAGCGAGAGGAAGCTCCGCGCAGCGGCACGCGCGATTTTCGGAAAAGTCCGCTCGGTGTCCGAAAGCTTGCTCCAGTAGGCACGCAGCCCCGCCGGGTCGTGCGCATGCGCCTCGAGCTCCTCGGCATGCGCCGCGGCGCGCAGATGGTCGCCTTCCTGCGGACCGTAGACCTTGCGCCTGACGAGCTGGTCGACGAGCGCGGGAATCTCGGCGTACCGGCCGGCGCCCTGCAGCGCGCGCAATTCGAGGCGCAGCGCCGCCGTATGCGAGCCAGCCTCTTTCTTCAGTGCCTGCAGCGCAGCGAGCGCGTCGAGTGGCCGCCCCTGCTCCAGCTTCATCTCGGCATCCAGCATCAGCCGCGGGACGGCGAGACTTGCCGCCTGCATGGCGTTCCCGGTGAGATGCGCTTCGGCCGTCGCGAAATCGCGGGTGTCGAGCGCGGCCCGCGCCGCGACGAGCGCGGCGATCCTGGGCGCGTCGGGAATGTCGAGGGCTTCCTCCGCGAACTGGCGTGCCTTGCCATACCGGCCCTCGAGCAACGCAACGAAGGAGGCATCGAGCTTCGTCCGGGCGCGGGCTTCGCGCTGCCGCCGGCGCAGCGCGCGCACGTCGCGCGGCAGCGCCACGACGCGCGACACGAAGCGCACCAATGCATAGCCGCCGGCAAAGCCGCCGATCGCGAGCAGCAGCACCAGGTTGAGCGAAACCTCGATGCGATAGGGAGGCGCGACGAAGAGCGCATAGCCGTTGATGACCTTGGCAGCGAGCGCGACGCCGACCGCCGCGGCGGCGAGCAGCAGAAACCAGAACAGGATACGCACGGCGCTATCGTCAGCGTGCCGCAGGCGACCCGGCCGGACGGACGGGCGCGCGGTCCTGCGAAAGGCGCAGCACGCGCAGCGCCTCGAGGCTGCGCGACAGGTCGGGCATTTCGCCCGCGAGCGGCGTCGCCGCAAGCTGCTTCAGCGTCGCCTGCAACGCCTGCACCGGTTTCGTGCGGGTGTCGAAATACTGCCCGACCCAGGCCCCCGCCGCCACGGTGTCCGCCTTGAAGCTCGCGTCGTCGTGGTTGATGAGCGCGATGCGCGCGGACAGGAGGCGCAGGCGGAGGTTCTCGCGCAGGAAATACTGCTGCGACGGCAACAGCAGCGGCGCGGCGGGCCGGTCGGACGACTCGATGCGCACGAGCGATTTCACGTCGCCCCAGAGATCGCGCAGGAAGCGCTGCCACGGCGGTCCGTCGACAGCCGGCGCGCCGTCCGTCGCGGGTGGCGGCAGCCGCTCGTCCATGGCGAACGGCAGCGTTGCGATCGCGGCGATCGCCTGATCGAGCTTGAGCCCGAGGCCGGTCACGTCGACAAAGGGAACGGCCTTGAGCTGATCCATGTCGCGGGCCAGTGCGCGACGCAGCGGCACGAATTGCGGACGGTCTAGACGCTGCAGCTTGGCGTCGGCGAGCTGCAGCGCGGTCAGCGCCGACGGCACGTTGCCGGCGAGCTGCAACTGCTGGCTCGCGACCAGCAGCACCTGCTCGATCTCGGAGAGCGCTATTTCGTCGCGCGACGGCGCGAGGTCGCGATAGAGCGCCTCGAGCGCCGTCTGCTGCGCCTGCGACTCGGCGATTCGCGTCTCGAGCAACGTGGCCCGCGCCTGCGCGTCGCGCATTTCGGTCGCGAGGTCGGTCTGCGCCTTGCCGGTGGCCTGGGTCGTCGTTTCGACTTCCGCCAGTCGCTGTGCAACCTCCACGCGCAAGTCGCGCTGCGTGCGACGGCCGTCCAGCCACGCGGCGGCGCCCACCACAATCCCGAGCATCGCGACAACGGTGAGCCACCGCGGCGCCCCGGAGCGCGGCGCAGCAGCCGGGCGAATCGAGCTCGCGGCGTGGAATTCGCGGCATCGGCGCGCGGCGGCACTGACGCGCTGCCATCGTTGGCGCCGGGCGGCTGCACGCGATCTGCGGGATCGGACATGAAGTGAGGGCAGTGACGGATAGCCGATTCTAGCAGGGCCGGCATGGCGGGCGCCGCGGCAAACCCCGGAAAGGATTGGTCTGGCACGGATCGCAGGGCTACAATTGCACGTCAGGCGCCGCGACACGCGCAGAAGCGGACGCGGCGCACCACGACGCTTCCCGTCGCCCGCGTCGCACGTTCTTCCGGCAAGCCACCGCGTGACCACCTTCCTCATTCTCGCCGCTGTCGTTGCCGCATTGGCGATAGGGTATGCCGTCGGTCGGTCGCGGGGCGGCACGGGCCGCGCGCCGAAGCCGGACGCACCCACGATGCCGGAGCCCGCATTGCCGACACCGGACCCGCGCCATGACGACGCCGAACGCCAGCAACTCGCGGACGAGCTCGCGCAGGCGCATGCGGAGACCGCGCGCTACCGCAGGCTGATCGTCGACATCGAGAACAATGCGCCGTCACCGTTGATGGGTCCCGGCGCGCCGGACGACCTCAAGCTCATCGTGGGCGTGGGGCCGGTGCTCGAGCGGATGCTGCACCAGCTCGGCGTCACGACGTTTCGGCAGGTCGCGTACTGGACCGAGCGCGACATCGACGTGTTCGACGCAAAGCTCCACGAATTTCCCGGCCGCATTCGACGCGACGGCTGGGTGACGCAGGCGCGCGCCTTGCACCAGAGCAAGTACGGCGAAGCGTTGCCGCTGCGGGAGCAGAGGTGAGTGCTCCACGACGAAATTGCGCGGCGCGCGGGAACGTCAGTGCGCGCGCGCCGATTCGGACGACGATGCGTTGGTCGCTCGATCGACGTTACGGACGGCGCTTGTGACGGAACGGCCGCCGTGTGCCGGCGCCCCCATTCCTGCCTGGAGTTTCCCGTGAGTGCGCCCGCCGCGAGCGGCGCGCCAGGCGTGTCGCGGATTTCGGCGACGGCGATCCTTCCCGTGGCGCTGCTGACGCTGGTCTGGGGCTGCAACTGGCCGATCCTCAAGATGGGCGTGGCCGAGCTGGCCCCGCTCACCTTTCGCGCGCTCACGCTTCCGTTCGCCGCGCTGGGAATGCTCGCCGTGGCTCGCCTTGCCGGCGACTCGATCCGGATTCCGCGCGCTCTCTGGGGCAAGGTGGCGATGCTGGCGCTTTGCAACATCGCGATCTGGAACGGGCTCCTGCTGTTCGGCGTCCGCCAGCTGCCGGCGGGACGGAGCGCGATACTCGCTTTCACGATGCCCGTGTGGAGCGTGCTCCTTTCGCTCGTTCTGGTGTCCGAACCGCTCGGGAGGCGCCGGATCGTCGGGCTCCTTCTCGGCATGCTCGGGATGGCGCTTCTCCTGGGAGACGACATCCGGCATTTTCAGCGTGCGCCCACCGCGGCATTGCTGATTCTCGGTGCCGCGATCGGCTGGGCTCTCGGCACCGTGCTGCTGCGCAAGTGGCGCCTCCCGTTGCCGCAGAACACGCTGTCGGGCTGGATGATGCTGGTCGGATGGGCGCCGATCGCGCTCCTCGCGCCGCTGTTCGACGCCGGTCCGCACACCGCGCCGTCGGCCGGCGCGTGGTTCGCGATCCTCTACAACATCTTCCTTGCCGGCACGCTCGCCCACTGGGCGTGGTACACGCTCGCGCGGACGCTGCCGGTCGCCGTGTCGACGATGGCTTCGCTGCCGGTGCCCGTCGTCGGCGTGTTCTCCGGCATGCTGGTGCTCGGCGAGCGACCGGGCCCGAGCGATTGGATCGCGCTCTTGCTCGTCGTAGCCGCAATGGTTGCCGTGCTGTGGGCGCCCAAGCCGGCGCCGGCACCGATGACGCCAGACGATTAGCGAATCGTCGCGCGCGCCGCTATTTCGCCAATTCGGGAATCAGCGTCGGCAGCGGCTTACCGGCGAACCAGGCGTCGAGATTCGCCTTGCAGAGGTCCCCCATCGCCTTGCGCGTCTCCTGCGTAGCACTGCCGACGTGCGGCAGCAGCACGACGTTGGCCATGGCGAGGAGCGGAGCCGGGATGTTCGGCTCGTCGGCGAACACGTCGAGGCCCGCTGCCTTGATGATGCCTCCTTGCAATGCACGGACGAGCGCGGGCTCGTCGACGATCGATCCGCGCGCGATATTGACGAGCGTGCCTTTCTTTCCCAGCGCAGCGAGCACCTCCGCGTTGACGGCGTTCTTCGTTGCGGCGCCCCCCGGGCATGCGACGATCAGGAAGTCGGACGCTGCGGCCAACCCTTTCAGATCGGCGATGAAGCGATACGCCACGGCCTGGGGCTTGCGACCGGTGTAGGCGATCTGCATCCCCATCGCGGAAAGCCTCTGCGCGATCGCCTTGCCGATGCGGCCGAGGCCGAGGATGCCGGCCGTCTTTCCGGAGAGTTTCGTCGCAAGCTCCGGCCCGCGCTTCAACCAGTCGCCGGCCTGCACGAAGCGGTTGGCACGCACGAATCCGCGGCCCGTCATCAGCACGAGGCCGACCGCGACGTCGGCAACGTCGTCCGTCAGCACGTCCGGCGTGTTCGTCACCTTGATGCCGCGTGCCCGGCAATAGTCGACCGGCACGCCGTCGTAGCCGACGCCGAACACCGAGATGATTTCGAGTGCGGGAAGCGCATCGAGCAGCGTCGTCGGCGTGACGGTGCCGCCGCCCTGCACGAGACCACGGATCGCCGCGCCGCATCCGGCGAGAAATGCCGCCTTGTCCGCGGCCTGCGCGTAATCGTGGCAGCGGAAGTCCGCCTTCAACGGATCGTAGAGAAACGGCGGCAGCGGCGCGGTGACGATGATGTCGGGTTGCGGCATGGCGTTCAGTTCCTTCTCGTTGTCGTGGCGGCCCATTCTACCAATCCGGCGACGAGCCCCGCGTCGCCGCCGGCGGTTTCGACGACGGCGAGTCCGAGATTGCGCGCACGCTCGGCGATTCGCGGGTGCGGAGCAAACGTCGGCCGGGCTCGCCACGTGGTGCGCGTGGATCCGTCGGCCAGTTCCCACAGGTTGTCGAGACCTTCGCTCGACGTAATCGTCACGGCATCGATGCGACCGGTGCGAAAGGCCTCCGCCAGCCCCGCTGCGCCGCTCTCCGGCGGGGCGCGCCGATAGCAGGCGACGTAATCGACCGATGCGCCGCGCGCGCGAAGCGTGTCGCCCAGATGCTCGCGCCCGCCTTCGCCGCGGAAGATCACCACGCGCTTGCCCCGCGGCAGGGCGAATTCGGGAAGCGCAAGCATGCCCTCGCTGTCGAACGTCGTCACCGGAACTCGCGCGCCGGAAATGCCGACCGCTGCAAGCGCTTCCGCGGTGCCCGGCCCCGGCGCAAGTGTCGCGAGCGTTTCGGGCCACCGTCGCGCGTCCGGTGCGCCGTATTCGACGGCATTCGCGGAGACGAACACCGCGAAGTCGTAATCGGCCAGCGCGGCATGCGCGCGCGCAAGCGGTGCCGGGTCGGAGGGCGGCAGGATGGCGATCGCAGGAAAGATCACCGACGCTCCCCCGAGTGCCGCGATCTTCTGCGCGAAAGCCCCCGCCTGCCGCGCCGGGCGCGTCACCAGGACGCCGATGTCCGCGAGCGGACCTGACTTTGCGGTCAGGGCGGGCTCCTACGCCAGGAGCCGGGCCGCACCGCGCGCGAGAAACTCCTCCGCGAGCGAGAGACCCAGAGAATTCGCCGCGGCGGCGTCGGCGCACGCCGAACTCCTGTCGCCGCGCATGACTTCGGCGCCGTCGGGGCTCGCGACCAGGCCGCGCAGCCACAGTTCACCGTGACGGAGCACGGCGTGCGCGGCAAGCGGCGTGTGGCAGCTCCCCGAGAGTGCGCGCGCGAAGGCCCGCTCCGCGGTCGTCGCCTGCGTCGCCTCGCGGTCGCCGAGAGGTGCGAGTGCCGCGATGACGTCCGCGCGGTCCGCGCGGCATTCGAGCGCGAGAGCGCCCTGCCCCGCGGCGGGCAGGCTTTCCTCCGGATCGAGCAGCGAAGCGATGCGGTTCGCGAAGCCGAGGCGCTTCAAGCCGGCCGCCGCGAGAATGATCGCGTCGTAGTGTCCCTCGTCGAGCTTGCGCAGCCGCGTGTTCACGTTGCCGCGCAGCGGCAGCACATGGAGCAGCGCGTCGCGCTCCCGGAGCTGCGCCTCGCGCCGCAGGCTCGACGTCCCGACGCGCGCGCCGCCGGGCAGGCCGGCGAGGTCGAGATAGCGGTTCGACACGAACGCGTCGCGCGGATCCTCGCGCGCACCGATGGCCGCGAGAGCGAATCCCTCAGGCATCTCCATCGGCACATCCTTCAGCGAATGAACCGCGAGATCGGCGCGACCGTCCGCCATCGCGACTTCGAGTTCCTTGATGAAGAGGCCCTTGCCGCCGATGTCCGCGAGCGGGCGGTCGAGGATCTGGTCGCCCTGCGTCGTCATTCCGAGCAGGCCCACCTCGCATTCGGGATAGAGCGCGGCGAGGCGCGCGCGGATGTGCTCGGCCTGCCACAGCGCAAGCGCGGATTCACGCGTCGCGATCGTGAGCCGCCGGGGTGGAGTCGGAAGTGCCATGGGGATCGATTCGAAGATGAGGATCGTTGGCGATCCGGCGCATTGTACGTCGAACAACCATTCGCTCTCTTCGCCGGACGCGACCGATCCCACTCATGCTATTTTGCGCCGGGGTCGAACTGGATGACACCGAAGAGATTGCCTTCGGTGTCCTTCGCGTAGCCCAGCCAGCCGACGGTCGGGACCGGCATTTTCGGCAAGGCGACCGAACCCCCGTGTTCGGTCACGCGCGCGAGATATCCATCGACGTCGGCAACATCGACGGTACAGACGAACGCATTGACCGCCTGCATGTCGCCGGGGCCCGGACCCCGGCGTTGCACCAGTCCGCCATCGATGCCCGGCGAATTCTTGTCCCCCGTGCTGACGACCCAGTACGCTTCGTTGCCCCATTTCTCGAATTTCCAGCCGAACAGCGAGCGATAGAACGCGATCGCCCGTTCGGGGTTTTCCGCGTGAATTTCGAAATGCACGGGACGTGGCATGGCACCTCCTTCGGCTTGTCCGGGCATGCCGGGATGGCCGCCCAACGGGCCGGTTATCATACCGCCGTCGACCATCGAAGGATCGAATCCCCATGCGCATCGTGATCACCGGCGGCGCCGGATTTCTTGGTGGCAAGCTCGCGGCTGCGCTCCTCGCCCGCGGGACGCTCGCCGACGCGCGCGGCGCGTCGCGGACCATCGAGCGCATTACCCTCGTCGACGTCGTGGCCGCGCCTGCCGGCGGCGATGTGCGATTGCACTCCATCGCCGGCGACATCGCCGACCCGGCTCTCGTGGATGCCGCCCTCGCCGGAGGTGCCGACTGCGTATTCCACCTGGCGGCCGTCGTGAGCGGCGAGGCCGAATCGAACTTCGACCTCGGCTGGCGCGTCAACGTCGACGCCACCCGATTGCTGCTCGAACGCTGCCGAAAACTGGCGGCTCCGCCCAAATTCGTGTTCACGAGCTCATGCGCCGTGTTCGGCGGACCGCTGCCCGACCCCGTGCCCGACGACCAGGCGCTGTGGCCGCAATCGTCGTACGGCAACCAGAAGGCGGTCGGCGAGTTTCTTGTCTACGATTTCACGCGCAAGGGCTTCGTCGACGGACGCAGCCTGCGCCTTCCGACAATCAGCGTGCGGCCGGGCAAGGCCAACAAGGCAGCGTCATCATTCGCAAGCGGAATCCTGCGCGAGCCGCTGAACGGGGTGGAGGCGGTCTGCCCGGTGAGCCGCACGACGCGGATGTGGCTCCTGTCGCCGCGCGCCGTCATTGCCAACCTGATCGTGGGCAACGAGGCGCCGGCGGCGGCCTTCACGCATACGCGGAGCATCAACGTTCCCGGAATTTCGATTCCGGTCGTGGGCATGATCGACGCGCTCCGCCGCGTGGCCGGTGATGCCGTGGCCGATCGCGTGGTCTGGCGGCACGACGCGGCCATCGACCGCATCGTGAAGACGTGGCCCGTCAATTTCGACGCGGCGTTCGGACGCTCGCTCGGGATGGCCGGCGACGCCGACTTCGATTCGATCGTGCGCCAGTACATCGCGGACGAGTTGCGACCGCGCGCGTAGCGAGGGCAACCTCGGGAGCCGTTCGCTCCCGCCGATCACGCGGTGACGGGCTCGACGGCCGCGAGCGCCTCGAGGAACAGCGCCGGCCCGGCATCGCGAAGCCGCCCCGCATCCGAAAGGATCCGCCGGAAGCGCCGTCCGCCGGGGCATCCGTGATAGAGCCCCAGCACATGCCTCGCGATCGCGCGCAGCAGCACGCCGCGCGCGAGCTGCCGCGCCGCGTACGGAACCAGATCACGGATGACATCGGCGCGCGATCGCATCGGCGCGTGGTCGCCGAACACACGCAAGTCCGCCTGCGCGAGCAGCCACGGATCGTGATACGCGGCGCGGCCCAGCATCACGCCGTCGACCGCGCTGAGCTCCCGCTCGATCTCGTTCCAGCGCGCGAGACCGCCATTGCCGACGATGGTGAGCGCGGGAAAATCCCGCTTGAGCCTATGCACGACATCGTGCCGCAGCGGCGGCACCTCGCGGTTTTCCTTTGGCGACAGCCCTTTCAGCACCGCATTGCGCGCGTGGACGATGAACACGTCGCAGCCCGCTCCCGCCACGGTGCCGACGAAATCGCGGACGAAACCGTAGTCGTCGTCGTGATCGAGGCCGATGCGATGCTTGACCGTCACCGGAATCGCGACTGCGTCGCGCATCGCCTTGACGCAATTGGCGACGAGCTCCGGTTCGGCCATCAGGCAGGCGCCGTAACTCCCCTTCTGCACGCGCTCGGAAGGACAGCCGCAATTGAGATTGATCTCGTCGTAGCCCCAGCTTTCACCGAGCTTCGCACCGTGTGCGAGCACCGCAGGGTCGCTGCCGCCCAGCTGCAGCGCCAGTGGATGCTCGGCGGGATCGAAGTCGAGATGATGCGGGACGTCGCCGTGCACGAGCGCCGCGCTCGTGATCATCTCGGTGTAGAGTCGCGCGCGCCGGCTGAGGAGACGCAGGAAAAACCGGCAATGCCGGTCCGTCCAGTCCATCATCGGGGCGACGCACAAGCGGTGCGATAAGCGGTCCATTCGTTGGATGTTCTTGACGTTCAGTCGGCCCAGCGGATTAACGGCGCGACTGGTCATTTTATCGCCATGCGAGCACGACTGCCTTCGCTCCATTGCGGCGTGTCGCTCGCCAATCGGTAGCCGATTTCACCCACTTGGGCTGTCGGTGCACACGCGGCGCACACGGGTCGTCCATCTCGAGCGCAGTCGGTACGAAGCTCGAAGATCCCTGAAGCTGCTCTCGACCCGATTCGGCCTGTCGCGGCCTGGAAAACCGGACCTTCTCATCTCTCGCTGAGCGGCAGGTTTCAGTCGGTCCGTGCGGAAACCAAGAATGACCGGTCCCCTTGGCGATCGCTCCTCTTACCGCCGCGGAAAGGCCTGGATGCCAGATTGAGAGCGGTAGCCCGTCCCCGCTCCCATTTTTGTAAGCCATCTGTATATCGGGCTTGGGCACCATGGCCTTGAAGGTTTGGAGCCCGGACCGCTCAGCGGGTGGTGCTTGGCACTTTCCTGATGCAGCCAGATAGGGACCGGTGGTGCGCGCAACCACTGTTCCATCGGCTTGAAGTAACGAGCCAGACGGAGGATGCATGAAGCAATCGAGGCGCTCATGGTGGTTATATTTCGGCGCGTTTCTTCTTGAATTATCCGCCCTGACGGTCGCGGGCTCTGATGACCTGTGGAAGTCGTCGATCGAGAACGGAGAAGGGTCGTTCCAGCGCGGTCAATATGCGGAGGCCGGAGGCCAATATGCGGCCGCGCTCCAGTTGGCGGAGACCTTCGGTCCGGATGACCCACGGCTCGCCAGAACTCTTGACGACCTCGCAAAGCTATATCGCGAGCAAGGCAGGTATACCGAGGCCCTTACCGTGTCCCGGCGCGCGTTGTCGATCCGGGAGATGGCTCTTGGATCCGATCACCCGGATGTCGCGGCCAGTCTGGACACCGAGGCGCTGATCTACGCGCGGCAGGGCCAGTATGAAGCAGCACTGGGGCTGGCACAGCGGGCGCTGTCGATCCGTGAGAGAGCGTTAGGGCCCGACCATACGGACGTTGCGGCGAGCCTGGATACGCAAGCCCTTATCTACGGCAAAATCGAGAAGTACGCCACGGGCCTGGCTCTTTCGCAACGTGCGCTTTCCATTCAGGAGAAGGCGTTCGGTCCCGAACACATCGATGTGGCGACCAGCCTCAACACACAAGCAGCGCTGTTATTTGGTGAGGGCGAATGCGAAAAGGGGCTTCCCTTGGCCGAGCGATCGTTGGCCATTCGCGAGAAGCACCTTGGACCTCGGCATCCCGTCCTGGCCGTCAGTCTTGACAACGTGGGGCAGTGTTATGGCGACATCGGCAAGCCCGAGCAGGGCTTGCCGCTCGCAAAGCGCGCGTTGGCGATACAAGAAAGAGCAGTCGGGTCGGAACACATCGGCGTGGCGGAAAGCCTTGCCATCCTGGCGGAACTCTACTTAGGAACAAACGAGCCTGCTCAAGCCTTGCCGCTTGCTCAACGGGCATTGACGATTGCTGAAAAAGCGCTTGGCCCCGACCAGACGGACGTGGCGCGTTACCAATATGTGCTGGCGAAGGCGTACGGAGCAACCGGACAATTTGCGCAGGAAATATCGGCTTATGGGCGCGCGATATCGATTCTGGACAAAGCGCCCACGCCGAAATATCGCGGTCTCGCAGCGACACTGAATGCCATGGCACTCGTTTACATCGGAGGGGGACAATATGAACAGGCGCTCCCATTCGCAACTCGGGCATTGGAGACCAGCGAAAAGGCGTTCGGCCGTGAGCATGAATACGTTGCGCATTCGCTTAACACGACTGCACTTGCGTACCAGCGCTTGCGTTGGATGTCTCGGGCTCTGCCCCTATACGGTCGCGCACTGCTGATTGCAGAGAACGTCGAGGAATCGCGGAGCAAGACTCTCTCGGCAACGGTACTTGCCAATGTTTCGGGCCTCTATTACGCGGAGGCGAAATACGACCAGGCGTTGTCGCTCTCGCAGCGGGCGCAATCGACGCTCGAGAAGATGGAGCAGCCAAACCCATGGATTCTATGTATTGCACTTTTCGCACAGGCACAATCCTACCAAGCGCTTGGAAAATACGCGGAGGCTCTGCGGCAGTATCAACGCATATTGCCGATCATCGAGAATGTGTCGGGATTTTCAAGTCAGGGGACTTCGTTACCGATGGTGTTGCTTGTGCTGCCCGGTTTGGCGGACCTCTATCTTTCAATGGGGCGATACGACGAAGCCCTGGCAACCTATCAGCGGGCGTTCGAGCTGACGAATAGGGCGTTTGGCCCCGAGCACGGAGCGGTGGCGGACATTCTCGGCGGCATGGCGGAAGTAAACCGCGCGGTCGGCAGGCAAGGCGATGCGGCGCCTTTGTCGCATCGCGCCCTGGCGATCCGCGAAAAGACCGGATTGACGAACACCCCGCCGGTAGTATTTGCCGGCCTCCCAAGCGATCCCGTCGAAGCTTTCGCGTGGCTCCGGCAAGGCGCGGGAGGCGGCGATGCTCGCGCCCAAATCGGTCTGGCAGTGGCATATGCCGATGGCCGCGGCGTAGCACGCGACGATGCCGAGGCCGTGCGCTGGGCACGCAAATCAGCTGATCAGGAATTCCCGGCGGCACAGTACTATCTGGGCGCCATGTATGCCGATGGGCGCGGAGTCGCCAAGGACGACGTGGAGGCATTGCGTTTGTTCCGACTGGCAGCGGACCAAGGATTTGCCGCCGCCGAAAGTCGGTTGGGCTACATGTATCTTCGAGGACTAGGCGTCCCCAAGAGCACCACCGAGGCGGTGGCGTGGCTTCGCCGCGCCGCGCAGCGTAACTCTGGCGAGGCCCAATTCAATCTTGGCACCGTGTACTTCGAGGGCCACGGCGTGGGTTTGGACGATAAGCAGGCGGTGCGTTGGTACCATAAGGCGGCGGAGCAAGGCTTCGCGCCTGCTCAACAGAACCTTGGTCTGATGTACGCTAGCGGTCGAGGCGTGCGGCAGGACGACGCGCAAGCAGCCGCGTGGTTCCGCAAGGCAGCCGAGCAAGGCATGGCCAACGCGCTAAATAGCCTTGGCTTCTCGTATCAGCATGGCCGTGGTGTGCTACGGGATGACGTACTTGCCTATATGCTCTTCAACTTGGCAGCCTCGGCGGGAGACAAAACCGCACCGCGGAATCGAGCCAATATCGCGCAGGGGCTATCGCTGCAACAAGTCGAGAAAGCAAACGAAATCGGCAAGATATGGAGGCCGGGCACGCCGCTCCCAACGCGTAGCGAGATGACCAGGTGAAGCCGAAACTGATGCCGCCGCTGCCATTCCTTCGAAACCATGGCTGGCCACTGCAAACCATGTCCGCGCTTCGCCGGAACATCCGAAGGACGCCCAGCGTGTTCCGATGCTCAATTGATCCAGTGCATGCTGCGGCATGACCCCAAGTATCAATCATGTGCCTACCGCGATTTTAGGAATGCTTCCATTGTCATTGCACGATCAGGAAATGCCTTGAGTACAGCCTTGTCGCTCGTCACCAGCGGGACGGACAACGCAGTTGCGAGCGCGACGAACTCGGCGTCGTAAGCCGTCAGTGTGCTGTTGGCGACCACGTCAAGCACCAAGTCGTCATGGATGATGTGTTCGCACTCGGCAAGCGCCTGATCGGCAATGCTCAGAATTCCGACGATCTGCATTCGCGACAGCATCCCACGCCGGAGATACGCTGTCAGTACGTTGCGTAGTTCTGAGCGCCACAGAATAGGCGCATGCCACTCGGGGTCCTTTTGCCGGACCTCCTGGGCCATCTCAGTATTCTCGCCGCGCACCCAACAGTAATGGATGACGTTGGTATCGACCACGATCACTCGAGGCCCTTCCGTTTGTAGCGATCGCCGATTCGATGATCCACATAGGGAAGTTGGTTGGTAAAGGCCTTCAGCTCTCGCGCAAGTTTGCCTCGGTCAATCCTCGGCGCCGCAACGTCGCGTTCGAGCCTGGTGAGGATTTCGCTGTTGAGGCTACGGCGGTTCTTCTCAGCGCTTTCCTTGAGCCGAGCGTGCAGGTGCGACGGAATGTTTTTGAGGGTCAGCGTCAACACGGCTCTCTCCTTGGAACCATAATGGAACCATTCTGAAGTAGACGGTTGCCCTTTGTCAATCTGACGAGTCCGGGAGACGCGCGCGCTGCGGTTGCGCTGTCGGAAAAATGATGCTTTAGTTCTCGTTCGCGGGAGGGCTCGATCCGCCCGACCCCGGAGGCTGCGCCATGACCCGCCCCGCCGATTCGCACCAGGACCTGCGCGACGCGATCCGCGATCTCTGCGCGGAGTATCCCGCCGATTACTTCCGCCAGATCGATGAGGCGCGAGGCTATCCGGAAGCCTTCGTCGACGCGCTGACCAAGGCCGGCTGGCTCGCCGCGCTGATCCCGCAGGACTACGGCGGATCGGGCCTCGGTCTCACCGAAGCGTCGGTGATCATGGAGGAGATCAACCGCGCGGGCGGCAATTCGGGTGCGTGCCACGGGCAGATGTACAACATGGGCACGCTGCTGCGCCATGGCTCGGAGGCGCAGAAGCGGGCGTACCTGCCCAGGATCGCGAGCGGCGAGCTGCGCCTGCAGTCGATGGCGGTGACCGAGCCCACGACGGGCACCGACACCACCAACCTGAAGACGGTCGCCGTGCGCAAGGGCGAAAAGTACATCGTCAACGGGCAGAAGGTCTGGATTTCCCGCGTCCAGCACTCGGATCTCATGATCCTGCTGGCACGGACGACTCCGCTCGACAAGGTGAAAAAGCGTTCCGAAGGAATGTCGATCTTCATCGTCGACCTTCGGGAGGCGATCGGCCACGGGCTGACCGTCGTGCCGATCGTGAACATGGTCAACCACGAGACCAACGAGCTCTTCATCGACAACCTCGAGATTCCCGCCGAAAATCTGATCGGCGAGGAGGGCAAGGGCTTCAAGTACATCCTCGACGGCCTCAACGCCGAGCGCACGCTGATCGCCGCCGAATGCATCGGCGACGGCTACTGGTTCATCGACAGGGTCGTCGGCTATGCGAAGGAGCGTGTCGTCTTCGGCCGCCCGATCGGCCAGAACCAGGGCGTGCAGTTTCCGATCGCCCGCGCCTATGTCAACGTCGAGGCGGCGAACCTGATGCGCTACAAGGCCTGCGAACTGTTCGACGCAGGACTGCCGTGCGGCGCGCAGGCGAACATGGCGAAGCTGCTCGCCGCCGACGCGTCGTGGGAGGCCGCTAACGCATGCCTGCAGTTCCACGGCGGATTCGGCTTCGCCGCCGAGTACGACATCGAGCGCAAGTTCCGCGAGACGCGCCTCTACCAGGTGGCGCCGATCTCGACCAACCTGATCCTCGCGTACGTGGGCGAGCACGTGCTCGGCCTGCCGCGCTCGTTCTGACAGGATGCTGCAAAACTACTGCGCGGCCCGTATGCTTCGTTGTTTCCTCGCTCGGCGCTCGCCGTACTTCTGATGTACTGTCTCGCGCCTTGCTGCGGGCCGCCTTGCCTACGGGCCCGCTCGCTACGTTTTTCAGCACCCTGTTGAGGATACAGCGATGCGCCCGCTCGAAGGCATCACCGTCGTCACGCTGGAGCATGCGATTGCCGCACCGTTCTGCACGCGGCAGCTGGCCGACCTCGGCGCCCGGGTGATCAAGATCGAACGGCCGGGCGTGGGCGATTTCGCGCGCGGCTACGACGAACGCGTGCGCGGCCTCGCGTCGCACTTCGTCTGGAGCAACCGCTCGAAGGAGAGCCTGACGCTCGACGTCAAGCACGCCGAGGCGGCGAGGATCCTGCAGCGTCTCGTGGCCGGCGCCGACGTGCTGGTGCAAAATCTGGCGCCGGGCGCCGCCGCGCGCCTCGGCCTGTCGTACGACGCGCTTTCCGTCGCCAATCCGCGGCTCATCGTCTGCGACATCTCGGGCTACGGCGCCGACGGCCCCTATCGCGACAAGAAGGCCTACGACCTGCTGATCCAGAGCGAGTCGGGATTCCTGTCGATCACCGGCTCGCCGGACGCGCCCGCGAAGGCGGGCTGCTCGATCGCCGACATCGCCGCCGGCATGTACGCGTACACGAACATTCTCGCGGCGCTCATCGAGCGCGGAAAGACGGGCAAGGGCTGCGCGATCGACGTGTCGATGCTGGAGAGCATGGTCGAGTGGATGAGCTATCCGCTCTACTACGCGTTCGACGGCGCCGAGCCGCCGCCGCGCGCCGGCGCAGCGCACGCGACCATCTATCCCTATGGTCCTTTCCCGGCGGGCGACGGCAAGATCGTGATGCTCGGGCTGCAGAACGAACGTGAGTGGGCGCTGTTCTGCGACAAGGTGCTGGGGCAGCCCGCGCTCGCGACCGACGAGCGATTTTCGTCGAATTCGCGCCGCACCGCTGCCCGCGACGAATTGCGGGCGATCATCGTCGACGCGTTCGTGCCGCTGACGGCGACAGAGGTCATCCTGCGGCTCGATGCCGCACAGATCGCCAATGCACGAATGAACGACATGAAGGAAGTCTGGGCGCACCCGCAGCTCGCGGCGCGAAAGCGCTGGGTCGAGGTCGACACGCCCGCCGGCCGCGTGCCGGCGCCGCTGCCGCCGGGCGTGCCGCCGTCGCCGCCGCCGCGCATGGATCCCGTGCCCGCGCTGGGCCAGCACACGGCCGCGATCCTGCGCGGGCTGGGCTACGCCGACGCCGACATCGCGCGCCTGCGCACTGAAAAGGTCGTCTGATGCCGAGTCCCGATACGAATCCGACCGCCACGCTCGCCCGGTTCGCGGGCGAACTTCAGTTCGACGCCATTCCCGCCGCCGTCGTGCGACGGGCGGAAGACCTGCTGCTCGACTGGATCGGCTCGGCGCTGGCCGGCAAGGGAGCGCGCCCGGTCGAGTCGATCGAGCGCTTCGCGCTGGCGATGGGACCCTCCGCCGGCCCTTCGGAAGTGCTGATCTCGCGCCGCAGGACGTCCCCGCTCTTCGCCGCGATGGTCAACGCCGCCGCGTCGCATTTCGCCGAGCAGGACGACGTGCACAACGGCTCGGTGTTTCATCCCGGCGCGGTCGTGTTTCCGCCGTCGCTCGCCGTCGCGCAGGCGCAGGGTCGCACCGGACGCGATCTGCTGACCGCCGCGGTCGCCGGCTACGAGGTCGGTATTCGCGTCGGCGAATTCCTCGGCCGTTCGCATTACAAGGTTTTCCACACGACCGGCACGGCGGGGACGATCGCCGCCGCCGCGGCAACCGGGCGCCTGCTGGGACTTTCCGCCGACGCGATGCAGCATGCCTTCGGTTCCGCGGGAACGCAGGCGGCCGGCCTGTGGGAATTCCTGCGCGACGCCGCCGACTCGAAGCAGCTGCATACGGCGAAGGCGGCCGCCGACGGCTTGCTCGCCGCGTATCTCGCGCAGGACGGCTTCACCGGCGCGAAGCGAATCCTCGAAGGAGCGCAAGGGATGGCGGCAGGGATGTCCACCGACGCCGATCCCGCCAGACTCACCGATCGCCTGGGCGAGCGCTGGGCGCTCACCGAGACGTCATTCAAGTGGCACGCCGCATGCCGCCATACGCATCCCGCGGCCGACGCGCTGCTGAAGATCGTCGTCGATCACGATCTCGCGGCCACCGACATTGCGCGCGTCAAGGCGCACGTGCACCGGGCCGCGATCGACGTGCTGGGCCCCGTCACCGATCCTTCGACCGTTCATCAGGCCAAGTTTTCGATGGGCACCGTGCTGGGCATGGTCGCCACGTTCCGCCGCGCGGGCCTCGCCGAATTCCAGCAGCATTTCCGCGATCCGCGGGTCGTCGCGCTGCGCGACCGCGTGCATATGGTGATCGACGACGACGTCGACGCCGCCTACCCGCGGCGCTGGATCGGCAAGGTCGAGGTCACGACGACGGACGGCCGCACGCTGGCCGCGCGCATCGATGAGCCAAGGGGCGATCCCGGCAACACGCTCTCGCGCGCCGAGGTCGAGGACAAGGCGGTGCGCCTGGCGGAATTCAGCGGCGCGGCGACCGCGGTCGAGATGCGCGCGCTCGCGAAGCGGATTTTTTCCCTCGCCGATGCGCCGACGGTCGCTCCGTTGCTGCGCGCGCCGGCCGGGGGGCGCGGGACGCGCGAGGCGGCCGCATGACAGGTCGGCACCCGCCTCCCGGATCGGCGCATACCGTGCAGGACTTCGACGCGCGCGCGGCGACGTGGGACGACGATCCGACCAAGGTCGCGCGAGCGCGCGCGATTGCCGACGCCATCCTGCGCGAGGTGCCGCTCGCTGCGTCGATGGAAGCGCTGGAGTACGGCGCCGGCACCGGGCTCCTGGGCTTCATGCTGCGCCACCGTTTCGCGGACCTGACCCTCGCCGACGTTTCGGAGGGCATGCTGGAGATTGCGTCGAAAAAAATCGCTGCCGCGCGTGATCGGAATGTGCGCGCGATCAACCTCGACCTCATGTCCGGCCCGCTCCCGGATCGTCGATTCGACGTCATCTTCTCGGCGATGACGCTGCACCACATCGCGGACACCGAGGGTATCCTGCGCCGCTTTCGCGCGGTGCTGAAGCGGCCCGGATTCCTGTGCATCGCCGATCTCGACACCGAGGACGGTTCGTTCCACGGTGCCGGATTCGACGGCCATCGCGGATTCGACCGCGCGGATCTGGCGGCGAAGGCGAGCGCGGCCGGGTTCGCGACCGTGCGCTTCAGCACCGCGCACGAAATGAGCAAGGACGTCGCGGGAGGCACGCGTACGTTTCCGATCTTCCTGATGGTCGCCGGCACGGCGTAGCCGGCGCCGGGGTCGCAGGGCCTCGGGATGGCGCGGGGCGACGTCAAAGACGATGGCTGCTTTCGGCGAGCGCGAAGCCCGGCCAGGAGATGCCGTCGGCCCTCGCAAACGCTATCACCTTGAACAATTCTCCCATCTCCGCGGGTGAAAGGAGCTTCTGCACCGGCGCTGCTGCCCTGACGTACGCGACCGAGTCCGGCGCGCCGACGGCGGCAAGCGCATCGAGGATTCCACAGCCCAGCAGGAACGGCGCCTGCGCCGTGTACCCGGCAACCTCGAGGCCCGCCCGCCCGCCGGCCTGCGCAATGGCCGTGAAATCGACGTGCGCCGTAATGTCGGTCAGGCCGGGCCAGAGAAACGGATCGCCGTGCGCGCGATGGCGGTAGTGGCACATCAGCGTCCCCTGGTCCCGCTGCGGGTGGTAGTACTCCGCGGCGGGAAATCCGTAATCGATGAAGAGCGCCGCGCCGCGCAGGAGCCGCGTGCACAGATCCTCGACCAGCGCTTCGGCGGCGGGACCGATCTCGCTCGTGTAATCGCCGTTCGCCGGGAAGCGCGGCGCGGCGAGTTCTTCGATGCGGGTCCCGGATCGCCGATCGCCCCAGCAGAAAGCCGCGCGTTCGGCATCCCACTCGACGCCGCGCTCGTACCACTCGCCGTTACGTCGCGCGACGACACGGGCGGGCAGAGCGTCGAGCACTTCGTTCGCGATCGCGGCACCGTCGATCGCCTCCGGCAACGCGTCAAGCCAATCCACACGAGCGAGATGCGCGGCGGCATCGCGCGCAATCGTCGCCCGCTGCCGCAGGCGCAGGTCGGGCGAAGGCTCGAGGATCGCGTAGCGGGACGGCAGTGCGGCGCGATCGGCGAGCGCGTTCAGGAGATCGGCCGCGAGGCGACCGCTGCCGCCGCCGAGTTCGACGATCTCGCGGCGTTGCGCGGCTTCAAGGATCGCCGCGACCTGGGTCGCGAGCGCCGCCGCGAACAGCGGCGTCATTTCCGGCGCGGTGACGAAATCACCGGCCGCGCCCAGCTTCGTCGCTCCCGCCGCGTAATAACCGAGGCCCGGCGCGTAGAGCGCGAGGTCCATGTATCGCGCGAACGGAATCCAGCCGCCCGCGTCGGCGACCTCGGCTCGAATGCGGGCGACGACCCGCGCGCTGTGCGCACGAGCGTCGGCGTCGGGGAGCGGCAGATCGGACACGGGCTGGAAACAGGACGCGCGTGCGGCACGACGCCCGTTATGCTAGATTGGCCCGAGTCTACCTCGGGAGTGCCCCGTGCAGGGCAAGGTCGTCTTGATCACGGGCGGCGCCAAGCGTGTCGGCGCCGCGATCTGCCGCCGCCTGCACGCGGCAGGCGCGAACCTGATGCTTCACTACCGCGCCTCGGCCGGCGAAGCGCGGCTCCTGCAGGCGGAGCTCAATGGCGCGCGCGCCGATTCCGTCGCGCTGATCCAGGCCGATCTCCTCGATCTCAAGGCTCTGCCGTCGCTGGTCGATCAGACGGTGCAGCGATTCGGCCGCCTCGACGCGCTGGTCAACAACGCGTCGTCGTTCTACGCCTCGCCGATCGGCGAAATCACGGCCGCCGTCTGGGACGACCTGATGGGCACCAACCTGCGGGCGCCGCTGTTCCTCGCGCAAGCCGCAGCGCCGGCGCTCAGGAAGGCGCAGGGGGCGATCGTCAACATCGCCGACATTCATGCCGAACGCCCGCTCAAGAACTACGTCGTCTACTCGGTGGCGAAATCGGGGCTGGTCGCGCTCACGCGATCGCTCGCCCGCGAGCTCTCGCCCGAAGTGCGTGTCAATGCCGTCGCCCCCGGACCCATTCTCTGGCCCGACGACGCGTCGTTCGATGAAGTGTCCCGCCAGCGCATCATTTCGCACACGCTGCTGAAGCGCGAAGGAACGCCGGACGACATCGCTCGCGCCGTGTACTTCCTGCTCGCGGAAGCGACGTACGTCACCGGCGAGACGATGAACGTCGACGGCGGACGCCACATCGCGATCTGACCGTCTCCCGACGTCGAACACGACCCGCCGGCGCTGTTGTCGCGGCGAATCCGGGTGACGAAGCCGGATCGCGACGCAGCGATCGCGCACCGTTGACCGCTCGGGCGTCCTGCGCGCTTTCCGTCGCCTGCGGCGCGATCGCCGACCGCGTGACCCGACGCCCCAGCGATTCGCGAGATCGAAGGCTCGATGCGGATTCTTCGGGATGCCGCTTGCGATGGCCCTCCTCCAGATCTGAGTGAACGGGTCGCACGTCGGTGATTCCGGCACGACGATCTGTTCCGGCGATCGAGCGAAACCCGCTTCGAAATCACTGCAGGAGAGCCGTCGGCCGCGACGTGATCACCCCACGTACGTTGTGGCGATCCGATCGCCATGGCGCACCTCTTGCTTTGCTCACGGATTGCGACGTGTCGCGATCGTCCGACCCTTGCACTTCCGCCGAGCGAACAGGCTTTTGGAGGTCGAAGACGTCGCAGAAACGACAGGGGAGGCCCTCGATGCTACGGAGTGTCGTGTACAAGCTGACGCAGTCTTTGCGACGCGATGCGCTCGACGCCATGCGCGCGTCGATGGCTCGTCTGACAGCGCATGTTTCGCAATCCGATCGCGGAAATCGTTTCGTCGTCATCCGCTGCGACTCTCCATGCGAATTCGGACCGCCGTTGCAGCTGGCCCCCGTTGCGCGACGTTGTCACCGCGCATATCACCGGCGCTGAGGTCCGCATGCAGCTCATCTTCACGTCCAAGCGAGCGCTCGCGCTGCTGCGCTGGATGGTCACGATCGCCTGCCTTGCATCCGCGGCGCGCGTGCACGCCGGCGTTTTCATGTTCATGCCGAGCGCCGCGATCGCGCGCCAGGACCCGACGGCGCCCGTCCCGACCCTGGAACGGCAGCAGGTCATCGCCGATTTCTTCTACTCGACGGACATCGACTGGTTCCGGTTTCTGGCCGAAGTTCAGCTCGACTCGAGCGGCAGCGAGGTGGAACGGCTGCAGGCGGGCTGGCGCCTCTCGCCGGACCTGTCGCTCTGGGTCGGCCGCTACCACAATCCAATCGGCTACTGGAACGTCGAGCACCACCATGGTCACTTCATGGAGACGAGCGCCGAGCGCCCGCAGATCATCGAGTTCGAGGACGAAGGAGGGCCGCTGCCGATCCATCTCGTCGGCGGCCTCCTCACCGGTTCGCACGCCGTCGGCGACGGAAGCCTGCATTACGACTTCGGCGTTGCGGCGGGCCCGCGAGTTCTGAACGGCGAGTTCGAGCCTATCAGCATCGTCGAGGATCTGCGCTTCACGGGACTGGCGCTCGTCGCGCGCGGAACGTACCGGCCCGATGCGACATTGGACGACCTGTACGGCTTCTCGCTCGCGCGGACCAAGATCCCGATTCAAGGCCCGCAGTACCAGACGATGCAGCAGGACCTCGCGGCCTTCTACGCGAGCCGCGACTTCGATCCGGTGAGAGTCTTCGGCGAGGTGTTTCGCGTTTCGCAGCGACTGCTGGAGGGCCCTGGTCCCGCGTGGCCTTCGTATTGGGCCGGGTACGCGCAGGCCGAATACAAGATCGTCCCGGGCACGTGGACCGCCTTCGCGCGCGTCGAGGCGATCTCGTCACGCCTGACGCCGGACTACATCGAGCTGTTTCCGAAGCTTTCCAAGCAGCGGCAGATCGTCGGTGCGCGCTGGGACTTCTACCAGAACCAGGCGCTGAAGGTCGAGTACGTCCGCGACGTCAGCCCGACCGGCCTCACCACCAACGGGATTGAGCTCCAGTGGAGCGCGATGTTTCATTTCTAGTCTTCGCCTTCACTCTGCTCGTCGGGGTGATCGGCCTCACCGGATCGCGTCCGGCGGACGCGGCCGAGTCCAGGCTCGTCCTCGTTGCCAGCAGCAAATCGCTGATCGCGCCGATCTCCGCCGCCGAAGCGAGACGGCTCTATCTCGGCGTTCCGCTGACGCAGGACGGGCACGAGGTCATCCCGCTGCGCAACGCGACGGATCCGGGCACCCAGGAGCTGTTCCTGCAGCGCGTGCTCTACATGTCCGCCCAGGCCTACGATCGGCAGATGTCGGGCCGGGTCTATCGGTCGGGCGGCAACCGCATACCGGAATACACGATCCAGCGCGAATTGGTCGACAGGCTTCTGACCGAGCCTTGGTCGGTCACCTACATGTCCTCGGATGCGGCCTCAGGCCAGCCCGACCTCAAGATCGTGTCCGCGCCATGACCAAGATGACCCGCTTCTACCGGAGCTTCATCGGCCGCACGGTGCTGGCCGCATTGTTCATGCATACGCTGCTCGCGTTCTTTCTCGCGGTCGGCATCTACCGCATCATCGCCGGCGACCTGAAGGACGAGTTCGTCAACGGTGTTCGCTCGCAGTCCCGTCAGCTCGGCATGACGCTCGACGGCCAGACTTCCGAGGCCGCGATCAGGAGCACCCTGCAGGACTGGCTCCTGAGCGGGCAGCTTCTCTCGGCCGAACTCGTGCTCGCGAAGGGCGGCGTCATTGCGAGCCATGACGGAACCCGGCAGGACCCGGCGGCATTCGTCGAGGATTTCGCCTTCGACGAGCGCCCGACGGATGCGTACTCGATCGCCGTGCCCGTCAATCCGGTCGACCGCGACCATCGCGGCGTGCTGCAGCTCGGGTTCGACAAGCGTCCGGTCAAGGACCGCATCCACCTGCTCTACGAACGCGGCCTCTATCTGATCCTCGGGTATCTCGCGGCCGGACTGTTGCTGGCGTGGGGCTCGGGAACGCTGCTGAGCCGCTCGATCCGGCAGCTGCGGGACGCTGCCCGACGCGTCGCCCTCGGGCACACCGACGAGGCGCTCGAGATCCGGTCGTCCATCGGCGAGGTGTCGAGCCTCACCCGGAACCTGGAGTTCATGCGCAAGGAGCTGCTGCAACGCGGGAAGGACCTGCAGATGCTCGCCTACTACGACGGCCTGACCGGACTTGCGAACCGCACGCTGTTCAATCAGCGATTGACCGCGGCGCTGAAGGTCGCGCAGGACAGTCAGGCGAAGCTCGCGGTCCTCTATCTCGATCTCGACCGGTTCAAGCGCGTGAACGACACCCTCGGCCACACCGCAGGCGATCAGTTGCTGAGCAGCGTGGCCACAAGGCTGCAGGAATGCCTGCGCTTCGACGATCTCGTCGCCCTCGTCAATTCGGAGTCGTCGGCCGACTCCGTCGCGCGGCTCGGTGGCGACGAATTCACGATCCTGCTGCCGCACGTCGCCAAGGACAGCGACGCCGGCGACGTCGCCGACCGGATTCTGGAAGCGCTGTCCAAGCCCATCGTGATCGGCGAGCATCAGGTTTACGCGACGGGCAGCATCGGCATCGCGCTCTACCCGCTCGACGGCGCCGATGCGCCGACGTTGCTCAAGAACGCGGACACCGCGATGTACCACGCCAAGCAGCGCGGCAAGAATTCGTACCACTACTACCACGATTCGATGAACGTCACCGCGGCATCACGTCTCGATCTCGAGAGCGAGCTGCACTGTGCGATCGAGCGCGACCAGCTGGTCCTCTTCTACCAGCCGCAACTCGTCGCGCGCACCGGTGCGCTGGTCGGCGCCGAGGCGCTCATCCGGTGGCGCCACCCTGTCCGCGGCCTGGTGCCTCCGCTGGAATTCATCCCTCTCGCCGAGGAATCCGGGCTGATCATCCCGATCGGCGAGTGGGTGATCCGCACCGCGTGCGCGCAGTTGCGCGAGTGGCGGGAGATGAATCTCCCGAGGCTGCGCATCTCCGTGAACGTCTCCGCACAGCAGTTCCAGCAGGCCGCGTTCGTCCAGACCGTGACGAACGCGGTCGAGGATTTCGACGTGACTCCCGGCACGCTCGCGCTCGAGATCACCGAGACCGCGCTGATGACCAACGAGGAGGAAGCCATCCGTCAGCTTGCTCAATTGAGACGGATCGGCGTCGAGCTTTCGATCGACGACTTCGGCACGGGTTATTCGTCGCTGGGATACCTGAAGCGGTTCGCCGTCGAAGCCCTGAAGATCGATCGCTCGTTCATCCAGGACATTCCCGGGAACCCGCACAACGCGGCGATAGCGAAGGCCATTCTGGCGCTGGCGCGGAGCCTGAACCTGGGAGTCATCGCCGAGGGCGTCGAAACGCTCCAGCAGCGGCAGTTCCTCATCGAACACGGTTGCGAGGAAATGCAGGGCTACCTCATTTCGCGGCCGTTGGCCGCGGAAGCGTTTGCCGAGTTCGTCGGGCGCCCGTCGTCAATTCCGGGAGCGACGAGCCTCCTCCGCCGGGCCAGCAACGGCTGATCCCGGTCTGCACGTAGCCCCGCGACGCCGGCCCGGCGGGGATCGATTGGAACAACCTGTCCGAACGGCGCCGGATTACATCCCGCCCGGCTCCGCACCGCTCGCCGGCACCTCGACCTCGATGTCGACCATCATTTCGTTGGCCAGATCCTCGAGCCCCTTTCGCAGCTCCTCGTCGGTCAGGAGTTCGGGCACCTGAAGCAATGCGTGCATCCTGAACAATCGCTCCGCGGACATGGCGGCGCTGGCAACTTCCGTATGAAGCTCCTCGATGCTCACGCCGCGCCGCGCGAGGCTGCCCGACAGTTCCCGCACGATGCCCTGGCGATCGTGGCCCACGAGATCCAGGCTCACCCTCCGTCGTGCGCCGGGAATCCGCACGGTATCGCCTTTCGCGATGACGATCTCCAGGCCGGAGGACGTGAGGTCGCGAAGCGCTCTCGCGAGTGCATCGGCTGCGCGGTCCGCCACCTCGAAATGGACGATGCCGGCGAATTGCCCGGCCAGGCTCGCCATGCGGCTCTCGGCCCAGTTTGCGCCGACATGCAGCGCGGCGTCCGAGAGCAGGTTGACGATTCCCGGCCGATCGGCGCCAATGACGGTGACCACGAGCGATGTCGTCATGATGGATTCTCCGTGGGTGAGTTGCGCGCTTGTCAGCCGTCCGCGTCCGGGCCGCGCGGCGCGCGCGCCCTGCCGGCCTTCGTCGCGAGCATGCACTTGGCAAGCTCCTCGAGATACGGATCGACGATCCCGTGCGAAATGAGCGCCACCCGCGTGCGCTCCAGATAATCCGCCGATGCGCCGAACGCGCCGCGAGCGCTCGCAAGGACATCGGCCTGCTTCGCAATCGGCAGACGGCCCGCGTATTGCGGATGATCGCGCCGCACGACGAACGTCAGCGCAACGAGCTCGCGGCCGTCGGCATCGAGCTTCACCCACCGCGGGTCGTAGGCGCCGACGACCATCTCGCGTCGCCACAGGAGGTGAAGCTCGTCGAGCGCCAGCGGCGCGGGAAGGCGCAGCGCGACGCCGCGGCACGTGCCGCCGCGCTCGAGTCCCAGCACCAGTCCGGGCTCCTCGGGCGTGCCGCGCGAGGCGACCGACCACAGGCAGAAGCGGCGGTGCAATCCGCGCAGCAATGCCGGTCGCATCTCGGCGACCGGGAACAGCGGATTCCACAGGAGCGATCCGTACGCGAATACCCACCAGCCCGCCCCCTTCGGCCGCTGCGAGAGCGTGTCGGTCAGCGAGGTGGAAAGCTGCTCGTCGTCGAGGGCGTGCCCGGCATCGACCGCGGCCACGTAAATCTCGCGCATGCGACCCTGCTCCAGGTCGCTGCGGCACAGCGTGTCGGTGTTCTTCGGCCAGCGTTTCATTCGTCGTCCTCCGGGTCCCGCGCGATCTTGCCGAGCTCGACGTTGGCTTGCCGGCGTTTCGCCGCCGTGGTCTTGCCGTGGACGCCACCTTTGCGCAGCAGCGGCGAACGGGCGACCGGATTGCGCATCTTCGGCGGCGCCGGCGGACGCTTGATCTTCGCCCGTTTCATTCGAGCGCCTCGAACGGAAGTCGCGCCTCGCACCAGGCCGCAACCGCGAGCAACCGGTCGTCGGCGCCCGCCGGCGCCGCGATCTGCAAGCCGAGCGGCAGGCCGTTGCCGGCGCGTCCGAACGGAATCGCGATGGCGGGGAAGCCGACGAGCGACCAGAGCGTGCAGCATGCAGGGTCGCCGGTCGCGGCAAGACCCTCGGGTGCGGCACCCGGCGCCGGAGGCGAGATCACCGCGTCGAACTTGGCCAGCCATTCCCCGAACGCCGCGATGGCCTGATCGCGACGGCGCAGCGCCGACTCGTAATCCGAGCGGGGGATCGTGCGGCCCTCGTCGAGCGCTGCGTTGAGCTGCGCCGACATCCGGCCGCGCTCGCGACGCTGCAGGTCTCCCAGCGAGGCCGTCGCCTCCTGCAGCATGATCGTCCGGTGCACGAGATTTGCATCGCGCCAGTCCGCGGGAACCACGACGGGAACGACATCGGCACCCTTCGCACGGAGACGCGTCGCCGCCGCCTCCAGCGCGTCACGCATGTCGCATTCGACTTCCGACCACGGAAAACCGGTCAGCCAGGCGAGTCGCGGCGCCTTCGCGAGAGTCGGCAACGTCGATGGAACGCGGCCGGAATCCGCGAGCACGCCGGCGAGCCGCGCCGCGCCCGCGACATCGCGCGCGAAGGTTCCGATCTGGTCCAGCGTCGCGCTGAACACGTGCACGCCCGCGCGCGGAATCGCATCCTTCGTCGGCTTGTATCCGACGACACCGCAGTAGGCCGCCGGCCGGATCACCGAACCGTTGGTCTGGGTGCCGATCGCGCAAAGCACGTGACCCGCCGCAACGGCGGCGGCCGAGCCTGACGACGAGCCCCCTGGCGTGTGTCGCGGATTCCACGGGTTCTTCGTCTTGCCCGGATGGAAATAGGCGAATTCCGTCGTTACCGTCTTGCCGAAGACGTATCCACCTCCGCGCGTCAGGCGCGCGACACACTCGGCGTCGAACTGCGGATGGTGTCCCGCGTAGATCGGCGAACCCATTTCGGTGGGCATGTCCGTCGTGTCGACGATGTCCTTCACGCCCACGCCGATGCCGTGCAAGGGACCGCGTCGGCCGGCAGCGACGGCGTCTCGGTTTTCGGCGCGAGCGCGCACGCGCTCCGGATCGAAATGCGTCCATGCCTCGACGCCGGCATCGGTCGCCGCGATGCGCGCGAGCTGCGCTTCCGCCAAACCGCGCGCCGTGGTCGTGCCCCTCGCAATCGCATCGATCGCGGCGATCACGTTCTTCGCGGAAAGCGCGTTCGCCGTCACGTCAGTGCCCGTCGCGCGCCGGGTCGTGCCAGGTGACGGGCGCGGCCGTCGTCCGGCCGTCGCGTCCGTTCAGGAACAGCACCTGCAGATCGTTGAGGAATTGCCGGCCGAGCGGCGTCGGACGAATGACTGCCGGGTCCTTCTCGATGAGGCCGCGCGCCGTTGCGCGTTCCAGCGCACTCGACACGAGCGCCAGGGGGAAGCCCGTACGCTCGGCGAAGAGCGGCGCGGGGACGCCGTCGGCAAGTCGCAGCGCGTTCAGCATGAATTCGAACCCCATGTCGTCGCGGGTGACTTCCGCATTCTCCGCGACGGGGGCGCCGACCGCCACCCGCTCGAGATATTGCTTCGGCTGCTTGAATCGCACTTCGCGCACGACCCGATCCGGGAACGAGAGCTTCGAGTGCGCGCCGGCGCCGATGCCGAGATAGTCGCCGAAGCGCCAGTAGTTGAGATTGTGCCGGCACTCGCTGCCGGCGCGCGCGTGCGCCGAGGTCTCGTAGTGGCGGTATCCGGCATCGGCCAGCAGCGCCAGGACCGCGTCCTCGATGTCGGCCGCGGCGTCCTCGTCGGGCATCGGCGGCGGATGGCGATGGAAGAGCGTGTTCGGCTCGAGCGTCAGCTGATAGAACGAAAGGTGCGGCGGCGCAAAGGCCAGCGCGGCCAGGACGTCGGACCGCGCTTCGGCAACCGTCTGCCGCGGCAGCGCGAACATGAGGTCGAAGTTGACATTGCCGAAAATCGCCAGCGCCGCTTCCGCCGCCGCGCGCGCCTCGCTGTCGTCGTGAACGCGACCGAGCGCCCGCAGGTGTTCCGGATCGAAACTCTGGATGCCGAGCGACAGGCGGTTGACGCCGGCCGCGCGGTATCCGGAGAATTTTTCGCGCTCGAACGTCCCGGGGTTGGCTTCCAGCGTTATCTCCGCATCCGGCGCGAGCGGCACGCGCGCGCGAATGGCCGCGAGGAGGCGGTCGATCGCGGCCGCCGAGAAAAGGCTCGGCGTGCCGCCCCCGATGAAGACCGAGACGATCCGCCGGCCCCAGATCGCCGGCAGCGCGAATTCGAGATCGGCGACCAGCGCGGCAACATAGGCCGCTTCCGGGATCTCGCCTTTCGCCTCGTGCGAATTGAAGTCGCAGTACGGACATTTCCGGAGGCACCACGGAATGTGAACGTACAGCGCGAGAGGCGGCAGCGCGTTGAACCGCGGCCGCGAAAGCGCCGGAGAGTCCAAACGCGCGACAACGGCATCAGTCATTGCGGGCCTCCGCGCGGCCGATCCAAATCAATGCGTCCAGTGGACGGCCCTGGCGAATCGCGCGCAGACGCGGTCTTCGGTCCGTTGTCTTCGGCCGGCGCGCTCATCGCTTCCGCCAGCTTCGCGATCAGCGCGCGCATCGCCTTGCCTCGATGCGACAGCTCGCTCTTTTGCGCGAGAGGCAGCTCGGCGCCGGTCATGCCCGTCGTCGCGTCCTCGAAATGAGGGTCGTAGCCGAATCCTCCCGTGCCGCGCGGCTCGTCCACGATGGTGCCGTGCCAGGCGCCGTCGGCGAGGATGGGTTCGGGATCGCCGGCATGGCGCACGAGGGCAAGGACGCACACGTAATGTGCGCGGCGGTCCGCCACTCCCTGCAGCGCGGAGATCAACCGCGCGTTGTTGCGTGCGTCGGATTTCGGCAGACCCGCGTAGCGCGCGCTCTGCACACCGGGCGCGCCGCCCAGTGCGCGCACGCACAGCCCGGAGTCGTCGGCGAGCGCCGGCAGGCTCGCTCGCTCGCTCGCGTGGCGCGCCTTGGCGAGCGCGTTCTCGACGAAGGTCTCGTGCGGCTCGTCGGCCTCGTCGATGCCGAGCTCCGATTGCGCGATCACCTCGATCGCGAGAGGCTGCAGCAGCCGGCGGAACTCGCGCAGCTTTCCTTCGTTGTTGCTCGCGAGGACGAGACGCGGGATCGCCATCCGGCGCCTCGCGTCAGGCCGCCGCGGCGATCGACGACCGCTGCGCCGCGATCAGGGCGCGAATTCCCGCATCGGCGAGCGTGACGAGCGCGTCCATCTCGCCGCGCGAGAACGGCACCCCTTCGGCGGTGCCCTGCAGCTCGACGAAGCCACCCGACTCCGTCATGACGACGTTCATGTCCGTGTCGCAGCCGGAGTCTTCGGTGTAGTCGAGATCCAGCACCGGCACGCCGCCGACCACGCCGACCGACACGGCGGCGACGAATCCGGCGAGCGGTTCGGCGGAGACGAGGCCCTGCGTCCGGCACCACGCAATGGCGTCGGCGAGCGCGACGCAGGCGCCCGTGATCGACGCGCAGCGGGTGCCGCCGTCCGCCTGCAGCACGTCGCAATCGATCTTGATCGTTCGCTCGCCCAGCTTGGAGAGATCCGTGACCGCGCGCAGACTGCGCCCGATCAGGCGCTGTATCTCCTGGGTGCGGCCCGATTGCCTGCCGTCGGCCGCCTCGCGTCTCATGCGCGTGTTCGTCGCCCGCGGCAGCATCCCGTATTCGGCCGTGAGCCAGCCCTGACCCTTGCCCTTGAGGAATCCGGGGACGCCCTCCTCGACGCTCGCGGTGCACAGGACCTTGGTGTCGCCGGCTTCGATCAACACCGAGCCCTCGGCGTGCTTCGTGTAGCGGCGGGTGATGCGAAGCGGGCGCAATTCGTCGGGGCGCCGGCCGGAAGGACGTGCGCTCATCGCGGCTCCTCGAACGGTGAAGCGTCGATTATAGCGGCGCGGGCGGCCGCGAGCCGCCGCACTTCGGGTCAGATTGCGTGGCGCAGACGCCACCAGCGGGCCGTCGCGACGAGCCCGCGGGCGAGCGAATGGCGAGGCCGCCATCCGGTTGCGGCGGTGTACGACGACGAATCGACTTCGAGCGAGTTGGTGAGGCGCTCGATCGTCGCTCCTCTCCCGGACAGGAACCCGGCGAGGCGCAGCAGCGGCACGGGAATTCTGCGGAGCCGCGCCTCGACGCCCAGCGATGCCGCGATCGCGCGCGTGAGCTCCGGCACCGAGACGCTCTCCTCGTCGGCGATGAAATGCACGCCGCGCGGTGCCGTCGTCGCGTCGAGCGCGGCGTCGATCGCGTCGACGAGATTGCCCACGCCGAGAACGCTGCGCCGGTTGCGGACCGCCCCCAGGGGCAACGACCGTCCGCGCGCGATTTCATCCTCCAGCGCGAGAAAGTTTCCGGCCACACCCGGACCGTACACCAGCGGCAGCCGAAGAATCACCGGCGCGAGCGTCGTCCCCGCGGTGAGCCGCAGGAGCTCTCTCTCCGCATCGAGCTTGCTGCGCGCGTAGGCGTCGCGCGGGGCGGGCGGATCGCCCGGCTGGAACGGCTGTCCCGGCAGCGTCGCCTCGCCGTTCACCTTGACCGTGCTCGTGAACACGAAGCGCGGGACATGCGCGCGAATGCCCGCCTGCACGAGCCGCACCGTCGCAAGGACGTTGGCGGCGCGGAATGCCGCCGCCGGATCCGCCGACGTTTCCGACATGACGTGCACGCGCGCGGCGAGGTGGACGATGGCCGCGGCTCCGGCGACGAGCGCGTCGAATTCGGACTCCGTGGCCGTCGCGAGATCGCGCACGATGCGCACATCCGGCGGTCGCGGAGCGTCGGACACCCATGCGCGCACCACGGCCCGGAACTCCCGTCCCGTCGCGCGGAAATGCGCGCACAGGGCGCGACCGACGAAACCGCCCGCTCCTGTGACGACGACAGGTCCCCCGCTCATCCTGACCGCCCGATCAGAACCATCGCCAGCCGTGCTTGCTGTAGAAGCGGAAGCCGCTCCTGACGAACCAGCCGATGTGCTCGGCGCCCTTGCGTGCCGCGTGCCCGCCGTGGTGCACGGCGCGAAACGACGGCAGGTACACGCTCTGCGTGACCTTGTTCAGGCGCACGCTCCAGTCGAAATCCTCGAAGTAGAGGAAATACCTGGGGTCGAATCCGCCGGTCGTGTCGATTGCCTTGCGCTTGACCAGCATGCAGCAGCCCGACATCACCGGCAAGCCCAGCACCGGCTTGTCGCTCGCCGGATCGATGTAGTCGCGCAGCTCGTAACGATCGAGGCGCTGCTTGAACATGCGCCTCACGAACGACGGCGCGAAACCGCGGAGAAATAGGTCGAACACCGCCGGATAGCGCTTGCACAGGAAGTCCGGCGTGCCGTCGGGACGCCTGACCGCGGGCGCCGCGGCGCCCACTTCGGGATGCGCGTCGAGCCAGCGCACCGCATTGGCAATCGAGTCGCTCGCCACCTCGACGTCGGGATTCAGCACGAGCTGATAGTCGGCCCCGGTGCCGTGCAGCATCAGGTTGTGCGCGGTGCCGTAGCCGATGTTGAGATGACCGTGGAGGAATGTCACCTGGATCCCGGAATCGGCGAAGCGCGCCTTTCCGAGCCGGATCACCTCGTCGGCAACGATGCGGTCCTCGCTGTTGTCGATCAGCGCGACGGCCACGCTTCGCACGCATCCCTCTTCGCGGGCGGCGCCGATCGCGAGCGCCAGCTTGCGCAGGCAACGCTCGAGCAGCACGGTGTCCGGACGAAACGTGACGACGCTGACGGTCAGCGAAGAGGGGAGCACGGGAGGGTATTCGGAATCGACCGGAACGATGGGCGTGAAGGACACCTGCGGCCGGCGCGCGGGATCCATCCGCAGGTGTCGGGTAGAATCGTCGAAGAATAGCGCAACCGCGTCAACCGCCGCATGCCGACTTGCCGCCGGCCTGTCGGCCGCGTCGACTGCCATCGTGAACGCCCCCGCCGCCCGTTTCCCCGCCGACGCACTGCGTGACTTCGCTGCCGCACTGTTGCACCGTGCCGGCGCACGATCCGACATCGCGCGCGACGTCGCCGACGTGCTGGTCGAAGGCGACCTGCTCGGCCACACGACGCACGGGCTGGCGCTGCTCGCGCCCTACCTCGGTGAAATCGAGAAGGGCGCCATGACCGGATCGGGCGCGCCCGACATTCTCAACGCACGGCCGGCCGCGCAATTGTGGGACGGACGTCGGCTTCCCGGTCCATGGCTCACGCTGCGCGCATTGGACGCTGCGGCCGCGATGGCAGCCACTCACGGCAGCGGCACCGTGGTCATTCGCCGCGCGCATCACATTGCGTGCCTCGCGGCCTACCTCATTCGCGCCACCGAGCGCGGGCTCGTGGCGATCGTCGAGAGCTCGGATCCGACCGTCGCCGCGGTCGTCCCGCATGGCGGATTGACGCCGGTCATCACGCCCAACCCGATCGCCGCGGGGTTGCCCACTTCCGGCGACCCGATTCTCGTCGACGTCTCCACCTCGATCACGAGCATGGGATTCGCGAATCAGGAAATGCGCGGTGGTCGCACCCTGCCCGGCAACTGGCTCATCGATGCCGAAGGCAACGCGACCGCGGACCCCGCACGGCTTTTCACCGAACCGAAAGGCGCGCTGCTGCCGCTGGGCGGCCTCGATGCCGGGTACAAGGGGTTCGGCCTCGCGCTCGTCGTCGAGGCGCTGACGGCCGGCCTCGCGGGTCACGGCCGCGCCGATCCGCCGGAAGGCTGGGGCGGAACCGTGTTCGTGCAGGTGATGGATCCCGAGGCGTTCGGCGGGCTGCCCGCGTTCCGGCGGCAGATGGACCACCTGTCGCGCGTCGCCCGCGATTCGAAGACGCGCGCCGGTGCGGATCCCGTACGGCTTCCCGGCGAGGCCGCAATGAAAAGGCGGCGCGACCAGCAGGCGAACGGCGTGGCGCTCTATCCGGCCATCCTGCCGGCGCTCCTGCCGTGGGCGACGAAGCTTGGGATCGCGCTGCCAGCGCCCGTCTCTTGACCCACGTCATGAGGAGGAGACGGACCTGGCGCGAAAATGGACGCGCCCATGAACCCGACCCTCGCCGGACCGGCCCCCGCGGCAGGCACGCGCCGCGTCCACGACGCACGGCGGCATCCGCGCCTCGCGCGCGAACTCCGGACGCTGTCGGCCATGATGGGGATCTATTGTCACGACCTGCACGGCGAGGACGACGGGCTCTGCGAAAGTTGCGCGGCGCTGCTTGCGTACGCGACGCGGCGCCTCGACCGCTGCGTGTTCGGCGACGACAAGCCGACCTGCGCGAAATGCACCGTCCACTGCTACAGCGCGAAACTGCGCGAGCACGTGCGGGTCGTCATGCGCTACGCCGGCCCGCGGATGATCTGGCGGCATCCGGTGCTCGCGGTGCGGCACCTGATCGACGGACGGCGGCCGGCGCCCGCGCTGTCGAAGTCTTCGCGCGACTGAGCGCGGTGCGCGCGAACCCGGAAATGTCCGCGGCTGCGTGAGTCAGCGGGGCGACCGGCCCGCGACAACGCGGCTTAGTCCCCGAGAGGTCACGCGCGGTCACGACGTCGGCGAAACCGGCCGCTGCGAACAGCGCGCGCACGGCGTCCGACTGGTCGTAGCCGTGCTCGACGGCGAGCGTGCCGCCCGATACCAGATGCGCACGCGCGCCGCCGACGATGTCGCGCAGCGCGCGAAGGCCATCTCCGCCGGGAGTGAGCGCGGATCGCGGCTCGAATCGCAGGTCGCCTTCGCCAAGGTGCGGGTCCTGCGGCTCGACGTACGGTGGATTCGCCGCGATCACGTCGAAGCGAGTCGCGGGCAGTCCGGCGTACCAGTCGGAGCAGACGAAGTCGACGGTGGAAATGCCGAGCCGCGTCGCGTTCGCGCGCGCGACCGCAAGCGCCTCGGCGGACAGGTCCGTGGCGACGACCCGCGCACGCGGGCGCTCGCGCGCGATCGCCAGGGCAATCGCCCCGCTGCCCGTACCGAGATCGAGAACCGCGACGTCGCGATCCGCCGGGAGCCGCGCCAGCGCGACTTCGACCAGCGTCTCGGTTTCCGGGCGCGGAATCAGCACCGCACGCGACACTGCGAGCGGCAGCCCCCAGAACTCGCGAAAGCCCGTCAGATACGCGATCGGTTCGCCATCGCGCCGGCGCTTCGCGAGCGCGAAGAACGTGTCGGCCGCGGTGCGCGGCAGCAGTTCGCCCGCATGCGCCGCGAGCCAGGTCCGGTCGCGTCCCAGGGCGTGCGCGAGCAGGACCTGTGCGTCGAGCGGAACGAGGCCGCTTCCTTCCTGTGCACGCCGGATCGTCAATCCGTCGGTCACGACTGTGGATTGCTCGCCGCGAAAACGCGCAGTCTCCGACCGTAGTAGCGTCCCCAGCCCGCCTCCTCGAGCCCGGCCTTCATCAGCACGCGCTGCGACGCCACGTTGTCCGGGATGAGTGATGCCGATGATCCGGTGGAGGCCGACCGCGTCGAACCCGTAGCGGACGAGCTCGCGCGCGCCTTCGGTCGCGTAGCCCCTGCCCCAGGCCTCGCGAAGCAGGCGGTAGCCCACCTCCACTTCGACGGTGTCGGGAATGTATTTCAGCGTGAACCACCCGATGTACGCGCCGGTGTCGCGGCGCGACGCGCGCCACGTGCCGAGCCCGGGATAGAGCCTGTAGATACGCGGAACGCGCTGCATCGTCGCCGCGACCCGTGCGCGGGTGGATGGCCTGCCGTCTCCGATGTAGCGCATCACGGCCGGATCCTGGTCGAGTCGCCAGATGTCGTCGGCATCGCCGGCGACAAACTCGCGCAGGTCGAGGCGCAACGTCTGCATCCAGGGCGGCGGCGCGCTCATCGCTCCTCGCGGCCTCCGCCCGTTGGCCGCGTCCTGCCCGCTCATGCGTCCGCCAGTTGCGCGAGCTGCTCGGCCTGATGTTCCTGCGCCAGCGCGGCCAGGAGTTCCGAAAGGTCGCCGTCCATGATGGCGTCGATCTTGTAGAGCGTGAGGTTGATCCGGTGGTCCGTGACGCGGCCCTGCGGGAAGTTGTAGGTGCGGATGCGCTCGCTGCGGTCGCCCGAGCCGACGAGGCTCTTCCGATGTGCCGCCTCCTTCGCATGCCGTTCCGACCGCTCCCTGTCGAGGAGCCTCGACGCCAGCACCGCCATCGCCTGCGCGCGGTTGCGGTGCTGGGAGCGGTCATCCTGGCATTCGACGACGAGCCCCGTCGGGAGATGCGTGATGCGCACTGCGGAGTCCGTCTTGTTGACGTGCTGGCCGCCGGCGCCGGACGCGCGGAACGTGTCGATGCGCAGTTCCGCCGGATTGATCGTGATGTCCGCGATCGGATCGGCTTCCGGCAGCACCGCAACCGTGCACGCGGAAGTGTGGATGCGACCCTGCGCTTCCGTTTCCGGCACGCGCTGCACGCGATGTCCGCCCGATTCGAACTTGAGCTTCGAATAGGCGCCCTGTCCCGCGATGCGCACGATCACTTCCTTGTACCCGCCGAGCTCGGACGAGGACGCCGACACGATCTCGACCTGCCAGCGGCTGCGCTCGGCGAATCGGGTATACATCCTGAACAGACTGCCGGCGAACAGCGCCGACTCGTCGCCACCGGTGCCGGCGCGAATTTCGAGAAACACGTTGCGGTCGTCGTTCGGGTCCCTGGGCAGCAGCATTTGCTGCAGATCCGCGGCAAGCGTCGTCATCTTCCCGGTGGCCGCGATGCGCTCCTCCTCGGCAAACGCGCGCATCCCCGGGTCCTGCGCGATCTCGTCGGCCGTCACGAGATCGTGCTCCGCCGCGAGATATTCGCGAAAGCGCGCGACCACCGGCCCTATTTCAGCGTGCTCCCTGGTCAGCGCACGATAGCGGTCGAGATCGCGCGTCGCGTCCTCGGCAGAGAGGATCGCGTCGAGTTCGTCGAGGCGCAGCGAAAGCTGGTCGAGCTTCAATTGCAGCGAAGGCTTCATCCGCGAATTCTAGCCGCAACGTAGGTGCGCCACGGCGCGTGATGACGGGCAGCCGGCATGACGGGATTGCCGGCCCGGGCAACGCGTTTGGGGACGGGGCTACTGCCCTTCGCCGGGCAGACGGTAGATGTGCTCGAACATCGCGACCAGCTCGGCCCGCTCCGCGTCGCCCGCCTGATTGAGCGCCTGCGTCGGCGCGTGCAAAAACTTGTTGGTGAGGCCGCGAGCGAGCGCTTCCAGCACCTGCTCGGGCGCGGCGCCGTTGGCGAGCGATTTCCGCGCCCGCTCGAGCTCGGCCGCGCGCAGCCGGTCGTGGTGACCGTGCAGCGCGGTGATGGTCGGCACCACGGTGCGTCCTTCGAGCCAGCGCAGGAAGCTCTCGGCCTGCGCGGCGATCAGCTCCTCGGCCTGCGCCACCGCTTCCTTGCGGATCTGCAGGTTGTCCTTGACGATGTTCGCGAGGTCGTCGACGCTGTACAGGAACACGTCGTCGAGCTCCGCCGCCTCCGGCTCGACGTCGCGCGGCACCGCGAGGTCGACGATGAACACCGGCGCGTGGCGCCGCGCCTTGACGACGCGCTCCAGCAGCCCCTTGCCGAGGATCGGCAGCGTGCTCGCCGTGCAGGTGACGATGATGTCGAACTCGGGCAGCCGGTCGGGCATCTCGTTCAGCGTGATCGCCTCGGCCTTGAAGCGCGCCGCGAGCTCCTTGCCGCGCTCGAGCGTGCGGTTGGCGATCGTGATCGATTTCGGATTGCGCGCCGCAAAGTGCGTCGCGGTCAGGTCGATCATCTCGCCGGCGCCGATCAGCAGGAGCCGCTGCTCGCCGATCGACGGGAAGATCCGCTCGGCGAGCTTCACCGACGCCGCTGCCATCGAGATCGACGCGCTGCCGATGTCGGTCTGGGTGCGCACGTCCTTGGCGACGGCGAACGTTCGCTGGAACAGGCGGTTGAGCACGAGGCCCAGTGCCCCCGCAGATTCGGCGTGGCGCACCGCCTGCTTCATCTGGCCCAGGATCTGCGGCTCGCCCAGCACCATCGAATCGAGGCCGGACGCGACACGGAACGCGTGCCTCACCGCCTGTTCGCGCGGCAGGGTGTAGATGTAGGGCGCCAGCGAGTCCTTGGGCACCCGGTGGAAATCCTCGAGCCACGCGACCACGGGCTGCGCCTCCGGCCCGCGCACGTAGAGCTCGGTCCGGTTGCAGGTCGACAGGATGGCCGCTTCCTTGACCGTCGGCCGGGTCAGCAAGTCGCGCAGCGCATGACCGAGCGCCTCCGGCGAGAAGGCGACCTGCTCCCGCACGTCGAGCGGCGCGGTAGCGTGGTTGAGGCCTAGGGCGAAAAGGGACATGGTCCGGGTCGGGGGCAGGCTATGCTGGCAGCATTTTAGCCTACTCGCGCAGGCGCAAATGCGCAAGATCTTGATTTCGGTCGAAAAAGACTCCTTTTCGGCCCGATTCCGCCCATCGCGGGCGCCCGTCAGGCCTTGATGAACTCGGCTTTTCCGCCCAGCCAGCGAGCAAGATGCGCGCCCGCAGCGACCGGTTCCGACTGCAACAACAGCTCGGCGTCGTCGCGTGCCTGCTCGATCAGCGCGACGTCGCGCTCGAGATCCGCGAAGCGCAGCAGCGGCACTCCGGATTGCCGGGCACCGAGAAACTCGCCGGGGCCGCGGATCAGGAGGTCCTGGCGGGCGATCTCGAAGCCGTCGCCCGACTCGTAGATCACCTTGAGCCTGGCCTTTGCGGTCTCCGTCAGCGGCTCCTCGAACAGCAGGTAGCAGGTGCTTTCGGCCGCACCGCGACCGACGCGACCCCGCAGCTGGTGCAGCTGCGCGAGCCCGAATCGCTCGGCGTGCTCGATCGCCATCAACGTCGCATTCGGCACGTCCACCCCTACCTCGATCACCGTCGTCGCCACCAGGACCTCGAGCCTGCCGGCGACGAATTCGGCCATCGCGGCCGCCTTTTCGTCCGGCTTCATGCGGCCGTGCAGCAATCCGACCTTGAACTCGGGCATTGCCGCGGTGAGCTCGGCGTGCAGGGCGACGGCCGTCTGCAGCTCGAGCTTCTCCGATTCCTCGATCAGCGGGCATACCCAGTACGCCTGCCGCCCGTCGGCGCAGGCCGCGCGGATCCGCTGGACGACCTCCGGTCTTCGCTTGTTGTTGACGAGGTGGGTGACGACCGGCGTGCGCCCGGGCGGCATCTCGTCTAACACCGACACGTCGAGGTCGGCGTAGAACGTCATCGCGAGCGTGCGCGGGATCGGCGTCGCGCTCATCATCAGCTGGTGCGCTTCGCCCATCGCCTTGCCGCGCAGCTTCAAGCGCTGCGCGACGCCGAAGCGGTGCTGCTCGTCGACGATCGCGAGCCCCAACCGCGGCAATTCGACGTCGTCCTCGAACAGCGCGTGGGTGCCGATCGCGAGCATCGCGTCGCCGCTCCCGATCGCCTGCAGCGCCGCCTTGCGCTGCCTGGCCGGCAGGCTTCCGGTGAGCCACGCGATCCTGATCGGCAGCGCCTCCAGCCAGTGCGCGAGCTTGCGGTAGTGCTGCTCGGCAAGGATCTCCGTGGGCGCCATGAATGCGACCTGGCGGCCGGACTCGATCGCCTGCAGCGCGGCCAGCGCGGCGACGATCGTCTTTCCGCTGCCGACGTCGCCCTGCAGCAGGCGCTGCATGGGCATCGCGCGCTTGAGGTCGTGGCTGATCTCGCGCCACACGCGCTCCTGCGCACGCGTCAGCTTGAACGGGATCCGCGCCCGCAGTGCCCCGGTCAGCGCGCCGGTGCCCGTCAGCACCGGAGCGTGCTTTGCCGCGCGTGCCATCCGGTGCGCCTTCAGCGAAAGCTGCTGGGCGAGGAGCTCGTCGTACTTCAACCGGGTCCAGGCCGGATGCGTGCGTGCCTCGAGCGCGCGCTGCGTGAGCGGTGAAAGTCGCGGCGGAGGCGCGTGCAGGAAGCGAAGCGCGTCGCCGAATTTCCACAGGTGTCGGCGCGAAACGAGCCGCTCCGGAAGCGTCTCCGCCGTCAGCGCGGGATCCGACGCGAGAGTCCGCGCAACGACCTTGCGCAGCGTCTCCTGAGCGAGCCCGGCCGTGGTCGGATAGACGGGCGTCAGTCGATCCGGCAGTGCGGTTCCTCGTTCGACGACCACGAATTGGGGATGGACGATCTCGCGTCCGAAGTGACCGTCGCGCACTTCGCCGAACACGCGCACGCGGCGCCCGGTGGCCAGCGCCTTCTGCTGGTTCGGATAGAAATGGAAAAACCGGAGCACGAGCTGCGCGCGCCCGCCGGCATCGTCGTCGCCATCTTCCAGCACGCACACGAGCTGACGTCGCGGCCGATACTGGATGTCGACGTTGACCACCGTGCCCTCGGCCTGCTGCTCGATCCCGGGCTGCAGCGCCGCGAGGGGAACGAGCCGGGTGTGATCCTCGTAGCGCAGCGGAAGGTGCAGGACGAGATCGGCGTCGCGGGTGACGCCGAGCCGCGCCAGCTTGTCGGCCAGCGCCGCGCCGGCCTTTTGGCGTGGCTCGCGCGGAGCTTCCTTGCGCGCCACGTCGGACCTCGCGTCAGCCCCCCGCAGCGCGCAGGACCATTACGCCTTCGACTTCGACCCGCCCGCCTTTGGGCAGCGCCGCGACCTGGTAGGTCGCGCGCGCCGGGTACGGCGGCTTGAAGTACTGCGTCATGATCTCGTTGACCTGCACGAAGTCGGCCATGTCGGCGAGCAGCAGCGTGATCTTGACGATGGCGTCGAGGTCGCCGCCCGCGGCGCGCGCGACGGCACGCAGGTTCTGCAGCACGCGATGCGCCTGCGCTTCCGTGCCCTCGACCATCTGCCCGGTGGCGGGATCGAGGCCGATCTGGCCGGACAGGTAGACCGTGCCGCCGGCCTCTATCGCCTGTGAATACGGGCCGATCGCCTTCGGGGCGTCCGGGGTTTCGATGACTTTCCGGGTCATGTCTGGGACCTCCTTCTTGCCGCCGAGTGTAGCAAGTTCGCGCAGGCGTCGTTCCTGCCCGGACGTTTCGCTGGCGCGACTATTTCGGCAATTGCCTGCTGATGGGCACGCGGATCATGATCGCCGCGACCCGCGCCGAGCGCCGGTCGGCCGGGCGTCCGCGCATGACCAAGGTTGCCGCAACCGCGGTCTCGATCGTGTCGGGCGCGATGGTCGGCCCGGCAGCGCGTCGATGCCGGCGCGGGAAGCAGCGCTCGCGAGCGCGTAGCTCAGCGCTCGACGTCGTGGCCGGCGTCGATCCAGGCGTCGATGCCGCCGATGAGCGGGCGCACGCGCCGGAATCCCCGCTGCTTCAGCGCCTGGGCGACCTTCACGGCCGACGCCTCGTTCGGGCACGCGCAGTAGACGATGACCTCGGTCGTCGGCGAAATCGCGAGCAGCTCGAGCTGCATGTTGGTGACGTCGACCGTGATCGCGCCGGGTATGCGGCCGGTGACCGACTGCGACATCGGCGAGCGCACGTCGACCACTGTCGTCGGCTCTCCGGCTCGCACGAGGTCGCGCAGCTCCTGCACCGTCACGCGGTCCATCTTCAACTGGCGAATGAAGCGCTGGCGCTGCACCCACTTCACGAAAACATAGATGACGAACGCGGCGACGATCACCGCGAGACCGATCCGGCCCAGCGCCGAGAGCACGTCCAGCACGTCGTTGACCGCGTTGCGGAAGACGTATCCGAGCGCGATCGCCACGCCTGACCACAACGCCGCGCCGATCGCATCGAACAGCAGGAAGCGCCACGGCGACAGGCGGACGATGCCCGCCATGGCCGTCGCAACGGACGCGAACCCCGGAATGAACTTGGCGACCGTCAGCGATCGCGCACCCCAGCGCGTGAAGATCGATTCGGTCTGGCGCACGCACGAATCCGGTGACAGCGATATCCGGCACAGCGTCCTCAGCACGCGGCCGCCCAGGCGCCGGCCGGTCAGGTACCACCCGATGTCGGCGACGACGGACGCGGCGACTGCGGTCGCGACGAGACCGGGCAGGGTGTACGGGCTGCGCGCGGCGAGGGCGCCGGTGACGATCAGCGTCGGGTAGGCGGGCACCGGCAGTCCCGCCTGCAGCAACAGGACGTTGATGAACACGAAGGCGAGGCCGTAGTGCTCGATGAGCGCGATCAGGTGGCTCATGGCGTAGTTTTCGGGGACCGGGCTTCCTTATATGACGCTGCCTGGGCGGATTTCCACCCCTTTGGTCGCGCACCCATTCCCAAGTTTACGGGAGGGGGCCGTTCCCGCTATAATTCCGCCCTTCGTGGGGACGTAGCTCAGCTGGGAGAGCGCCGCGTTCGCAATGCGGAGGTCGTGAGTTCGATCCTCATCGTCTCCACCACGATTTCTAGGATATTTCCGAAGCATCGCGCCGACTCGTGAGGTCGGCGTTTTGTTGTGCGGGGCCCCCATAAGGACGTAACCTTGGGTTTCGATCTCCGAAGCGCCCGGCCGGGCGCGGCGCCGCCACCCACCCTGGCGTACGACCCCGTGACCCGCGCGACACTGCCAATCCAGACCGTCGAACCCTTGCAAAGCAGCTCCCCCATGACGTCGCATCGCGAATTGACCCGGAAAGAACTGTACGTCGTCGTGACGCTCCTCGTCGGCGCCGCCTTCTGGCTGTTCATGCCCGCCATCGCCCAGCCCGAGAGTTATCACAGGTTCGCCGACGACCGGCCGTTCCTCGGCATCCCGAATGCGGCCGACGTCCTCTCCAATCTCGCCTTCGTGGTCGTCGGTCTTTACGGGCTTTTCCGGTTGCGCCAGGGATACCGGCCGTTGGAGCCCGTCGTGCGGCAGAGCTTGCACGTGTTGTTTTGGGGGCTCCTCCTCACCGGTTTCGGGTCGGCGTATTACCACTGGAACCCGACAAACGAGACGCTGGTCGGCGACCGCTTGCCGATGACCGTCGTCTTCGCGGGCGTGTTCGGCGCAATGCTCGCCGAGCGCATCAGCATTCGAGCCGGCCGATCCATTCTGCTGCTGATGCTGATCGTCGGACCCGCGAGCGTCTTCTACTGGAAGATCACCGGCGACCTTTCACTCTATGCGGTGATCCAGTTCGGCGGAATGGCCGCGATACTTCTGCTGTTGAGTCTGACCGGGAAGGGCCACGATCCCTTTCCATGGTGGGCGCTCATCGCCTGGTACGGCGTGGCCAAGATCGCGGAAGCCGGCGACGTATTCGTGTGGAATGCGACCCGCGAAATCTTTGCAGGACATATGTTGAAGCATCTGGCGGCGGCGGCAGGCGGACTGGCGATCGCGAATGCGCTGCGCGCGCCGGCACGGACCGTGCGCGTCGGGGCCTGACGGATATGCGGCAATCGTTCGGATATTCCGGTGACTGTCATCGAACGCCGCACCATTGCGACCGGGTGTGACATTGGCGAATCGGTTCCGAAAGGTGGTTGGGGGGGTGCTTCGCGGAATCGGCCACGTCGGCCGGGCCGTCGTACTCCTGTGGGCGACGCTGGCGATCAATTTTTCGAATCTGCCGATTCCGTGGCTGCGGCTTGCCCTGGCGGTCGCCTTCGCGGCGCTCGGCATCTGGGCCCTGTGGATCACGCCCCGGCCGCGCGTGCGCTGGGCCTTTGTCGGCTTGTTCATCGTCGTGTGCGCGTGGTGGGCCACGATCGTTCCGTCGCACGAACGCGAGTGGCGGACCGATGTCGCGGTGATGCCGCGTGTCATCATCAAAGGCGACCTGGTGCGCATCACCGGCGTGCGCCATTTCGAATACCGGACCAGGGACGACTTCACGCCGCGCTACGAAGAGCGCGAAGTATCGCTCGCGCATCTTACCGGAGTCGATTTCTACGTCTCGTTCTGGATGGAAGGGCCCATCGGGCACACCTTCGTCAGCTTCAACTTCGACAACGCGCCGCCGGTCAGCATCTCCATCGAGACGAGGCCCGAGGTCGGCGAGGGCTACTCGCCGATTGCCTCGATGTTCAAGCAGTACGAACTCATCTATGTCGTCGGCGACGAACGCGACCTGGTCCGCCTGCGCACCAACTACCGCGACGAGGAGCTGTTCCTCTATCGCATTCGGATCGCGCCGGAATCCGCGCGTCGCCTGTTTCTCGCGTATCTCGAGCGCATCAACGAACTCGCCGATCACCCGGAGTGGTACCACCTGCTCAGCAACAGCTGCACGATCAACATCGTCCGGTATGCGAATGCCGCCGGCAGGGCCGGCGGGCTCGACATCCGCCATATCCTCAACGGCCTGATCGCCGGCTACCTCTACGACACGGGCCGGGTGGATACGACGTTGCCGTTCGACGAGCTGCGCCGGCGCTCGAACATCACCGCGGTCTCGCGTGCGGCCGGCAACTCGGACGATTTCCCGCAGAGGATTCGCGCCTCGCTGCCTGTGCCGCAACCGTGACCGTCCCGGCGCGCGCGTCTGCGCGCCAAGGATCGCGGGGAAGCCCGGAAGTCCGTCGGCGTTGAACCTGGCGCCAGGTCCCAACCGCTGTCGACGCCGCTAGGCCGCGAGCGAGAACGGCGGATATTCGTCGCGCATGAGCAGCAAGTACGACTCGACCCGCAGCGACCAGCGCAGGTACCCGACGGCGAATCGATACAGACCCTCCGGGTGCGAGCCCGTGAAGAGGATCGCGAACCACGCGATCACCGTGGCAACGAACCACCCGATGCCGACGAAGAACAGCACCACGATGTGCGGGATCGCGTAGAAGATTCGCAGACCGACCGACCACTTGTCGCGCGGCAGGTCGGGATAGCCGACGTCGAACGTGACCGGGTAGACGCTGTCGCCGAAAGGCGGGTATTCGTCGCGCAGCAGCGCAACGTACGCGACGGCGCGGGCGCGCCAGGCGAGGAAATAGCGCGCGAAGTCCCAGAGCCCGTGCGGATGTGTGTCGGCGAGGAGGATTGCAAACCAGGCGATGATTGCCATGACCGCCGCGACGACGCCAAGCACGCCGTTGCTTCCCCAGTGGTGGGCCCAACCGCAGCCGAGCGCGATGCCGGGCCCGCCGACCAGGACCAGATGCGGGATGGCGAGGATGATGCGGAAGAACACCGTGAGCCGGTTGCGGTCGTGCAGCTGGGGCGCCACGTCGTACGCGACGGGGTACGCGGCGGGTCGGCTAACGGTCTCCGCTGTCATGGCGACATTGTCCGCCAACGCTCAGATAGCGCCACAAATGGAATCTTCGCGCCCCTCAGTGCCTCCGGCGCGAGTCCCGGCCCATCGGCGACAGCTCACTTCCGGAACGACACGTCCTCGACCAATACCTTGTAGGCGTAGCCAGACCCGAGGTCGACGTCCGTCTTGACGACCCCCGTGGCGACGACCGTATCGCCGACTTTCGGTTCGTCCTTGCTCGTCACCAGGATGTCGTTGCTGCTGTCGGCCGCCGATCCGGACCCGTCGCGCAGATGGACCCAATTCTTGTCCATGACGCCGACGGTGACCTTCACGACTTTGGCGCGGATGGTGACCTGCTTGCCCTTGAGCGCGAGGCGCTCGGCGTTGACCTCGGCGACCGTCCGGGCATTGGCGCCCTCGGCTTTCGCCACCTTCACGTCGCCCATGTCGGTCGCCTTGGCGATTCCCGCGTGAACCTGGTTGAAATCGGAACCGGCCGGCGGCGCACCCGGTGAGGCTGGCGCGGCGGCTGCGCCGGCAGTTCCCGCGAGCGTGCCGAAGACAATGGTGTCGAAGGTTCGCTTGAGCGACTTGCTCTCGAACTTCTGCATCACCATCGGATCGGTGATGGTCACCTTCGCCCCCTTCTTCACCACCGCCTTGTTGACGGCCGCCCAGGTCTCGCCCTTCGCGGTCTTCAGGCGCAGATACGTGTACGGGTCGACGTCCATCACCTCGAGGACCTCTCCCTGCAGCGGTGGCACGGTCGGAGGGGTGGCGTCACCCGCCGCCCAGCAAGATGCGTGAAAAGGGTTGCGACAAAGGCAATGAGAAGTTTTTTCATGATCGGATTCGGTAGTGGGCAATCGGCGGCAAAACGACCGCCGGCGCAGCCGCAACTATCCCACAGAACGCCGAATCCGCATTGACGCAGATCGAATGCGCATCGGAACGCGGCTCGCGGCCCGAGCCGACCCCGCGGGATCGCGCCTTGGCCGCCGCCTGCGGCCGCGACCAACCGCGTGGGCCTCGTCGAGGTCATGGGTAAACCACGAGGCAAAGATCCTGTCGCCCTGCCAAATTGGAAGCAGGTACGCGTCTTGCCCCAAATTCGATAGCATACGCAACGCGACTTGCGGCCAAGGAGATGGGATGCTGTACCGCGTAGTACTGCAGGGGCCACGGACCGGGGACGAAAACGTAGCGCAGGTCCAGCGGGACTTCATGCGCGTCACCGGCCTGCCGGAGAACGTCACCGAGCAACTGTTTAGTGCCATGCCGCAGGTATTGAAGCGAAACCTGCCGGAGGCCGATGCCCAGCGCATCGCACAGACCCTGCGCGCCATCGGGACCGTCGTTACCGTCGAGCGCGAACAGGAGGCACCACGCGAAGCGGGAATCAATCCGGCGACGATCAGCCCACTTTCGCCTCAGCAGGACGCGCTCGCCCTGCCGCCAGCGGAGACCCCCGCCGTCGCCGCGCCCCCCAGCAAGCGCGCAAGATATCTCCTGATTCTCGACCGGAGCCGCAGTGCTCCTGGCGCTGGGCATTGTCGCCGCGCCGACGGTCGATGATTGGGTGGCGAGCCTGCGATCCACGACGGGACGCGCGCCGACTGCGCCGGCCCCCAAGGGTCCACAAGCAATCGCACCGGCGGAACCGCGGGTCTTCAAGCCCGATCTTGCCTCCGGGCCATGGCGCTGCACCGACCAGCGCACCGGCGTTTCAACCTACTGGAACTACCGCGACGACGGCGCGCTGCTCTACTTGGGCGACGATGTGGCGCACGGCGAAACCGCCATTCCGGGGCCGGACAATCCAGTGACTTGGAGCATCACATCGGAGCGCCTGGCATGGCGCTACGCGGACAAACCGCCGCGCAGCTTCACCCTGCTCGAACTCGCGTTCGACCGTCTCGACTACACGTCACCGAGCACCGGAACCATTTATTGCCGGCGACCGTAAGCCGCTCCTCCCGCAATATTGGCGAGGACTGCACCGAAGGAATCTCTCGGAAATCGCACCAGCAAAAGCGGCAATTCCGCGGCACCGCCAATGCCGCGGGATATCCCGATCGCGTCAGGACCACGCCGTGCTACGCTCTGCGCCGACCGCCGATGTCGACCATCGAATGCCTCCGCCAAAGATCAAGACCCAGGCATTTCTGGCCAACCTTCCGTTGTTCAAGGAGTTGGGGCAGGGCGAGCTCGACCGCATCGCGGCCGGAACGACGGAGCTGCACGTCCCGCGCGGTGAAATCCTGTTCAACAAGGGCGACCCGTGCACCGGCTTCCATCTCGTCGTTTACGGGCAGGTGAAGCTTTCGTTCGTGGCTCCGCAGGGCAGCGAGAAAGTGGTCGAGATCGTCGGCCCCACCTTCTCGTTCGGCGAAGCGCTGATGTTCATGGAAAAGCCTTACATCCTGATGGCGCAAACACTGGCGGACTCGCTGATTCTGCACGTGTCGAAGACCGTGGTGTTCGACGAAATCGAGCGTGACTCCGGTTTTGCGCGACGCATGCTCGCCGGGCTCTCGCGACGGTTGCATGGGCTCATTTCAGACGTCGAGTCCTATTCGATGCACTCGGGTACGCAGCGCCTCATCGGATACCTTCTTCGACAGGACGAATCCCCCGCGGAAGGCTTGGCGTCCTACAAGGTGACGCTTCCGACGTCCAAGACGGTTCTCGCGTCACGGCTCAATCTCACGCCGGAACACTTCTCGCGCATTCTGCACGATCTCGTCGAAGACCAATTGATTCGTATCGACGGGCGCACGATCGAGATCCTCGACGTGGCAAGGCTCAAGACCTTCAAGAACTGATTCCAGCGGCGCCGCCGCAGAGCGACCGGGTCCGGATCCGGATCCTTCCGCGGCGGCAGGCATGTACCGGTGGTGTCGCAACGACGGCCGATTGTTGATTTGCGGTGAATCGCCGCCTTCGGTCGTCCCCGCGAGTCCGCGTGTAGCCTCGGTCCGGCCGCCGTGCCACAGGGCATCGCAAATTGCCGGGACGGGGTGCGCGCGCTGGCGATCATCCCCCGTGATCCGACAGGGCCCAGATCGTAATCAGATACAGCGATTCGGTCCCGGGCTCGACGTGATGGTCGTAGCCGCCACGCTCGAGAATTCGAAAGAGCGGATGCGGCATGCAGTCGATGACGAGCTTCAACTTGTCCCCGATTTTGAAATCAGCGATGGTCTCGAGGACATGCTCGATGGGCTCTGGCGGGTCCATGCCCCGCACGTCGAGAGTGAGGTCTCTGGGCATTGCTGGTCTCCACCGGTCGCAACCGTTGCGCTGAATTCTCCTTCGTTGTCGCCACCATTCTGTTGGGGGCGTTCTTCACGGTCCTTGACGCAAATCAAGCGAAATCGCACGCAGTCGAATCGCTGGCGATGGCGTCTCTGCCGTGCACTGGTGCGGTGGCCTTCATCGGCGCAAGCGCACTTTCACGCCGCGCCGGGACAACGAACGCCCCGACGGGCGATCGTTCGTGCATCCGCCCGCGGGCAGCGATGTCTACCTGATCGCGCGGCTGTGGCAGTGGTGGCCGATGCTCGAGCTCGAAGAGGGCAAGACCTATCGCCTGCACCTGGCGTCGATGGACTGGCTGCACGGGTTCTCGCTGCAGCCGGAAAACATCAACATCGAGGTGCATCCCGAACTACGAGCACGTCGTCACGCTGACGCCGACCAGGGCGGGCACCTACTCGATCATCTGCAACGAGTACTGCGGCATCAACCACGCACGATGGCGAGCCGGCTGTACGTCGTGAAGCCGAAATAAGGGGACGACGATGGCCGTCAACCGGATGTTCCGCATCTGCCCGACCACGGGCCTCTCCTACCACGAGCCGGCGGAGAAGCTGATCCGCTGGAATGCCGTCGCCGGCGTCGTGTCGCTGCTCGTCGGCGGCATCCTCGCGCTGCTCGTCGTGCTTGACCCGCTGGCAGGCCGTGCACCTGCTGCCGCCGGACTGGTTCTACCTCGTGCTGACCGCGCACGGGCTCGACATGCTCGTGTTCTGGATCATCTTCTTCGAGATCGCGGTGCTGTACTTCTGCGCGTCGACGCTGCTGCGCTGCCGGCTGGCGGCGCCGCGCTGGGCGTGGGCCGCCTTCGTGCTGATGGTCGCCGGCGCGATCATCAACAACTACTCGGTCACCCGCGGCGACTCGAGCGTGATGTTCACCTCCTACGCGCCGATGGGCGCGCACCCGACCTTCTACCTCGGGCTGATCCTGTTCGCCGTCGGCGCGCTGATCGCGTGCTTCGTGTTCTTCGGCACGCTGGTCGTTGCGAAGAACGAGAAGACCTACCACGGCTCGGTGCCGCTGGTCACCTTCGGCGCCGTCACCGCCGCCATCATCGCGGTGTTCACCATCGCGTCCGGCGCCATCATCCTGATCCCGACCTTCCTGTGGTCGGTCGGCCTGGTCGACCACATCGACTCGCTGATGTACCGCACGGTGTGGTGGGCGTTCGGCCACAGCTCGCAGCAGATCAACGTCGCGGCGCACGTCTCCGTCTGGTACGCGATCGCGGCGATCGTGTTCGGCGCGAAGCCGATGTCGGAGCGGGTGTCGCGCACCGCGTTCCTGCTCTACATCCTCTTTCTGCAGCTCGCCTCCGCGCATCACCTGCTCGCCGATCCGGGGCTGACGTCGAACTGGAAGATCTTCAACACCAGCTACGCGATGTACCTCGCGGTGCTGGCGTCGATGGTCCACGGCCTCACGGTGCCGGGCGCGATCGAAGTCGCGCAACGCGAGAAGGGCTTCAACAACGGCCTGTTCGAATGGCTGCGCAAGGCGCCGTGGGGCAACCCGTGCTTTTCCGCGATGTTCATCTCGCTGATCGGCTTCGGCTTCCTGGGCGGCATCTCCGGCGTGATGATGGGCACCGAGCAGTTGAACCTGATCATCCACAACACGATCTACGTGCCCGGGCCACTTTCACGCGACGGTCGTCATCGGCACCACGCTGGCGTTCATGGGGCTCACCTACTTCCTGATTCCGACGCTGTTCCGGCGCGAGTTGATGTTCCCGGGCATGGCCAAGTGGCAGCCCTACGTGTTCGGCCTCGGCATGTGCGGCTTCTCGCTGTTCATGATGGGCGCCGGAACGCTCGGCGTGCCGCGCCGCCACTGGGACATCACGCTTCGCCGGCAACGCGCTCGGCTACGAGTTCCCCGGCACGGCCTTCCTGATGATCGCGTTGATGGCGATCTGCGGCCTCGCGGCGATCGTCGGTGGCGTCATGTACCTGCTCATCACCGTCGGCAGCGTGTTCCTCGGCAAGAAGATCGAGACGCCGGGATTCGCGCACGTCAAGGCGAAGGATGGCGTTGCGCCGACGCCGCGGCCGGTCGAGGTCGCGTTCGAGGCGCACGGCACCAACATCGGACGGCCGGATTCGCCGCGCCGGGTACCTTCGACGCTGGCCATGGTGTTCCTCGTCTCGTTCATCCTCTACTACTTCGTCAACTGGAAGTACCTGTCGACCGTGTGGCCGCTCTCATGAGCGAGTGGCCGGGCGGGACGCACTTCCACGGCCCGCCGCCCGATCGAGGCATCCATGACCCGGCACCGACGCAACGATTGCCGCGCACCAGCCGATTCCGATGCGTGCGCGCAGTCGAGGCTGTTCTTCGACCTGTTCAAGCTGCGGATCGGCCTCGTCATCGGCTTCACCGCCGTTGCCGGCGCCGCCGTGACGCCCGGGCCGGCCGTGTCGGCATGGCACTTCCTGCTGCTCGCGCTCGCGGTGACGCTGGCGTCGGCCGCGGCCGGCGCGTTCAACCAGTACGTCGAGCGCGATCTCGATGCGCGCATGGGCCGCACGCGTCGCCGCGCCTTCGTCACCGGACGCGCTCGTCGCCGGACCCCGGCTGGCTTGCGGCGATCGTCGGCATCGGCGTCCTCGGTGTCGCGCTCGCCGGCGTCGCGTTCAACGCGAGCGCCGCGCTGTACACGTTTCTCGGCGCGTTCACCTATGGCGTCGTCTACACGGTGTGGCTGAAGCGCCGCACGTGGTGGAACATCGTCATCGGCGGTCTCGCCGGCAGCTTTCGCCGTGCTGGCCGGCGCGGCGGCCGTGGCGCCCGGCGGCGCGCTCGAACCGCTGCCGCTTGCGTTCGCGGTCGTGCTGTTCCTGTGGACGCCGCCGCATTTCTGGAGCCTCGCGATCGCCTTTCGCGACGACTACGAGGCCGCCGGGTCCCGATGCTGCCGGTCGTCGTCGGCGATGCGCGCGCCGCGCGCGCCGTGCTGGCCGGCGCAGTGTTGCTGGTCGCCTCGTCGCTGGTGCCGCATTGCTTCGGCATGGGCTGGCTCTATCTCGCCGCCGCCGTCGGTGGCGGCGGCGTACCTGCTGCTGACCAGCACCCAGCTCGCGCTCGCGCCGGACCGCCGCCGCGCGATGGTCAATTTTCACGCGTACGCTGATCCAGCTGACGCTGCTGCTCGTCGCGGCGATCGCCGACAGCGCGTTCCGTGCGCTAGACCCGCGCCCCGGCGTCGACCCGAACCACGCTGCTGCTGGCTGCCGCCATCGGCCTCGCTGCTGTTCCTCGTCGCGGGCCTGCTGTTCGCGCAGGGACTGCCCGAGGGCACGAAGCTCGATCCGCGCCGACGCACTCGCGACGCTCGCAGGCCGCGATCGGCCGCAGCGTCGGCGACTACGCGCTGCAGGACTCCGCGACGGCACGCAGGTGCGCCTCGCCGAGTATCGCGGCAAGCCGCTGCTGGTGTCGTTCGTCTACACCGGTTGCTTCCAGGTCTGTCCGGCGACGACGAAGTTTCTCGGCCGCGCCGTCGAAGAAGCGCAGCGCGCGCTTGGCCCGGATGCGTTTCACGTCGTCACCGTCGGCTTCAATCTGCCGTTCGACACGCCGGAGGCAATGCGCGAATTCCAGAAGCGCCAGGGCATCGACCTTCCCGAACTGGGAATTTCTCGGCCGCCGACGCGGCCACGTCGACGGCCTCGCGCGCGATCTCGGCTTCGTCTGGGTCCCGACGGCGGCCGGCTTCGATCACCTGACGCAGGTGACGATCCTCGACGGCCGTGGGCGCGTGTTCCGGCAGGTGTACGGCGAGTCGTTCGAACTGCCGATGCTCGTCGCGCCGCTGCGGGAACTCGTCACGGGCGCGCCGGCGCCGGCGCAGAGCCTCGCGCAGCTGCTCGAGCGCGTCCGCATCCTCTGCACCGTCTACGATCCGCGCGCCGGCAAATATCGGCTCAACTACGGCCTGTTCATCGAAATCTTCGCCGGCCTCTCGATGCTCGGCGCGACCGCGTGGTACCTGACCGCGGAGTGGCGGCGCCAGCGGCCGACCCGGGCGCATGACGACCGCGCACGCGCGGATCGAGTTGACGCACATCGTGTCGCGCCGCGCATGCTGAAGCTCGTTCAGCGCATCGGGCAGGCCGCTATTTCTGGCCGCCGAGCGCATCTTCAACAAGGTATTCGGCGACCAGCTGAATCCGTTCTACTACCTCGGCGCCATCGCCTACTACCTGCTGTGGATCGTCGTCGGCAGCGGCCTTTACCTCTACATCTTCTTCAAGACCGGCGTGCACGAGGCCTACGCCTCGGTCGAATAGCTGACGCACGATCCGTGGTGGATCGGCGGCCTCATGCGCAGCCTCCACCGCTACGCGTCCGACGCGATGGTGCTGGCGATGGTGCTTCACCTGGTCCGCCATTTCACGTTCGACCAGTACCGGAGCTTCCGCTGGTTCTCGTGGATATCGGGCGTGATCCTGCTCTGGCTCGTCTACATCGCGGGCATCAACGGCTACATGCTGCCGTGGGATCGCACGGCGCAGTTCGTCACCGTCGCCACGCGCCGAATGGCTCGACTGGCTGCCGGTCTTCAACGGCGCGCTGATCCGCAATTTCATTACGCCGGACGCCGTCAACGACCGCCTGTTCTCGCTGCTGTCGTTCCTGCACATCGGCCTGCCGCTCGGCGTGCTGGCGCTGCTGTGGATCCACACGCAGCGCGTGCCGGGCGCCAGGACCATGCCGCCGCGGCCGATCTGGGTTGGCGTCACGCTGGCGCTGCTCGTGCTGTCGCTCGTCAAGCCGGCGCTGTCCGGGACCCGCGCCGATCTCGCTCGGCGCCGACGACGATTCCGCTCGACTGGTTCTACCTGACCGTGTATCCGCTGCTCTACTCGTGGTCGCCCGGCGGCATGTCTGGGCGATGGTCGGCGGCCTCACGCTGCTGCTGCTGATCCTGCCGTGGCTGCCGCCCAAGCGCACGGCGAAGGACGATCTCCATCTGATGGTGCGGCCCGACAACCGGATCATCCCGGCGCGCCCAGGCGAGACGATCCTCGAAGCCGTGCTGCGCGAGGGCATCGCGTTCCCGTACGAGTGCCGCAACGGCGGTTGCGGCCAGTGCAAATGCACGGTCTCGTACGGGTCCGTCGAGCAGGGCCCGCATCAGGAATCCGCGCTCTCCGCCGCCGAGCGGGCGAAGGGAGTGGTGCTCGCGTGCAGCACGACGCCGTTGTCCGACATCGAACTCGAATACGTGCCGCAGGCGCCGCCCGGCGGGATTCGCCCGCGCGAGTACCGGGCCAAGGTCGTCGCGATGCACAAGGCCACCGACGACGTGATGATCGTCAAGCTCAAGGTCGAACGGCGACCCGATTCGCTTCTATCCAGGCCAGTACATCAACATCCTGCCTGCCCGACGGGCAGCGGCGCAGCTTTTCGTTCGCCACCGCGCCGCATGTCAACGACGAGATCGAACTGCAGATCCGCCTGATTCCAGGCGGCAAGTTCACGACCCACGTGTTCACCGCGATGAAGGTCGGCGACACGGTCGCGCTTCGAGGGCCCGCTCGGATCGTTCTTCCTGCGCGACGATTCCGACAAGCCGATCATCTTCGTCGCCGGCGCGACCGGTTTCGCGCCGGTCAAGAGCATGGTCGAGCACGCGTTCCACGTCGGCATGAAGCGCCGGATGATCCTGTACTGGGGCGTGCGTTCGCTGCGCGACCTGTATCTGCCGGAGCTGCCGAGGCAGTGGGCCGCCGAGCACCCGAACTTCACGTTCGTCCCGGTGCTGTCGGCGCCGCCGCCGGAAGATCGCTGGACCGGTCGCACCGGGCTCGTTCACGAAGCGATCCTGGCCGATTTTCCCGATCTCGGCGGCCACCAGATCTACGCCTGCGGGTCGGTGAAGATGGTCGAGGCCGCGCACCCGGCGTTCCTGGCGCACGGCATGACGCAGGACGATTGCTTCTCCGACGCGTTCAAGCTCACGCCGCACCTCGCGCGCAAGGCCGTCGAGCGGACATGGTCAAGCTGGGCGGCACGGGATCACGGACCATCGACATGAGCACGACGCCGGTGAACAAGTGGTTGAGCTACTCCGCTGCAGGCGGTCTGCTACGTGCGCGTTCGTCGCCGTCGTCGGCTATTTCTCGACGTCGCCTGCGTACGTGCACTCTGCCCCCCGGCGAGGCGCTCGTCAAGCTGTCGCTCCAGCACGCCGGACAACGCAAGGTGCCCTGCCGCGAACGCACGCCGAGGAGCTCGCGAAGCTCGCGCCGAACATGCGTGCGGCACAGGTCTGCGAACGCGAGCGCGCGCCGCTCGCGATCGACATCGAGATGGACGGCAAGCCGCTGTTCGCCGATCGTCGCGCCGCCGACCGGACTGTCGCGGGATGGCGCGTCGACCGTGTACCGACGCGTCGCCGTTCCCGCCGGCGAACATCGCTTCGTCGCGAAGCTGAAGGATACGGTGCGACGGTGACTATGGATTCGTCGGCGACGCAGACGATCGACCTCGAAGCCCGGTCGGCGTGCTCGTGATCGACTTCGACGCCAAGGAAGGCGGCTGGCTGTTTCGCGGTTGATCGCCGTTGCGGGCAATCGCTTTAACCCAAATCAATTACCGGTAACATCGGCACCGTAGGATCGCCGTCATGCTCGATGCACGTACGTCCGCGCTGCCGCCTTACCGCGCCGCGCCATGTCGCGCGCGGTCCGTCCGCTGCCCTCTCGCCTGCTGGACGCCGTCGATCGCTGTTCGATCGCGCTTTCGGGCAAGCGCGCCAATCCGTGGCGACATCTCGGCGGACTCGCGTTCCTGCTGTTCTGGATCGTCGCGGTCACAGGCATCTACGTCTACATCGGTTTCGATACGCGCGCGGACAGCGCCTATGCGTCGGTCGAGCGCCTCTCGTCGAATTCGTTGTCCGCTCGGATCGTTCGCGCGGAGCCTCCACCGCTACGCATCCGACGCCTTCGTGGTCGTCACGCTGCTCCACCTCGTCCCGCGAATGGGCGCACGGCCGCTACGCGCATTTCCGGCGCTTCTCGTGGCTCACCGGCGTGTTCGCGCTCTGGCTCCTGTTCGCGTCCGGGATCGGCGGGTTCTGGCTGGTCTGGGACCGGCTCGCGCAGTACAGCCTGATCGCAACGACCGAATGGCTCGACGCGCTGCCGGTCTTCGGCGGCGCGCTGATCCGCAACTTCATCGCGCCCGCCGCCGTCAGCGACCGGCTGTTCTCGCTGCTGATCTTCCTGCACATCGGACTCCCGCTCGCGCTGCTCGCGACGATGTGGGTGCACCTGCAGCGACTGTCGCGGCCGGCCTCGCAGCCGCCGCGCGCTTGCGCTCGGTACGCTTGCGGCGTTGACGCTGCTCTCGCTCGCTCGGCCCGTCGCGAGCGCACGCTCCCGCCGCACTCGCGTCGGCGTCCGGCACGCTCGCCCTCGACTGGTTCTACCTCGGCGTCCACGCGTTCGCCGATCGGTTGTCGCCGGTCGCGCTGTGGGTCGCTCGTCGCCGGCTTCACGCTGCTGCTGTCGCGCGCTGCCGTGGACGTCGCGCGCCGCGCGCACGCCGCGGCCGGCTGCCGCGGTCGTCGATCTCGCCAACTGCAACGGCTGCGCGCGCTGCTTCGCCGATTGCCCGTATGCGGCGGTGACGATGCAGCCGCGCACCGACGGCAAGCTGCTGCCGCGGCAGGCGGTCGTCGATCCCGCCTCTGTGCCGGGCTGCGGCATCTGCGCCGGCGCGTGTCCGTCGTCGACGCCGTTTCGGTCGTCGACCGAGCTCGTGACCGGCATCGACATGCCGGACGCGCCGATGACGCGCTGCGCGCGGGGCTCGAAGCGGAGCTCGCACGCCGATCTGCGCGGCACGCACGACGCGGCCACGCGCCCGCGTCGTCGTGTTCGGCTGCGGCACAACTGGGCAGCATGGAGCCGGCGCGGATCGCCGACGCGCGAACCGCCGCGCTGCCGCTCATCTGCGCCGCGCAACTGCCGCCGTCGTTCGTCGAGTACGCGCTGCGCGCGGCGCCGACGGCGTCCTCGTCACCGGATGCCGCGACGGCGACTGCGCGTTCCGGCTCGGCAACCGCTGGACCGAGGAGCGCCTCGCCGGCGCGCGCGAACCGCATCGTGCGCGCCGACCGGTCCGCGCGAGCGCGTTCGCATCGCCTGGGCCGGGCGCGACGACGATGCGATCGCTGCGCAATGCTCGTGGCCGATTTCCGTGGCGTCGCTGACAGCGAGCTTGCCGCGACGAGCGTACGGCACTCGCGGCGCCGCCCTATGCGGACCGAGCACGCGTCGCGTCGCAAGCGCATGACGAGCATCCCGATGAGTCGCGACCGCATTCCTCGCCGGGCGCATTCGCGCCGGCGCGGTACCGCGTCCGCCGACGTCGACCTCGCCTTCGGCCGATTACACGCTGGCCGTCCCGCGCGACGCGCGCGCCCCGCTCGCGCTCGGCTGGTTCGCGCTCGGCGTCGCCGCACTCGCCGCGTCGGGCATCCTCGCCGTGCTGCTCGTGCTGTCGCGCACGCCGGCGTTGGCCAACCTGTTCCCGGTCGCGCAATTTCTTTCACGCCGGCGCTCGTCGCGCACGTCGACCTCTCGGTGCTCGTCTGGTTCGTCGCGTTCGCCGGCGCGCTGTGGAGCCTCAACAGCACGCCGCGCATGCTTCCGCATCGGCTGGGCCGCGCTGGCGCTCGCGGCGCTCGGCCGGCGCGATCATCGCCGTCGCGCCCTTCGCCGGCGGCACGCCGATCATGGCGAATTACGTGCCGTCATCGAATCGCCGCCGTTCCTCGTCGGACTGGCGTTGTTCGGGCTGGGTGTAGCGCTGCTCGTCGGCGCGGGGCCTGTTCGCCTCGCCGCTCGTCGGCATTCGCCTCGACGGCGCCGGCGCGCTGCGCTTCGGACTCAACGGCGCGATCGTTGCCGCCGCCGTCGCGCTGCTCGCGCTCGCCTGGTCGTGCGCTGCGCTGTCACGGCGAGCTCGATGCGAAGGCTTACTACGAGCTGCTGTTCTGGGGCGGCGGCCACGTGCTGCAGTTCGCGTGGACGCTGCTTCTGCTCGTCGCGTGGCTGCTGCTCGCCGATGCGATCGGCGCCCGTGTCCCGCTGTCCCCGCGGGTCGTGCCCTGCTGTTCGGCGTCGGCCTCGCGTGCGTGTTCGTCACACCGCTCATCTACTTCGCCTACGACGTCGCCTCCGTCGAGCACCATCGCCTGCAGACGTGGCTGATGCGCTTCGGCGGCGGACTCGCCATCGTGCCGGTCGCAGTCGCGGTCGTGTGGGCGCTGCTGCGTCGCGGCACGACGCAGCGGCGCCGACGACCCGAATCACGCGCCGCTGCGCGCCGCGCTGGTCGCGTCGATCGCGCTGTTCGGCGCCGGCGGGATCATCGGCTACGCGATTCACGGCAGCAACGTTACGCATTCCCGCGCATTACCACGGTGCGATCGTCGGCGTCACCATCGCCCTGATGGGCGTCGCGTACTGGCTCCTGCCGCGGTTCGGCTTCGCCGCGCCGCCGCCGCGCCTCGCGACCTGGCAACCCTGGCTCTACGGCGGCGGCCACTCCTTGGCGTCGATCGAAAAACCCGCTAGAAACGACGTGCGGAGACTCACCGCTGTCGCTCTTGTCATTACCATGGCGCTGGCGGCCCTCGGTATCGCAACCCCGGGAACGCGACTCCCGGCGGTCATGCTCGCCAACCTCGTTGGCGGTTACCTGCTGTTGGCGCTATTCGCCGCGACACTTGGAGTGACGATGGCGGCGCGCGACGGCTCGATGCCGCGGCGGGCGTCATTGCGCTTGTTGGCGCTCGTTGTGCTTGCGTTAGGTCTCGTGCAAGCCGCGGCGGGAGGACTGATCGGCGCACAGTTCGCGTTGACCGCCTGCCCGACACTTGTCTCCTGTCCCGATTATCCCTACGGCCAGTTCCTGACCTCGCCGGCGTTCGACCCTTTTCGCTCTCTGTCGATCGTCGATGGACGGGTGGTGCTTTCTCCGCGGGCCGCGGGAGTGCACGTGGTCCATCGGGAACTCGGCATCATCGTTTTGGCTTTCACGCTGATCGTCGCCGTCGCCCTGCGCAGACACATGCCGAGCCGAGCGGCGCGCTCGCCGTGCTCGCTCTGGCCACGCCCCTCCTGGGCGCTGCCGCGGTCGTGGCGATGCCGTCGCTTCCTTTGACGCTGTTGCACAACGCGTGCGCCGCGGTGCTGGTCGCGACACTCGCGGCCGCCGGCCTCGCGCGTGCAAGTGACAATGGAGTACGGTAGCGTCGCTTCCACCCCGCTCCGCACACCCGTTCGGCGAGCAGGCAACGCGCCGGCACGTGGCTTTCGCCGCTATCCGTCGACCGCGCGCTCGACCTGCTTTGCCAATGCCCGCTCGATCAATCGCCGAGCGCGGACGCCGCCGGAATCGATGTTGAAGTTGCGCATCTGCCGATCGGGACGCCGCGTGATATTTTCCTGCTGCGCCTCGAGCACGGCGATGTCCTCGGCGAAAACGCCGCCCTGGGCTTCCTTGACGCGGTGAGTCAGTCCCTGGTCCTTGACCTCGAAGTCGCGCGCCATGCCCCAGAAATACCAGGTGGAGGTCTCCGACTCCGGCGTCATCACGTCGACCACCATCCCGGTCACGCCTTGCGAACGATCACCCTGTGGTGCGCCCGTGCCCGCGCGGGCGACGCCGACGTCGATCATGACGTTGGCCGGCAATGTGAACGTGCCGATCTGCCAGCGGTCGCACTTCTCGCGCGACTTGAGATTGCTGGCCCAGAAAGGCGGCGGCTCGATGTCATGCATCCAGCGCGTCACGGTGACGGACGACTTGCTTTCCGTGGTGCTGATCGGGGCCTTCGTGATTTCCTCCTGACCGATGCTGGTCGGATGGACGAACGTCTCGTGAGTAAGATCCATCAGGTTGTCCACCAGCAACCGATAATCGCAGCGCACGTGGTAGGTGCCGCCATCAAATGCCCAGTTCGGATCGGAGCACCAGCGCAGATCGGGAATGAGCGCCTCGTCGGCGAGTTTCGCGTCTCCGATCCAGACCCAGACAAACCGATGCCGCTCCAGCACCGGGTAGGCATCGACCTTCAGGCTGGCGGGCACCTTGTCCATGTTCGGCATGTACACGCATTCGCCCTTGCCGTTGAGCTCGATGCCGTGATAGCCGCAGACGATCAGGTCACCCTTCACCGTTCCCCTGGACAGCGGCAGCATGCGGTGAGGGCAGCAGTCTTCCAGCGCAACCAGGCTGCGGTCCGGCCTGCGATACAGCACGATCTGCTCGCCGCACACCGTTCGCGCAAACGGCTTCTGCTTGATCTCGAAATCCCACGCGACGACGTACCAGTGATTCCTGAGAAACATGACGAAGCCTCCATTCAGCGACAACCGATCTGCGGCGATTGCCTGCAGGAATGATAACGCCTGCGGGCGGACGACGCGCCCGTTCCGGGGTCGGTGGCGTCGTGGCAGGATAGGTGCTTGTCGATCCCCGGTCGCGATCGTGCGGCGGGCATCCTTGACCCTTGGCAGCTCGCGGCGTAGCGTCGCGAGGTAGATTCCAGGCACTCCCGGCGGGCAGACTTGGCGAACACGTTTGCACACGGCACGTCCTGGCGATGCCGGCGCTCTGCAGGAGGACGCATGGTTACACGGCGCGGCGTTGTGCTTGCGATCGGAGCGGGTGTCCTGATCGATTGGCGCGGGTCGCTGGCGCAGAAACTCAACCCTGCGATCCCGCACGTTGCATATCTCTCGCAAGGATCACCCGCCGATCGCGGCATCTTTCTCGATGCCTTCAGGGACGGGCTGCGCGAACTTGGCTGGATTGACGGGAAGAGCATCATCGTCGACGTGCATTGGGCCCCCGCGCACGAATTTCCCCGGGTTGCGGCGTCGGTGGTGGAGCACAATCCTGCCGCGATTGTCGGCACCTGCATCCCGTCGACGCGCGCCGCAAAAAATGCCACGTCCACCATCCCGGTCGTGATGTCGGTGAACGGTGATCCAGTCGAATCCGGGCTTGTCGCAAGCCTCGCGCGACCGGGCGCGAACGTCACGGGCACATCGACGCTGTTCGAAGAACTGATGCCCAAATGGCTCGAAATCGTCACAGCGATGGTTCCCGCCGCCGACACGGTCGCGGTCCTGGCAAACCCGGCGAGCGTGGATGACGAGTACTGGTGGGCGCAGATTCAAAAGGTTGCGAAGCATTCTCGCGTGAGCGTCGTGCGTGCGGAGGCGAGATCAGCGACGGGCCTGCAACACGCGTTTGCCGCGATGAAAGTACAGCGCGCCGGCGCCGTAATCACGATGGTCGACGCGTTTTTTCTGAACGAATTGCAGCGCATCGTAATGCTGGCAAACGAACACAAACTCGCCGGAATGTACGGATTCCGCGAATACACCGAGGCCGGCGGCCTTGTCAGCTACGGCTTGAGTTACCGCAACTACTTCAGAAGCGTCGCCCGCTACGTCGACCGGGTGCTTCGAGGCGCCAAGCCGGGGGATCTTCCGGTGGAACGGCCCACGAAGGTCGAGCTCGTGATCAACCTGAAGGCCGCCAAGGTGCTCGGCCTGACCCTACCGCAATCGCTGTTGCTGCGCGCTGATGAAGTAATCCAGTAAGGGTCAAACGTCGGACGCCGACGTTGCCACCCGCGTCGGCCAGACCGTCGACCGAGGCGACGCTGTGCAAGCTTTCCGCGCTGCTGCCCGCCGACGCGGTGCGGGCATACGTAGACACCCTGCCGGGCCGGTTGGCCGGCGATGATCCTCGCTCAGGTCATTGGCTCTGCTCGGGAGGGCGCGTGCGCGCGATTTGCGCGCGGATATCCGCCAACTTGGCCTTGACCTTGGCGGCGTTCCCGGGACCGATGCGGAGCAGGATCTTCTGACCCGCCGGCAGCGCTTCGAGCGTCGGGTCGGCGAATTGGTACGATCACTTTCGGCTGCGTCAGCGCGACCGGAGCCTTTGGAACGGGCGTTGCGCGCAGGACGTCGATGACCTCCACCAATCGGTCATTGAAATAGCCGTTCGGATAACCAAGCTCGACGTAGGCCTGCTGGAACAGCGGATAGAAACGCAGATAGATGTCGACCACCGTACGGGTGTCGACGGCATCCAGCAGCCGGACGTAAGGCGCGTAGCGGGCCTCGTTGTCCGCCGCGGCGGTCAGCACACCATCGTGCGAGGTAACCCGGAAAGCGCCGGCAGGGGGGCGAACGGGCAGGACCCGCACCGCCACCGTCTGGCGCGGGAGATTGTCGACCGTCGCGACGAAGCGGCGGATGATGTCGTCCGGGTAGAACATCCTGGCGAACACCTCCCGCGAGAACGGCACCGCAAGAGCATTGCGCATCGCCTCGTCACTGTCGGCGAGCGGCGGCAAGGTGACTCCTTGCGCCGATGCCTGCGCGTCGATCGGGTTGCGGACGACGGGCTCCGGTGACACGGCTGGCGCCGACCGCGGTGCGGTCGGTATCTGCGGCGCTGCGGGACCGGTCGCTTGCTGGCGCCAGAAGTAGTAGCCGATCCCGGTGACGCCAGCGAACAGCATGAGCGCGATGATTACATCCAGAACTCTCTTCGCCCGGGACGCGCGCCGCGGCGAGCGATCAGCCACGGGCGCAGCGAGTCCAACGTCGTCTGCGACCGCATCGCCGACGAAGGGCTCGGAAGCCGTTTCAACGCGCGGATTCATCGAAGTTTGACCGTGCGGGCCGCCCAGGAGTTGCATATCCCGCGCAACGCGGCGCGCTCGTCCGGCCGCGGCCTCATGATTTCGGCTCTACAATACGGGCGCTGGTCAAGGGGCGGAAAGGGACGGCGCCGCGCCTGATGACAACCACATGCACCGTCGATCCGCCGGAGGAGACTCACATGTGCCGCTTGATTGCTCTTTTCAAGGCCGCCCTGCTCGCCGGTCTCGCCGTCCTGGCCGCGTCCGGCGCCGGCGCGGAAGAGATCGTGGTCAGCAACTATGGCGTATCCGCCAACGGCATGCCCTTCGGCGTCGCGCTGGCCAAAGGATACTTCAAGGACGAGGGCCTCAACATCACCGGGCTCATCTCGTCTGCGGGGGGCGGCACCACGCTGCGCAACATGCTGGCCGGGGGAGGCGTTCCCTACGGCGAAGTGAATCCGGGCGTGGTCGTCTCCGCCGTTCTCGCGGGTGCGGATCTGAAAATCGTCAGCGACAACGTCCTTACCGTGGCCGAATTCGTCTGGGTCGTGAAGCCCGATTCTCCGATCAAGACGATCAAGGATGTGAAAGGCAGGAAGATCGGCTACACGAACCCGCGTTCGACGAGCCAGGCGCTCGCGAACATGCTGGTGCAGGCGGCCGGCCTCAAGCCCGAGGACGTGGAACTCGTCAAGACCGGCGGATTCGGCGAAGGGATCGCAGCGCTCGACGCGGGACTTGTCGACATGACGCCGATGACCGAGCCGCTGTGGTCGAAGCTCAAGAACAAATATCGTGCCGTCGTCGTCGCCAGCGACGCGTTGCCGCCGCTCGACAATGTCGTCGGCGTGGCGACGGTGGAGATGATGGAAAAACGCGGCGACTTCATCCGCGCGGTCATCCGGGCACGGCGCAAGGCCGTGCAGTTCATGAAGGACCATCCGGACGAAGCCGGCGACATCGTCGCGAAGCAGTACAACCTCGAGCCCGAGGTCGCTCGCAGCGCCGTCCGCAACCTGACCACGAGCACGACGAAGGGTGTGCCTTACTGGGGCGACGGCCAGATCCATCTCGACGGCCTGAAGCGCATGATCGAGGCGCAGCGTTCGGTCGGCGCGATCAACGGCGAAGTCGACTATGGAAAGCTCGTCGATACGCGTTTCCTGCCCGACGACATCAAGGCGATCAAGTAGCGGCTCCGCCGGGCAGTGACCATGGCGGACGAGCAGCGCGACCTGTTGCGGTTGCGCAACGTCAGCAAGGTGTTTCCAGCCGGTCAAGAGCGCCCGCCGCTGCACGCGCTCGGTCCGCTCGACCTCGAACTCCGGCGCGGCGAATTCTTCGCGGTCGTCGGACCCTCCGGTTGCGGCAAGTCGACGCTGCTGGAGCTCATCGCGGGACTCACCCCGGTGAGCGAGGGCTCGATCGAGTTCGAGGGACAACCGATCGCCGGCGAAGCTCCGGAAGGCGTCGGCGTCGTGTTTCAGGAAGACGCGTCGCTGCCCTGGCTCAATGTCGCGGACAACGTGGCATTCGGCCTGCGCCGCGCAAATCTCGACCGGAGGCAACGGGACGAGCGCGTGCGCAACGTGCTCGGCCTCGTCGGTCTCTCCGATTTCGCGACGAGCTATCCGGCGCAGCTTTCGGGCGGCATGCGGCAGCGGGTGTGCATCGCGCGCACCCTGATCATGCAACCGAAACTGATCCTCCTGGATGAGCCGTTCGGCGCCCTCGATCAGCAGACGCGACTGCTGATGGGGGACGAACTGCTTCGCATGTGGCGGGAGACCAAGGCAACGGTGTTTCTCATCACCCACGCGCTCGACGAGGCGACGATGCTCGCCGATCGCATCGGCGTGATGTCGGCGCGCCCGGGTCGCCTGATCGACGTTGTCGAGACCCATTGGCCGCGTGATCGCGACAGCCGGATCGTCGAGAGCGGCGAGTTCGGCGCGATCACGGCGCGACTGTGGAAATCGCTCCGCGAGGAATCCATCAAGACCATTGGCCGCAGCACCGCCGCCGGAAGCGGAATCCGGTGAGCCGCGTCGCCTGGTACCGCGTCGCCGTGCTCGCCGCCGCCATCGCGCTGCTCGAGGGGCTGTGCGCCGTCGGAGCCATCGACAGGATCACGATGCAGCCGCCGCATCTGATCGCCCGCGACCTCTACCGGATGCTCGTCTCCGGCCGGATGAACGGCGCCATTGCGAAGACGCTCTCCAATACGCTGCTGGCGCTCGCATTGGCGCTCGGTGTCGGCATTCTTGCGGGTGTGCTCCTGCACCGGCTGCGTGCGCTCCGCGAGACGCTCGACCCGCTCTTCGCGACCTATTACGCGGTCCCCGTATTCGCCTTCTACCCGTTCTTCATCGTCGTCTTCGGGCTCGGCGATCTGCCGCAGATCCTGATCGCCTTCATGCTGGGCGTCGTCGCGGTGATCATCAACACGTTGAATGGCCTCGACCGTGTTCCGGCGGTGCTGCGCAAGACCGCGCGCATCATGCGCCTGTCGCCGATCGGCACCGCCCTGAACGTCACGCTTCCCTCGGCCGGACCGCACATCGTGACCGGGATCAAGCTTGCCGTCGCCTACGCGTTCATCGGGGTCATCGGCTCCGAGTTCATCCTGTCGAGAGGAGGCATCGGCTACGAGATCAGCTACGCGTACACGAACTTCGACAACGCGACGATGTACCCGCTCATCGTGCTGATCCTCCTTGCCTCGATCGCGATCAACGCCGTGCTCTCGCGCTTCGAGCAGCGTCTGCTCGCGCGACGAGGCATGAGATGAGCGTCCCGCGCTGGCGCGGGCCGCGTGACGCGCTTCTGTTGACCGCGGTGCTGGTCGCGCTCTGGCAGGCGCTCTATGGGTGGGTCGGCGACGTTGCGCTGTCGTCGCCCGTGGAGACGATCCGCTACACGGCGAAACTGATCACCAGCGAGACATTCGGCGCGCACCTGATCGATACGATGCGGGCATTCGTGATCGCCTTCGCGCTTTCCGTCGCGCTCGGGCTCCTGATCGGGTTCTGGCTGGGCTTCGACCGGCTGTCCGGAGACACGCTCGAGCCGATGATCGCCGCCGTCTACGCGATCCCGAAGCTCACGCTGTACCCGATCCTGCTGCTCGCCTTCGGCCTCGGGCTGTCGGCGAAAGTTGCCTTTGGCGTGCTGCACGGCGTCATTCCCATCATCCTGTTCACGCTCGCTGCCGTCCGCAACACCAGGCCGATACTGATCAAGACCGGGCACGTCCTCAAGCTCTCTCGCTCGCAGATGGTGCGCTGGGTCCTGTTTCCGGCAGCCATCCCGGAAATCTTCACCGGCCTGCGCGTGGGGTTCGCGCTGACCCTCATCGGGTGCCTGCTTGCCGAGATGTTCGCCTCGCAGCGAGGCCTGGGCTACCTGCTGATGACCGGCATCGGACTGCACAACGTCGAGCAGATCATGTCGGTGACACTGCTCATCGTCGTGTTTGCCGCTGCCGTGAGTGTCGTCCTGCTGCAGATCGACCTTCGCCTGCACCGGCGCGTCCAGCCGTGAGGGTCAGGGCGCCATCGAGGCGCCGGTGATGCGATTGTCCGCGAACGCTTTCGCGACGAAGCCGGAGGATTTCACCTCGTCGACGTACTGGTTCAGATACGCGGCCGCCGCCTCCCGGCCGCGGGGCGTTCCCATCGCCTGGTTGATGGCCATGAACCGGCCCGGCAGCATCCGCATGCCGCCTACGCGCGCGGCGTCGGCCTCGAGCTGCGGCTTGACGCCGGCAACGCAATCGAGCTTTCCCGCGACCATAAGCTCCATTACCGCGTCGGCCGTTGCGGCGCGCACGATCGTGGCCTGCTTCAACTCGCGCGAGAGATGGAGGTCATATGCGCTGGCGACGATGACCCCTACGCGCGTGCCGACACGATCGATCTCGGCGTTGCTCCGGACAGGGGAAGCCTCGGCCACGAGGTAGACGCCCTCGATCACGGCATAGGGCGCCGTGAAGCTTATCTCCTGTGCGCGCAGCGGATCGATCGCGAGAAAGCAGACATCCCACGCCCGGGCAGCGAGCGCGGCAACGACCTTGCCCGCGGCGTCGTAGGGCACGAGCTCGATGGCGACGCCCAGGCGTCGGGCGAGTTCCCGCGCGAGATCGACCGAGATGCCGCACGGCGCACCCGAGACCGCCTCCCGGCCGGCCAGAACCGGGTTGGAAAAGTTGATCGCGGCGCGAAGCTTGCCGGTCGGGGCGAGGTCGGAAACGGCTGCGGGCATAGTCATGGGCGTGTGTCGGAGCATGCGGAAGGACTCGATCATACCAACCGCGTGAACCGGAGGTATCCAGCGAACCGCTCCTCGGTCCGATGCTGCATGGCGCGATTCCCGATCCGGGTTCGCGCAAGCTCGCGGCTAACCCGGCTTGCCGTCGAGACGTGGCCGCGAGAGCACCGGCCAGAATCGGATGGCAAACAGCGCGAAACCGATCGACCAGCAGATTCCCGCACCGACGACCGTGGCCATGTAGGCACCCGGCAGCAGCATCCCGCCAAAGACGCGGATGACCGCGGCGCAGAGGACGAGGACGAAACATGCGAGCTCGTAGCGGTCCGTCTCCAGAACGCGACCGGTGTGCCCGCGCGAGGTGCGCGACATCATGCCTATCGTCATGCCGCCGATTGCACCGATGGTCAGCGCGTGAGCTGCCAACGGCTCGGCGACCAGCCCGAGCGCCGACAACGCGCGCAGCACCAGATAGACGACAATCCAGGCGTAGGCCGCGTGCAGCACCCACACCAGCGGGGCGCGCAGCGTGCGCCAGGGCTCCCAGAGACACAGCCTTGCGGCGTGGGCCAGTGCGGCGAGCAGCGCGATGATGGCCATGGCGCCGCCAGGAGCCCGGAACAGTCCCGCGCCGAGCAGCACGAGAACACTTCCGAGCGCGAGCTTCTCGACAATGGGATGGCGCGTCGCGTTGGCGCCCGGGACGCCGTTGTTCGTGAACATCGGAATGACCCGACCTCCCATCACTGCCATGATGAACACCATGAGGTCGAGCCCGAGCTGCAGGCTCATCAGCACCGGCAGGTCCAGCACGCGAAGGTAGGAAAGATGCAAGGCCAGCGCGGCCAGACCGAACGTCAGGAGTATCGCGATGAAAAAGTAGTTGCGGGTGTTGGCGCTTCGCGCCATCGGGATTCCAATGCCCATCGCGACGGCCACCGGAAACGCCGCATTCACCACGGCGGCCGCGATGTCGTAGGGCGTCAGGACCAGGACTCTGCCGGCAATCCAGAGCGCCGCAAACGCGGCGAGCGCGCCCCCCGATGGCGTGGGCTGGCCCGTCCAATTGCGAACCGCGGTGAACAGGAATCCGGTGACGACGGCCAGCGTGTAGCCGAAGAGCATCTCGTGGGCGTGCCAGACCGGGTCGTGCGCATAGGCGGCTGGCAGATAGCCGGCGTACTGGACGATCCAAAGCGGAATCGACAACGCGGCGAAAATGCTGGCGAGCAGATAGAAGGGCCGGAACCCCAAATTCCAAAGCGCAAACGATCCGGATTTCGGGTCGACCTGCGGAATCGCCTCTTCGATCGATTGCAGCTTCGACATCATGAAAATCGAAGCGGAGCACCGTGCAGGTCATAGGCGGCAAACCGGCCGATGGTGCCATGGCGCACGGCGTCGACCATCTCGTGCAACGCGCGGTCTGTCTGCGAATCGCTCGGCGCGCTTCTGTTCGTGCCCGAAAGTCCCGCGACGAATACCACATGCCAGCGCATCTGCGCATGCCGCGACTCGGCCACCAACGCATCGAACGTCGTCAGCGCGCGAGGATCCTTGTCCACACACATGACGGGCTCGAGCTCTCCTCCCTCGCCCGCCTCGAAACGCGCCTGCTGATCGGCATTCGCATCGGCAGGGAGCATCGCGGCGGCAAACACGAACAGGAGGCGCTGCGGCTCCGGCTGCGTCCTCGCTGCGTGAAGCAGGAACCCGAAGTGGGATTCGTCCATCGTCACGCGACTATTGAACCAGCGGCGTGTCGGCGCCGTCGATTGCGACGCCCTGCATTTCCGCGGCGCCGGCCAGCACCTGCAGGTAATGGCGCAACGCGGTCACGTAGGCGTTCTGTTGCAGGGCCATCCTCACCGCCCCGTGCACGGCCTCGAAAGATTGGTCGATGCCGGTCTCGCGCGCCAGCACCTCGACCACGTGCAGGCCGAAGCGGCTGTGCACCAGACGGGGAAGCACGCCGATTTCCGGGCCCGCAAAGATCTCCCGGGCGAATTCGGGCGCACAGTCGTCGCGCGTCAGCCAGCCGAGCGCGCCACCTTCCGCCCCCGAGGGACAGTTGGAGAGTTCCGCAGCGGCGGCAGCGAAGCGATCAATCTCGCCGTCGCAATGGCAGCGCACGTCGAGCAGCGCGCTCTCCGCGCGTTGACGCAGCGTGCGAACGTCGACCCCCGGTGTCACCGCGAACAGAATATGCCGGGCGCGAACGCGATCGCCGCTGCGGTAGTCGGCAGCGTGAGCGGCAAAGTGCCGGCGGCAGGCGTCCTCCGAGGGTTGAGGAACCGCAATCGATTGCGCGAGCAACGCTTCAATGGAAGCCGATGCGGCTTCGGTGACGATGCCGTCCGCCGAGGGCGGATCATCGGCGGCGAGCAGGCCGGCGCGTTGCGCAGCCTGCCGCAGCAATTCCGTGCAGGCACGCTGGCGCAGCGTTCCGGCATCGACAGTCTCGCCGGAAGCGTGCAGCGGTGCACCGTTTATTCGCGCGACCGCCGCTTCCATTGTCGTCTCCATGGCCCGCCTTCCTCAAATGCGCGCCGGCGGCACGTTGTGGCCGGACGGAAGGTTCAATCGCCGTGCGCGCACGACCTGGTACGGGCGGAACAGATAGGCGACCGATGCGAAGCCGCTCCACACGTGCACGAGGCGACTGAACGGGAACAGGAGAAAGATCGTCATTCCGAGCAGCATGTGCACCTGGAAGGGCCAGCCTATCGGGGCGAGCAGGCTCGCGTCCGGGCGGAAGGTGGCGATCCCTTGCAGGTAGTTGGCCAGCGTCAGCATCGCGCTGGCGTCCGCGCGGTGCGCCCAGGAAAGCGGCAGCGTGATGAGGCCGAGGCACAGCTGCACCCACAGGATGAGGAGGATGGCGATATCGGTCCGATGGCTCGTCAGCCGGATGCGCGGATCGAAGATGCGGCGGTGCAGAAGAAGCGTGAGGCCGACGAAGCAGGCAAAACCTGCCACGCCGCCGCTGACGATCGCGACGAGCTGCTTCTGCGGCGCAGTAATGAACGACTCGTAGAGAAAGTGCGGGGTGAGTTGCCCGAACAGGTGACCGAAGAACAGGAACAGGATGCCACCGTGGAACAGGTTGCTGCCCCAGCGAAGCTGGCCTGCGCGCAGCAGTTGCGACGAATCGCTCTTCCACGTGTACTGGTCGCGGTCGAATCGCGCCAGGCTGCCCATCAGGAACACGCTCAGGCAGATGTAGGGATAGACGTTGAAAGCGAAATTGTGAAGGTAGCCCTGCAGGTCGCTCATGATTGCACTCCCTGGACGGACGCGGAGCGTACGACGTTGATCGGTTGGGCCTGGCCCGGTCGCGACTGCCCCCGCGACGCGCATCCGTCGAAGGCGGCCGGCTCGGCCCAGCTCTCGTCGAGCGGTTCGTCGTCGGGCACGTTGACAGAGCGTGCCTTCTCGCCGGCCAGCTCGAGCAACGCGCCCGGCACACAGGCGTAGCGGCTGCCGCGCTTTTCCAGCGCGTTGAAGATGACGTTGAGAATGTGCGCGATCTCGCCGAGGAACGCCCGCGCACCGACGGGAGGCTGCGTCGACGCGTATTCCAGCACGACCGGCAGGTGATCCGGCATCTCGCCTTCGCCGAGATACAGCCCGGCCTTCTCGTAGGTCTGCGCCAGGTCGATCATCGCCGGTCCGCGATCGCGCGAATCGCCGTGCACGTGCTCGAACAGGTACAAGGACGTGCTGCGCCCGCTGTCGAACAACTGAACGTAATCGGCTTCGGCGTCGATGCCGCTCTGCCGTTCGATGTCGGCGATCAGCGTATCGAGCTCGGACAGCCGCGCCTGGCCGAGCGCGCGTTCCCGATGCAGGACTTCGCGCAGATCGCCCAGGTGCTCTCGCAGGTCGGGCGTGGGATAGCAGAGAAGTCGCGCCAGCGCACGCAGCGTGAGCGCCATCGGCGGAATCTTCGTCATCTAGACCTCCGCCCTGATCGGGATCGTTCGCCGCTTTTCGCTGCCGAACAGGCTGACCTCGCCCACGCCCTCGGAACAGCCGTTGCCAAACGAGAAACCGCAGCCGCCACGCACGTTGAACGTGTTCTCGGCATATTCCCGGTGGGTGCTCGGAATCACGAAGCGGTCTTCGTAGTTGGCGATCGCCATCACGTGGTACATGTCCTCGACCTCGGCTTCGGTCAGGCCCACCTGTTTCAGCACGTCGAGATTGGGTCGGCCCTCGACGTGCTTGTCGCGCTGGTAGGCGCGCATGGCGAGCATTCGCTCCAGCGCGCGCACCACCGGCGCCGTGTCGCCGGCCGTCAGCAGGTTCGCGAGGTAGTTGACCGGAATCCGCAACTGCTTCACGTCGGGAATCTGCCCGTTGGCGCCGACGTGTCCCGCGTTTGCCGCAGCGCTGATCGGCGACAGCGGCGGCACGTACCAGACCATCGGCAGCGTGCGATATTCCGGGTGCAGCGGCAGCGCCACCTTCCATTCCATCGCCATCTTCCACACCGGGCTCCGGCGCGCGCCTTCCAGCCACGCCTCGGGAACGCCGTCGCGTCGCGCCTGCTCGATCACCGCCGGGTCGCTGGGGTCGAGGAAGATGTCGCACTGCGCCTGGTAGAGATCGCGGTCGCGCTCGACGCTCGCCGCTTCCTGGATGCGGTCGGCGTCGTAGAGCATCACGCCAAGGTATCGGATGCGCCCGACGCAGGTCTCGGAGCACACCGTTGGCTGCCCCGCCTCGATGCGCGGGTAGCAGAAGATGCACTTTTCGGCTTTTCCGCTCTTCCAGTTGTAGTAGATCTTCTTGTAGGGGCAGCCGCTCACGCACATGCGCCAGCCGCGGCACTTGTCCTGGTCGATGAGGACGATGCCGTCCTCCTCGCGCTTGTAGATCGAGCCCGACGGGCAGCTCGCCACGCAGGCCGGGTTGAGGCAGTGCTCGCACAGGCGCGGCAGGTACATCATGAAGGTGTTCTCGAACTCGCCGACCATCGCCTTCTGAACGGCCTCGAAGCCTTCGAAATTGCTGTCGGCGCTGCGATGGCTGAACTCGCCGCCCAGGAGCTCCTCCCAGTTCGGGCCCCAGACGATCTTGTCCATCTGCATGCCGGTGATCAGGCTGCGTGGCCGCGCGGTCGGGCTCGCCTTCATTTCCGGCGCGCTTTGCAGATGGTCGTAGTCGAACGTGAACGGCTCGTAGTAGTCGTCGATCTGCGGCAGGTTGGGATTGGCGAAGATCTTCATCAGCAGTTTCCACTTGCCGCCCTGACGCGGTTCGATCGTCCCGTTGGCCTTGCGGATCCAGCCGCCGTTCCACTTGTCCTGGTTCTCCCACTCCTTGGGATAGCCGATGCCGGGCTTGGTCTCGACGTTGTTGAACCACGCGTATTCCATGCCCGGCCGACTGGTCCAGACGTTCTTGCAGGTCACGCTGCAGGTATGGCAGCCGATGCACTTGTCGAGGTTCAGCACCATGGCGATTTGCGCGCGGATCTTCATGTGGCCTCCCGACGAGCCGTCTCAAGGGAGGCCAGCGCCCCCCCGGGGGGCAGCGAACGAATGTGAGCGTGGGGGTCCACCACCTCCCGACGAGCCGTCTCAAGGGAGGCCAGCGCCCCCCCGGGGGGCAGCGAACGAATGTGAGCGTGGGGGATCATGGGTTCTCTCCTTGCGCCTGCACCAGCGCGATGCGTTCGGCCCCGACCGGCGTGTCGAGCCAGTCGATCTTGCTCATCTTGCGAACGATCACGAATTCGTCGCGATTGGTGCCGATCGTTCCGTAGTAGTTGAAGCCGTACGAGAGCTGCGCGTAGCCGCCGATCATGTGCGTCGGCTTCAGCACGATGCGCGTCACCGAGTTGTGGATCCCGCCGCGCACGCCGGTGATCTCGGCGCCCGGCGTGTTCACGATTTTTTCCTGTGCGTGGTACATCATCACCATGCCGGGATTGACGCGCTGGCTCACCACCGCGCGCGCGGCGATCGCTCCGTTGACGTTGAAGAGCTCGACCCAGTCGTTGTCGACGACGCCGGCCTTCTTCGCGTCGTCCTCGGAAAGCCAGATGATCGGCCCGCCGCGGCTCAGCGTGAGCATCATCAGGTTGTCGGTGTACGTGCTGTGGATGCCCCATTTCTGGTGGGGCGTGATGAAATTGAGCAGGATCTCCGGATTGCCGTTGCTCCGCTTGTTGTGGATCGCGCCGGTGGTCTTGAGATCGACCGGCGGGCGGTACGTGGAGAATCCCTCGCCGAAGGCGATCATCCACGGATGGTCCTGGTAGAACTGCTGACGTCCGGTCAGCGTGCGCCACGGAATCAGCTCGTGCACGTTCGTGTAGCCGGAGTTGTAGCTGACGGTCTCGCTCTCGATGCCGCTCCAGGTGGGTGAGCTGATGATCTTGCGCGGCTGCGCCTGGATGTCGCGGAAACGGATCTTCTCGTCCTCGCGGTGCAGCGCGAGGTGCTTGTGGTCGAGACCGGTGATCTTCGACAGCGCCTCCCAGGCCTTGACCGCGACGTGGCCGTTGGTCTCGGGCGCAAGCTGCAGGACCACTTCGCAGGCGTCGATGTCCGACTCGATTTTCGGCATGCCGCGCGTGGCGCCTTCGGCGCGCACGGTGCCGTTGAGCTCGGAGAGCTGCCTCACTTCGGTCTGCGTGTTCCACGCGATGCCCTTGCCGCCGTTGCCCACCTTGCTCATCAGCGGTCCCAGCGCGGTGAAACGCCGGTAGACGTTCGGGTAGTCGCGCTCGACCACCGCGATCTGCGGTGCGGTCTTGCCGGGGATGAGCTCGCATTCCCCGCGTTTCCAGTCGCGCACGTCGAACGGCTGTCCGAGCTCGGCCGGGGTGTCGTGCATCAGCGGCGTCAGCACCACTTCCTTCTCCACGCCGAGATGACCGACGCACACCTCGCTGAATTTCTTCGCGAAGCCCTTGTAGATGTCCCAGTCGCTGCGGCTCTGCCACGCCGGATCGACGGCCGTCGACAGCGGGTGGATGAACGGATGCATGTCGCTGGTGTTGAGGTCGTTCTTTTCGTACCACGTCGCCGTGGGCAGCACGATGTCGGAGTACAGGCACGTGGTGCTCATGCGGAAGTCGAGCGTCACCAGCAGGTCGAGCTTGCCCTCGGGCGCCTGGTCGTGCCAGACGACTTCCGACGGCTTGGCGCCGCGGCCGACGCCGGACCGCCCCAAGTCGGCCGCGCCCCCGGTGGGGGAAGCGCGAAGCGCATCGGGGGCGTTCTCTTCGCCCAGGTCCTTGCCCTGCACGCCGTTGCTGGTGCCGAGCAGGTGCTTCAGGAAATACTCGTGACCCTTGCCACTTGAACCCAGCAGGTTCGACCGCCAGACGAACAGGTTGCGCGGCCAGTTGTCGGGGTGATCGGGATCGGCGCAACTCATCGCGAGCGAACCGTCCTGCAGCGACTTCACCACGTAGTCCTTCGGCTCCATGCCGGCGGCGTGCGCGTCGCGGACGACCTTGAGCGGATTGGTCTGCAACTGCGGCGCCGACGGCAGCCAGCCCATGCGCTCGGCGCGGACGTTGTAGTCGATCATGCTGCCGCCGTAGCGCTTCCTGTCGGCAAGCGGGGAAAGCACTTCTTCCATGCCGAGCTTCTCGTAACGCCACTGGTCGGTGTGCGCATAGAAGAAGCTGGTGCTGTTCTGCTGCCGCGGCGGGCGGATCCAGTCGAGCGCGAAGGCGAGCGCCGTCCATCCGGTCTGCGGGCGCAGCTTTTCCTGCCCGACGTAATGGGCCCAGCCGCCGCCGCTCTTGCCGATGCAGCCGCACATCATCAGCAGGTTGATGACGCCGCGGTAGTTCATGTCGCAGTGGTACCAGTGATTCATCGCCGCGCCGATGATCACCATCGACTTGCCCTGCGTCTTTTCCGCGTTCTCGGCGAACTGGCGGGCGACGGTGATCACCTGCTCGCGCGGCACGCCGGTGATCGCTTCCTGCCACGCGGGCGTGTACGGCGTGTCGTCGTCGAAGTCCTTCGCCGCATGCTCGCCGGCGAGCCCGCGCGCAACGCCGTAGTTCGCGACCTGCAGATCGAATACCGTGGCGACCAGCGCCTCGCGCTTTTCGCCTTCCTTGCCGAGTGCGATGCGCCGCACCGGCACCGTGCGCACCAGCACGTCGGCGCCCGGGTTGTTCGGGAAATGCGCGGTCTCGATGCCACCGAAGTACGGGAAGGCGACGCGGGCGGTCGTGGCGGACGACGGATCGCCTTCGTGCAGCGACAGCTTGAGCTTCACGTCCTGCCGGTGCCGTGCCTCCTTGGCCTCGAGGTTCCACTGGCCGAGGTCGGCACGACCCTCCGGGCCCCAGCGAAAGCCGACCGCGCCGTTCGGCAGCACGACCTTGCCGCTTTCGTCGATCGCAACGGTCTTCCACTCCGGATTGTTGGCCTGGCCCAGCTTGCCGTTGAAGTCGGATGCGCGCACGTAGCGGTCGGGCACGAGGATCGTTTCGCCCGTCGGCGTGGTCTGCTCCTTCAGCATCACGAGCATGGGCAGGTCCGTGTAACGGCGCGCGTAGTCGTCGAAATAGGGCGATTTCCTGTCGATGAAGAACTCGCGCAGGACCACATGGCCCATCGCCATCGCGACCGCGGCGTCGGTTCCCTGCTTCGGGTGCAGCCACAGGTCGGCGAGCTTCGCGACTTCCGAGTAGTCGGGCGTCACGGCAACCGTCTTCGCGCCCTTGTAGCGCACCTCGGTGAAGAAATGCGCATCGGGCGTGCGCGTCTGCGGCACGTTGCTGCCCCAGGCGATGATGTAGGTGCTGTTGAACCAGTCGGCGGACTCGGGCACGTCGGTCTGCTCGCCCCACACCTGCGGGCTCGCGGGCGGCAGGTCGCAGTACCAGTCGTAGAAGCTCATGCACACGCCGCCGATCAGCGACAGGTAGCGCGAACCCGCGGCGTAGCTCACCATGCTCATCGCCGGGATCGGCGAGAATCCGATCACCCGGTCGGGCCCGTAGGTCTTCGCCGTGTACACGTTGGCGGCGGCGACGATCTCGTTGACCTCGTCCCAGCTCGAGCGCACGAAGCCGCCCAAGCCGCGCACCTTCTGGTAGTCGCGTCGCTTCGCCTCGTCCTGAACGATGGACGCCCAGGCCTCCACCGGTCCGTGCTGCAGCCGCGCGGCGCGCCAGTGCTTCAGCAGGCGGCCGCGCACCATCGGGTGCTTGACGCGGTTGGCGCTGTACAGGTACCAGCTGTACGACGCGCCGCGCGCGCAGCCGCGTGGCTCGTGGTTCGGCATGTCCCAGCGCGTGCGCGGGTAGTCGGTCTGCTGCGTCTCCCAGGTGACGATGCCGCCCTTGACGTAGATCTTCCACGAGCACGATCCCGTGCAATTGACGCCGTGCGTGCTGCGCACGATCTTGTCGTGCGCCCAGCGATTGCGGTAGGCGTCCTCCCACGTGCGGTCTTCGCCCGTGGCAACGCCGTGGCCGTCGGAAAACGGCTCCTTCGGAATGGAGAAATGTTGCAGTCGATCGAGAAAGTGGCTCATCGCAGTCTCCGCGGCAGGCGCGTCGGATGGGGATCGTTACGGGTTCTTCACGTACGCATTGCGGCGCAGATAGAACCACCAGTTGAGGATCAGGCACACGGCGTAGAACGCCGCGAAGCCGTACATCGCGACCTGAGGCGAGCCGGCCTTGATCTGGTTGCCGATCACGATCGGCGCGACGAACGCGCCGTAGGCGGCGATGGCCGAGGTCCAGCCCAGCACGGGGCCCGCCTGCGTGCGGTCGAAGATCACGCCGATGGTGCGGAAGGTCGAGCCGTTGCCTATCCCGCTCGCGGCGAACAGCACGACAAACAGGATCATGAACACGAAGAAGTACTGCTCGGGCGTGGCGGAGTTGTACGCCTGCAGCATCACGTAGCCGACACCGGCCGACGCGGCCACCATGACCGCCGAGATGACCTGGGTGACGATCGAACCGCCGAGCTTGTCGGCGATCCAGCCGCCCACCGGACGAATCAGCGCGCCGACGAACGGACCGATCCACGCGTAGGTGAATGCCGAGGGGGCGTTGGGATTCTTGAGCGTGTGCTGCAACACGCCGGCGGCGTCGGGCACGTGGCTCACGCCGAAGATCACGGTAATCGAGAGCGGCAGCGCCATCGAGAAGCCGATGAACGAGCCGAAGGTCACGATGTAGAGCGCCGTCATCGACCACGTGTGCTTGTCGCGGAAGATCGCGAACTGCTTGGCGATGCCCTCCTTCATCGTGCCGTACGCCGTCAGCCGCATGATCGTGAGCGCGGCGATCACGTCGAGCGGAATGGCCACCCACATGCTGATGAGGCCGAGCCCGGTGGGCGGCGGCAGGTACAGGTACAGCCCCAGGATCGACGGTATGAACGCGAGCGTGTAGAGGTACGTGATCTTGGCGAACGCGACGATCGGATTCCCCGTGTCCGGCGAGACCGTCTTCAGGTTGTTCATGCCGAGCCAGCACAGGATCGACAGCGGAACCAGCGACAGCACCCACGCGAAGCCGGCGTTCTGGATGAACGTCGGCGTGCCGGCGGCGATCTTGCCGAAGATCCATCCGCTGTCCTTCACCAGCGTCATCGGTCCGCCGCCCATTGCGCCGAATACGCTCATCGTCATTACCAGAGGAATGACGACCTGCATGGCCGTCACGCCGAAGTTGCCGATGCCGGCATTGATGCCGAGCGCCGTACCCTGCAGCCGCTTCGGGAAGAACGTGCTGATGTTGGACATCGAGCTCGCGAAGTTGCCGCCGCCCACGCCGGACCACAGCGCCATCAGCTGGAACGCCCACAGCGGCCAGTCCTTGTGCTGCAGCACGATGCCCGTGCCGATCGCCGGCGCGAGCAGCATCGCGGTGGTGAGGAAGATCGTGTTGCGACCGCCGGCGAGGCGGATCAGGAACGAAGCGGGGATGCGCATGGTCGCCCCCGCGATGCCGGCGATGGCGGTCAGCGTGAAGAGCTCGGCTTGAGTGAAAGGAAACCCGAGGTTCAGCATCTGCACCGTGATGATTCCCCACATGCCCCATACGGCGAAGCCGCACAGCAGCGCCCCCACGGAAAGCGCGAGATTGCGGTAGGCAACGCGCTTGCCCGTGCTGTCCCAGAACGCCTGGTCTTCCGGTCGCCAGTCGGCGACGTCGGCGCTCCTTTGCGCCACCGCGGGCGCGGCGGGAACTTTTTCGATGCTGGTCGTCATATCGTTCTCTCGATGGTGATGGCGCGCCCCGTCAGCCGTGCAGGCGGAACGCCTTGGCCTTGTTGCCCATGAGCTCGGCGCCGCGCACTTCGGTCCAGTACATCCAGATCAGCGACACCCACACCACGCCGTACATCAGCATGAAGGCGCTCGACCGGATCCCGGTGAGGTCCATCAGCGCGCCGAACATGATCGGCAGAACGAAGCCGCCGAGGCCGCCAGCCAGTCCGACGACGCCGGAGATCACGCCGATGTTCTCCGGGTAATCGTCCGAGATGTACTTGAATACCGAGGCCTTGCCGAACGCCCACGCGATGCCGAGGACGAACATCAGCGCGGTGAACAACCAGACGTTGAGGCCGATGTGGAAGGTTTTCGGGCCGTCGATCGTCGTGATCGTCATGTCGGTCTGCGGGTAGGACAGGATGAAGAGGCATATCCAGCTCACCCACAGGACCCACCACGTCATCGAGTGGGCGCCGAACTTGTCGGATAGCCATCCGCCCATTGCGCGCAGCACGCCGCCGGGCAGCGAGAAGCAGGCGGCGAGCAGCGCCGCCGCGCGAATGTCGAGCCCGAATTCGCCGACGTAGTACTGGACCATCCAGAGGCTCATCGCCACGTAGCCGCCGAACACGATCGAGTAGTACTGGCAGTACTTCCAGACCTTCGGGTCCCTGAGTGCGAGGAGCTGGTCGCGCCAGGTGATCTTCGAGTCGACCAGATGTCGCGGGTCCGAATAACTGAAGAACCAGAACAGGAGCGCGGTGCCGAGCATGATCGCCGCGTAGACCTGCGGCACCAGCGTCCAGCCGAACGCGACGACCAGCGCAGGGGCCACGAACTTGTTGACCGCAGCGCCGGAATTGCCCGCGCCGTAGATGCCCATTGCGAAGCCCTGCTGCTGCCGCGGAAACCAGCGGGCGACGTACGGCGTGCCCACGGAGAACGAGCCGCCGGCGAGACCGACGAAGAGCCCCAGCACGAGGAAATGCCAGTATTGCGTCGCGTACCCGATCAGCCAGATCGGCGCGACGCACAGGATCATCAGCACGAACATCACGATGCGGCCGCCGAACTTGTCGGTCCACATGCCCAGCGGAACGCGGATCAGCGAACCGGTGAGCACCGGCGTGGCGGTGAGCAGGCCGAACTCCGTGGCGTTGAGGTTCAGCGTCTTCCTGATCGGTATGCCGATCACGCCGAACATCATCCACACCATGAAGCACACGGTGAACGCCAGCGTGCTGACGATCAGCACCGACAGCGCCTGTCTTCTGTTGCCCATGAAATCCGCCCTCCGGTTTCGACCCTGGTCTACTGCGTCGAGTGTAGGGGGCGGGGACGGCCGGTCACATCCACCGGTGGGAGGGCGGCAAACGTGCGAAAGGACGATGCCGGCGTGCCGACGCATCGTTCGGAAGAACTATAAGGGGACCGGCGTGCCGCGCTCCCGCGCGCGGTCAGATCAGGCCGTGCTCGGAGGCGATGACGGCGGCCTGCACGCGCGAGCTGACGTCGAGCTTGCGCAACACGTGCTGGACATGGATCTTGACCGTCGTCTCGGCGATCCCCAGGTTGCGGCCGATTTCCTTGTTGCTCGCACCGCGCGCGATGCCGCGCAGAATTTCCTGCTCGCGCGGCGAAAGCTGCGCGACCTTCGACGCGGGTGGCGCCGGTGCGGGCCCGGCGGCGGCATCGCGATACGCGGCCACCAGCTTGCCGGTCATCTCCTCGGCCACCACCGATTCGCCGCGCACGGCGCGCAGGATGGCGGCGACCAGGGCATCCCCTTCGATTGTCTTCAGCAGGTATCCGTTGGCGCCGCCTCGGAGGGCGGAGGCGAGGTCCCTCTCGTCCTCGCTCACCGTCAGCATGAGCACGCAAACGTCCGGCACCGCTTCTCTCAGCGCCGGCAGCACGTCGACGCCATTGACGCCCGGAAGATGGTTGTCGAGCAGGACGAGGTCGGGCTGAAGCTCCCCGGCCCGGCGCAGCGCCTCGCCGGCGTCGGCGGCGTCGCCGACGACCTGCAATTGCGGGTCGCGCGCGAGCAGCGCGGTGAGCCCGCGCCGGAAGAGCGTGTGGTCGTCGACGACCAGGATGCGGATGGGGCGCTCTTTCACGGCGGGCAGGGCGTTCAGTGCAGGGTATCCGCGACGAGCCCGATCTCGGCTGGAGTGGCGGCGGTGGAGATCGACGGAACGCGCGGCGGCAAGGTCAGGACGATCGACGTGCCTCGTCCCGGCGTGGAGACGACGTCCAGCGCGCCGCCGACCTTTTCCGCGCGTTCGGCCATGATCCGCAAGCCCACGTGAGTCTCGTCGTCGCGTCCCTTCTCCGGCAGGAACCCGACGCCGTCGTCGCGCACCTCGAACCGCCACTGCGGCTGCTGCTCTACCGCGAGCCAGACCTGCGTCGCCCTGGCATGCTTGCGCACGTTGGAAAGCGCCTCCTGAACGATATGCAGGACCTGGATCTGGAGGTCGGGGGCGAGCGGCATGCCGTGCCCCTGCATCTGCATCGTGGACGCGAGGCCGCTCTGGTGCTCGAACTTGCGCAGCGTGGTCCGCAGCGCCGGCTCGATGTCCTCGCCCTGCGCGCGCGTTCGGAAGTGGACGAGCAGCTCGCGCACGTCACCGTAGCTTTCGCGCACGCCGGTGTCGATTTCCTCCAGCACGCTCTGAACGCGCCGCGCGTCGCCGGTCTCGAGGGCATCGTGCATCAGCTGCACCTGGATCTTGAGAAATGCCAGCGACTGCGCGATCGAGTCGTGCAGCTCGCGCGCGATGAACGTGCGCTCCTGGGCGACCGCCGCCTCCTTCTCCAGCGAATTGAGCCGGAGGTTCTCCATCGCCGCCGCGAGGTGGGCGGTCAACGCCTCCAGCAGTGAACGCTCGGCGGGCGACAGCGCGATCTGCGCGTGGAAGAAGAGGTCCACTTCGCCCATCAGGCGATCGTGCAGGCGGACAGGAATCGAGACGAGCGTGGCGAATCCGGCGTTGGCGCAGTAGGGAATGCCGGCGTTGCGCATCCCGGCAATGGGAGTCACGCGCACGTCCTGGGGAGCCGCGAGCGAGCCGCAGTGGCATTCTCCGGCACGCAGGCATTGTTCGCCCTCGGCCATTGCCGCGGGCAGCCCCACCGAGGCCAGGAGGAGGAAGCGCTGGTTGCCCTCGTCGGACCAGCGCAGCGCCACGCCGTCCGCGTGGGCGACCCGCCCCATCCGCTCGGCGAATCCGCCCGCCAGATCCTTGAGTGTCGTTGCCTTCGCCGCCAGCGCGGTCACATCGTAGAGCGCCTCCAGCCGCTCGCGCTTTTCCTCGAGCTGCGACGTCTTTTCGGCCACCTTGGCCTCGAGGTCGCGATACATCGACTGCAGGTGCTCGGCCATACCGTTGAAGCACTCCGCGAGCGAGCCGAATTCGTCGGTCGTCACCCGCTCGACGCGCGCGCCGAAATCGCCGCGCTGCAGGCGCTCGGTCGCCTGCTTCAAATGCCCGACCGGTTCCAGCACGAACAGGTAACCCATGTAGAGCAAGACCGCCGCGCCGACGACGGCGAAGGCCATCATCGCCATCTGCAGCAGGTGCAGCAGGGCCGTCCACCGGGCCATGTGGTGCTCGATGCCCGCGACGAACCGGTCGATGTCAGCGGTGAACGCCGCCACGTCGTCGCGCAGGCCGATGACGGACGAGGGTGGCGTCGATGTCCATTGGCGCCGGAATCGCTCCCAGTCCCGCTCGACCGTCGCGAATCGCTGCCGCACGTTCTCGTCCCAAGGCACGAAGAGCGGCCGCTCCAGATCGCCGTTGCGCAGCACGTCGAGGCTGCGCTCGAATTCCGCGACCTGCTGCGGCAGCGCGGCGTAAGCGCCGGAACCGACCGAAAGCGACATCCGGTAGGCCTGCATCCGCGTGCGACCCGCCTCGTTGACGGCCGCGGCCCCCCCGTCGAGCTGCCACGACACCCACAGCGTCAGCGCGATCGACAGCAACGCCAGCAGCAGAAACGGCGTGCCGACCAGCGCGAGCTTTGCACCCAGGCTCCAATGTCGCGGATGGCTCATCGGGCGAGTATAGCCACCGAAGGACGCTGGTCCTTGCCCTGGATCAAGGCGGCCGGACGGGACACGCGGCAGGGGCCCCGGGCCGATTTCCCCCGAGGGAAGGCGCGTCGCGACTGTGGTTTCTTGCGGGCGCTTCGCGCGCGCGCGGTCACGCCCTGTCCGGGTCTACCCGGCGTAGAGGCGACTCGTCCTCGGCACGCCCGCGAGCAGGTATTCCATCTGGTCGGCCAGGATGCGCCGGTTGCGCAGGATGAACTGCTCGTGCCGGTTCGGAACGTAGGGAACGTAGAGGAGCGGCATGTCGGCCTGTTCCGGCGTGCGGTTGGCCTTGCGGATGTTGCACTTCTTGCAGGCCGTCACTGAATTCGTCCAGGAATCGCGGCCGCCGCGCGACACCGGATTCACGTGATCGCGTGAAAGGTCGCGCGACATGTGGCCCTCGCCGCAGTACGCGCACAGGTGGCGGTCGCGGGCGAAGAGCAGCGCGTTGGTCAGGCCGGGGGCGTGCACGAGGCGGCCCGGGACGCTGCCCTTGATCGCCAGAATCGACTTGGTCGCGATGCGCGAGCGCACGCCGTTCTTCTGCCAGCCGCCGCGAAATTCGCGAACTTCGTAGCCCAGCGACCAGGCAACCAGCTGTTTCGCGTGATAGGTGATCGCCTCTTCGAGCGCTACCCACGCCTGCGGCAGCCCGGCCATGTCGACGGTGAGGACCAGCGGTTCCATGTATCGTGTCGGAATCGGTGCGTTTCGAGTGGCGGAAAAAGGGGTTCGCCAGTCCGGAGTTTGCACTAAGTGTGCCCGTTGGCAAAATGTCCTCATTCGGCCCGCTGGGGTACGGCATGGCTCAAGCCTGCGTTTTGTCCCGGTTGCGCACCGCCGCCGCGGTCGGAAGCGTCGTCGTGGTCTGCGCATGCGGAGGGGGCGGCGGCGGCAGTCGGCGCCCGACACGACGCCTCCGACTCCCGTCGAGCCGACGCTGCCGGATCCCCAGGTTCGCGTGTCGAATCTCTCGCCGTTCGCCGCCAATTGCGATGGTGCGGCCGTCGCGGGCACGTTGTACGCCAATGCGGAGGTCGAGCCGTACGTTGCGGTCAATCCCGTGAATGCGGCAAATCTGGTCGGCGTCTGGCAGCAGGACCGCTGGTCGAACGGAGGCGCGCGGGGCAACCTCGCCGCCTCTTCGTTCGACGGCGGCCGCACATGGGCGACGTCGATGGCCGCGTTCTCGCGCTGCACCGGCGGCAATCCCGCCAACGGCGGCGACTACGAGCGCGCGTCGGATCCGTGGATCGCGATCGGCCAGGATGGCATCGCCTACCAGTCGGCCATCGCGTTTTCCGGCCAGGCGAATGCGCCGGGCTCGTCGAACGCCGTGCTCGTCAGCCGCTCGCCGGACGGCGGGCGCACGTGGAGCAGCCCCTCGACATTGATTCGCGACGGCAGCGACAACTTCAACGACAAGGAATCGATAGCGGCGGATCCCGGAACCGCGGGTTACGCGTACGTCGTGTGGGACCGCCTATCGACGAGCGGCCACGGCCCGACATACTTCAGCCGAACCACGGACGGCGGATCGACGTGGGAGCCGCCGCGAGCTATCTACGATCCGGGCGCGACGAGTCAGACGATCAACAACCAGACGGTCGTGCTGACCGACGGCACGCTGGTCACGTTCTTTACGCGCTTCGACAGCGCCGGGGGCGGCAATGTCACTGCGACGCTCGCCGTCATCCGGTCGCTCGACCGGGGCGCGACGTGGTCGGCACCGGTCGTGGTGTCGGCAGTGCAGTCCGTCGGCACGCGCGATCCGGAAAACGGGACGTTCGTGCGCGACGGTTCGAATCTGGGAGCGATCGCCGCCGGCCCGCGCAACGACCTCGTGTCGGTGTGGCAGGACGCTCGGTTCTCGGGCGGCGCTCGCGACGGGATCGCGCTTTCGCGCTCGACGGACGGCGGCCTCTCGTGGTCCGCTCCCGTTCAAATCAACCGCGACGCGTCCGTGCCGGCTTTCCTGCCGAGCGTGACGATCCGCGGGGACGGCACGATCGGCGTCGCCTATTTCGATTTCCGCAGCAACACGGCGGACCGGGCGACCCTTCCGACCGACGGCTGGATCACCCGTTCGAGCGACGGCGTCACGTGGCGCGAAGGTCGCGTGGCCGGCCCGTTCGATCTCGCGATCGCGCCGATCAGCGAGGGGCTGTTCCTGGGCGACTACCAGGGACTCGTGGCGATCGGCGACCTGTTCGTTCCGTTCTATGCGACCACGAATTCGGCAAGCATTGCCAACCGGACGGACATCTTCGCATCGCTCGTGAGCTCCGCCGGAACGAGCGCGGCCCTCGCGCAGGCCCGTGGCGCCCGCGAGGCCGACTCGTCCACCCGGGCGTCCTCCGCCGCACCGTTGCCGCCGTCGCCGGAACTTGCGCGCCGACTCACCGCGAGCGTCATCCGCACGATGCTGCGACGCGTACCCGGATGGATGCCGCGCTGGGTCGATCGCGGGGCGGCTCGCGCACCGCCCATGTGATTCGCTGCACCGATGTATCAATGTGACATCAGCACGGGCGCCGTCATCGACGAAAGCATCACCCGCGTAACGCCGCCCCATACGAGTTCGGTCAGGCGCGGACGGCTGTAGGCGCCCATCACGATCAGGTCGGCGCCGACGTCGGCCGCCTGCGACAGCAGCAGCTCGCCGGCGTCCACGTCCGCCGCGGGAATGCGCCGCACCGTCGCGTCGATCTCGTGGCGGCCGAGAAACGCCGTCAACTGCGCGTCGGTGAACCGCTCGTTCGCCGTTTCGTCGGCGATCGGCGTGACGGCCGTCGCGATCACCTTCTTGGCGTTCTTGAGCAGCGGCAGCGCGTCGGCGACGGCCCGCGCCGATTCGCGCGAGTCCTTCCACGCGATCAGCACGCGCTCGCCGATCGTCGCGTATTCGCCCACCGACGGAACGAACAGGACCGGGCGGCCGCAGCGCATCACGACGGCGTTGGCGAGCTCGTTGGCGAACGCCTCGCGCGGGTCGTCGCGCGGCGGCTGCCCCAGGATTGCGAGATCCGAGTGCCGCGCACGCAGGACGGCGGCGCCGATGGGGCTCCGCGCCGGCACGTCCCATTCGACGCGATCTGACGCCCGCGCGTTGCGCGGCGGCGCGAAACGCCGCCTCGGCCCCGCTCCGCTCACCGGCTCGCTGCTTCGCGTACTTGTCGATCTCCCCCTGCGACATCACGGCCTTGGCGTAGTCGGTGAGCTCGCTGGGTGACGGCAGATAGCTCCCGTGAAGATCCGCGGGATACTGCCGCGCGAACCTCGCGGCGTAGTCGAGCCGCCGGGCGCAGGGTTCGGTGTCGTCGGCATGAACGAAGATGGAGCGGAAGGTCATGGCGTCCCCTCGGAAATGGTTACCCGTATTCTGCCTCACCTCTTCCTGGCCGGCTTTGACGTCGCTCAGTGATTTCGGGCGGCGTCGGTCGACAGCCGGCCGCGTTGCCGGTAGCTTTGGTGGACTTTCGCACCGGCTTCCCGAATCTTGACCGCCGATCTCCCCTGGCAGACCCTCTCCGAGCTTGCGCAACGGCTGGCGCGCGGTGAAGTGTCGTCTCGCGAAATCGTCGCCGCGTGCCTCGACAACGTCGACGCATCGGACCGGCAAGCTGCACGCCTTCGTCGACGTCTGGCGCGACGACGCGCTCGCGCAGGCCGACGCGCTGGATCGCGAACGGCGCGACGGAAGGATCCGCGGACCGCTCCACGGGCTGCCGGTTGCGCTCAAGGACCTGCTGCACGTCCGCGGGAAGCAGACCACCGCAGGCTCGAAAAGCTGGCTCGGACGCATCTCCGACACCACGGCGACCTCGGTCACGCGCCTCCTCGCCTCCGGGATGATTCCGCTCGGCAAGACGCACATGGTCGAGTTCGCGTTCGGCGGCTGGGGGCGCAATCAGCCGATGGGTGCGCCATGGAACCCGTGGGATCCCGCCACGCATCGCGTCGCCGGCGGGTCGTCGAGCGGATCCGCGGTCGCGGTGGCCGCCGGTCTCGCCCCTGCGGCCATCGGTTCGGACACCGGCGGATCGATCCGGATTCCCGCGTCGCTCTGCGGACTCACGGGGCTCAAGCCGACCTACGGACTCGTGAGCCTCAACGGCGCGGTGCCCCTGTCCGCCACGCTCGACTCGATCGGACCGCTCGCGCGATCGACCGAAGACGCGGGGCTTCTCGTCGCCGCGATGGCGGGACCCGATCCGGCCGACGCCGCAACCCTTTCGGCGCCCGCCGTCGATTTTTCTGCGGCGCTCGCAGAGCAATCGCGGTCTGCGTGGGCTGCGGATCACCGCTCTCGCCCCCGACCGCTTTCCGCCCTACGTCTCGCCCGACATCGCGCGCGCAACGAGCGAAGCGACTGCCACGCTGCGCGATCTCGGCGCCTCCATTTCCGTCGAGGAAGTCCCGCTCGATTTCGACCAGATCGCGCACGCCAACGGCCGGATCATCGCGGCGGAAGCCTGGAGGCTGCATCGAGCATACATCGAGGATGCTGCGCTCGACATCGATCCCTGGGTGCGCAGTCGCATTGTCGGCGGAAAGTCCGTCACCGACGCCGAGTACGGCGATCTCATCGCGCGCCGCCGGCTCGCGATGACCGCCTTCGCCGAATGGATGCGCGGGCGCGACGCGCTGCTGACACCGACGCTGCCGATCACCGCGGTGCCGATCGTAGACGTCGACGAAGCGACAGCGCCACTGGCGACCTTCACCCGCGTCGCCAACTACGTCGGCGCGTGCGCGCTTTCGTTGCCTGCGGGCTTCTCGTCATCCGGGCTTCCCGTCGGCGTGCAGCTCCTCGGCGCGCCGTTCGCCGATGCGACGCTCGTGCGCATCGGCCTCGGCTTCCAGGCGGCGACCTCCTGGCACCGGCAACGGCCGCCGGCGCGGGCGTGACGGCACCCGGCCGCAGGGCGGCGGCACCGGCCTTCGCCGGGCCGCGCCGACCGGAGCGCGCACCGCTGCCGGCAGGATCGATCTCTCGTCGACTCCCCGCATGACCGTCGAGCCCGGCTTTCCCGCCTGACGCGGGCAAGTTAGTATTCGCCGTTGGCTTCCGCCGTGCGAATCGCGGCGGCGAGTTTCATTCGCCAAGCCGCCCTTGCGTCCACGCCATGAGCCACAAGCACGACAACCTGATTCGCGGAATCTTCAGCGATCCCGTCAGCACCAACATCCAGTGGCGCGAAATCGAATCGCTGCTTCGCCATCTCGGCGCGGACATCGAATCGCTCTCGGGCACGCGGGTGCGCGTGAAACTCAACAAACACGAAGGCATCCTGCACCGGCCCCACGGCGGCAACGCGCTCGGCCGCCAGGACGTCCAGCATCTCCGCGAGTTCCTGGCGCGCGGCGGTGTCACGCCGTCGCTCCACGACGCCGCGAAGAAGTGATCACCGGCGGGTCCCGCGGCTGCGGGAACACCGGCAACCTCAGCGAAAAGGGAAACTCCAGATGGACGGGAAGCACAATGTCGCGGTCATCGTTGGCAGCTTGAGCAAGGCATCGATCACCCGCAAGGTGGCGCGAGCACTCATCGCGGCGGCGCCCCCGTCGCTCGAGCCGTCGTTCGTCGAGATCGGCGATCTGCCCCTCTACACGCCCGATTTCGAGGGAGACGTGCCCGCGGCCGTGCGCGCATTCAGGGAACGGATCGCCCAATCCGATGCGCTGTTGTTCGTGACGCCCGAGTACAACCGCTCGGTGCCCGGCGCACTGAAGAACGCGATCGACGTCGGGTCGCGGCCCTACGGCAAGAGCGTCTGGAGCGGCAAGCCCGGCGCCGTCGTCAGCGTGTCGCCGGGCGCGCTCGGCGCTTTTGGCGCCAACCAGCATCTGCGGCAGTCGTTCGTGTTCCTCGACATCAAGGCGATGCAGCAGCCGGAGGCTTACATCGGCGGCGCGGGGGCGATGTTCGACGAGCAGGGAACGCTGACCAACGAATCGACGCGCGCGTTCATCGCGAAGTACATGCAGGCGTTCGCGGAGTGGGTCGAGCGCATCCGCGCGCCCCGTTGAACGCCGACCTCCTCCGCGACGTCGCGCAGCGCCGCACGTTCGCGATCATCTCGCACCCGGACGCCGGCAAGACCACGCTGACCGAGAAGCTGCTGCTCTTCGGCGGCGCGATCCTGATGGCCGGGACCGTCAAGGCGCGCAAGAGCTCGCGCCACGCGACGTCCGACTGGATGGAAGTGGAAAAACAGCGCGGCATTTCCGTGACGTCCTCGGTGATGCAGTTCGAGTACGCCGGGCACACGATCAACCTCCTCGACACGCCCGGCCACCAGGACTTCTCGGAAGACACGTTTCGCGTGCTGACTGCCGTCGACGCGGCAGTGATGGTGATCGACGCCGCGAAAGGGGTCGAGGAGCGGACGATCAAGCTGCTCGAGGTCTGCCGCCTGCGTGCGACCCCGATCATCACGTTCGTGAACAAGATGGACCGCGAGGTGCGCGAGCCCTTCGCGCTGCAGGAAGAGATCGAGGCGGTGCTGAAGATCGACTGCGCGCCGGTCACCTGGCCGATCGGCATGGGCAAGCGCTTTCGCGGCGTGTTCGACCTGCGGCACGATCGGCTGAAGCGGTTCACCCCGGGCGAGGAACGCGTCACCGAGGACACCGAGCTGATCGAGGGTCTCGCCAATCCGCGCCTCGACGACCTGTTTCCCGACGAGATGCCTGCGCTGCGCCACGACGTGGAGCTGATCCGCGATGCCAGCCACCCGTTCGATGTCGGGGAGTTCACCGCGGGCCGGCAGACGCCGGTGTTCTTCGGCTCCGGAATCAATAATTTCGGCGTGCAGGAAATTCTGCAGGCGTTGATCGACTGGGCGCCGGCGCCGCAGCCGCGCGACGGCAGTTCCCGCGTGGTCAATCCGACGGAATCCGCGTTCTCGGGCTTCGTGTTCAAGATACAGGCGAACATGGACCCGAAGCACCGCGACCGGATCGCGTTCTTTCGTGTCTGCTCGGGCCGCTACGTCCCGGGAATGAAGGTGCGGCAGGTGCGCACGGGCCGCGAGATGAAGGTCGCGAATGCACTCACGTTCATGGCGAACGAGCGCGTGAAAAGCGAAGACGCGGTCGCCGGCGACATCATCGGCATCCACAATCACGGCCAGCTCTCGATCGGCGACACGCTGACCGAAGGCGAGGCGCTCGCGTTCAAGGGCATCCCCTATTTCGCCCCGGAGCTGTTTCGCGTCGCCCGGCCTCGCGACCCGTTCAAGGCGAAGCAGCTCGCCAAGGGACTGCAGGAGCTGGGGGAGGAGGGCGCGATCCAGGTCTTCGAATCGACGCACACCAACACGCTCCTGCTCGGCGCGGTCGGTCCGCTGCAGTTCGAAATCGTCGCGCACCGGCTCGCCACCGAGTACAAGGTCGACGCGCTCTACGATCCGGCGAATATCGCGACCGCGCGCTGGCTCACCTATCCCGACTTGAACGCGCGCCGCAATTTCGAGCGGGAGCAGGCGGCGGCGCTCGCCACGGACGTCGACGGCAATCCCGTGTTTCTCGCGACCAACAAGTACAACCTTCAGGTCACCGCCGAGCGCTGGCCGAAGGTCGGCTTTCACGCGACGCGCGAGCACGGGGAGCGGCTCTGATCCCGACTTACTGAACCTGCGGCGGGGGCGGCGTGTTGGGCGGCGGGTACGGCGGAGGCGTATTGGGCGGCGGGTACGGTGGCGCGTAGGGCGCCGCGTACGGCACCGGCGCATTGGGCGACAAGCTGGGCGGCGGCGTGTTGGGCGGCGGATAAGGAGGCGGCGTGTTGGGCGGCGGATACATTCCCGGCCCTGCCGGTGCCCCCTGCATCGGGCGCGAGCTCATGCGCACCGGAACCTGATTGCCGTGGGCGTACATGCACTGCATGTAGGCGCCGTCGTACTGTCGCTGCATCTCCCAGGTCGCCGCGTTGGACACGTTGGCAGCGGCGATGGCCCCGTAGAGTAGCCCGATACCGGCGCCGATCGCGGCCCCCTGGCCGCCCTGGTTGGACGGACTGCCGACGATGGCGCCGGTCGCGGCGCCGATGGCCGAGCCGGCCACGGCGGTTCCGGCAGCCCGATCGTTCGCAGACTGGCTCGCGCTCCCCAATGCCGCCTGCGCGTATTGCTGGCAAGCGGCGACGTCCTGCTGAAAAGCCTCGAGCGACTTGCCGCTCCCGGGCATGACGGTCACGCGCGGGCCCGTGGGCGCGGTCGCACATGCGCCGACAAGCGCCACCATGCCGACGAGCGCGAGTGTCGAACGCGCTCTCACGCCGGGCCCCCGTATCACGCCATCATCCCTGAGGCGGAGGAAGCGGCTGATTGGCCGGCGCGGGCGGCGGCTGCGTTGCGTCGGGAACGACGCGCATCCACGGCTTCGAGCAATTCTGAACGTACGGGTAATAGCCCGCGGGTTGGGTGCAGTAAAACCACGTCACGGGGGGCGGATTCACGGGAGCCGCGGGCGCGTAGGCCGGCGCTGCCGAAGGCTGCTGGACGAAAACGGGGTCCTGGCCCCACCAGACCGTGTTGGTCGACGCGACCGGTACCGCCACGCTGTAGAACGGCACGTCCCAAGACGACCAGCCCCACCAGGGTGCCGCGATGGTGACTCCGCCCCACCAGCCGGGGCCCCACCAGCCGGAACCGCCCCACCATCCGCCGCGCCAGCCGGTGCAGCCCCAACAGCCGCGCCACCCGCCGTTCCAGCCGCTGCCGCCATGCCATCCGCTGCCGCCGTTCCAGCTGCCACCGCCATGCCACCCGCTGCCGCCGTTCCAGCTGCCACCGCCACGCCAATTGCCGCTTTGGCCGCCGCCGCCGCTCCAGCTACCTCCGCCCGAGCCGCCGCTGTGACCGCCACCGCCGCGCTGCGCCACCGCCAGCCCGCTGACACTCGCAAGGGCGAACGTCGCGACGAGTGCAAGCACTGACTTTTTCATGATGTGTCTCTCTATCCGGGATACCGGTTTGACGTCCGGATGCGCGCTGCGTTCAGGCCAACGGGTGCCGGGCGCCAGCGATTGCCGATGCACCTGCCGCATCGGCTCGACACGATGATAACGTCGCAACCTGCCATTCGTTGACCCCGACGATCCTCCGCCGGTCAGCCGCCCGCGCCTGCGCCCGCGAGCGCCCCCACGGATCTCGAGCCCGAAGAAATCGGCCAGCACCTGCTGGTATTCGGGTCCGCCTACGATGAGGCTGTTGTTGTGACTGCCGTTCGGCACGAGAAGCAACCGCTTCGGCGCGGGAGCCGCCTCATACAACGCCTCGCTGAAGCGCGGGGGCACGTACCGGTCGTCCTGTCCGTGCACGACGAGGACCGGCATTCGAACCTGGGCGATCTTTCCCAGCGAATCGAATTTCTGCGACAGCATGGCCGACGGAATGAGGCCACCGGTGATCTCGTGGGCCATGTCCGCGAAATTGGTGAACGTGGATTCGAGGATCAGTCCGCGCGCGCCATCGCGCCCGGTACCCAGGCTGGCCGCCAGGTCGACCGCGACCGCCCCACCGAGCGAGTGTCCGTAGATGAAGCGGCGCGCAGGGTCGGCCTCGTGGGCGAGGATCCAGCCCCAGCCTACGCGCGCATCCTCGTAGACGGTCGCCTCCGACGGCAGGTCGCCGTCACTCTTGCCGAAGCCGCGGTAATCGATCGCGAAGACCGAAAAGCCGAACTGCCGCAGTTGCGCGATCCGGGACAGGTTGCCCGTCAGGTTCCATCGCGCCCCGTGCAGGTAGAAGACGACCGGCGCGCGCGGGTCGTCGTCCGGCCACCACCACGCATGAATTTGGGGTGCACCCGGACGGGCCTCGACGGGAAGGGTCAGTTCCCGCACGCCGGAGGGCAACCCCGAATACCAGCTCGCCTCCGCATGCGACGGGCGGAACGTGAGCTCACGCTCCCTCTGCTCGAGGCCGATGCACCCCGACGCCAGCAGCGTCGCCGTTGCCAGGAGGGCGACCGCGCGCCACGGTCGCCGGGTCAGGAAAGCTCGCAGTGTCATCGAAAGGCCTGAATTCGTGCTCGACTCGCAGATTAGCGCATGGCGCAGGACCCGCGCCCCAGGTTGTCCCGGGGAAGACCTGCCGATGCTTGGTCGTCTTCACGCAAGGTTCGTTCCACGGTGACGCCCCTTTTCGCCCTGACGAGCGCATCCACAATGTAACGATCGGTAACAGCGATTCCGGACCTGCGTTTCCGGAACCGTCACAATTGGAGTGAAATGGCGTCTCGCCACCGACCGTACGACTGTCGACGCAAACCACTCCGGGGAGTCCAACGTGATCAGGATCGCCAGCGCCACCCTCGCCCTTGCCCTTGCGGCAACGCTTGCGCCGGCAGATGCCGACGCCCAATACGGGAGCGGCCAGGGCGGGGGCGCCCGCGGCAGTCCGGGGACCGGCCAGGTCGGCGGCAGCCACCTGCCTCCGTCGCGCAATGCGCAGGACGCGCGCGCCGCCGACGGGCCGGTGAGCCTCGGGGGCCAGGTGCAGGTGAATCTCGACCGGCTGGGAGAAGATCTGCGCATCAACGCCGCACAGCAAATGCTATGGGACGCCTACGCGACGCGCGTCATCCGGCTCGCCGACGACGTCTCGCGGGCGCGCTTCGCGGCTCGCGAACCTCAGGTGGAGAACATGACCGCGCCGCAGCTGTTCGACCGCGCGACCGAAATCGTCCAGAACCGGCTGACGGCGGTCGAGGAAATCGTCGAGGCCGGCCGCGCGCTCTATGCGCGACTGTCAACCGAGCAGCAGCGGATCGCGGACAGGCGACTCGCGGCAGTCGCGGTGTCGCTTGCGAGCGGTATGCCGCCGCCGGGCGCTCGGACCGACGACGGTCCGTCTCCCGGCGCGAAAGCCCGGGCGCCGTGACGCGCACTCAGAATTCGAAACCGCCGCGCTCGCGCGCATCGCGCGATTCCGCGCCGCCCAACATTTGCACGAGGCGTCGTGCGAGATCGCGAAACCGGGCCTGCGCGCACACCCCCGCCGTGTAGACCGTCGCGAGGTCGAATCCCGCCGGCAGCGGCCCGGCCAGCGTGACCCCCTGCGTGTAGTTGATCTCGGTGATCTGCGTGCAGCCGATCGCTCCGTGCTCGTGCGATTCCGCGAGCGCGTGCATCGCCGTCGCGCCGTTCTGAAACGTCGCCATGCGACCGGCCACTTCGTCCTCGATGCCGAGTCTGCGCAGCACGTCGACGAAATGGATGCCGGCCGTCGCGCGCCGCGGATCCGGAAACAGCAGCCGCGAGGCGCCGAGCAGCGCGGCGCGCAGCGACGCGCTGTCGTGAATGCCCGGCACGGGTTCGCCCGCGCGGACCGCGACGCCGGTGCGCACGGTGCCAAGCGGCGCGGCGGTGCCGGGCACCACGAGAGCGTCCTTCTCGAGCGTCGCGATCAGCGCCGCCGTGAGCACGATCACGTCGCACGGCGTCCCGGCGCGGAGCTTTTCCAGCAGCGCGCCCACGGCGCCGAACGTGCCGTCGATCGTGGCGCCGGTTTCGGCGGCGAACGAGGTCTCCACGGCCGCGACGACCCCTTTCGCGGCGCCGGCGCAAAGTACCGACAGCGCCATCGTCGGCCGGGACCCGGCGGTCACTGATCGGGTTTCGCGCCGGAGATCTTCACGATCCGTTCCCACTTCGCGATGTCGTCGGCCGTGTAACGCGCGAATTCCTCCGGCGTCATCGCCATGGGAGCCGCACCCTGCTTCGCCCACTCGGCGCGCACCTCCGGGCGGTTGGCGATCCTGGTGATTTCGGCATTGAGCTTCGCCACGACCGCGGGCGGCGTCCCCTTCGGCGCCATGATGCCGAGCCAGATCACCGCCTCGTACCCCGGGACGCCGCCTTCGCTCATCGTCGGCACGTTCGGCAGCACGGGCGAGCGTGCATTGCCCGTCGTCGCGATCGCCTTCACCGTACCGGCGCGTGCGTGCTCGCTCATTGTCGTCACCGCATCGAACATCATGTCCACCTGTCCGCCGAGGACGTCGGTGCGGGCGCCGGAGCTGCCCTTGTAGGGGATGTGGACGATGTCCACGCCGGCCATCGCCTTGAACAGCTCGCCGGCCATGTGGTACGGAGTGCCCGGCCCCGACGACGCGTAGTTGAGCTTGCCGGGCGAGGCCTTGGCGAGCTTGATCAGGTCGGCGAGCGAATTCGCCTTGACCGACGGGTGCACGACCAGCACGAGATCGGAATAGTTGACGGGAGCGACGGGAACGAAATCGCGCAGCAGCGCGTACGGCTTGTTCGGTATCAGCGACTCGTTCACCGTCTGCGCGTTGGACATCATGAGCAGCGTGTAGCCGTCGGGTGCGCTCTTCGCCGCGGCGTCGGTGCCGATGACCGAGCCTGCGCCGGGCCGGTCGTCGATCACGAACGGCTGGCCCAGCGCTTCCGACAGTCGCTGGCCGACGAAGCGTGCGTAGACGTCCGCGGGGCCGCCCGCCGCGAACGGCACGATGATCTTCACGGGCTTCGCCGGGTAGTCCTGCCCGAGAGCGGGCGCGCCGCCCAGCGCGGCGAGCAGCGCCGCGATCGTCAAAACCGTCAATTGCCGCATCGGGATCTCCCACGCGCCGCGAACCGCCGTGGCGCAACGCGGGTCAATCTACACGATCCGCCGGTTGCCTGCCAAAGCACCTCCGTTGTCGTTTCGCGTGACCTTTCCGCGGGTTGGCGGCGCTTCCCCGGCACCGTAGAATCGTCGCTCGACAGGAACGAAAGGGACGACCCATGGCTACCGACCCCGCGCGCGCCGGCGAACCCACGCTGGATGCGGCCGCGCTCTACCGCGAAGAGATCTACACGGACCGCAAGGTCGGAACGCTGCGGGTGCTGGTCCCGGTGACGGCGGCTGGCACGATCGACCCGGCGCGCGCCACCGTGTACAGCGGCGAAGCGCAGCTCCTCACCAACATGGGCCCGCTGCCGATCAGCTTCGATATCGAGGCGGGGAGTCTCGCCGAGGCGGTCACGAAATATTCGGCGGCCGCCAAGTCCGGCGTCGACCGCGCCATGCGCGAGCTGATGGAGCTGCGCCGCCAGCAGTCGTCGTCGATCGTGATCCCGCAGGGCGGCGCGCTGCCGCCCGCCGGGGCGCTCGGGGGCGGCAAGATCCAGATCCCCTGAACGCCGCGTTCGCCGGCGCGTCCCGCGCCGCGCAAGTGAACGCGCGGTGCCAGGCTGCTTCAGGGCACGACGGACAGGAACACGTACGCCGCAAGAATGACCAGGTGCACGATGCCTTGAAGGATCGTCGTGCGCCCCGTACCGAGCGTAATGGTGCCGACCAGCAGGGTCAGCATCAGGAGCACCGTGTCGAGCGCCCCCAGCCCCAGGATCAGCGGCCGCCCGGTCACGATGAAGATCGCGGCGATCACGGGAATCGTGAGGCCGATGCTCGCGAGCGCCGAGCCGAGCGCGAGGTTGAGGCTCGTCTGGAGCCTGTCGGCGCGCGCGGCGCGCGCGGCGGCGAGTCCCTCCGGCAACAGGACGAGTGCCGCGATGATGATGCCGACGACGGTTTCGGGCGCGCCGAAGTCTTCGACCGCCGCCTCGATGGCCGGGGAGAGGGCCTTCGCGAGACCGACGACCGCGATCAGGCACACGACGAGCAGCGCCACGCTGGACCACGTCTTTGCAACGGACGGCGGCGGAGCGTGCGCGTCCTCGCCGACCCGGTCTTCGGACAGAAAATAGTCGCGATGGCGAACCGTCTGCACGAAGACGAACGCGCCATAGAGAACGAGTGAAGCAATTCCGGAAAAGGCGAGCTGGGGCGGCGACCACACCGGGCCGGGGGCGGAGATCGCAAAATTGGGCAGCACCAGCGCGAGCACCGACAGCGCGGCGAGCACGGCCAGCGCCGCGCTCGCGCCCTGCAGCTGGAACCCCTGTTCCCGGTGCCGCAGCCCTCCCAGCAGCAGGCAGAGACCGACGATCCCGTTGCACACGATCATGATCGCGGCAAAGACCGTGTCGCGCGCGAGCGCCGCTTTCGCGTCGCCGACGGACAGCATGATGGAAATGATCAGCGCGACCTCGATCACCGTTACCGCGATCGCGAGCACCAGCGTGCCGAACGGCTCGCCGATACGGTGCGCGACGACTTCCGCGTGATGGACCGCGGCAAACACGGCGCCCGCAAGGCAGGCGGCAAGGACGGCCAGGAACAGTCCGCCCCATCCCGTCAGGGTGACCGCGATCAGCGCCGTCCACGCCGCGGCGGGCGCGAACCACGTCCAGTGGTCGATCAGGGAACCACGCTGCGGCATGCGGAATTCCGGTGGCGGCAGGACACCCAATCTAGCACCCCGGCCTGCCGTCGTGGGTGTCAGCGTCCGGCACGGGGACGGCGCCGCTGCGCGCGCCGCGCCATTGCGCGCGGCGACGGATCGAGCGCCCATTCCGCGCCCGTGAACCGCTTCGCCAGAAAATCGGTGAACGCGCGCACTTTCGCCGAAAGGTGGCGCCGGCTCGGGTACACGACGTGGATGCCGGAGGCCGGCGGCGCGAATTCGCGCAGGAGGGAGACGAGGCGTCCCGCCCGAACGTCGGGGCCGACGATGAAATCCGGCTCGAACGCGATGCCGGCGCCGGCGACGGCCAACGCTTCGAGGAAGTCGCCGCTGTTGGCGTGCGCGGGGCCCGACACCCGTACGTTGCGCTCGCGGCCCGCGGCGTCGCGGAACGGCCAGAGACCGCTCTGCGGCGCGTACGCGTACGTGAGGCAGGCGTGCTCCGCCAGTTCCTCCGGCGTCCTCGGGCTCGCCGTGTCGCGCGAGGTAGGCGGGCGCCGCGCAGCACACGAGCTGCGTCACCCCGACCTTGCGCGCGACGAGGTTCTGGCCGCCGACGGCGCCGATCCGCACCGCGGCGTCGAAGCCTTCGTCCACGAGATCGACGATGCGATCGGACAGCTCCGCGTCGAAGTGCATCTGCGGATACCGCGCCATGAAGTCGGCGACCGCCGGCGCGAGGTAGCGTGTGCCGAAGGTCACGCCGCAGGTGAGCCGCAGCGTGCCGCGCGGCGCCACGGTGCCGGCGCCGGCGGAATCCTCCGCTTCCTCGAGGTCGGCGAGCAGCTGCACGGAGCGTTCGTGGAACGCGCGGCCGATCTCCGTGAGCGACAGGCGGCGCGTGGTGCGATTCAGAAGGCGCGCGTCGAGATGCGCCTCGAGCTCGGTCACGTGGCGCGAGACGGACGACACCGACACGTCGAGCCGTTCCGCGGCGCGCGCGAAGCTGCCGGTCTCGACGACCTTCACGAAGGCTTCGATGGCGTGGAAGCGGTCCATGACGGTCTCCCCGGGGGGTCGTTTTCATTGTTGCATAATTCGCAACAATATTTCAAGGAAAGCGTACTTTATCTCTTGCGAGCAAGATCCATCATTCGCTTCGCCACGCCAACCGGCGTTCACCGATCAAGGAGCCCTCATGAACGACGCACGAACGACCGCTGCCGCCGCGCTGCTGCTGCGGCTTTCGCTGGGGACGATGTTCATCGCCCACGCGCTGCTCAAATATTTTGTCTTCACGCTGCCCGGGACCGCCAAATTCTTCGAGTCGGTCGGACTTCCGGGCATCCTCGGCTACGTCACGGTCGCCGTGGAACTCGCGGGCGGCATACTGCTGATCCTCGGCGTGCGCACACGCATCGTCGCCCTGGCGCTCGTGCCCGTGCTCCTCGGCGCGACGTGGGTGCATTCCGGCAACGGCTGGCTGTTCACGTCGCCGAACGGCGGTTGGGAGTTCCCTGCCTTCTGGACGGTCACGCTGATCGTCCAGGCGCTGCTCGGCGACGGCGCCTATGCGCTTGGCCCCGTGCGCCAGGCGCCGCGGCTGCAACGTGCCTGAGACACCGTGGCGGTTGCCGGGGCATCCTCCCGATGACCGTCATCCTTCGCCAATAATCGCCCCCTGGGAATTGCCATGAAACTCTATTACTCGACCGGCGCCTGCTCGCTGGCGCCGCATATCGCACTCTCCGAATCCGGTCTCCCGTACTCGACGAAGTTGGTCGATCTCAAGAAGCACGCGCTCGCGGACGGAACGGACTACTACACGATCAATCCGAAGGGGTACGTGCCGCTGCTGGAACTGGACGATGGCGCGCGCCTGTCGGAAGTCGCCGTGATCCTGCAATACATCGCCGACCGCAAGCCGGGCACGCTCGCCCCTGTCTTCGGCTCGATGGAACGCTATCGGGTGATGGAGTGGCTCAATTTCATTGCGACGGAGCTGCACAAGCAGTTCAGCCCGCTGTGGTACCCGACCACGCCGGACGCGACGAAGGACGCGCAGCGCGTGAAGCTCGCCTCCCGCTTCGACCTCGTCGCGAAGACGCTGGCGGCGCAACCGTACCTCATGGGCGAAACGTTCACGATCGCGGACGCTTACCTGTTCACGATCCTCAACTGGGCGCCGATGCTGAAGGTCGATCTCGCGCCGTGGCCCGCGCTCCAGCAATATCAGGCGCGCGTCGCCGCGCGTCCGGCCGTCCGTGCGGCGCTCGTCGCCGAAGGGCTCGTCAAGGACCAGCGCGAAGCAGCCCCGGCGACGGCCTGACTCGAGTCGGAACATGCGGCCGGTCCCGGCCGGCCGCACGTTTCGCGCACCGATGACACTGCCCACCCTGTTCCTCTCGCACGGCTCGCCGATGCACGCCGTCGAGCCGGGCACGGCCGGCGCCGCCTGGAAGTCGCTCGGCCAAACGTTGCCGCGCCCGCGAGGCGTCCTGATGGTGTCCGCCCACTGGGAAACGTCTGTGCCGATGCTGACCGGCAACCCGAAGCCGCAGACGATCCACGATTTCGGCGGCTTCCCGCCGGAGCTTTATGCGATTCAATACCCCGCCTCAGGTGACCCCGCGCTAGCGACGCAAGTCGTGGCGCTCCTCAAGAACGCGGGAATCACCGCAGGGGTCGATGGCTGTCGCGGACTCGATCACGGCGCCTGGGTGCCGCTCAAGTGGATGTATCCCGGGCACGACGTGCCGGTCGTGCAGGTTTCGGTGCAGCCCGCGCACGGAACCGCCGCCCACGTGGCGCTTGGGAGCGCGCTTGCCCCGCTTGCCGATGACGGCGTGCTGGTCGTCGGCTCGGGCCACACGACCCACAACCTGCGCGACTGGATGGGAAACCCTCGGCGGCACGAGCCGCTGCGTTATGCGCAGGCCTTTGCCGATTGGCTGCACGAGCGGCTGCTGGTGCACGACACGGCAGCGCTCATCGCCTATCGCGACCTCGCGCCGGAAGCCGCGCGCGCGCATCCGACCGAAGAGCATTTCCTGCCCCTTCACGTCGCGTGGGGCGCGGCCGGAGACCACCCCCGCGTCGAGCGGATCGTCCGAGGCTTCGAGGCAGGCGCGCTCTCGATGGACTCGTACGCGTTTTACCCCCGGCACTGACGTCCTGGTCGTGACGACGGTGCCGGACCCTCGCCAGGTCGGGCGTCGGAATGACTCCCCGGGCCATGGAGCTGCGCTAGTACGGGCGGCGCGCGGGGGCGTCGCATCGCGTCGGCAACGCAACGGCTTCCGGCGGAGCAAATACTTGCCGGACGCGGGCGCATCCCCTACGCTGATGGCAGGGGCATCAGTGCCTTCCCGCAAGGCGACATGAACAACTCTTCCTACCCGGACGCGCTGCCTGCGCTGTCACGGCTGCACTGGTACGTGATCGAGCGGGTGCTCGGGCAGGGCGGGTTCGGGATCACGTATCTTGCCCGCGACACCAACCTCGATCAGCCCGTCGCGATCAAGGAGTACCTGCCGGTGGACGTCGCGACGCGGATGCCCGATGGCTCGATCCGGCCGCGGACGGACGAGCTTCGCGACCGCTATCGCTGGGGGCTCGACCGCTTCGTCCAGGAGGCGCGCACGCTCGCGCGTTTCGATCACCCCAACATCGTCCGCGTCCTCTCCGTCTTCGAGGTCAACGACACCGCGTACATGGTGATGCGGTTCGAGAAGGGCGGCACGCTCGCCGCCCTGCTCGACCGGCGGGGAACGCTCAACGCGGACGAGCTGATCCGGGTTCTCCTGCCGATCATGGACGGCCTCGCGCTGGTTCACGACGCCGGCTTCATCCACCGCGACATCAAGCCCGACAACATCCACATCGGCGACGACGGGACACCGGTGCTGCTCGACTTCGGTTCGGCGCGGCAGTCGCTCGGAAACTCCCACACGCTCACGATCCTCGTTGCGCCGGGTTATGCGCCCTTCGAGCAGTATTACAGCGATTCGTCGAGCCAGGGGCCGTGGACCGACATCTACGGGCTGGGTGCCACCTGCTACCGCGCCATTGCCGGACGGCCGCCCCTGGACGCGGTGTCGCGCAGCAAGGGAATCCTCGGCAGCACGCAGGAAGTCATGGTGCCGGCGTCCATCGTCGGCGCCGGCCGGTATTCCGGTGCGCTGCTCGCGGCGGTCGATCACGCGCTCAAGTTCGCCGAGAAGGACCGCCCGCAGACCCTCGCGCAATGGCGGCAGGAACTCAGCGAGGGCGGCACGGCAGCTTCGCCGACGGTGCCCGCCACGGCGCGTCCGCCTTCGAGGAGCGTGACGACACTCGCCCCCGAAACGAGCCGCGCCGACGACGCGGGAGCGCCGCTCGCCGGCACGAACCCGTCACGCCCTCAGCAATGGTCGGCAACTCCGATCGCTCCGTCGCGCGCCGACCCTGCACCACCGCCACCCGTGCGCGGATTGCGCATGGGGGCGATGGTCGTCGCGACAGTCTCAGCCATCGCCGTTGGCGTGTATGTCGCCAACAGGCTGCTGAACCACGACACGCTGAGTCGGGTCGAGGGGCTGGAAAAGCAGATCGGGGAACAGAGGCGCGCTGAGGCCGATCGCAACGCGATGCAAAAGGCCGACGAGGCGGCGCGCGCGCGACGGGAGCAGGACCGCATTGCGGAGGAAAAGCGCGCGGAGGCAGAGCGCATGGCGAAAGAGAAGGCCGACCAGGACGCGCGCGTGCGAAAGGAGCAGGAGCAGGCGAAAGCGAAGGCCGACGAGCAGAAACGTCGCGACGACGCCGCCGCGAAGCGGCCACCGACCCTCCGCGCCGCACCCAATGCGTCGCCGCCGCCTGCGGACAGCGCTAAAGCCCCGAACATCGTGTCGCCTGTCGTCAGCGCGCCCGAAGCGTCGAAGCCGATCGTGCCCGAGCCTCCCAGGGTCAGTGCGCCGCCGACTCCCGCGGAGCAGCTTGCCGAGGCCGACAAGGCAGCGAAGGAGGGACGCCAGTCCGAGGCGAGCGACACCTTCAGGCGGCTGGCAGAGGCGGGCAACGCAACCGCGCAGGAGCGGCTGGGCGATGCGTACGCCGACGGCCGCGGCGTCACCCGCGATTACCCGGTGGCGGAAAAATGGTACGAAAAGGCCGCGCTCCAGGGCAACACCGGTGCGCAGCGCAAGTTGGGGGCGATGTATGCGAGCGGCACCGGCGTCACGAGCAACCACTTCATGGCCTACGTCTGGTACGGGACGGCGGCGCGCCTCGGATCCGATCCGGCGAAGCAGGAACGGGACAAATACAGAGCGCTGCTGCAGCCCGCGGAACGTGAACAGGCGGATAGGTTGATCGAAAGCAGGACGACCGCCATTCCGAACGGTCGCAAATAGGCACCGGGGACCGCCCCGGGTTTATCATCGCGGCCAATGGCGGGATCATTCCGGGCGAGGGAATGGCCCGTTCGGGGAGAGGCGATCCATGAATTCCACGTCGTGGTGCGCGATTGCCACGCGCATTCGCGCACTGGCGATCCTGGCGCTGACGATCGCGTGCATCGGATGCGCGAGCCAGGAAAACGTGCGCGACGCGATTTCCGCGATCAACGCCGAGTTCCAGAAGGATTACGAGGACATCCTGCGCGCCAAGGGGACGCGCGTCTTCAGGCGCGACCTCCGGCGAGACCTTCGACGCCGCCAACGCCGCGCTGGTCAGCCTCTCGATGGTCGTGCGGCAGCAGTCGCCCGCGGTCGGTTACCTCAATGCGGAGGCACCGGCGCCGTTGCCGCTCACGAAGGACGAATGGGACCGCGCGGCCGCCGCGGACTTGCCCAAGGCACGAGCCATATTGCGCAAGCATCTCGGCATCGTGGCCGAGCTCTTCCAGTTCGAGCCGCAAGGCATCGACACCGTCATCAACGTCACCATTGTCGAGACCGCCGCGGGATCGGCGGTGTCGGTCACGATGCGCATGCGGGAAGTCGCGCCCCCCAAGTCGGGCCTTCCCCGTCGCGAATATCCGCCGCCCACGGCGGTCGCCATCGGCGTCGACAAGATCTTCGCCGCACTCGGGCGCGAGCTCGACGCGCGGCGGCGCAGGTCGTAACTGGAGAAAACGTTCGCGTCCGTTACTCCGTCGCCGCCGCCGTACCCGCCGACCTGAGGCTCGCGTAGAGCGCCTGCGTCTCCGCCGACGGCATCGACTTCAGCCGTGCCGACAGGATCGTCCGCAGCCGCTCATACGTCGAGAGCGCGTCGACCGTCGCGCCGTGGCGCTGGAAGCAGAGCATCAGCTGCCGGTAGAACGGCTCGTAGAGCTCGTCGGCCTCGATGAAGCGAAGATAGCAGTCGACGGCGGCATCGCTTGCAGATGATTCCTCCCAGCCGCGCGCGACCCGCGCGAGGAATCTCGACACCCGCGCGCGCATCTGCTCCCGGCACGCGATGAAGCACGGTTGCTCCGATTCGTCCGACAGGTACGGGCCGCGATAGATCGCCAGCACCCGGTCGACGAGGTTTCGTCGCACCCCTTCGCTCTCGACCGCACCGGCATCGCGCAGCACGGCATCGCAATCGTCGAACAGCCGTTCCAGCGCCCAGGTGTCCACCCAGACCGCATCCCTGTTGAGGGACAGGCGTCCGTCGCGCAGCAGGAGCGCATCGTCGTCGCCCAGCGCACGGCGCAGCCGATGGAGCGTCGCGGTAAACGACTTGTACGCGTAGTCGGCCTCCATGTGCGGCCACAGCGCGTCGGCGAGCTGGTCGGCGCGCACGTTGTGCCGCCCGAGCGCGACCAGCACCTTGAGGAGCTCCATCGGCCGTCCCGGTCCCTTCCCCGACAACTCGATCGGCGCGTCGCTCCTCCGGCATTCGAACGCTCCGAACGTGACGATGCGAAACGGCCACGGCCAGTGCGGCACGAGCAGCGGCGGCGTGCGGGGAACGAGGCTCCCATCGCGAACCAGCGCGCGCGCGAAGTCCGGCTCGACGTCGTGTTCGAGTGCCAATGCGGCAAGCTCCGCCAGCACCTGCGACTTCGCCGCAGGCGGCTGCCGAAAACCGTGCTCGTGCCCCAATCGGAACGCGACGCGAGCGTTCGCCAGCGCGCCCTGCGTGTCGCCGGCCTCGTTGGCCGCCGCCGCCGCCGCGAATTGGGCGGCGTAGCGGAGCCAGGGACTGCGCAGGCGCTCGGCAAGGGAAAGCGCGGTTCGCAGCTGCGCTTCGACGCCGCGGCGTTCGGCGCTTCCCGCCTGCAGCTGCGCGAACGCCACGCGCGCGAGGCACTCGAGCCAGGGAACGCCTGATTCGACCGCAGCCGCCAGCGCACTCCGCGACTCCCGATACGCTCCGACGGCATCGTTGTCGAGAGCGCACAGCCACGAACGCAGGTAGTGGACGCACGCGCGATCGCCGCGCCGAAGCCGGGATCCCTCCACCTCGAGAGATTGGAGCTCGTCCGCGCCGGCCTTGCGATCGCCGCTGCAAAGGCAGGCGAATGCGGCGATCGATCGCAGCCACGCGTCGTGCGTGTGCAGGCCTTCCGCAGCCGCCACGGCGAGCGCGTCTCGGGTGACGCGCAGCGCGTCGGCGTAGGCGCCGGCGATCAGGTGACGCAGGCCGCCGGCCAATGCCGCGGGCAGACCCGCGCCCGTCGGCGACGCCGCGACATTGCCCTGCAGCGCCTCGAGGATCGAATCCGCGGCATCGAGATTGCCTCGCGCAAGCATCGTCATCGCGCGCACGACGTCGAGCTCCGCACGCATCGCGCCGGCAATCTCCCGGCCGGGCGCCAAAGCCGCGGCGCGACCGGCACCGTCGAGCCAGCGTTCGATGCGTGCATGGCCGCCATCGCGCACCAGCGTCGCGCGCACCACCGACGTGGCTGCGGCCACGCGGACATCGTCGGCGAGAGCCTCGGCGCCCTGCTCCGACAGGACATCGATCGTCTCGAGCCAGCGGTCGAGCACGGCGAGATCGTCGAATTCGACGACGATCGCGTCGACGATGCCGCAGCAGCATCGCAACATCCCCGCGGAATCGCCGGCCTTGGCGTACCCCTCGAAGGCGCGCTCGAACAGCTGCCGCGCCGTCCGCGGGCTCGCATGCGCGCGCGACGCCGCGCAGACGTATGCGAGACGCGGGTCCGCGCCGATCAGCTGCGCCGGCAGCAGATCGAGCCACCCGGCGAGCGTCTCGCTGCGACCCTGCGCCAGCATAAGGTCGGCCTCGTCCAGCGCGATCCGCGCAACCTCGGGCCAGTCGCCGGCCTCGACCATGAGCGCGACCGCGTCTTCGCTCTGTTGCGCATCCTGCAGCAGCGCGGCCGCCCGTCGCAGCCACGGGCCGCTCGCCGCCTCGGGCAAATCGCGACTCGCCCGGTGGCGGAGGAACTCGCGAAACAGCGGATGCAGCTCGTACACGCGGCCCGCCTCCGACGCGACGTCGCGGACGAAATAGTCGTTCCGCGCAAGGTTGATGAGCAGTCGCTCGGCTTTCGCGCTCGCAGACAGAGTCTCGGCCACTGCCGCGGTCATCCGCGGGAGGCACGCGATCCGCATCAGGAATTCGCGGGTGTCGGAGTCGAACCGGTCGAATATCTCGCCGGCGAGGTAATCGAAGATCACCTGCGGGGCAGCACCGGCCGGCGCCTCGGCGATCCGGCCCGAGAACTTGGAGTGCTCGAGCATCAGCACGAGACCGGCCGCCCAGCCTTGCGTGCGCTCGAAAAGTTTCGCCGCCGCCTCCGGCGAAACGATCTGGCCGCGCAGCGCCGCGATCGACACGATCTCGTCGGGAGTGACGCGCAGCTCCTGGCCCGAAAGGCAGCACATCTGTCCCGAGGCACGCAATCTCGCGAGCGACGCCGGAGGCTCGCTGCGGCTCGTCACGACGACACAGCCGCCTTTCGGCACCTGCGAGAAGCCCGCATCGAGCGCGGCGTAGAGCGCGCTTTCGGCGGGAATCGCGTGGAGATTGTCGAGCACGAGCGCGAGAGGCGTCGCGGCGCCGGCGAACAGCTGGCGGAAGAACTTTCGCGCAAACGAGGCGACGTCGTCGCCGTGCCGTGGCGTGAACTGCGGCAGGTCGCGCACGTGGGCGCCGGGAACCTTGCGCACCGCATGGGAGAGATAGTGAAAGAAGCTGCCCGGATCCACGTCGTCCGAATCGACCTGGAACCAGACCGACCTGTACGCGCGCGCCTTCACGTAGCTCGCCGCCAGCGTGGTCTTGCCCGCACCGGGCGGCCCCGAGATCCAGATCACGGTCCGTCCGGGCGGCGTGTCGAGGTGCGCGAAGAGCGCCGCACGTTCGACGGCCGATCCGATCGTCGGCCGGGTCGTCTTGGCGAACGCCATGCCCGGGCGATCCATCTTGGCCACGTCGTCCCTCTCCTCTTTTGTCCATCTTCTCACGGCGCCGACTCTCCCCGGAAGCTCCCCGCGGTACCTCGGGTCGAGGTCACGCCACCCATTTTCGGCATTGCACGGTTACAGAAGGCTTACAGATTCGTCCGATTCGGTGCCGCACGCCGCGTTTTCGCGCGGCGCTTTGGTTGGCAGGCATCCGTAAGCGACCCGTAAGTCATCCGCAAGCCCGCCGGACGCAGGATCAAGCCATCGAAACGCACCAGAGGAAACGACATGAATCGCCGACCGGAAAGGAACTCACAGGAGCCCCGCTCCCGGCCATTCCGGCACCTGTCCGCAGCGACGAATCGACGGATCGGCGTCGCGCCGGCAGGTCCGAACGTCGAATCCGGTTTGCGAACCTCGATGGCATCCATCGCCGGGTATTTCACTCGCGATGGATGTGCCGCCGGGTCGTGTGCAATCGCGGGCGTCCGTCCGCATACGGGAGAAACAACCATGCTCAGCACCACAAGGAACGTTCTGCTGCTCGGCTCCGCGGTCGCGTTCGGCCTCGGAGGCTGCGTCATCGTTCCGGTGGACTCCACCGGGACGCCCATCTACGGATCGCCCGCGGCGCTCTATCCGGCGATCCCGGTCGCCACCGTGCAAGGACCCGGACCGAATTATCTGGCGCCGGTCCCGGGCCGGAACGCTCGCGCGGCGGCGGCGCCACCGACCTACCCGTCCGCGGGCGTCGGAATTGGCAGCGCCGACGGGGCCCGCCCCGCCGGCCGCGCTGCAGGCGCGGCTCTATCCATCGAACGACGTCGCCACGCAAACCGGGCTCCTGTCCGGCACCGTCACCAACATGATGACCGGCAAGGGCGTCTTCCAGCTCAACTACCGTGGCGAGGTTCTCACCGGCGAGGCGACGCGCGTGCCTGGCGACGATCGCCGCGGAGTGGCCAACGCCTACGGTCAGCGCGGCACGTACATGAGCTGCGACTACCGGATGACGACGCCGTACCAGGGCACTGGAACCTGCAGCCTTTCGACAGGCGCGCAGTACCAGGTCCACATCGGCGGGTAGCCGCGCGCAGCCCATGGAGTCACTCGCCGAATGGCTGATCGCGGCGTTTGTGAACGTCGATTCCGGTTCATCCGATTCGGCAACCGTCGCGTGTTCGCAACACCGTGGAATCCCGGCAGCGGATCGCTGCCTCACTTGCAGAGCGAGGGCAACATGATCAGGAAGCTGTTGGCGATTGCATTGGTCGTCCTGCAGATCGCCGGGTGCGCGTCGACCCGGTATGCCGATCCGAACGTGGACGCTGCGCAGAAGACTTTCCCGATCCGATCCGACGTCGCGGGGCTGTACATCTACACCAACGAATACATGCACCGGTTCTGGGCCAACGTGGAAATCGACGGTGCGCCGCTCGGCCAGATCGTCACGCGGTCCTATCTCTACACGGAGGTCGCTCCGGGCCGACATGCGGTGACCGCGATGGCCGACAACACCGAGACCCTCGAATTCGATGCCGAAGCCGGCACGACCTACTACGTACGGCTGACTACGCAGTTCGGGTGGGCGCAACCTGGCGTCAGCCTGGAAGCGGTCCCCGAAATCGACGGCCAGACGGGCATTTTGAATGCCCGGCTCGTCGAACCCTCGTACTCCACCGAGGACCAGACCAAGGCAAAGATCGCAACCGTTGCCGGGGCCATTGCCCTTGGCGCCTTGATCGGGCTGCTCATTTTTGCGTTGCCCACCGCTGGATTGGCCGGCGCGTTGGGGGCGGCAGTTCCGCATTGAAGTCGAACGCAAACCGGCCGTCGGGCAACGACAAGCGGATGAATGCGGTGCTTCGCGTCGATTCCCCGCCGACGTTCGCCAAATTGCCTCGTCATGACCGCCGTGAATGTGAATCTGACAGGTAACCAAAAGGAGTTCGCCATGCGCGCATTGATCCGATTTTCCCGTCTGTGCATCACTCTGATTCTGCTGCTCCCCGGGTTCATCCTCGCCGCACCGTTTGCCTACGTCACCAACGAGGTCTCCGGCACGGTCTCGGTGATCGACACCGCATCGAACGCCGTGGTCGCCACGGTCGCCGTCGGATTGGCACCGACGGGCGTCGCCGTGAACTCGGCCGGAACGCGCGTCTATGTCGCCAATCTGGGCTCCAACAACATTTCGGTCATCGACACTGGGGACCAACGCCGTCATCGCCACGGTCGCCGTCGGTGTCGGCCCCATCAGCGTCGCCGTCAATCCCGCGGGCACTCGGGTCTACGCTGCAAATTTCTTCTCGAACGACCTCGCGGTCATCGACACGACGTCCAACCGGGTCGTCGCGAGCGTGCCGATGGGCAATTTTCCCGGCGCCATCGCCGTGAACCCCGATGGCACCCGCGTCTATGTCCCGCTGATGGGGACCGCGGTCAATCCCGGCTCTTCGGTGGTCGTCGTCGACACGGCGACGAACACGATCGTCGCCTCGGTACCGGTAGGGATGGCTCCCCAGTCTGTCGCCTTCGACCCGACGGGTTCGCGAGCTTACGTAACCAATGCCCTCCCGAGCAACCTGTCGGTCATCGACACCGCGACCAATACCGTCGTTGCGACGGTAGCCACGGGCACGTCGCCGGGAGGCATCGCGGTGAATCCTGCCGGCACGCGTGTCTACGTGGCAAATTTCGTCTCGAACAACGTCTCCGTCATCGACTCGGCGACGAACACCGTCGTCTCCACCGTCGCCGTGGGCAGCAGCCCGGCTGGCATCGACGTGAATCCTGCCGGCACGCGCGTCTACGTGGCGAATTTCCGCTCGAACAACGTCTCCGTCATCGACACGGCGACGAACCGCGTCATCGACACGATCGCCGTCGGCGTTGCTCCCGCGGCCTTCGGTCGGTTCATCGGACCGGCAGGCGCCAGCTCGCCGTCGCTCAATTACCAGGGCCTCTGGTGGAACGCCCCGGCGGGTTCCGAATCGGGCTGGGGCATCAACTTCGCGCACCAGGGCGACACGATCTTCGCCTCGTGGTTTACCTACGACGTGACCGGGAAGGGATGGTGGCTCGTCATGACGGCCGCAAAGAGCGCGTCCAACACCTACGAAGGCTACGCTCTACCAGACCCGCGGTCCGGCGTTCAGCGCGGCGCCGTTCGATCCGGCGCAGGTCGTATCCACGCCGGTGGGTTCCGGGAAGCTCAGCTTCACCGACGAGAGCAACGGCAGCTTCGCCTACACCGTGAACGGCGTGTCGCAAACGAAGTCGATCACGCGGGAAGTGTTCGGCGCGCTTCCGACCTGCACGTTCGGCGCGCAACCCAATCTCGCGCTCGCGACGAACTACCAGGATCTGTGGTGGGCCGCGCCGGCCGCGTCGGAATCGGGCTGGGGCATCAATTTCACGCATCAGGGCGACACGATCTTCGCGACGTGGTTCACCTACGATCAGGACGGCAGTCCCATGTGGCTCGTGGTGACGGCGGCGAAGACCGCTCCGGGAACGTACTCGGGGACGCTCTACCGGACCACGGGGCCCGCGTTCAATGCCGTGCCGTTCGACGCGACGAAGATCGTGTCGACGCCGGTAGGTACGGCTACGCTCACGTTTGCCCATGGCAACAGCGCGACGTTCGCGTACAGTATCGTCACCGCAAACGGCACGGTGAATCAGAGCAAGAACCTCACGCGCGAGGTGTTCCAGTCGCCCGGGACGGCGTGCCGATAGATCGTGGAAAGGCCAGCGTGTCCGATACGAAATCGCCCCTCGAGATCCTGCACAACATGGCCGCGTCGCGGTTCGAAGCCACGGTGAACGGGCAGCTGTGCGTCGCCGGCTATCAACTCGTCGACGGCGTGATGCGCATGAACCACACCGAAGTTCCGCCGGCGCTCGAGGGGCGCGGAACGGCGGCCCGGCTCGTGCAGGCGGCGTTCGAGTACGCCGCCGCGAGCGGACTCAAGGTCGAGCCGTGGTGCTCCTATGTGCGCGTGTACATGAAGCGCCATCCCGAATCGCGGGCATTGCTGCCGGACGGCTTCACGTTCTGAGTCGGGATGCCGTCGACCGTCTGGCCGATGGCGCGCGAAGGGCGCCGCATCGATCATGGCTGCCGAGGGTGCGTTGCGCACGCGCCGCGGTCCCGACCCCACCCGGGTTCCGTTGCCTCCGCGCCGCGCGCCCTCGCCTTCATCCAGCGAACCGGAGGACCCGCGATGCCTCATCTGCTCGACCCGCCGCGCCTCGACAACGAGGCCGCCTACCTTGCCGCGCTCGACGAACTGGACCTGCTGATGGCGACCGACCCCGACACCCCTGCCGGGCGTCGCTTCGACGAGCTGGTCGACCTCATCGAGGACTACGAAGCCCGCCAGCGCTCGGGCGACCATGCTCTGCAGTGACGCTCAACCCGTGCCCGCCGAATCGTAGACGGCCTCGGCGGCGGCGAGATCCTCCAGCGCAAAGCCGACCGATTTGAACACGGTGATCTGCCGGTCGGACGTGCGGCCCGGGTGGACGCCGCGCGCGAGATCGGCCAGGTCGGCGCCGATGCGTTCGGGCGTGATGGCGCCGCTCGCAATCGCCTGCACGACGTCGCCACCCTCGGCGAGAGCCGCCTTGCGGTCGTCCACGGCGATCACGTCGGCGCGGCGCATCGCGGCATCGTCCGTCTCGCGCATCGACGCCCTGAACGCGCCGACGAGATCGAGATGCGCTCCTGCGGCAAGCCATGCGCCCTTCACCAGCGGTGCGGTGGACAACGTGGCGCAGGACACGATGTCGGCGTCGCGCACGGCAGCTTCGAGGTCGCGCACCGCCGTCACCGGGATGCCGTCCGCCGCCATTTCGCGCGCGGCGGCGTCCGCGCGCTGCGCCGTCCGGCTCCACAGGCTCACGCGATCGATGGGGCGCACGTGCGAATGCGCTTCGATGAGGCCGCGCGCCTGCCCGCCCGCGCCCACCATGACGAGATGCCGCGAACCGGGCCGCGCGAGGCATCGGGCCGCCAGCGCGGACGCGCCGGCCGTGCGCCGGGCAGTGATTTCCTCGCCGTCGAACAGCGCGAGCGCCTTGCCGGTGCGCGCATCGAACAGCGCGTACACGGCGTTCACCGCGCGCTCACCGCGATCGCGGTTGCCGGGGAAGACCGTGGCGAGCTTCACGCCCGCGCGCCGCCCGGTGCGCCACGCCGGCATCAGCAGCAGCGAGGCGGCGGGGGCGCCCGGCACGTCGATCGTGTGGCTCGCGCGAAGCGGCGCCACCACGTCGGCCCGCAGCATCGCCTCGAGCGCGTCCAGCATCCGCGGCCAGGGCAACCCTTCGCGCACCCTCGCGGCGTCGAAATAGCGCATCGATGTCACGTCGAGGGTCGCCGAAACGCGACGCTCCTTGGCGCTACGGTCGATCCTCGGACAGCGACAGCAGCGCCGCATTGCCCCCGGCCGCGGCCGTGTTGACGGTCACCGTCCGCTCGATCACGAGCCGCGCCGGATCGTAGCCGCCGTCCGCCTCCGGCGCAATGATCGCGACGATCTTGCCCGCCGCGGCAGCGAGATCGGCGCGCACCCGCCGCGCGCGCTCCGGCGACACGTCGAGCAGGACGGCATCCACGGTCAGCGGATCGAGTGCGTCGGCGAAGGTCACGCTTTCGCCGTCGAGCCGGTCGCGCGCCGCGAACGTGAGCGGGGAGCGCAGCCACAGCGGCGTGTTCCCCGCCGCCCGCGCAGCACTTGTCTGCGCGAGGAGAGATTCCGCGTCGTCGGCAATGCAGGCGACGATGCCGCGCGGATGGAATTCCAGTGTGTTCGCCTCGCCGGTCGGGCCGGGAAGCGGCACCGGCGCCGCTGGCAGCGATGCGCGCGCGCCGCCGCGCACCAGTCGCCGAAGATAGAGCGGCCCCCCCGCCTTCGGTCCGGTACCGGACAATCCGTGACCGCCGAAAGGCTGGACGCCGACCACGGCACCGACGATATTGCGATTGACGTACACGTTGCCGGCGCGAACGCGCGCGAGGATCGCGGCGGCCGTTTCGTCGATCCGCGTATGGATTCCGTGCGTGAGGCCGTATCCGGCGGCGTTGATCGCATCGATCAGCGGCATGAGCTCGTCACGGTGCCAGCGAACGACGTGCAGCACGGGACCGAAGACTTCGCGCGTGAGTTCGGCGAGCGCGGCGATCGACGGCAGCAGGACGATCGCGGGGGCGACGAATGTTCCCCGCGCGGAGACCTCGGGCACGGGCAGCTCGAAAACCGGCCAGCCGCGCGCGCGCGCTTTCGCGACGTGCGCGACGAGCGCATCGCGCGCCTCCGCGTCGATGACCGGGCCGACGTCCGTGGAAAGGCGTGCCGGATCACCCAGCGCGAGCTGCTCCAGCGCGCCGCGCAGCATCGTGAGCACGGGCGTCGCGACGTCGTCCTGCAGGCACAGCACGCGCAGCGCCGAGCAGCGCTGGCCGGCGCTGTCGAACGCGGACACGAGCGTGTCGATGACGACCTGCTCCGGCAGCGCGGAGCTGTCGACGATCATCGCATTCTGGCCGCCGGTTTCCGCGATCAGGACAGGGTCGTCGTCGCGGGTGGCGAGCTGTCGGTGGATGAGCCGCGCGACTTCGGTCGATCCCGTGAAGATGACGCCGGCGATCCGCGGATCGGCGACGAGCGCCGCGCCGATCGTCTCGCCACGCCCGGGAAGGAGCTGCAGCGCGGCGGCGGGAATGCCGGCGCGATGCAGGAGGCGCACCGCCTCGCGCGCGATGAGCGGCGTCTGCTCGGCGGGTTTGGCGAGCACCGGATTGCCTGCGGCAAGCGCCGCGCCCACCTGCCCGACGAAGATCGCAAGCGGAAAATTCCACGGCGAGATCGCGACGACGGGACCGATCGGCGCGCCACCCTCCATCGTTCGCGCCTGCGCGGCGTAATAGCGAAGAAAGTCGACGGCCTCGCGCAGTTCCGACACCGCGTTGCCCATCGTCTTGCCCGCTTCGCGAACGGCAAGCGCGATGAACGTCGCACGCGCCGCCTCCAGCATGTCCGCCGCGCGTTCGAGGCACGCCGCGCGGTCCGCTGCCGGCGTGCGCGACCACTGCGCGCCGGCGTCCTTCGCCAGTGCAACGGCGCGACCGACGTCGTCCGGTGCGGCATCGGAAATCCTGCCGACGATGTCGCCGCGATCGGCCGGATTGACGACGACGGTGGCGTCGGCCGCGTCCCCTGGGCCGTCGAAGGTCGCGGGCGTCGCGGCGAGCTCGTCGGCGAGCGTGCGCAGAACGGCGTCGTCGGCAAGATCGACTCCCTGCGAATTCCGCCGGCCCGGCAGGATCGTCGCGGGCGTCGGCAGGTTGGCGTGCGGCGCGAACCCGGCCTTCGCGGCCGCGGCGACGGGATCCTCGACCAGCGATGCGATGGGGATCGCAGGATCGACGATGCGGTTGACGAACGACGAGTTGGCGCCGTTCTCGAGCAGGCGCCGAACGAGATACGCGAGCAGCGTCTCGTGCGACCCGACCGGCGCGTAGATCCGGCACGGGCGGTCGAGCTTGCCGCCGGTGGCGAGCTGGTCGTAGATGCTCTCGCCCATTCCGTGCAGGCACTGGAATTCGAATCGCGCGTCTCCGGCAAGCGTGCGGATCGCCGCGATCGTGAACGCGTTGTGCGAGGCGAACTGCGAGTAGAGCGCGTCGGGCGCCGCCAGCATCGCCTTCGCGCAGGCGAGGTAGGCGACATCCGTGTGCACTTTTCGCGTGAACACGGAATAGCCCGGCATGCCGTCGACCTGCGCGCGCTTGATCTCCGAATCCCAGTACGCCCCCTTGACGAGGCGCAGCATCAGGCGCCGCCGGTGCTGGCGCGCGAGCGCGACGATCCAGTCGATCGTCGGCCGCGCCCGCTTCTGGTAGGCCTGCACGACGAAACCGAGGCCGTCCCAGTCCGCGAGTGCCGGATCGGCGACGAGCCCGGCCAGGAGGTCGAGCGAGAGCTCCAGCCGGTCCGCTTCTTCCGCGTCGATGGCGAATCCGATGTCGTAGCGCTTCGCGAGGCGCAACAGCATCAGCAGACGCGGCGTGAGTTCGGCCATGACGCGTCCGCGCGTTGCGCGGCCGAAGCGCGGGTGCAGCGCGGAAAGCTTCACCGACACGCCCGGTCCCGCAACGACCCCCCGTCCCGCGGACGCGCGCCCGATCGAATGGATGGCAGCCTCGTACGCGTCGAAGTAGTGCTGTGCATCGACGGCGGTCAGCGCCGCTTCCCCCAGCATGTCGAACGAATACGTGTAGCCGCGCGATTCCCGCTCGCGCGCGTTGGCGAGCGCTTCGTCGATCGTGCGGCCGGTGACGAACTGCCGGCCGAGGAGACGCATCGCGAGGTCCACCCCCTTGCGGATCAGCGGCTCGCCGCCCTTTCTCAACAGCGACGAGAGCGCCTGCTCCAGCGCCCCTTCGCTGCGCGTGTCGACGAGCCTTCCCGTGACGAGCAGGCCCCACGCCGCCGCGTTCACGAACAGCGACGGCGACGCGCCGACGTGGGCGCGCCAGTCGCCCTGGCCGATCTTGTCGCGGATCAACCGGTTGCGCGTCGCCGCGTCGGGAATGCGCAGCAGCGCCTCGGCGACGCACATCAGCGCGACGCCCTCGCGGCTGTCGAGCGAGAACTCCAGCATCAGCGCGTCCACGCCGCCGGCCTGCGAGCGTTCGGCGCGCACCGCTTCCGCGAGCCTCGTTGCGTGCGCCTGCGCCTCGGCGAGGACCTCCGGCGCGAAGCGCGCCTCTTCGGCCAGTGTCCGGACGGTCGCCGCTTCGTCGGCGCGATGCGCCGAAGCGATGCGGTCTCTCAGCGGAGCGAGCGAGCGCGTCCCGGCATCGCCGTCTGCGAATCCGAAGTCGAACCGTCGCAGGGGAGTCGAGGTTCGATGTCCGAGAGTTCTGGGACGCCCACTGCAGTGCCTCTCCCCGGTTGCTGGACGGTCGTATCGAGTCCGGCCCGGCGTTCCGTGCCCTGATGCGATTCAGTGCAGTCGCTGCCGCGACTTGCGCGTCGCGTCGGCGAACGCGCTCCGGCGGCTGCCGGTGCCGCGTCCCTGCGTGGCCTCGCGTCGCCCGAGCCAGAACCGGTAGATGAGCACCGCGGCGACCGGCAGCTCGTCGATCAGCTCTGCGCGCTTCTCGTCGCTGTCGACCCATTCGGTGAAATCGTCGTCGCGGTCGCCGAACGCGAGCGCCTCGATCGGGAAGATCCAGTCGCGCGCGTCCTGGGCGTCGTAGAGCGGCTGCCATTCGTCGTCGCGGATCTTCACGCCCGCCATGTAGCCTTCGCACCACGCCGTCGCTTCCGCAGGCGCGCGCTCGCCGCGCTGCGCCTTGTCGTCGGGCACGTAGAGCAGCGGCCGGAAACGCGTCGGCGACTCCCCCAGCGTGCGCTGGATGCCGACGAAATGCCGGAGCACGAGCCCCATGATCCGCTGCGCCTGGTCGTTGTCGACGAAGACGGGCGCGGCGCTCTTGCTGCCTTCGCTCCACACCTGCGGCAGCCACTCGGACGGCTGGATCATCTCGGGGCCGGAAACGACCGCCGTCAGATAACCGTCCAGCATTTCGAGGTCCATGCAGTCCTGTGGAACGGCGTCGGAGGCGAGAAAAACCTCGAGTTCGTCGAGCTCGGCATCCGAAAGTGGTTCGTCGAGGGCGCGCGGATCGGTCATGGAGTCCTTCTTGCGTTTGCGGCGTCGGAACCCGCTATGATCCCCTGCCGCGGCATTCCGCGCAACCAAACGTGTGTCGTCTGGCGCGAATTCGCCCGCAGGACGCCGGAAGCGCGCTGCCGTCCGGCCAGCAAAGGCCCGTGATGCGCATGCGCGCGGCGGCGTGGTCCGCCCTCCCGGATTCAGGCATCATCGGACGCCACCGGCCACCGCGCTCGTTCGCCTTCGCACCTTGTGACCGATCGTCCTCGACTTGTCGCCCACCTCGACATGGATGCGTTCTATGCGTCCGTCGAGCTGCTGCGCTATCCGGAATTGCGCGGCAGGGCGGTCGTGATCGGTGGCGGACGGCGGAGCGCCGTCGGTGACACCCGTGAAGCATTCACGACGTTGGGCGACTATGTGGGGCGCGGCGTCGCGACGACGGCGACCTACGAGGCGCGCGCGCTTGGCATCCATTCCGGGATGGGGCTCATGAAGGCAGCGCGGCTCGCGCCGGACGCGATCCGGCTGCCGGCGGACTTCGACGCGTACCGCCGCTATTCACGCCTCTTCAAGGAGGCGGTCGCGAAAATCGCACCGCGGATCGAGGATCGCGGCATCGACGAGATCTACATCGACCTCACCGAAGTGGAGCGACCGCCGATCGTTGCGCGTGATCCGGCGGACCGTGGCATGGGCGAAGCCGTGCGGGCCCTCGCGCAGTCGATCAAGGACGCGGTGCGCGCTGCGACCGGCCTTTCTTCGTCGATCGGCATCGCGCCGAACAAGCTGCTGGCGAAAATCGCCTCCGATCTCGACAAGCCTGACGGCATAACGATCGTCGACGACGCCGACATCGCGCTCGTGATCTGGCCGCTGCCGCCGCGCCGCATCAACGGCATCGGTCCGAAAGCGGCGGCCAGGCTCGAGTTGCTCGGCATCCACACCATCGGCGAGCTCGCGCACGCGGACCCTGGCTGGCTCGTCGAGCAGTTCGGCCGTCACACCGGCGCGTGGATGCACGAGGCCGCGAATGGCCGCGACGACCGGCCGGTGGTCACGCACAGCGAGCCCAAGTCGATCAGCCGCGAGACGACGCTCGACCACGACCTCCACGCCGTGCGCGACCGCGCCCAGCTGTCGCAGATCTTCACCGATCTGTGCATCCACGTTGCGGAGGACCTGCTGCGTGCGGGTTACGCAGGGCGCACGATCGGCCTCAAGCTGCGCTACGACAATTTCCGCACGGTCACGCGCGACCAGACCATTGCCGCGCCGACGCAGGACGCGCAAGCGATCCGCCGCGCCGCCGGCGAATGCCTGAAGCGCGTGCCTCTGGACCGCCGCATACGGCTCCTCGGCGTGCGCATCGGTGCGCTGGTTCCGATTGCGGAAGCCGAGGAGGCATCCGTGGGCGAACCGGATCCGACGCCCTCGCTGTTCTGATCCGGGTTACGGCACGACGACGATCTTGCCGCGGCCGTGGCCGGTCTCCATCGCACGCTGCGCGTCCGCGACGCCTTCGAGCGCGATCGTGCGCTCGACGTGCGGCCGCAGAATGCCATCCGCCGCGAACCGCGCGAGCCGCTGCCAGGTCGCGCTCCCGGGCTTCAGGACGAACGGAATGGCCCGCTGCCGCGAAGTGAACCGCGCGATGACGCCGCCCGCCGCGGTGCGCACCGCGGCAGCGAGATTGCCGGCGGTGCTGATGTAGCAACCCGTTTCCGTGAGGACTCCGCGCGCCGCGGTGAAATCCATCGCTGACGCCGCGTCGAATACGACGTCGAAGCGATCGGCACGCAGCGTGGCGTCATGGCGAGCGTAATCGACGACTTCGTCGGCCCCCTGCTCGCGCACGAATTCGGCGTTGGACGCGCCGCAGACGCCGACGACGTGCGCGCCGAGGTGCTTGGCAAGCTGCACCGCGAGGTGGCCCACGCCACCCGCCGCGCCAGTAATCAGCACGCGCTGGCCCGCCGCCAGCCGTGCAACCTCCGAGAGCACCTGAAGTGCGGTGCCGCCCGCGACGGGCAACGCTGCGGCATGCTCGAAGTCGACGCCGTCCGGGACCAGCGCGATGCTGAGCGACGGAATCACGACGAATTCGGCGAACGTGCCGTCGCGCGCCATCGGCGAGATCGCGCCGAAAACCCGTTCGCCGACGTGCCGCGGCGCCACACCGCTGCCGACTCCTACGATTTCGCCCGCCACGTCGCAGCCTGTCCCGCGCGGCGGTCCGCGGAACATGGGCACGAAGCGCAGGTGACCCGCGCGTGCCTTGCCGTCGAGCGGATTCAAGCTCGCCGCCCGGACGCGCAATTTGACCTCGCCCGCGGCGGGTGTCGGCTCAGGAACGTCCGCGACGCGCAGCACGTCGGGCGGCCCGTAATGGTCGTAGCGAACCGCGCGCATCGGAATCGGTCAGTGCGCGTCGAGTGCGTGCTCGCGCAGCGCGCCGAGCGGGATCACGGCGAGGGTCTCCTCGTGCGTGGCCGCGAGCACGACCGGCGCCGCGACGCCCGCTTCGTGGGCCTCGCGCCATGTCGCCGCGCACACGCACCAGCGATCGCCCGGCCTGAGGCCGGGAAAGCCGAATTCGGGCGCCGGCGTCACGAGGTCGTTCCCGCGCGAGCGGGCAAACGCGAGAAATTCGGCGGTCACCTGCACGCAGACGACGTGCAGTCCGAGATCTTCGGGGCCCGTGTTGCAGCAGCCGTCGCGGTAGAAGCCGGTGCGCGGGGACGTCGAGCAAGGGGCGAGCACTCCACCAAGAACGTTGCGGTCGTCGACGGGCATGGCGTAGGTCGGCGCGCGCGAGCCGGGGCAATCTCACGCCGCCGCGCCCGGCTTCAGCGCCCGGTCGCAGGTCGGGCGGGCCGGGTCATTGGCCGGCAGCTTGGCGCACACGCCCGCCATTTCGGCGGAGAGCCGCCGCACTGCGTCGGCGTGGCGGTTGTCCTTGTTCCATTTCGCGAGATTCTTCCCCACCCGCGCCAGCGCGCGCTGATTGCGCTCGTAGAACGTATCGGGAGCGGGCTCGAGTTCGCCGATGACCTGCGCCGCGGCCTTCTCGATGCGCGTCGCGTCCTGCGGCGTCAGTTCGACCAGCAGCGCGACGTAGCGCGACCCCCATTGCAGCCGCGTCGCGGGTCCGGTCGACGCGGCGTAGGCCTTCTCGGCCCAGTCGACCGCGGCCGCCTTGTCGCCGCGCTCTCTTCGCGTTGTCGGCGAGACCGAGCATGAAATAGTACGGCGAATGCGAGCGCGCGAGCTCGGCGGTCAGGAGCGCGTCGGATTCCGCGAGGAGACCCGATTCGGTCAGCAATTCCGCCGCGGCGCTGATGACCGCCTGCCTCGAATACGGGTCGCGCGTTTCCTGGTCGGCGCGCGCGACCTCGTCGCGGATCCGCCGCAGCAGCGCGTCGGGCGCCGGACCTTTGGGAGAGTCGAGCTTCGCGAGCTCGACCTGCGCGTACAGCGTGGTGAGCCGGTCCTGCTCCGAAAGGCCCGGGTCCGCCGCGAGGCGCACGAGCGTCGCGTTCCATGCATCGACGAGCCGTGCCCGAGCGGCGGACCTGGGTTGCGTGACGTTGCCCGCCATGTTGTCGGCGTAGTAGACGACGAGATCGAAGTTCTCGCGCGCCGCCGCGGGATCGGCGAGCACCTTCAGCAGCATGTCGACGGCGGACTTGTCGTCGCGCGGCCTGGCGTCCTTCGCCTTCGCCCTGGCAACCAGCGCCTGCAGCGACAGGCGCGTGGCGAGCTGCGGTTGGTCGGCCGGACAAGCATTGGCGAGACGCTGCAGCGCTGCCGGCCGCTTGCTCGCGTCCAGTACCTGGCTTTCGTCGGTCTCCCACGAATACCATGCGAGCATGCGCCAGTCTTCCGGACGCAGCTTCCCGCGCGAATCGCCTTTCGCAAGCGCCATATCGAGCGTTTCCTTGACCGGCCGCGCGCCGTTCATGCCGAGAGAGAGCACCTGCATGTACCGGTTCGGCTCGATCTCGCCCGGCAGCCGCGTGATCTCCCGGCCGTCCGGCGTGAACAGGATCATCGTCGGGTAGCCGCTCACGTTGAATCGCGCGCCGAGTTTCTGCGCGCTCTTCGCGTCGCCGTCGATGTAGACCGGAACGAAATTGCGCGAGCGTTCGATGAAGTCCTGGCGGCTGAAGATCGTTGCCTTGACCTCGTTGCACGGCGGGCACCACACGGCGCCCCAGTAGAGAAACAGCGGCCTGTCTTCCGCCTTGGCTTTCGCGAAGGCGGCATCGACGTCCCCCGCTTCCCACGCGATGGCGTGCTCGGTACGCGCCGCCGGCTGCGCTGCGCCAGGCGGCACCGCGGCGACCGTTTCAACGCGCGAAACCGCGGCGGCCGAGGGCGCTTCCGGCGCCTTCGAGCACGAAAGGAGAAACAGCGACACGACGATCGCTACGACGTGCCATTGGATCTTCATTGCCATCGACTCCGGGGCGGCAGGACGCGTGGCCAGCATTTTACTCGCGTCGCCCCGGCGGGCGCCGGCAAGAAATCCGCGTCCCGTGGACGCCGCTCCGCGGGCGTGCCGCCGAAGACGATCGGATGCCGGCGGCTACCTCGGTCCGCGTCACCCGAACCGAGTGAGGTCGACGCTCGTCGTGTGCGTCGCGAGATAGACCTCGCGCATGAAACAGGTGAGCCCGCCGATCAGCGCCACCATTGCCGCCACGAACAGCGCGCCGGCGAGCCATTTCAGGTCCGCGGCGAAGAATTCCTCGACGAACAGGGCGACGATGACGAGGCAGATGAGCAGCGCAGCGGCCGTGCAATAGTTGATGGACCAGCTGCAGACGCGCCGGCGTCGCTCGAGGTTGCCGATCTCCACGCGCGCGGCCGCACGCGCCTTCGCATCCATGCCGTCCCACGTGTGCTCGAAGGCGCGGGCGCGGTCGATCACCCGCGCGAGCCGGCCGGCCATCACGTTCAAAAGCCCGGCGATCCCCGTCAGGAGAAACACGGGCGCAATGGCGAGCTGGATGGCATGCGCAATGATTCCGGTGCCGGCAATGGTGGACATGGCGCAATCTCCGAGGGCAGGTGAAATCCTGGCGCAGGCCCGATTCTGGCGCATTTTCGCGCCTTGCGAATGCGATATCCTTGCTCCTGCCATGGCGCATTGCGCGTCCGCCCCATCGGGAAACCAGGAATGATCGAACTCGTGATCGACCAGCGCCGCCGCGATCTGGGCGGCTTCGAGGTGGGGCGCGTCCTGCCTTCCGCGCGGCGCCGCATGGTGGGCCCGTTCGTGTTCTTCGACCACATGGGCCCGGTGGAATTCGCGCCGGGGATTCCGCGCTCGGTCGATGTCCGCCCGCACCCGCACATCGGGCTGTCCACGGTCACCTACCTGTTCGAGGGTGAAATCACGCATCGCGACAGCGTCGGCTCCGAAGAGGCGATCCGTCCGGGTGAGGTCAACTGGATGACCGCCGGTCGCGGCATCACGCACTCGGAGCGGTTCGAGCGGGCGCGTCGCGAAGGCGGAGTCCTGCACGGCATCCAGGCCTGGGTGGGGCTGCCGAAGGAACACGAGGAGACGGCGCCTTCCTTCGACCACTACGGCGCGGACGTGCTGCCGGTGTACGAATCGGGCGGGCTGTGGGCTCGCCTCATCGCCGGCGAGGCGTTCGGCGCCAGCGCCCCGGTGCGCGTGCATTCGCCGCTGTTCTACGTCCACTGGAGGTTGGCCGCGGGAGCGCGCGCGCAACTCGAGGCGCGGTACCCCGAGCGCGCCGCCTACGTCGCGACAGGATCGGTGGAGGTCGAAGGCAACGTGTACAACGCGGGGCAGATGCTGGTCTTCGCGCCCGGCGCGCCGATTCAATTCACGGCCGTCGCGCCGGCCATCGTCATGCTGCTCGGCGGCGAACCGATCGGCGAACGGTTCATCGAATGGAATTTCGTTTCGTCGTCGCGGGACCGTATCGAGCAGGCCAAGTCGGACTGGCGCGACGGGACGCATGAAATTGCCGACGCACGACGACGGCGAATTCATTCCGCTGCCGCCGGATCCTGCGCCGCACTGACTCGCGGTCCCGAGCCCTTCGAATTTCGGGGCGAAGTACCCGAGCCCGCGTCCTTCGGCTAGACGCGCACCTCGATCACCGGCACGTGCTCCGACAACCGCGCGAGCAGCGCACGATCGGGCGTCGCGCCGCCCGGCGCTGCGGCGGCGATGGCTTTGTTTGCGCAACCGGTCGCGCGGAAAGCCTGCAGGATCCAGCGATCGACGCCGCGCGCGGCGAGTTCGCGTGCAAGGCGCTCCATCGCGTCGGGCGGCGTGAGTGTGGGGTGCACCGTCGTGCGCACTTCGTAGGCTGCCCCACCGCCGCGCACGAGATCGAGGCTCGCGAGCGCCGCGGGACCGCTTCCGGGAACGCCGGTGACCGCAGCGTATTCGGCGATTGGCGCCTTGACGTCGAGGCCGACCCAGTCGACCTTCGGCAGCACCTCGGCAAGGCGTCGCGGGTATGCCCCTCCCGTGTGCAGGCCGACCCTGTAACCCAGGCTGCGCACGCCGTCGATCGCCGTGGAAAGTCCTGCCTGCGCCGTAGGCTCCCCGCCCGAGAACACGACCGCGTCCAGCAAGCCGCGGCGCGACGCGAGCCAGTCGAGGATGCGCCCGAAGTCGAGTTCGTCGCGGCCGCGCGCGGCAATCAGGTGCGGGTTATGGCAGTACGCGCATCGCCACGGGCAACCCTGGCAGAACACGACCGCGGCGAGCGCGTCCGGATAGTCGGTCGCCGTGAACGGCGCGAAACCGCCCACGCGAAGCGGCGCGGAAGCAGGGGCCGGTTTCATCGGAAGCGATATCCCTCGGCATGGGCCGATGCGGCGGTGACGACGTGCGCGCCCCGATTCGGGGCTAGAGGTTCGGGCGCGCGCGCTCCTCGCTGAAGAATCGGCGCTCCGTGTGCTCGCCCTTCTTGCCGATGTTGAACGACGCGACCGGGCGGTGGTAGCCCATCACACGCGTCCACACTTCACAGCGCTGCCGCTCGTCGTCGGTCAGCGTGACGTCGGTCAGGTGCTTCACTTCGGACATCGTGTTCATCAGGCTCTCCTTTGCAGGTTTCACGCGGCGAGCTTGCGCCGCTTTTCGGCCAGCTTTTCCTCGTCGCATTTCGGGCAGAACTCGTGCTCGCCGTCGAGGTACCCGTGCTTCGGGCAGATCGAGAACGTCGGCGTGATCGTGATGTAGGGCAGCCGGAACCGCTCGAGCGAGCGGCGCACCAGCGCCTTGCAGGCGGAAGGCGAGCTCACCTTCTCGCTCATGTAGAGGTGCAGCACCGTGCCGCCGGTGTACCGGGTCTGCAGTTCCTCCTGCCGCGTGAGCGCCTCGAACGGATCGTCGGTGAAGCCGACCGGAAGCTGCGAGCTGTTCGTGTAGTACGGCATCTCCGGCGTGCCGGCCTGCAGAATGTCGGGCCAGCGCTTCCGGTCCTCTTTCGCGAAGCGGTACGTCGTGCCCTCGGCCGGCGTGGCTTCGAGGTTGTACATGTGGCCGGTCTCCTCCTGGAACGCGACGATCCGCGCGCGCAGGTGGTCGAGCAGACGCACGGCGAAGGCGTGTCCCCGCGGTGTCGTGATGTCGTCGCTGCCGCCGGTGAAGTTGCGCACCATTTCGTTGATGCCGTTGACGCCGATCGTCGAGAAGTGGTTGCGCAGCGTGCCGAGGTAGCGCTTGGTGTACGGGAAGAGGCCCTGGTCGATGAGGCGCTGGATGACCTTGCGCTTCACTTCGAGGCTGTCCGCAGCAAAGCGCAGCAGCAGGTCGATCCTCTCGTAGAGACCGATCTCGTCGTTCGCATGCAGGTAACCGAGACGCGCGCAATTGATGGTGACCACGCCGACCGATCCCGTCTGCTCGGCCGAGCCGAAGAGCCCGTTGCCACGCTTCAGGAGCTCGCGCAGGTCGAGCTGCAGGCGGCAGCACATCGACCGGATCATGTTGGGCTTCAATTCGGAGTTCACGAAATTCTGGAAATAGGGAAGCCCGTACTTGGCCGTCATCGCGAACAGCAGGTCGCAGTTGGGATGGTCCCAGTCGAAATCCGGCGTGATGTTGTAGGTCGGGATCGGAAACGTGAACACGCGGCCCTTCGCGTCGCCCGTGGTCATCACTTCGATGTAGGCGCGGTTGATCATGTCCATCTCGGCCTGCAGGTCGCCGTAGGAAAACGGCATCTCGCAGCCCGCAATCACCGGGATCTGCGGGCGCAGGTCCTCGGGACAGACCCAGTCGAACGTGAGATTCGTGAACGGCGTCTGCGTGCCCCAGCGCGACGGCACATTGAGGTTGTAGATCAGCTCCTGGATGCACTGCTTGACGTCGTCGTACGGCATGCGGTCGCGACGGATGAACGGCGCCATGTAGGTGTCGAACGAGCTGAACGCCTGCGCGCCGGCCCATTCGTTCTGCAGCGTGCCGAGAAAGTTGACGATCTGCCCGACTGCGCTCGACATGTGCTTCGGCGGACCGGCCTCGACCTTGCCCGGCACGCCGTTGAGGCCCTCGTGCAGGAGCTGCCGCAGCGACCAGCCGGCGCAGTAGCCCGCCAGCATGTCGAGGTCGTGGATGTGGACGTCGCCGTCGCGGTGCGCGCGTCCGATTTCCGGCGCGTAGACATGCGAGAGCCAGTAGTTCGCGACGACCTTGCCGGACACGTTGAGGATCAGGCCGCCGAGCGAATAGCCCTGGTTGGCGTTCGCGTTGACCCGCCAGTCCTTCTGGTCGAGATACTCGTCGACCGATTGCGCGACATCGACGAGCGTCTTGCGATCCGCGCGCAGCCGCTCGTGGCGGTCGCGATAGACGATGTAGGCGCGCGCCGTGTGGAACCAGCCCGCCGCCGCGAGCGTGTGCTCGACGCAGTCCTGGATCGTTTCGATGTCGGGCACGCCGCCGGTGTGGCGGTGGGCGAGGACGCGGCCGACGGCGTCCGCCAGTGCCCGCGCTCCCTCCTCGTCGAATTCGCCGGTTGCGGAGCCCGCCCGGGTGATCGCCGAGGCGATCTTGGCGAGCTCGAACGGAACGCGCTGGCCGTCGCGCTTGATCACCTCCCGCGGAAGCGACGGGGCGGGTGCTCGCGCCGACGGCGTGTCCTTCGCCGGAGCGACCGATTCTGCGGGCATGCGGGTTCCTCCAGGGCGGTCGGCTGCCGAAAAGTCTCGAGGCGGCGTCGACCACAAGATGTTGTACGTCGAGGGGAGGCTAGCCGCAACAGTTTGCGGAAGCAACGGCACGTGGCCTCGAAGTTCGAAAAATCTTGATCAGGATCAAGAAAAAACGCCGTGATCGGAAACTCCATCCCTTTTTACAACAATCGCTTAGATCGATTCATTGATGTCATTTCACGAAAATTTGCCAAAAAAACATCGCCATGTAGAATCCGGACGCTATGTCCAGACCCCGCCGACTTTCGCGCCGCGCCGGATGGATCGCGCTGTTCGCCATCCTGCTGGGGCTCGTGCCGCCGGCGGGCGCGCACCGTCACGGCGGCACGGCGGGTATCGACGGTCACAGCGACTTCTGCACGACCGTCGGCAGCCAGGGTCCGCTTCCCGCAATGCCGTTCCCGGCAGACACGAGCCACGGCGCCTGTACCCACTGCGACGGCTGCACCGGCACCTTCGGAAGCGGCTGGGCGCCGCCGACCCCGATCGCCGCGGCAATCGTCGTCGCGCCAGCGCTGTGCGCGGTCATCGTGTTGGTACTCCCGGCCGCGGCGCCGGTCGACCGTCTTGCCGCACCCCCGCGCGGCCCGCCCGCCCTCGCCTGATCGATCCCGCGGCGACATCGCCGCATCCCGCATTTTCTTTTCATCCGGTTCGACGCCGCGCGGTGCAGATTGCACCCCGCGCGAACCGCCAGACAGGGGATCGTCATGCAAGATCGTCCGGGTAGTTCCGTGTCGCGTGCGCTCGCGGCCGCCGTCATCGTTGCTGCCGCATCAATTGCGTTGCCCGCCGCGGCCTCGTGCGGCTCCGCCGCCTGCCTCGTCAACACGCAGTGGCAGATTCACGGCATCCCGACCGAGGCCGGCGGCACATTGCTCCAGTTCCAGTACGACTACATCAAGCAGGACACGCTGCTCGCCGGCTCGCACAAGACAAGCATCGCGCCGGAAGACGCCGATGCGCTCGAGCAGAAGACGATCTCGCAGACGCTGATCGCATCGCTCGACTATACGTTCGACCAATATTGGGGCATCACCGTGACGCTGCCCGTGGTTTCGAAGCGGCATGATCATCTCGCCGATCCGTACGGGGACCCGACGCCGGAATCGTGGGACTTCACGCGCGTCGGGGATGCCCGCGTCGTCGGCCGATTCCGCTTCGCCGCCACCGATGCGTCCAGCACCGGCGTGCAGTTCGGCCTGGTGCTGCCGACGGGCCCGACCGGCATCAGCAATGCGGAGGGCGCCGTCGCCGAACGCTCGTTGCAGCCCGGCACCGGCGCGACGAGCGGCGTGGTCGGCCTCTACACGAACTACGCGGCACACGGCGGCTCGCTGTGGTTCGCGCAACTGCAGTTCCAGGGCGCGATGGCGGCGAAGGACGACTATCGTCCGGGCAACCAGCTGCTCCTGACCGGCGGCGTTTCGTGGCCGGTCGGCGAGAACCTCGCTCTGCTCGGGCAGTTGAATGCACTCTGGCGCGGACGCGATTCAGGTGCCAATGCCGAGCCGGAGGAAAGCGGCGGCCGTTCGCTGTTCTTCAGTCCCGGCGTAAGCTACACCGTGTCGCCGGCCGTTCAGCTCTACGCGTTCGCGCAGTTGCCGCTCTATCGCTACGTCAACGGCACGCAACTCGCGGTGAACTGGGCGGCCGTCGGTGGCATCACCTACCGTTTCTGAGCGCACCAGGGGATTCCATGTCGCCACCTCGTCTGACGCGGTTGATCGGGGCCGCGGCTCTTGCGGCATGCGCCACTTCCGCCGCCGCCCAGGTCGCCGTCGGGAATCCCTGGGTTCGCGGCACCGTCTCCGGGCAGCAGGCCACCGGCGCGTTCATGCAGCTGACGTCGCCCGCCGACATGACCCTCGTCGGCGCCGCTTCGCCCGACGCGAAGATCGTCGAGATCCACGAGATGAAGCTCGAAGGCGGAACAATGCGAATGTCGGCCGTGGATCGGTTGCCCCTGCCTGCGGGAAAGACCGTCGAGCTCAAGCCCGGCGGCTATCACGTCATGCTGATGGGCCTCGCGCGGCCGCTCCGGGAAGGGGACACCGTGCCGATGACGCTGACGCTCGAGAACAGGGCCGGAGCGAAGCAGACGATCGAGGTGAAAGCGCCGGTGCGGGCGCTGGGAAAGTAGGATCGGTGCCGTTGCCCCGAACCTGCCGGCCGGGAGCGATGACGATTCCCGCGCGCGGGTAGTCGACGGCCGTTCAGCCGGTCTGCTGCACGGCAGGCGGGTTCCAGGTTCCGTTGAGGATCGACGGATCCTTGTCCTTCGGCCAGTACATCCGCAGCATCGGCACGAATTCTCCCGCAGGCGCGGGCAGCCAGTTGGCTTCCTTGTCCTTGCCGGGCGAGGCATTCTGCAAATAGATCGTCAGCGAGCCGTCGGCGTTGTACTTCAGTTTATCCCGGGGGCTGACGGTGAACTTGTTGGACGGATTGGGGTAGAACCACCAGCCGTTGTCGACCTGGTACATCGTGATCGACCAGAAACCGTTGACGGGCGGCGTTCTGCCCTTTCGGAAAGGTCAGCGTGTACTTGTTGGCGCCGGTGAGCTTCTGCCCCGCGCTGTCCGATTCCGCGTACGGGTATACGGCGTCGTCCTGCCTGTTTGCGGGCCAGCCGAATGCCGCGACGACGGCGCGCTTCATGTAGTTCGTACCGTAGGACCCGAGGCCCTTCGTCACCACCCAGCCGTCGACCAGTTCGCCCATGCTCGTTCTGTTGGCTTCGATTCTCTGCAGCACCGCTCGCGGAACGTCCTGCAACGCCGCCTGCACCGCCGGGTCGAGACGGCTCGCGTCGAACGGCTTGCAAAGCTCGAGACCGATCCTGGCCATTCGCGCAATCATCGGAGCGTCCGCCGCCGCCGGCGGCGCAAAATTGCACATCAGGTTCGACATCAGGTTGAAATACGCGCCGGTGTCCATCGCAAGAATCGCGGCCTGCGGCTTGCCGGTCACGCTGAAGGCCGGGCGCGGATTCACCGGAGCCGGCGGCGGGGTGTACGCCTTGCCACGGGCGGACAGCGGCGTGATCGTGTATCTCGCCTGCAGTGCATTGACCGTCTTCTGGTCCCTTTCGGTACCGTCGAAATACGTGCGCCCTAGAATGACCGCGTACCGGGTCGGGAACGCGATCCTCTTCATTCCCGCGGGAACCTGCCCGCTCCAGCTCGGCCCTGTCAGCAGGTAGCTGCCCGGCTTCCCGCCGGCGGTACGCGTTCCCGGCGAGTCGACCACGGTCATCCACAGGTCGACCATTTCGAACAGGAAGAAGCGCTTGCCCATGTCCGGATGGCTGAACACCTGGGCCTCGGCAAGGTCGACCCATGCCATCGAATACAGCGTGTCCGCATTGGGCGCGGACACGCCGCGATAATCCGCGGGCGGGTAGCGCTTCAGGCTGACGAACTGCCCCATCGGCGCCCTGTACTCCTCCGCCCTGGAAACGTTGCTCGACTGCACGCGAGTGACCTCGCTGGTGGCGAGCGAGTAGCCGTAGAGGTAAGCGTCGGATGCGATGTCGACCATCTCCAGTACTCGAGCCGCCGCGGCGTCGGCCTTTGCCCTTGCGTCCGCCGCCGCCATCTGCTCGGCCGTATCCTGTGCCACCGGTGGATCGGTGACGTTCTGCGCGCACGCGGCCAGCAGCAGCGCCGTGACGGCGAATAGAGTTCCAGCAAGAAGATCTGGACGTCATTGTCGACCCTCGATCGAGATGGCGCCGACACAGGGTCCGCAGGAATGGACCGGGAAGGCGGCTGCGCACGGATGCGCCGGATGAGCAATCCGTTGACGCCACGGGGCACCGTCGGCACTCCACGGAGCCCAGGATCTTGGTTGCTCGCCCCGATTCTATACTGCCGATCGGGCGCGGGCCACCCATCGCGCGTCAGCGCAACGTGCGCTGCGCGACGATGCACCGGGCCACGGGCGCGCCGCGCGCCGGAGGTCCGATCACGCCATATGCGGAGACGCCCGTCGTTGCTGCAGGGCAGCAGGCGATTCGCGTTGACACCACCGGGCCAACCCTGTTCAATTGGCCTTACCACCTGACCAGAGCCCCGGCGCCGCGGCCCCTCGCGGCAACCGTGCCAGCACAGGTTGTAACCTCGAGGAGATCTCCATGCACGACCCCGTTCGCGCCGTACTGCGCTGTGCCGCGTCGCTGCTGTTCGCGGCGTCGCTTGCCGCCGGCGCGCAGCAGCCGATCACGCTCCATGGCGCCGTGCAGTTCAACGACGGCCACGCATTCAACCGGGCGCTGGAGAAATTCCAGGAGCTGACCGCCAAGTACTACGGGAAGCCGATCAACTTCGTCCTGCACAAGAACAGCGAGCTCGGCCTCGAGAAGGACTACTTCGCCTTCATGAATCAGGGCATCTCGGTCGACTACGGCATCGTGTCGCCGGCGCACATGTCCACGTTCTCGAAGGCCGCCCCGTTCATCGACGCACCGTTCCTGTTCCGCGACCTAGACCACTGGAACAAGGTGCTCGACGCCGACACACTGAAGCCGATCGCCGACGAAGTGTCCGCCAAGGGCGACGTGATGCTGATCGGTTTCGCCGGTGGCGGCACGCGCAACATCTTCGCCAACAAGCCGGTGAGGAACCTGCAGGAAATGAAGGGACTCAAGGTCCGCGTCCAGGGTGCGCCGATCTGGAGCAAGACTTTCGCGGCCGTCGGCATGTCGCCGACCGTGATCGCGTACGACGAGATCTACAACGCGATCCAGAACGGCGTGATCTCGGCCGGCGAGAACGAAGCGGCGGGCGTAGAGGCGATGAAATTCTACGAAGTCGGCCCGAATCTCAACATGACGCAGCACGCGATCACCATACGGCCGATCTGTTTCTCCGGCAAGACGTTCAAGAAACTGCCGCCGGACCTGCAGGCGGCGATTCGTCAAGGCCGGCAAGGAAGCAGGCATCTATGGTCGCCAGATCGAGTCCGGCGAGGACCAGAAGAAACTCGAGGCGATGCAGGCCGCCGGCAAGCTCAAGATGATTCCCTTTGCCGACCGCGCGGCGATGAAGAAGCTGGCGGACCCGGTGATGGCCGACTACGCGAAGGAAATCGGCGCCGACGCGATCTACAACAAGATCAATTCGATGTGAGGCGACGCACGGAAGGCCCGGCAGGAGCATTCCTCCCGCCGGGTTTTTTTGCGGTCACGCGGAGAGCGAATGCGCAAGCTCATCGCCGGCTACTACCGGTTGCTCGACCGGTTGCTTGCCGCAACCGTAGGCATCCTCGTCATCCCGGTGACGATTCAGGTCATCGCGCGCTACACGCAATGGATCCCGCACTGGATCTGGACCGAGGAACTCGCGCGCTTCATGTTCATCTGGATGGTCATGCTGGGCGCAATGGTCGGCGTTCGTGACGCCTCCCACTTCGATGTCGACGTCTGGCCGGAACTCAAACCGCGTGCGAACGCGATGCTGCGCATCGCCTCCAACGTCTTCGTGCTGGTTTTCGCGCTGGTCTTCATCTGGTACGGCGTCAAGTTCGTGCAATTCGGCTGGAACCAGACTTCCGAGCTCGCCGACCTACCGATGGCGTGGATCTTCGTCGCCTGGCCGGCGGCGGGTTTGACCTGGGTCCTGTTCCTCGGCGAGAAATTCATCGAGGACCTGCGCCTCATCGCCAACCTGGACGACCGCTGATGGGTGGCGCCACGCTCGCGCCCGGCACCGCAGCCATTCTGCTGTTCGGCGCGTTCTTCTTTTTCATGATCCTGCGAGTCCCCGTTGCCTTCGCGCTGGGCCTCGCCTGCCTGCCCGTTCTGTTCATCGAGCCGCGGCTCTCGCCGATGGTCGTTTTCAACACGACGTTCAAGGCCTACAACTCGTTCATCCTGCTGGCGGTGCCGTTCTTCCTGCTGACGGCCAACCTGATGAACGTGGGCGGAATCACCGATCGTCTGGTGCGGCTGTCGCGCGCAATGGTTGGCAATTTCCCGGGTGCGCTGGCGCAGATCAACGTCCTGCTGTCGGTGTTCTTCGCCGGCATTTCGGGCTCGTCGACGGCGGACGCCGCGAGCCAGGGCAAGATCTTCATCGAGGCGCAGGTCAAGGAAGGGTACGATCTCTCGTTCTCGATCGCGATCACCGCCGTTTCCGCGGTGCTGGCGGTCATCATCCCGCCGTCGATCCTGATGGTCGTCTGGGGAGGCGTGCTTTCGGTCTCGATCGGCGCGCTCTATCTCGCCGGGCGTGATCCCGGGGCTCCTGCTCGGTCTCGCGCAGATGGCGACCGTCCACGTCTACGCGAAGATTCGCAAATACCCGACGTATCCGCGCGCGACGATCAAGGAATTCTTCACGGCAGCGGCAATCTCGGTGCCGGCGCTGATGACGCCGTTCATCATCGTCGGCGGCATCCTCCTCGGCTGGTTCACGGCCACCGAATCGGCGGCGGTCGCCGTCCTCTATGCCGCCGTGCTCTCCATATTCTTCTACCGGGAAATGGATCGCCATCACCTGTGGCGGGCCCTGCTCGACACCGGCAAGCTTTCCGCGATCGCGCTGTTTTGCGTCGGCACGGCCTCCGTGTTCGGCTGGCTGCTCGCGTATTTCCAGATTCCCAAGGCGCTGCTGGAGAACGTGACGTCGTGGGGACTGGGCCTTGTCGGCGTCGGCTTCTTCGTCGCCTGCGTGTTCCTTGTCGTCGGCTGCTTCCTTGACGCGATTCCGGCGATCATCATCGTCGGCACGACGCTGCAGCCGCTCGCCGCGTCCGTCAACATGCACCCCGTGTCGTTCGCGATCATCGGCATCGTCGCACTCGCGTTCGGCCTCGTCACCCCGCCCTACGGACTATGCCTGATGATTTCGTGCGCCATAGCGAAGGTCAGACTGCGCTATGCATTGAAGGACACCATGATCATGCTGGTGCCGATGCTGCTGGTGCTGGCCGCCCTGATCGTCTGGCCCGAGATCCCGCTGCTCCTGCCCAGGCTGCTCAAGCCGGAATACCTCAAGTAGGGAGGCGCCGATGTTGTCCACGCGACCCCTTTCGCCCGACTTCGGCGTGGAGATCGACGTCGATCTTTCGCAGGAATTCTCCGCCGCGACGTTTGCGGAGATCGAGCGCGCGTTCTACGCCGGGCAGGTGCTGGCGATTCGCGGGCAAAAGCTCACCGCACGGCAGTTCGCGCTGTTCGCCGGCCGCTTCGGCCCCCCGCAGCCGCACGTGATCGACCAGTTTCACCATCCGGAAGATCCCAACATCCTGATCCTGTCCAACGTGAAAAAGGAAGGTCAGCCGACGGGGCTGCAGGATGCGGGCTCGTACTTCCACACCGACTATTCGTATCTGCAGGTGCCTGCGCGCGCGACGACGCTGTACTCGATCGTCGTGCCGAAGGTCGGCGGTGACACGTTGTTTGCCAACCAGCAGGCGGCGTACGACGACCTGCCCGACGCGATGAAACGACGCATCGAGCCGCTGCATGGCATCCACCATTACGGCAACCGTCACGATACCGACGAGCAAAGCCGCACGGCCGCCTCACCCTTGAGCGCGGAGCAGAAGGCCAGGATGCCGCTGATCACGCACCGGATCGCCCGGCCGCATCCGGTGACCGGCCGCAAGGCGCTGTACGCCGTTTCCGGAAGCTCGTTTGGCATCGTCGGCATGCCCGACGACGAGGCGCGCGGCCTGCTCGATGAGCTGGCCGCGCATTCGACGAGCGCCAAGTACCGCTATTCGTTCAAGTACGGTGTCGGTGACATCGTCGTCTGGGACAACGCTTCGCTGCTGCACAGCGCGACGATCATCGATCCGGGCGATCCGCGGACGCTCTGGCGCGTCACGATGCTGGAGCCTTCGGCCGCGGCGGTCGCGCCGGAAGTGCTTGCCGGGACATTCGACCGCGCAACGTAGCGCCGTTTCCGTCGCGAGAGTCAGTGCTCGTGACGGTGATGCAAATCGGGCGCGTGGGCGTGCGCATGCACCAACGGATCGTGGGTGTGCCCGTGCGCGTGCGGTTCGTGCCCATTCCACGCAAACGCGTGTTCGTGACGATGGTGGGCATCGTGCACATGGGTGTGCGAGTGCTCCAGCCTGTCGTGCGCATGCGGATGGCCGTGACGCTCGGTCAGATGCAGCCACACGCCCAGCGCCATCAGCGCCGCCGACCCCCAGAACACGGTGTCCGGTCGCTCTTGCAACACAACGAACGCGACGGCGACGCCGACAAACGGCGCTGCGCCGTAATAGGCGCTCGCCCGCGCGGCCCCGAGTTCCCGCAGCGCGACGATGAAAAGCACGAGACTGACACCATATCCGCAGAGTCCCACCCCGGCGGCGACGAGCGCGTCGGCAGCGCGCGGCGCCGCCGCCCCCGTCATTGCGGCGAGACCGAGATTGACTGCGCCTCCGACCACCCCTTTTGCCGCCGCGATCAGCATCGCGTCGTTGCCGGCAATCCGGCGAGTCGCATTGTTGTCCATCGCCCAGCAAAGACAGGCGAGCGCGATCAGGGGCACGCCGACGATGCTGCCCTCGCGGCCGTGCCCCAACCCGGCGAGAAGGCAGCCGGCGACGACGACGAGCGCCATGCCGGTAACCACGCGCGCGTTCCGGTGTTCGCGAAACACGAACCACGCTATCGCCACGGTCAGCACCGTTTCGAGGTTGAGCACGAGGCTCGCCGACGCGCCCGAAGTCTCGCGCAGGCCAAACGTGAACAGCACGGGCGCGACGACACCTCCGGCGATGACCGAGAATGCGAGCCACGGGTAATCGCCTCGCGCAATCGAGGAGACGCGCCGGTGCGCGCCGGCAAGCCCCGCCTGCCGCAGGAGCAGGAGCATCGACAAGCCGATTCCGGAACCGGCGTACAGAAGTCCCGCGAGCCACAACGGATCCATCTCGCCCGACAGCCCGCGCGCGAGCGGCGTGCTGGCACCGAACAGCGCCGCCGAGACCAGGACAGCGATCGCGCCGCGTTGAACTCGCATCGTCACTCCACGCCGGCGAACGGCAACGACCGACCCGGATTCCAGCGCCGTTTTGGGTCAGGCCCTTTCGACATAGGGCGCGCGCCGACGCGCCGCCCGCATCGCCGCGACGAAAGCGACGAGCACGGCAAACACCACGGCAACGCCGAACCACACTTCGCGTCCCTCGGCCCATGCGTCCACTGCCGGAACGAGGATCTTGGCGACGGTGAACGCGCCGACGACAAGGCTGATGCCGGCCACCGTGAGCGACATCACGCGGGACGCGATCGCCGCCGTGCGATCCGCCCGGCGAATGAGCCGGCTGATCCAGAGACCGTTCGCACCGTCGACCGCCAACATGCCGAGTACGAACAGCATCGCGACGAACAGCGCATGCGAGACGCCACCGAATCGACCGGCGGCCAGCGCGAAGAGCGCCGCCAGCGAAACCGTGTCGAACGACAGGGCGAACAGCATCCCCACCGCCGCGACCGCCCATGCACGCCGGACGTCGAGAATCCGCCCGAGCAAACGAGCCCGCAGGCCCGCTGGCGCGACGACCGCCTGCGGATCGGCGATGAGCACGGCGCGGACATTGAGAAAAGCGAGGCCGAACAGGATTACGACCGACACCGAGGCGCCCGTCAACTCAAGCCACGTCGGCGCCTGCCAGCCCGTCGCGAGCGAGCCCGCGATCAGCGACACGAGGACCACGACAACGCCGTGTCCCAGCGAAAAAAGCGCTCCGGCAACACGCGACAGCCGTGGATTGACGCGGGCGTTGCAGCGGGTCAGCCCATCGATGGTCGCAAGATGGTCCGCGTCGAAGCCGTGGCGGAGACCGAGGATGAGCGCGAGCACGCACAGAGCGAGCCAGGTGGCAGGAAGGGGTTCCACGTTTGCGCCCGATGGACCGAATGCCGGAGCAGACAGACTGTGTCACGAGTTCATGCCGAGTGGCAAGGACGCGCCGATGATCTGCGTCAAACTCTGCCGGAAACGAGGCGTGCGCCGGGATCCTTCGATGCAGCGGGCGTCCGTTGCCGCCCGTCAATGCCGCAGCGCGTCGATGCCGCGGGCAATGCCATCGAGTGTCAGCGGGTACATGCGCGGACCGATCGCGTTCTGCACGATCTGCGTCGATCGCGTGTACTGCCAGGCGCGGGGCGGTTCGGGATTCCACCAGATCACTCGCCGGTAATGATCGGCGAGGCGTTTCAGCCACAGGATGCCGGGCTCGTCGTTCGCGTATTCCACGCTGCCGCCCGATTGGAGCAGCTCGTACGGACTCATCGCCGCGTCGCCGACGAAGATCAGTTTCCAGTCGGGGCCGTACTTGTGCAGGATCTCGAAGGTCGGAACGCGTTCGCCCCGGCGGCGCTGGTTGTCGCGCCAGACGTGGTCGTAAACGCAGTTGTGGAAGTAGAAATACTCGAGGTGGCGGAACTCGGTCTTCGCTGCCGAGAAAAGCTCCTCGCAGGCGCGCACGTGCGGGTCCATCGAGCCGCCGACGTCGAGGAACAGCAGCACCTCCACGCGATTCCGCCGCTCCGGCACGAGGTGAAGGTCGAGCCAGCCGGCATTTTTCGCCGTGCCCTCGATCGTGCCGTCCATGTCGAGTTCCTCCGGCACCCCCTCGCGCGCGAATCGGCGCAGCTTTCTCAGCGCGACCTTGATGTTGCGGGTGTTGAGCTCGACATCGCCATCGAGATTGCGGAAGTTGCGCTCGTCCCACACCTTGACCGCGCTGCGGTTGCCGCCCTCGCCGCCGATCCGAATGCCCTCGGGGTTGTAGCCGTATGCGCCGAACGGGCTCGTGCCGCCCGTGCCGATCCACTTCGAGCCGCCGACATGGCGCTCGCGCTGCTCCAGGAGGCGCTTTCTGAGCGTCTCCATCAGCTTGTCCCAGCCGCCCAGCGCCTCGACCTTCTTCCGGTCCTCGTCGGTGAGCAGCCGCTCGAACTCCTTCTTCAGCCACTCCTCGGGAATCTCCGCGCGGATGTCGAAGATCGCGTTGACGCCCTTGAAATAGGTCCCGAACGCGAGGTCGTAGCGGTCGTACTGCACCTCGTCCTTGATCAGCGTGGTGCGCGCGAGATGGTAGAAGTCGTCGAGCGACAGCGAGACCACGCGCGCCTCCAGCGCCTCCAGCAAAGTCAGGAACTCGCGCGTCGACACGGACAGCCGCGCGGACTTCAGGTGCAGGAAAAATCCGATCAGCATTGCCCGCCCTCAGCCCCGAGCAAGCCGCTCTTCAAGCCGCGCCTTCACCGCAGGCCACTCCGCGTCGATGATCGAATAGGTGGCCGTGTTCCGCAGGCTGCCGTCCGGCAGGATCCGGTGATTGCGCAGCAGGCCGTCCAGCTTCGCACCAAGGCGCTCGATGGCGGTACGCGACTGAACGTTCCTCTCGTGCGTCCGCAGGTCGACGGCGACGCATTTCAGCGCTTCAAAAGCGTGGCGAAGCATCAGATGCTTGGCCTCGGTGTTGATCGACGTACGCTGGAACGATTTGCCGATCCACGTCGTCCCGATTTCGAGCCGCCGGTGCGGCGCCTCGATGTTCATGTAGCGCGTCGTGCCGACTGCCTTGCCCGTCGCGCGGTCGATGGTGACGAAGGGCAGCGAGACGCCCGCGTCCAGTTCCCTCAGCGCCTGTTCGACATAGGCGCGCATGCCGTCGGGGCGCGGGATGGTCGTGACCTTCGATTCCCACATCGCGCCGTCGGCGGCGGCGTCGACGAGCGCCTTGGCAATCGCGACGGCGCGCGCGTGCGACATCGGCTCCAGCCGCACGTGCCTGCCCTCCAGGGTCACCGGATCGGCAAAGGCCACGGCTATCGGCCCGTCCTGGCCATGAACGCCACCCGCTCGAACAGGTGGACGTCCTGCTCGTTCTTGAGAAGCGCGCCGTGCAGCGGAGGGATCAGGACCTTCTTGTCGGAGCTGCGCAGTGCGTCGGGCGGGATGTCCTCCGCGAGCAGGAGCTTCAGCCAGTCGAGAAGCTCGGACGTCGACGGCTTCTTCTTGAGCCCGGGCACCTCGCGCAGTTCGAAGAACACCTCGAGCGCCTCGGTGAGCAGCGCTTTCTTGAGGCCGGGAAAATGGACGTCGACGATTCGCGTCATCGTCTCCCGGTCCGGGAAGCGGATGTAGTGGAAGAAGCAGCGGCGCAGGAAGGCGTCCGGCAGCTCCTTCTCGTTGTTCGACGTGATGACGACGAGCGGTCGGTGCCGTGCGACCACCGTGCGCTGCGTCTCGTAGACGTAGAACTCCATCCGGTCGAGCTCGCGCAGCAAGTCGTTCGGAAATTCGATGTCGGCCTTGTCGATCTCGTCAATCAGCACGACGCCGGGTCCGTCCGCTTCGAAGGCGTCCCACAGCACGCCTCGCTTGATGTAGTGCCCGATGTCGCCCACGCGAGCGTCGCCGAGCTGCGAGTCGCGCAGCCGCGACACCGCGTCGTATTCGTAGAGTCCCTGCTGTGCCTTGGTCGTCGACTTGATGTGCCACTGCAGCAGCGGACGGCCGAGCGCGCGCGCCACTTCTTCCGCGAGCATCGTCTTGCCGGTGCCGGGCTCGCCCTTGACGAGGAGCGGTCGCTCGAGCGCGATCGCCGCGTTGACCGCGAGCATGAGATCGGAGGTGGCGATGTAGGTGTCGGTGCCTTCGAAACGCATGGGAACTCCGCAAGCGCGATGGTCAATCTTAGCCGAATCGGGACAGCGCCGCCTGAAGCAGCCACAACGACGCCATCCCCGCGAACATCGTCTTCAGCGTGCTGCGCGTCCCCCACGCGACGGCTCCTGCGATGATCGCTGCGGGGACCTTCGGGTTGATCGTTTCGAGTCCGGCGACCGGCGCGACGACCATCGGCACGATCAGCGCGGCCAGCATGGCTGCGGGCACGTACCGGAGAGCGCGCGCGAGCAGCGGCGGCATCGACCTTCGCGCGAAAAACGCGATGAACGACAGCCGTGACGCGTAGTTGATCGCCCCCACCGCGACGATGACCACCCAGAGTTTCAGCGCGCCTTCCATCGCTCCCTCATGAGCTCGGCCACGGTGCCGGCGACGATGCCGAGGACGCCAGCGACGACCAGGTTGAGGCGCATCGGCAGGGCGGACAGCGCCAGCACGAAGACGCCGGCGGTCAGCGCGGCGACGGTCGGCGGCACGCCGCGCAACGCCGGCGCGAGGAGCGCGATGAAGCAAAGCGGTACCGTGAACTCGAGCGACCATGCCGCCGGGATGACGTTGCCGGCGAAATAGCCGATCACGTTGTCGATCTGCCACGAGCCCCACAACGCCATGCCGCCGCCCAGAAAATGCAGCGCGCCGCTCCGCGGATCGCCGTGCGGATCGAATTTTCGGATCGATGCCGCGAACGCCTGATCGGTCAGCAGGAACGAGACCGCGCGTTGCCAGGGCGGCGACAGCGTCTTCAGCACCGGCGCCATCGCCGCGCTGTACATCAGGAATCGCAATCCGAGGACCGCGCACGTCAGCACGACCACTGCCACGGGCGCCCCCGCCGCCAGCAGCTGGGAGGCGAGGATCTGCGCCGCGCCGGAGAAGATGATCGCGCTCATGCCGAGCGCGCCGAGGAGATCCGCGCCGGCGGCGGCGGCGCCGACACCGCAGACGAGCCCGAACGGAATGAGCCCGAGACACGCGGGCAGCATTTCGACGAATCCGCTGCGAAAATCGGAGGAAGCGAAGACGTGGCGCATGGGGATCGGACGAACGACGATCGGCAACGGGACAGGCGGCGACGCTGCCTTCCCGCGACCTCCGGATTTTCGCAGGAATTGCGCGCGAGCGCGCGCTAACCCACCCGTCGGGCGCCGCCTACGCGACGGACACGAACGTCGCGAGGCGATTCGGCGGCGCGATCTCCCGAAAGATACCCTTCTGCGGGTAGTCGATTCCCTCGGGCGAACGCATCACGATTCGATATGCGCCGCCCGGACGCACGTCCATGTCGCACACGGGGTTCGTGAAGATTCGCGGCCCTCACCACCCGGCCATGCGGCTTGGATCGGTGCAGGCGGCGAACACGAGCTCCCGCGGTGCGTCGAGGATGCGTCTGACGGAGAATTCGTCGGCCGCGGCTTCGACCGGATGCGTGTTGCCTTCCTTCATCCGACTTTAGGTTTCACCAGTTCGGAAAGATGCGCGGTGAGTTGCTCCATCGTTCCGCCCCAGCCCATCCTCATCGAGTCGTGGCCGGCATCGAATTCCCTCTGCTCGATCTCGGTCGCGTCGTGCGGCGCCCATCGCACGGTGAGTGTCGTCCTGCCTTCGTGTTCGGCGAACGTGATGATCGACATCATCTTCGGCGGCCAATCCGGCGCGAAAGGATGCCGGGTGAGGCCACCGTGCGCATCCGAGAACGTGTCGATGAACACGATCCGCTCAGGCGGCACGACCTCCTTGATGATCCATTTGCCCCACATCTCCTTGCCGTCCGGTGTGCGCATTCCGTAGTGGTAGGTGCCGCCAGGGCGCAGATCCATCCTCGCAGCGAGCACGGCAAACCCCTTGGGACTGAACCATTGCTGCAGGTGCTCTTGCTCGGTCCAGACCTTGAACAGCAACGAACGCGGTGCGTCGAAAACCCGCGTCAGCACGAAATCCGTTCCTGTTGCAGTGGTGTCGTTCATTGCCTCTCTCCTTCGTTTTCGTGATTTCGCGAACGTTGCGCAGGGGATCGGAGTCCGTGTGCCGCGGGGACTCTAGCGGGAGTGCCGGACCGCCGCGAGATAGTCCGCAAGCCGGGCAACCTGTCGTCGGGCATGCTGGCTCTCCTCGATCGACGTCGGCAAAGGGCGATGCGCTACCGCTTCGTCCGGCCACGTTTCGCTTCCTTGTTCTGCAGTTCGCGCAGGTATTCCTCCAGCCGGTCGATGCGCTCCTCCCAAAACCGGCGATACTGCTCCACCCAGTCCGATACCTCGTGCAGCGGCTTCGCCTCGAGGCGGCAGGGCCGCCACTGCGCGTGGCGGCCCTGCGAGATGAGCCCCGCGCGCTGCAGGACCTTCAGGTGCTTGGTCACCGCCGGTGCGCTTATCGCGAACGGCCTGCCGAGTTCGGCGACCGTGGTCTCGCCTGACGCGAGCCGCGCAAGGATTGCGCGGCGTGTCGGGTCGGCAAGGGCGGCGAAAGTGGCGCTCAGGCGATCCTGCGGCATTCGTAGAACACCATAAAGTTAATTAACTGATTGGTAAAATACACGTCGCGAAACCACGTGTCAAGCACCGCGATCGGGGCGGCCATGCAAGCGGAGCCCTCGGGTCAGCCCTTGACCCCGCCGCTCGTGAGTCCGCCCACGACGCGCTCCTGGAACACGGCGATGATGATGCAGATCGGCACGATGGCGATGATGAGCGCCGCCGAGATGAGCGGCCACGGGAACGCGAACTCGCCCTGGTACAGCGTGATGCCCACGGAAAGCGTGCGCATGCTGACGCGGTTCATCATGGTCAGCGCCAGCAGGAACTCGTCCCAGGCGTTGACGAACGCGAGAATCGCCGCGGTGAACACTCCGGGCGCGGAAAGCGGAATGACGACCTTGAACAGGGCGCCGACGCGCGAGCAGCCGTCCACCATCGCCGCCGCCTCGAGGTCCGGCGGGATGTCCTGGAAGAAGCTCGCCATCACCAGCGTGCACACGGGCAGCGACAGCACCGCGTACGGCAGGATCAGCGCGAGGTAGGTGTTGAGCAGGCCCGCCTCGCGCATCAGCTTGAACAGCGGAACCATCAGCGAGATCAGCGGGAACATCGCCACGGCGAGCAGCAGCGACATGATGAGGTTACGGCGGGGAATGCGCAGCCGCGTCAGCGCGTACGCCGCGAGCGCGCCGACGAACACGCACAGCGCCGTCGACAGGCCGGCGACGACGACGCTGTTCCACATGAAGCGCAGGATCGGCTGCGCGGTGAACGCGGTGATGTAGTTGTCGAGCGTCGGCGCCTCGGGGAAATAGGTGATCGGGACCTTGAGGAGCTCGGTCTCCGTCTTGAACGAGGTCAGCAGAATCCACACCGCCGGAAAGAAGCCGTTGATCACGACGGTGAGGGCGGCGAACCAGACGACGACGCGACGGTTGAAAATCATTCAGCTCACCCGCCGGGCCGACCCGAGGGAGGCTTGCTTCCCCCATCGGGGAAGCGAGCGCAGTGAGCGTGGGGGCCGTCATCTAGTCCCCGTCCGAGCGCGACGAGCTGCGCCGCGTGTAGCGCAGATACCCCGACGTGACCGCCATCGACAGCACGAACATCAGTCCCGCCAGCGCCGAGCCGTAGCCGAAATCGAGGAAGTCGAGCGTCGTCTTGTGGATGTACATCGCAAGCGTCTCGGTCGAGTCGCCCGGCCCGCCGCCGGTCATCGCATAAGGAATGTCGAACGTCTGGATCGCCGTGATGGTGCGGAAGATCAGCGCGACGAAGATGGCCGGCCGCAGCATCGGCAGCGTGATCTCCAGGAACTGCTGCCATTTCGACGCGCCGTCGACTTCCGCGGCCTCGTAGAGCGACTTCGGGATCGTCTGCAGGCCGGCGAGCAGCATCAGCGCCATGAACGACGACGCCTTCCAGATGATCGCGATCGAGATCGCCCAGAAGGCGAGCGCGGGACTCGACAGCCACTGCAGCGGCTCGATGCCGAACGCCGCAAGCCAGTTGTTGACGACGCCGGTGTTGTACTCGAAGAACCAGCGGAAGATGAGTCCCGCGAACACGAGCGGCAGCGCCCACGGCAGCAGCAGGCCGAGGCGCACCGGCCACTTCACGGTGAACGGCTTGTTGGCGAGGAGCGCCAGGCCGAGACCCAGAAGCAGCGCGCCCGGCACCGTGACCACGATGTAGAGAACCGTGTTCCAGGTCGCATGCCAGAAGCGCTCGTCGTCGAACGCGCGCGCGTAGTTGGCGACGCCGGACCAGAATTCTCCTGCCGCCACGTTGTTCGGGTCCACCGAATGCAGGCTGGTCCAGAACAGCGTGGCGATCGGGTAGACGACGATGACGAGAAGCAGCAGCGCCGCCGGCGCGAGCAGCAGCGTCCCGAGCGCCCCCTCGGAGAGGTCCCTGCCGCTTGTCGTCCGTGCCATGTCCTGCAAGGTGACCGCGCTACCGGAACAACGGCGTCAACCGGCTCTTCATGTCGCCCAGCGCCACGTCCGTCGTCTTCGTTCCCGCGAGATACGCGTTCATGTTGCTGCGGATCGCATCGGAGACCTGCGGATACTGCGCCGACACCGGGCGCGACCTCGCGCCCTCGACCACCGGCAACGCCTCGGCGAACCACGGATTGGCCTTGAGCACCTCGGGGTCCTTGTACACGCCCGGGAACACCGGGAGATGCGAGGCCATGACCGCCTGCATCTTCGAAACTTCCGGCGACGACAGCCAACGCGCGAACTTCACCGCTTCCGCCTTGTTCTTGGAAAACGCGGACACCGCCAGCTGCCAGCCGCCGATGCACGTGGCGCTCCTGCCGCCCTCGTCGTGCGGCAGCGGCGCGACGCCGATCCTGCCCTTGACCTTGCTGTCGGCGTCGGACTCGAGACGGTTCCACACGTAGCCCCATGTCATGCCGAAGATCAGGTTGCCCGCCTGCATGTCGATGCGGATGCGGTCGGTCGGAATCTCGGCGATGTTCTTCGGCAGCACGCCGGCCTGCTTCATGCGGCCGTACAGCTGGAACGGCTGCTTCGCCTGCGCGACTGTCGAGGTTCAGCTTGCCGTCCTTGGTGAGGTCGCTCCCCGCGCCCCACAGCGGCACGAGATACGTGCACACGGTTCCCTCGATCGGCGAACCGGCGGTCGTGAAGCCCTGCAGCTGCGGCGCCTTCTCGCCCTCCATGATGATCTTCGCGGTTTCCATCATCTCGTCCCACGTCTTCGGCACGGGACGCTTGTACTTCTCGAGCAGGTCCTTCCGGTAGTAGAGGAACTGCGAATCGGCGAAATACGGAAGCGCGATCACCTTGCCGTTGACCTGGTTCGCATCCGCATACGCCTTCAGGTAGCTCGACATGACCTTCGCCTTGTCGGCACCGAGGTAGGCGTCGAGAGGCTCGGCCCAGCCCTGCGACGCCCACTGCGCGGGCCGGATCACGTCGATCAGGATCACGTCGAGCACCGAATCCTTCGACGACAGCACCGTGGACAGGTACTGCTGCTGCGCCTCGGAGGTTGCGCCGCCGACTTCGACTTCGACCTTCACGGCCGGGTTCTTCTTCTGGTACTCGTCGGCGATCTTGCGCATGACGTCCGGCCGCTGCTGGCCGCCGGTGAAGATGCGCAGCGTGGTCTGCTGCGCCCACGCGGTGGACGCGAGGGCAGCGCCGAGCGCCGCCGTCAGCACGATTTTCCAGGTCTTCATGGTCTTCTCCTCAAGAAAGGCCGGACGAGGTGTTGCCATCACCAGTCCGCACCGCGAATCGCGGCACCGGTCCCGGCGTCGAACAGGTGAAACTTGTTGAGCGCAACGTTCACTGCGAGATTCTGCCCGACCCGCAGCGCGGCATCGGGAGGAAAGCGGCCGGTCATTTCGCCGGCATCGGTGCCGTTGCCGAACCGGACCAGGCCGAGCGTGTCCGAGCCGAGCGGCTCGACCAGCATCACGTGTGCGGCAACCGGCGTCGTCGCGGATTCGTCGGCGGCCCCGACGCCGATGTGCTCGGGGCGAAGGCCGAAGGTCACCGCCCGGCCGACGTGGCGCGCGCACTCGGCCACGCGCGCCGCGGGAACCGGCAGGTCGACTCCTCCCGCGACGTGCAGCGTGCGCCCGCCTTCGCCGATACGGCACGGCAGGAAATTCATCGGCGGCGAGCCGGTGAAGCCCGCGACGAACTTGGCCGCGGGCCGGTTGTAGATGCCGTCCGGCGTGTCGTACTGGACGAGGTTGCCCGCCTGCAGCACGACGATCCGGTCGGCCAGCGTCATCGCCTCGACCTGGTCGTGCGTCACGTAGACGATCGTCTCGCCGAGCTTCTGGTGCAGCTTCTTGATTTCCACGCGCATCTCGGAGCGCAGCAGGGCGTCCAGGTTCGACAGCGGCTCGTCGAAGAGGAACGCCTTCGGCTTGCGCACGATCGCGCGCCCCATCGCCACACGCTGGCGCTGACCGCCCGAAAGCTCGCGCGGCTTGCGGTCGAAGAGGTGGCCGATCTGCAGGATCGCGGCCGCCTCGCCGACGCGCGTCCGGATCTCGTGCTCCGGCAGCTTGCGCAGCTTGAGGCCGAAGGCCATGTTCTCGTACACGGACTTGTGCGGGTAGAGCGCGTAATCCTGGAACACCATCGCGATGTCGCGCGCGCGCGGCGGCAGTTCGTTGACCACGGTTCCGCCGATGACGATCTGGCCGCCGCTGATGTCCTCGAGGCCCGCGATCATGCGCAGCAGCGTGCTCTTGCCGCAGCCCGAGGGCCCGACGAACACGACGAACTCGCCCGACCTGATCTCGAGATCGATCCCGTGGATCACCTCGGTCGACGCGTACGATTTGACAATCTTCCTGAGCGTTACTTCGGCCATGCTCCCCTCCGCTCTCGGTGCGCGGGACGGCGCACGGCAGGGCGGCCTCTCGCCGGTTCGATGCGCAGTCTAATCCCGCGCCGGATCAGCGCGTCGCGCTCGGGCCGGGCGATCGGCGACAGCCGGTGCGGCGCATCACGTCCCGACGCTCGACTGCGCGAGCCCGGCGTCGACGATCAGGTTCTGGCCGGTGATGCCGCGCGCCTCATCGGACGCGAGGAACAGCGCCGTGCGGGCGACGTCGTCTTCGGACAGCCGGAACTTGAGGCATTGCTGGTCGAGGAATTCCCGTGTGGATTCCGGCGTGTCCCACAACGCCTGCTGGCGGGCCGTGAGTATGGCTCCGGGGACGATCGCGTTGACGCGAATGTTGCGCGTCCCGAGCTCGCGCGCGAGAACCCGGGTCATGCCGGAGACCGCCGCTTTCGACGTCGTGTAGCCGACCATCGCCGGCCGGCCGCGCATCCACGAAACCGAGCCGAGATTGATGATGGAGCCGCCGCCGGCGTCCGCCATCTGCGGCGCGACCGCTTGCGCGGCGAAGAACTGGTGCCGAAGGTTGACCGCCAGATTCTCGTCCCAGTACGCGGGCGTCACGTCCTCGATCCGATGGCGGTCGTCGCGCGCGGCGTTGTTGACCAGCACGCGCACCGGGCCGAACAACTCGCGGGCCGCAGCGATGGCGGCCTGCAATGCCGCGATGTCGCGCACGTCGCAGCGCCAATAGCGGACGGTGTCACCGAGCCCGGCAGCGAGTGCGTGCGACGGCGCGTCGGCGATATCGACGAACGCAACCCGGCAGCCCTGCTTCGCGAACGACCGCACGAACGCGGCGCCGATCCCCGAACCGCCTCCGGAAACGAACACCGTCCGACCCGCGAGGTCGGGGTAGGTTGCCTGCACGGCCGCCGCATTCATCGGTCGACGCTCCTCCCTCGCTCGCGCGCCCGATCGGCGACGAACCCTGGTTCGTAACCGATCACTTGCCGCGTCCTCCACCGCGTGCGGCAATCGCGTCCGTTCCCCGCCGCCGACCGCGAGTACCGCCCAGGTCATCTATATCATCTATATCACACAGATGACTCGGGTGTCCAGTCGGCGTAGAATTCCGCCGCTCCGCCGCCCCGTACGCGGCAACGGCGGACGCGGCGGCTCGACCCCGGGCGCCACGGCCGAGAGGAAACCATGGACCTTCCCGTCAATCATTTCAAGCGCGCGATCAGGTCGGGAAAGCCGCCGGTGGGCACCTGGCTTTCGAGCGGGTCGGCGGCAACCGCGGAGGCGCTCGGTTGCGCCGGCTTCGATTTCCTCGTCGTCGACACCGAGCACACGCCGATCGACGTGCCGCAGATGACCGAAATTCTGCGCGCCGTCGCCGGCACGCCCGCCCAGGCAGTCGTGCGTCCGCCATGGAACGACATGGTGATGACCAAGCGGTTTCTCGACGCCGGCGCGCAGACGCTGCTCTTCCCGTTCGTGCAGGACGAGAACGAGGCGAAGCGTGCCGTCGCTTCCACGCGCTATCCGCCCGCCGGCGTGCGCGGCGTCGCAGGCACCCATCGCGGGAGCCGCTTCGGGACGGTCGCCAACTACATGAAGAGCGCGGCGAGCGAACTCTGCGTGATCGTCCAGATCGAGACGCTCTCCGCGCTCGCGCGGCTCGAAGCCATCGCGACGGTCGATGGCATCGACTCGATCTTCGTCGGGCCGAACGACCTTGCGGCGTCGATGGGCCATCTCGGCGACATGGGTCACGCCGCCGTTCAGGAAAAGGTGGCGTTCGCCGCGAAGGAGTGCCGGCGCCTGGGCAAGCCTTGCGGAATCGTCGGCGGAACACCGGAAATCGTCGCCACCTATCTCGACTATGGATATTCGTGGGTCGCCGTCAATTCGGACATGGGGATGATGGTAGGTCGCGCGCAGGACTTTCTCGCCAAGGTGCGGGCCAAGGCCGGCTGACGTCCGCGGCGTCGCGCATCGTTCTTCCCGCGAGCGCCCGATGGACGATGCCGTCGCGCTCGTTGCCGGTAACGCTCGCGTCGAGGTCAATGCCGCCGTCGGCGGCGCGCTCTCCTCGTTCACCGTCGCCGGCATCGACGTACTGCGTCCGACGCCCGGGGGAAACCGCGACGTTCGAGCGCAGGCGTGCTATCCGCTCGTTCCGTATTCCAACCGCATTGCGAATGCGCGTCTCGAATTCGGCGGCCGAGCGTACGGGCTCACCCGGAATTTCGGCGACCACCCGCACGCCATTCACGGGATCGGATGGCAGCGGCCATGGAAAGTCGCCGAACGCGATGCGACCCGCGCGCTCCTTACCCTCGACCACGCACCCATCGGCGAAGCCGCGCTTTCGTGGCCGTGGCCGATGCGCGCCGTGCAGTCCCTGTTCCTGCGCGCGGACCCCGTGCAGGCCGGCGCCACGCTCTCGCTCAAGCTCTCGGTCGCGAACACCGGCGCCGCCGCGTTTCCATTCGGTCTCGGCTGGCACCCGTTCTTCGTGCGCAACGCGACGACCCGGATCGGATTCAGCGCAAAAGGCGTCTGGCAGACGGACGACACACGGCTCCCCACGTTTCATGCGACGGAGTCTCCGCTGCTTGCTTTCGATCCGGCGCGCGAGCCGGGCAAGGCGACGATCGACAACGTCTTCACCGGCTGGGCCGGCGAAGCGACGCTCCTCGACGCGGCGCGCCGCGTCGCCACGACCGTCCGGGCCGATCGCGCCGCCCGCTTTCTGGTCGTGTTCGCGCCGGAAGGTCGGGATTATCTTGCGCTCGAACCGGTGACCCACATGACGGACGCGTTCAATCGCGCCGCGCGCGGCGAACGCGGCACCGGCACGCGGACGCTCCGCCCCGGCGCCATGTTTTCTTGTACGATGGAGATCGAGGTCCGCGCACTTTCATGACTCCCGACTCGTCTTTCGACCCCTCCGCGCTGCATTGCGTGCTCGACGCCCGCGCGAGCCTGGGCGAATGCCCCGTGTGGTCCGGGGCCGAGCAGGCACTCTACTGGGTCGACATCAACGCGCCGTCGCTCAATCGATTCGACCCGGCGACCGGGACCAATCGCGCCATGCCGATGCCGTCGTCGATCGGCTGCTTCGCGCTGCGCCGTCGCGGCGGCTTCGTGGTGGCACTGCGCGATGGCATCTGGCTCGCGGACCGGCGCGGCGCGCTCGAACGCAAGATCGCCGATGCACCGTACGAAACCGCGCATCACCGTTTCAACGACGGGCGCTGCGACGCGCAGGGGCGCTTATTCGTCGGCACGATGAACGAGCGACGCGACGCGCCCTCGGCGTCGCTTTACCGCCTCGACGCCGACGGTCGCCTTGCCGCGATGATCGGCGGTCTTACGATCGCCAACGGCCTCGCGTGGAGTCCCGATGGAAAGACGATGTACCACGCCGATACGCCTACGCTCACGGTCAACGCGTACTCGTTCGACGAATCCACGGGAACGCCTTCCGGCAAGCGCGTGTTCGCGCGCTTCGCCGTTGCGACCGACCGCCCCGACGGAGCGGCGGTCGACCGCGATGGCTGCTACTGGTCCGCGTTCTATGGCGGCGGGCGCGTCGTGCGACTGTCGACCAGGGGCGAGGTGCTCTCGGCCCATTCGCTCCCGGCGATGTGCCCGACGATGTGTGCGTTCGGCGGAACGGACCTGCAAACGCTCTACGTGACGAGCGCACGGCAGCGGCGCGACGACGCCGAGCTGTCGCGGCTGCCGGGCTCGGGCGGCATCTTCGCAATGCGCGTGGAAGTTCCGGGGCTGCCGGAACCCGCGTTTGCCGGCTGACCTTCTTCCGGTCACGATCGATGTATTTCGACTCAGGCGCCTTTCTCCGTCTCGACACTCCGCAAAGCCTCGGCGCTTCCGCGTCCGGTGCGTCGTTCGCGACATCGACCGGCGACATTCTCGAAGTGTCGTGTTACGGTCCGGGCGTGTTCCGGTTGCGCATCGGACCGAACACGAGACCCGATTACGGGCTGGTGCTGGGGCGCACCAAGGCCTGCACGGTCGCGCACGAGCCGGACGGTCGCTATACGTTTACGGCGGGCGATGCCGTCCTCGAGATTGCCGGGGGGCCGCTGCGCTTCCGGCTGTTGCATCGCGAAAAGCCCGTGCTCGCTTCGATCACCGACGAGCACTTCCGCGGCTGGACCCGTCTTCCCGCCTTCGGCCGCGTGCGCCAGGGCGGGCAGTGGATCGCCACGTTCGCGCTGTCGTCAGGCGAGGCGGTGTACGGTCTCGGGGAAAAATTCGGCCCCCTCGACAAGCGCGGACAGCTCATCCACTCGCACGTGCTGGACGCGCTCGGCGTCAATACCGGCGCGTCGTACAAGAACGTCCCGTTCGCATGGAGCCCGGGCACCGGAGGCGGCGCGTGGGGCGTGTTCGTCAACACGCCGGGAATGGTCACCCACGGCGTGGGCCACCCCGACTGGTCGCATCGGTCGTACGCGGTTCTCGTCGACGACGAAGCGCTCGATCTCTTCGCGCTGGCGGCCGACTCGCCGGCGCAAATCCTCGATCGCTACACGGCGCTCACCGGCCGCGCACCTCCGGTCCCCTTGTGGGGGCTCGGCCTGTGGGTGTCGCGAGCGTATTACAAGACACCCGAGGAAGCGGCGACGGTCGCCGCGACGCTGCGCGCCCGCAAGATTCCCTGCGACGTGCTGACGCTCGACGGGCGCGCCGCGTGGAACGTCGACACGCGATTCGACTTCGAGTGGGACGAGTCGCGCTTTCCCGATCCGCGCGAGGCGCTCGCCCGCATCAAGGCGCACCATCTGCGCATCTGTGTCTGGGAATATCCGTACATATCGATCCATTCGCCGCTGTTCGACGAGCTCGCGTCGCGGAAATTCCTGCTGTCGCACGCCGACGGCAGACCGTATGTCTTCAGCTGGGACACTTCACCCGCGACGAGCCCGTTCGGCGACGTGCTGACGCCCCTCCCCGAAAGCGGCATCCTCGATTTCACGCATCCCGCCGCGTACGCCTGGTGGCGCGACGCGCACGCGAAACTGTTCGCGGAAGGCGTCGACGTAATCAAGAGCGATTTCGGCGAGCACGTGCCGGACGATGCGGTCGCGTTCAACGGCGATCGCGGCCGGCGTCTGCACAACGTGTACCCGCTGCTCTACAACAAGTGCGTGTTCGAGGCGACGGCGCTCTTCCAGCAACCAGGGAGCGCGCCGCCGATGGTCTGGGGGCGCGCGGGCTGGACGGGCAGCCAGCGCTATCCGATGCAATGGGGCGGCGATCCGCAGTGCGACTGGGAAGGTCTCGCGGCGTCGATACGCGGCGGCCTGTCGTGGGGCATGAGCGGCGCGCCCTATCACGCGACCGACATCGGCGGTTTCTACGGCACGGCACAGCCGTCCGCGGAGCTCTTCGTACGCTGGCTGCAGGCGGCGGTGTTCAGTTCCCACATTCGCGTGCACGGCATCGGCGAGCGCGAGCCCTGGGCATTCGGCGCGGAGGCCGAGGCGATCGCGCGGAAATGGCTGCTGTTCCGGTATCGACTGCTGCCGTACCTGCAGCACGTGATCGCGGCGGCGACGGCGACCGGCCTGCCCGTCATGCGGGCGATGCCGCTCGCCTTTCCGGACGACGCGCTCGCGCGTGGGTTCGAAACGCAATTCATGTGCGGCGATGCGCTGCTCGTCGCACCGATCATCGCCGCGGGCGGAGAGGTCGAGATCGCGCTGCCCAAAGGGGCCTGGTACGACATCAACAATCGCCAGCGGCTGCCTGGAGGAACCGTTCTCCGGTACAAGGCGTCCCTCGACCACTTTCCGGTCTTCGGCCGCGAGGGCTTCGTCCTTCCGCTCGGGCCGGCGGTCCAGCACACCGGCGAGATCGATCCCGAACGTCCGCTCGAGCAGCTTTGGATCTTCGGCGCACCGACCGAGCCGCTGGATGGATTTGCGCAGATCAAAATCGCTGGAGGGACGACGACCGCCGTACACGTGTCGGAGGACGTGCGCGTGGAGCGGTTCGGCGACGCAACTTCGTACACGGTGCTTCCGCTGGACCCTGCCGCGGGATGAGCGAGCAGCCGGCGATCGCGATCACCGCCGGTGAACCGGCCGGCATCGGCCCCGACCTCATCGCGATGCTCGCCGTGCGGCATCGCGAACGCCCGTGGCCTGCTCGCCTCGTCGTCATCGGAGACCGCAATCTGCTCGCCGCACGCGCGGAGCGCATCGGATTGCAGGCGCGCTTCATCCCTTTTGCCTCCGGGTCGGCGGCGCCTGCCGACGGCCCAATCGAAGTCTGGCACGAACCGGCAACGGTTCCCGTCGTGCCCGGCCGGCCCGATCCCGCCAACGCGTGCCTGCGTCGTCCAATCGCTCGCTCGCGCCGCGGACGCCTGCGCGACGGGCGCGTTCGCGGCGCTCGTCACCGCCCCGGTGCAGAAAAGCGCGCTGCTGGACGCGGGGATCGCCTTCACCGGTCACACGGAGTTTTTTGCCGAACGCTCGGGCGCGCCGCGCGTGGTCATGCTGCTGGTCGGTGGCGGTCTGCGCGTCGCGCTCGTCACCACGCATCTGCCGCTTGCCGCGGTCCCCGCGGCAGTCACGCACGGAGCGGTTGCCGGAACGATTGCGATTCTCGCCTCGTCCCTGGCACGCGACTTCGGAATCCGCGCGCCGCGAATCGCCGTGTGCGGGCTCAATCCGCACGCCGGCGAAGGCGGCCATCTCGGCCGTGAAGACCTCGACGTCATCGCGCCGGCCGTCGATGCCGCGCGCGCAGCGGGACACGACGTCACCGGCCCAATTCCTGCCGACACCGTCTTCGTTCCGGAAAACGCCCGCCGCTTCGACGCCATCGTCGCGATGTACCACGACCAGGGATTGCCCGCGCTCAAGGCCGCCTCCTTCGGAAGAGGCGTCAACGTGACGCTCGGGTTGCCGTTCATCCGCACGTCGGTGGATCACGGCACCGCGCTCGACCTCGCCGCCGACGCCGACAGGGCGCGTACCGCCGATCCCGGCAGCCTGTTCGCTGCGCTGGACCTCGCCGTCGAACTCGCCGCGCACCGTCGCTCCTGAGCGCCGCCGATGCACGGACATACCGCCAGAAAGCGGTTCGGGCAGAACTTCCTCGCCGATGCGCATTACGTCGCGAAGATCGTCGACGCCATCGATCCGCGCCCCGGCGACAACCTGGTCGAGATCGGTCCGGGCCTGGCGGCGCTTACCCGCGAACTCGTCGCGCGCGCGGGGAAGATCCACGCGATCGAGATCGACCGCGATCTCGCGGCGCGTCTTGCCTCGGAGTTTCCGCCCGGGCAAGCTCTCGCTGCACGTCGCCGACGCACTTGAGTTCGATTATTCGTCTCTGGGCCCGCGTCTGCGCGTCGTCGGCAATCTGCCGTACAACATCGGTTCGCCGCTGCTGTTCCGGCTCGCCGAGTTCGAGTCGCAATTGCTGGACGTGCACGTGATGCTGCAACGGGAAGTCGTCGCGCGCATGACCGCGCGACCCGCGACACCCGATTACGGCCGTCTCTCGGTGATGCTGCAGGCGGGATTTCGCGTCACGCGCCTGTTCGTCGTGCCGCCCGGCGCGTTCCGGCCGGTGCCCAACGTGGATTCGGCCGTTGCGCGCCTCGTGCCGCTGGGGGAGGCGAAGCCGCGCATCGACGACGAAAAGCTGTTCGCGCGCATCGTCGCCGCGTCATTCGGTCAGCGGCGAAAGACGTTGCGCAATGCGTTGTCCGGCATCTGCAACGCCGCGGCACTCGGGGCCGCCGGCATCGATCCCGGCGCGCGCGGCGAAACGCTCGCGGTCGCGGAATTCGTGCGCCTCGCGAATGCGCTGGCGCGGGCCTGAAGGCGCGCTAGGACCACCCGTCCGGACGCAACGCCGGTGCGACGACGCGCACCTCTTTGCGGCGCGATGTCTCGCCGCGAACGATCGTGACCGACCGCAGCGGAACGCCGAACACCGTGGCGACAAAGCGCACGAGCTCCGCGTTGGCCTTGCCGTCCACCGGCGCCGCAGCAAGGCGAACCTTCAGCGCATCCCCGTGGGCGCCGGCAATTTCCGTGCGTTTCGCGCCGGGTTGCACGTGCAGCGTCAGGACGATCGCATCGCGCTCGTCGCGCCGCCACGGCGCGGCGGTCATGGCGACCTCAGCCCCGGAAGAGATCGAATACCGCGGATTCGAGCCACGGCAGCGGCACCATCAGCACGAGTTGCAGCAGCACGATCAGGATCAGCGGCGAAAGATCGAGCGTGCCGCCGATCGGCGGCACGAGGCGCCGGATCGGCGCGAGAAAGCGGAACGTCATCGCATTGAGAAACCCGGCCAGGGGACCGTCCGGTCCGACCCACGACAGCACCGCCTGGACGATGACGGTGACGATCAGCACCCACACGGCTCCCTTGAAGAGTTCGATCACCGCGACGAGCGCGAGTGCCAGCGTCACGGTGCCGTCCGGGGCCACGCGGCGGACGACGACACTGGTGGCGACCAGCCAGGCGAATTGCGCGCACCAGGCGAGAACGAGCGTCGACGTGTCCTGCCCCTTGATGCCGGGCAGCACCCGGCGCAACGGCTTGACTGCCCAGTCGGTCATCGCGGTGACCGCCTGCCCGGCCGGGTTTCGGAACGGCGCGCGGAGTCCTTGCATCATGAAGCGCAGCAGGAATGCGTACGTGAGGAGGCCGAACACGGTGTCGAGCAGGAAGCGGAGCGCCTGGTCCATGAACTGTTCGGCTCCCGCTCAGCCGTTTCCGCCGAAATCGTCGCCGAGCTCGCGCGCACGGTCCGTTGCCGCCTTCACCGCGGCAACGATCGCGTCCTTGACGCCCCGGGCCTCCATCGATGCAACCGCCCGCTCCGTGGTTCCTCCCTTCGACGTCACCCGTGCGCGGAGCACGGCGGGCTCGTCCGTGCTCGCGTTCGCGAGAGCGATCGCGCCTTCGAACGTCCGGTAGGCGAGCCGTCGCGCATCCGCGGCGGTGAAACCGAGATCGCGTGCGCCTTGCTCCAGCGCTTCCAGAAAATAGAACACATACGCGGGACCGCTGCCCGACACGCCCGTCACCGCATCCAGCATCGACTCCTCGGCGAGCCACACGACGTCGCCCCCCGCCTCGAGCACGGAAGTGCACCGGGCGCGCGCGACGGTATCCACGCCGTCCGCCGCGCACACGCCACTGATGCCTTTGCCGACGAGCGCAGGCGTGTTGGGCATCGCGCGCACGATCCGCGGATGTCCGCCCAGCCACCGCGCGAGGTCGGCGATCCTGATGCCGGCGGCGATCGACAGCACGACGGCTCCCGGTGCGCGGCCCAAGTGTGGCGCGACCGCGCCTGCGGCCTCTCGCATCTGCTGCGGCTTCACCGCGAGCACGACCAGGTCGGCGCCGGCGATGGCGTCGGCGCCGCACTGCGGGTGGACGCCGACGCCGGGGAAGAGCTGCGCGAGAACCTCGCGCCGCGCGGCAAGGGGTTCGACGATTCGAATCCCGTCAGGCGGATGGCCGCGCGCGAGCATGCTGCCGGCAAGGGCGGTCGCCATGTTGCCGCCGCCGACGAACGTGGTGACGGTCATGGTGCGCGCATGAACGACGCAGCGGGGCAGTTCACGTGGTCCGCGGCCCGAACAGCGCCGTGCCGATCCGCACCATCGTCGCGCCCTCTTCGATCGCGGCCTCGAGATCGTCCGACATTCCCATCGACAGCGTGTCGACCGGCAGCCCCTCGGCACGGCAGGATTCGAAAAGCGCCCGCAGGATCCTGAACTGGCCGCGGCGCGACGCCATCACCGGCGTGGGCTCGGCAATGCCCATCAGGCCGCGAAGTTTGAGTCTCGGCAGCGCGGCGACGTCCTGCGCGAGCGCCAGGGCCTCCTCGGGCGGCACGCCGCTCTTCGACGATTCGCCGCTGATGTTGACCTGCACGCACACGTTGAGGGGCGGCGCTCCGGGGGCGCGCGACGCGGAAAGCCGATCGGCGATCCGCTGGCGATCGACGGTGTGCACCCAGTCGAAGCGCTCCGCCGCCATGCTCGTCTTGTTGCTCTGAAGCGGGCCGATGAGGTGCCATTCCATGTCGGGGAGGCCCGGCAACGCATCCATCTTCGCAACCGCCTCCTGCACGTAGTTTTCCCCGAAGGCGCGCTGCCCGAGCGCGTGCAACGCGCGGATCGCCTCCGGCGGAACGGACTTGCTGACGGCGAGGACCCGGACGCTCCCCGGCGGGCGTCCGGCATCCTGCGCAGCCCGAAGAACGCGCTCCTGAACGTCTTGCCACGGCTTCTCGTAGTGGAACATAATCTAATGACGCCGGCATGAGAATGCGGTTGCTGGTACGCGAATTGCATGCGACTTCGCGCTGCGCCGCAAATCGAGCGCTTCCGGCCCCGGGGATTATAGATGGACATTACCGAACTGCTCGCCTTCGCGGTCAAGAACAAGGCGTCCGACCTGCACCTTTCGGCCGGCCTGCCCCCCATGATTCGCGTCCACGGCGACATCCGGCGGATCAACCTGCCGCCGATGGAGCACGAGGATGTCCACGCCATGGTGTACGACATCATGAGCGACGCGCAGCGAAAGTCCTACGAGGAGAACCTCGAATGCGACTTCAGCTTCGCGGTGCCGAACCTCGCCCGGTTCCGCGTCAACGCGTTCGTGCAGATGCGGGGCGCGGCGGCGGCGTTCCGGACGATCCCGGCAAAGGTCCTGTCGCTCGAGGAGCTCAATGCGCCGCGGATCTTCGGCGAACTCACGAACCGACCGCGCGGGCTGATCCTGTGCACCGGACCGACGGGCTCCGGCAAGTCGACGACGCTGGCGGCGATGTGCAACCACGTCAACGAGAACGAATACGGTCACATCCTCACCATCGAGGATCCGATCGAGTTCATGCACGAATCGAAGAAATGCCTGATCAACCAGCGGGAGCTCGGCCCGCACACGCTCTCGTTTCCGAACGCGCTGCGCGCGGCGCTGCGCGAGGACCCCGACTACATCCTGGTCGGCGAGATGCGCGACCTCGAGACGATCCGCCTCGCGCTGACCGCCGCCGAGACGGGCCACCTCGTGTTCGGCACGCTGCACACGAGTTCGGCCGCAAAGACGATCGACCGGATCATCGACGTGTTCCCCGCCGCGGAAAAAGACATGGTCCGCGCGATGCTGTCGGAATCGCTCGTGTCGGTGATTGCGCAGACGCTGCTGAAGACCAAGGACGGCCAGGGGCGGATCGCCGCGCATGAAATCATGATAGGCACCCCGGCGATCCGGAACCTGATCCGCGAGAACAAGGTCGCACAGATGTACTCGGCGATCCAGACGAGCCAGGCGATCGGCATGCAGACGCTCGACCAGTGCCTGGTCGACCTCGTCCGCCGCAACCAGGTCAACGTGGCCGAGGCGCGCAACCGCGCGGTCAACAAGGAACTGTTCATGGGCGGCTGATGCCCGCCGGCCGCGGCGCGTCGCCAGGCGCGCCGTGGCGTCGCCCCGCCTGAGGAGCCTGTCGAATGGAACGCGAACGCGCCACCAAGTTCATCCACGAGCTGCTCGACCTGCTCGTCAAGCAGAACGGCTCCGACCTTTTCATCACGGCGGGCTTTCCGCCGGCGCTGAAAGTCGACGGCAAGATTCAACCCGTCTCCAAGACGCCGCTTTCCGCCCAGCACACCATCGAGCTCGTGCGCAGCGTGATGAACGACAAGCAGGCCGCCGAATTCGAATCGACGAAAGAGTGCAACTTCGCGATCGCGCCGCCCGGCGTGGGCCGCTTCCGCGTCAACGCGTTCGTCCAGCAGTCGAAGGTCGGCATGGTGCTGCGCACGATCCTGACCGAGATCCCCAAGTTCGAGGAGCTCGGGCTGCCGCCCGTGCTGAAGGACGTCATCATGTCGAAGCGCGGGATCATGATGTTCATCGGCGCCACCGGCTGCGGCAAGTCGACGTCGATGGCGGCGCTGCTCGGCTACCGCAACGAGAACAGCTACGGCCACATCATCACGATCGAGGATCCGATCGAGTTCGTCCACGAGCACCGGAACTGCATACTCACGCAGCGCGAGGTCGGCGTCGACTGCGACGGCTGGCAGGTCGCGCTCAAGAACACGCTGCGCCAGGCGCCCGACGTCATCCTCATCGGCGAAGTGCGCGAGCGCGAGACGATGGACTACGCCATCTCCTTCGCCGAGACGGGCCACCTGTGCCTCGCCACGCTGCACGCGAACAGCACCAACCAGGCGCTCGACCGGATCATCAACTTCTTCCCCGAGGAGCGCCGGGCGCAGCTCTTGATGGACCTCTCGCTCAATACCCGCGCGTTCATCGCCCAGCGCCTGATCCCGCGCCGCGACGGCCGCGGCCGCGTTCCGGCGGTCGAGGTGATGCTGAACTCGCCGCTCGTCTCCGACCTGATCTTCAAGGGCGACGTGTCGGGGATCAAGGACCTCATGAAGAGATCGCGCGAACTCGGCATGCAGACGTTCGACCAGTCGCTGTTCGATCTCTACGAGGCGGGGCTCATCAGCTACGAGGACGCACTGCGCAACGCCGACTCGCTCAATGACCTTCGGCTCGAAATCAAGCTGCACGGCAAGGAGTCGAAGAATCGCAACATCTTCTCGGGCATCAGCGGCCTCGACATGATGCCCGAAAACACCCAGGGCCCGATCTAGGAGCCTCCCGGCTCGTCCGGCGCCGCGACCGGACACCGCGTTGTGCTAGGCTAGCCGGCCAGCAACTGCCTCGGCTCCATGCCACGATGTCCGGCCCGACGAATTCCGGCTCCAAGGCTTCGACCCCGATCCCCACCGAGATCAAGCTGCACCAGGCCTCGCGCGTGCTCGAGATCGCCTTCGGAGACCACCTCACGTTTCGACTTCCCTACGAATACCTGCGGGTCTATTCGCCGTCGGCCGAGGTGCGCGGCCACGGTCCTGGCCAGGAGGTGCTGCAGGTCGGCAAGCGCGACGTCGCGATTCGTGACGTCGAGCCCGTCGGCCGCTACGCGATCCGCCCGGCGTTCTCCGACGGGCACGACACCGGAATCTATTCGTGGGACTACCTGTACGACCTCGGTGAACGGCAGGAAGAACTGTGGCAGCGCTATCTCGACCGGATGGCGAAGGCAGGCGCCAGCCGCGACGCGAAGTGACGGGCCGCTGAATCCGGGATCCGCATGACCGACAAGACCCACTTCGGCTTCGAACAGGTCGATCCCGAGCAGAAGGCGCAGCGCGTGCGCGGCGTCTTCGACTCGGTGGCGAGCCGCTACGATGTCATGAACGACGTCATGTCGGCGGGGCTGCACCGGCTGTGGAAGCGCTTTGCCGTCAATGCCGCCGGCGCGCGCGCGGGCATGCGCGTGCTCGACCTCGCCGGCGGCACCGGCGACCTCGCGCGCCTGTTCGCCGACCGCGTCGGTCCCGCGGGCGAGGTCGTGCACACGGACATCAATGGGGCGATGCTCACCGCGGGCCGCGACAAGCTGCTCAATGTCGGGCATGTCCTGCCGACCGTGCAATGCGACGCCGAGAAACTGCCGTTCGCCGACGCGCGATTCGACTGCGTGAGCATCGCGTTCGGACTGCGCAACGTCACGCACAAGGAAGCGGCCCTGGCCGAAATGCGCCGCGTGCTGAAACCCGGCGGCGTGGCCGCCGTGCTCGAGTTTTCGCGCGTGTGGCTGCCGCTGGCGCCCGCCTACGACTGGTACAGCTTCAACGTGATTCCCCGCATCGGAAAGCTCATCGCCGGCGACGACGTGAGCTACCGGTATCTTGCCGAATCGATCAGGATGCATCCGGATCAGGAGGCGCTGAAAGCGATGATGGGCGCCGCCGGATTCGACCGCGTCCAAGTGCACAACCTCGCAGCGGGCGTCGTCGCGCTGCACCTCGGGTACGCGCACTGACGGATGGTAAGCTCCACCGACCTCGGTCCCGTACGATTTCCTGGAGAACGAACATGATGCGCAAATTCATCCTCACCCTCTCCGCCGTCCTGCTGACTGGGCCTGGTCGCGGCCGGCGACGCCGACGCGAAGCGCCTGGGCGGCGGCCGCAGTCTCGGAACTCAACGGCAGAGCGTCGCTCCGCCGGCGGCACCGTCCGGCCCGGCGGCCAACCCGGTGATGCCCGCGCAGCCGGGTGCTGCAACGGCGGGCGCGGCCCCGGCCGCCGCCGCCAGCGGCGCGTCGCGGTGGCTCGGACCGATCGCCGGCATCGCCGCCGGTCTCGGGCTCGCGGCGCTGTTGTCGCATTTCGGGATGCCGGAGGGCCTGGCGAGCTTTCTTCTGCTGGGCCTCGTCGCGTTCGGTGTCGTGTTCGCGTTTCGGATGATGTCCGCGCGCCGCGCGTCGGCGCAGACCGCGCCCAATGCGCGGATGTCAACGGCCGGGCGAGCGAACACGTTCGACATCACGCCCTCCCGTGTCGAGCCCGTGCTTCCCGCACCTTTGCAGGCGTCGCCGTCGACGAACTTCGCGAAGCCGGTGCCGCCCGGTTTCGACACGGCGGGATTCCTGCGGGAGTCGAAACTCCAGTTCCGCCGCCTTCAGGAGGCCTGGGATCGCGGCGATCGCAAGACCATCGCCGATGTCATGACGCCGGCGATGGCCAAGGAGATCGGGAGCGACCTCGACCTGCGTGGCGAGCACCACGCGACGGAGGTCGTCTCGCTCGACGCGGAACTGCTCGAAGTGACCACCGAAGCCGGGCAGCACTGGGCCAGCGTCCGCTTCACCGGCCTCGTGCGCGAGGACGCCGCTTCGCAGCCCGCCTCGCTCGACGAGGTCTGGAATCTGTCCAAGCCGGTCGACGGCTCATCGGGGTGGCTGCTCGCGGGCATCCGCCAGATCGCGTGACGAGGCGAGCGTGATTCCGCTCGGAATCGATCCCGCCGCATTGCCTGGCGCGGTCGCGAACCGGCTGCTCGAGCGGGAAGCGTGGGCACGGCAGAGACTCGCCGCACATTCGGGACGCGTGTTCGTGATGGTGTTGGGTCCGATTCCGACCACGCTCGCCATCGACGAAACAGGGAAGCTCTCGTCGACGCTCGACGTCCGAAACCGCACCGGATCTCACGCTCAAGGTGTCGCCCTTCGACCTGCCCGCGCTGCTCGCCGACCCGACGCGATGGGATCGCTATGTGACCGCCGAGGGCGATCTCTCGCTGGCGGCAACGCTCAAGGAGCTCGCGCCGACAATGCCCTGGCTGGTCGAGCAGGCGTTTGCCAATGCGATGGGCGCAATCGTCGGCCAGCACGTCGCGGACATCGGGCGACGATTGCTCGCGTTCCCGGAGTACGCCGCCGAGCGCGTTGGCGACAGCATCGTGGGCTATGCCCGTGAGCGGTCGGGGTTGCTCGTCACCGCGGACGAGAGCGCGTCATTTGCCGACCAAGTGCGCTCGCTTGCCGCGCGGGCCGACGCGGTTGCGGTGCGTATCGACGCCCTCGCCGCGAGGCTGCCGCAAAACGTCGTACCGGCGGCATTCCGCAGGAAGTCCAACCGCCCGCGCTGAGCTCGACGGACCCTGCGGTCCGCCGGTCAGAAGGCGTAGTCCAGCACCGCGAAGAAATGACAGGCGGTGCCCGCGACGACGAACAGGTGCCAGACGAAGTGGGCGTAACGCAATCGCGAGTCGAGCGCGAAGAACACGACGCCCAGCGTATACGCGAGGCCGCCCGCCGCCAGCAGGAAGAGGCCCTGCGTGGCGACGCTCGCCAGCAGCGGCTTCACGGCGATGACCGAAAGCCAGCCCATCGCCAGGTACAGTCCGGTCGACAGGATCGGATGCGACATCCGGTCGAGTGCCTTCAGCGTCACGCCGACGGCGGCCAGCGACCAGACGAGGCCGAACAGCGTCCAGCCCCACGGGCCTTCGAGCGGACCCAGCGCGAACGGCGTGTAGCTGCCCGCGATGAACAGATAGATGGCGCCGTGGTCGAGCTTGCGCAGAACGCGCTTCGCCCCCGCGTGCGCGATGGCGTGGTAGACCGCGGACGTCGCATAAAGCAGCAGCATCGTCGCCGCGAAGATGCTGACGGCCGCCACGTTGATCGCGGTCCCGTGGCGCACCGAAGCAAGGACGAGAACGGGCACTGCGGCGGCGGCCGCCAGCAGCGCCATGCCGTGGCTCACGCTGTTGGCGAGTTCCTCGCCGCGGGTCTGGACGCGCTCGTCGTGGACGTTCATGCCGGCACGGTAGCATGACGCGTGCCAGCGGCATCGCCGGTACCTGCGCCGTCACCGGCGGAAGGCGCCGCGCAGTTGCTCCGTGCCGTTTCGGGTGACCAGGCGAGCATCGGCGCCGGGACCGTCTGCGGCGATCCCTTACAATCCGTCGCATGCGCCTGCTGCGACTCGCGGTGATTGTCCGCGTCGTGCTGAAGTACGGGCTCGACGAGTTCCTGACCGGCCACGAACGGTTTCGCGCGGTGCGGCCGATCGCGCACGCGCTGACGTTCTGGCGCGACACGTCGACACCGCGGGCCGTGCGCCTGCGCCTCGCGCTCGAGGATCTCGGGCCCATCTTCGTCAAGTTCGGGCAGATGCTTTCGACCCGTCGCGACCTGATTCCGCTCGACATCGCCGACGAGCTCGCCAAGCTGCAGGACCGGGTGCCGCCGTTCTCGTCGGACGCCGTGATCGCGACGCTCGTGCGCTTCTACGGCAAGCCCGTCGACCAGGTGTTCAGGTCGTTCGACCGCATACCGGTGGCGAGCGCGTCGGTCGCGCAGGTGCATTTTGCCGAGCTGCCCGACGGCACCGAGGTCGCGGTCAAGGTGCTGCGACCGAACATCGCACAGGTGATCGACAAGGACATCTCGCTCCTGCGCACCGCCGCGACGCTGGTCGAGAAGCTGTGGTCCGACGGCAAGCGTCTCCGGCCGCGCGACGTCGTCAGCGAATTCGAGAAGACGCTGGCGGACGAGCTCGACCTTTCGCGCGAGGCGGCCAACTGCTCGCAGCTGCGCCGAAATTTCCGGAATTCCCCGCTGCTGCAGGTGCCCGAGGTCCACTGGGACTGGTGCGGCAGCGAAGTCATGGTCATGGAACGGATGGCCGGGATCCCGATCGGCCAGGTCGACCGGCTGGTCGAGGCCGGCGTCGACCTCAAGCGGCTGTCGCGGGCGGGCGTCGAGCTCTTCTTCACGCAGGTGTTCCGCGACGGCTACTTCCACGCCGACATGCACCCCGGCAACATCTTCGTCGCGACCGACGGCGCCCATTTCGGCAAGTACATCGCGATGGACTTCGGCATCATGGGCACGCTCGGGGACACCGACAAGAGCTATCTTGCGCAGAACTTCCTCGCGTTCTTCCGCCGCGACTACCACCGCGTGGCGACGGCGCACATCGAGTCGGGATGGGTGCCGCCCGGCACGCGCGTCGACCTAGCTCGAGTCCGAGATCCGCGTCGTGCTGGAGCCCGTGTTCGATCGGCCGCTTTCGGAGATATCGCTCGGCCGCGTGCTGATCCAGCTCTTTCGCGCGTCTCGGCGATTCAACGTCGAGATCCAGCCGCAGCTCGTGCTGCTGCAGAAGACGCTCCTCAACGTCGAGGGGCTCGGGCGGCAGCTCGACCCCGCGCTCGACCTGTGGACGACGGCCAAGCCTTTCCTGGAGCGCTGGATGGAGGAGCAGATCGGACCGGCGTCGCTGCGCCGGCGGCTGATCTCGGAGGCGCCCTACATCGTCGCCGCGCTGCCCGAACTGCCAAGGCTCTTCCACCAGTGGCTGCTCGCGCGGCCGGCGGCGCCGGACGACGCGCTGCGCGAGCTCGCCGCAGCACAGCGCATCCGCAATCGATTGCTGATGATCGGATTGATCCTGCTCGCAGCGTCGCTCGCCCTCCTGATCCTTCGGCCCTTTTGACCGCGCCGCACGACTATCCGGCCACGCCTTCTGGACGCAATGGCATCGGCGGGGCCATGGCCGCGCCGACGGCGGCCCCGGGCCAGGCTCCGAATCCCGCCAGCGGCGCGCGCCGGAGAAAGCCGTTCGCCTCGCCCAGCATCAGCCGCACGAGGTCCTCGAGCGCCGGTTCGGTCAAGGCGTGGGGCGGAAACTCGAGCGTCACCGTTTCGAGCCGGTCGACATTGCGGAGCGTCACCACGACGACTCGTCGAGAATAGTCGGGAGACAGGAGCAGCGATGCCGTCACCGCAGGTCTCACGGTGAACTCGCCCTGCGGCATGGCGTGATTTCCGCGGCGGGGAACCCGGTAGTCGAAATCCAGCCCGGCAGCGCGCAGCCGCTCGTCCATCGCGGGAGACCGCGCTCAACGGAACCTCGAAGCGGAGCGGCACTTCGCCCGCCGTCCGATAGAAGAGCTCGACGCGCAGGACGAGCTCGTACCCGGCGAATTTGCCGCGGCGGTACGACGCGAAGCCGCGATCGAAGCGCGTTCCCGCGATGGCCAATCCCGGCCCTATCGCGAAGCGGTGCAGGATCGCCGGACGAATCGACTCGAGACAGGGAAGCGCCTCGTCGAGCCAGCGGAACGCGAACATCAACCGTCGTTCGATCTCGCGCAATTCGTCCGCGGTGCGCTGGCGCGACGACGATGCGGCATCGCGAGCGGCCAGCGACTGCGCACGCAGCGATTCGAGCAGCGACACCCCGGCGTGTGAATCATTCATGGACAGGAAATGTAGCCGCCCGGATTGCGCCATGCACTCCGCCGAATGGCCGAAGGCGCCCGGACCGCCCCATCCGCACGAGCTGGCCGTGATCCCCGCCCCCGGACCGGAGGATCGACTTCTACGGTCGCGCGGCAGGTCGGCAACGACATTGTTTTGGGCTACAATTCGGCCGCAATTCCGTTTCGCCCGCAACGGGCCCGCCCGTCCCATGGCGCTCCTCGAAATCAAGAACGTCGACGCGCCGGTTCGGCGATTTCACGGCGGTCCGACGACGTCAGCCTGGCGATCGAAGCCGGCGAGTTCTTCACCCTTCTCGGCCCGTCGGGTTGCGGGAAGACGACGATGCTGCGGATGATCGCGGGCTTCGACCTTCCCGACGGCGGCAGCATCCTGCTCGACGGCGTCGACCTCGCGGAGACGCGCGCCCGAAGCGCGCCCGTCCGCACGGTGTTCCAGAGCTACGCGTTGTTTCCGCACATGACGGTGGAAGGCAACATCGCGTTCCCGCTGCAGATGGCGAAGACGCCGGCCGCCGAGATCCCGGGCAAGATCGCGGCGGCGCTGGAGGACGTGCGGCTCGACGGCTTCGGCAAACGCTATCCGCACGAGCTCTCCGGCGGGCAGAAGCAGCGCGTCGCGATCGCCCGCGCCCTCGTCACGCACCCGACCGTGCTGCTGCTCGACGAGCCGCTGGCCGCGCTCGACGCAAAGCTGCGCGAGGACATGCAGATCGAGCTCATCAACCTGCAGAAGGACGTCGGCATCACCTTCGTTTACGTCACCCACGACCAAACCGAGGCGCTCGCGCTGTCGCACCGCATTGCGGTGATGAACAAGGGCCGCGTGGAACAGCTGGACGAGCCGTCGAGCATCTACGGTTTTCCCCGTTCGCGCTTCGTCGCGGATTTCATCGGCCATTGCAACCTGTTCTCGGGCCCGGTTGCCGAAAATGCCGGACGGGTGGTCACGGTCGACGTCCACGGCCTGGGCGCGGTGCGCGTGGCCGCGAGCTCCGCGCTGGCGCCGGGAAGTCCCGCGACCATCGCGCTGCGTCCGGAGCAGATCCGCATCGAGGCCGCCGCGCCCGCGGATACGTCGGGCAACCACTTCGGGGCACCGTCGCCGAGCTTCCTCTACATGGGCGACGTCACGGTCTACCGCGTCGACACGCCGGGCGGACAGAAGATCGAGGCGCTGCTCGCGAACTCGGCGACCGGGCGCGCCAAGTTCTTCGAAGTCGGCGACGCCGTCGCGATGACGTGGCCGGTCGCCGCCGGCCACTTCATCGAGGAGTAGCGACAATGCCTGCACGACAGGATGGGCAGGTCGGCAAATGGCTGGTCAGCGGACCGCCGCTCGTCTATCTCGTCGTGTTCTTCGCGGTGCCGACGCTGATCATGGTGCTGGCGTCGTTCCGGACGCCCGGCGAGTTCGGCGGCCTCGCGCCGTTGATCGACGAGGCAGGGACGCTCGACCTCAACGTCGACAGCTACACCCGCTTCTTCACCGAGTCGGTCTACGCGGCGGTGTTCCTGAAATCGATCGTGTACGCGCTCGCGACGACGCTGCTGTGCCTCGCGCTCGCCTACCCGCTGGCGGCGCTCGTAGCCAAGAGTCCACGGAAATACCGCGATCTGCTGCTGCTCCTCGTCATCCTGCCCTTCTGGAGCAATTTCCTGATCCGCGTGTATGCGTGGATGATCATCCTCGGCCCGCAGGCGGCGCTCGCGCGAAGCGTCAACGGCGTGCTCTCCTGGTTCGGCCACGAGCCGGTGCCGCTCCTGTTCAGCTCGTTCGCCGTGCTCGTCTGCCTCGTCTACGTCCACCTGCCGTTCATGGTGCTGCCGCTGTACGCGAACCTCGAGAAGCACGACCAGTCGCTGCTCGACGCCGCGCAGGATCTCGGCGCCGGCGCGTGGCAGCGGTTCTGGCGCATCACGTTTCCGCTTTCGCTGCCGGGCGTCTACGCCGGCGCCGCGCTCGTGTTCATTCCGGCGCTCGGCATCTTCGCGATCCCCGACATCCTCGGCGGCCCTGACGACACCCTGATCGGCAACCTCATCAAGCAGCAGTTCCTCGAGACCCGCGACTGGCCGTTCGGAAGCGTGCTGTCGATCGTGCTGACGGTCTCGGCGCTGCTGCTCGCCGGGCTCGCGGCCTGGGTCGGGCGGCGCAATCTCGGGACGCCGTCGAGCGACAGGGGCGCCCGTGCGTAGGCGCCCGGCCGGACTCGTCGCAGCAGCCGTGGCAGGGTACGCGTTCCTGTACATCCCGCTCGTCATCGTCGTCGTCTACTCGTTCAACGATTCGCGGCTCAACGCCGAATGGGTTGGCTTCACTTTCGGCTGGTACGACAAGCTTTTTCACAACGAGGACATGCTGGTCGCCGCCGGCAACTCGCTCGTGATCGGCCTCGTCGCGAGCCTCGTCTCGACAGTGCTGGGCACGATGGCCGGCGTCGCCCTCTACCGGTACCCGATGCGGCTCCTGTCGGGCCTTGTGCTCGCGCCGATCGCCATTCCCGAGATCCTGATGGGCGTCTCGCTGCTCATCTTCTTCGTGCTGCTCAATTTCACGCTGGGACTCGTGTCGGTGGTGCTGGCGCACATCGCCTTTTGCGTCGGCTTCGTCGCCATCGTCGTCCGCTCCCGGCTCGCCGGCATGGACGAATCGCTGACCGAGGCCGCCCGCGACTGCGGGGCGACGCCCTGGCAGGCGTTTCGCCATGTGACGCTGCCGCTCATCATGCCGGGCGTGATCGCCGGCGCGCTGATGGCGTTCACGCTGTCGATCGACGACTTCGTGATCACGTTCTTCACGGCCGGCGCCGGAACCGTCACGCTGCCGCTGCAGATCTACTCGATGATCAAGATCGCGGTGACCCCGGAAGTCAACGCGGTGTCGACGCTGTTGATGCTTCTCACATTAGCGCTCATCATCGTCGCTTCGAGGCTCTCACCCACCCTCCTGCGATCCGAAGGAGACTGACCATGAAACGACTCGCACTCCTGCTTGCGTCGCTGCTCGTCGCCGTGCCGGCGTTCGCCGCCAAGGACCAGCTGCACCTCTACAACTGGAACAACTACATCGCTCCGGAGACCGTGAAGCGTTTCGAAGAAGCCTGCAAGTGCGAGGTCGTCCAGACGTACTACTCGGACAACGAGGAGCTCCTGGCCAAGCTCGCCGCCGGCGCCAAGGGGTACGACGTCCTGGTGCCGACGTCGAATGCCGTCGAGGCCCTGATCAAAGGCCGTCAGCTGATGCCGATCGACAAGGCGAAGCTCGCCAATCTCAAGAGCATCGATCCGCTGTACCTCGATACGCCGTTCGATCCGGGCAACACGTATTCCGTGCCCTACGCGATGTCGACGACGATCCTCGGCTACAACGCCGAGAAGATGAAGGAGCTCGGGTTGCCGACCGACACCTGGGCGGTGATCTTCGACCCGAAGTACCTGGAGAAGGTCAAGGGGCGCGTCACCGTGCTCGACAGCGCGAACGAGCTCTTCGCCGCCGCGCTCAAGTACCTCGGCTACTCGGCCAACGACGTCGACCCGAAGCACTGGGACGAGGCCGCCGCGGTCATCAAGAAAGCGAAACCCTACTGGGCGGCTTTCAACGCGTCGTCGTACATCAAGGAGCTCACCGTCGGCAACATCTGGCTCGTCCACGGGTATTCGAACGACATCTTCCAGGCGGGCCTCGACGCGAAGGCGGCCGGCCGCAAATTCACGATCCTGCAGGGGATGCCGAAGGAGGGGGCGGTGCTCGCCGTCGACAACATGGTCCTCCAGAAGGGCGCGCCGCGGCCCGACCTCGGCCTCCTGTTCATGAATTTCATGCTCGAGGGAAAGAATTCGGCCGAGCTCACGAACCTCATCGGGTCGGGCAATCCGAACATGGACGCGATCAAGTACATCAAGCCCGAGCTCCTCAAGAACACGGCGATCTTTCCGGACAAGGCGGTGCAGGCAAAGCTCGAGCAGCTGAAGGACCTGACGGGCCCGCAGCGGCGGCTGCGCAACAAGCTGTGGACGGAGATCAAGGCGGGCCGCTAGCCGACCTGCCGTGTCCGCCGCGGAAATCCGGGTCAGACCGCTCCGATGAACACGAGGATTCGCGTCGAGCGACTGACGCCCGCGCGGCGCGACGACTTCCTGCGCTTTTTCGACCACGAGCGCGGTCCTGCCTTCGCCGACAACCCGGGCTGGGCGAAGTGCTATTGCCATTTCTACCACGTCCCCAAGGTCATCGACTGGGAAGGACTCGACGGCAATGCGAACCGCGCGGCGATGTCGGCGCGCATCGAAGCGGCGGAAATGGACGGCTTTCTCGCGTACGCGGCAGGCGAAGTGGTCGGCTGGATGAACGCGCAGCCGATGATCAAGATGCCGTACTGCATTCCTCGCATGGGGATTCCGGCGCCGCCGCTCGACGTGCCCCCGCAATCCGCCGCGGCCATCGTGTGCTTCGTCATCGCGCCGGCGTGGCGCCGCCGCGGCGTGGCGCGCGCGCTGGTCGAGGGCGCGCTGGCGTCGTTCGAAGCGCGCGGAATCCGGGTCGTCGACGCATTTCCGTTCAACGCCGGCAACAGCACGACCGCGACGGATCACTATCACGGCCCCCAGGCACTGTTTCGCGAGGCTGGATTCGAGGTGCTCGCGAAGCACAAGAACCTGACGGTGATGCGCAAGCGCCTTCGTTCGTCCGACTGAGGGCCGCGCCATGGAGCAGCGCTTCATCAGTCCGCGCTCGCCGCCGTCGTTGCTGCCGCATTTCATGGTCGTGCTCTACGGGCTCGCCATCGTCTACGCAAGCCTGCAGCCGTTCTCGCCGTGGATCGCACCGGCACCTGGAACGCCTTTCTTCGTCTTCGCGCCGTGGCCGCCGCACTGGACGCGCTTCGACGTGATCGCCAACATCGCCGCGTACGCGCCCTTCGGGTTCTTCGTCGCGCTCGTACCGCGGCGGCGGCCGCCGCTCGGCCGTCTGTCCGTGGCCATCGCCGCGGGGGCTGCGCTGTCCTTTGCGCTGGAGTCGATGCAGATGTTCGTTCCGCCGCGGGACGCCAACGTTGCCGACCTCATTTCCAACACGACCGGAGCGACGCTCGGCGGTCTCGTCGCGATCGCCTTCGCACGCTCGCCGACCGCGAAGCGGAGCGTGATGTCGTTGCGCGAGCGCTGGTTCGTCACCGGGCGCATCGGCGACCTCGGACTGGCGCTGCTCGCGATCTGGCTCGCGGTGCAGCTCAATCCGGGAATCCCGCTGTTCGCGATCGTGTTCGACCCCGCCGCCGAATTCGGCGCCGCCGCCGGCACGCCCGGCGGCCGCGACGAGATCGACGTCGCCGCGGCGCTCGTCGAGGGCGCGCACAGCGCCTTCCAGCTGCTGGGCGTCGGGCTGTTCCTGTCGCTGCTCCTGCGGGAGCGCAGAAACGTCGGCGGGGCGGTGCTGCTGCTGATCGGCGCCGCGCTGCTCGCGAAGGGCGTCGCGGCGATTTTCCTGCTGAAGCCGGCCGCGTGGCAGCATTGGCTGTCGCCGGGCGTCTCGACGGGGGTCGCCGCAGGCGCGCTGCTCCTGCTCGCCGCGATATCGCTGCCGCGGCCCGCGCAGGTCGCCGTCGCGACCGTCGCGCTTCTGTTGTCGTTGCTGACCACCCTCCTTGCGCCGGACCTTCTGTTCGCGCGCCCGCCATTGTCGATGTTCGCGTGGTCGTACGGACACCTGCTCCATTTCAACGGCCTCACGCACATCGTGCTGCTCGCATGGCCCGTCGCCGCAAGCGCGTATCTGTTCGCACTCGCGGGCCAGCCCAACTGGGGGCGACCGTCCTAGCGGCGCGAACCCGCATGGAGCCGCGCGCGCCGCGGCTGCGTTGTCGGAATCTTGTCGGGCGCCAACCGAAACCTGTCCGACTCCCGATGCTTCTGCTATCGTTGCCCGCATGATTCCGCCTGCCGTCGACGACGCGATCGACCTCTCCCGCGTCCACCGCGCGCTGGTGATCAAGTTGCGCCACCATGGCGATGTGCTGCTGTCCTCACCGGTATTCACGGTGCTGAAGCGCGCGGTGCCGCAGGCGGAGATCGATGCGCTCGTCTATCTCGAAACCGCGCCGATGCTGGAGCGGCATCCGGCGATCTCGCGCGTGCACACGATCGATCGACGCCACAAGGATCGCGGACCCTTGGCGCAGCTCATCGGCGACGGACAGCTCTGGTGGGCGCTGCGCTCGCGGCGCTACGACCTCGTCGTGCATCTCACCGAACATCCGCGCGGCGCCTGGTTGACGCGCATCGCCGGCGCGCGGTGGGGAGTCGCACCCGAACGCGCGCGGTCGGGCTGGTTCTGGCGCCGCTGCTTCACGCATCGCTACCTGCTGCCGCTGTCGACGCCGCGGCATACCGTCGAGCTGGACCTCGATGCGCTGCGCCGCATAGGCATCTGGCCGAACGACGGCGACAAGGCGCTCGTGCACGTTCCCGGCAGCGCAGCCGAGAAGCGTGTCGCCGACCTGCTCGCGGCGCACGGACTCGCGCGCGGAAGTTTTGTGCTCGTCCATCCGGGTTCGCGCTGGCTGTTCAAATGCCTGCCCGCGGTCCCGACCGCTGCGCTGCTCGATCGGCTCGCCGGCATGGGCTTGCCGCTCGTCATGACCGGCGCGCCGGATCCGGCGGAGGCGCCGCTCGTCAAGGCGATCAAGAGCGCGCTCGCCTCGCCGATCGTCGACCTCACCGGGCAATTGACGTTGCCCGAGCTTTCCGCGCTCATCGCGTCGGCGCGCCTCTTCATCGGCTGCGACACGGCGCCGATGCATCTCGCCTCCGCTGCCGGAACGCCGGTGGTCGCGTGGTTCGGCCCGAGCGACGATCGCGTCTGGGGCCCGTGGCGCGTGCCGCATCGCGTCGTCGCCTCCCCCACGCATCCCTGCCGACCCTGCCACAACAACGGATGCGGCGGCAGCAACCGTTCGGACTGCCTGCTGACGCTGCCGCAGGATCTGCTGTCCGCCGCCGTCTCCTCGCTGCTCGACGAAACCGGGACGTCCGCGCCGCAATGAGGCTCGGCATCGTCCGCCAGCGCTACAGCCCCTACGGCGGCGCGGAGCGATTCGTCGAGCGCGCGATCGACACGCTCGTCGAGCGTGGCGTGCGCGTTGAGGTGTACACGCGGGCATGGCCACGGACGCGCTCCGCCAGTGTCGAGCCCGTCATCTGCAACCCTTATTACATCGGCGGCGTCTGGCGCGATGCGGGATTCGCGCGGGCCGTGCGCGCCGCGCTCGCTCGCAACCGGCCCGACATCGTGCAGACGCATGAACGGATCGAGGGCTGCGACATCTTTCGCGCCGGCGACGGCGTGCACCGCGCGTGGCTCGCCGAGCGGCGGCGCACGGGCGGCCGTGCCGAACGACTCGCCATCGCCGCCAACCCGCACCATCGGTACGCGCTGTCCGCCGAAGCGAGAGTCTTCTCCGACCCGTCGCTGAAGGCCGTCATCTGCATATCGCAAATGGTCCGCGACGACGTCCGCCGGAACTTTGAGCTCCCGCACGAGAAATTGCACGTCATCTACAACGCGGTCGACTCGCGCGAATTCAATCCCGGCGTGCGTAGCCACCGCAGCGCCACTCGGGCGCACCTCAGGTTCTCCGACAGCGACGTCGTCTTTCTGCTCGTGGGTTCGGGTTATGCGCGGAAGGGCGTACCCGCTGCGCTCCGCGCGCTCGCGCGCCTTCCCGCGCGCGCCCGGCTCGTTGTCGTCGGCCGCGACAAGAATCCGGCGCATTACCAGGCACTGGCGCGTCGAGCCCGGGTCGACGATCGCGTCGTCTTCGCGGGACCGCAGCAGGATCCGCGTCGCCATCTCGGCGCCGCCGACGCGTTCGTGCTGCCCACGCTCTACGATCCCCTGTCGAACGCGGTGCTGGAGGCGCTCGCCTGCGGGCTTCCGGTCGTCACGAGCCGTCGCTGTGGCGCCGGCGAACTCGTCGTCGAGCACGATGCCGGCTGGGTGTGCGATGCCGACGACGACGCGATGCTTGCGGCGCACATGGAGCAGCTGCTGGACGACGGGGAGCGCGCCCGCATTTCCGCGCGCGCCGTCGAAGCAGTCGCCGCACTGACGCCCGACGCGATGGCGCAGCGGTTGCTCACGCTCTACGCATCGCTCGGAGCCGGACGGGGCTGACGCGGGATATCTATAATCGCGCACCGCCACCCGGTCCGTTCGCCACCGGCCTGCCGCGGCCCTGCCTTCGCAACCGTTCGCTCCCATGTGCGGCATCACCGGTTACCTCTCCGACGATCCCCGGGCACGCGCCGCGCTCCCGGCGATGACGTCGGCGCTCGCCCATCGGGGGCCGGATGCGGATGGATTTCACTTCGACGGACCGGTCGGACTGGGTCACCGGCGCCTGTCGGTGATCGACATCGCCGGCAGCCGACAGCCGCTCGTGTCGGCCGACGGCGCCATCGCCGTGGTGTTCAACGGCGAGATCTACAATTTCCGTTCGCTGCGCCGCGAGCTCGCGGCGATCGGGCACGCCTTCGTCACGCAGGGCGACGGCGAGGTGCTTGTCCACGGCTGGAAGGCGTGGGGGCCGCGAATGCTCGATCGGTTGTCGGGCATGTTCGCCTTCGCCCTCTGGGACCGTCACCGGCGCGAGCTTTTTCTCGCCCGCGATCACCTCGGCGTCAAGCCGCTTTACTACGCGTGGCGCGACGGCTCGCTGGCGTTCGGCTCGGAGTTGAAGTCGCTGCGCGCGTTTCCCGGCCTGCCTCATGCCATCGATCTGGACGCGCTCGCGCTGTACCTCGAGTGCCAGTACATCCCCGCGCCGCGCAGCGTCTACGCCGGCATCAGCAAGCTGCCCGCCGGCCACTGGCTGTCGGTGCGCGACGGCAAGCTCGCCATCGGCGCGTTCTGGCGCCCCGGCTACGTGCCGAAGCACGAGTTTCCCGAATCGGTCGCGGTGGAGCAGCTCGACGCGCGCCTTTCCCGCTCGGTCGAGTCGATGCTTGTCGCCGATGTCCCGCTCGGCGCCTTCGTGAGCGGCGGCGTCGATTCAGGCGTCGTGGCCGCGCTCGCGACGCGCATTTCCGGCCGAGCGCTCGACACGTTCAACCTCGGCTTCAAAGGCAGCGACGTCGGCAGCGAGCACGAGGAAGCCGCGCGCGTCGCCCGCCACATCGGCAGCCGGCACCACTGCCTGATGCTCTCGCCCGAGGAAGTGCTGCCCGCGCTCGAGCGCTGGGTCGACGTGTTCGACGAACCTTTCGGAGACCAGGCGGCGCTGCCGACGATGCTGCTCGCGCAATTCGCGCGGCGCGATGTGACCGTGGTGCTGACCGGCGAAGGCGCCGACGAAGTGTTCGGCGGGTATTCGAATTACGTGAAGCGCATGAGGGAAGAACGCGTGACCCGCGTGCTGGGTGCGCGCGGCTCGCCGTTTGCGTGGATTGCCCGGAGGCTGCCGCCGCGCCTCGCACGCGACCGCATCGTCAAGGCCGCATCGACGCCGCGATCGAGACGCTACGCCACGATTCCCAACATCTTCGATTCGCTGCTGTTCGGTGAATATTTCACGCCGGCGTTCGCAGCGGCCGCGCACGCGCGCATCGCCGATTGCGCGGAAGCCCTCTACGAGACATGCGACTCGCCCGAGTATCTCGACCGTCTGCTCGACGTCGACGCAAGGCTGTGGCTGCCCGACGATCTGCTCGCCAAGGTCGACCGCGCGACGATGGCGTTTTCGCTCGAGGCGCGCGTTCCCTATCTCGACCACGAGTTCTACGGCTGGTGCGCGCGACTTCCTGCCCGGTTCAAGGTGCGTGGCGGCGAACGCAAGCGGCTCCTGAAGCTGCTCGCCGAACGCTATCTGCCGCGCGACATCGTCCACCGCGAAAAGCAGGGCTTCATGATGCCGCTCGAGCGCTGGCTCGCGCACGAGCTTCGGCCCGCCATCGCGCAGGCGCTGGGGCCGCAGGGACTCGCGCGCCGCGGTCTCCTGCGCCCCGCGGCCATCGCAAGGCTCGTGGACGAGCACGCGACCGGCCGCAAGAATCACGCGATGCGCCTCTGGGTGCTGCTGATCCTCGAGCGCTGGTTCGCGCGCTACGAGCCCGATTTCGAGCTCGCCGGCTCATGAGCGCCGCCGGGCCGCCCCAAGGCGCGAATCGCCCCCTCGGGGGCAGCGCAGCGCCCGAATGGGATGATGAGGCCGCAAGCGAGGGGGCACAGACGGACCGCTGTCGATCGTCCACACGGAGAACTCCTGCGGCTGGGGCGGCCAGGAGATCCGCATCCTCACCGAGGCGCGTGGATTCCTCGACCGCGGGCATCGCGTCACGCTGGTCGCGCCGGCCGAGGCGCCGATCGCCGATGCGGGCGTGCGGCTGGGCCTGCCGGTTGTGCGCCTCGACATCCGCAGGAAGCGCCCGGCGAACCTGTTCGCGCTCCGCAGGTGGCTCCTCGAGCATTGCGCGCAAGTCGACGTCCTCAACACCCACAGCTCGACCGACAGCTGGCTCGTGGCGCTGGCGTGCGCGACGATTTCCGGCGCGCCGCCGATCGTGCGCACACGCCACGTGTCGACGACGATCAGAAATCGCCCCACGACGCGCTGGCTCTACACGCGCGCCACGGCGCACATCGTCACCACGGGCGAGGCGTTGCGCCGCCAGCTCGCGCGCGACAACGGCGTGCCGCTCGAACGGATGACCTCGATTCCCACCGGCATCGACCTCTCGCGCTTCATGCCCGGCGACGCGACGGCGGCGCGCGTCCGGCTCGGCCTGCCGCGCGGCCCGACGCTCGGCATCGTCGCCACGCTGCGCGACTGGAAGGGCCACGACATGCTGTTCGATGCGATCGCGCGCGATCGATCGGCATGGAGCACGTGGAATGTTCTCGTCGTCGGCGACGGACCGTATCGGGCGCGCCTCGAGGCCCGGCTCGCCGCGCTCGAGCTTGCCGACCGCATCCTCTTCGCCGGCCAGCAGGAGGACGTCGTCCCCTGGCTGCAGGCGATCGACATCTTCGCGCTTCCGTCCTGGGGCGAGGAAGGTGTGCCGCAGGCGATCATGCAGGCGATGGCCTGCGGCATCCCTGTCGTGTCGACCACCGTGGGGGCGATCGAAGAAGCAGTCGACGACGGCGTGACCGGCCTGATCGTTCCCCCGCGCGACGTTGCGGCGCTCGGCGCGGCATTGGCGCGGTTGCGCGACGATCCCGCAACGCGCGCACGCCTGGGCGACGCGGGCCGCAAACGTGCGATGCGCGATTTCGGTCTCGCCCGGATGCTCGACGGGATGGAAGCGGTGTTCCGCGCCGTGCTGAAGGAACGCTGATCGTGTGCGGAATCGCCGGCTACTTCGGACAGCGCGTGGTGCCGCCCGCGCACGTCGAACGAATGATGGCAGCGTTGCGCCAGCGCGGTCCCGACGCCGAGCACGCGCGAATGTGGACGAGCGATCTGCAGCCGACGGCCGCCGCGGCACCGAACGCGCTGCTGCACACACGTCTGTCGATCATCGATCCGCGACCGGAGGCGGACCAGCCGATGGACAACGCCGCGGGCGACGTCTGGATCTCCTACAACGGCGAAGTCTACGACTGGGCCGCCGACGCCGAGACCTTGAAGGCTGCCGGTCACCATTTCCGCACGCGTTCGGATACCGAGTTCATCCTGCATGCCTACGAGCACTGGGGGATCGACTTCGTCCTCCGGCTGCGCGGCATGTTCGCGATCGCGATCCTCGATCTCCGGCAGCGGGCGGTCTACGTCATCCGCGACCGGCTGGGCCTGAAGCCCGTCGTCTATGCGCATCGCGGCGACGGGTTCGCGTTCGCGTCGACCACGCGCGCCCTCCTTCCGTGGCTGCCCCGCGACACGCGGGGATTTTCCGCGGAGGGCATCGATGCGTATCTCGCGCATCGGACCATTCCCGCGCCGAGGACGATCTTCAACGACATGCGGCGGCTGCCCCCCGCGCACTGGCTGCGCTACGACCTCGCGACGGGCCAGCTCGAAACGCGCGAATACTGGCGCCCCGAACCGTCGTCCGAGCCCTGGCTGCCGACGTTCGACGCCGCGATCCGCATGCGCACGGTCGCCGATCGTCCGCTGGGGCTCTTCCTCTCCTCCGGTGTCGATTCCTCGGCCATTGCATGCCGGCTCGCCGCGATGGGCTTCAACCGGCTGCAGAGCTTCACCGCCGCGTTTCCCGGCACGCCGTTCGACGAATCCGCGCTCGCTCGCGCCGCCGCCGACCGGCTGGGCTTCCCGAATCTCGCGGTCACGATTCCGACCGGAATCGCCGACGACTTCGCGCGCCTCGTCGCCGATCTCGACGAGCCGTTCGCCGACCCCTCGTGCGTGCCGACGTGGTACCTCGCGCGCGAGACGACGCGCCACGTGAAGGTGGTGCTGGGCGGCGACGGCGGAGACGAGCTCTTCGGCGGCTACAAGCGCTACGCTAAGCATCTTCGCACCCGCTGGCGGCGCGGCATCGTGCTGCCGGGATTGCGCGCACCCGCGCGCATCGGCGGCGGCGGGTGGCGGCGCGCCGTCGAGGAACTGCGCCTCGACTGGCGCGCGGCGTACGTGCTGCGGTTCTCGGGCTTCACGCCCGGAGAGCGGGCGTTCTTCGCGCCGGACGCCGCCCCGCGTTCCCACTACTGGCGGATGCCCGACACCACGGCGGCGGATCTCCCGACGCTGCTCGAGATCGATCGCCTCAACTACCTGCCCGACTACATACTTCGCAAGGCCGACCTCTGCACGATGGCTCACGGGCTCGAGATGCGCGCGCCGTTTCTCGATCATCGGTTCGTGGGCGCCGTGATGGCGCTGCCGCGCGACATCCGGTTCACCGCGCCGCCGCGCAAGCTGCTCGCGCCCGCGATGACCGCCATGGGCGACCTCGATCCCTTCTCGCGCAAGAAGCGCGGCTTCAATCCTCCGCTCGCGGGCTGGCTGGAACGCGATCTCGCTCCGCGGATGCCCGATCTCGGCCGCCGCCTCGCGCATCGGACCGCCGGATTGCTGGAAGCTTCGCGCATCGACGCGTTCGTCGGCGCCTGGCAAGGCGGGAGGGCCGCCATCGCCGAGCAGGTTCTGCAGCTGCTGCTGCTCGATGAATCGCTCGACCAGCTCGCCGCGCTGTGCCTCGTCGACTGATCGCGTCGGTTATCATCGCGACAGGCGAGCCGCGCTCCTGACGGCGTCGGCCACGATTTCCCTGCCCGCAACGCCGACGATGCCGGATCCCGCCCTGTCTTACCATCGCCGAGGTTTGTCGGTCGCTCTGGCGCTCGCATGCCTGTTCGTCGCGACGCTGCCGTTTCACCACCTGAACTCGCTTCGCTCGTTCCTGCTCGGCATGTCCGCGCTCGCGGTGTTCCTCGCGGGCGGCTGGCGCGAGCTGATCCTGCTGCCGGCGAAGACCGGCTGGTGGGCATGGATCATCGCGGCGGCCGTTTCGGTCTGGTATGCGCGCGACCCGATCGTGTCGCTGAACGAGTACCGAAACGAAGTGCTCTACACGTTCGGCGCGTGGGCGACGTGGTATGCGCTTGCGCGCCGCGGCGACGGCGCGCGCTGGCTCGGGCGGGTGCTGGTCGCCGCGACGGTGATCGCGCTCGCCCTCGGGATCGCCCTCTTCGCCCCCGGCCAGCCCTGGTTCGATCTCGGCCGCTACGGTGATGTCGGGACCGTGTCGACGTTCCTGGTGACGGTGCTGCCCGTGTTCCTGCTCTTTGCGCTGCGATCCGAACCGCACTCGGCCACGCGCATCGGGTCGCTCGCGATCGCCGCCGGTTGCCTCGGCGCCGGTTTCCTCACGCTCAACCGCGCGTTCTGGATTGCCACGGCGGCCGAGATCACCATTTTCGCGCTGTTCTCGATGCGCTACTGGAACTCGCGCTTTCGCACGGCGTCGATGCTGGCCGTCGGCGCGCTCGTCGCCACGCTGGCATCTGGTCGAGGTGTTCACCGCGTCGGAGTCGCGCATCGCGCTGTCCGCCCCGGGGACCGGCGTGTGGGAATTCCTGACCGACGATCCGCGAGGAGACCTGTGGCGCTACGCTGCGTCCCGGATCGTCGACAATCCGTGGATCGGCGCCGGAATCGGCAAATGGACGTCGCGCGACGCCTTCATTGCGCATTTCAACGACCCGCTGCTGATGCACGCACACAACACGTTTCTCAATCGCGCGCTCGAAACCGGCATCCCGGGCCTCCTTGCCTTCCTCCTGTTGCTGGGCCAGGTCGGCGTCTCATTCCGGCGCGTCGCGCGCAGCACCGACGCCGGCACCGCCGCAATCGGCGCCGCAGGGCTGGCATTGCTCGCCGGGGTGGTCATCAAGAACCTGACCGACGATTTTTTCCTGCGACAGAACGCGCTGCTGTTCTGGTCGCTCGCCGGCGCCGGTCTCGGCGCAGCCGCGGCGCGGGAGGAAGCGAGGCATGCGGCCCCGCCCGAGTCGCAACCTGCCTTCTCGGGCTGAGGCCCGGGCGATATACTGACGGCGTCGCGTGCGCTGGGGGAAGGCGCGCGCATCCCCGATCCCGTTCATCGACGTGCCCGTCCACCGAGTGCCTGCGGCCGCGAATCCGCGCCATCATCCATGCGCGACATTCCCCTGCTGATCCTGGCAGCCACCGTCTCCGCTTACTGGCTGGGCGTCGGCCGCATGGTCATCCGCGTACGCCACAAGACGCGGCACGACGTCGGCCTCGTTCCGCAGCAGCGGAAGGAACGGGTCATGTGGCTCGTGTGGGTTCCGCTCGTCGTGGCCTGGATCGCGCTGCCGTGGATCGCGCTGCAAAAAACCGATGCGCGATGGCTGCTGCCCATCGTCGACGGGCCGGTTGAGGCCGTGCTGCGCTGGCTGGCCGCGCTCGTCGCGATCGCGTGTTTCGCGGCGACGGCGCGCTGCTGGGTGCGCATGGGCAAGCACTGGAGAATGGACGTCGCGCTCGACACGAAGACCGAGCTCATCACCGACGGTCCGTTTCTGCGGATCCGGCACCCGATCTACGCGTATCAGGCCCTGCTCATCGTGTGCTCCGCCGTCGTCCTGCCTGCGCCGCCCATGATCGCGCTGGCACTCGTCCATATCGTGCTGGTCAACGTCAAGGCCCGCAACGAGGAGCGGCATCTGCTCGCGAGCCACGGCGAAGCCTACGCGCGCTACGTCGTGCACACGGGGCGCTTCCTGCCTCGCTTCGGAGCGCACGAACCGTAAGCCGCGCCCTTTCGCGCAGCGAAGCACGATGATTCGCCTGTCGCCCACCTTTGCGCCCATGTACCCGCCGCCGCCGCCGAAGAACCGCGGCGGTGATGGCCATCGCCATGTGGACCGCTTTCGTGGCGCTGCCGCTTTCCTGCCGGGGATTGGATCCCGCCACTGCATCTTCCGTGCACGGGGGACGCGAAGCGCTCGCAGCGCTCGACTGCGATCGCCTGTCGGTCCCCGACATCCGGGACGTGCTGGTGCCCGCTTCGGCGCCGCGAATCATCCTGATCTCGGGGAGCTTCGATCTCGTGACGATGGATTCGTTTGCGCGATTCCTCGTGGCCATGGGCTATCCGGCGGACCGCATTCGCAATCCGGCCGACGGGGCGTGGTCGTACTCGAGCTCCCTGTCGAGCGCAGAACTTGCGGGCGTGCTCGCGTGGCACTACGAGCGGGACGGCATGATGCCGCTCGTGATCGGCTTCAGCGGCGGCGGCATGCTGGCGATGCGCACGCTGCACGAGCTGGCCGGTGCGTTCGCGAGCCGGGTCCGCGTAGTGGATGCGCTCACCGGGGAAGCGCTTCCGCGCGACACCATCGAAGATCCCTCCAGCGGCCGCGACCGGTCCGTGGTCGGACTGAAGGTCCCCTATGTGGCCACGCTCGCCACGGGCATGCTGCCGCGCGTCATCCTCGGGCAGTGGACGATGCTCGGGAAGCTGCACGACGTCCCCGACACCGTCGACGATTTCACCGGATTCGTGATCGAGTGGGATGCGATTGCCGGCACGTTTCCAGGCGCGCCGGCCTATGCGGCGACGGGATCGGCGCACGTGCGCAACGTCACGCTGCCGGCGAAGTACCGGCACGTCGACCTGCCGCGGACGGAGCATCTCGCGGCGGGCGCCGCCACGAGGGCGTGGATCGACGGCTATCGGCCGGACGCGGCACTGTTGCCTCCCGACGCGGAGGTCGACGCGACGAACCTCCTGCACGCAGCCGACATCTGGCACAGCGTCGCCACGCACTGGTGCAGAGCGGCGCAGTCGGTCGCCCGCTGACGGAACGCCAATGAAGGGCCGGCTGAACGTCTTCCAGGCGACGATGCTGCGCTGGCGCGAGCTGCATCCGTATAACGCGGTGCACGTCGTGCGTGTCGACGCACCGCTCGACGCATCGCGCCTGACGAACGCCATCGACGCCGTCTTCGCCGTCCGCGGAATGACGGGATTCGTTCTCGACGCCCGGGGCCGGTGCTACGAATATTCGGGAGGTGCGCCGCATACGGTGCTCGAAGTGCTCCCCGGCGGAGACGAGCGGCGGGAGGCGCTTCGCGCCGCGATGGAACGCGGGGTCAACCTGCGGTTTGCCTCCGAGGGCTCGACCGATCCGTTCCGCTTCTTCGCAGTCGACGGTGGAACGTTCTTCCATTTCGGCGTCGCTTACGACCATGTCGTCGCCGGCGGAGATTCCATCGTCGAATTGCTGGCGGACATTCTCCGTTGCCACGCCGGCGCGATACCGGCGGGACCGGCCCCTTCGCTCTACCCGAAGACATGTCGCCCCGTGCTTCTGCGCAACGCAGGTTACGTTCTCGCGGGAATGGCGGCGATCCCCGGGGCCATGGCGAATGCGCGACGCTCGATGCGGCCGCGTTACCCGCGTGGCGGCGACCGCCGCATCGCGTTCGCGATCGCAGCGGATCGGAAAATCCGGTGTCGCCGCCATCGCGCGCGCGGCGCGTGCGTGGGGCGTCACGCGCGCCGACCTCATGATCGCGCTGCTCATGCTGGCGATCGCGCCGATCGCCGGCGATGCGCGGCATGAAGCGAGGCGGCGCGAGATCGGCATTGCGTGGATCATCAACATCCGACGCGATTTCGGTATCGAATCTTCGTCATTCGTTCGGCCAGTTCCTGAGCTCGTACCGCTACTCGCACCCGGTGCCCGAAGGCATCACGCTGCAGCGGCTCGCCCTCGACGTCCATCGCGAGACCGCGCGGGTCCGGCGGCGAAAGCTCTACCTGCAGACGCTGCTCGCGCTCGCGGGCGTGGTGCGCCTCTGGTCCCGGCTTTCACCGGCGCAGCGCGGCAATGTCGATGCCAAGAACTACCCCGCGTGGGCGGGGCTCACGCCGCTCGACGTCGACGCGGTATGGCGGGAAGCGAGCGACACGACGCCGCCGGACGAGTATCTGCGCGCAGTGTCGACCGGGCCCGCGTCGCCTCTGATCGTCGCCGCCACGACCGCGGGCGGCGAGATCCACCTCGGACTGTCCTATCGAATGGCCGCCTATTCGGCCGAAGAGATCGATAGAATAGCGGCCGCGCTCAATGTCGGCGCCAACGCGATCGACGCATGACCTCAAGTCGCACCATCGCAATCCTTCTGCTCGCCGCCTCGATCGGCGCAGGCAGCGGCTGTTCCACGGCTCCGGTAACGCCTCGCGCCACCGCGGTCGCGGCGCCAGCCCCGGGCAATGTCCTCGCCTCGGCAGCGATGGACCGGGCACTCGAGGACCGCATCCTTGCGCTCGATCCGCAGAAAGTCACGGCCGCAGACGTCCGCGACACGCTGGCAAGGGCACCGGCGCCGCGGATCTTCCTGATTCGCGGCGGCATCTACCCCGTCTACCTCGCCATGGAGTCGCTCGGCGCATTTCTCATCGGCATGGGGTATCCGGAGGAGCGGATCCTGACGCCGCACGAAAACGACTGGTCGCTCAGTCCTTACGAAAGCGCGCCGAACATCGCCGGGCTCATCGCCTGGTGCTACGAGCGCGAGGGCGTGCGACCGACGATGATCGGCCACAGCCAGGGTGGCATCCAGGCGATCAAGGTGCTGCATGAACTGGCAGGCGACTGGTCGAAGGAACTCCACCCCTTCAACCCCACGACCGGGAAGTTCGAGGCGGCGACCACGATCGTCGATCCGCTCACGGGGCGCCCGCAGCCCGTCGTGGGACTCCGCCTCGGCTACGTCGCGACCGTGGGCACGGGAGGCTGGGCGCTCGCGCTGCCCAACCACTGGATCGTGCTCGACCGCGTGCGCACGATTCCCGACACCGTCGACGAGTTCGTCGGCTACCGGATCGGCTTCGACCTGTGGGCGCTCGACGGGCCCGCGTTCGAGGATCTGAAGTCGTTCCACGCCAGCGGGAACGCCGTCGTCCGGAATACCTGGCTCCCGGCGGAATACGCGCACGTCAGCGTGCCGGCGACCCGGGATCTCCTGCAGAGTCCCGCGATGCGCGCGTGGATCGATGCGTACGTTCCCGACAATCCATCGGCGCTGGCGCCGCTGCCGGACGGGCCGGACGAGCACGTCATGTTCGCGGCCGACGTCTGGTTCGGTCTCAAGAAGCATTGGGCGATCGAAGCCCAACGCCTGGTGCGCGCACGCCGGGGGCTTCCGCCCGGTTGAGGTTGGGAACCCGTCGGGGTCCCGGTCCGGGGGAAATCCCCGGTTGAGGTAAAATTCTCCCGTCGCGGCCCCGGGTGCCGAGGCCGGCGGACAGCCCGCGGGTCGCCCCGGAATTCCGGCGACGACGACCAACTTCCAGCTACCCGATACCGCATGGCGGAGCCCCTTGCCGGAAAAGTCGCGCTTGTGACGGGCGCTGCCCGCGGCATCGGCCGCGCGATCGCGCTCAAGCTCGCCGCCGCCGGCTGCGACGTCGCGGCGAACTACTACAACAGCGCCGACGATGCCGCCGCGCTCTGCGCGGAAATCCGCGGCCTCGGGCGCCGCGCGTGCGCGCTGCAGGCGAGCGTCGGCATTCCCGACAGCGTCGACGAGATGTTCGCGGGCTTCCGCCGGGAATTCGATCGGCTCGACATCGTCGTCAGCAACGCTGCATCCGGTGTCCTGAAGCCGGCGACCGAGATGACGCTGAAGCATTTTCGCTGGTGCATGGAGACCAACGCGCTCGCGCTCAACCTGCTCGCGCAGCGGAGCCTGGACCTCATGCCTGCGGGCGGCCGCATCGTCGCGATCTCGAGTCTCGGGGCGTCGCGCGCGATGCCGGGATACGGATTCGTCGGCGCGTCGAAGGCGGCGCTGGAATCGCTCGCCCGGGCGCTCGCGCAGGAACTGGGGCCGCGCGGCATTCGCGTCAATGTCGTCAGCGCCGGCGTCGTCGACACCGATGCGCTCTCCTACTTCGCGAATCGCGAGGAGCTGCTCGCCGATTTCGCGCGCCGCACGCCGGCCGGCCCGGTGCTCACGACGCAGGACGTCGCCGGCGCCGTCTATCTCCTCTGCCTTCCCGAGGCGGCAATGATCAACGGTCACACGCTGGTCGTCGACGGCGGCTTCGCGATTTCCGGCTAGCATGAAATTGCCTCCTCGCTCGCCTTGCGCGGCTTCGCCGCATCCCGCTTCGCGGGACCAGGCCCGGCGCTCGCCCCCCCGAGGGGGCGGAGTCGGTCCCTTGGGACGGCCGGGCGACGATGAAGCCTGACGCCGGACTCGTGGGCAAGACCGCGATCGTCACCGGCGGCAGCCGCGGCATCGGGCGCGCGATCGTCGACCTGTTCGCCGCCGAGGGCGCCGACGTGACGTTCTTCTTTCGCAGCGACGCCGCCGCGGCCGACGAAGTGGTCGCCGCCGCGCGCGCCGCCGGCCGCGCGGTTACCGCGGACCAGGTCGACGTTCGCGACTCGCAGGCCTGCGCGGCGGCGGTGGAGCGCGTGGTCGAGCGCCGCGGCGGCGTCGACGTCCTCGTCAACAATGCCGGCGTGATCCGCGACAACCCGCTCGCCGCTTTCGACGATGCCGACGTCGCCGACGTGCTCGACACCAACGTGACGGGCGTCTTCAACGTCACCCGCGCCGTCGTCCCGCACATGATCGCAAAGCGCTCGGGGCGCATCGTGAACCTGAGCTCGGTTTCCGGCGAGAAGGGCGGTCGCGGCCAGACCAACTACGCGGCGAGCAAGGGAGCAATCAACGCGTTCACGCGCGCGCTCGCCGTCGAACTGGCGCCGCGCAAGATCAACGTCAACGGCGTGGCGCCCGGCGTGATCGAAACGGAAATGTCGGCAGCCGTGCGCGAGATGGCGGGCGACGACGTCAAAGCGCGAATCCTGCTCCGGCGCTTTGGCCGGCCGGAGGAAGTTGCGTACGCTGTCTGGTTCCTCTCCTCCGCGTATGCGGATTACGTGACCGGACAGGTCTTCAGTGTCGATGGCGGCTTCAAGATGGAGTGACGAGCATGGCGCAAACCGAAATCACGAAGGACGAAATCAATGCGGTGTACCCGACCGTCGCCGAGACGATCGCCGACGCGCTGGGTTGCGACATCGGCGAAGTCAAGCCCGATGCATCGCTGATCGAGGACCTGGGCGCGGAGTCGATCGACTTTCTCGACATGGTGTTCCGCCTCGAGCGGGCGTTCAAGGTCAAGATCCCTCGCGGCAAAATCGTCGAGAACGCGCGGGGCACGCTCACCGAGGCCGAGTTCGAGCAGAAGGGCCTCGTCACCGACGTGGGTCTCGCGCAGTTGAAGACCTACCTCTCGGAGGTCCCGGCCGAGCGATTCCGCACACCGATGAAGGTCAAGGAAATTCCGCGCCTGTTCACGCCGGAAACGTTCTGCAAGCTGGTGATCGCGGCGCAGCGGCAGGGGCCGGCCGCGGCCTGATGAGATACGCAGCGACCGGGAACGCTCATGGGTGACCATTTCGCGGCGTTCTCCTTCGTCGACAGGATTCGCGAATACACGCGGAGGGGACCGCACGCGCGCGGATACTTCACGATCCCGGAGGGCCTGACGACGTTCCCCTCGTGCCTCGTCGCCGAGGCGGTGGGCCAGCTCGCCTCGTGGGTCGCGATGGATCACATCGATTTTCGTGGCCGGCCGGTGGCGGCGCTGGCGCTGGAGACACGGTTCCTGCGCGACGTGAAGCCGGGCGAGACCCTCGAGCTGGGGGTCGAACTCGAAAGCTGCGACGACGAAGCCGTCTCCTATCGCGGCTGGGCCGATGTCGACGGCGCGCGCGCGCTTGAACTGATCGATTGCCTGGGCCCCATGCTGCCGCTCGACGAATTCGACTCGCCGCTCGTGCTGCGCGAGCGTTTCGACGTGCTGTGCGGCGCCGGCGCACCGGCGGGCCGCTTTCACGGCATCAACGGTTTCCACGTCGAGCCCGGTACGCTCGTTCCCGGCAAGTCCGCCTCGGCCAAGCTCTACGTGCCGGATGCCGCGCCGTTCTTTCACGACCATTTCCCGCGTCGCCCGGTGTTCCCGGCCACGCTGCTCCTGAACGAGATGATCGAGCTCGCGCTGAAGGCTGCCGGCGCCAATGGGGCCGGATCGCTGGTGCCGGAGCGGATGACCAACGTGAAGGTGCGCTCGTTCACCCCGCCGGGACAGGCGCTCGACCTGTCCGCCGAGCTCGCGAAGTCGGGGGGCGGCGCAATTGTCGCCTCGCTCACCGCGCGCGCCGAAGGCCGGATGGTCGCCACGGCGCAGGTCGATCTCACGAGGAGGGTTCCAGGATGACCGCCAGGCGCCGCGTCGCGATCACCGGGATCGGGCTCGTCACGCCGGTCGGCAACGACGTTCCGACGACATGGTCCGCGCTCCTCGCGGGCAGGAGCGGCGGCGCGCCGATCACGCTGTTCGATGCGCGCGGCTTTCCCGTGCGCATCGCCGCCGAAGTGAAGGATTTCTCCGATGAAGCGGTTCCCGTGGCGCGCAAGGTGCTCAAGCTCGCCAACCGCGCGCACCGGTTCGCGCTGACCGCCGCCGAGCAGGCGTTCGTCGACGCCGGCCTCCGGCCGACCGCGGACACGGCCACGCGCTGGGGCTGCGCGGTAGGCGCGGCGATGATGACGAGCGACTACGTCGATCTCGCTGCGACGCACGATCACAGCGCTGCGAACGGCGACATCGATTACGGACTCATGCTCTCCGACCCGGCGGCGAACGATCCGGTGGCCTTCTGCCGCAGCCAGGCGACGGCCGGCGTGGCGCTGCTGACGCGCCAGCACGACATCCGCGGTTATGCGACGTCCGTGCACACCGCATGCGCGTCGGGCGGGCAGGCGCTCGGCACCGCGCTCAAGCTGATCCGCCGTGGCGCGGTGGACTACGCGCTCGCGGGCGGCTTCGATTCGATGATCAGCCCCGTCGGCATTTCGGGGTTCTGCCTGCTCTCCGCGCTGTCGCCCGACAACGATGCGCCGGAGCGCGCGAGCCGCCCGTTCGACATGACGCGCAACGGCTTCCTGCTCGGCGAAGGCGCCGGTTTCGTCGTGCTCGAGGAATGGGAAGCGGCGCGCCGGCGCGGCGCGCGCATCTATGCGGAGCTCGCCGGCGACGGCAATTCGCTGTCCTCCTACCGGATCACCGATTCGCCGCCCGACGGCGACGGCCCGATCCAGGCGATGCGCGCCGCGCTCAAAGACGCCGGCGCCCGTCCGACCGACGTCGACTATCTCAACGCGCACGGCACGTCGACGCCGATGAACGACCGCAGCGAGAGCGTTGCGACGCACACGGTCTTCGGCGAATACACGCCAAGGCTTTCGGTGAGTTCGACCAAGAGCACGATGGGCCACCTCATCTCCGCCGCGGGCGCGGTCGAGGTCGCCGTCTGCGCGCTCGCGATCCATCACGGCGAGATGCCGATCAACGCGAACCTCACCGAGCGCGATCCCGATTGCGATCTCAACCTCGTCACCGGCACGCCACGACGGCAGCACATCCGGGTGACGCTGTCGAACTCGTTCGGCTTCGGCGGCTCGAACAGTTGCGTCGTGCTGCGCAATCCCGCCGAAGTCGACGGCGCCGGGACCGTCGGCCATTGAGCATAAGTCCGAACCGACGATGAAATCGGGCCGAGTCCTCGTCACCGGCAGCGGCGCCGTCTGCGGCGCCGGCATGGACCCGGGCGAGATCCTCCGCGCGGTGTGCGAGGGGCGTTCGGCAATCGCGCCGATCACGCAGTGGGACACGACCGGCTGGCCGTGCAGAGTCGCCGCGGAGATCCCCGACTTCAACCCGCGCGCGCTCGTCGACGATCGCAAGCTCCACAAGCTGATCCGCCGCACCGATCTCGTCGGGCTCTACGCAGCCGGCAGCGCGCTTTCGGCGGCGGGCGTCGTGGCGCACCGCGACACGCTGGATGAATCGGCGGCGGCCGCCTACAACGACCGGACCGGCGTCTACGTCGGCTCGGGAGCCGGCAACTTTTCGAACCAGTACGACTACTTCCAGCTGATGACCGACGCGAAGGGCGACCTCTTCACCTTCGGCCGCGAGCTTTCGAACACGGTCAATCCGATGTGGCTTCTGCGCACGCTTTCGAACAACGTGCTCGGCCATATCGGCATCAAGTGGACGCTGAAGGGCGCCAACGCGTGCATCACCAACCACAGCGTCGGCGGTGTGCTCGCCGTGATCGAGGCCACCGAAGCGCTGCGCACCGGCGAGGCGGACCGCGCTGTCGCCGTCGGCCACGACGCGCCGATCGAGCCGCAGATGGTCATCTACTACCATCGCCTCGGGCTGCTCGCGTCGGAAGAACTGCTGCCCTTCGACTCGAGGCGGGACGGCTCGCTGTTCGGAGAAGGCGCGGGCGCGCTGTTTCTCGAGACCGAGGCCTCCGCCGCGAGCCGCAATGCGCCGGTGCTGGGCGAGATCCTCGGCGGCGGACACGCGTGCGAGGCGCAGGGGCTGATCGCGATCCGCGACGACGGCGACGGCGTCGCGCGCGCGATTCGGCAGGCGCTCGACGACGCGGGGATTGCCGCGGCGGACGTCGGGATGATCGTCGCGCACGGCAACGGCGTCTGGCAATCCGACATGTCCGAGGCGGTCGCGATTTCCACCGTGTTCGGTGCGAATCCGCCTCCCGTGACGGCCTTCAAGTGGGCCATCGGCCACCTGATCGCCGCGGCGGGCATCGTCGAGACGACGATCGCGCTCGCGGCGCTGAAGCAGGGCATCGTGCCGGGCATCGCGACGTTGTCGCAGCCGCATCCCGACTTCGACGACGTGCCCGTCTCCAACACGGCGCAGGAGCCTCGCAGCAATGTCGCGCTCGTCATTTGCCGCGGGTTCGCGGGCACCGACGCCGCGCTCATCGTCCGCGGACCCTGACCCGCGCCATGGCGGACGCCGCCGCTCCGAACGGACGCTGCGGAATCGATTCGGTCGAGATCGCGCGCATCGAGCGGCTGCTGGCGGAGACACCCGCCGACGGACTCAAACGAATCTTCAGCGCGCAGGAGCTTGCGGACTCCGGCGACGGGCCCGGCCGTGCCGCCCGCCTTGCGGCGCGCTTCGCCGCGAAGGAGGCCTGCGCGAAATTGTTCCCCAGGGAAACGGCGCGGGGACAGGTCCTGCCCGAGGATTTCTCCGTCGCGAGCGACGGCTATGGTGCGCCACGGGTGATCGCCGCACCGAATGCGGAAGCGGCGATGGGACGACACCGGATCGGCGCGATCTCGCTTTCGCTCACGCATGATCGCGTCAGCGCTTCCGCCGTGGCGCTCGCGCTGCCCGCGACGCTCGACGCGCCTCTCGCGGGCCGTCTCCTGTTCCGCCTTTTTCCGATCCGCCGCGGGGTGATTCTCGCCAACCTTCGCCGCGTCTACGGCCAGGACGTCGCCCCGGAAGAAATCGTGCGGCTCGCGCAGGCTCACTACGGGCACCTGTGGCGCCTGTTCGGCGAATTCCTCAAGTTCCGCTGGCTTTCACAGGCGCGCAAGGCGGCGCTGGTGCGGGTCGAGAACATCGACGCGCTCGTCGCCGCCGCAGCCAAGGGAAAGGGCACGCTCGTCCTCACCGGTCACTTCGGCAACTGGGAAGTCGCGACGATCGCCGGCATCGGCAACTATCCGGAAGTGCGGGGACGCTTTCATTTCGTGCGCCGCGCGATCAAGCCGAAGTGGCTCGATGCCCTCGTCACGCGGCGCTTCAACAAGGCGGGCTTCGGCGTGCTGCCGAAGCGGGGCTCGCTCGACGCGATACTCGAGACGCTCGCCGCGGGCGACATGATCGTCTTCCCGTTCGACCAGCACGCGCGCCCGCCCGACGGCATCGAGGTCGAGTTCTTCGGCCACCCCGCATGGACGTTCAAGAGCCTCGCCATCATCGCGCTCGCGACCGGCGCGCCGGTGCTGCCGGCGACCAGCTGGCGCGAACCCGACGGGCACCACGTGCTGCGTTTCGAGGAGGCGCTCGATCCGATCGAGCACGCCAATACGAACGAGGCGATCCGACTCAATACGCGCGCCTACAACGAGACGCTCGAGCGGCTGATCCTCGCGCGGCCGGAGCAATGGTACTGGGTGCACCGGCGCTGGAAGGTCGTGCCCGGCAAGGGATCCGCCAGAGCGGGAACGGCGGCGAGATCCGATTCCGGCGCACCCGCTGACAGGACGCCCTGAGCCGACCACGCGCGGATCCTCCACGGAGAACGCCGGAAGGCGTCCGCTTCGATCATGCGTCGACCCGCAACGGTCGGTCATTTCGCAACGGCGCAACCTCGCGCGTCGCTGAGGTCGGTTCCCACCCTCGGGTCGGCGGCGTGCTGCGCCACCGTTCGAAGCCGCACGCGCATTCGTCGCACGACTCGCCGGCGACTTCCCGCGCCGTCGTTCCCGCTGTCGTGCGCGTCATCGTCGCGCGTCAGGAATCAACTTGCCTATAATCACGGAGACCCGATCGTCCTGTCCGAACCATGAACCCATCGACTCCCGGCGCCGTCGACGACGCGCTCCTTGACGCCTACGAGGACGTGCCCTACGTCGGACGGCCGAACCGCACCAGCCACCCGGACCGGATGGCGACGATCGCAACGCTGCTCGGCATGAACCCCGCTCGTCCGGACTCCTGCCGCGTGCTCGAGGTCGCGTGCGGCGACGGGGCCAATCTGATCCCGATGGCTGCATCGCTTCCCGGCAGCACCTTCATCGGATTCGACTTCGCTCCTTCCGGAGTCGCCCGCGGCCAGCAGGTGGCGGCGGAGCTCGGTCTCGCCAACATCGAGTTTCGGACGCTCGATCTGCGCGCCTTTCCCGCGGACTTCGGCGAATTCGACTACATCATCGCCCACGGTCTGTACTCATGGGTTCCCGCGCCGGTTCGCGCGCACCTGCTGCCGCTCGTCGCTCGGCATCTCGCACCGGATGGCGCCGCGTTCGTCAGCTACAACACCTTTCCGGGTTGCCACGTTCGCCGCATGTTCTGGGAGATGCTGAGGTACCACACACGCGAGTTGACCGATCTTCGCGAAAGGCTTGCCGCGGCAAGGTCGTTGATTTCGCTGTCTGTCGGACCCTGCAACCACGCACAAGGAGAGCGATTCCGCGCTGCGCCAGGAGTTGCAGAAAATGGCCGCTCTCACCGACAGTGCGCTTGCCCACGACGATCTCAGCGAACCCAACGAACCGGTCTACTTTCACGAGTTCGTCGCGGACCTGGAACGCAACCGCCTCACGTTCCTTGCCGAGGCGGAATTGCATTCGATGGTCGGCGGCGGAATCACGCCGCGCGTACGGCTCGCGCTGGGCAGCATGGATCGGCTTGCGCGCGAGCAGTACCTGGATTTCGTGCACCTGCGCCGCTATCGGCAGTCGATCGTGTGCCGCGAAGGAGCGCTCTCGCGGTTCGTGGTCGACCCTGCGCGTGCCAAGGCGATGCACGCGTCGGCGTCGATCTACCTGCTTCAGTTGAGGAGGGAGGGAAACTTCGAGGTGCCCGGCGAGGATGCCGACCTGCGCGCCCTCAAGGAACTCCTGGTGGCACGATGGCCGCGATCCGTACCGGTGACCGAGCTCGCCCTCTGGCACGCGGGTCGCGCACGGAGCAGCGAGCAAGGCGCGACGCCGCGCAACCCCATCGAGAATCTGGTGGTGCAGACCTACGGCGCCGGGCTGCTCGAACTTCACGTCGTGCCCCCTGCCGTGGTGGAAAGGGCCGGTCAATGTCCGACCGCATTTGCGCCGGCGCGGCGGCAGGCGCGCGACTCCGACGAAGTCACCAATGTCTATCACGCGATTGTCAGGATCGGCGATTCCAGCCAGCGCCAGCTCCTGTCGCTGCTCGACGGCACGCGTACGCGCGAGCAGCTCGTTGCGGAAGCCAATGCGCGGTTCGGGGGCCCGGACCGCGCCGGCCTGCTGCAGCAATCCCTGGATCAATTTGCGCGCCTCGGCCTTCTGGTCAACTGATGATCTCCGGTTCCGCCGACGTGAGGCGGCTGCCGGAGCGCGCTGGCCGATCGGAAGGTTGACGTCTGAAACACCCGGTCTCCGGGCGCCCCGGGACCCGTCCGGACTCGGGGCGTTCGCTCGCGTTCCCGTGGCGCGAAGGGCCCGGGCAACCTGCGCCGGCCGAATCACCGGCCCGACCCCGTTTCCCTACTCGTCGCGGAACTGCCGGGAGGCGAGCCTCGCGTAGACGCCGCCGCGCGCGAGCAGCGCGGCGTGCGTCCCCTGCTCCACGATCGCTCCGCGCTCCAGCACGACGATCCGATTGCAGTGCTCGATGGTCGACAGGCGGTGGGCGATCACGATGGTCGTGCGGCTGCGCATCAACTCGTCGATCGCGGCCTGGATCAGGCGCTCGGACTCGGTGTCGAGCGAGGAGGTCGCCTCGTCGAGAATCAGGATCGGCGCGTCCTTGAGGATCGCGCGCGCGATCGCGATACGCTGGCGCTGGCCGCCGGAGAGCCGGATGCCGCGCTCGCCGACCAGGGTGTCGAACCCCTTTGGCTGCTCGCGGATGAAATCGAGGGCGTTCGCCGCGGCGGCGGCGCGCTCGACCGCCTCGCGGGATGCGCCGGCCATGGCGCCATAGGCGATGTTGGCGGTGATGGTGTCGTTGAACAGCACGATATCCTGGCTCACCAGCGCAATCTGCCGCCGCAGGTCGGCGAGGCGGATCTCGGTAAGGTCGCGGCCGTCGAGCAGCACGCGGCCCTCCGTCGGCGTGTAGAAGCGCGGGATCAGGTTGACGAGCGTCGTCTTGCCGCCTCCGGAGGGTCCGACCAGCGCGACCGATTCGCCTGGCGCGATGTCGAGGTCGATGCCGTCGAGCGCGGGCGGCGCATCGGGGCCGTAGCGTTTCGAGACCTGCTCCAGCCGGATTGCGCCGCGCGCCCGGTCGACCGTCAACGTGCCGGTATCGCTTTCGGACGGTTCGTCGATCAACGCGAACACGCTCTCCGCCGCCGTCAGACCGCGCTGGATCGTCCCCGACACGTTGGTCAGCGTCTTCAGCTGGTTGAGGAGATGCAGCAGCGCGAGGATGTAGGTGATGAAATCGCCGGCGCGGTAATCGCTGCCCTCGCCTTGCCGGATCGCGAGCCAGAGGATCACGCCGACGGCGAGCGACACGATGATCTGGTTGATCGGCGTGCCGAGGGCCGCCGCGGCGGACTGCTTTGCCGATGCCAGCCGCAGCCGATCCGCGGCGAAGCGCAGCCGGTCGCTTTCGTACTTCTCGCCGCCGAAGATCTTGACCACGCGATGCGCGCTGATCGCTTCCTCGAGCGCGTGGGTAAGCGCCCCCGTGCGCTCCTGCACCAGCACGCTGACGCGCTTCAGGCGCCGGCTGATCTTGCGGATCGCGAATCCGACGAACGGAAACGTCGCGAAGGCGATCAGCGTCAGCTGCCAGTTGATGTAGAGCAGGTACGCGAGCATGAACGCGATCGTCAGCGTGTTGCGGATCAGGACCGTCACGGCTTCGGAGGCGGTCGCCGAAATCTGCTGCGCGTCGTAGGTGATCTTGGACAGCAGGACGCCCGTGGAGGACGCGTCGTAGAACGGCGTCGGGAGGCGCAGCAGCCGCTCCGAGGCCTCGCCGCGCACGTCGAACACGACGCGAGAGCCGATCCACGCGAGCCCGTACTCGCTCAGGTAAGACCCGATGCCGCGAAGCACGAACACGCCGACGATCAACAGCGGCACCCACCGCGCGCTGTTCGTGTCGACCGAGCCGATGTCGTTGATCATCGGCCGCACGATCTGCAGCATCATCACGTCGGTCGACGCGACGAGCAGCATGCCGAGAATGGCGAACACGAACACCGCGCGGTAGGGGCGCGTGTAGCTGAACAGGCGGCGGTAGAGCTTCACGGAGGGGCGGCAGCGGAGGATGCTCGCGCATTGCGCGAGCGGGAGAGCGCAATTATAGCGGAGCGTCTCCGATATAATTGCCGTCCGCGACCGCCGCCGCGTGCCGCGCCCCTCCGCCACGACCCCTCGCGCATGAGCCACTACCGGAAGCACGTCTTCTTCTGCTGCAACCAGCGCGATCCGCCGGAGGCCTGCTGCGCGAACCACGGCGCCGCCGATCTCCACGCATACGCCAAGGCGCGGATCAAGGAGCTCGGGCAGAACGGCAAGGGCAAGGTGCGGATGAACAAGGCGGGCTGCCTCGATCGCTGCGAGGAAGGCCCCGTCATCGTCGTGTATCCGGACGGCGTCTGGTACACCTACGTCGACCGCGCCGACATCGACGAGATCATCGACCGCCATGTCGTCGGCGGCGAAGTGGTCGAGAGGCTCCGGATTTGACGCCGAGGTCCACCGAGCGACTGGTCATCGACGGCCCCGCCGGCGCGCTGGAGGTCGTGATCAACGCCCCCGCCGGGACACCGCGCGGGATCGCGCTTGTCGCGCATCCGCACCCGCAGCAGGGCGGCACGCTCGACAACAAGGTCGTGCAGACGCTCGCCAAGACTTTCTTTGCGCTGGGTTACGCGAGCGTGCGCTTCAACTTCCGTGGCGTCGGCAAGTCCGAGGGTGGGTTCGACGACGGCGCCGGCGAGACCGCGGACGCGCTCGCCACGCTCGCGCACGCGACCGGAAGGTTTGGCGGCATTCCTGTCGCCCTCGCCGGATTCTCGTTCGGCTCGTTCGTGCAGACTCGAGTTGCGGCGACCGTCGCTCCCGAGCGGATGGTTCTCGTCGGGCCGGCGGTCACGCGCTTCGGCGGCGCCGTCGTTCCCGCGGACACGATCGTGATCCACGGCGAGCAGGACGACATCGTGCCGCTCGCCGCCGTCCTCGACTGGGCGCGTCCGCAGGAGCTTCCGGTCGTCGTGTTTCCGGGATGCGGCCATTTCTTCCATGGCCGACTGGCGCAACTGCAACGTGCGGTCGCCGGCATGTGGCACGGCTCCGCCGTCGTCGCCCCGGGCGCCTGACGTGTCGGCGAGGGGAACCGCGATGGCGCGATCGCATGGAACGGGCAAGGCGACTGCGGCGGAATGGCGCATCCGTGTCGAGCTCGCTGCCTGTTACCGGCTGGTGGCGCACTTCCGGATGACGGACCTCATCTACACGCACATATCGGCGCGCGTGCCAGGGCGGACGCCGCGTTTCCTGATCAACCCCTATGGCCTGATGTTCGAGGAGATCACCGCGTCCTGCCTCGTCACGGTCGCGCAGGACGGCAGGGTCGTCGACGACCCGACCGGCCTCGGCATCAATCCCGCGGGTTTCGTCATCCACAGCGCAATTCACCGCGCACGCGACGATGTCGGCTGCGTCATTCACACGCACACCGCCGCGGGGCTCGCGGTGGCGGCGCAGAAGCGCGGACTGCTGCCGCTCACGCAGCATGCGATGCGCTTTACCGATTGCATCTCCTATCACGACTACGAAGGCGTCGCGCTCGATCTCCCGGAGCAGCGTCGGCTCGTCCGCGACCTCGGGCAGCGCAACGCGATGATCCTGCGCAATCACGGTCTCCTCACCTGCGGCAGGACCGTCGCCGAAGCGTTTGACCTCATCTATTACCTCGAGCGCGCCTGCCAGGCGCAGGTCGGCGCGATGGCCGGCGGCGCGGCGCTGGCCATCCCCAAGCGAGCGGTGGCGCGAAAGGTCGCGCGGCAGTTCGCGCGGCCGGGACGCACCGCGCCCGGGAACGCCTGGTCGGCGCTCCTGCGCCTGCTCGATCGCGTCGATCCATCGTACAAGACCTGACCGGGGCAGGCGCCGTGATCCGCCGCTTCTCGTATACTTGAGCGCCGCGCGCCGGGGAACAGGCGCCCGCATCCGATTTCGGGAGGAACTCCATGAACCTTCGCTCCGTGGCGCTTGCCGCCGCCTCCGCGCTCGTTTGCGCATCCCTGGCCACCGTGTCGCCCCAGGCGACCGCGCAGGACAAGTTCGACAAGCCGGTGAAGATCCTCGTCGGCTTCGCCGCCGGCGGCACGGCGGACCTGATCGCGCGCGTGGTGGCCGACAAGATGAAGGACAGTCTCGGTCAGCCGGTGATCGTCGAGAATCGCCCGGGAGCAATCGGCCGCATCGCCGCCGAGGCCGTGAAGGGTGCCGCACCGGACGGCGCGACGATCATGGTGATGCCGATCGGTCCGATGGCGGTGGTGCCGCACGTCTACAAGGACATACCGTACGATCCCGTCAAGGATTTCACGCCGATCGCGATCGGCGCGACGTTCCAGTTCGCGTTCGCCGCGGGGCCGGCGAGCGGCGCGAAGACCTGGCCCGAATTCGCGGCATGGGCGAAGGCGAATCCGGGCAAGGCATCGTATGCGACGTCGGGGGCCGGCAGCCTGCCGCACTTCTTCGGCGTGCTCCTCGGGCGCGGCATCGGCGTCGAGATGGTGCACGTGCCGTACAAGGGCTCGGCCGCGTACATCAACGACCTGATCGGCGGGCAGGTGCCCGCGGCGGTCGACGCGATCGCCGACCTCACCGAGCTGCATCGCGCGGGCAAGGTGACGATCCTTGCATCCTCCGGCGCGAAGCGCTCGACCGCGCTGCCGGACGTTCCGACGTTCGCGGAGCTCGGCGTGAAGGACGTGGAAGCGATGGGCTGGTTCGGCTTCTTCGCGCCCGCGAAGACGCCCAGGCCGATCGTCGATTCGCTCAACCGGGCGATCAACAAGGCGCTGACTTCTCCCGACGTCGTTGCGAAGCTCTCGGGCCTCGGCATGGATCCCGCGACGGGCACGCCGGAGGATTTCGCGAAAATCGTCGCGACGGACTATGCGAAATGGGGCCCGATCGTCACCGCGTCGGGGTTCAAGCCCGAGTGAGTGAGCGGGGCGAAGCCAAGGAGCGAAGCTCGCGTCCGCGAGCGATCGAGCTCGTCCGACAACGCGACGCAACGCGGCCCGCGGCCCGCGCGGAGGCCGAGGAGTGAGCGGCGGCAACGGCGGCGACGTCGTCCTGAGCGTCGACGGGCTTCGCAAGCGCTACGGCGACAACGAAGTCGTCCGCGGGCTCACGTTCGAGATCCGGCGGGGCGAATGCTTCGGCCTGCTGGGGCCCAACGGCGCCGGCAAGACGACGACGCTGCGCTGCTGCCTCGGTCTCATCGATCCCGATGGCGGCACGATCGAGATGGTCGGCCTGCCGGTGCCGCAGTCGGCGCGCGCGGCGCGGATTCGTGTCGGCGTCGTCCCGCAGGTGGACAACCTCGATCCCGATTTCACGGTTACCGAGAATCTCGCGATCTACGGGCGCTATTTCGGCATCGACCGCAGGACGCTCAACGCGCGCATCCCGAAGCTCCTCGAATTCGCGGGTCTCGCAAGCAAGGGGGACGCCGGCATCCGCACGCTGTCGGGCGGGATGAAGCGCCGGCTCACGCTTGCGCGCGCGCTGATCAACGATCCCGAGCTCCTCATCCTCGACGAGCCGACGACGGGGCTCGACCCGCAGGCGCGCCACCTCATCTGGGACGGGCTGCGGCAGCTCCTGAGCCAAGGCAAGACCATCCTGCTCACGACGCACTTCATGGACGAGGCCGAGCGCCTCGCCACGCGCCTCGCGGTCATCGACCACGGCACGCTGATCGCCTCGGACACGCCGCGCGCGCTGATCGAGGCGCACGTCGAGCCCGAAGTGATCGAGGTGTTCGGCGACGACGCGCGCGCCTGGGCCGACACGCATGGACGCAACCTCGCGCAGCGTCAGGAAGTTGCCGGAGAGACCGCTTTCTTCTACGCCAGGGACCCGCAGCCGCTGCTCGACAAACTCGCGCACGCGCACGGGGTGCGCTACCTGCACCGCCCCGCGAACCTCGAGGACCTGTTCATCAAGTTGACCGGCCGCGAGCTGCGCGACTGAGCGAATCGATCGGCATTCAGGTGAGCCCCATTCGCTGCACGAACGATCGCCAGCGATGGTCGCCATGGAGCGGCTTCAGGAGACGGTCGGTCGACGCGTACGAAACGCCGGGATCGCGCTGCGTGTAGGCGCGCTCCAGCCATTCGTACGCCTTCTCGATCTCGTTTCGCCACGCGTAAACCTCGGCGATCTGGTACGCGGCGGTCCAGCCGAATCCGTCGATCAATGCCTGCAGCGCCGCCTCCGATTCGCCCGCATTCCCCAGCCTGTGATGGATCATCGCGAGTGCCACGTTGCGAAACACGTCGTGCGACTCGGCCTTGGCGAGTCCCATCGCCTCCTCAGGGCGGTCCTGCACCAGACGCACGACCGCCAGGAACGCGTGGCTCAGACCGGCGTTCGGGTCGAGGTCGATGGCCAACCGAAACGCCGCTGCCGCCGCGTCCAGTCGATCGGCCATGAAGTAGATATTTCCCGCCTGTCGATGCGTGCGCGCCGAGAGCGGGTCGAGTGCGATGGCCTTGCGGATCAGCGCGATTCCCTCGTCGAACCGGCCGAGAATCCTGGTGAGCCCGGCCGCCGCCTGCAGCGCACTGGCGTCGCCCGGTGCCAACTCCAGTGCGCGGCGGAACGATGCGTCGGCCGCCATCCAATTCCAGTCATAGCCTTCGTGCACCAGGCCGAGCTGAACGTGGGCGTCGGCCAGGTCGGGAGCGAGCTGCAGCGCCTGCTGCGCAGCCTCGCGGGCCTGCTCGAAGCCTTCGGCGATCGGCGAAAATCCGTACCCGGCCTGCACCTGGTGGACACGCGAGAGCCCCGTCAGTGCCAGCGCGAATTTCGGATCGATCGCCAGCGCCCGCCGGAACATGTCGATCGCCTTGTCGGTGTCCGCCTGCGTGACCCTCTCGCCGAAGAACTTCCCCTGCAGGTAGAGCTGGAAGGCTTCGGGATTGTCGCTGCGCCCGGTCGTGGCGCGGCGCACGTCGGCCGCTGCGGACGTTCCCGCCGCGGTCTCGATCCTCTCCCCCAGCAGGGCCGCGCGGAGTTCCTTGACCACCGACTGCGCGATGTCGTCCTGCACGGCGAAGATGTCGTCGAGCTCGCGATCGTAGGTCTCCGACCACAGGTGCGAATCCGACGCGACCTGAATCAGCTGCGCGGTGATGCGCACGCGCTTGCCCGACTTTCGCACGCTGCCCTCGAGAACCGTGGCCACGTTGAGCTTCTGCGCGACGGTCGGGATGTCGACATCCTTGCCCTTGAAGGAGAATGCCGACGTCCGCGACGCGACACGCAGGCCGCGGATCTTCGCCAGCACGTTGAGGAGCTCCTCCGAGAGACCGTCGGCGAAATATTCGTTTTCCTCGTCCCGGCTGAGGTTCACGAACGGCAGCACCGCGATCGACGGTTGCACGATTTCGCCGCTGGCGGAATCGGCACGCGCGGGCGTGGAAACCGCAGGTTGTGCCGCCCGGACTGCGGCGCCTCCGATCAACCGCCGCGCGCGTTCGGCGAAGGCTTCCGCCGGCGCGCCGATGGGCAGGCGCGTCCATTGCACTTCCCGGAATTTCTCGGGGACGCGGGCATTCGCGTCGCTCGTGGCGTCGACGATCACCGGAAGCAGGAACGCCTTGCCGTCGGCCATGTCGAGCGTCCGGCTTACCGCAAGATTCCACTCGCGCCGGAAATAACCTTCCTCACGCGCTTCGGTGTTGGCCGAAATGATCGGCACGAACAGCGCGCATTCCTTGATCTGCCTGCGGATGGACGCATCCCAGGCATCGCCCCCACGGAGTTCGCTCTGATCGAACCACACTTCGAGCCCGGCCGCCCGCAGGGCGTCGCAGATGCGCCGGGCGACCTCCGCGTCCTGGGAGGCGTAGCTCAGGAATATGGGCTTCGTGGAGTCGGTCATGGGCGGCAAGCGCATGCGCCGGGAAATTCGCGACGAGCGCGATTCGCGGCCATGGACAGACAGAGTGTATCAACCCTGCCGGCCGGAGTATTTCGAGGTCATCGCAACGCGTCAACCGCCGTGTCACGGCAGCAGGCCGCGACGTGTACCGCGTCATGGCCGATGGATTCAGGCCGAAGCGACCTCTCCGATGCGCAGAATCACGCGGGAAGGGACGCTAGCGGCTTTTCCCGGCCGATCGCCAGTCGCGATACACGTCGATGTCCAATCCATCGGGGTAGTTGAGGTACCCCGGCGCGTATCCGGGCTTGTCCGTCACGCCGTACTGCCAGACGATTTCCTTCGTCCTGCGATCGATGACGATCACGCGATGGCGTTTGTCGTCGTTGAGGATGACGTTGCCGTTGGGGAGTTCGACCGCCAGCGACGGATGGTCCAGCATCTTCTCGCCCTTCGAGGCGAAATACTCCCACGTGACGCGGCGGCTGGCGGGATCGAAGATGACGACGCGCCCTGGCCGCGAGTAATCGGCGACGATCACCTGCCCGTCCCGGGTCGGATACGCGTCGGACGGATAGCGCACGTGCGGGGCCTGAACGCTCCATACCAGCTTGCCGTCGCGCGTGATTCTGGAAATCCACGATCCCGGGATCTCCGTCACGAGGATGTCGCCGTTGTCCATCGGCGTCGATCCGTTCGGAAGATCGAGGTACTTCGGCGGATCGTGGCGGCATTGGCCGGGCTGTCCCCACTGCTCCACGACCGCCTGCTTGTCGGGGTCGATGAACACGATGCGACAGTTGCGGATGTCGGCGGTCACGACCTTGCCGTCGGTCAGCAGATGCGTGTCGTCGGGAAAGTTGAACAGGCCCGGCGCGCTGCCTTTCACATCCGGTACGCCAAAGGTCCAGACGAGCGCCCGCTGTTCGTAGTCGATCATGTGGATGTCGTAGTTGTCCTCCTCGTTGACCAGCAGCATGCGGCCATCGGGCGAGAAGAAGACGTCGTCGTTGCCCCGGTAGAAATTCAGGTTGGGCGACGCGAATTCCCAGACGATCCGCTTGTCGGGCGTGACCTCGACGAGGCGGTTGTTGCGCCGGTCCGCAATCACGATCGGATACGGCAGCGGACCCTCCCATGCGGCCACCGGCTTCGCGTGGTCGCCGGTCAGTTGCGGAATCGTCGGCAGAGTGACTCCGCTCGACACGGCACCCGCACCCCGGGATTCGCGCGTCGCCGGCACTCGGGTGCCTCCCAGCGGGCCGGTCTCCGTTGCGTGGGACGGTGCGATTGCAATGATCGTTGCCGCGGCCGCTGCCATCAGAGTGACGACGCAGGCCGAAATGCGCGCGCGGCATTTGCGCGGACGTGCGGGGTCTGACGAGCATGGTGTCGATCTCCTTTGTCTCCCGGGTCCGTCGGCGACGTTTGCGCTTCGAAGACCGTGCCGGCGCGTCCAGGATCCGTCTGCCCGCCACGATCGGGATGCCGGGGGAACGCATGCGTCGAGGTTAGGCGCGTGATGCGTCGGCCGCCTTGATGCGCGTCAAAGACGCCGAGCCTCGCGTCGTGACGCCATTGCGCCCGCGGCGCATCCCGCGACGAGGTTCGGTCTTGTATGATCGAAGTCGGCGACGAACGAAAATCGCTTCCTGACCGAGGAGATTCCTGGCGGATGGACACGCTTCTGTTGGTGATGCCGCCCGCATGGCTCGTGCGCATCGCCGTGGCTGGCGTCTGGTTCTACGAAGGGCTGTGGTGCAAGATTCTCGGTCGCGAGAAGAACGAGCTTCGCATCGTCCTGGCGGTCCCGCACTATGGCGCGAAGTACGGCCGCCTCTTCCTGACGACGCTGGGGTGGGCCGAGCTCGTGATCGGCATGTGGGTGTTGAGTGGTTGGTCGCCGGGTCTTTGCGCGCTCGCGCAGACGGTTTTGCTCGCCGCGCTCAACGGCAGCGGACTGCTCTGGTCGCGGCACCTCATTCACGACCCGGGCGGCATGATCTTCAAGAATTTCGCGTTCGTCGTCCTCGCCTGGGTCAATGCGGGCCTGGCGGGATTTCGGGGATGACGGCCCGCACCGCGTGGGAAGGGGGGCGCCTCGACGCGGGCCGCGGTCCGCCGCGCGTGCTCTTCGGGCGCATGTACGAGGACGCGGCGATCGAGCGCGCGGTGTTTCGGCCGGGCGGACGAATCTTCTGCATTGCGTCCGCGGGCTGCACGGCCATGTCCCTCGCGCCCTACCACGACGTGGTCGCCGTCGACATCAACCCGGCACAGCTCGACTACGCCACCCGGCGGATTGCGGGAGCGCCGATGGTGCGCGGAACCGCCGAACACATCATGCGCGTCGGGCGGGCCCTGCTGCCACTCGCCGGGTGGAGCGTGTCGACCCTCCGCGCGTTCCTCGACTTCGACGACCCGGTCGCGCAGCTCCTCTATTGGCAGTCGCATCTCGACACGCGGCGATTTCGCGCCGGCCTCGACAGCTTGCTGTCGGTGACCGCGCTGCGCTCGGCCTATGCGCCCGGCCTGCTCGCCTCGCTTCCCGTTCGCTTCGGCCCGGTGATGCGGGCACGGATGGAGCGCTGCTTTCGCACCCATTCCAACCGGCGGAACCCCTATGCGAGAGCGCTGCTCGTCGGCGACCTTTCGTCCGAGCCGCCTCCGCTGGAAGCGAAGCGAATCGAGTTCGTCCGGTCCGACGCGACCGAGTTTCTCGAACGCGCGCCGTCGGGGAGCTTCGACGGTTTCGCGCTTTCCAACATTCTGGACGGCGCGAGCGCGTCGTACCGGCAGCGGCTCTTTCGTCGCGGTCCGGCATGCCGCCGCGCCCGGCGCGGTGGTCGTGCTGAGAAGTTTCGGCGAACCTGCAGGCGACCTGCGCACGAATCGGGCAGCCGACGACCGGTCCATGCTGTGGGGGATCGTCGACGTGCGACCTGCCGCGGCGCTCGACGCCGGGGAGCTCGGACGCGGCCGCCACCGGCTAGACGCGCTGCGGGTTGGACGCGGCTGCGGCGTGCGGAATTCGCCCATGCCCGCAAGAATGTGTCGATGCAGCTGGTGCGCGAGCAGGCGCTCGAAGGATCGCCACAGCCAGCGCGGCCGCAGGTGCCCGCGATACTGCGTGGTAAGCGAGAGTGCGGTGCCGTGACCATCGGCGCGAAATTCATACGAACCCTCGACCGTCGTCATGCAGCGCTCGATGCCCAGCTGCTGCTCCAGCACTTCGAAGCGCGCAAACCGCGGCTCTTCCAGAACGGTGATCCGCTTGACGAGACCGCCCCGACTGTAGGTGCACCTGACCTCCGCGCCGACGTGCTTGCCGCCGCCCGTCGTCTTCACCGGGGAGGGCAGGAACGTTCGCAGGAGCAGTGGCGGGCGTTGCGGCACCTCTTCGTAGAACAGCATTCTTCGCCACATTTCCTCGGGCGGCGCGTCGAAGGCGGACGTCGTGGTGACGACGTCGATTGCCCGATTCGGCGGAAACAGCCGTCCAACCAGCCACAGGTATTCGCGTGGATGCCCGCCCGCGCGCGGCGCGTCGGCGCGATCGGCGCCGATAGTCATTGGTGCCTCGGTCCGGTGCGCAGCCGGCGCCCGTCGTCGACCCTCGACGTCGCAAATCGCGTCATCGCGGTCGATGCGCATGTCGCGAGAATGGACGGGTGGATCCGTGCGAGGCATGCATGGGCGCGATGCCCCCGAAATGCGGCAGTCGCCGAGGGTCATTGCGCCACATCGCGCGTACCGGCAGATCGAGATCATTTCGGATCGGGAACAATCGGGCCGCGCTGCGTCAGAAACCGAAGACCCGCTGCGCCGTTCGACCGCGCACCTTGTCCCGCGAGCCGCCGGGGAGCCCGTTCACGCGTTTGAGGCAGCCGGGCAGGTCGCCGATCGTGTGCGGATAGTCCGAGCCGTACATCACGTTGTCGGCGCCGAACACCTTGACGCACAGATCGAGCACCTCCGGCGCGAACACGACCGCGTCGGCGAAGATACGAGGCACGACTTCCGAGGGCCGCACGGCGAGTTTCTCCCGGCACGCCGGGATGTTGTCGTAACACTGGTCCATCCGCGAGACGAGGTACGGCAGCGCGCCGCCGCCGTGCGCGGCGATGACCTTGAGGTTCCGGTACCGGTCGAAGAAGCCGTCGTAGATCATCCGTGCGATCGCGAGCGACGTGTCGAACGTGAAGCCGAGCGATGCGGTGAGCTGGAAGCGCTGCATGTCCATGTCGCCGACCCCTGGCGGCGCCGTCGGATGGACCAGCACCGGCAGTCCCCTCGTGTCGATCGCCCCCCAGACCGGCGCAAAGGCGGGATCGGTCAATGGCTGCCCGCCGATGTTGGCCAGCACCATCACGCCGGAAGCTCCGCCCTTCAACGCGCGTTCGAGCTCGGGATAGCGCGTGCTCCGGGTATTGCCACGGCACGGAGGCGAACCAGCGCAGGCGATCGGGATGCGCGGTCCGCGCCGCCGCCATGTCGTCGTTCATGATCTGCGCGGCCTTGAGGCTCACGTCCGGACCGCCCCAGAAGCAATTGGGGCAGGTCAGCGACACGACGCCGATGTCGACGCCGTGCTCGTTCATCGTCTTCAACCGCAGGTCGTAATCGAACATCGGCGGCACCGGCGTCATGAAGGGCGCGCCGTCGAGATGGATCGCACGCAGTCCGCCGGCGACCGCCTTCACCGTGTAACGCGGCCCGCCGTGCTTCTGCAGCAACTCGAACCACGCCTCGGTAAGGCAGTGGGTATGGACATCGATCACCGGGCTCATTGGGTTGGCAGGTTCGCAGTGTCAGGCGAGGAGGAGCAACGTCGACTCGCACCACGGCTTCTCGTCGGCCGTCAGCGTCGCATGAAGCGCAAGAGCCGTCGCCTTGGTCAACTCGTACTGGCTTGCGTCACCAAGCGCGCGGTGGGCAAGCGCAGTTGCGCTCTGTGCGAAAAAACGCTCGAACGCGTTCGCATCGTTGCGTTCGCAGATCGCGACGCATTGCCTCGCGTGCGCGAGCGCGCCGCGCGCATCGCCCGCGGCCAGAAGACACTTCGAGAGCATGTACTCCGCGCGCTCGGTTTCCATCCAGCCCCCGGCACGCGTCCAATATTCGAGTCCTGCATGCGCGGCGTCGAGCATGACGCGGGTCTCTTCGGCATCCCGTGACGGCCTTTCCTCGAGCGAGGCCGCGAGATTGTTCGACGTCACCGCGAGCGCGCGGATCGCGGGATCCCCGTCGCCAATCCCCGGCGCGGCGGCCGAACACGCCGCGCGAAAATGGCGAGTCGCGTCGGGCATGCGCCCCTGCGCCGCGAACGCGGCGGCGACCACCGCGTGCGCATGCGCGAGATCCGCAGCTGTCAATTCGGCCGCAGGTTCGTCGCCGTTTCCGAAATGCAACGCGGCGACGAGTCGGCGAACGACCATCGCGCAGTCGCCGTCCTCGCTCCACTGTGCATGTTCGCGCAGGCGCAGGAGGCGCGGAATGCCCTCGGCCCACCGGCCAAGATGCTCACCGTCGACATGCGCGAGGATCCGCGCAAGAGCCGCGATCTGCGCCGGCGTCTCGATCAATGCGTAGCCTTGTTCGAGCCGCTGCGCGACCTCCTCCGGACGATCGCCGTGATCGGCCCAGGCTTGCTCGAGAAATGCTTCGAAGCTCATTGGCGCGGCCCGACGGCGCTCATGTCAGTCGACCGTGGCGCCCGAATCGCGGACAGCCTTTGCCCAGCGCGGCTGATCCGCCGCTATCATCGTGGCGAATTCTCCCGGTGTCTGCGGTGGAAACGGGTCCATGCCGAACCTGACGAGCTGTTCCCGGAATTCCGGTGTCGCCTGGATTCTCTGCAGCTCGCCGGACAATCGAGCGACGATTTCCTTCGGGGTGCCGGCCGGCGCCACGACGCCCTGCCAGGCCTGCCAGTCGAACCCGGGCACCGTCGTGGCGATGGGCGGAACGTCGGGGACGAGCGCCGTCGGCTTCGCCGCCGACGTTCCGAGCGCCACGACCTTGCCGGCCGCGATGTTCGGCACGGCGACCGTCGCGTCGGAAAACATGAGTTGCAGCTGGCCGGTGAGGAGATCGGTCAGCGCAGCCGGCGTTCCCTTGTACGGGATGTGCTGGATGGACAGTCCGTATTCGGTCTTCAGCGTCTCCATGAAAAGGTGATGCGGGCTCCCGCTGCCGACCGACCCGTAGTTGTACTTGCCCGGACTTTTCCGGATTGCGTCGATCATGTCCTGCACGTTCTTCGCCGGGAAGGCGGGATTCGCGAGCAGGAAAAAATTGACCGTGCCGACCGGCGAGATCGGCGAGAAATCCTTCACCGGATCGATTGGCGAGGGCCGATACAGCGCGGGGCTGATGCCGAGCGTCGTGGACGTCGCCATCAGGAGCGTGTAGCCGTCGGGCGGCTGCTTGGCGACGAACTCGGCGCCGACGAGCGTGCCCGCGCCCGGCTTGTTCTCGACGACGACGGGCTGCTTCAATGCGGCCCCAAGGCGCTCACCGATCGCACGTGCCAGCAGATCCGTGAGCGCGCCCGGCGGATACGGCACGACCAGCTTGACCGGTCGGCTGGGGTACGCGGGCTGCGCGGCGACAATTCCCGCGGAAAAGACGAGCGCACAGAAGGCCGCGATGGCGAGACGTTTCGGCAGCCCGTTCATCGGCTCAGGTTACCATCTCGCCGCGACCCCGCTCAAGCGCTCCGCCCGCTTCCATCATGGCCGTTCTCGTGCTGCCGACATCTCCGTTCGTCGAACGGCAGCTTGCTGCCTTGCGGGTGCTGGCGCCCGACGAAATCATCGTCACCGATCCGGCCACGGCGCCGGCGGACGAGGTCGAGGCGATCCTCGCGTTCCGGCTCGCCACGGGAATCGCACCTCGTTTCGCCGCGCTCCGCTTCGTCGCCTGCGCCGGCGCGGGTGCCGACGAACTGCTCGCAACACCCGACCTCCCGGCAGGCGTGCCGGTCGTGCGCGCCGTCGATCCGCTGCAAGGCCTGCGGATGGCGCAGTACGTCGCCCTGATGGTGATGCGCCATCACCGCGAACTCCCGCGCCTCGAGGCGCAGCAGCGCGAATCGCGCTGGACCCGGCCGCCTCCGCCATCGGAAAGCGACTCCGCCGTCGGCGTCATGGGCTACGGCTCGATCGGCACTGCTGTCGTCGGCGCGCTGTCGCACCTCGGCTTTCCCGTCGCCGTGTGGACCCGAACCCCGCACGCGGTCGATGGTGCGGCCACATTCGCGGGGTCGGAAGCGCTGGCGCCGTTCCTCGCGCAAAGCCGGGTGCTCGTCTGCACGCTGCCGCTCACCGCCGCGACGCGCGGCCTTCTCGACGCCCGCGCCCTCGCGACGCTTCCCCGTGGCGCCTATGTGGTCAACGTCTCGCGTGGTCGCGTTCTGCGCGAAGCGGATCTCGTGGCGGCGATCGACGCGGGGCATCTCGCCGGTGCCGCTCTCGACGTGTTCGAAACCGAGCCGCTTCCCGTCGACAGTCCCCTGTGGCGTCATCCGCAGATCCTCTGCACGCCGCACGTTGCCGCGGAGCCGCGCGCCGAAGTCGCCGCCGCGCAATTCGTCGACAACCTGCGCCGCGCTCGTTCGGGTTTGCCGCTCGTCAACGTGATCGACCGCGGCCGTGGTTACTGACGCCTCATCGCGGCGGCCCGGGTTCGGTACACTCCGGGGTGTTCCCACGTTCGCTCCCGACCGATGACCACGACCTCCCTGCTGCACCCGCCCGAAATGTCGCTGCGCTGGACCGGCGTGTGGCGGCGCAACCTCCTCGTCTGGAAGAAGCTCGCGGTGGCGAGCGTGCTCGGCAACATCGCCGATCCGCTGCTCTACATGATCGCGCTGGGCTACGGCATCGGCGCGTTCATCCCGGAGGTCGGCGGCATGACGTACATCGCCTTCATCGGCACCGGCATGGTCTGCCAGAGCGCGATGTTCACGTCGAGCTTCGAGGCGATGTACTCGGCGTTCTCCCGGATGCACATGCAGCGGACGTGGGAGGCGATCATCAACGCGCCGCTGTCGCTCGACGACGTCGTGTTCGCCGAGTGGGTCTGGGCCGCGTCGAAGGCGGTCGTGTCCACGACGGCGATTCTCGCCGTCATCATGGCGCTGGGCTACGGCCATTCGTGGCTCGCCCTGTGGATCGTCCCGCTCGGCTTCCTGGTCGGCCTCGCGTTCGGTGCGTTCGGCCTCGTGATGAACGCACTGGCACCGGGCTACGATTTCTTCACCTATTTCTTTACGCTGGTGTTGACGCCGATGCTGCTGCTGTCCGGCGTGTTCTTCCCGGTCGACCAGATGCCGCCGGCGCTGCAACAGGTTGCGGGCTTCCTGCCGCTGAAGCATGCGATCGACCTCGCCCGGCCGCTGCTGATGGGCAAGGTACCCTCGGGCATCCTGCTGCACATCGTCGTGCTGCTCGCCTACGCCGTCGCCGCGTATTTCGTCGCCCTGGTGCTGACGCGTCGCCGGTTGCTGCGGTGATCGAGCGATTCTTCGCGCCCTGCCCGCGCGGCCTCGAAGCGCCGCTTGCGGAGGAACTCGCCGCGCAGGACGCGCAGTTCGTGGCGTCCGCGGAAGGCGGCGTCGCGTTCTCCGGGCCGCGCGAGCTCGCGTATCACGTCAACCTCGAGTCGCGTCTCGCGAGTCGCATCCTCTGGCAGGTCGCGCACGGCCGCTGCCGCAACGAGGGCGAGCTCTACCAGCTCGCGCGCAGCATCGAGTGGACGAAGCATTTCAAGGTCGAGCGTACGCTGCGCGTCGACGTCGCGGCGACCGGATCGACGCTGCCGAGCCTCGAATTCGCGACGCTCAAGGTGAAGGATGCCGTCTGCGACCGTTTCCGCGACGACACCGGCAAGCGACCCTCCGTCGACAAGCAGCGGCCGGACGTCCGCGTGCATGCGTACCTGACCGCGCGGGAAGCGACGATCTACCTCGACACCTCCGGCGAAGCGTTGTTCAAGCGCGGCTGGCGCCGCGACGCCGACGCTGCGCCGCTGCGCGAGAACCTCGCCGCCGGCATCATCGCGCTGTCGGGCTGGAAACCCGGCACGCCATTCCTCGATCCCATGTGCGGGAGCGGCACCATTGCCATCGAAGCGGCGACACTCGCCGCCGACCGCGCACCCGGACTCACCCGCACGTTCGGGTTCCAGAAGCTTGTCTGGTTCGACGGGCCGACATGGCAGCGCATTCGCCAGCATGCACGCGACCGCGTGCTGGGCGCGCCGTCCGCGCCGCCCGTCGTCGCGAGCGACCTCGATCCGCAGGCGCTGGCCCGCACTCGCGTCAACGCGGCGGCCGCCGGCGTCGCCGAGTGGATCTCGGTCGAAAACGCCGACGTGCTGACGCGCGACGCACCCGCGGCGGCCGGGGTCCTGCTTGCGAATCCTCCGTACGGCATCCGGCTCCACGACGAGCACGCGATGGCCGCGTTCTATCCGCAGCTGGGCGACGCCCTCAAGCAGCGATTCGCGGGCTGGACCGCGATCTTCCTCACCGGCGACTTGCGCCTGGCTCGACTGATCGGGCTCAAGGCATCGCGCAGGACGCCGCTCTGGAATGGCAATATCGAATGTCGGCTCTTTCGCTTCGACATCGTCGCCGGAAGGCCGGCCCGATCCCCGGCGTCCGGAACCATGGTGCCCGGGTGATAACATTCGGGTACGGCAACGCCTTCTGCCCGCCCATACGGTCATGTTCCTGCCTTCGCGTCACTACGTCTCCGACCACACGGACTTCATCCGCAAGCTGCTCGCGGAACGGCCGCATCTCGAAGTCGATCAGAGGCGCGGTCGCGCGATATGGTGGGACAAGGAGCCGCGCGATCTCGCCGAGGGCGCCGTGATGGACGACGGCCGCGTCCCGCAGCCGCCCTACGTCTACCAGACCGAATAAGCGCGAGCAGGCGCGCGGCGTTCGCCGGGCACGCCGCGGTCACTGCTCGAGCGGCTTGATTTCCACGTAGGCGCGGTCGCGCATCTGGCGCAACCAGTCCTGAAACGCCTCGTCGGACTTGCGCTGGCGCAGCGACATCCGCGCCTGGTCGCGCTTGCGCTCCGCGGTGATGTCCTGCGTGCGGCGCTCGCTCACCTGGATCAGGTGCCATCCGAACTGGGAGCGCACCGGCGCCGATATCTCGCCGATCTTGAGCTTGTTCATCGTGGCCTCGAACTCGGGCACCGTGTCGCCGGGCGAAAGCCAGCCGAGATCGCCGCCCTTCGCCGACGTCGCGTCCTCGGAATTCAGTTTCGCCTGGTCCTCGAACTTGGCGCCCGTCTCGATGCGGTCGCGAACGCGGTCGATGCGCGCCTTCGCCTCCGCGTCGGAGACGATTTCGCTCACCTTGATCAGAATGTGGCGCGCGCGCGTCTGCTCGACGACCGTGGGCGCATTCTTGCTGCGCGATTCCTGCAGCTTGACGATGTGGAATCCCGTCGCCGACCGGAGGACCTTGGAGACGTCCCCGGGCTTCATTTCCTTCACCGGCTCGGCGAATACGGTGGGCAGGCGTGCGGCGGCGCGCCATCCGAGCGAGCCGCCCTGCAGCGCGTCCGGCGCGTCGGAAAATCCCGCCGCGACCTGCGCGAAGTCCGTCCCGTCGCGGATCTGCTTCAGCGCGTCCTCGGCGCGGCGGCGCTTCGCTTCGATCTGCTCGGGCGTCGCCCGCTCGGGCACGATGACGAGGACGTGCGAAAGCCGGTACTCGACGTCGCTCCCCCCGGACTGCGTGACCTGCGACGCGAGAAAGGCCTCGACCTCGGAGTCGCTCACCGAAATGCGCGAATCGACCTCGCGGTCGCGCAGCCGCTGAATGACCATTTCCTTGCGGATGTCCTCGCGGTACTTGTCGTAGGGCACGCCCTCCTTTTCCAGCGCCCGGCGGAACTCCTCGGGCGTCATCTTGTTTTCCTGGGCGATGCGGGCGATCGTGCGCTCCACTTGCGTGTCGTCGACGCGGACGCCGTTTTCTTTCGCGAATTGAACGACGGCGCGCTCGGTGATGAGGCGGTCGAGCAGCTGCTTGTCGAGCACGTCGGCCGCCGGAGGCGTGACGTTCTGCGACTTCATCTGCGTCAGGACGTTCTTCTTCTGCTCGTCGAGGTCGTACTGGGTCACCGCCTCGTCGTTGACGATCGCCACGACGCGGTCGAGCAGGACGTTGCGGTCGAGCGACGCGGACCGCGGGGCGGTCGACGGCGCAGCCCGCGGCGCCTGTCCGCGCGGCTGCGCGGGGGCGGGAGTCGGGCCCTGTGCGAACACGAGCGCCGAAACGGCCGCCGCGGACAGCGCCGCGACGCGGGTGAGGAAGCGGGAACGCGTCATGCGGTCTCTCAGTGACAGGGCGATCTAGAATTCCGGGAAGTAGTCGGTTGACCGGTCACGCGGCATGACCGTCGGATCGTTCGTCTTGACGTAGCCCGGAACGCTGCGGCGCAGGAGATCCAGCGGGCTCGTGCCAAACCTCGCGAGGCCGTTCAGCTCGATCTGCAGGTATACGGAGCTCGTGGCCGTCTGGGTCGTCGTCGTCAGCCGCTGGCCGACCAGTCGCAGCACCCAGCATCCGGCATTGTACTCGACGCCGGCGACCGCCTCCAGCGTCTTGCTGCCGAGGACGGAGTAGTTCCAGCGGCCGAGCAGCGTCCAGTTTTCGTTGATCGGCCACTGGCCCGCAAGATCCCACTGGTCGAGCTGCGACTGGCTGCCGATCGGGCCGGAGAGGGGATCGTAGTTCTGCCGCGAATACCGGTAGCTCGCGCTCAACGTCCGTCCGGGAGACGGCGTGTACCGGACGCCCGCATTGAGCCGCTCCGTCTGCGACGCCTCGAAATTGTATTGCCACAAGCCGATAAGCGCCCAGGTGTCCGACAGCCGGCCCTCGACGCCGACCAGGAAGTCGGAATTGTTCGCCGCGCGCGGCGCCTCGTTCAGCACGACGCGCTGGTCGTTGAAGTAGAAGCGCTCGCCGACCGAAATTCGCAGCCGCTCGGCGCCCGTCTCGGCATCGAGGTAGCGCGACGTGAGCGCCAGCGACAGCTGGTTCGCGTCGCCGATGCGGTCGTTGCCGAGGTATCGGTTGACGGAGAAGAGCTGACCGAAATTGAAGTCGTCGACCGCGGTGTCGAACACGGGTGCGCTGCTCTGGTCGCGGTACGGGGCGTAGACGTAGAAAGCGCGCGGCTCGAGCGTCTGCACGCCGGTCAAGCCGAATTCCTTCACGTCCCGCTCGAACACGAGCCCTGCGTCGACCGAGGTGATCGGAATGGCGTAGCTCTGCCGGCTGGAGACTCCGGGACGGACCTCGTTGAGGTCGTAGTCGCGCACATGGACGCCGGTGCGCGCCGTGACGTACCAGGCCGCGCCCTGCCGCGACACGGCGACGGTCGGCCAGGCGTAGATGCGCTGTCCCGTCGTCAGTGTCGGCTGGCGGAAATAGGCATATTCGCCGACACCCGCCCACGTGAGACCCATCCAGTCAGTGTCGAAGAGCGCTCCCTGGATCTGCGGCACGCGGTTGTAGGGTGGCGGCTGCGGCTCGGTCGGATCCTGCAGCGTCTGGAAAGCCTGCGCCCGCGCCACCACGCCCCACGGGCCGCTCGTGTACGTGAGCCCGCCCTCGCGCGGGAGCGTGGTGAGCGACGTGAAGGCGACACGGTCGGCGAGATCCGAAAAGTAGGTGTCGTCCGACACCTTGTTCAGATTCACGTAGCCCGACAGGCCCTTCACGTAGGAGTCGAAGTTCTGGTTGTGCTTCCACGCCATCAGGTACCGGTCCGTGCCGGTGATCCGGTCGTGAGGCAGGATTTCCGCTTCCGCGTCGCCGCTTCCCTCGCTCAGCAGGTAGCGGAACTGCCCGCCCAACTGGAAGCCGCGCTTGGTCATCACGCGCGGCGTGAGCGTCGCATCGTAGTTGGGCGCAAGGTTGAGGTAATAGGGCATCGCCGCATCGAACCCCCGCGCGCCCGACGAGCCCAGCACCGGTGTCAGGAACCCGGACTTGCGCTCGCCCGACAGCGGAAATTCGAGCCAGGGCAGGTAGGCGATCGGCGCGCCGAGGAACACGAGCGTCGCGTCGTGGCCGGTGCCCACGTTTCGCCGCCTGTCGACTTCGAGTTCGTCCATCCGGATGAACCAGTCGTCGCGCGGCGCGACGCAGGTCGTGTACCGCGCGTCCGACGCCTCGTAGTTCTCCGGCCCGGTGAAACGGATTTCGGTGGCCGAGCCGCGCGCGCCGTTCTCGCCGATGTAATACCGGGGCGACTTGAAGTAGCCCGTTTCCGTCCCGCGCTTGTAGCGCGCCTCGGGACCGGTGATCCAGTCGATCCCCTGACGCAGCGTCACGTCGCCCGTGGCCCAGATTTCGTCGTCGGCAAAGTCGTAACGGAGCCAGTCCGCGAGCACCGTTTCGCGGCGCGTGCGCAATTCGACCTTTCCCGTCGCGGTCACTTCCTTGTTGGCGACTCCCTCGATCGCGTCCGCACGGAAGAAGATCGCCCCGCTGTCGGGGTCGAACGGAATGCGCACCGAGGGACCGGCCGGTTGCGTTCCGACGGCTTTCGCCGGCGCGGATCCGGGCGGCGGACGCAGCGCGGGCGGTGCCAATTCGCCGGCGGGCTTCAACGTCGGGACGGGCACCACCGGGGGCCCGGTCTCGTCCGCCCAGGCGGCGACGGGCTGCGCGGCCAGCGCTACGGCGAGCGCAAGGGGACGCAGTCGATGGGGCGCACGGACGAACACGGGAGGAAGGGAGGCGATGCGAATGCTAAGATGCATGATTCTAGCCTGACGCCTTTCGAAGCCCCGCTTCGCGCGCCGCGGCACCGTTCCCCGCCTGTCCGATGCCGCACGCCGTCGACTCGTCCGATGCCCGTCTCGCCGCGCTTCGTGCCTGGTCGACGGCCGTCATGGGGTCTCCCGAATTCGAACTTGCGCCGGCGTCGAATGACGCGAGCTTCCGCCGCTACTTCCGGCTGAGACTGGCCGCACCATGGCGCGGGCACGCGACGGTGATCGCGATGGATGCGCCGCCCCCCAGCGAAGACTGCCGGCCCTTCGTGCGCGTCGCGGCCCTCCTTGCGGCCGCGGGCGTTCACGCGCCGGCCGTGCTGGCCGACGATCTTTCCCGCGGGTTCCTGCTTCTTTCCGATCTCGGCGACCGCACGTATCTCGCCACGCTCGACGACGCGACGGCCTCGAAGCTCTATTCGGACGCGATCGACGCGCTGATCCGCTGGCAGCTCGCCACCCGCGACGGCACGCTGCCGCCTTACGACGAAGCGCTGCTGACACGCGAGCTCGACCTCTTTCCCGACTGGTACGTCGCGAGGCAACTCGGCCGCAGCCTCGCGCCGTCGCAGGCCGCAACGCTCGCGCGGGTCTGCCGAGCGATCCTGGACAACAACCTCTCCCAACCGCGCGTCTACGTTCATCGCGACTACCACGCGCGGAACCTGATGGTCGCCGATCCCAATCCGGGCGTCCTCGACTTCCAGGACGCGGTCTGCGGACCGGTCACCTACGATCTCGTCTCGCTGCTGCGCGACGCCTACGTCGCGTGGGACGAAGAGCGCCAGATCGACTGGGCGGTGCGCTACTGGGAGCGCGCGCGCAAGGCGGGACTTCCCGTGGGTGCCGACTTCGGCGCCTTCTGGCGCGACTTCGAGTGGATGGGCGTGCAACGGCAGCTCAAGGTGCTCGGCATCTTCGCGCGACTCGCGCACCGGGACGGAAAGCGCGGGTATCTCGGGGACATGCCGCGGGTGATGGCTTACCTGCGGAGCGCCTGCGAACGCTACGGCGCGCTGCATCCGCTCCTCGCGTTGATCGACGAGCTCGAAACGCGTGCGGTCGCCACCGGTCCCGCGCCCTGATACCGTGAAGATCGGTGCGATGATCCTGGCGGCGGGCCGCGGCGAGCGGATGCGCCCTCGCTCCGACACGACGCCGAAGCCTCTGCTCGAAGCCGGCGGCAAGCCTCTCATCGCGTGGCAGATCGAAGCGCTCGCGCGGGCGGGCTGTACCGACATCGTCGTCAACGCCTCGCATCTTGCCCCGCAGCTCGTCGCGGAGCTCGGCGACGGCAGCGCCTTCGGCGTGCGGCTTGCCTGGTCCATCGAACCGGAACCTCTTGAAGCGGCCGGCGGCATTGCGACGGCATTGCCGCTCCTGCCGCGCGGGCCGGTGTTGATCGTGAGCGGCGACGTCTGGACCGACTTCGACTACGCGAGCCTCGTCCCCCGTGCCGAGAGAATGGCCGGCGATCCTGCGGCGCCGCGCGCGCACCTCGTCATGGTCCCCCGGACGCCACAGCTTCCCCGGGGCGACTTCGCGCTGTCGGACGGCATGCTGGCGGTCGAGGGTCCCGATCCGCTCGTCTACGGCAACATCGGGCTTCACGACACGGCGCTTTTCGCGGAACTCCCGCGGCTGACACGGCTCAAAATGCTTCCCCTGTGGCAGGACTGGATTCGCCGCGGCTGGGTCAGCGGCGAGCTCTACACCGGCCCGTGGGCCAACGTGGGCACGCCTGCCGACCTCGCCGCGCTCGACGCCATGCTCCGCAAACGACCTTCCTCTGCAGAATCGAACGCGCGCACCCGATGAACACGGTCACCGTCTCGAATCCGCTGCTCGATTTCAGCGGTCTTCCGCGTTTCGGCGACATTCGCGCCGAACACGTTGCGCCGGCCATCGACCAGCTCCTCGCGAATGCCGGAATCGCTGTGGAAAGGGTCGCCACGGACACGAGACCCGCGACGTGGACGACGGTCGTCGAACCGCTCGACGACGCGCTCGACCGGCTGGAGCGGACCTGGGGCGCCGTCAGCCACCTGAATGCCGTGGTGAGCACGCCGTTGCTGCGCGAGGTCTACCACGAGAACCTGCCGAAGGTGATCGCCTTCTACACCGATCTCGCACAGGACGAGCGCCTCTACTCGCGCTTTCAGGCGCTGTCCTTGTCGCCGTCGTTCCCCGCGCTCGAGCCGGCAAGGCGGAGGCACGTCGAGAACGAGCTGCGCGACTTTCGCCTCGGCGGCGCCGGGCTGCCGCCCGCGCGGAAAGCGAAGCTGAAGGCGGTGGAGGAAGAGCTTGCGGACCTGTCGGCGCGCTTCGACGACAACGTGCTCGACGCGACCAACGAATATGCGCTCTATGTCGACGACGAGACGCGCCTGTCCGGTGTGCCCGCCGACGTGCTCGCCGCCGCGCGCGCCGCGGCAAGCGAGGACGGCCGCGCCGGATGGAAGCTGACGCTGCGGATGCCGTGCTATCGGCCGGTGATGTCCTACGCGAAGGACCGCGCGCTCCGGTCGACCTTGCACCGGGCCTACGCCACGCGCGCGTCCGAATTGGGCGCGAAACCGGAATGGGACAACACGTCCGTCGTCCTGCGCATCCTCGAATTGCGCCACGAGGCCGCGCAATTGCTGGGCTACCGGGATTTCGCCGAGCTTTCGCTCGTTCCCAAGATGGCGAAGGACCCGCGGGAGGTGCTCGCGTTCCTGCGCGACCTCGCGCATCGCGCCAAGCCGCACGCCGAGCGAGACTTCGCCGAGCTCGCGGCGTTTGCGCGCGCGAACCTGGGGCTCGAAACGCTCGAACCCTGGGACCTCGCGTTTGCGGCGGAGAAGCTGAAGGAGTCCCGTTACTCCTTTTCCGACGAAGAAGTACGCGCCTATTTCCCGGAGGACCGCGTGGTCGCCGGGCTGTTCCGCGTAGTCGAAACCCTGTACGGCGTGGCCATTCGCGAAGCCGCGGCTCCGGCGTGGCATCCCGCCGTGCGCTTCTTCGACATCACGCGAAAGGACGGCTCGCTCGTCGGGCAGTTCTATCTCGATCTCTACGCGCGGCCGGGAAAGCAGAGCGGCGCCTGGATGGACGACGCGATCAATCGCCGGCGCGTGGGCGCGCACCTGCAGCATCCCGTCGCGTACCTCACGTGCAATTTTTCCGCCCCGGTGGGCGAGGGCGCCGCGCGCCGGCCCGCAACGTTCACCCACGACGAAGTGATCACGCTGTTCCACGAGTTCGGCCACGGCCTGCACCTGCTGCTGACCGAGGTCGACGTGGCCGGCGTATCCGGAATCCAGGGCGTGGAATGGGATGCGGTCGAGCTGCCGAGCCAGTTCATGGAGAATTTCTGCTGGGTTTGGGACGTCGTGTCGCCGATGACCGCGCACGCGGAGAGCGGAGCGCCGCTGCCGCGCGACCTCTTCGACAAGATGCGCGCCGCGCGAAACTTCGAAAGCGGGATGGGCATGGTCCGGCAGCTCGAATACGGACTGTTCGACATGCAGGTCCACTGCGGCGGCGATCCCCGCACCGGAAGCATGCTGAAGGCCACGATGGACGCCGTTCGGAGCGAGGTCGCGGTCGCCCCGCGCGCGGCATACGATCGCTACGTGCAGTCGTTCGGCCACATCTTCGCCGGCGGGTATGCCGCGGGCTTCTACAGCTACCTGTGGGCCGAAGTGCTGTCCGCCGATGCCTTCAGCCTGTTCGAGGAGACCGGGATCATGTCGCCTTCCAACGGCGCCCGGTTCCGGGCGGAGGTGCTCGCCCGGGGGGGCAGCCGACCCGCCCTTGAGTCATTTGTAGCCTTCAGGGGCCGATCTCCCCAAATCGACGCGCTTCTGCGGCATAATGGCCTGATGACATCGGCATAAGGAGCCGTCATGGCATGCGGAACGATACGTGTTGCGCTGGCACTGGGTTCGGTCGCCGCGATTGTCGCAACGGATGCGGCCGCACAGAGTCAGCAGGTATACCGATACGTCGACAGGGACGGGCACGTGGTCTACTCCGACCGCGGCCCGCCGTCCGACGCGAAGGAAATACAGGCGAAACGCATGAACGGCAACGTCATCGAGGACAACGTGATCTCCCTGGCCGCGCGCCAGGCGCAGGAGCGTTTTCCCGTCACGCTTTACTCATTCAGTTGCGGCGAAGTCTGCACCGCGGCCGAAACCCTGCTCAACCGCCGCGGAGTGCCCTTTTCGACCGTCAACGTCGAGACTCCGGAAGGTGCGGAGCAGTTGAACAAGCTGACCGGTGAACTCCGGGCCCCGGTCCTTCGGGTCGGTGACAAGACGTTCATCAAGGGATTCAGCGAAGCCCAGTGGAACACTGCGCTCGACGAGGCGGGATACCCGAAAGCCCAGACCTCGCGGCGGGCCGTGCCGGTACGCGCTCCTGCCGCGACTTCGGCGCCGGAAACGACCACGGCGTCCGCGAGCGAACCCCGCGTGGTCAACGCCCCCTCGACCTATCCGAGGCAGTAGCGACGCGAGCGGCGGAGAGGGGCCCCGAGCGCGCAGCGCGCAGGGGATCGGAGCAATCGCGAGTCGGCGCATGAGGCCGACAACTCGAGCGCAGCATGACGCCCCCGTCGCGGAGGCCGACGACGCGAGCGGCGAGCCGGGGGAACGCGCGAGCGGCGGAGAGGGGCCCCGAGCGCGCAGCGCGCAGGGGATCAGAGCAATCGCGAGTCGCCGCATGAGACCGACAACTCGAGCGCAGCATGACGTCCCCGTCGCGGAGGCCGACGGCGCGAGCGGCGAGCCGACGCGGCGCATCGACACCTGTATCATCAATTGCCTGTGAAGCTCGCCACCTGGAACGTCAATTCACTCAATGTCCGGCTGCCGCGGCTCCTCGCCTGGCTTGCGGCCGAGGCGCCCGACGTCGTGTGCCTTCAGGAAACCAAGACCGAGGACGCGAAGTTTCCGCGCATGGAAATGGAAGCCGCCGGCTATTCGGCGTGCCACTCCGGCCAGCGCACGTACAACGGCGTCGCGCTCCTCCTGCGCTCCGGGTCCGGCGAGCCCACGGACATCGTCACCGCGCTGCCGGATTTCGAAGACGCCCAGAAACGTGTGATTGCGGCAACCATCGGCAGCCGGCGGGTTGTCTGCCTCTACGTGCCGAACGGGCAGTCGATCGACTCCGACAAGTATCGCTACAAGCTCGACTGGTGCCGCGCCGCGACCGCGTGGCTGCGCGCCGAGTCCGCGCGTCATCCCGCGCTTGCAGTCGCGGGCGATTTCAACATCGCGCCCGAGGATCGCGACGTCCACGAGCCGGAACTCTGGCGCGGGCAGGTCCTGTGCTCCGACCCGGAACGCGCCGTGTTTCGCGACTGGCAGGCGCTCGGCCTGAAGGACAGCTTTCGACAGTTCGAGCAGCCTGAGAAGACGTTCAGCTGGTGGGATTACCGACAGCTCGCGTTCCCGAAGAATCACGGTCTGCGCATCGACCACATCCTGCTTTCGGCCGAGCTCGCGGCCAAGTGCACGTCGTGCCGGATCGACCGCAATGCGCGCAAGGGCGAAAAGCCCTCGGACCATGCGCCCGTCATTGCGGAAATCGCGGAACGCTAGCTGGGCGCGCGGTTGCGCTTGCCGAGCTCCGGCTCGAGCCCGAGCTCCTGGATCTTGCGCGTCAGCGTGTTGCGACCCCAGCCGAGGCGCTGCGCCGCTTCCATCCGATGCCCTCCCGTGTGCGCGAGCGCGCCCACGATCAGCGTCCTTTCGAATTCCTTCTCGAGACGGTCGCCTACGGCACCTTCGCCGCGCGCGAGCGCGCGCGCGAGCTCGCGATCGAGTGCCGTGCGCCAGCCGGATTCGTCGCTTTCGCCAGCGACCAACCCGGCCGGCGCATCGCGTACCTCGGGCGGCAGATCGGCAACACCGATGCGCAGTCCCGGGGCCATCACGGTGAGCCAATGGCAGATGTTCTGCAGCTGACGCACGTTGCCCGGGAATGAAAACGCCGCGAGCGCCTTGAGCGCATCGTCGGAGATGATCTTCGCCTCGACCGCGAGATCGCGTGCGCTCTTCTGCAGGAAATGCCGGGCAAGGGGGGCGATGTCCTCCCGCCGCTCCGACAGCGGCGGCAGCCGCAGGCGGACGACGTTCAATCGGTGCATCAGGTCCTCGCGGAACAACCCCTGCCGCACGCGCTCCTCGAGATTCTGGTGCGTCGCCGCGATGACCCGCACGTTCGATTTGAGAGGCGCATGGCCGCCCACACGGTAATACTCGCCGTCCGAGAGCACGCGCAGGAGCCGCACCTGCAGGTCGGGCGGCATGTCGCCGATCTCGTCGAGAAAGAGCGTGCCGCCTTCCGCCTGCTCGAAGCGGCCACGGCGCGAGGACTGCGCGCCGGTGAACGCGCCGCGCTCATGGCCGAACAACTCGGATTCGAGCAGGTCCTTGGGAATCGCCGCGGTGTTGATGGCGATGAACGGCCCGGCCGCACGCGGGCTGTGGCGGTGCAATGCGCGTGCGACGAGTTCCTTGCCGGTGCCCGACTCTCCGGTGATGAGCACGGTCGCGTTCGATTGCGACAGCCGTCCGATCGCGCGGAATACCTCCTGCATGGCGGGCGCCTGGCCCAGCATTTCAGGGGATTCGCCCCCTGTCGGTTCGTGCACGATGCCTGCGGGCGTCTCGCTCATCGCACGGCGGATCAGCACCAGTGCGTGATCGACGTCGAAGGGCTTGGGCAGATATTCGAAAGCGCCGCCCTGGAACGCGGCGACGGCGCTTTCCAGGTCCGAGTACGCCGTCATGATGATGACCGGCAGCTGCGGATGTCGCTCCTTGACTTTGTTGAGCAGCAGAAGCCCGGACTCGCCCGGCATGCGGATGTCGGAAATCAGCACCTGCGGCTGACTCGACGCAAGGGCCTGCAGCACCTCGTACGCCGACGAGAACGACTGGTACGCGATGCCCTCCCGCGCGAGCGCCTTTTCCAGCACCCAGCGGATCGAGCGATCGTCGTCGACGATCCATACGGGCTTCATCGCCGCGTCGAGCGAAGTCACGGGGTCGTAGGCACTCATCGCTGTTCCGTCAGGCCGTTGCGCCGGCGCGCCCGAGTTCGAGGGGCAGCAAGATCGCAAACGCCGTGCGTCCGGGGGCGCTTTCGCATTCGATCGTCCCGCCGTGCTGGGCGATGAACGTCTGCGCGAGCGTGAGCCCGAGCCCCGTGCCGCCCTCGCGGCCGGACACGAGCGGAAAGAAAATACGGTCGCGGATCGATTCAGGGATCCCCGGGCCGTTGTCCTCGATCGACAGAGCGAGCGCCAGCCGATGCCGCCGTCGCGCAAGGGTCACGTAGCGCGCGACGCGCGTCTTCATCCGGATTTTCGGATCCGCCGTGGTCCCGGTCAGCGCTTGAGCCGCATTGCGGACGACGTTGAGCACGGCCTGTTGCAATTGCTCGGGGTCGGCGTCGAATTCCGGAAGGCTCGCGTCGAAGTCGAGATGGAACCCGACGTGCGGAAACTCGGCCTGCACCACGCCCTTCACGCGCACCAGAATTTCGTGGATGTTGGTGCGGCGGTAGGTGGGAAGGCGGTGCGGCGTCAGCAGGCGGTTGACGAGCGACTGCAGACGGTCGGCTTCGCCGATGATCACCTGCGTGTACTCGATGAGCGGCGGCCGGTCGAGCTCGCGTTCCAGGAGCTGCGCCGCGCCCCGGATGCCGCCCAGCGGGTTCTTGATCTCGTGCGCGAGATTGCGGATCAGCTCGCGGTTGGCCTGCTGCTGCTCCTGCAGGCGCTCCTCGCGCGCAATCTTCAATTGCTGATCGATGTGGCGGAACTCGAGCAGCAACGCCGCCGCGCGCTCGTCGACGGGCGATACCGTGCAGGTCAGATGGAGGCGAGGCTTGCCGTTGACGCCGAGCTCGAGTTCCTGCTCGGTGTAGGCGGCGGCGCCCGCGACGGCCTTGTCGATGGCCGCGTCGAGTCCCGACGCATCCGAGAACACCTGCGCCGGCGTGTGCCCCACGAGGTGCCGGGCGGAGAGCTCGAACAGATTCTCCGCGGCGGGGTTCGCGTAGACGATCGCGCGCGCGCGATCGAGCAGCAAGACAGCGGTCGCGAGAATCTCGAGTCCGTGGCGCGAGAAAGGAGAGGCGCCGCCGGCGGACATGCGATCGGGTTTCACGGTGGAAAGCGTCAAGGCAGCGGAGGCGGCGAGGCGCGAGGCGCCGTCGGCAACCTTAGCAATATCCGCGCCGGGGCGCGAAACCGAACCGGAACTTCGCGCGTCACCGCTACTTGCCGGTGGCGAGCTCCTTTTTCAGCGCCTCGATGTTCTTCTCGTGCACGGCGATGGACTGCTTGAGCTTGGCGACGCGGTCGCGGTATTTCTCGACATTCGCGCGCTCGTCGGGCAGCGCCGCAGGAGCGCCGTCGGCGTAGGCCGTGCGCGCCTCCGTGAGCAGCTTCTCCTCGGTCGCGAGCTCGTCCCCCAGCACCTTGCGACGGACGTCGTCCCGTGCCTTCTGCGTGGCCGGATCGACCTTCGGGAATCCTGCCGGCGACGGCGTCGCCACGCTCTTGCGCGAAGGACTTTCCGGAGTGCTCGAAGGCGGCGCGTCCGGCACGTTGAAGTAGGAGGGGAGACCCGACTCGGTGATGCACTTGTACGTGTCGCCGGCGATGCGCGTCGGCCGGTTGACGCAGCCCGATTCCCTGGCCTTCTCGGCAACCGTCGCCGCAGTCGCGGACAGCGCGCACGCGACCGCGCACGCCATCGCGACGCGCGCGCACCAACAGGCAGCGCAACGGCGCCGACGCGATCCGGAAGAAGACCTCATGCCGCGAGTGTATTGAATTCATCGCTCACAAGCAAAAAGGGCGCGCCCGCGGGCCCGCCCTCCTGCCACGACATCGCGCGGATTGTCGATCAGAGACTGAAGTACATGTCGTATTCGACCGGATGGGTCGTCATCCGGAAACGCGTGACCTCCTCCATCTTGAGCGCAATGTACGCGTCGAGCATGTCGTCCGTGAATACGCCGCCCTTCGTGAGGAATGCGCGGTCGCGGTCGAGGTGCTCGAGCGCCTCGTCGAGCGACGCGCACGGATGAGGAACCTTCGCTGCCTCCTCGGGCTCGAGGTCGTAGAGATTCTTGTCCATCGGGTCGCCGGGATGGATCTTGTTTTGCACGCCGTCGAGGCCCGCCATCAGCATCGCCGAAAAAGCGAGATAGGGATTTGCAGTCGGGTCGGGGAAGCGCACCTCGATGCGCCGGCCCTTCGGGTTCGACACATACGGGATGCGGATCGCCGCCGAGCGGTTGCGCGCCGAGTAGGCAAGGTTGATCGGCGCCTCGAAGCCCGGCACGAGGCGCTTGTAGGAGTTGGTGCCGGGATTGGTGATGGCGTTGAGCGCCTTCGCGTGCTTGATCACGCCCCCGATGTAATAGAGCGCGAATTCGGACAGGCCCGCGTACCCGTCGCCGGCAAACTCGTTCTTGCCGCCCTTCCACACCGATTGGTGGACGTGCATGCCCGAGCCGTTGTCGCCCACGATCGGCTTCGGCATGAACGTCGCCGTCTTGCCATAGGCGTGCGCCGTGTTGTGCACGCAATACTTGAGGATCTGCAGCCAGTCGGCGCGCTTGACCAGCGTCTCGAACTTGGTGCCGATCTCGCATTGGCCGGCGTTGGCGACCTCGTGGTGATGCACTTCGACTTCGACGCCCATCTGCTCCATCGCGAGACACATCGCCGAGCGAATGTCCTGCAGAGAATCTACCGGCGGCACCGGGAAGTAGCCGCCCTTGATCGGCGGGCGGTGCCCCATGTTGCCGCCTTCGAACTTCTCCGCCGTCGACCACGCCGCCTCGCTCGAAAACACCTTGCAGTAGCTTCCCGACATGTCGACCGACCATTCGACGGCGTCGAACACGAAAAACTCGGGCTCGGGCCCGAAGTAAGCGGTGTCGCCGAGTCCCGTCGACTTGAGATACGCCTCGGCGCGCCTGGCGAGCGACCGCGGGTCGCGCTCGTACCCCTTCCCGTCCGCGGGTTCGATCACATCGCAGGTCAGGAGCAACGTCGTTTCGTCCATGAACGGGTCGATGTTCGCGGTGCCCGGGTCCGGCATCAGCAGCATGTCCGAGGCCTGAATGCCCTTCCAGCCGGCGATCGAGGACCCATCGAACGCGTGGCCGGATTCGAATTTGTCGTTGGTGAATTGTTTCGCAGGCACCGTGACGTGCTGTTCCTTGCCGCGGGTATCCGTGAATCGAAGGTCGACGAACTTGACCTCCTTGTCTTTGATCATCTTGAGGACGTCGGCGGGGGTGCCCATCTGAATCTCCTGATCGATGCGAAGGAAGGCGTACGGTGCAATGCAAAAATCGCTGAGAGACGCTTAGCGATAACTATGCCATAACGAAAACCGCCGGAACTACCTGTTTGGCGGATGCCGGGACCAAAAAAGTCGCCCGAGTCCCGCCATTTTGCTCCATCACAGTGCGGACTGGGTTGCGTCTCGCACCACGGCAGTGCGCCTTGGAACGAAGCGACGATCCGACATTATCGCATTGCATCATTTATTGCATTCGCGTCTTGCAAAGCCTTGCGAAATTGGCGCACGGCTTCGAAGTGAATTCGTAAGCCATTGTTTCAATTATTATTTCTCATGAGCCGATTGGAACCTCATTGCACCGGAATAGTGCAATGCGGATCGGGGCCGGCAGGATCTATGGGTAAAACATGTAGAGGTAGTAGCCCGCCTGGGTGGTCGCGCTGGCATCGATGAAAAGCTTGATGGCCACCTCGCCGTTCGGCGCAATGCCGCGCGTCAAGTCCGAGGCCCCGCCGGCGTAGTCGGAGGGGGCCATGACGCGCCGTACCACCGTCGCGTTGCCGGTGTCCGTGAGCGTGAACTCGAGGTGCGGAAACGCGAGCGGCCAGTCCGCATGGCTCCGAACGTTTGCCGTCAGGACCAGCAGACCCTTGTGCGCCGGATCCGCCTGCAGATCGGACGACTCGATCGAGAGATATTGCATGGTGAGGTCACGCAGCGGCTTGATCGCGCAACCGGCGATATCGCACGCGCGGGTGAGCGCGGGCTTCGTCGCCGGCCAGCGCGCCGCCACCGCGTCGCGGTAATGGATGAGCAGCTGCGCAAACAATGCGATGACAAGCACCGGAATGGAAACGCCGAGCAGCGCGTTCGACGATCGCCGGCGCTTGCTCGGTCGCGCCCACGCGAAGCGTTCCTCGTAGGCGATCTCGGAAATCTCTTCCTCCGGCGGAGCCTTTTCCTGCGTGCTCGCATCGCCTCGCTCGGGACGCACGTCGTGAAGTGCATGCGCGTTGCGCAGCGTCACTGTCGGCGGACCGAGCGCTGCTTCGTCGTACGCGTCGTCGCGCTCCCGGGGTCGCGTCTGCGGCGCCAGGGAAATCTGCTCGGCGACGCCGTCGAACACCGTCTTGCAATGACCGCAGCGCACCTGGCCCTCGCGCATCGCGAGTTGCTGCGGCGTCACGCGAAATACGGTGTGGCAGCCGGGGCAGCGGGTATATTTTTCTTCGGGCATGGGGGATGTCGCGGACGGCGCGTCGACGGATGCCGGCTGGACGGCGATCAGGCGGGGACCGGCCGCCCCAGTCGCGCACCTTCCAGCGCGACCCAGTCATCCTCGCCCGATTTCCAGATGCCCATGATAAACCACGGCGCGTAGGCGGCGGCGACGTCCGCCGCCTGGTCGGCGAGAACCCCGGACAGCAGGATTCGTCCTCCCTCGCGAACGCGCGCCGCCAGCACCGGCGCGAGCAGGCACAGCGGATTTGCGAGTATGTTGGCGACGACGATGTCGAAGACGCCGTCACTGCCTCCCGGGCGAACGCCCGGAAGCGCAAACGTTGCCGCGACGCCATTTGCCTTCGCGTTCGCCCGGGCCGCGTCGACGGCCTGCGGGTCGACGTCGATTCCCGCGACAGGGCCGGCACCGAGCTTCGCGGCAGCGATCGCGAGTATGCCGGAACCGCACCCGTAATCGAGCACCGAAGCACCGGGTTCGAGTTCGAGCGCGAGCCATTCGAGGCAGAGTCGGGTCGTCGGGTGCGAACCCGTGCCGAACGCGAGCCCCGGATCCAGCGTCACGTTGACCGCGGCGGAGTCGGGCGGCTCACACCACGACGGAACGATCCATAGGCGATCCCGGATACGAAGCGGGGTGAACTGCGCCTGGGTTGCGCGCACCCAGTCCTGGTCGGCGACCGTGTGCGTCTCGTGCGGAGGCGCCGCGAAACCGAGTCCGGTTCCGGCCTCGGATAGCGCCTTGGCCGCATCGGCCCCGGCGGGAAAGAGGGCGGTCAACCTTGCGATCGGCCAGCGACATTCGGCCGCGGTCCCGGGCTCGCCGTAGAGCGCCGTCTCGCCGGCGGTACCGGCTTCGGGGTCGGCGATGTCCACCGACAGCGCGCCAGCGTCGATGAGCGCATCGCTCCACGCCTCCGCGGTGTCGGCCCCGGCGTCGAAGCGGAGTGCGAGGTATGCCACGTGCGACGAGCCGTGCGTCAGCCTGCGAGCTTGCGCTTCGCGAGCTTTTCCTCGAGATAGTGGATCGACGTCCCGCCGCGCAGGAACTTGTCGTCCTGCAGAAGTTCCTGGTGCAACGGTATGTTCGTCTTGATGCCCTCGACCACCATTTCCGACAGCGCGATCCGCATCCGCGCGATCGCCTGCTCGCGCGTGTCGCCGTACGCAATCACCTTTCCGATCAGCGAGTCGTAGTACGGCGGCACGAAGTAGTTGTGATAGGCGTGCGAGTCGACCCGGATCCCGGGACCTCCCGGCGCGTGGTACGAGGTGATGCGGCCGGGCGAGGGCACGAACGTGTACGGATCCTCGGCGTTGATCCGGCATTCGATCGCGTGTCCCCGGCGCACGACGTCGCGCTGGCGGAACCTGAGCTTCTGGCCGGCCGCGACGCGGATCTGCTCCTGCACGATGTCGATGCCGGTGATGAACTCGGTCACCGGGTGCTCGACCTGCACGCGCGTGTTCATCTCGATGAAAAAGAACTCGTCGTCCTGATAGAGGAACTCGAACGTTCCGGCGCCGCGATAGCCGATCTTGCGGCAGGCGTCGGCGCACCGTTCGCCGATGCGCGTCAGCGCGCGCAGCGAGACGTCCGGCGCGGGCGCTTCCTCGATGATCTTCTGGTGGCGCCGCTGCATGGAGCAGTCGCGCTCGAAAAGGTAGACCGCGTTCTTGTGCTCGTCGGCAAGCACCTGGATCTCGATGTGTCGCGGATTCGCGAGAAATTTCTCCATGTACAGCGTCGGATTCCCGAACGCCGCCTGCGCCTCGCCGCGCGTGAGGTTGACCGCCGAGAGCAGCGCCGCCTCGGTGTGCACGACGCGCATTCCGCGGCCGCCTCCGCCCCCGGCGGCCTTGACGATGATGGGGTAGCCGACGGCACGCGCCATGCGCACGATTTCCTTCGGGTCGTCCGGAAGCGACCCCTCGGAGCCCGGAACGCAGGGAACCCCGGCCTTGGTCATCGCCACCTTGGCGCTGACCTTGTCGCCCATGAGCCGGATCGTGTCGGCGCGCGGACCGATGAACACGAAGCCCGAGCGCTCGACCTTCTCCGCGAAATCGGCGTTCTCGGAAAGGAACCCGTAGCCCGGGTGGATCGCCTGGGCGTCGGTCACTTCGGCGGCGGCGATGATCGCGGGGACGTTGAGGTAGCTCTGCGCGGAGGGCGGCGGCCCGATGCACACGGATTCGTCGGCAAGGCGCACGTACTTGGCCTCGCGATCCGCTTCCGAGTGGACGACGACCGTCCTGATGTTGAGCTCGCGGCAGGCGCGCTGAATCCGCAGCGCGATTTCGCCGCGATTGGCGATCAGGATCTTCCCGAACAGCTGTCCCGGGTTCTTGGCGACCACCGGCGATGATGCGGGACGCAGCGCCAAGTCAGCCTATCACGACGAGCGGCTGGCCGAATTCCACCGGCTGGCCGTTCTCGACCAGTATCTGCTTCACGACGCCGGTCTTGTCGGACTCGATCTCGTTCATGAGCTTCATCGCCTCGATGATGCACAGCGTGTCGCCCGCCTGCACGGAGTCGCCGACCTCGACAAAGGACTTGGCCCCGGGAGACGCCGCCCGGTAGAACGTGCCGACCATCGGGCTCTTGACCAGGTGCCCTTCGGGCTCCTCGGGCGCGGAAGGCGCACCAGCGGCGCCGTGATTCGCAACCGCCGCGCCGGACGCGCCCGGCCCGAATGCCTGCGGCAGCTGGACGTTTGTCGTCGTGGCGGCGGAACCCGCGGGTACGGAGCGCGTGATACGTACCCGCTCCTCGCCCTCTTCGATCTCGAGTTCCGCAATTCCCGAGCTTTCCACCAGCTCGATCAGGGTCTTCAGCTTGCGCAGATCCATCCGGTCACCCGATCACGGATGCGAGCACGCCGGGTGCCCCATCCGACGACGTCGCAGTCCGCAGGTCATCGGCTTGGGGCGCAAAGGCGCAACGACATGGCGTTCTTCCGGCGCCATGGCGTGGATTTCAGTTGATTTGCGAGCGTATCGCGCCATCGCCGGACAACCTATTTTCCCTGAACAGGGGTTATCGCCGGCCAAATCGCCGGCAACTCCGGAGTTTGCCGTGATCACCTGCAGATGTCCAGCGGGGTGGGGCTATCGTTGCCGAAACCGCGCCTTAGCCGAGTGCGGGCACCGCATTCCCGGTCCCGTCAATCGCTGCCCCGGCGCCGACAGCGCGAGCCGGCGTTGCCGCGGCATCGACGCGAGCCAATACGCGCAGTTAGCCAGTATTTGGTGCTATTTCAAAGGAGTTTGCCTAACATTGGCCGAAGTTGCGCGTCGCTCAACTGCCCTAGCTGAGTGTGGACGACCCGGCCCGATCGGTCGACGATCACCGTGAAGGGCAGTGCCCCGAGCTGGTTCCCGAAAGACTTCGACAACTGGATTGCCCCATAGCCACCGACGAGCGTCGGGTAATTCAACTGGATCTCCGAGGCGAATCTCCGAACCTTGTCCGCCTGGTCGATCGCGACGCCGACAAATTGAAGGCCTTTGCCTCCGTATTGATCCTGAAGGGCCATGAAGCGGGGCATCTCGTCGCGGCAGGGTTCGCACCATGTCGCCCAGAAATTGACAACGAGGACTTTGCCGCGCCACTGCTCTACCGGCTGTTCCTTCCCGTCGGCGTCCGGCAGCGAGAGTGCCAGCAGGGTCGCGCCGTCGGTGCTTGCGGTCAGGAGTCGGGCTTCTTCGCTTCCGTATTGTCGCCAGAGCACGCCCGCGCTCAACGCCAGGAGCCCCAGCACGATGAGGCCCGAACCGACCCAGCGGGACCCGATCATGCCTCGTGTACCCCGCATCGACTGCGACCGCCTGCACACCACATTCGCATGTCGGCTGGCGTGCCCGGTCGCGCCACCCCCTTCAATTGAGCCAGGATTTCTTCGGAGGCGCCGCCTCGACCGGCATTCCGGGACGGCCGCCGACCGAGGGAAGCGTCAGCGTGACTTTCTGGATCTGGGGCGGGTAGCAGACCCCGAGGTCTGCGCACCCCTGCGACTCGGCATTGACGGTGACCTGCCCGCCGGGCGTTGCCGCGTCGAGAGGCAGCCTCACGACAACCTGACTCCGATAGGTCTCGACCTTGCCGAAAAATTGATCCTCCTTGATCTTGCCGGGTGGCAGCGTGCTGCCGGCGACCGCGCCGGGCTCGACCGTGAACTTGAGCCGGTCCCGGTAGAGGTAATAGCCGTCGGCGATGACAAAGCGGGCCTCGATCGTGCGCTCGTCGATACCGCGGGCGCTGAAAGCGAACGCTCGTTCGTTCGCGAGCAGCTTGGGCTCCAGGGCGGCCGCCGACGCCGCAGCAGCCAAGGATGCCGCAACCAGGACGCCGATCGCGAGTTTCCGCAACCGCGTCCCGTCAGCCGCCGGTTTCCGCACCAATCCAGTCAAGATAGCGTTCAAGGCCATGTTGGATGGGGACCGCCAGGATCTCCGGAAGTTCGTACGGGTGCCGGACGAGTATCGCCGCCTCCACGGCCGGGTAGCGGCCGGAGCGCGTCTTGATCGCGACGGGGATTTCCTGTGCAGTTTCGATTTGTCCGCGCCAGTGATAAAGTGAATCCGCCGGTGCGCCGACGCTGACGCAGGCGGCGAGCCGTTCCTCCACCAGGGCGCGGGCCAGGGCCTGCGCGGAGGCACGGTCCGGCATCTGCGTCAGTACGAGTATCGCGGAGTCGGCCAAGGAGCCCCCATGCGTTTCGTAGTGCTCGCGATTCTACTGGCTTTCCCGGCCATCGATCTCCTTGCCACCGTGCGGTTCGCGCGCTGGACCGGCGTTCCGCTCTGGATGTGGCTCGCATTCTCGACGACGGCGGGGTTCGTGCTGCTGCGCAGCGAGCGCGTGGCCTTTCGCGCGAACACCGCGGCCGCCATGCATGGGCAGCAACTCGCGCTGCGCGGACTCTTCGACAGCGGGCGCAAGGTCCTGGCCGGCGTCCTGCTGATATTGCCGGGAGTGGTCAGCGACCTGATGGCGCTGGTCCTGCTGGCGCTGCCGCTCAATGTCGGCAACGGGCACGGGCCCCGGGCGGCGCATCCTCATGGCCGCAGCCGCGCCGATCCGTTCGACGGAGAGTTCCGGCGGCTTGACTGACAAACGCGCTGGCGCGCTCGGTTCGGCCTCCGCACCGGTCGTGCCAATGGCAAATTCGATCTGTCGGCCTCCGAACGCGCTCCCGTTTGCTCGCATCCCCAAGTACGCTTGGGGCCCCTGCTCGCCGTTCGCGCGTTCCCCCTCTCCGCCGCTCACGCCCTCGGCCTCCGCGCCGGATAGAGTCTTGCGCCGCCCGCGTGGTCGGCCTCCAGCGGCGATTCGCGATTGCTCCGATCCCCTGCGCGCTGGCGCGCTCGGGGCCCCTCTCCGCCGCTCACGCCCTCGGCCTCCGCGCCGGATAGAGTCTTGCGCCGCTCCGCGTGGTCGGCCTCCAGCGGCGATTCGCGATTGCTCCGATCCCCTGCGCGCTGGCGCGCTCGGGGCCCCTCTCCGCCGCTCACGCCCTCGGCCTCCGCGCCGGATGAGTCTTGCGCCGCCCGCGTGGTCGGCCTCCAGCGGCGATTCGCGATTGCTCCGATCCCCTGCGCGCTGGCGCGCTCGGGGCCCCTCTCCGCCGCTCACGCCGCTACTTCCTTCGATCGAGGAGAGTGGGCTGCGCCTTTCCCGCACGCCGGTACGCGCGGACCATCATGATGGCCCCGATGGCGATCATCGGTAGCGACAGCCACTGCCCCATCGTCAACCCAAGCGCGAGTAAACCGAGGAAATTGTCGGGTTCGCGCGCGTACTCGGCGACGAATCGGCACACACCGTAGCCGATCAGGAACAACCCGGACGCGGCCCCCATCGGCCGGCGCCGGCTGGTGTAGATCCACAGCACCGCGAAGAGCAGAATTCCTTCGCCCGCGAATTGATAGAGCTGCGAGGGGTGTCGCGGTTCGGGACCGGCGGGCGGAAACACCATTCCCCAAGGCAGATCGGTAATGCGGCCCCAAAGCTCGCCGTTGATGAAGTTGCCGAGTCGGCCTGCGGCAAGGCCCAGCGGCACCAGCGGCGCCACGAAGTCCGTGACGTCCAGCCATCGCTTTCCGCGCCGTCGGGCGAACAGCCACAGCGCGATCAGCACCCCCAGCAAGCCGCCGTGGAAGCTCATCCCGCCCTGCCACACGGACAGGATCTCCAGCGGATTAGCGAGGTAGTGGAGCGGCTTGTAGAAGACGACGTAGCCGAGGCGACCGCCGAGGATCACGCCGAACACGCCGTAGAACAGCATGTCGTCGACGTCACGGGGATGCCAGCCGGTGAGCAGGCTTTGCCGCGCGCGGATGTTGCCCAGCACCGCGAACAGGACGAACGCGACGAGATACATGAGCCCGTACCACCTGACCGCGATGGGGCCGATCTCGAACGCGACGGGATTGAATTGCGGGTGGACGAGCATTCGCGAAGGACGTGCGGCTGCTGCGCTAAAATGAATCGATTATACGCAGCCGTTTTCATTCGGCGGCGTCCTTCATCTCATCCTGCCGCCCGAGGAGCCTCCATGGCGCACAACCGCCGCTCGAAACTGATCACGCAAGGGGTGGCCCGCTCGCCCAACCGCGCCATGCTTCGCGCGGTGGGATTCGGCGACGGCGACTTCGAAAAGCCGATCGTCGGCGTCGCCAACGGCCACAGCACGATGAATCCCTGCAATGCCGGCATCCAGCCGCTCGTCGATCGCGCGATGGCCGCGCTCAAGGCCGAGGGCGCAATGCCGCAGGTCTTCGGGGTGCCGACGGTCACCGACGGCATCGGCATGGGGACCGAGGGCATGAAGTATTCGCTCGTCTCGCGCGAGGTCATCGCCGACGCGATCGAGACGTCGGTCAACGGCCAATGCATGGACGGCGTCCTCGTGGTCGGCGGCTGCGACAAGAACATGCCCGCCGGAATGATGGCGATGGCGCGCATGAACGTGCCGGGAATCTACGTGTACGCCGGCAGCATCAAGCCCGGCAACTGGAAGGGGCAGGCGCTGACCATCGTGTCCGCGTTCGAGGCGGTGGGTGCGTTCGCCGCCGGCACGATGGCGAAGGAGGACTACGACGGCATCGAGCACAACGCGTGTCCGACCTTCGGCGCCTGCGGCGGCATGTTCACCGCCAATACCATGTCGTCTTCGTTCGAGGCGCTCGGCATGAGCCTCCTCGGTTCGTCGCAGATGGCCTCGCCCGACGCGGAGAAGGCCGATTCCTCGGCCGCCTCGGCGCGCGTGCTCGTCGAAGCCATCAGGAAGGATCTGAAACCGCGGGACATCATCACCCGCAAGTCGATCGAGAACGCGATTTCACTCGTGATGGCGACCGGCGGCTCGACCAACGCGGTTCTCCACTATCTGGCGATCGCGTCGGCGGCGGACGTCGCGTGGGCGATCGACGACTTCGAGCGCATCCGGGTGAAGGTGCCGGTGCTGTGCGACTTGAAGCCGTCGGGAAAATACGTCGCGGTCGACTTCCATCGCGCAGGCGGCGTGCCGCAGGTGCTGAAGATGCTGCTGAAGGCCGGGCTGCTGCACGGCGACTGCATGACGATCACCGGTCGCACGATGGCGGAAGAGCTGGCCGGCGTTCCCGATGTCCCGCGCGCGGATCAGGACGTCATCCGGCCGATCGACAGGCCGATGTACGCACAGGGCCATCTCGCGATCCTCAAAGGCAACCTCGCGCCGGAGGGCTGCGTGGCGAAGATCACGGGCCTCAAGAATCCGACGATCACCGGCCCCGCGCGCGTGTTCGATTCGGAGCCGGCGGTGATGGACGCCATCATGGCAAAGAAGATTCGCCCGGGCGACGTCGTCGTGATCCGCTATGAGGGACCGAAGGGCGGACCCGGGATGCAGGAGATGCTCGCACCGACGTCCGCGCTGATCGGACAGGGCCTCGGCGAATCGGTGGGACTCCTGACCGACGGGCGCTTCTCGGGCGGGACGTGGGGGATGGTCGTCGGCCACGTCGCGCCCGAGGCCTACGAGGGCGGCACGATCGCCCTGATCGAGGAGGGCGATTCCATAACCATCGACGCGCACCGGCTGCTGCTCCAGTTGAACGTGGCCGACGACGTGATCGCGCGGCGACGCGCGAAATGGGTGCGCCCGGCGCCCAGGTACACCCGCGGCCTGCTGGCCAAGTACATGCGACTCGTGTCGACGGCGAGCCGCGGCGCCGTCACCGATCGCGGCACAGACTGAACCCGCGCATGGACGAGACGACGGGAAGGCCGCTGTCGCCGTCGGCGCAACGGGTGCAGGACGCGCTCGACGCCGCAGGGGTCGCGGCGTCCGTCACCGAATACCCGAATTCCGCGCGCACGTCGGCCGAAGCGGCAACCGTTCTCGGGTGCACGGTCGGCGAAATCGCCAAGTCGCTCGTATTCCGCCTCCCTGACGACAGAGCGCTGCTGGTGATCGCGAGCGGCGCGAACCGGGTCGACGAATCGAAGATCAAGGCTCTCATGGGCCATGCGCCGGGAAAGGCGGACGCCGCTTTCGTGCGCCAGGTCACCGGCTACGCAATCGGCGGCATTCCCCCTCTCGCGCATGCGACGCCGCTCACCGCGATCGTCGACCGCGACCTTCTGCGTTACGACGTGGTCCATGCCGCCGGCGGGACGCCGAACGCGATGTTCCCCATCACGCCCGCGGAACTCGTCCGCGTCGCCGGCGGAAGAGTCGCCGACGTCGCGCTGTTGACGTAGTCGTTCGCGAAGGAACGATCATGCGCATCTCGAATTTCCTCCTGGCTGCCACGGGCGCCGTCGCGGCACTGATGGTCGGCGGGTGCGTGTCGTTGGACGTCGGTGGCGAACCCGGTCCGCCGGCGCCGGCTCCCGAGTATCGCGTCGGCGACCGCTGGGTCTATCACGTCGTCGACGGCTATCGCACGCCCGTCGTGTGGGACGAGACCCACGAAGTCGTATCGATCGAGCCCGGCCTCATCACGGTGAAAGTGCTCGCCAAGGGCCCGACGGTGGACATCGAGCGGATCGAAAAATGGACGGCGCCGGTCATCGTGTTGGAGGGCGCGGTCTACGAGAACGAAACGCGCCGCTTCGATCCGCCGCTCATCCGTTTCCAGTTCCCGCTGACGCGAGGCGATCGCTGGAACCAGCGCATGCGCGACCTCGACTTGCCGCCGGGGCCGTACGGTCCCATCTCGCGCTTCGTCACGGTCGGCGGCTGGGAAACGGTCAACACGCCGGCCGGAACGTTCGATGCCATCCGGATGCGGGTGATCATGCAGCTCGACGACGAGACGTTCTGGCGCTTCCCGACCCAGTGCAACTACCTCATCTGGTACGCGCCGGCCGTCGGAGCGTCGGTGCGCGAGCAGAAACGCTCGGAGTGGCGCGACAAGGGCGGTCAGGACGCCGTGGCGTTCCACCCCGGACAGAACGCCAACATCGAGCTCGTCTCCTACACCCGCGGGCGCTAGCCCTGCGGTCCCGCGCGCCGTCCGCGCGGATTCGAGCTGCCCTTTCAACCGCGGCGACGTGCGTTTCGGCTGCGCAAGCGCGGCAGCGAGCGCGTGGCTCAGCCAGCGCTGCATTTCGGCCGGGCTTTCCAGCGCCTCGTCCGGCGCGCGCCGGTAGCCCATCGTCGTCGCGCGCCCGTCCTTTGCCCGGTAGACGAACGGGGAAGCGCGAGCTCGTCGAATGCGCCCGCGCTGCGCGCGTCCGTCTTGAGGTAGAGGGTGTCGTCGACGACGATTGCAGCGAAGAGACCGTCGATGTAAACGCCGTGGCCGCCGAACATCGCCTTCGCGACGGCGCGCCTCGGACGCATCATCTCGATCACGTGCGCGACGAAGTCAGCCGTGTTGGGCACCGGAGTTCGCGGGTGACGGCGACGGTCAGAGCCCCAGCCGCTGCCAGATGGTCGACGTCAGCGACGCGTTGTTGAGCGTGTAGAAGTGCAGTCCCGGCGCACCGCGCGCAAGCAGGTCGGCGCAAAGGTCGGTCACCACGTCGAGGCCGAACGCGCGGATCGAGGCGGTGTCGTCGCCGAACCCTTCGAGCTTCCTGCGGATCCACCGCGGGATCTCGGCGCCGCACGCGTCGGAGAATCGCGCCAGTCCCGACACGCTGCCGATGGGCATGATCCCCGGGACGATCGGCACGGCAATGCCGGCGCCGCGCGCCGCGTCGACGAAGTGCCAGTAGGCTTCCGGATTGTAGAAGTACTGGGTGATCGCGGAATTGGCGCCGGCATCGACCTTGCGCTTGAATGCCGCAAGGTCGTCCTGCGGATTTCTCGCCTGCGGGTGATACTCGGGATACGCGGCCACGTCGATCCGGAAGTGCTCCCCCGTTTCCGCACGGATGAACTCGACGAGCTCGCTCGCGTAGCGGAAATCGCCGGGCTCGCCTGCGCCCGACGGAAGGTCTCCGCGCAAGGCGACCACGTGGCGGATGCCGCTTGCGCGATATTGCGCGAGCACCTCGCGAATCGCCACACGCGTGCCCCCGATGCACGACACGTGGGGCACCGCCTCGATCCCTTCGGCGCGAAACTCGAGCGCGGTCGCCAGCGTGCCCTCGCGGGTCGAGCCGCCCGCGCCGAACGTGACCGAGCAGAAGGCAGGCTTCAGCTGGACCAGCTGCCGGCGCGTCGAGCGCAGCCTTTCGACACCCTCGGGAGTCCGCGGCGGGAAGAATTCGAAACTGCAGACCGGATTGGGAGCGGGGTTCATCGCAAGCGCAGGAGGCGGACGGCTACTCTTTTCTCGCGAGCAGCAGTGAGGCCAGGAGCCACGAGATCAGGCTGTAGACGATCGCCCCGAACACTCCCGACCAGAAACCGCCGACGTGGAAGCCGTCGACGAACGAGCCGACCCACCAGAACAGCAGGCCGTTGATCACGAAGATGAAGAGGCCGAGCGTCAGCAGCGTTACGGGAAGCGTCAGCAGCACGAGAATCGGCCGTATCAGCGTGTTGATGAGCCCCAGCACGAGCGCGGCGATCAGCGCAGCGGTGAACGAGTCGACGCTCGCCCAGGGAAAGACGTACTTGAGCAGGAACAGCGCCGCCGCGTTGATGAGCCAGACGACCAGCAGCCGCATGATCGAGTCCCCTTTCATGTCGAGGCGACACGTCCGGCGCAGTACGGCTTCACCGCGGCGTAGAGCGTTGCGTTGACGGGGGCCGACGATCCTGCCTCCCTGGCCATTCTCGCAACGGCGCCCGACAGCCACGGCGCTTCGAGCCGGTTGCCGGCATCGAGGTCGTGCAGCATCGAAGCCTTCATCTCGGCGGGCAGGCCGTCGGCGAACGTCATCTGGCTCGCGACAAAATCGTCCGCCAAGGCGATCCCGCGGGCGCGCCCGACGCTCCATGCCTCGCGCATCGTCGCCTCGAACGTGGCGCGCATGTCCGGGTCCGCGCGGATGACGCCGATCGGCTGCCGTGTCGCCGCGGTCATGCCCGACAATGCGGCGAGGAACACGAATTTCATCCACAGCGCCTGACGGATATCGGCGACGATCTCGGCATCGATGCCGGCGCTCTTGCAGGCAGCAAACAGCGATTCGGCCGCCGCCTGCTGCGCGGGAACGACCGGCCCGAATCGCAACCGCGCCATCGTGCCCGTGTGCGCGATCACCCCCGGTTCGCCGATCTTCGTCGCGATGTACGCGACGCCTCCCATCACTTGCGCTTCGCCGACGACCGCGCCCACCCGCTCGATGCTCTCGACCCCGTTCTGGAACGGGATCACCACCCCTCCTGCCGCAAGCAGCGGCTTGATCGCCGCCGCCGCGGATTCGGTGTCCCAGAGCTTCACCGCGAACAGGACGACGTCGAACCAGCCCAGCGTCGCCGGGTCATCGGTGACGACCGGTTGAGGAAGATGTACATCGCCGAGCGTGCTCGTGACGCGGAGCCCGCGCTCGCGCATCGCGGACAGGTGGCGTCCGCGCGCGACGAAAGCGACGTCGTGGCCTGCATGCGCGAGTCGTGCGCCGAAATAGCCGCCCACGCCACCCGCTCCCATCACCGCGATTCGCATAGGTTCAGCCTCTCATCAGACCCTCTCCCCGCAAGCGGGTCGAGGGCGACATGCCACAGCGCTCCACATGGCGCTCGGTTCTGCACGACCGCGGGCGGCCCCGTTCGGCGAGGTGACCGGCGTCGCACCAGCGACGCCGGTTCAGCGAGACGGACGGGGCGGCGCATCTGTCCAACGACTAGTAGCGATAGCTGTCCGGTTTGTAGGGGCCGGCGGCATCGACCCCGATGTAACGGGCCTGCTTGTCCGACAGCGGCGTCAGCATCGCGCCCAGTTTCGACAGCTGCAGTCGGGCGACCTTCTCATCCAGGTGCTTCGGAAGCACGTAGACGCCGATCGGATACCGGCCCGCACCCGATTGCGCGTCGCTCCAGAGCTCGATTTGCGCCATCACCTGGTTCGCGAACGACGAGCTCATCACGTACGACGGATGCCCGGTGCCGCAACCGAGATTCACCAGCCGGCCCTCGGCCAGCAGGATGATCCGCTTGCCGTCCGGGAAGATCACGTGGTCGACCTGCGGCTTGATGTTCTCCCACCTGTGCTGCTTCAGGCCGGCGACGTCGATCTCGTTGTCGAAGTGGCCGATGTTGCAGACGATCGCGTTGTTCTTCATCCGCTTCGCGTGCTCGTGCGTGATGACGTCGATGTTGCCGGTCGCGGTGACGAAGATGTCGGCCTTGTCGCACGCGTAGTCCATGGTGACGACGCGAAATCCCTCCATCGCCGCCTGCAGCGCGCAGATCGGGTCAATCTCCGTGATCCACACCTGCGCCGACAGCGCGCGCAGCGCCTGCGCGGAGCCCTTGCCCACGTCGCCGTAGCCCGCAACCAGCGCGACCTTGCCGGCGACCATCACGTCGGTCGCGCGCTTGATGCCGTCGACCAGGGATTCGCGGCAGCCGTAGAGATTGTCGAACTTCGACTTGGTCACCGAATCGTTGACGTTGATCGCGGGGAAACCGAGGCGGCCTTCCTTGTGCATCTGGTAGAGACGCTTGACGCCGGTCGTCGTCTCCTCGGTGACGCCCTTGATCGCGGCCTTGATCCTCGAATAGAACGTCGGGTCCTTCGAGATCCGCGCGCGGATCGCGCCGAAGAGCGCCGTTTCCTCTTCGTTCGCCGGGTGCTTGATGCAGGTCGAGTCCGCTTCGGCCGCCGCCCCGAGGTGCACCAGCAGCGTCGCGTCGCCGCCGTCGTCGAGGATCATGTTGGGGCCGGCCTCATTTTCGTGCCCCGGCCACTCGAAGATCCGGTGCGTGTACTCCCAGTACTGGTCGAGCGTCTCGCCCTTGTACGCGAAGACCGGCGTGCCGCGCGCGGCGACTGCGGCGGCCGCGTGGTCCTGCGTCGAGTAGATGTTGCACGACGCCCAGCGCACTTCCGCGCCCAGCGCCTGCAGGGTCTCGATCAGCACTGCGGTCTGGATCGTCATGTGCAGCGAGCCCGCGATGCGCGCGCCGCGCAGCGGCTGCTCGGGCGCGAATTCGTCGCGGATCGCCATCAGGCCGGGCATCTCCGTTTCGGCGATCGCGATCTCCTTGCGGCCCCAATCGGCGAGCGCAAGGTCCGCGACCTTGAAGTCGGTAAAACGCTTGGTGTCGGTTACAGCGTTCATCGGTCACTCCTTGAAGTAGGGCGACCGCGGGCGGGGGCGGGACGCGCTGTCGTCACCCCGTGCGCGGGCACGGTTCAACGAGCGCGGTTGCGGGTACGAACGTGCCGAGCCTGGCAGCGAACCCGGATAACGGGCGGCTGTTGCAACGCTCCTCGGACAGCCCGGATTTTACCCAAAACACCGACAATTGTGTGCGAGTGCGGCTACGTCCAGGCCAGAGGACCCCCAAAATAACAGATGGTTACAACTTCGGCGGAACGAAACGCCCGATCGGGCGACAATTCCTGAACCGTATCCGATTTCCTCGAACCCGATGCCCACTCCCGAATCTCCTGCGAGTCCCTCCGCTTCGCGGTCCGAGCCGCCCCCATCCCGCACGAGCCGGTGGCCGTGGATCGCTTGCCGCGGCGGCCATCGTCGCAGCCGGAGCGGGCTACGGGTACTGGTCGAGCCGGCCGGCGGAGACACCTGCGCCCGCCACCGGGGGAAGGATGGATCCGTCCGCGCGCGCACTCCCGGTCGTCGCCGTACCCGCGCGCAAGGGCACGATCGACGTCTATCTCAATGCGCTCGGCACCGTCACGCCGCGCAACATCGTGGTCGTCAAGCCGCGGGTCGACGGCCAGCTGATGCGGGTCGCGTTCGAGGAGGGGCAGGTCGTCAAGGCGGGTGCGCTGCTCGCGGAGATCGACCCGCGTCCGTTCCAGGTCCAGCTCGCGCAGGCCTCCGGCCAGATGGCGAAGGATCAGGCGCTCCTCAGGAATGCGCAGCTCGACCTCGAGCGATATCGCACACTGCTCGCGCAGGATTCGATCTCGAAGCAGCAGGTGGACACGCAGGAAGCCCTGGTCCGGCAGTACGAGGGGACGCTCCAGTCGGACCAGGCGGCCATCGACAACGCGAAACTGCAGCTCACCTACAGCCGCGTGACCGCGCCGATCGGCGGCACCGTGGGCCTTCGCCAGGTCGACCCCGGCAACGTCGTGCACGCTTCCGATGCGAACGGAATCGTCGTGATCGCACAGCTGCAGCCGATCAGCGTCGTGTTCCCGATTCCCGAAGACAGCTTGCAGAGGATCCTGCGCCGGCTCGCGACCGGCGAAGCGATCGCCGTCGAGGCGTGGGATCGCGATCAGAAGGCGAAGCTCGCGACCGGCAGGCTCCTGACCGTCGACAACCAGATCGACACCACGACCGGCACGGTGAAGCTCAAGGCCGAGTTCGCGAACGCCAATCTGGCGATGTTCCCCAACCAGTTCGTGAATGTGCGGATGCTGGTCGAGACGCTTCCGGAGGCGACGCTCGTTCCGTCGGCGGCCATACTGCGCGGCGCGCCGGGCACGTTCGTCTACGTGGTCAAGGAGGACAAGTCGGTCACCGTCACGACGGTAAGGCTGGGACCTGTGCAAGGCGAGACCACGGCCATCGCCAGCGGAGTCGCCGTCGGCGATCTCGTGGTCGTCGACGGGACCGACAAGCTGCGCGAAGGCGCGAAAGTGGAGCTCATCGAGCGCGACGCGCAGGCAGCTCCGGCGCCAGGGGCCGCGAAACGGGGGCCGCGCGGCGAGCGTCCCCCAGGGAGCGGACCGCCCGGAACCGGGCAGCGGCGCGACAAGGGCGGCGGCTGAACGGGCCTTCGCCGGACCTCGACGCAATGAATCCCTCACGCCCGTTCATCCTGCGGCCGGTCGCGACGACGCTGCTGATGGTCGCGATCCTGCTCGCCGGAGTCGTTGCGTTCCGCGTCCTGCCGCTGTCCGCGCTGCCCGAGGTCGACTATCCGACGATCCAGGTGGTGACGCTCTATCCGGGCGCCAGTCCGGACGTGATGACGTCGTCGATCACGGCGCCGCTCGAGCGGCAGTTCGGCCAGATGCCGGGGCTGAACCAGATGTCGTCGACGAGTTCCGGTGGCGCGTCGGTCATTACCCTGCAGTTCAGCCTCGAACTTCCCCTCGACGTCGCGGCGCAGGAAGTGCAGGCGGCGATCAACGCGTCCGCAACGTTCCTGCCCACGGACCTCCCGAGCCCGCCGATCTACAACAAGGTCAATCCGGCGGACGCGCCGATCATGACGCTCGCGCTCACGTCGCCCACGCTGCCGCTGCCGAAGCTCGAGGACCTCGCCGACACGCGGATCGCGCAGAAGATCTCGCAGTTGCCCGGGGTCGGCCTCGTCAGCATCAGCGGCGGCCAGCGGCCGGCGGTGCGCGTCCAGGTGAATCCACGCGCACTTGCCGCATACGGTCTCGCACTCGACGACGTGCGCACGGCCATCACCGCCGCCAACACCAATCAGGCGAAAGGCAGCTTCGACGGGCCGACGCGCGCATCGACGATCGACGCCAACGACCAGCTCAAGTCCGCCGACGAATACCGTCAGCTGATCATCGCCTACAGGAGTGGCGCGCCGATCCGCCTGGCGGATGTCGCCGACACGGTGGATGCCGCGGAGAATTCGCGGCTCGCCGCCTGGGCGGACGCGACGCCCGCGATCATCCTCAACATCCAGCGCCAGCCCGGCACCAACGTCATCGAGGTGGTCGACCGCATCAAGCGCCTGCTCCCGCAGCTCAACGCCTCGCTGCCGCCTTCCGTCGACGTCACGCTGCTCACCGACCGCACGATCACGATCCGCGCATCGGTGCGCGACGTCGAGTTCGAGCTGCTGCTCGCCGTCGCGCTGGTCGTGATGGTGATCTTCCTGTTCCTGCGCAGCGTGCCCGCGACATTCATCCCGAGCGTGGCCGTGCCGCTGTCGCTCGTCGGCACCTTCGGCGTCATGTATCTCGCCGGCTTCTCGATCAACAACCTGACGCTGATGGCGCTGACGATCGCCACCGGCTTCGTCGTCGACGACGCGATCGTGGTCATCGAGAACATCGCGCGCTACCTCGAGAAAGGCGACTCCCCGCTCGACGCAGCGCTGAAGGGAACGCAACAGATCGCGTTCACGATCATTTCACTGACTTTCTCGCTGATCGCGGTGCTGATCCCGCTCCTGTTCATGGGCGACGTCGTCGGCCGGCTGTTCCGTGAATTCGCCATCACGCTCGCCGTGGCCATCCTCATCTCCGCGGTCGTGTCGCTCACGCTGACGCCGATGATGTGCGCGAAGCTGCTCCGCCACACGCCGGTCGAAAGACAGAGCCGTTTCTACCGCTGGAGCGGCGAGCTCTTCGAGCGCGTCATCGCCCGCTACGGCGAGATGCTGAACTGGGTGCTCGACAGGCAGCGGACGACCCTCGTCGTCGCAACCGCGACGCTCGTGCTGACCGTCGTCCTGTACATCGTGATTCCCAAGGGCTTCTTTCCGGTGCAGGACACCGGCGCGATCCAGGGCATCTCCGAGGCACCGCAGACGATTTCGTTCGACGCCATGGCCGACCGCCAGCAGGCGCTCGCCAAGGTCGTCCTCGCCGATCCCGCGGTCGCGAGCCTGACCTCGTTCATCGGCGTCGACGGGGCCAATGCCACCCTCAACAGCGGCCGCATGCTGATCAATCTCAAGCCGCGAAGCGAGCGCAATGCGACCGCAACGGAGGTCATCCGGCGCCTGCAGCCGACGCTCGCGCAGGTGCCCGGTGTCGCGCTCTTCATGCAACCCGTGCAGGACCTGACGATCGAGGACCGCGTCAGCCGGACCCAATACCAGTTCACCGTCGAGTCCGCCGATGCGGCCGCGCTGGGTGTCGCGGTCCGGCGGCTCACCGACCGCCTGCACACCGTGCCGCAGCTCGCCGACGTCGCGAGCGACTGGCAGGACGGAGGGCTCGCCGCCTACGTCGAGATCGACCGGCCGACCGCGAGCCGGCTCGGCATCACGCCGGCGGCGATCGACAACGCCCTCTACAACGCGTTCGGGCAGCGCCTCGTCTCGACGATATTCACGCAGACCAACCAGTACCGGGTCGTGCTCGAGGTCAAGCCCGAGTTCCAGCGCGGGCCCGGCGCGCTCGATGATCTCCACGTCACTTCCGCCGTCCCCGGACAGCCGCCGCAGCAGGTGCCGCTGTCGACCATCGCGCGCGTCACCGAGCGTCCGACGCAGCTCGCGATCAACCATCTCGGCCAGTTTCCGGCGGCGACGATTTCTTTCAATCTTGCGCCGGGCGCGTCGCTGGGCGATGCCGTCAAGGCCATCGAGGCCGCGCGCACCGAGCTCGCCTTGCCCGAGAGCGTGCAGATCAGCTTCCAGGGCGCCGCGCTGGCATTCCGGGCCTCGCTCTCGAACGAGCTCTGGTTGATCCTCGCCGCGGTCGTCACGATGTACATCGTGCTGGGCGTCCTCTACGAGAGCTTCATCCACCCGATCACGATCCTGTCCACGCTGCCGTCGGCCGGCGTGGGCGCGCTGCTCGCACTGATGCTGACGGGCAACGACCTCTCGATCATCGCGATCATCGGCATCATTCTCCTGATCGGCATCGTCAAGAAGAACGCCATCATGATGATCGACTTCGCGCTCGACGCCGAGCGTCACGGCGGCCTTGCGCCGCGCGACGCGATCTTCCAGGCCTGCCTGCTGCGCTTTCGCCCGATCATGATGACGACGATGTCGGCGATCCTGGGCGCGCTGCCGCTGATGATCGGGTGGGGCGAGGGCTCGGAGCTGCGGCACCCGCTCGGCATCACGATGGTCGGCGGGCTGATCGTCTCGCAGGCGCTGACGCTGTTCACGACGCCGGTCATCTACCTCGCGTTCGACCGGCTCGCGCGGCGCGCGCGGGCGCAACCTGAAGCCATGCCGGCAGCGGACGCGCGCACGGAAGCGCGATGAATCTGTCGGCGCCCTTCATCGACCGGCCGGTAGCGACGACCCTCCTCACCCTGGGCGTCGCGCTGGCCGGTGCGATCGCCTTCACGCGGCTCCCCGTGTCGCCGCTGCCGCAGGTCGACTATCCGACGATTTCGGTGCAGGCATCGTTGCCGGGCGCCAGCCCCGAAACGATGGCGGCGACCGTTGCGACGCCGCTCGAGCGCTCGCTGGGACGCATCGCCGGCGTCACCGAGATGACGTCGTCGAGTTCGCTCGGCTCGACGCGGATCACGCTGCAGTTCGACCTGAGCCGCGACATCGACGGCGCCGCGCGCGACGTGCAGGCGGCGATCAACGCCGCACGGGCGCTGCTGCCGAGCGGCCTGCCCAGCAATCCGACCTACCGCAAGGTGAATCCGGCCGACGCGCCGATCATGATCCTGACGCTCACGTCGGACACGATGACGCAGGGCCAGATGTACGACGCGGCGTCGACGATCATCGCGCAGAAGCTGTCGCAGGTGGACGGCGTCGGACAGGTAAGCGTGGGCGGCAGCTCCCTGCCGGCGGTGCGCGTCGAGCTCAACCCCGACACGCTCTTCAAGTACGGCGTGGCGCTCGAGGATGTGCGCACAGCGCTTGCGGCGGCCAATGCCAACAAGCCGAAAGGCGCGGTCGAGGACGGCGAGCGGCACTGGCAGATTCTCGCCAACGATCAGGCGAAGACCGCGGCCGAATACCTGCCGCTGATCGTTGCGTGGCGCAACGGCGCGCCGGTCGCGCTCTCCGCCGTCGCCGAGGTCACCGATTCAGTGCAGGACCTGCGCAACGCCGGCATGGCCAATGGCCGGCCGTCGGTGCTCGTGATCGTCAACCGCCAGCCCAACGCGAACATCATCGAGACCGTGGACCGGGTCACTGCCCTGTTGCCGTCGCTGCGCGCGTCGATCCCGAGCGCCATCACGCTCACGCCCGCCATGGAACGCACGGCGACCATCCGCGCGTCGCTGCGCGACACCGGGCGCGCGCTTTTCATCGCGATTGCACTCGTGATTCTCGTCGTCTTCGTCTTTCTGCGGAGCGCGCGGGCGACGCTGATCCCGAGCGTCGCAGTGCCGGTCTCGCTCATCGGCACCTTCGGCGTCATGTACCTCGCCGGCTTCTCCGTCAACAACTTCACGCTGATGGCGCTCACCATCGCCACCGGCTTCGTCGTCGACGACGCCATCGTGGTGCTCGAGAACACCACGCGGCACATCGAGGACGGAATGCCGCCGCGCGCCGCCGCGCTGCAGGGCGCGCGCGAAGTCGGCTTCACGGTGCTGACGATGAGCGTGTCGCTGATCGCCGTGTTCATTCCGATCCTGCTGATGGGCGGCATCGTCGGACGCCTTTTCCGGGAATTCGCGGTAACGCTGTCGGTGGCGATACTGATTTCGCTCGTCGTCTCGCTCACGACGACCCCGATGATGTGCGCGCGGCTCCTCCGTCCCTCATCGGCGCGCGCACCGGGACGCATCGCCGCATGGAGCGCACGCGCGTGGGAGGCGATCGTCGCCGGATACCGCAAGAGCCTCGCGCTTGCGCTGCGGCATGGCGTGATCGTCATGCTGGTGCTCGCGGCGACGGTGTGCCTCAACGTCTATCTGTACGTGACGATCCCGAAGGGATTCTTTCCCCAGCAGGACACGGGGCGGCTCACGGGCGGCATCCAGGCCGACCAGAGCATCTCGTTCCAGGCAATGCGGGGGAAGCTGACGGAATTCATGGCGATCGTCGGTGCCGACCCGGCCGTCGAAAACGTCGTCGGCTTCACCGGCGGGGGACAGCGCAACTCCGGGTTCATGTTCGTCGCGCTCAAGCCTCTTTCCCAGCGGACCGAGACGGCCGATCAGGTGATCGCACGGCTGCGCGGCAAGCTCTCGCGCGTCCCCGGCGCAAGCCTGTTCCTGCAGCCGGTGCAGGACATCCGGATCGGCGGCCGGCAGGCCAATGCGCAGTACCAGTTCACGCTGCAGGCGGACGATCTCGCGGAATTGCGCGCGTGGGAGCCGAAGATCCGGCAGGCGCTTTCGACGCTTCCCGAGCTCGCCGACGTCAACACGGACACGCAGGACAAGGGGCTGCAGACCTCGCTCGTCATCGACCGCGATGCGGCAGCGCGCCTCGGCGTGTCGCCTCGGCTCATCGACACGACGCTCAACGACGCGTTCGGCCAGCGACAGGTGTCGACGATCTACGCACAGCTCAATCAATACCGCGTCGTGATGGAGGCGGCGCCGCAGTACTGGCAGTCGCCCGAGGCGCTTCGGTCCATCTACGTCAGCACGTCCGATGGAACGCAGGTGCCGCTGTCGGCCTTCGCGACCTTCGGGCCGACCAGCACGCCTCTCGGCGTCAATCACCAGGGGCAGTTCGTCGCGTCGACGATCTCGTTCAACCTCGCGCCCGACGTATCGCTGTCGCAGGCCACCCGCGCGGTAGGGGACGCGCTCCTCCGGATCGGCGTGCCGGACACCGTACGCGGCAGCTTCCAGGGCAGCGCCCGCGCATTCCAGGCGTCGCTCGCGAGCCAGCCCTGGCTGATCCTGGCGGCGCTGATCGCCGTCTACATCGTGCTCGGCGTGCTCTACGAAAGCTATGTGCACCCGCTCACCATCCTCTCGACGCTGCCGTCCGCCGGTGTCGGCGCGCTTCTCGCGCTCAAGCTCTTCCACACCGAATTCACGATCATCGCGTTCATTGCGGTGATCCTGCTGATCGGCATCGTCAAGAAGAACGCGATCATGATGATCGACGTGGCCCTCGATGGCGAGCGCACGCGCGGTCTGTCGACGCATGACGCGATCTTCGAGGCCTGCCTGCGCCGCTTCCGCCCGATCATGATGACGACGATGGCGGCGATGCTGGGCGCGATCCCGCTGGCGCTCGGCGCCGGCGACGGTGCGGAGATGCGTCGCCCGCTCGGGATCGCGATCGTCGGCGGTCTCATCGTCAGCCAGGCGCTGACGCTCTACACGACGCCCGTCGTCTATCTCTACCTCGACCGGTTTCGCCTCTGGGCGGGCCGGCGGAACGTGCGGCGTGCAGGCGAAGCCTCCGGCGCAGTGGCACCCATGAAGGGATGGTCGCACCCATGAATCGGCGGACAACGTTGACGCGGATGTCGTGGATCGGTATTGCCGCGGTCGCCGCGATGGTGCTCGGCGGCTGCATGGCGGGGCCGGATTACGTGCGGCCGGCGGCGCCGGAGATGGCGACCTTCAAGGAAGCGGAAGGATGGAAGGTCGCGCAGCCCCGCGACGACGCGCCACGGGGTCCATGGTGGGAAGCCTTCGCCGACCCGGACCTCGACCGGCTCGCGAGCCAGGTCGAACTCGACAACCAGACCGTGGCAGCCGCCGCCGCGCGGGTGCGCGAGGCGCAGGCCGCAACCCAGGCAGCCCGCGCCCAATTGTTCCCGGCGATCACCGGAAACGCTGCGGTGCTGCGGTCGTCGCGCAGCTCGTCCGCGGGCGGGCAGGGCGTCACCAACAGCTACAACGCGGCGCTCGACCTCGGATGGGAGCTCGACCTGTGGGGAAAGATCCGCCGCGGCATCGAGGCGAGTGACGCGTCCGCGCAGGCGAGCGCCGCCGATCTCGCCGGCGCGACGCTGTCGCTGCAGGCCTTGCTCGCACAGGACTACCTGCTGCTGCGCGTGCAGGACGCCGAAATCGAGCTCCTGCGCAACACGGTTGCCGGGTACGAACGCGCGCTGCAACTCACGCAAAACCAGTACAAGGCGGGCATCGTCGCGCGTGGCGACGTGACGCAGGCCGAAGCCCAGCTCGCATCGACCAAAGCGCAGCTCCTGGACGCCACCGTGCAACGGGCGCAATTGGAGCATGCAATCGCGGTGCTCGTCGGCAAGCCGCCCGCGGCCCTCGCGATCGCGCCGCGCCAGAACACCTTCGTGTTTCCCCGGATTCCGTTGTCCATGCCCTCGGAACTCCTCGAGCGGCGCCCGGACATCGCGGCCGCGGAGCGGCGGACGGCCAGCGCCAACGCGCAGATCGGCGTCGCGCAGGCCGCGTTCTATCCGTCGCTGTCGCTGGGCGCCGCCGGCGGCGTACAGAGCTCCGTCATAGGCGACCTGCTTTCGCTCCCGGCGCGCTACTGGTCGATCGGACCCGTGCTGGCGCAGTCGATCTTCGATGCCGGGCTGAGGCAGGCGCAGAAGGCGCAGGCAATCGCCGTCTGGGACGAGACGGTCGCGTCCTACCGCGCGACCGTGCTCAATGGTTTCGGGGAAGTCGAGGACAACCTCTCGGCGCTGTCGATTCTCGAGCGCGAAGCAGCGGTGCAGGACGAAGCGGTCAAGTCGGCGCGCGAATCGGTGACGATCGCAACCAATCAATACAAGGCGGGCACGACGACCTTTCTTGCCGTCGTCGTGCTGCAGACCGCGGCGCTCAACAGCGAACGAACGGCGCTGGCGATCCTCGGGCGCCGTCTCACGGCAAGCGTCGGCCTGATCAAGGCGCTGGGCGGCGGCTGGAACACGACCAAGCTCGCGCAGACTGCGCGCTGATGCGCGCGAGCTGACCGGCGCCACACGCGCTGATTACACTCCGGGGAGTTCGCCGGACGGAACCTCCAGCGCCGCGAGTTGCGCGAGCAGTCGCGTTGGCCAGGGACGATTCGCGTTTGTAGAACCCTTCCGTGTGAAACGTTTCCTCGAACTTGAAGTGCTCGTAGTCGAGATGGTGGCCGACCTCGTGCACCACCGTGCGCAGGAATGTCTTGAACGCCACGACCTGCTTCTTCGCCGCCGTGCGCATCCAGACGGTGATCCGCGCAGGCGTGCGCCCTTCTTCCGGTTCGTAGAGGCCATGCAGCTCGCCGTAATCGTCGGCCGGCCTCCGTGCCAGCACCCGAAGGCGGATCGGCGGAACTCGATAGCCCGTGACGAGTGCGTCCACCAGCGCCTGGCACGCGCGCTGTACGGCCTTGACGTCGTCGCCCGCGAGGCCGTCCCGAACTTCCGCCACGATCCCGCCGACCGCCACACCGACGGGCAGCGGAAGGACTTCGATCGCATCGCTCATGCGATAGATCCGTTGGCGTGCCGGCGAAAGCTTGGCGTAATACGCGAACGGCATGGAGGTCGAGACGGTACCGTGTCGCTCAGCGAGGAGCGCGGTCCAGCAGGGCGCGGGCCTTCAGGATGACCGGGCGATCCACCATCCTGCCGTCGACCTCTACGGCGCCCTCCGAGCGTTCCGCCGCCGCGACGACCCTGCGCGCCCACGCGAGTTCGTCCGGCGTCGGTTGCATCGCGTCACGTACGACGCCGACCTGCCGCGGGTGGATGCAGAGCTTGGCGCCGAATCCGAAAGCGCGCGCAAACGCGAGATCCGCGAGCAGTATTGCTTCGTCGTCGATGGCCGGCGTCACGCCCGCCACCGGCGAGTCGAGCCCTGCGCAGCGCGATGCGAGCGCGATGCGCGCTGATGGATAGACGAGGCCGCGTTCGTCGCCGGAGAGATCGAGGTCGACGCCGTAGTCGAGCGTTCCGAAAACCAGCCGCTGCACGCCCGGCGTGCACGCGACCGACATGACGCTTTCCACGCCCTGCGCGGTCTCGATGATCGGCAGCACGCGGCCGTGCGCCCCCAGCGCCGACGTGACCGCGGCGATCGGCTCGCTGCGCTCCGCCTTCGGCAACATGACGAGCGCGATGCCGCCCATTCGCAACAGCTCGAGATCGGCGTCGAACCATGGCGTCCCGGCGTCGTTGATCCGCACGACGATGTCGGGCTTCGCGTCCGCGCGTTGGTCGACCCAGGAACGCACGTTGCCCCGGGCGTTCACCTTGTCGTGCGGCGCAACCGCATCCTCGAGGTCGAGAATCACCGCGTCGGCGCCCGCAGCGACCGCCTTGCCGAAGCGTTCCGGTCGGTTGCCCGGCACGAAAAGATAGGTGACGGCGGATTTCATCGGCGGAGGGTCACCGGACGACAGCCGTCGCGTCCATCGCAAGGTTTCCCTCGTGATCGCGCGCCCAAAGGCTGAACGTCCGGCCGCCGGGCTGCGGCTCGCCGCAGACGAAGAACGGATTGAGATCGAACAGCGGACGAATGGCGCGGAATTCGTAGCGCAGCACCTCCGCTTCCGGCGCCTGTCGGCGCAACAGGTCGAGCAGCAGCGTGGCGATCAGCGGCCCGTGCACGACGAGCCCCGGATAGCCTTCCACCTGCGTGACGTAGCGACGGTCGTAATGGATGCGATGGCCATTGAACGTCAGCGCCGAATACCGAAACAGAAGGACGTCGTCCGGAATCCACTCTCGCGACCACGCGCTGGTCGAGGGTGCCGGCTTCGGTGCAGGAACAACGTCGCCCGGCTTCGGAGCTTCGCGGTAGACGATGTCGTGAAACTCCGTCAACGCGACCTCCGTGTCACCCCGGCGGCGAATTTCGTGGCGAACCTTGACGAAGACCAGCGGCCCGGTGCGCCCGGATTTTTCAGTCACGGACTCGATCGTCGACGTGCGGCTGAGGGCATCGCCGATGCACAGCGGTTTCGCGAATTGGAACTGGCTGCCCGCCCACATCCGCCGCGGCAGGGGAATCGGCGGGAGAAAGCCGCCGCGTTGCGCGTGGCCGTCGGGACCGATATCCGACTGTCGATGGAGCGGGAGAAAATAGAGCCAATGCCACAACGCGGGCAGGGGCGTGCCGGTCGGCGGGCGCTCCGCAGGCCGATCCAGCGTGGCCGACAGCGCAGCATACGGCGTCGCGGTCGCCACATCGTCGGCGGTCTCCGATTTGCCGATCCATTCCTTGGGATTCATCGACATCGCTCCGAGATCGCCGTCCCGCCGGCGCGGTTCACCATTGTCGCGGAAACCACGCCGACTGGAAACTGCGTCGAACGGACCCGCGACGAGAGGTCGTCGGCGCAAAATCGAGGTTGTCCGAATCGCGTCCGCAACGAAAATGCGCGATACGCCGCGGTTGGAGTAAGCTGCGCGGAATTTGATCCGGGGGGTGCCATGGACAGTCGCGTCGACCCGCTGCCCGCCAGCGAACGCATCGTCACGCTCGACATCGTGCGCGGGTTCGCCTTGCTCGGCATCCTGATCATGAACATGCCGGGTTTCACGAACTCGTTCTTCATCGAGGCCGACGGCTCGCATCTCTGGACACAGCCGTGGGATCTCGGTGCCGAGCTCGTTCGCGACATGCTGTTCTCGGGCAAGTTCAACAGCATGTTCAGCCTGCTCTTTGGCATCGGCTTCACGATCCAGCTGGGGCGCCTCCAGGAACGCGAGCCCGAGCGGGCAGTCGCGATCTACACGCGCCGCCTGCTGGCGCTGCTCGCCTTCGGCGTCATCCACGCGACGGTGTTCTGGACCGGCGACGTGCTGCACATCTACGCGCTGCTCGGCTTCCTCCTGCTGCTCTTGCGCCGCGTGTCCAATCGAACCGTCTGCGTGCTGATCGGACTCTGCCTTCTCTATCCCGCGGTCTCGGGGACGCTGCGGCTCCTCGTCATCACCCCGGAGATGGTCAAGGCGAACGTCGCGTTGATGCAGGGCTGGGAAGCGTCGAACAACGCCGCCTATGGACACGGGTCGTTCCTGGTCGCCGCGGGCGAGCATGCGCGCGAGGCGCTCCTCTTCTATGCGAACCCGATGATGCTCTGGGGAACGGTCGGCTTCTACGTTCTCATGACGACGACGATGCTGATCGGCTTTCTCATCGGCCGCAACGGCTGGGTGCGGCGCATCCCCGAACTGATGCCCGCGATCAGGCGCCTGCAGTGGTGGGCCCTCGGCGTCGGCGTCGTGTGCGCGCTCGTGTTCGGGATCCTGGGCGAAATGAACCGCGCGCCGGGACCGACGCCGATCAAGATCGTCATCAGCATTTCGTACGTGCTCTGCCGGCTCAGCCTCATGATGTTCTATGTGTTCACCATCGTGCGGCTTGCACAGCTGCCGGCGTGGCAGCGGATCTTCGCGCCGGTGGCGGCAGCCGGCCGCATGCCGCTCACCAACTATCTGATGCAGACGCTGATCGCGACGAGCCTCTTCTATGGCTGGGGTTTCGGGCTGTGGGGCAAGGTAGGGCCCGCCGCCGGACTGGCGCTCGCGTTCGCGATCTTCTTCGTCATCCAGGTCCCGCTGAGCCTGTGGTGGCTGCGGCGTTTCGAGTTCGGGCCCATGGAATGGGCGTGGCGGTTCCTGACCTACGGCCACCGCCCTGCCGTAGACCACGCGCGCGCCACCGCCGGCGTGCGGTCGGCATAGCGGCACCAATAGCAGAGGGCCGCGATTCGCGGCCCTCTTGCACGGGATCGGCGCGCGGCGCCGAAAGGAAGGCCGTTACGCCTTCTTGATTTTCTCGAGCATCTTGAAAATGCCCTTCTGCGAGCCGACGAAGAGACGCTTGTAGGCTTTGCCGAGGCAGCGGCGCTCGAGGGTATTGCGACGGGTGCGGGATCGTTCGGCCATGAGCATCACCTCCCTTCACTACTATTGCGTTGATTCGGGTCCGCGCCCCATGCGGCGGCGCGAAAGACGGAAATTGTACCCGAAAATCCCCGGTTGCAGAAAAGGTTGCGCAGGCGCGGTCGTCAGCGTTGACCGGCCTTGAGTGCACCGAAGATCCCGGCGTTTTCCCGGGTCAGCGCCCGCCAGTATTGCGGAGCGCCGCGAACCGTCGCCCCGAGCTCCATCGCGGCGCGCCACGGCCAGCGCGGGTCGCGCAGGAACGCACGCGCCATGGCGACCATGTCGGCGTCGCCCGCGGCGACGATCGCGTCGGCGTGTTTCGGATCGGTGATGAGTCCGACGGCCATCGTCGTGATGCCGGTGGCGCCGCGGATCGCACGCGCGAACGGCACCTGGATGCCCGGGCTTGGCGACGGAATCCTCTGCCGCGGCGAGATGCCCCCGCTCGACACGTCGATCCAGGTGCAATCGCGTGCCTTCAGTTCGCGTGCCAGTGCGATCGAGTCCTCGACCGTCCAGCCGTCGTCGACCCAATCGGTCGCCGAAATGCGCACACCCAGCGGACGGTCGGCCGGCCACGCGCCGCGCACGGCGTCGAATACTTCGAGCGGGAACCGGATGCGGTTGCCCAGGCTGCCGCCGTAGGCATCGTCGCGATGGTTCGAAACGGGCGACAGGAATTCGTGCAGCAGGTAGCCGTGCGCCATGTGCAGCTCGAGGGCGTCGATGCCGACGCGAAGCGCGCGCTCCGCGGCTCCAACGAACGCGTCACGGACACGCGCGAGGCCCGCGATGGGGAGCGCCGCCGGCGCGGCCTCGCCGTCCGCGTGCGGCACGGCCGAGGGCGCGACGGGAGTCCACCCCCCCTTTTCCGCCGACAGCAGCGCGCCGCCTTCCCACGGCCGGGCCGATGAGCCCTTGCGGCCCGCGTGCGCGAGCTGCAGCGCCACGGCCATCGGTGGCGCCTGTCGCCGCGCACGACGCAGGCGGTCGGCGAGTGCGCGCTCGGTCGCATCGTCGTAGAGGCCGAGGCAGCCCGGCGTGATCCGGCCTTCGGGCGAAACGGCGGTCGCTTCGATGGTCAGCATTGCCGCACCGGACAGCAGCAGCTGGCCCCAGTGGATCAGATGCCAATCCGTCGCACAGCCGTCGTCGGCCGAATACTGGCACATCGGAGAGACGACGATGCGGTTAGGCAGCGCGAGCGAGCGCAGCGAAATCGGATCGAACAGATGCGCCCCGCGCTGTTCGGAGGCCTCGGTCGCGGTCATCGTCTCACTTCATTCGGGGATCGAGCACGCGCGCGCGAAAGCGCTCGAATCCCGCATCGCGCCCCGTGTAACGAGCGCGGATCCCAGCCCCGACGCGCAGACGTTCGGCGGCGACGAAGTCGGCGAGCGCCTCGCGCTGGTACCGCTCGAGATTGTGGTCCGACGCAAGCAGGATTTCGGCGGCCAGCGAGGCGTCGACGTCATCGATCCCCGCCAGGAAGACGCGCGCGTCGTCAGGAAGATGAACGAATATCTCGGCCAGCGCATTGTCGGCCGATGGCGATCCGATGACGACGACCTCGGGCCACCGCGTCGGCGCACCCGGCGGCCACGCGGCGCCGAGATAGTGGTCCGGAGTGCGCACGACGTCACCCCCTGCGAGCTCTTCGCGCGCGGGGATCGCGCGCACGACGAGCCCCGTCCAGCACGCGGACTGCCACCGCGACGCGAGGCGCCGCGTGAAATGCGCGACATCGGCGTGGGGCATCGCCATGCCTAGCGCCCGGCCGCCGCTTTCAGGGCTTCCGCCTTGTCGGTCGCTTCCCACGTGAACTCGGGCTCGTCGCGGCCGAAATGGCCGTAGGCGGCTGTCTTGAGGTAGATCGGCCGCAGGAGATCCAGCATCTGGATGATTCCCTTCGGGCGCAGGTCGAAGTGCGCGGTGACGAGCGCCGCGATCTTCTCGTCGGGAATGCGCCCGGTCCCTTCGGTGTACACGGTCACGTTGATGGGTTGCGCAACGCCGATCGCATAGGAGAGCTGCACCTGGCATTGTGTTGCGATTCCGGCGGCGACGATGTTCTTCGCCACATAGCGCGCCGCATAGGCGGCCGAGCGGTCGACCTTCGACGGGTCCTTGCCGGAGAACGCGCCGCCGCCATGCGGCGCGGCGCCGCCGTAGGTGTCGACGATGATCTTGCGACCAGTGAGTCCGGCATCGCCGTGAGGGCCGCCGATCTCGAAGCGTCCTGTCGGGTTCACGAGGTATTTGGTGCCCGCCAGCATCGTCGCGGGCAATACCGGCTTGATGATCTCCTCGATCACGGCCTCGCCCAGCTCCTTCTGCTTTTCGTTCATGCTGGGATGGTGCTGCGTGGAGAGGACGATCGTGTCGATCGCCACCGGCTTGCCGTCGACGTACCGCACCGTGACCTGCGACTTCGCGTCGGGACGGAGCCACGGCAGCCGCCCGTCCTTGCGCACCTCGCTCTGCCGTTGCACCAGCCGATGCGCGTAATAGATAGGGAACGGCATCAGCGACGGCGTCTCGTCGCATGCATAGCCGAACATCAGGCCCTGGTCGCCGGCGCCCTGGTTCAGATACTCGTCGGACGCGTGATCCACGCCCCGCGCGATGTCGGGCGACTGGCGGCCGTAGCAGACCATCACCGCACAGCCGTCGGCGTCGAAACGGAGCTCGGGATCGTTGTAGCCGATCCGGCGGACGGTGTCGCGGGCAATGCGCGCGAAATCGTGCTTGACCGCCGTGGTGATCTCGCCGCTCATGACCACGAGGCCCGTGGACACGAGCGTCTCCGCGGCAACGCGCCCGGCGGGATCTTGCTCTAGAATCGCGTCGAGCACCGCGTCGGAGATCTGGTCCGCGACCTTGTCCGGATGGCCTTCCGACACCGATTCGGACGTGAACAGGAAATCACTCATTGCCACTCCTTGCCACCGCGATCGCACGCCCGCGCCGGGGTCGAAGGCGGGCCCTGACGATGCTGCGCAAAAGGTCGAATTCTAACAGATCGGACCTGCCTCTCGAGGACCTGCGCGACCGTCGAGCGCATCGCGATCCCGTCCGCGCAGTCGATCACGGCGGCATTTCTTGACTCCTCGCATCGAGCCCGCAACACCCGCAGCGATCGCGCGCGCCGTCCTGCGCTTGCGCGCGGGCGAACTCGTCGCGTTCCCGACGGAGACGGTCTACGGCCTTGGCGCAGACGCGAACAATCCGGACGCGGTGCGGCGCGTGTTCGCGGCAAAGGGCCGGCCCGTCGACCATCCGCTGATCGTGCACTTGCCCGACGTCTCGCACGTGCCGCGCTGGGCGCGCGAGTTTCCGGAAGGCGCGCGCGCACTGGCCGACGCGTTCTGGCCGGGCCCCCTGACGCTGATACTGCCGCGTACCGACCGCGCGTCCGATGTCGTGACCGGCGGCGATGACAGTGTCGGATTGCGCGTGCCGTCGCATCCGGTCGCCCGCGAATTGCTTGCGGCGTTCGGCGACGGTGTGGCGGCGCCGTCGGCAAACCGCTTCGGCCGCATCTCGCCAACGACGGCGGCGCACGTCGACGACGACCTCGGTGATGCGGTATCGCTCATTCTCGACGGCGGCGCGTGTGCCGTCGGCATCGAATCGACGATCGTCGCGTTCGTCGCCGGCGTGCCGGTGCTGCTGCGGCCGGGAGGCGTTCCGGTCGCGGAACTCGCGCGCGTGCTGCGGCGCATGCTCGCCCCGCCCGGCCGCGACGCGCCTCGCGCCTCGGGCAGCCTGCCCGCGCATTACGCGCCCCGCACACCTGCAACGCTGCTCTATCCGGACAGGCTGCGCGCCGAGATCAACCGCCTCGAAAACCGTGGCGAGTCCGTCGCCGTGCTTGCGCGAACCGTCGCGCGTCCCGCCGATTTCGCCGGCATCTGGTTGCAGGCGCCCCGCGGCGCCGCGGCCTACGCGCATGACCTCTACACCGACCTGCGCATGCTCGACGCGGCGAACGCCGACGCGATCCTGATCGAGGGCGTGCCCGCCGATGACGAATGGTTCGCCGTACGCGACCGGCTTACGCGCGCCACACGCGGCGAGGACGACGATCGCGATTAGCGATGCGACCCGGGCGAGCCCGCGCTGACGGCCGACCGCTCGACATCACGAATCAAGCAGGTGGAGCGGTGGCCGCGCACCGCCCGCTGAACACGCGATCGAGAAACGCTGCGATCGCCGCCGAGAGCTCCTTCTCCCGTCTCTCGAAATAGTGGTCGGCCCCGGCGATCACGACCTGGCGCGAACACCCGTCGCGCGGCAGCCGCTTCGCGCGCAATGGCGCGGCGGCGGCAACTTCGGTCAATTCGTTCTCGGCCAGCACGTCCTGCACCGGCTCCTTCGGAGGCGACGCGAAATCGACGAGCATGCCGATCGGCACCCACGCATCCACGCGCGCGGCATCCGTCCGAGCGACGTAGGCGTTTGCCATCGTGGCCCCGACGCTGTGCGACACGAGGGCGACTCTTGCAATGCGCCTTGCGTGGAGAAAGTCGATTGCCGCGGCGATCCGCTCCGCGGCGGCGGCGAGCGTGACCGCGTAGTCGGCACGCGAGGCCCCTGCGCCGAGCACCGGCATCTGCACCGACAGCGTCACGAAGCCCGCATCGGCGAGATGCGCGCGCACACCGCCGACCATGCCGAAATCCGGGTGAACGCCGAGGCCGTGAATGATGATCACGCCTCCGTTGGGCGTGCCGGACGGCACGGTCAGGATCGCGAGAACCTTCGCGCGCGTCGGAGTGACGAGCCAGACCGCGTCGCCGACGACGATCGACGGGACCACCTCCTGCGCCCAGCGTTCCTCGCGCGCGTAATCGATGTCGGGCTGCGCAATTGCCGGCGCAATCGCAAGCACGGCGGCGAGCATGGCTGGGAATCCGCGCGTCATCGGTGCCCCGCTTCGGTCGCCTGCCATCGCGGCGGCGACACCGGCCATCATACCTTCGTCTTCCGCGCGCACCGAGCCGGGCCCCGCTGCGCGAACCATTGCGAAGACGCCGTCGTTGACGCATCATCTCGCGATCTGCAGAGGCTGCCGGGGGTACGGCATCGAGTGGCACCCTGCGATCACCATAACAAGCTGTGCCCGCGAGGGCCTTATCGTTCGCGCGCGACCGCGCGGTCGACACTGGAGGAAGCCATGTTGCATTCCCGCCGCCGTCTGCTCGCCTGTTCGCTCGCGGCTGTTCCGCTCGCTCTCTCGGGACTTCGCGCCCACGCACAGACCACGAACCTCAAGATCTCGCACCAGTTTCCCGGCGGCACGACGGACCAGGGCGACTTCCGCGACCGCCTCGTGCGCAAGTTCGCGCAGGACGTCGAAAAGCGAACCAACGGCGCCCTGAAGTTCGACATCTACCCGAACTCGTCGCTGGTGAAGGTCAACTCGCAGTTCAGTGCGCTCCGCCGCGGCGCGCTCGATCTTTCGCTCGTGCCGCTGTCGTATGCGGGCGGCGAGGTGCCCGAGACGAACATAGGACTGCTTCCGGCGCTGGTGCCCTCCTACGAGATCGGCAGCAAATGGAAGAACGCCGAAGTCGGCAAGCTGCTGACGCAGATCCTCGCCGAGAAAGGCGTCATCGTCGTGACGTGGATCTGGCAGGCGGGTGGCGTCGCGAGCCGCAGCAGGCCGCTCGTGGGTCCTGAAGATGCAAAGGGCGTGAAGGTGCGCGGCGGCAGCCGCGAGATGGACATGATGTTCAAGGACGCCGGCGCCTCGGTTCTTTCGCTGCCGTCGAACGAAATCTACGCGGCGATGCAGACGGGCGCGATGGACGCCGCGCTCACGTCGTCGACGAGCCTCATCTCGTTCCGGCTGGAGGAAGTCTCGAAGTTCCTGACGAGCGGGCGCGGCAAGTCGTACTGGTTCATGTTCGAGCCGTTGATGATGTCGAAGCAGGTCTTCGACAAGCTCCCGAAGCCGCAGCAGGACGCGATCATGGCCGTTGGCACCGATCTCGAAAAATTCGCCGTTGAGAGTGCAATGGCCGACGATGCCGCCGTAGCGGGCGTCTACACGAAGGCCGGCGCCAAGGTGTCCGACCTCGACGAGGCCACGCTCAGGAAGTGGCAGGTGCTCGCGCGACCGGTCTGGAAGGACTTCGCCGACAAGAACGAGAACTGCGCAAAGCTCCTGGCGGCGGCCGAGAAGCTCTTGTGACGGGAGGCGCCGATCTGCCGGGAGCGCCAAAGGGCAGGCTCGAGATCCACACCGGCACGCTGGGTCTCGTCGAGATCGCGCTGAATGCGGTCAACCGGGCCGTGTCGATCGTCGGCATGGTCGCGCTGCTGGTCGCCGCGGCGGTACTCACCTACAGCGTGTTCTCGCGGTACCTCTTCAAGGCCGCCACCGACTGGCAGGACGAGGTCGCCGTGTTCTCGATCGTCGGCGCCGTGTTCCTCGCCGGCGCGTGGGTGCAGTCGCAGCGCGGGCACGTCGGAATCGAGGCGATCTCGAGCATCCTGCCGGCGCGGGTCAACCGCGTGCGCGTCGTGCTGGTCGACCTCATGACGCTCGCGTTCTGTGCGTTCTTCGCGTGGAAATCGTGGACGCTTTTCCACGAGGCCTGGGTCGACCGGATGACGACGTCGTCGACGTTCGCACCTCCGCTGACGATTCCCTACGGGCTGATGGCGACGGGCATGTCGCTGCTCGTGCTCCAGCTCCTGCTGCAGACCATCGGTCATTTCGTGGCGCGGATTCCGGATCCGGACGCGCGACCATGAGCGTGCTCGCACTCGGCCTGCTTTTTGGCGGAGTGACGCTTGTCGTCATGTTTTCGGGAATGCCGATCGCCTTCGCGCTCGGCTTTGTCGCGGTCCTGTTCATGGCGCTGTTCATGCCCGCGTCCTCGCTCGATACGGTGACGCAGAACGTCTACGAGGAGATGTCGAGCATCACGCTGCTGTCGATCCCGTTGTTCATCCTCAAGGGAGCGGCCATCGGCCGCTCCGACGCGGGCCGCGATCTCTATCTCGCGATGCACGCGTGGATGCAGCGCATTCCCGGCGGGCTCGGCATCGCCAACGTGTTCACCTGCGCGTTGTTCGCGGCGATGGCCGGATCGAGCCCTGCGACGTGTTCGGCCATCGGCAGCGCCGGGATTCCGGAAATGCGCAGACGCGGGTATTCGCCGGGTTTCGCCGCCGGCATCATCGCCGCGGGAGGCACGCTCGGCATCCTGCTTCCGCCGTCGATCACGATGATCCTGTACGCGGTCGCCGCGGAGGTCTCGCTCGGTCGGTTGTTCCTCGCCGGGATCGGACCGGGACTGCTGCTGGTCGCGCTGTTCGCGCTCTATGCGGCTTGGCGCTTCCGTCGCGAGTATGCCGCCGCGCATGCCGCGTTCGAGCATGACGGCAGCCATTCGGCCTATCTCCAGCAGAAGACCTACACGTTCCACGAAAAGGTCGAGATGCTGCCGCGCGTCGTGCCTTTCGTCGTGCTGCTGATCGGCGTCATGGTGGCCCTCTACGGCGGGTATGCGACGCCGTCGGAGACCGCCGGTCTGGGCGCCGTGCTCGCACTTGTGCTGATCGCCGTTGCCTACCATGTGTGGCGGCCGAAGGACCTCGCGCCGATCCTGGGTGCGACGCTCAAGGAATCGACGATGCTGATGTTCATCATCGGCATGTCGCTGCTCTTCTCGTACGTGATGAGCTACCTGCACATCAGCCAGTCCGCCGCGCATGCGATCGTCGCGATGCACCTGTCGAAATGGCTGCTGCTGGCGGCGATATTGACGATGGTCGTGATCCTCGGCTTCTTCCTGCCGCCGGTATCGATCATCCTGATGACCGCGCCCATCATCCTTCCACCTCTGCGCGCGGCGGGATTCGACCTCATCTGGTTCGGCGTGCTGATGACGATCGTGATGGAGATGGGGCTGATTCACCCGCCCGTCGGACTCAACCTCTTCGTCATCAAGAACATCGCGCCCGACATACCGCTGCGCGATGTCGTCTGGGGCGTGCTTCCGTTCGTTGCGCTCATGTTCGTGGCCATCGTGCTGATCTGCCTCGTTCCGGGCATCGCGACGGGATTCCCCAACTGGGTGATGGGGCCCGGAAGGTAGCCGGTGCCGCTCAATCGCCGCGCGAATCGAGCGCGAGCACGTGCGCAACACTCAGCTCCGGCATGATTTCCGCGATTCCGCCCCACGCGGCGAGGTGACGGACCGGATGCCCGAGCACGGCATCGTCCTCGATGAGCGCGGCGAGCCGGTCGGGATCGAGTCGCGTGACGCGCGCAATCGCCGCCTGGCTCCATGGCGACGACGCGCGCCCCCGCCAGCGCACCGACGCGCGACGCCTGCAGCGCATTGGCGAAAAAAGCGGCGCTGTGACCGGTGCCCGCAAGGAGGCCGACGATGCGCACGCCCCTGGCACGCAGCAGACCGAGCACGGCCGCGTGCTGCGCGAGATACTGCGAAACACAAAGCACCTCGGCCGTCACGCTGGCCTCATGACCCGGAGAGTCCTCGACGAGGACCAGGGTCGCTCCGTCCGGAGCGTCATCGCCGGCAAGGTGTGCAAGCAATGCCTTGTCGATCGCGTGCGCGTCGCGCGGCCCGAATGCACGCTGCCCGCTCGGGCGCGTGAGCCAGACCCGGCGCCCGTCGATGCGCCAAAGCCACCCGCTCCGGTCCACCGGTTGCGCGTTCCCATACAGTTCCGACAGTGGGGGCTGCAGCAGAGGGTCCATCGGGCCGCGCTCGACGTCGCCTGCATCGCGCAGACCCGCGCGAACTGCCAATCGTTCCGCGAGACGCTTCTGGGTTCCGCGAACACGCTCCGGAAACGTCGCGTCGTCACGAAGGCATGCCGCGACCCACGCCCGCACGATGTCGATGTCGTCGGTGACGAGTTCGATGTCTCCGGCGTCCGCGCGCGCCTCGGCCCCGAACAGCCTGTCGACCGCGGCGGCATCGCCCGCGTCGATCTCGCCCGACCCGCGCGCCGTCTCGATCACCTTGGGTCCCGAGAGGCCGAACTTCGTTCCCGGCAGCAGAGCCGTCCGGTCCGCCGCGCAGGCGAGCACCGAGGCCCCGCCGAAGACGTCACCCACGCCCAGCGTCAGCACGCGAACGCCCGCGGCGCGCAGGTCCTGCATCGCCGCGAGCGCGCGGGCAAGCGCCCATTCCGCGGGGTTCGCCTCGTGCAGGCGCACGCCGCCCGATGCCGCAAGCAGGATGACAGCCGCCGGCCGTTCCGCGAGCGCGAGTTCGAGCAGTTCGCGCAATGCATCGGCATGATTCGCTCCGGCGCTGCCGCCGAGGAAGCGCTCGTCCTGCGCCGCGATGAATACCGGTGCGCCGAAGATCGCGGCGCGGGCGAGGACGACGCCGTCGTCATCCTGCGCGGCGATTCCCCACCGCGCGAGATGCGGCGAGGGGCGTGGCGCCGACAGCGCATCCGTGACGCGCTCGACGCTGCCGGGGTCGGCGATGGCGCCGATGCGATCGCGGGGCGCGAGGGGGCGCAATGCGCGCGTCGCTTCGATGGCGGTCGGGATCGTGGTCGTATCGTGGTCGCGTCGACGGCTGGGCCAATCGTCGGCGCGGAAGACGCCGACGAAACCGACGCGACGAAAGTGCTCGATGATAACGCCGATCCGGATCGCACCTTGCGACAGTGCCGATGGCAACCGTGTACACGAACACGCTGTCGGGATCGCGGCTGCGGCCACGGACGAGGTCATCGTGCGGCACCGCACAAAGGGCAATCGAAAGGGCCGAAGCGAGGCTTCGCGCGCATCGAATATGGCGTACCATTACGCAACCTTGCTTGAACGGGTGCACATCTGCGCAAGACGCCGGTGTCGCGGCAAATACGAAAGCCCTTGTCTGGAGGAAACCCAATGGTCCGCTTGATTTTCGAGACGCCGGCTGCCCGGCGCATCCACTCGTCACCCAATCCGAGAACAGGTGCAGCATTCGCCCGCCGTTGCCCGCCGGACTGGCTCGATCGCTCTGGCCGCGCTGACGGCGGGCGCGCTCGCGATGGCCTATTCGGCGACGGCCGCGAGCTGGGAGCCGACGAAGCCGGTCGAGTTCGTCGTCCCGGCCGGCACCGGCGGCGGGGCCGACCAGATGGCGCGAATGGTCCAGGGGATCATCACCAAGAACAACCTGATGAAGCAGCCGATGATCGTCGTCAACAAGCCCGGCGGCGCGGGCGCCGAAGGCTTCCTCGCGCTGAAGGAAGCAAAGGGCGATCCCAACAAGATCATCATCACGCTGTCGAACCTGTTCACCACGCCGCTCGCGACCGGCGTGCCGTTCAACTGGAAGGACCTCACTCCGGTGGCGATGCTGGCGCTCGACCAGTTTGTCCTCTGGGTCAACGCCGAGACCCCCTACAAGACCGCGAAGGACTACGTCGACGCCGTGAAGGCGGGCGGCCCCAACAAGTTCAAGATGGGCGGCACCGGTTCGAAGCAGGAGGACCAGATCATCACGGTTGCGATCGAGAAGGCCACCGGCACCAAGTTCACCTACGTGCCCTTCAAGGGCGGCGGCGACGTCGCCGTGCAGCTCGTCGGCAAGCACATCGACTCGACGGTCAACAACCCGATCGAGGCGATTGCGCAGTGGCGCGCCGGCGCGCTGCGCCCGTTGTGCGTGTTCGACGACCAGCGCATGCCGTACAAGACCAAGGTCACCGACACGATGTCCTGGAACGACATCCACAGCTGCAAGGAGGCGGGCGTCGACGTCGATTACCTGATGCTGCGCGGCATCTTCATGCCGGCCGGCGTCACGAAGGACCAGGTCGATTTCTACGTCGATCTTTTCAAGAAGGTGCGCGAAACGCCCGACTGGAAGAAATTCATGGAGGAGGGGGCCTTCAATACGACGTTCATGACCGGCGCCGACTATGCGAAGTGGGTCGAGGGCGCCGAGAAGACGCACGTGAACCTGATGCGCGAGGCAGGATTCCTGGCCAAGCCGTGACGCGCTGCCGGTCCCGGTCCGCGCCGCGGCGGCAATCGCGCGCTCGTCGGCGCCGCCCGTAGCGGCCGGCCGCACCTTTCCCCGTGAACGACGACAAGCCCGCCGGCGAGGACGCCGGCATATCGACGACCGCGATGGACGCCGCCGTTGCGCTGATCGTCCTCGCGATCGGCGCACTCGTCGTGTTTGACAGCCATCGCCTGGGGTCGAGCTGGGGCGACGACGGACCGCAATCCGGCTATTTCCCGTTCTACATCGGCCTCCTGCTCTGCATTTCGAGCATCGCGACGCTGGCCCAGGTCGCGTTCGGCGAATGGAAGCGGAGGGATCAGTTCAGGGGGGCGGTCGCCGCGCATCGCGACCTGTTCGTCGCCTGGTCGCAGCTGAAGCTCGTGTTCTCCGTCCTGATACCGGCGATCGTCTACGTGCTGGCGGTCGCGCTCTTCGGGTTCTACGTCGCGTCGGCGCTCTACATCACGCTGTTCATGGTGTGGCTCGGCAAGTATCCGTGGCTGAAGAGCGTGTCCATCGGGCTCGGCGTCAGCGTGTCGCTGTTCCTGATGTTCGAGGTGTGGTTCAAGGTGCCTCTCTACAAAGGGGCCTACGACCTGCTGTCGTGGCTGGGCTATTGATGGCCGCTCCAAGGGCAGGCCCCGAATTCGTCCCGACGAGGAGATTCCTTGGCTGAAGTAAGCGCCCTGTTCCATGGGTTCGCCGTGGTATTGAGCCCGTTCAATCTGCTGCTGATGATGATCGGGATCGTCCTCGGCGTCATCATCGGCGTGCTTCCGGGACTCGGCGGCGCCAACGGCGTCGCGATTCTGCTTCCGCTCACGTTCTCGATGCCTCCGACGTCGGCGATCATCATGCTGTCGTGCATCTACTGGGGCGCGCTCTTCGGCGGCGCGATCACCTCCGTGCTGTTCAACATCCCCGGCGAACCATGGTCGGTCGCGACCACGTTCGACGGCTATCCGCTGGCGCAGCAGGGCCGCGCGGGCGAGGCGCTGACCGCTTCGTTCACGTCGTCGTTCATCGGCGCGCTGTTCGCGGTCGTCATGATCACGTTTCTCGCGCCGCTGGTCGCCAAGTTCGCCCTCAAATTCGGCCCGCCGGAGTTCTTTTCGGTCTACCTGCTCACCTTCTGCAGCTTCATCGGGATGGGCAAGGGCTCGCCGTGGAAAACACTGGTCGCGATGCTGCTGGGCTTCGCCTTCGCCGCCATCGGCATGGACAACATCACCGGCCGGCTGCGTCTCACCTTCGGCTTTTCCGAGCTGATGCGCGGTGTCGATTTCCTGATCGCGGTGATCGGTCTCTTCGGCATCGGCGAGATCCTGCTGTCGATGGAGGAAGGACTGTCATTCACCGGCAAGTCCGCGAAGATCGATCCCAAGGTCGTCCTGGAGACCTGGAAGAAGCTGCCGGCGTACTGGCTCACCTCGCTGCGCAGCTGCCTGATCGGCTGCTGGATGGGCATTACGCCGGGCGGCGCGACGCCCGCGTCGTTCATGAGCTACGGTGTCGCGAAAAAGATGTCGAAGAACGGCGACAAGTTCGGCACCGGTCAGCTCGAGGGCGTCGTCGCTCCCGAAACCGCCGCGCACGCCGCCGGCACCAGCGCGCTCCTGCCCATGCTGGCGCTCGGCATCCCGGGATCGCCGACGGCGGCCGTGCTGCTGGGCGGCCTGCTGATCTGGGGCCTGCAGCCGGGGCCGCTGCTGTTCGTCGAGCAGAAGGACTTCGTCTGGGGCCTGATCGCGAGCATGTATCTCGGCAACCTCGCCGGCCTCATCATCGTGCTGACCTGCGTTCCGCTCTTCGCCGCCATACTGCGCGTGCCCTTTTCGATCATCGCGCCGATCATCATCGTGATCTGCGCGATCGGCGCGTACACGGTGCACGGCGCGATGCTCGACGTCTGGTTCATGCTGGGCTTCGGCATCATCGGCTACGTGTTCAAGAAGCTAGACTACCCGCTGGCGCCGCTGGTGCTGGCGCTCGTGCTGGGCGATCGAGCGGAGGATTCGTTCCGCCAGTCGATGCTGATTTCGCAGGGCGACCTCGGCGTCTTCTTCTCGAACGGTCTCGTGGGTGCGATCACGGGGCTCGCCCTCGTGATGCTTCTCTGGCCGCTGCTTTCCCGCGTCATCAACCGCGCTCGCGGCCGGTAACGCCGGGCGCGTCCGGTCCTACGCCACTGCCCGACCGTTGCCGGCGCCGTAGCCCGCGCTGGGATTCGGCGCGCCGCCCGCGGTCACCCGCACTGCGCAGTACTTGAACTCCGGAATCTTGCCGAACGGATCCAGCACCGGATTGGTGAGCAGGTTCGCGGCGGCCTCGTAGAAACAGAACGGAATGAACACCGCGCCGCGCGGCGTGCCGTTGTCGACGCGCGCGTGCAGCGCGACGCTGCCGCGGCGCGACGCGACCGTGATCATGGCGCCCGGCGCGACGCCGAGCGTTTCGAGGTCGGCGGAATGCATCGATGCGACGGGATCAGGCTCGATCGCGTCGAGCACCTCCGCGCGCCGCGTCATGCTTCCCGTGTGCCAATGCTCGAGCTGGCGGCCGGTGATCAGCACGAACGGGTAGACGTCGTCGGGCCGCTCGGCCGCGGGAATCACCGTTGCCGGAACGAAGCGGCCTTTGCCCGTGGCGGTAGGGAAATGCTCGGTGAATACGACGCGTTGCCCCGGATCTCCCTTCCTTCTCGCACGGGTAGGTGACCGCGTGTTCCCGCTCGAGGCGGTCCCACGTGATGCCGGCGATCGACGGCATTGCGCGGCGCATTTCGTCGAACGCCTCGCTCGGGTGCGCGTATTTCCAGTCGAGGCCGAGGCGTTTCGCCATTTCGACGATGATCCACAGATCCTGCTTCGCCTCGCCCGGCGGCGACAGCGCCTGCCGGCCGAGCTGCACGAGCCGGTCCGTGTTGGTGAACGTCCCGGTCTTTTCCGGAAAGGCGGAAGCGGGAAGGATGACGTCGGCGAGGTAGGCGGTCTCGGTGAGGAAAATGTCCTGCACGACGAGCATCTCGAGCTCCGACAGTGCCTGGCGCGCATGGCTGACGTCGGGGTCCGACATCGCCGGATTTTCGCCCATGACGTACATCCCGCGAATCGTGCCCGCGTGCACCGCGTCCATGATCTCGACCACCGTCAGTCCGGGCTTCGGGTCGAGCGCCGATTTCCAGAGCGCCTCGAACCTGCCGCGCGCCTCGTCGTTGTCGACGCGCCGATAGTCCGGATACATCATCGGAATGAGGCCGGCATCGCTCGCGCCCTGCACGTTGTTCTGGCCGCGCAGCGGGTGAAGCCCGGTCCCCGGCCGACCGACCTGCCCGGTCAGCAGCGAAAGCGCGATCAGGCAGCGCGCGTTGTCGGTCCCGTGGACATGCTGCGAAATGCCCATTCCCCAGAGGATCATCGAGCCCGCCGACTTCGCGAACAGCCGCGCGACCTCGCGAATCGTCGGCGCCGGGATGCCGCACACCGCCGCCATCGCCTCCGGGCTGTGGCCCGCGACGTTTTTCCGGATCTCGTCGTAGCCGCTGGTGCGGTCGGCGATGAATCTTTCGTCGGCAAGCCCCTCCTCGACGATCGTGTGCATCATCGCATTCAGCAGCGCGACGTCCGTGTCGGGCTTGATCTGCAGGAAGTGCGACGCATGGCGCGCAAGCTCCGAGCGCCGCGGCTCGGCGAGGACAAGCTTCGTACCCCGCTTGACGGCGTTCTTGATCCACGTCGCCGCCACCGGATGGTTGACCACGGGGTTCGCGCCGATCAGCAGCACGACCTCGGCCTTCATCACGTCCATGACCGGGTTCGACACCGCGCCCGAACCGATCCCTTCGAGCAACGCGGCGACGCTCGACGCGTGGCAGAGCCGCGTGCAATGGTCGACGTTGTTCGAACCGAAACCGGTGCGCACGAGCTTCTGGAAGAGATACGCCTCCTCGTTCGAGCACTTCGCCGAGCCGAACCCGGCGAGCGCGCCGCCACCGTGCGCGTCGCGGATCCTGCGCAGCGTCCCGCCGGCCAGTTCAAGCGCCTCGTCCCAGCTCGCCTCGCGAAACACCGATAGCGGATCCGCGGGGTCCATGACGAAGTTCGCCGATTTCGGGTGCCCGGGCTTCCTGATCAGAGGCTTCAACAACCGCTGCGGATGCTTTACGTAATCGAAGCCGAAGCGACCCTTTACGCAGAGCCGCTCGCGGTTGGCGAGCCCGTCGCGCCCTTCGACGCGCACGATGGCGTTGTCCTTGACGTGGTAGGTGAGCTGGCAACCTACGCCGCAGTAGGGGCACACCGATGACACCGTCTTGTCGGCCTTCGTCAGGTACGCCTCCTTCGCCGGCGCCAGTGCGCCCGTGGGGCACGCCTGCACGCACTCGCCGCACGCGACGCACGTCGAGGCGCCCATCGGGTCGTCGAGATCGAACACGATCTTCGAGTGCGCGCCGCGGAACGCGTAGCCGATCACGTCGTTGACCTGCTCCTCGCGGCACGCGCGCACGCACCGCGTGCACTGGATGCACGCATCGAGATTGACCGCCATCGCCGGATGCGAGACATCGGCCGCCGGCTGCGCGCGTGCCGGAAAGCGCGGCCTGCCCACGCCGAGCCGTCGCCGCCACTGCTCGAGTTCCGAATCCGGCTTGTACACGGTGCCGGGCACATCGGACGCGAGCAGCTCGACCACCATCTTCTGCGAAGTTCTCGCGCGCGCCGACTCGCTCGAAACGTCCATGCCCGCCGTTGGCGCGCGGCAGCACGACGGCGCCAGCACGCGCTCGCCCTTGATCTCGACGACGCACGCGCGGCAGTTGCCGTCGGGCCGCATGCCGGGCTTGTAGCAAAGGCGCGGAATCGGGACGCCGAGGCGATCGGCGACCTCGAGGATCGTCTCGCCGGTGCGCGCCTCGACGGCGACGCCGTTCATCGTGAACGTCGTCGTGGCGGCATTCATGCGTCGGCCCCCATATCCCGTGTCGGCATCCGATGCGCGGCGCGGTCGACCTCATGCGCAACGGTGCGCCGACAGGTCATTCGAACCTTGGCTCCGTCCTTCGCGCTCATGCGATCTCCGATGGGAAATGCCTGATCACGCACGCGATCGGATTCGGCGCCGCCTGCCCCAGGCCGCAGATGGACGCATCGGCCATCGCCTGAGAGAGCTCGAGGAGCAACTCCGTGTCCCACGTTGCACGCTCCATCAGCGCCACCGCCTTCTCGGTTCCGACTCGACACGGCGTGCATTGTCCGCACGATTCGTCGGCGAAGAACCGCATCATGTTGAGTGCGGCGTCGCGCGCGCGGTCGCGCTGCGACAGCACGATGACGGCGGCCGAGCCGATGAAGCATCCGTGCGGCTGCAGCGTGTCGAAGTCGAGCGGGATGTCGCCCATCGACGCCGGCAGGATGCCACCCGACGCGCCGCCGGGAAGGTATCCGTAGAACTCGTGGCCAGGCACCATGCCGCCGCAGAATTCATCGATCAGTTCGCGCACCGTGATGCCGGCGGGCGCGACGTGCACGCCCGGCTGCGCGACGCGCCCCGACACCGAGAACGAACGCAGCCCCTTGCGGCCGTTGCGACCAAAGCCGGAAAACCACGCCGGACCCTTCTCCAGGATATCGCGCACCCAGTACAGCGTTTCCATGTTGTGCTCGAGCGTGGGCCGACCGAACAGCCCCACCTGCGCGACATACGGCGGCCGCAGCCGCGGCATCCCGCGCTTGCCCTCGATCGACTCGATCATCGCCGACTCCTCGCCGCAGATGTAGGCGCCCGCGCCGCGGCGCAGGTGGATCCTCGGCAGCACGCACGGCGGGTCGGCTTCGAGCGCCGCGAGTTCGTTCGTCAGGATCGCGCGGCAGGCCGCATACTCGTCGCGCAGATAGACGTAGATCTCGTCGATGCCGGCCGCCCACGCGGCGATCAGCATCCCTTCGATGAAGCGATGCGGGTCGCGCTCGAGATAGTGCCGGTCCTTGAACGTTCCCGGCTCTCCTTCGTCGATGTTGACGGCCATCAGCCGTGGCGCCGGCTCGCCGCGCACGATGCGCCACTTGCGCCCCGCCGGAAAACCGGCGCCGCCCAAGCCACGGAGACCGGAATCCTCCATGGCGGAGAGGACGGACAGGACGGTGCGCTCGCCGCCAGCGCATGCCGCGAGCGCCCCATATCCGCCGGCCTTTCGGTAGGCGGCGATGTCGATGTATTCCGGAACTGCGGCGTCCTGGCGTCGATCGGTGAGGGCCCTGGCGATTGCCTCCGGCGTTGCGCGGTCGATCGTGCGGTGGCCGACGACCGCGGCCGGCGCATGCTCGCAGCGGCCGATGCAGGGCGCGCCGATGACGCGCACGTTCGCGCCGGCGGACTTCGCGACCGTCGCGTGCAGCGCCGCCGCGCCCGCCATCGCGCAGGAAAGCGTTTCGCAGATGCGCACGGTGATAGGCGGCGGCGCGGGCGCGTCGTCGCCGATCACGTCGAAGTGGTGATAGAACGTCGCGACCTCGTAGACCTCGGTCATCGCGAGCTTCATCTCGGCGGCGAGCGCGACCACGTGCGCGGCGCGTATGCAGCCGAACCGGTCCTGGACCCGGTGCAGGTGCTCGACCAGCAGGTCGCGCCGGCGCGGCGCGTCTCCGAGCAGCGCGGTGATCTCGGCGGCGGCCCGCGCATCGACCTGCCTGCCCTTCAGCCGGCCGCGCTTGCGCATGCCCGACGTGTCGATCACCGCGCGGTCGTTCACGTTAACGCCCCTAGTCCAGGAAATCGCAGTGTTTCTCGACGTACGCGGCGAGATCGAGGGAATGCTGCCGCACGAGCCGTTCCGCGAGCTCCGTGTCGCGACGCTCGAGCGCCTCGATGATGCGCATGTGGTCGACGATCGAGCGCTCGGCGCGGTCGCTGCGCGAAATCGTCATTCTGCGGATCGCTCTCACGTGGATGAACAGGTTCTCGATCGTCTTGCCCATCAGGTTCGACCCCGACAGCCGGATGATCGCCTGGTGGAACGCGATATTCGCATCCGAATAATCGTCGATGTGCTCCGCAGGCGTCCCGCTGCGGAACTCGTCGAACATGTGGCGCAGCGTGCCGATGTCCTCGTCGGAGGCATTGATCGTCGCGAGCCGCGCGGCCATGCTCTCCAGCGCCGCCCACATTTCGATCATCTCGATGATCTGGCGTTTCGTCTTCCTGACGATGAAAACGCCGTGCCGCGGCATCGTCCGCAGGAACCCTTCCTGCTCGAGCAGCGTCATCGCCTCGCGGATCGGCGTGCGGCTTACGCCGAGAGCCTCGCCCAGCTGCCGCTCGTCGAGCCTGATCTCCTCCAGCTGGCCGTAGATGTCGGCATCCTGGATCGCCTGCTTCAGCGCCGCGTACGCCTGGTCGCGGAAGCTCTCCTTGGCGTTGAGTCGCTTCAGCGCCAGCGCGGGCGCACCAACGGACCCTTCGACGCCTGATGCAAGTGGCTGATTATTCATCGAAAAATATCCGTTGACAATCGCTGGTATACGAAATACGTTACGCAAGATAACAGAAAACTGCGACCCCGTTGCAACTCGATCACGGAGAACGTCATGCAAGACGCCGCCACGAAATCCCCCCCGAAGCCCGCCACCACGACCGCCGAGGACACGCCGAAGACGGCGGGCGGCGCCGAGATCAGTCGCCCGGCACCGGAAACCGACGGTTTCCAGCTCGTCATCGAGGCCCTCAAGCTCAACGGCATCGACACGATCTTCGGTCTGCCCGGCATCCCGATCACCGATCTCACGCGCAAGCTGCAGGCCTCGGGCTTGCGGGTGATCTCGTTTCGCCATGAACAGAACGCCGGCTATGCGGCATCGATCGCCGGCTTCATGACGGGCAAGCCGGGCATCTGCCTCACGGTGTCCGCCCCCGGCTTTCTCAACGGACTCACGGCGCTCGCGAACGCCACGACCAACTGCTTTCCGATGATCCTCATCAGCGGCTCGAGCGAGCGCGAGATCGTCGACTTGCAGCAGGGTGACTACGAGGAGATGGACCAGCTCGCCATTGCGAAGCCGCATGCCAAGGCCGCGTTCCGGGTGCTGCACGCCGAGGACATCGGCGTGGGCGTGGCGCGCGCGATCCGTGCGGCGCTCTCCGGGCGTCCGGGCGGGGTCTATCTCGACCTGCCGGCCAAGCTGTTCCCGCAGACGATCGACGCGCAAGACGGGGAAGAACTCGCTGATCAAGGTCGTCGATCCGGCACCGCGCCAGATCCCGGCGCCCGACGCCGTGCAGCGCGCGCTCGACCTGCTCAGAAGCGCCAAGCGTCCGCTCATCATTCTCGGCAAGGGCGCGGCCTATGCCCGGGCCGACGCGGATATCCGCGCACTGGTGGAAAGGACGGGCATCCCCTACCTGCCGATGGCGATGGCCAAGGGCCTCCTGCCCGACACGCACGACCAATCCGCAAGCGCGGCGCGCTCCTACGTGCTGCCGGAAGCCGACGTCGTGATGGTGGTCGGTGCGCGCCTCAACTGGCTGCTTTCGCACGGCAAGGGCAAGACCTGGGGCGGCGCCAACTGCCAAGGCATGGGGCGGCCAGAAGTTCATCCAGATCGACATCTCGCCGCAGGAGGCGGACAGCAACGTCCGCATCGATGCGCCGGTCGTCGGCGACATCGGGTCCTGCGTCTCGGCCATGCTGGGCTCGCATCGGGTCGACACTGGCCGAAGCCGCCCGCCGAGTGGCTCGACGCCATCGCGGAACGCAAGACCAAGAACGTCGCGAAGATGGGGGAAGTCGCTGGCGAAGAACCCGACGCCGATGAACTACCACAGCGCGCTCAACGTCGTTCGCGACATCGTCAAGGCGAATCCGGACGCGATCCTCGTCAACGAGGGCGCGAACGCGCTCGACCACACGCGCAGCATCGTGGACATGTACAAGCCGCGCAAGCGCCTCGACGTCGGCACGTGGGGCGTCATGGGGATCGGCATGGGCTTTTCCGTCGCGGCGGCCGTGGTCAGCGGCGAGCAGGTGATCGCGGTCGAGGGCGACAGCGCCTTCGGTTTCTCCGGCATGGAAGTCGAGACGATCTGCCGCTACAACCTGCCCGTGTGCGTCGTGATCCTCAACAACAACGGCGTCTACCGCGGCGATGAAGTGAATGCGGCAGGCGGACCGGATCCGTCGCCCCTGGTGTTCGTCAAGGGCGCGCGCTACGAGAAACTGATGGAGGCGTTCGGCGGCGTGGGTGTGATGGCGACGACGCCGGCCGAGCTTCGCGCCGCGATGGATGAAGCGATTCGCTCGCGCAAGCCCACGCTGATCAACGCGGTCATCGACGAAAAAGCGGGCACCGAAAGCGGCCGCATCACGAGCCTCAATCCGACCGCGAAGAAGAAACCCTGACGGCCATCGCACGTCGGCGTTGCATTCTTGAATTCAACGAATTGCAAGGGAGAACCTGATGGGTAAGGCGTTGGACGGCGTCCGCATCCTGGACTTCACGCACGTGCAGTCGGGCCCGACCTGCACGCAGTTGCTGGCGTGGCTCGGCGCCGACGTGATCAAGGTGGAACGCGCGGGCGAGGGCGACATCACCCGCGGGCAGCTGCGCGATATTCCGGGCGTGGACAGCCTCTACTTCACGATGCTGAACCACAACAAGCGCTCGATCACCGTCGACGCCAAGCACGCGAAGGGCAAGGCGATCCTCGAATCGCTGGTGCGTCACTGCGACGTGCTGGTCGAGAATTTCGCGCCGGGCGCGCTGGACCGGATGGGACTCACCTGGGAACGCGTGCAGGAGCTCAACCCGCGGATGATCATGGCCTCGGTCAAGGGCTTCGGCCCGGGACCGTACGAGGACTGCAAGGTCTACGAAAACGTCGCGCAGTGCGCGGGCGGATCGGCGTCGACGACGGGTTTCGACGACGGCCCGCCGCTCGTGACCGGCGCGCAGATCGGTGATTCCGGCACGGGGTTGCACCTGGCGCTCGGGATCGTCGCGGCGCTGTACCAGCGCAACACGTCGGGCCGCGGGCAGCGAGTCCTGGCCGCGATGCAGGACGGCGTCCTCAATCTGTGCCGCGTCAAGCTGCGCGACCAGCAGCGTCTCGCGCGTACCGGCGTGATGGAGGAGTATCCGCAATATCCGAACGGCAAATTCGGCGAAGCGGTGCCGCGCGCGGGCAATGCGTCGGGCGGCGGGCAGCCCGGGTGGATCCTCAAGTGCAAGGGCTGGGAGTCCGATCCCAACGCGTACATCTACTTCATCACGCAGGCGCCCGTCTGGAAGGACATCTGCGAGGTGATCGGAAAGCCCGAGTGGCTCACCGACGCCCGCTACGCCACGCCCAAGGCCCGGCTGCCGCACCTGATGGAGATCTTCGGGCAGATCGAGGAATGGACGAAGACCAAGACCAAGTTCGAGGCGATGGACATCCTCAACAAGCACGACATTCCCTGCGGTCCGATCCTGTCGATGAAGGAAATCGCCGAGGAACCGTCGCTGCGCAAGACCGGCACCGTCGTCGAGGTGGATCACCCGACGCGCGGCAAGTACCTGTCGGTCGGCAACCCGATCAAGATGTCGGACAGCGCGACCGACGTGACGCGCTCGCCGCTGCTGGGCGAGCACACCGACGAGGTGCTGGTCGAACTCGGCTTCGGCAAGGACGCCATCGCGGCGCTGCGCGCCGAAAAGGTGATTTGAGCATTCCGGAACGCGGCGCCCTGCGCCGCTGGATGTGAATTCGAAAGGAACGACGATGGCAAACAACAAGAAGGAAGTCCGGCGCATTCTGGATCGCGCGAAAGCCGACGGCCGCACGTCGCTGACGGCACCCGAAGGCAAGGCGGTCTGCGACGCGTACGGCATCCCGGTGCCGAAGGAAGGCGTCGCCACATCGCCCGCGCAGGCGGCAAAGCTGGCGGCAGCGATGGGCTATCCCGTCGTGCTCAAGATCGTGTCGCCGCAGATCCTGCACAAGACGGAGGCCGGTGGCGTGCTGGTCGGCGTCAAGAACGCCGCCGACGTGCGCAAGGGCTTCGCAACGATCATGGCAAACGCGAAGAAGTACGACCGCAAGGCCGACCTGCTGGGCGTGCAGGTCCAGCAGATGGTCGGCGGCGGTCAGGAAGTGATCATAGGCGCGGTGACGGACCCGTCGTTCGGCAAGCTGGTCGCGTTCGGATTGGGCGGCGTGCTGGTCGAGGTGATGAAGGACATCACGTTCCGATTGGCGCCCGCGTCGAAGGACGATGCGCTGTCGATGCTGGACGGCATCGCGGCGGCGGACATCCTGAAAGGCGTGCGTGGCGCGAAGGGCGTCAACCGTGCGGCGCTTGCGGGAGTGATCCGCAGCGTTTCGCAGCTTGTCGCCGATTTCCCCGAGATCGCCGAGATGGACTTGAACCCGGTGTTCGCGGACCACAAGGGCGCGACCGCGGCAGACGTGCGCATCGTGGTCGACTGGAACCCGCCGCCCGCGCGCTTCCGGCCGAAACACGAGGACATCGTCCGCGACATGAACCGGATCATGAAGCCCGACGCGGTCGCCGTGATCGGCGCCTCGGGCGAGACGGGCAAGATCGGCAACTCGGTGATGAAGAACCTGATCAACGGCGGCTACAAAGGCAAGATCTATCCGATCAATCCGTCCGCCGACGAGATCATGGGGATCAAGGCCTACAAGAGCGTCAAGGACGTTCCGGGCGCGATCGACGTCGCCGTATTCGCGATTCCCGCCAAGTTCGTCGCCGCCGCGCTGGTGGAATGCGGCGAGAAGAAGATCCCGGGCGCGGTGCTCATCCCGTCCGGGTTTGCCGAAACCGGCAACGTCGAGGGACAGAAGGAGATCCAGGCGATCGGGCGAGAAGTACGGCGTCCGCCTGATGGGGCCCAACATCTACGGCTTCTACTACACCTGGAAGAATCTCTGCGCCACGTTCTGCACCGCGTACGACGTCAAGGGCCACGCCGCGCTGTCATCGCAATCGGGCGGCATCGGCATGGCCATCATCGGCTTCTCGCGCTCGGCGAAGATGGGCGTCTCGGCGATCGTCGGCCTCGGCAACAAGTCCGACATCGACGAGGACGACCTCCTCACGTTCTTCGAGCAGGACGACAACACGCACATCATTGCGCAGCATTGCGAGGACCTGAAGGACGGCCGCGCATTTGCCGAGGTGGCGAAGCGCGTGTCGAAGAAGAAGCCTGTCGTGATGCTGAAGGCGGGGCGCACGAGCATGGGCGCGCGCGCCGCGTCGTCGCACACGGGCGCGCTCGCCGGCAACGACAGGATCTACGACGACGTGCTGCGTCAGTCGGGGGTGATCCGCGCCAAGGCACTGCGCGAGCTGCTCGAATACGCACGCGGCATTCCCGTATTGCCGACGCCGAAGGGCGAGAACATCGTCATCATCACCGGTGCCGGGGGCTCGGGCGTGCTCCTGTCGGACGCATGCGTGGACAATGGCCTCAAGCTGATGGCAATGCCGCCTGATCTCGACGCGGCGTTCCGAAAGTTCATCCCGCCGTTCGGCGCTGCCGGCAACCCGGTCGACATCACCGGCGGTGAGCCGCCGAAGACCTACCAGAACACCGTCCGGCTTGGTCTCGAGGACCCGCGGATCCACTCGCTGATCCTCGGGTACTGGCACACGATCGTGACGCCGCCGATGGTCTTCGCGAAGATCATCGTCGAGGTCGTCGACGAGATGAAGGCGAAGGGAATACACAAGCCCGTGGTCGTGTCGCTCGCCGGCGACGTGGAAGTCGAGGAGGCCGCCGAATACCTGTTCGACCACGGCATCCCGGCCTATCCGTACTCGACCGAGATGCCGGTGATGGTGCTGGGCGCGAAGTACAAGTGGGCGCGCGGGGCCGGCCTGATCTGAAGTCCGCGGCGGGCTCGTGCTGCAATGACGGGCTCGCGCTCCGGCGCCGCCGGTCGACGTCACCCGCATGAACGCGAACTTCTACGCGCTCCTCCGCAGTCATTTCGACGAGCAGATCGGCGAACCCTGCATCCTCATCCCCGACGGACCGGTCATCCACTACGACCGGCTCGACGCGGAATCGGCGCGCATCGCCCGCGCGCTCGTGCGCGCAGGGTGCGTGCCGGGCGACCGCGTCGCCGCGCAGGTCGAGAAATGCTGGGAAGGGCTCGCGCTCTATCTCGCGTGCCTGCGCGCCGGTCTCGTCTATCTGCCCCTCAACACCGGCTACCAGAAGAGCGAGCTTTCCTACTTCTTCGACGATGCGGAGCCGCGAGTCGTCGTGTGCCGACCCGAGTCCGCCGATGTCGTGTCGACGATCCGCCGGGACGGCACGGTCGTAACACTCGGTCCGGGAACGGGGACGCTGCTGGAACGCGCGGCGGACGAGCCTGGCACGTTCGAGACGGTCGAGTCAAAACCGGTCGATCTCGCGGCGATCGTCTACACGTCAGGCACGACCGGGCGGGCAAAGGGCGCGATGCTGACGCACCGGAACCTCGCCAGCAATGCGGTGGCGCTCGTCCAGCACTGGGGATTCACGCGCGGCGACGTGCTGCTGCACGCGCTGCCGACCTACCACATCCACGGATTGTTCGTTGCCATTCACTGCGCGATGCTTTCGGGAAGCAGAATGCTCTGGCTTGCGAAGTTCGATCCCGCGGAAGTTCGCGCGCTGCTGCCGCGCGCGACGGTGATGATGGGCGTCCCGACGTTCTACACGCGCCTGCTCTCCGATCCGGCTTTCGGCGCCGACGATTGCGCGACGATGCGGCTTTTCATCTCCGGCTCCGCCCCGCTCCTTCCCGACACCTTCGACGAATTCCGGCAGCGCACGGGGCACACGATCCTCGAGCGCTACGGGATGTCCGAGACCGGGATGAATACGTCGAATCCGCTCGACGGCGAACGCATCGCCGGGACGGTCGGCGCACCGCTCCCCGGCGTTTCGGTCCGCATTGCCTCCGATGGTGATGCGCCGGGCGACATCGGCGGAATCGAGGTCAGGGGACCGAATGTCTTCGCCGGCTATTGGCGGATGCCGGAGAAGACGCGCGACGAGTTCACCGCCGACGGCTGGTTCCGCACCGGCGACATGGGAGAGATTCTGGACAACGGCTACCTGCGCATCGTCGGTCGCGCCAAGGATCTCGTGATCACCGGAGGCCTCAACGTCTATCCCAAGGAGGTGGAGGAGAAACTCGACGCGCTGCCCGGCGTCGCCGAGTCAGCGGTGATCGGCGTGCCCGATGCGGACTTCGGCGAGGCCGTCACGGCGGTCGTTGTCGCCCGCCCGGGGCACACGCTTCGCGAATCCGACATCATCACCGCGCTCAAGTCCGAGATTGCCGGCTTCAAGGTGCCGAAGCGCGTGCATTTCGTCGACAACCTGCCGCGCAATGCGATGGGCAAGGTCCAGAAGAACGTGCTGCGCGAGCGCTTCGGCCAGCGGTCGTGATGACCGAATGCGTGTCGGCTGCAGCGACCGTCGATTTCACGCATCGGGCGCGCATCGCCCTCATCCGTGCCGGCTCTGCCACGCCTTCCAGAGCATGTACGCGGCGAGCACGTAGAGCATGCAGGCGAATCCGCGCCGCAGTGCCTTGACCGGCCAGCGATGCGCGGCGCGCGCGCCGACCGGCGCGCAGGTGACGCTGCCGACGACGATCGCGAGCAGCGCAGGCAAGTACACGTAACCGACCGACCATGGCGGCAAGCCGGGCTGACGCCATCCGGCGATGACGAAGCCCATCGTCCCGGCAATCGCAACGGGCAGACCCACCGCGGCCGACGTCGCGACGCAGTTCCGCAATTTGACGTTGCACGCGGCCATGAACGGCACGGTCATGAAGGCGCCGCCCGCACCCACCATGCTCGCGATGAGGCCGATGCCCCCGCCCACCGCAAACAGTCCGCCCCGGCCCGGCAACTCGCGCGTCGGTTTGGGCTTCCGGTCCAGGAGTATCTGGGTGGCGGCAGCCGCGACGAACAATCCGAAAAATGTGGCAAGCAGCCACGTCGACATGCCGCCCACGATCTGCGGCCCCACCAACGAACCCACGACGACACCCGGCGCCATCCCGGCCACCACGGGCCACAGCACTGCGCCATGCTTGTGATGCTCGCGCGTCGACGAGATCGACGTGAACAGGATCGTCGCCGTCGCCGTGGCGACCGCGATGTGCACGACGTGCTCCGTGGCAAAACCCTGTTGCGTGAAGACGATGGTCAGCAGCGGCACCATGGTCATGCCGCCACCGAGTCCAAGCAGCCCGGCGAGAAAGCCGACGACTGCGCCCAGCGTCACAAACGCGAAGATCAGCGCCGGGTCCACGGTTTCACCGGCGTCGCTTGGCGAGTTTCACGATGAACGTCCACTCCGCGGGATCGACCGGCGTGATCGACAGTCGATTGCCGCGCTGCAGGACGAGCATCCGCGCGATCTCCGGGTGCGTTCGCATCTCCGCAAGTGAAACGAGGCGAATCTTCTCGACAAACGTGACGTCGACGTTGACCCAGCGCGGCGCGTCCCGCAGCGCCTTCGGATCGAAGTACGGGCTCTTCTTGTCAAATTGCGTGGCGTCAGCGTACGCGGGTGCGGACACCTCGGCGACTGCCGGCGATGCCGGGCTCCGGGCAACTCGAGTGATAGAAGAAGACACGATCGCCGACCCGCATCTGGTCGCGCATGAAGTTGCGCGCGGTGTAATTGCGCACGCCGAACCAGGCAATGGTCCGGCGCGGCGCCGCGGCAAGGTCGTCGATCGAGAACTCGTCCGGCTCGGATTTCATCAGCCAGTAGCGCACGGCACACCCACCCGTATCCAACGGTATCCCATTATTGCTGATTAGTCAGCACGTTACTACGATTGCTGGAAATCGAGATATCCCGGTGACTCCCACCCAGATTCCCGTCCAAGGATACCGCCATGGCCAACCTCCGCGCGCGAAGCGGCCCGCCGATGACGCCGATCGTATGCAGGAATGTCATATCAATATTCCTCAATGTCCGAGCTAATCGCGCGGTCCCGGGTTTCTTCAAGCCATGATGTTCACGCCGCCGTCGACGTACTGCGTTGCACCGGACAGCCGTCGCGCATAGGGCGTGGCAAGAAATGCGCACGTGAAGCCGACGTCCATGATGTCGACCAGCTCGCCGATCGGCGCGCGCTGTGCGGCCTCAGTCAAGAGCAGATCGAAGTCCTTGAGCGAGGACGCCGCGCGCGTCTTGAGCGGCCCGGGCGAGATCGCGTGCACCCGTATGCCCTTGCCGCCGAGCTCGAAGGCGAGATAACGGCACGACGCCTCGAGCGCCGCTTTCACAGGGCCCATCACGTTGTAGTTCGGCACGACCTTGTTGGCGCCGTGATAGCTCATCGCGAACATGGATCCACCGTTCTTCATCAAGGGAGCCGCCAGCCGCGCCATGCGCACGAACGAATGGCAGGAGATGTCCATCGCCTGCTTGAAGCCCTCGGCCGAACAATCGATGAGCCGCCCCTGCAGGTCCTCCTTCGGCGCCCAGGCGATCGAGTGGACAAGGATGTCGAGCTGGCCCCACTCCTTGGTGATCCTCTCGAACACTGCCTCGAGCATGCCAGGCGTGGCGACATCGAGCGGCATGAAAATGGGCGCGTCGAGCTCTTTGGCGAGCGGCTCGACGTAGGTCTTCGTCTTCTCGTTGACATAGGTGATCGCGAGCTCGGCGCCCAGCTCACGGAACGCCTTCGCGCATCCGTAGGCAATCGAATACTGGTTCGCCACGCCGACGACGAGCGCTTTGGCGCCTTTGAGCACGGGCGGCGGAATTTCGACGGTCATGATCCTTGGTCTCCTGGATTTAGCATCTGCGGCACCAATTTCATCAGCCACGTCACGCCACCGCTTTCGTGCTCGCTTCGCGGCGAGCCTTCGCGACCAGCACGGCCACCGCACAGGATGCGAGACGCGTCAGCAGCGAGTCCGCCCGGCTCGTGAGGATGATCGGTACGCGCGCTCCGAGCACGATGCCCGCGGCGTCGGCACCCGCGAGGAACGACAGGCTTTTCGCCAGCATGTTGCCGGCCTCGAGATCGGGGACGACCAACACGTTGGCGCGGCCCGCAACGGGGGAATCGATCTTCTTGATCTTGACCGACTCCAGACTGATCGCATTGTCGAGCGCGAGCGGCCCGTCGAGAATTGCGCCGGTGATTTGCCCGCGGTCGGCCATCTTGCACAGCGCCCCGGCTTCCACGGTCGAGGGCACCTTCGGGTTGATCGTCTCCATTGCGGAGAGTATCGCCACACGCACCTCCGGATAGTGGAGCGCGTGAGCGAGATCGATCGCGTTCTGGATGATGTCGACCTTCTCCTCCAGCGTGGGCGCGATGTTCACCGCCGCATCGGTCACGATGAGCGGTTCTGCATAGCTGGGCACATCCATCACGAAGCAGTGGCTGACGCGGCGCGCGGTGCGCAGCCCTGAATCGCGTCGAACGACGGCGCCCATCAGCTCGTCGGTGTGCAGGCTCCCCTTCATCAGCGCCTCGGCTTTGCCCTCGCGGACGAGATCGACCGCCTTTTCGGCGGAGGCATGGCTGAAGGGCGCGTCGACGATTGGCAGCCCCGAGATGTCGATCTTGTTCTGCCTGGCCACTTCCTCGATGCGCGTGCGCGGGCCGACCAGGATCGGAGCGATGAGGCCCATCCGAGCCGCGTCGACCGCGCCCTGCAACGAGCTCTGGTCACACGGGTGCACGACTGCGGTCGGTGTCGGCGGCAGCGTCCTGCAATCGTCGACGAGGCGCTGATATTTCTCGTGGGCACGCGCCTTCCCGCGTTCGCGCGTGACCGCCGCCACCGCTGATGTCGCCCGCTGCTCTTGCGCCGCCATGCTAGGCTGCTCCCACGGTCTTTTTCGCCCGCGCGACGCGCGACTTCGCAATCCTGACCCGAGCACTGCCTGGGGTCAGCCGAGAACCGCGCCGCGACCCGGCCGGCCGACGCTCCACGGCGCGGAGCACCCGGCGGATGCGCGCGAGCATCGCTTTCTGCTCGGCCGAGGGCTGGATGCGCTGCACCCGCTTGTCGGCAAGTACGCGTTCCAGCAGCGTTAGGAGCCGTTCCCGATCTTTCCCCTCGGAAACCAGCATCGGCAGCGTCTCGACTGCCCTTTCCGGCTCGTAGCGCGCGATGATCTCCTGTTCGCCGCCGATACGGCGCAGCTCGTCGGGCGCCAAATCCGGCAGGAACTCGCGATACTCTTCGATGAGATCGTGTGCGAGCTGCAGCCGGGAAAGCGGGAGGGGCTCGTCCTTGTGAGCCATCAGGAAGGCGACACGCCCGAGCGCCTCGGGGTACCCACCCTTGTCGATCGAGGCGAGCACTTCCTTGACGAACGGAAGGTCGCGGGGGTCGATCACCGGCCGCGCGTCGGTTTCGATGTGCTTTTCGTTGTCGAGATAGAAGGCGAACAGGTTCGCGTAGACTTGGAAGAAGGTGGCTTCAGCCGCCGCGTCGCGCAGTGCGCGATAGCAATCCAGTGAAGCGCTTGTCAGCTCCGATCCCGCCGACTCAAGCTTGCGGGCCGGAGCTTCCGACCCGAGCGCGTGACGCTGTGCCTTCACTGCCTCCGCAGTCGGTGCGAGCCACCACAGCCCGGGATTGAGGTCCGAGATCGACCAGCGCTGCAAACGCAGTGGGTGAAACTTCCGCGAGAGCTTCGCGGCGTACTCGTTCGACAGTGCTTGTACAAGTGGGCGCCCGAAGAGCTCGTATGCGCGCTGATTGAACTCCGAGACCACCTTCACGGCCTCGAAGGGTCGCTCATCGGCCCGCTTGAAGCGATTCAAGCGCGCAACGATGTCTTCAAGACGCAATTCGACGAAGCTCACCTCGTAAGCCGGTTTGCCACTGCGATCCTTCTGCTCCGCGATCTGCATCCCGTACAGGCCCGGCGGCAGCGCCTCGATCGACTTCAGCACCGACGCGATCTGAGTTCCCTCCTTCTTCGCGACCTTGCCGGAGACGAAGATGCCGAGATGGCCGACGTCCTCGTGCATCAAGCCAACGATCACCTGCCCGCGGGCCTTGATCTCCTCGGTGCTGCCATAAACGTCAGCAACCCAGTTGAAGGCCTGCTGCGGCGGCGTGATGTTGTCGCCCGCCGAAGCGAACAGGACGATCGGCACCTTGATGTCACGCAGGTCGAAACCTTTGCTCGGTCCGGCCTCCACGGCGCCGGACCACACCTTGTTGCCGACAAAGAGATTTTGCGTGATCCACTCGATCTCTTCGCCGTTCAGCAGGAAATAACCGCCCCACCAGCGCTCGAACTCGAGAAAGCGCGGCGCCTCCGTGTCGATGTTGGCGAACACCTGGTAGTACTTGCCCCAGAAGGTATTGGCCGGGTTCAGGTTCTCGAAGTTCTGCACCAGATGCGCGCCGTCGAACTTGCCTGCGCCGAGGTCGGACGTGAGCGAAGCGAGCCAGGTACCGCCCAGCAGCCCTCCGGAATAGCGCATCGGATTGTCGCCCTCTCCCTCGCGCCAGGCGCCGCCCCAGTAGGACATCGGCGCGCCGACGATCACGATCGGACCGGTGTCGTCGGGATTGGCAGCGGCCAGCATCATCGCCGCCCAGCCGGCCTGACAGTTGCCTACGATTCCCGGCTTCGGGGCATCCGGATGAAGCTCGCGCACGCGATGCACGAACTCGCGCTCGGCGTTGCAAATGTCGAGCAGCGTTTGTCCCGGTTCGGGCTCCGGGAAGAAGATGACGAAGTAGACCGGATGGCCTTCGTGCAGCGCCACTCCAACCTGCGAATCGTCCTTGAAGCCACCGATGCCGGGGCCGTGCCCGCCGCGCGGGTCGATGATCACGTACGGGCGGCGCTTGGCATCCACCGTGACGCCCTTTGGCGGAATGATGCGCAGCAGCGCGTAGTTGACCGGACGCTTGAACGAGCGGCCGTCCATCACGATCTCGTACTCGAAGCGCAGCACCGGCGGCAATCCTTGGCGCTCGTGCTCGACGAAATTGTTGCCGCGTTGGCGCAGCATGTCCCAGAACAGGATGGAGCGCTGCGCGAAGTCGACGCCGTATCGCGCGCCATCGGCCCAGAGTTGCGACAGCGACGTCGGATTCGTCGTCAACCCGGCGACCTGTTCGCGTGCCTGTTGCGCCCGCTCGTTGAAGCGCGCGAGCGCGAGGCTCGTGCGGGTCTTCAGCATCTGCGCGACCTGTCGCGGATACGTCGTGACTCTTGGAAAGCTTTCTAGCCAAATTGCTCATTGTGACCTTCTTTCTTGATCGCTACCCATCAACTGCGGTAGCGGGAATGGAGTGTGGTTCGTCGAAGCTGCGGAGTTCGCAGGGATGTCATGCGCTCAGGTTAAGGCCTCACGCCTGCAGAGTCGTCAGCGAAACGTCTGCGTTGCGTGGGAATTCGGTGCTTTGAGTCGGCACATTTGGCCGTCGCGAGATCGCGAACGCGCTGCTCCCACAGTTCCCTTGCGAGCGTAAGCACCACCGGACCGATCACCAGACCGACTAGCCCAAGCGCCTCGAAACCGCCAAGGCAACCCATGAGGATCCAGACGAAGCGCAAGCGAACCCCGTCACGCGCGACTACCGGTCGGACGACTTTGTCGCCACAGAACAGGACGAAGCAGCCCAACGCAAACGCGAGAACCGGCGGCGTGGTGGTGACCGTCATCGCGAGTTGCAACGTCAATGCACCGACCGCCACATATCCAAGGAACGGGACCAGCGCGAGCAAACCGGTGATCGCCGCCCACACGGCGGCATGCGGCACACCGGCGATCGCATACGCGACGCCGCTTGCGAAGCCGTCGAAAAGGGCCACGACCAGCATGCTGTTCACCGAGGCACGCACGGCCCGCGTGGCGAGATCGATATAAGCCGTCGGCACGCTCGCCGATGCGGCCACGAAGAACTCGCCTGAAACCCTCCGACAGCGATTCACCGTGCTGATACAGGAAGTACAACAGCAGGATCGTGAACCCGATGATGAACACGTGCCGCATCATGAATTGTCCGAGCGACTGCGCCCACGTAAGGAGCGCAGCCGCGTCGGTCCGCTGTGTCCACGTCAGAAGGGCGCCCGGAGAGGCGAGCTCACGTTGCCAGCGAGCGGCGAGCCACGGCCCGATCAGTGGCGCGCTCTCCAGCCACTGTGGGGCCGTGATTCCCTTCTTGTCCGCTGCTGCGATCTCCAAGAGCAGCGCGTGCGCTTCGGTGAGCAGCGCGCCGAACGCAAACATCAACGGTGCCAGCACGAAAACCGTCATCGCAAGCGTGAAGATCAGCGATTTCGCGTTTCGGCCGATGCGCCGTGGCAGTCGGGACGCAAACCGCGTGTAGAGCGGCCAGCTGGCGATCGCAGTCACGCACGCCGCGAGCATCGCCTGAAGGAAACTGTGCAGGATCCAAGCCGACAGGACGACGATCAGCCCACCATAGAACCAGCCCGGCGGACAGCTTTATGGTCATCAACTGCGGCAGCAGCGGTGTCGCCCTGTCCTTCGCACTGTGCATGGGGATCAGTCGATGTTCAGCCAGACGAACAGCACGATGACGCCGCCAATAAGGACGCCTTTGGCGAAATTGACGGCATGCTCCAGGACGCCGTTCGCGCGATAACGATTCATCAAAGCCTGTAGCTTGCCTGCGCGGCGTCCGCGGTCACCCCAGCCGACCAGTTGCGTACGCGCCATCATTGCACCGGCACGCGCCAGAAGGACCCCGCGACTTGTTCGAGGGGTCGGCCGGGCTCGTTAGGCCGCAGACCGTAACGCAGCATCGCAATGATGTCGGCGCTCGCCTGTGGATTTGAAATGAAGTAACTGTGGCCGAAGAAATCTGTTGTCCCGCGGACTTCGATGATGTCAACCGCGCGCAACAATGCGATCGCTTCGATCTGGTCTGCGCTGAACATCGTCGCGTCGATCCGCCCGAGCCGGGCGATGCTGCCGGACAGCCAGTTCGAGGTCGCGAGCGCCTTGTCGTCGGGCGAAACGTAGAAGGTGACCCTAAGGCCAGGTGAAGGGGGGATTACGGCGTCCGGGGCCGCTTTCCCGCCAAATGGCAGGTCAGGGTCGGAAAATACTTTGAAGATCTTGGTCAGCGCGACGTCGCCATCAAGATCGGGAGCAACGAGGACGACATTGCCGATGTGAAACTCGCGATCCGGTGAGCTCTGGAGTGAATAGGCCTCGACGCTGAGCTCGGCCAGCGCCGATGCGACAGTGTCCGTGCCACGGCTATGTGCAATGAGGTGGATACGCTCCACGCCCGGCGTCCTGGCGACGATCCGGATCACCTTCAGCAGGTCCTCCACCGCGTATTCGGCTGACTCGCGGTCGAAGTTGTAGCCGAGCAGTGTGCCGCGCCGTCCGCCGGCGGGCCACGTGAAGATCCCGCACACGAAGTCCCGTCCAAGGAAATGGCACAGCTCGCCCATCGTTAGCGCGGCGCTCTCGAAGCTGCTGTTGTAGCCGTGCACGAACAGCACGACTTCCTTGCGGTGCGCGATCGCGAGCCGCCTCGCAATCTCGGCTTGCAGCTGCTGCTTCGCCTTATCGAACGCCTCGACGACGGCGGGTACACGCCTGATGCCATCGGGAGCGACAACGACCTCGTACGGTATGGCCGGAAAGCGACCGAGCTCCGCGGTCAGCCCGAGCTTGAGCGGCAGTGGATTGCCGCGTTGCGTCGCTGTGCTTTCCTCAACCAGCGCGTCCCAGGAGATGTCTTCACCGAACTCGATCATCGTCGATCCGAACGCCATCGAACGCGATCGGCTCGCGGTATACGGCAAGTCGTCGGCTCGCTCCGCCGGTGCGCGATCGGTGATGAACAGCAGATCGAGTGACGGCCGGCGACTGTCGATCGGCAACTCGGTGAAGAGCGGCCTCGCATTCTCTCCTGTGTAGAGTACCGGGGTCGGCATCATCGCGCGATTCGTCGCGCAACCCGCCAGGATGAATACGATGGCGGCGATGACGAAGGCCGATCTCCCTCTAGGCGAGGACGTCCTTGCCATACATCTCGCAGCATGCTTAAACATTGTCGTGGAGCAGTTTGATCGAGGTTCGGCTCTCCGACCCTTACGGTGCGCCAGCCCGCAGCTCGAGGGTCCTTCCAATTGACCGTTGGACTCGTTCATCGGTGCTTCATGCCGGGGCGGGGGCCGCCGATGGCATCGGATTCGGCGCAGAAGCCCGCCCAACCCTGAACCACGCCGCGTAAAGAGCGGGCACGAAGAAGATCGTCAGCACGGTCGCAACCGTGAGCCCCCCCATGATCGCGATCGCCATGGGGCCCCAGAACACGCTGCGCGTAAGCGGAATCATCGCGAGCACGGTGGCCGCCGCGGTCAGCGCCACGGGACGCGTCCGGTGTACGGCTGCTTCAAGCACCGCATTCCAGGGGTCGCGGCCCTCGGCCATTTCGGCCTGCACCTGGTCGACCAGGATCACCGCGTTGCGCATGATCATCCCGCACAGCGCGGTTACGCCGAGAATCGCGACGAAGCCGAGCGGCGCCTGGAAGACGAGCAGCGCGGCGACGACGCCGATGAGTCCGAGCGGTGCCGTCAGGAACACCATGAACATGCGCGAGAAGCTCTGGAGCTGCAGCATCAGGATCGTCAGGATCGTGACGAGCATCACCGGGAACACCGCCATCAGCGCCTGGTTGGCGGTGTCGCTCTCTTCGACGGCGCCGCCGACGTCGATGCGATAGCCGGAAGGCAGTTTCGCTTCGATGTCCTTCAGCATCGGGCGGATCTCCTGCGTCGCCGACACGCCCTGCTCGCCGTCCTTGACGTCCGCGCGGACGGTGATCGCCATGTCGCGGTTGCGCCGCCACAGCACCGGCTCTTCGAGCTCGTACCGTACGCGGGCAACTTGCGACAGCGGCACGACAGTCCCCTCGCGGGTATAGAGATTGACGTCCTTCAGTGTGTCGACGTCGAGACGCTCGGACGGAACCGCACGGGCGACGATGTCGATCAAGTCTTCGTGCTCGCGCAGGTGCGACATCGTTGCGCCGTTCATCACGGTCTGGGTCACGAAGGCAACGTCGGCCGGCGCCAGGCCGAGCGCACGTGCCTTGTCCTGGTCCAGGTCGACTCTCAGCGTGCGGACCGGGTCGTTCCAGTCGAGCTGGACGTCGCGCACCTTCGGACTCGAAGCGACCACCGCTTCGACCTCGCGCGCGATCGAACGAACCATCTGCGTATCCGGACCGACAACACGGAACTGGACCGGGAACCCGACCGGCGGTCCGAGCTCGAGGCGCGTGACGCGGACCCAGACCTCCGGGAATCCCTCGTTGACGCTCGCCATCAGGCGTGAGCGCACGCGTTCACGCGCCTCCATGTCGCGCGTCATGACGATGAAGACGGCGTAGCCCGGGTTCGGCAGTTCCGGATTGAGCGAGAGATAGAAGCGCGGTTGGCCGGCGCCCGTGTACGCGGTGAAGAAGCGAACGTCCTCGTCCTTCTTCAGCACCGCCTCCATCTTCTTCACCTGCTCGGTCGTCGCGGCGAACGAAGCGCCTTCCTTCAGTCGCAGCTCGACGACCAGCTCGGGCCGCGAGCTGTTGGGGAAGAATTGCTGCGGCACGAACCTGCTTCCGACAATCGCGACGGCCAGTGCGGCCACGGTGGCGCCGATGACCCACCAGCGCCGCTCGATCGCGAGGTCGATCCAGCCGCGCAGCTTGCGATAGAACGGTGTGTCGTACGGGTCGCCCCCGTGGTGCTTGCCGAAGTCCTTGGGCAGCATGTTGACGGCGAGGTAGGGCGTGATGATCCCGGAGACGACCCACGAGAGCAGCACGGCCGTGCCGACAATCCAGAAAATGCCGCCCGCGTATTCGCCGGTGGTCGATTTCGAGAAGCCGATCGGCATGAACGCAGCGACGGTGATGAGCGCACCGGTCAGCCGCGGCATCGCGGTCGCGGTATACGAATAGGCGGCCGCTTTGAGACGGTCCCAGCCTCCTTCCATCTTCACGACCATCATCTCGACCGCGATGATGCCGTCGTCCACCAGCAGGCCGAGCGCGATGATCAGCGACCCGAGCGAAACACGCTCGAGGTTCCATCCCATCGCCAGCATGGCCAGGGCGACGACGCCGAGCACGATCGGGACCGAGAGTCCGACCACGATCCCCGTGCGCCAGCCGAGGCTCAAAAGACAGACCGCGAGCACGATCGCGAGCGCTTCCATTAGGGACCGTTCGAATTCCCAGATGGATTCGCTGACGACCGTCGGCTGATCGGCCACGCGCTCGAGCTCCACGCCATAAGGCAGTTCGGTCTGGACCTTGGCGACGGCCTCGTCGATCGCCTTGCCGAAGTCGACGATGTTGCCGTCGTTCGTCATCGTGATGCCGACCATCAGCACCTGCTGCCCGTTGTGGCGCACCGTATACATCGGCGGATCTTCGTATCCGCGCGCGATCGTCGTGAAGTCGCCGAGCTTCAGCAGCCGGCCGCCGGCGGCGATCGGAACGTTGCGAATATCGTCCAGGCTCGTGAACTGTCCGCTGACGCGCACGAGCACGCGGTCGCCGTGCGTGTCGATCTGCCCGCTTGCGAGCACGCTGTTCTGGTTGCGGAGGCTTTCGGCGATTTGCAGCGGCGTGATCCCGAGCGCGGCCAGCCGTTCGTTCGAGAACTCGACATAAACCTTTTTGGCCTGTTTGCCATAGATGTCGATCTTCTTGACCATCGGCACTTTGAGCAGCCGTCGCTTGATGTCCTCGGCCGTGTCGGAGAGATCGGCGAGACTGACGCCGTCGCCCTTGACGGCATAAAGCAGCCCGGTAACGTCGCCGTATTCGTCGTTGAAGATTGGGCCGATGACGCCTTCGGGCAGCTCGAGCTTGACGTCGCTGAACTTCTTGCGTGCCTGGTACCACGCCTCGCGTTGGTCCGCGTGCGAGGTACCGCCGACGACCGTGAGCGTCATGCCGCCGTAACCTTGCCGCGCAAAGGTCTTGACCTTCTCGAAATGGTCCAGCTGCTCGAACTTCTTCTCCATGCGGTTGAGCACCTCGTCCTGGATCTGTTGCGCCGTCGCGCCGGGCCAGATGACCATCACCGTCATCGACGGCACCGAGAAGTTCGGGTCTTCGAGCTGGCCGAGCTTCGTGAAGCCCAGCACGCCGCCGATGGCGATCGCAAGGATCAGGAAGAGCACGATGGCGCGATGATTCAACGCCCATTCGGTGAGGTTGAATGATTTCATCGGGCGGCCTGCTTCGCTTCTGCGTCGCGCACGGACCCGGGAAGCGCGACCCTCAAGCCCGGCGCCATCTTTTGCACGCCTGCAATGACGACCAGGTCACCCGCCGGCGGCCCCGACACGAGCACCTCGTCGTTACGATATCCGTGCAGCGAGACGTTGATGAGATCAACCGTTCCGGCCGGTTCGGACCCCGTGGGACGAACCACCCAGACCGCAGGCTGGCCCTTGTTCTGCGTGATGGCCGAGGCAGGGATCACTGCTGCCGGGGCTTCTCCGACCGCTCGCTCGACGACGAGCGTGGCGGTCGCGCCGAGCGGCAGCGCCCGCGGGGCCGCGGGCCTCAAGCGGGCGCGGAACGTTCGCGTTTGTGCCGCCGCCTGCGGCGACAGTTCACGCAACACGACCTCGAATGTTTGCTGCGGTGCGCTCGCGAGCCACGCTTTGTAGCGCGAACCCTGGAATGCGGTCAGGTGATCCTCGGGCACATCGGCCACGATCTCGGGCTCGCCTTCATTCGCGATGGACGCGATCGGCTGGCCCTCGGCGACGACCTGTCCAACCTCAAAGCGCACCGCGGTGACGACACCGGTCTGCGACGCGCGCAGCACCGTGTACTTCAGCCGATTGCGTGCAAGCTCGAGCTTCCTCGCCTCGGCCTCGGCCGCGGCGGAAGATGTCCGCGCACCCGTCTGCGCCTTCTCGTCGTCGGACGGGCTCACCGAGCCGTCGCTCTTCAACGCGTCGAGCCGGTGCCGATCCGATTCCGCTTGTCGCGCCTGCGCCGTGGCGGCGGCGAGCTGCTGCCGGGCGGCGTCCTCGGCCAGGCGGTAGTCGGTATCGTCGAGCACCGCCAATACGTCGCCTTCCCGCACCTTCTGGCCGACGTCGACCTTGCGCTGCGCGACCTTGCCGCTGACCCGAAATGCCTCGTTGACTTCATGACGCGACTGCACCGTGCCGACGTAGCGATTCGTTTCCTGCGTCTTGTCGTAGCGAATCTCGGCGGTGCGCACCGTGCGAAGGGGTTCAGGCGGTGGCTTCGATGAGCACGCGGGCAAAGCGGCGACGGCGACGGCCGCCAGGACGACCAATGCGGGGGCGAGAGGTTGATTCACGGCGGATCCTCGTATCGAGCGACGGAGTTTCATGATGTTGGCGAATTCGGGTTGGCGGACGCAGCGGGATCGACGACGGGTTCGAACGCCTGCCAGCCACCGCCGAGCGCCTTGTACAGTTGAACGCTGTCGAGCAGCAGTTGCGTGTGCGCCTCATTTGCGGAGACTCGCACGACCAGCCGAACGCGCTGAGCGTCGAGCAACGGCAAGAAATCGGTCTGCCCGCGGTCGTAGAGCGATTGCGCGTGGCCAAGCGCCGCGTCGGCCGAGGCCGCCGCGCTCTGCATCAGCTGTGCCCGGTGCCGTTGGTCGTCGAGCGCGACGAGTGCGTTCTCGACGTCTTCCAAGGCACGCGCGATCGCGTCTTCGTAGCGCAGGACGGCTTCGCGTTGTCCACTCTCGGCGACGTCGTTGATCGCCTGCGTGCGCCCAGCGTTGAAGATCGGCATCGCCAACAGTGCCGCGACATTGGTGAAACGGGCCGCGCCAAGGGCCACGCCATTCAGATCGATGCCCTCGCGACCGAAAACGGCGCCGAGGATAAGGCGAGGGAACCATTCGGCCATCGCCTGTTGCCGGCGGGCGTTGGCGGCATCGAGCTGCGCGCTGGCAGCGAGCAGGTCGGGCCTCCGCTGCAACAGCTCGGCCGGCTGACCCGGACGCGCCGGCGGAACGTTGGCTTCGACAGTGGATGGCGTGATGCTTGCCGCATTGAACGCCTGGTCCCCAATGAGCACTGCGATGCGATGGCGCGAGGCGGCAGCGAGCGTTTCGAGCGGCGGTATCGCCGCGCGCGCCCTCGAAGCTTCCGTCTGCGCACGCTCGACGTCGAACGGCGTCGCGAGCCCTACCCGTTGGCGGGCCGCGACGAGGCGCAACGTTTCGTCTTGTGCGGCGGATATCGCACGCACCGTTTCGAGCTGGCGCAACGCGCCGGTGAGCGTGAAGTAATTGGTTGCGACGTCACTCAACACCAATAGGCGAACGCCTCGCGCGCCGTTTTCGACGGCCAGCGTTTCCGCCGCGGCCGCAGCGGCCCCTGCGCGCAAGCGACCGAAGAGGTCGGCTTCCCATGTCACGCCGACACCGGCCTGCGCCGCGCGCGTATTCGCCGCTTCCGGAACGAAATTCTTGAGAACCGAGTCGTAGTTGGTCTTGTGATCAAAGGCACTGGCGCCGACGCCGACTGTCGGGAACAGCCACGAGCGGCTGATTGTCTCTCCGGCACGCGCGGCGCGTAGCCGCTCGGCCGCGATCTTGACATCGCGGTTCTGCTGCGCTGCGCGGCGGATGAGGTCGGAGAGGACCGGATCCTTGAAGCCTTCCCACCACGCTACCTCGGACTCGTCTGCGACGGCCGTTGCCGCGAAGCGGGCAGGCATATCGAGCGAGGGCTTCAGCACAGGTGTGGCACACCCTGCCAACGCCAGCGCGAGCGACGCGGCAAGTACGCGCAAATGGCGGAACGGGATTGCTGGCGGTGGCGGGGTTCGACATGGAAGTAAGCGTAGGGGAACGGATGCCGCGAGTCGTCAGCGAAGCGTCGACGTTCTGTCGGGATTTCGTCGGTGTCATCAGCGGGAGCTCCTAGCGATCACGCCCGGGCGCGTATCGACTTAAGTTCCATCCGGCAGGCTTCGCCAAACGTTTTCAACGGATCGGCATCCTTCGAGTGGGCGAGTTGGCGCATCTCGTCCACGGTGAGGTTGCGCGAGAAATACTGGTCCGTGATGCGCGCCAACAAGCGCTCCGCCTCAGCGACAACGGGTTGCGAAGCGGTAAGGCGGACGCGATTGGTCAGTGCGTACAGAGGCAGTAATTTCTCGGGGTCTTCGAGTTCGTGCGTGAATGCGTCGATGAGAAGCTTCGCGCATTCGCCGATAAAGTCGCTGTACAGCTTTTCGCGCTGGCGCATGTCCCTGACATTGAGCTCACGCCGGGTGAGCGTCCTTTGGGTGAGCCAAGCGGTCGCGACCGTCGCCGATCCGCCGACGAGCGAGCCCAGCACGCCCGCCATTGCGCCTACGATCACACTATCCATGCGTTCGCTCATTCACGCGGGCGGCCACTTTCCCATCAAATCGCCGAAGCGCTTCCTCAGCTCCTCGACGACATGCGCCTCGATCTGCACCGTTTCCTGCTGCCCCACGGCGTCGACAGACTTTTGGCGATTCGCAAAATAGAACATCACCATGTCGTGCAGCTTGGCGAAAGCGACGGGGTTGGATGTTCCGCACACCGAAGCGTCCTTTTTGAGCACACGCTCGATGATGCCGGGATCGAGAATTCGTACCTGACAAAGCACGCACAACCTGCCAATCTCGCGGTCGAGCTCCTCGATGCCGTTCTCCCACCACGCGATGAGACGCGGGTCCTGTAGCTCAGTCATGGATTTGCTCCATCGCGTGAATCGTCATAATTGGGCTTTGCCGAATCCGAATCGATCATTTCATTCGGCATCCGACGGCTGCGCATGCGGGGTCGCCTCGAGGTCGCTGGCAATGGATTTGAGCAGCTCGCGACCGGACGCAAATTCACATTGCCGCCCGGTAACGAGGTTCTCGAGACGACCGGCAAGCGCATCGGGCTTCGCATCGCCGCGAACCTTCACCACGTATGCGCGTCGGGTTGGGTACTTGGAGTCAGTGTTGAAAGGCATCTCGGCTGTCGGTAGTGACTTGTTGAGGCTAGCGTATGGGTTCTCGTACGCCGAGTTGTCAGCGGAACGTCGCTGATTCGTCGACATTGTGTGAGCGCCACGACAGCACGCCGTCGTGTGCCACGAATGCGCAGTCAGTGATCGTCCGTGACGCGGCATCGGCGACCGCCCCCGCGTCGAGAACGACCGCCTCCATCGAGTTCAGATAGCGCAGCTTCGCTGCCGGGGTGGCCGCAAAGTCAGGTCATCGAATCGGCCGTGCGGCGTCGCACGGCGACACGCCTGCAGCGCGCGCCGCAGGAGCAGGCGTGGTCTACGCGGACTTCGTCTTGTCGAGCAGTGCTCGCGCCCTTGCGACAGCGGCTGTGTCGTGCGCTTCGGGAAGCTGGTCGACGAGCGCAGAAAGCGCGCGTCGGTCTTTGGTCGTTGCACTGTGTCGGTCGCACAGTTCAATCAGCGCCATCAACTCCAGCCACGGCGCCTCCTGCGCTCTGGCCTCCGCGATCGCGCGTCGGATCACGGCGTCGGCGGCTGCGCGGTCTTCGCGCGCGCGCGCGATGGCAGCCTGCATCACGAACAACTGCGGCAGATACACGCGCTCCCCGAGCGTGTTCGCCACTCGCAGCGCGTCCTCGAGTTCGTGTTGCGCACCATCCCA